>NZ_JAMXLH010000030.1 GCF_024281035.1 Paraburkholderia sp.
AGCCGCCCGCGCAGACGAACTGCGCACGGACTTCCCAATAGTCGCGCGGCACGAAGTTGCGGATTTTCTCTTCACGTTCGACGACGATCGACAACGTAGGCGTCTGCACGCGGCCGACGGTCGTCAGGAAGAACCCGCCGCCCTTGCTGTTGAACGCGGTCATTGCCCGCGTGCCGTTGATGCCGACGAGCCAGTCCGCCTCCGAGCGGCAGCGGGCCGCATCGGCGAGCGGCTGCATTTCCTCGTCGCTGCGCAGACGCGCGAAGCCGTCGCGGATCGAGCCGGCCGTCATCGACTGCAGCCACAGCCGTTGCACCGGCTGCTTTGCTTTCGCGTGCTGCGCGATCAGGCGGAAAATCAGCTCGCCCTCGCGCCCCGCGTCGCATGCGTTGATGAGGCGGTCGACGTCCTTGCGCTTCATCAGCTTCGTGAGCACCTTCAGGCGCGTTTCGCTTTTTGCGATCGGGTTGAGGTCGAAATGCGGCGGGATGACGGGTAGATGCGCGAAGCTCCACTTGCCTCGCTTGACTTCATATTCTTCCGGCGCGGCGATTTCCAGCAAATGGCCGACCGCCGAGGACAGGACGAAATCGTCGTTCTCGTAATACTCGTCATGCTTCGTAAACCCGCCCAAAGCGCGTGCGATGTCGTTCGCGACGGACGGCTTCTCGGCGATGATCAGAGCTTTGGACATGACTTTTATAAGTGGGTGAATCCGGGTTAGTGCGCCTGTGGCCGATGCCCTGGCGGGTCGGTTCTCGGGCCGGTCCTGTAACGACCGCTTTATAGCACAAGGTGCGGCGGCGGCGATTTTCGCATCTTCTCGTTGGCCGCCATCGCCACTGCTGTTGACACTGCTGGTGACGCCGCAGTTGTCACATAAGGCGCCCAATCATAATGGCGCGATGAGCCCGCGGGCAAGCGAGGGACTTATCGGAATCAGGTCATTGTGCGAACGGGCGGGTTGCGGCTCGTCCTCCTGCTGAGGGTCCTGCCCCGGCTTCACGCCTCGGCAAGCGCGGGACGCAGCTTCGGCGCGTCTGTCACGCCCGGCAGCGCCGTGAGATCGGCGAGCATGCGCTCGACCACGGCGCCATGGGGCAGCACGGTGCCGAAAAAGCGCGTTGCAGAGGCATCTTCGATCAGGATCGTCGGGAAGTTCTCCACATCGAGGTCGTCAAAGCGGTCGGCGTGCGTTTCGATATCGATCCAGGCGAAACAGATGTCCGGGTGCGCGTCGGCGATGCGATCGAACGTCGCCCGATAATCGCGACAGGTGCCGCACCAGTCGGCGCACAGGCACGCGACGAACAGCGTATCGCGGTCGGCGACGCGGCCGGCGATCCGGTCGGCATCGGTGTCGAGGTCAAGCGCTGGCATGGTCGTTCCTTGCGTTCTCTTATATATAGAGGCGGTACATTTGGCGCGAATGTAACATGCCGGCGCTAGCGAAGTGTCGCCCTGACGAACCATCCTCCAGGCAGCGAATTCAATTGACCGGAAAGTTCGAGCTGTAGCAATGCGGCTTGCAACGTCGCTTCGCTCAGTTCGGTACGCGCCGCGAGAATTTCAAGCGTGGCGGGCGCATGGCCGAGCGCGTCGAGCACGCGTCGCGCCTCGGGATCGGGGTTGCCCGGCAATCGTGTGTGGTCGCTTGGCGGGAGTTCGTGCGTGGCCGCACGCACCGGTTGCGCGATGCTTTCGCCAACGCTGCGCGGTGCGGGTGCAGCGGGTGCAGCGGGTACGGTGGGTGCCGCACGCGCCGCGGGTAGCTGAATGCCAAGCGCTTCGAGTACTTCCTCGGGCGACTCGACGAGTTGCGCGCCTTCCTTGATCAACCGATGGCAGCCGCGCGCAAGCGGTGCGTGAATCGAACCGGGCAGCGCGAAGACATCGCGTCCCATTTCATTGGCGAGCCGTGCCGTGATCAGCGAGCCGGAGCGCATGGCGGCTTCCACGATCACGACGCCTTCCACGAGTGCCGCGATCAGGCGATTGCGCTGCGGAAAATTCGCCGAGCGCGCGGGCGTGCCAAGCGGCCACTCGGAAAGGATCGCGCCGCGCTGCGCGATTTGCGCGGCGAGCGCGCGATGCGTGCGCGGGTAGACGAGATCGGCTCCGGTGCCGACAACGGCGGCTGTTCCGCCGCGTTCGTCGAGCGCGCCCCGGTGCGCGGCGCCGTCCACGCCGAGCGCGAGCCCGGAGACGACCGTGGCGCCCGCGGTTGCGAAGGCGCGGGCAAACCGTGCGGCGTCTTCGAGTGCCTGCGGCGTCGCGCTGCGGCTACCGACGACGGCGATGCTGCGCGCGTGCAGCAGGCCGAGCCGGCCTTGTACGTAGAGCAGCGGCGGCGGGTCCGGCATCGCGAGGAGCCGCGGCGGATACGCGGGATCTGCGAGCGTAACCAGCGCGTTTCCTGGCGTTGCGCACCAGGCGTTCAGCGTTTCGAACTGGTCCGCAAAGCCGGGCGTGGGCGCAGCGACCGCGGCGCGCGCGGCTTCGCTGCCCGCCGCGGCGGCAAGCGCCGCGAACGGCTGGGCGAGCACGTTCTGCGGCAGCCCGAAGGCGGCGAGCAGCGTGCGCAGCGCGGCGGGTTTCAGGCCGCGCGCAGTGGCAAGGTGCAGCCAGGCGGACCGTTCCTCGTCGCCGATCGGCAAGGGTGCGAGCATGGAGAAAACCCCGGTGCCAGGTGGGTTGGAACCTGGCGTGATAAAATTTTCACTATCCGAAATCCAGTGCGGCGCGTCCCTCGATGCGTCGCGCGCCTGTGCGGCGGCCTGCGGACTGTGGCGTGGGCAGCGGCTGTTGAATCCGGCCGTTTTGTCCGTATATCCTCTGCGTCCTGCAACGCGCGGACAAGCTGGCCGAACGGCCAGTCCGCGCGATGCCGCAAGAACCCGGCCCCTCATAGAAACTCCGTAAAACCATGGCTCTACTGAACATCCTTCATTACCCGGACAAGCGCCTGCACAAGATTGCCAGGCGGGTCGAGGTCTTCGACGACCGCATCCGCAAGCTCGTCGCCGACATGGCGGAGACGATGTACGCCGCACCCGGCGTCGGTCTCGCGGCGACGCAGGTGGATGTGCACGAGCGTGTCGTGGTGATCGACGTCTCCGAAACGCACAATGAACTGCGGGTGTTCATCAATCCCGAAATCATCTGGTCGAGCAAGGAGCAGGTGGTCCACGAAGAGGGCTGCCTCTCGGTGCCGGGCATCTACGACGAAGTCGAGCGCGCGGAACGCGTGCGCGTGCGTGCGCAAAACGAGAAGGGCGAAACCTACGAAGTGGACTGCGAAGATCTGCTCGCCGTGTGCATCCAGCACGAGATGGATCATCTGATGGGCCGCGTGTTCGTCGAGTACCTCTCGCCGCTCAAGCAAACGCGCATCCGGAACAAGATGAAGAAGCTCGAGCGCGCGATGTGAGTTGCGATGTGAGGCGCGTGTGAGGCATTCTCGCCGCGCCGTTCTTTCCTCCTTCTTCCTCCCTCAGCCCGACTTCGAGCGCACATGAGTCACTCCCTTCGCGTCATCTTTGCCGGCACGCCGGAATTCGCCGCCGCGGCGCTCGCGGCGATCCACGAAGCGGGCTTCGCGGTGCCGCTCGTGCTGACCCAGCCCGACCGCCCGGCCGGGCGCGGGATGAAGCTGCAGGCGAGCCCGGTCAAGCGCTACGCGCAGGATCACGGCCTCGCGGTTGCGCAGCCCACTTCGCTGCGGCGCGCGGGCAAGTATCCGGAAGAGGCCGCCGCCGCGCTGGACCTGCTGCACGCGACGCCGTACGACGTCATGGTGGTCGCCGCGTACGGGCTGATCCTGCCGCAGGAAGTGCTGGATATTGCGCCGCACGGCTGCATCAACATCCATGCCTCGCTCTTGCCGCGGTGGCGCGGCGCCGCGCCGATCCACCGCGCGATCGAAGCGGGCGACGCTGAAACCGGCATCACGCTCATGCAGATGGACGCGGGCCTCGACACCGGCCCGATGATCTCCGAGGCGCGCACGCCGATTACCCCTACCGACACGACCGCAACCCTGCACGACCGGCTTGCGCAACAGGGCGCGAAGCTGATCGTCGAGGCGCTCGTGGAACTGGAGCGCAGCGGCAATTTACCGAACACGCCGCAACCGGCCGAGGGCGCGAATTACGCCGAAAAGATCGGTAAGCAGGAAGCCGCGCTCGACTGGCGGCGTCCCGCCGGCGCGCTCGTGCGCCAGATCCGCGCGTTCGACCCGTTTCCCGGCGGCGCCGCGACGCTGGACGGTGCGCAGGTGAAGCTCTGGGCCGCCGAACCGGCCGATGGCGCCAGAGTTCCCGCAGGCGCTGCGCCGGGCCAGATCCTCGATGTCACGCCCGCTGGCGTGGTGGTGGCGTGCGGCGAAGGCGCGCTGCGCGTGACGCAATTGCAGAAACCGGGTGGCAAGCGCCTTCCCGCGCGCGAATTTCTGGCGGGCATGCCGCTCGTCGCGGGACAGCGTTTTAAATTGCCGGATACGCCCGATACACCCGATACGCCCAACACGCCTGCAGTCTGAGCGACGAAGCACTGGCGCGCCAGTCGTCCATTCGGCCAGGTGCCGCGCATGATCCGATGCGCGTTAGAATCGGTCCAGCCTGATTCGTATTCCCCGAGGACGTCATGTTCGGCATTACCCACTTTGGCTTTTTCTGCGTCGCCGTCTTTTTGCTCAACGTGACGCCGGGCCCGGATACCGCTTACATCGTCGGCCGCAGCGTCGCGCAAGGCCGCAGCGCCGGGCTCGTCTCGGCACTCGGCATTTCCGCCGGGTGCTGCGTGCACTCGCTTGCATGCGCGTTCGGCCTGACCGCGCTGCTTGCCGCGTCGGCTACGGCGTTCACCGTCGTCAAGTTCGTCGGCGCGGTGTATCTCGTCTATCTCGGTGTGCGGCTGATTTTCACGAAGGCAGCGCCCGCGTCTGTCGAAGCCGATGCCGCGCCACGCGCGAGCGCGCCGCGTCCGTTGCGCCAGCTCTTTCTGCAGGGTTTCTGGACCAACGTCCTCAACCCCAAGGTGGTGCTGTTCTTCGTTTCGTTCTTCCCCCAGTTCGTGACTGCAACCAGCTCGCACAAGGCGCTCGCCTTCCTTGCGCTTGGCGTCGTGTTCGTGTTGATGAGCACGGTCTGGAACAGCTTTGTCGCCTGGGTTGCCGGCAGTGTCACGCGGCGCTTCTCCGGCAAGCCGGGCATGAAGCGGTGGCTGGACCGCACGGTCGGCTCGGCGTTCGTCGGACTTGGCGTGAAGCTCGCCACCGCTTCCCGGTAACGTTGAATTTTTCGCATCCGCCCATAAATTACAAATCGCATACAATGCGTTCGCTGCCGGTGTGCGGCGCGCGCCAAACGATTTGATTCCCCTTTTGGGTGAAGGAGCACAGCAATGTTCAACTGGGTCAAAACCGCGATGTTGATGGCTGCGATTACGGCCCTCTTTATCGCGATCGGCGGGATGGTCGGCGGTCAACGAGGGATGATGTTCGCGTTCGTCGTGGCGCTCGGCATGAACTTCTTCTCGTACTGGTTTTCGGACAAGATGGTCCTGCGCATGTACAACGCGCAGGAAGTGGACGAGACCACGGCGCCGCAGTTCTACCGCATGGTTCGCGATCTTTCCACGCGCGCCGGGCTGCCGATGCCGCGCGTCTACCTGATCAACGAAAACGCACCGAACGCATTTGCCACAGGCCGCAATCCGGAGCATGCGGCGGTCGCGGCGACCACCGGCATCCTGCGCGTGCTCTCCGAGCGCGAGATGCGCGGCGTGATGGCGCACGAACTCGCGCACGTGAAGCATCGCGACATCCTCATCTCGACGATTTCCGCCACGATGGCCGGCGCGATTTCGGCGCTTGCGAACTTTGCGATGTTCTTCGGCGGCCGCGACGAAAACGGCCGCCCGGCGAATCCGGTTGCGAGCATCGCCGTGGCGCTCCTCGCACCTGTCGCGGGCGCGCTGATCCAGATGGCGATTTCGCGTGCGCGCGAATTCGAGGCCGACCGTGGCGGCGCGCAAATATCGGGCGATCCGCAGGCGCTCGCGTCCGCGCTCGACAAGATCCATCGCTACGCGCAGGGCGTTCCGTTCCCGGCGGCGGAGGAGCATCCCGCAACCGCGCAGATGATGATCATGAATCCGCTCTCGGGCGGCGGCGTCGCGAGCCTGTTCTCGACGCACCCGCCCACCGAGGAGCGCATCCGCAGATTGATGGACATGGCGGCGGGCAAGACCTGACCGAAATCCGCTGCTCCGAAAAACGCCTCTCTGGAGGCGTTTTTTTTGCCTTTCGCACGCCGCAGGCGTGCAGCGCGCGTTCAGGCGCGGTCGGCCCATGTCGGGCCGCGTCCTCGGGCGTAGCGCTCACGCCACGCTACAATGCGTCGTTTGTGCCGCGCGTCTCTCGCGGCCCGCTTCCGGTTTTTCCATGACATCCAGCTCGTCCCGGCGGTCCGCCGCCCCGTCCCGCAACCAACGTCCTGGCGCTCAGGCACACAAGCCCGGCCCCGCGACCGGCCGTCAGGCCGTGCATCTGGCACCTGATTCGCTCGGCTTCGCGCTCGATCAGGCTGCGCAGGCCGTCGGCGCGGTGCGCGCGGGCGCGGCGCTGCCCGCGGCACTCACGAGCATGTTCGCCGCCTTGCCCGCCGATTCGGCGACGCTCGCGCGCGGGGCCGTACAGGACATCGCCTACCGGACGATGCGGCGTCTGGGCCTCGTCGACTGGCTGCTGCGGCAGCGCGTGAGCAAGGCGCCGCCGCAGCCGGTCGCGAACCTGATGGCGTGCGCGCTGGCGCTGCTCGTCGACGACGAAGCGAACGCTGCCTACGCGCCGTTCACCGTCGTCGACCAGGCGGTTCGCTCGGTGGGCGCGCGGCGTGATGTGGCTTTCGCGAAGGGGCTCGTCAACGCCGTGCTGCGCGGTTTTCTGCGCGAACGCGAGGCATTGCTGGCCGCGGCGCGCGCCGACGAGGTCGCGCGCTGGAACTATCCGCAATGGTGGATCGATGCGACGCGCGCCGCGTGGCCGTGCGAATGGCAGTCGATTCTTGCCGCAGGCAACACCCACGGCCCGCTCACGCTGCGCGTGAACGCGCGCCGCACGACCGCAGCCGATTACCTCTTGCGCCTTCAGGCGGCGAACATCGACGCCACGCAGATCGGCGACTATGCCGTTCGTCTTGCTGCCCCAATGCCGGTCGATCGCATTCCGGGTTTCATGGCGGGCGACGTTTCGGTGCAGGACGCGGGCGCGCAAGCCGCGGCGCAACACCTGGGCGTGCGCGACGGCATGCGCGTGCTCGACGCCTGTGCGGCGCCTGGCGGCAAGAGCGGCCATCTGCTCGAACTTGCCGACATCGAACTGATCGCGCTCGAAAGCGACGCCGCACGCGCTGCGCGTATCGGCGAGAATATCGAGCGGCTCGGTTTCGCCCAGGACGATCCCGCGCATCCGCTGCGGCGCGCGCAAGTCGTGATCGGCGATGCGGGCGAGACCGCCGCCTGGTACGACGGCCAGCCCTTCGACCGCATTCTGGCCGACGTGCCGTGTTCGGCCTCGGGCATCGTCCGGCGTCACCCCGATATCCGCTGGTTGCGTCGTCAGGGCGACATCGCGGCGCTCGCCAGGGAGCAGCGTCGCATCGTCGCGGCGCTGTGGCCGCTCCTGAAGCCGGGCGGCGAGCTGCTCTACGTGACCTGCTCGATCTTCCCCGAGGAAGGCGAAGCCGCGGCGCGCTGGTTTGAAAGCAGTCACCCGGATGCGGTACGATTGGACGCGCCGGGGCAACTGTTGCCGACGGCCGGGCATGCGCCGTCCGGGGGGGCTGATGGGGTGACTGACACCAGCGCAGCCAACAAGGCGCAGCCTGACGCGAGCGGAAACGATGCGGATAACGCCGCCGTTCCCCGCCGCACCGCCGATCACGACGGATTCTTCTACGCGCGCTTTCAGAAACGGTGATCATTAAACGCTTCTTCCCGCTGCGGCTCGCGGCTCTGCTCTGGTTCGTGCTGGTCGCCGGCTTTATCGCCGCGACGCCGGCGCGCGCCGAGTCGATTTCGGTGCAGCGCGCGTCGCTGCAGGCCGACGGCAACGGCTGGAACCTCGACGCCCGTTTCGACTTCGACCTGAACAGCAGTCTGGAAGACGCGGTCAACAAAGGCATTCCGCTCTACTTCACGACCGATTTCGAACTCTCTCGCGCGCGCTGGTACTGGTTCGACGAGAAGCCCGTGAGCGTGTCGCAGAGCATCCGGCTGTCGTTCCAGCCGCTCACGCGCGAATACCGCGTCTCGACCGGCGGCCTGCAGCTCGGCTTTCCGACGCTCGCCGAGGCGCTCGCCGTCGTCAAGCATGTGACCTCGTGGCATGTGTTCGACCGCAGCGACGTGAGCGCGGACGAAACCTACATCGCTTCGGTGCGCATGCAACTCGACGTGGCGCTCATGCCCAAGCCGTTCCAGATCGACGCGGTCAACAACCGCGACTGGAATCTCGCCTCCGACTGGAAGCGCTTTAACTTCACGGTGACCGAACGTGCTAGGTAAAGTGCGCCGCGCCACCAGCGTCAGCAGCATTGTCCTCAGGCTGCTCGTATCCACCGTCGCGTTCACCGCGACGCTGCTGCTCGTGCTGCTCGCCGCCGCGAGCGCGAACACCGAATTCTTCGATCGCTACTACGGCTGGCTCTACGCGGCCAACTTCGTCGTCGCGCTGATTTTCATGTCGGTGGTGACGGCGCTCGTGATCGTGATCGTCGTGCGCCTGAGGCGCGGCAAATTCGGCACACGGCTGCTCGCGAAGCTCGCGTTCTTCTTCGCGCTGGTCGGCGTCGTGCCGGGCGGCATCATCTACATCGTTTCGTATCAGTTCGTGTCGCGCTCGATCGAATCGTGGTTCGACGTGAACGTCGAAACCGCGCTCACCGCGGGCCTGAACCTCGGGCGCGGCATGCTCGATGCGTCGCTCTCCGATCTGCAGACCAAGGCGCGCCTCATGGCCGAGCAGATCGCGAGCGCCGACTCCGCGGGCACGACGCTCACGCTTTTGCGCACCCGCGACCAGTTCGGCGTGCAGGACGCGACGATCGTCACGCCGGTGGTGCGCAGCATGTCGGGCGCGGCGCCGGACCTGCGGGTCGTCGCGCAGGCGTCGAGCAACCTGTCGTCGCTGGTGCCCGCCGGCCTGCCCACGCAGTTCATGATCGAGCGGGCGCGCGAGGGCGGCTACGCGGCGATCGAAGGGGAAGTGGACGGCGATCCGCAAGAGCACGGTTCGAAGGGCCCGCTGCGGCTGCGCGTCGTGACGCGCATTCCCGATGCGAACACCACGGACCTGCAGCCCACCGAACGCTTCCTGCAACTCGAACAGCCGGTGCCCGCCGCGCTCGCGCGCAACGCCGACGCCGTGCAGCGCGCGTATCGCGAGTATCAGGAGAAGGCGCTCGGGCGCACGGGCTTGCGCAAGATGTACATCGGCACGCTCACGCTCGCGCTCTTTCTCGCCACGTTCGTCGCGATGATGCTGGCGCTCGCGCTCGGCAACCAGCTTGCGCGGCCGCTGTTCCTGCTCGCGCAGGGCACGAAGGAAGTGACCGAGGGTGACTACACGCCGAAGCGCGAAATCAAGTCGCGCGACGAACTGGGCTTCCTCACGCAGTCGTTCAACGCGATGACGCGCCAGCTATCGGAAGCGCGCGCGGCTGTCGAGAAGAACCGCGTCGCGCTCGAACATTCGAAGGCATACCTCGAAAGCATTCTTGCGAACCTCACGGCGGGCGTGTTCGTGTTCGACCGCCAGTTCCGGCTGACCACGGCGAATCCGGGCGCGGAGCGCATCTTCCGCCAGCCGTTCGAGACGCAACTGGGCGTGCAGCTCGAACACATCGGCGTGCTGGCCGAATTCGGCGCCATGGCGCGCAAGGCGTTCGCCGATCAGGAAGCCGCGAGCAGCGACGGCGAACAGGCGCGCGGCCACTGGCAGCAGCAGTTCTCCGTGCCGATTCCCGGCGAAACCGATCCGCTCACGCTGCTCGTACGCGGC
This sequence comes from Paraburkholderia sp., assembly GCF_024281035.1. Lineage (GTDB taxonomy): Bacteria > Pseudomonadota > Gammaproteobacteria > Burkholderiales > Burkholderiaceae > Paraburkholderia. Next base: position 10,064 of record NZ_JAMXLH010000030.1, read on the forward strand.
GCGCGCCTCGTTGCGGGCACGGGAACGGGGACAGGCGCCGAGGCGGGCAACCCGCAGACGGCGGGCTATGTGGTCGTGTTCGACGACATCTCGGACGTGATCTCGGCGCAGCGCTCGGTCGCGTGGGGCGAAGTCGCGCGGCGTCTCGCGCACGAGATCAAGAACCCGCTCACGCCGATCCAGCTGTCGGCGGAGCGCCTGCAAATGAAGCTTTCCGACAAGCTCTCGCCGACCGATGCCGACGTGCTCAAGCGCGGCGCGACGACGATCGTGAACCAGGTCGCGGCGATGAAGCAGATGGTCGACGATTTCCGCGACTACGCGCGCACGCCGCCGGCGGTGCTGTCGAGCCTGCAGCTCAACGATCTGGTGAGCGAAGTGCTGACGCTCTACGGCGTGGAGGAAGGCAAGAGCGCGCTGAAGGTGGAGTTGTCGGCGCTGCCGGTGATCCGCGGCGACGCGACGCAATTGCGCCAGGTGATCCACAACCTGTTGCAGAATGCGCAGGACGCGGTCGCCGACACAGCGAACCCGCATGTGACGCTCGAAACGCGGGCCGTAGAATACGGGGATCCGGACGCGGACGGCCGCTCGCGCGTCGCCGTGCGCCTCACAATATCGGACAACGGACCGGGATTCCCGGCGCGCATCCTCACGCGCGCATTCGAACCCTATGTGACGACCAAAGCCAAAGGAACAGGACTCGGGCTTGCGATGGTCAAGAAGATCGTCGATGAGCACGGCGCGCGCATCGACATCCGCAACCGCATGAAGACGGGCGATGTGATCGAAGGCGCGCAGATCTCGATTCTCTTTCTCCAGCTGGCAGACGACGCCGCAACGCCGGAATCCGGCGAGCGGAATTCGCGTGCCGCAGCCGGGCAGGGAACAAAAGCAACAGTGCAGACAAGGGCAGCGTAAATGGCAACCATCCTGGTGGTAGACGATGAAATGGGGATCCGGGAACTGCTCTCGGAGATCCTGAGCGACGAGGGACACGTCGTGGAGCTGGCGGAGAACGCGCAGGAGGCGCGCGAATTCCGCCTGCGCCAGGTGCCTGACCTGGTTCTGCTCGATATCTGGATGCCGGATACCGATGGCGTCACGCTGCTCAAGGAATGGGCGGCGCAGATGCTCCTGACGATGCCGGTCATCATGATGTCGGGGCACGCGACGATCGACACCGCCGTCGAGGCGACGAAGATCGGCGCGCTGAATTTCCTCGAAAAGCCGATTGCGCTGCAAAAGCTGCTGAAGGCCGTCGAGCAGGGACTCGCGCGCGGCACGGCGGCGCCCGTGCTCGCGCAGGCGGGCGGCAAGCCCGCCGCGGGCGGCACGGCCGCGGTGGCCTCGGCGGCGGCGCTGCCGATGCTCGTGGCCGATGGCGTGCAGGGCATGGCGCCGGCCTCGCAGATGGCGTCGATTTCGTTCGACATTCCGCTGCGCGACGCGCGCGACGCCTTCGAGCGCGCCTACTTCGAATATCACCTCGCGCGCGAGAACGGCAGCATGACGCGCGTGGCGGAAAAAACCGGGCTCGAGCGCACGCACCTGTATCGCAAGCTCAAGCAACTGGGCGTGGATCTCGGCAAGAGCAAAGGCGAATGAGGCTTATCGCCCACTTTTGAGAGGGGCTTGCGTTGGAGCGCGAGCGTCGCTATAATCTGCGTTCTTCGTTGGCCCGGTAGCTCAGTTGGTAGAGCAGCGGATTGAAAATCCGCGTGTCGATGGTTCGATTCCGTCCCAGGCCACCAGAATTGCAGCCCCAGGAGATCGCACGATTCCTGGGGCTTTTTCGTTGTTCTGCTGTTCTGTCGCGCCGATGCGGCAGCCAGCCGGGCGGATTGCAGCGCCGGGCGCCGATCCTCCCGCGAAGGGCCTGGGCCTATACTGCATTAGCTGCATGAACCGGCACCGCATGAACCAGTACGGCCCCGGGCTGCCGAAAGCGGCTACCTGCGGCGGCTACCTGAAGTGACTACCTTCGGCGGCTACCTGAAGTGGCTAACTGCGGCGGCTACCTGCAGCACGGCGGCGGCGTTCGCGACGCTGTGCGGGAATCTCACACACGGAGTTTCACGTTGACTCGAACAGACGCCAAGACCGGCGCACTCGTGCTGTTTTCCGGCGGCCAGGACTCGGCCACGTGCCTCGCCTGGGCGCTCGATCGCTACGATACTGTCGAGACGCTCGGCTTCGATTACGGCCAGCGCCATCGCGTCGAGCTAGCGTGCCGCGAAGGTTTTCGCTCGGCGATTGCGCGTGCGTTCCCGGCGTGGGCCGGGCATCTGGGCGAAGATCACATGGTCGACCTCTCGGTGCTCGGTTCGATCAGCGACACCGCCATGACACGCGAGATCGAGATCGAGACCGCCGCGAGCGGCCTGCCGAACACGTTCGTGCCGGGCCGCAACCTGATGTTCATGACGATTGCCGCGGCGATTGCCTATCGGCGCGGGCTCAAGGTGCTGGTCGGCGGGATGTGCGAAACCGATTTTTCGGGCTATCCCGACTGCCGCGACGACACGATGAAGGCGCTGCAGGTCGCGCTGAACCTCGGCATGGACAGCCGCTTCGTGCTCGAAACGCCGCTGATGTGGCTCGACAAGGCCGACACCTGGCGTCTTGCCGAGCAACTGGGCGGCAAGGAACTCGTGGAGCTGGTGCGCGTCGAGACGCATACGTGCTATCTCGGCGAGCGCGCCGAACTGAACGCATGGGGCTTCGGCTGCGGCGAATGCCCGGCCTGCAAGCTGCGCAAGCGCGGCTACGAAGCGTATCTCGCGGGCGAGAAGGTCACAGAAGCGCCGCATTGAGGCCCTCGGCGTATCTAGGCAGACTCGGGCAGCCGACTCAACCCGATCCAGGATCAGGCAGCAGCATGACTTACGCGGTAAAGGAAATTTTCTACACGTTGCAGGGCGAAGGCGCGAATGCCGGGCGCCCGGCCGTGTTTTGCCGGTTCGCCGGCTGCAACCTGTGGTCGGGCCGTGAAGAGGACCGGGCTGCTGCCGTGTGCCGGTTCTGCGATACGGACTTCGTCGGCACCGATGGCGAGAACGGCGGCAAGTACCCGCGTGCCGAGGAACTGGCCGCGAAAATCGCGTCGCTGTGGCCCGAGGGCGAAGGTAACCGCTTCGTCGTGTGCACGGGCGGCGAGCCGATGCTGCAGATCGACCAGCCGTTCGTCGACGCGCTGCACGCCGCGGGCTTCGAAATGGCCATCGAAACGAACGGTTCGCTGCCGGTGCTCGATTCGATCGACTGGGTGTGCGTGAGCCCGAAGGCCGATGCGCCGCTCGTCGTCACGAAGGGCAACGAGCTGAAGGTCGTGGTGCCGCAGGACAACCAGCGCCTCGCCGACTACGCAAAGCTCGACTTCGAGTATTTTCTCGTCCAGCCGATGGACGGCCCGTCGCGCGACCTGAACACGAAACTGGCCATCGACTGGTGCAAGCGCCATCCGCAGTGGCGCCTTTCGATGCAGACTCACAAGTACCTGAACATTCCCTGACGCGCCGTGCTGACGATCACCCGAAAACTCGAATTCGATGCGGGCCACCGCATCCCCGACCACCGCAGCCAGTGCCGCAACCTGCACGGCCATCGCTATGTGCTCGAAGTCACGCTGCAGGGCGACACGGTCGAGGCCGAAGGCGCGCCCGACCGCGGCATGGTGATGGACTTCGCGGACGTGAAGTCGCTTGCGAACCAGCATCTCGTCGACCGCTGGGATCACGCGTTTCTCGTCTATGAAGGCGACACGCAGGTGCGCGGGTTCCTCGACACGCTGCCGGGCCACAAGACTGTCGTGATCGACCGCATTCCGACCGTCGAGAATCTCGCCGCGCTGGCGTTCGAGATCCTCGCGAACGTCTACGACGCCCACTACGGCGTGAATCTCCAGCTCCACAAAGTGCGTCTCTACGAGACGCCGAACTGCTGGGCCGAAGTCGTCCGCGACTAGGTCCGCCACCAGGCCGCGCGCCCGCGCGGCTCGCGCCTGTGCGCGCCATCCGAGGCGCGCGCACGCCCTTTCCCCTTGCCTGTCGATGCCTCGCCGCACCGGGTTTTCCGCCCGATGGCGGCGTTTATTGTCGCTGTATCATCATTGCAGCAAGGCCGCGCACCTTCCGCGCGGACGGACAACATAAACATAGCGAGACATGCCGGTTGCGGCGCCGCCGGGCCATACGCCCGGGTACGGCGCGCGCGGCGCGCGGCCTCGCCGGGAGCACGGCGATGAGCACCTTCACCAATCCCCTGAAAGAACGTTTGAGAGAGGCGGAGCCGCTCTACGGCCTGTGGCTGTCGATGGGCAGCGAAACGGCCGCCGAGGCGCTCGCCCATGCCGGATTCGACTGGCTGCTGATCGACATGGAGCACGCGCCCAACGACAGCGCGGATACGGTCGCCCAGCTGCGTGCAATCGCCGCCGCCCATCTGCCGACCGAGCCGGTCGTGCGCCTGCCGACCAGCGAGCCGTGGCTCGTCAAACGCGTGCTCGACGCGGGCGCGCGCACGGTGATGTTTCCCAACATCGGCACGGCGGAAGAAGCCGCGCATGCCGTGAGCCTCACGCAGTACCCGGACGAGCGCACGCCCGATGGCCAGCGCGGCGTGGCGGGCGTCGTGCGCGCCGCCGCGTACGGCATGCGGCGCGATTACCTGCACGGCGCGAATGCGCAGATTGCTTGCATCGTGCAGATCGAATCGGCGCAGGCGCTGGGCGAGGTGGAGAAGATCGCGGCGACGCCGGGCGTCGATTGCCTGTTCGTCGGCCCCGCCGATCTTGCCGCGAGCCTGGGCCATCTGGGCGATTCGAAGCATCCCGACGTCAACGCAGCGATGCTGCGCATCGTCGCCGCGGCGCGGGGCGCGGGCGTGGCGACGGGCATCTTCGCGATGGATGCGGCGCAGGCGAAGCAGTACCGCGACATGGGCTTCAGCTTCATTGCGCTCGCCGCCGATGTGATCTGGCTCGTGCGCGCGACGCGGCAGGCGCTCCAGGAGGCGAGATCATGAGGCGCAATACAGGGGCGACTGTGGGGGCGACTGCGAGGGCGACTGCGAGGACGGCGGTGCGCGCGGCAGCCGGGCTTTTTGCCGCGACCTTTGCGGCGGCGTGCTTTGCAGCCGGAACGGCAGTCGGACCCGCCATCGGCGCGGCCGATGCGACGGGCGCGGGTGCGCAGTCGGATCCGCAGACGGCCAATGCCGTCGCCGACTACAACGCAGGCAACCTGAGCGCCGCGCTGACCGAGTTTCGCGCGGCGGCCGAGCGCGGCAACCGTCTCGCGGAATTCGACTACGCGATGATGCTGCTGAACGGCGAAGGCGGCGCGACGGATATCGGCGAGGGCCGCCGGTGGCTGCGCAAGGCCGCCGACGCGAACATGTCGCATGCGCAGTACGTCTACGGGAAGATGTACGACGACGGCGACTTCGTCGAGCGCGATCCGGCTCAGGCACACCCGTGGTTCCTGAAGGCGGCGAAACAGGGCCACGTGCAGGCCGAGCTTGCGCTGGCGAACCAGTACCTCGACGGACGCGGCACAACGCGCAACAACAAGCAGGCGTTCTACTGGTACAAGAAGGCGGCCGAAGGCGGCGACATGACGGCGCAATACGTGACCGGCTCGTTCTACGAGCACGGCGGCGACGGCGTGCCAAAAAACCTCAACGTCGCGCGCGCGTACTACGCCGCCGCGGCGGCGCAGGGCGACCGGGTAGCGCTCCTCAAGTACCGGCAGCTGAGTTCGCAGTTGATGAAGTCGGCGCCTGGCGCGACGCTGCAGTAGTCAAAACACCGGCAAGGCACAGTCAAAGAGTCAAAGCACGGCGGGCCGCCGCCGCCCGGCGCGCAGGCTAGCTCTGCATGAGCCGCTTCTGGCGGCCGACGCTCATGATCAGTCCGATTGCGATGCCGAGCGTCGTGAGCGCGGTTCCGCCATAGCTCATGAACGGCAGCGGCACGCCCACCACGGGCAGGATGCCGCTCACCATCCCGATGTTCACGAATGCGTAGGTGAAGAAGGCCATCGTCAGCGATCCGGCCAATAATCGCCCGAACAGCGTGGCGCCATTCGCGGCGATATAGAGCCCGCGCGCAATCAGGCACATATAGAGCGTGAGCAGCACGAGACCGCCCGCCATGCCGAATTCCTCGGAGAACACCGCGAAAATGAAGTCGGTGTGCTTTTCGGGGATGAACTCGAGGTGCGACTGCGTGCCCTTCAGCCAGCCCTTGCCGAGCGGCCCGCCGGAGCCGATCGCGATCACGGCCTGAATCGTGTGGAAGCCCTTGCCGAGCGGATCGGATGTCGGGTCGAGCAGCGTGCAGACGCGGTGCTTCTGATAGTCGTGCAGGAGCGGCCAGTTCACCTGCGGCTGGCAGATCTTGTCCTGGAAGACGGCAATCGATGCGACGGCGATCACGCACGCGATCAGCACCGGCACGATCAGCTTGAACGACAGCCCCGCGAAGTAGATCACGAAGAAGCCTGCCGCGAACACGAGCACGGCGGTGCCGAGGTCGGGCTGCTTGGCGATCAGGCCGACCGGCACGAGCAGGATGATGAAGCCGACGAGAAAGTCGTACCAGCGCGTCACGCCTTCGCGGCGCTGGTAATACCAGGCGAGCATGAGCGGTGTGGCGATCTTGAGGATTTCCGACGGCTGGATCACGACGCCCACGTTGATCCAGCGCTTTGCGCCCTTGCGCGTGAGGCCGAACATCGCCACCGCTATCAATAGCGCGATGCCGAATGTGTACATGGGCACGGCGAAGCGCATCAGCGTCGTGGGCGGCACGTTCGCGAGCACCCACATCACGACGAAGGTCAGCATGATGTTGCGCAGCTGGTCCTCGACGCGGCCCGGCACGTCGAGGCTCGCGCTGTACAGCGTCACGATGCCCACGCACAGCAGCAGGAACACGGTGAGCGCCAGCGGCCGGTCGAAGCCGATGAACATCTTGCGGATCGTGTCGAACACCGCGCGCTTGTCGATCTTGTCGAACTGGAATATGGGCATGGCGGATTCCTTACTCGTCGATGCCGGAGGCGGGCGATGGCTGCGCCGGCTGGCCGTCGTTGCGCGAGGGCGCGAGGGCGGCCGTGTCCGGCGCGCTCGCGGGGCGCGGCGGGCGGCGGTGCGGCTCGCCCCGGCGCGGCGCGGATGCGGCGTCCGCATGGCTGGCGGCGGCATTGGCTGCATCGGCGGTTGCCGACGTGCCGCCGTCGACGGCATCGGCGGTGTCGGGTGCGTCGGGCGAAACCTTGGCGCGGCGCGCGGCGCCTGCGCCCGGCGCGGCGGCCAGACGCGGATTCGTCGCGGCAGCGGCGCTCGCACCGGTGGCTTTCGCGATGCCCTTTGTGCGCGCAGCGGGCGCTGAAGCCGCGATCGAACTGGAAGCGGCCCCCAAAGCGGCGCCTGAAGCAGCGCTGGCGGGCGCTGCCGCCGCTGCTGCAGCGGCGGCCGACGCAGCCGCCGCCGCCGCCGCCGAAGCCGCGCCGGGAATCGGCAGCGGCTTGAACCCGGCGGCGACTTTCACCGTATGGGTATCGGAGGTTTCCTGCGGCGCGCCGATCACGGGCTCGGACGCATCCTGCGCGGCGGACGCCGCTGCGGCCACGGCGGCTTGCAGGACGCCCGGTTTCTGGCGGTCGAGGAGGTAGTAATCGAGCACGCGGCGCGCGATCGGACCTGCGGCCTGCGCGCCCCAGCCGCCGTTCTCGACGATCAGCGCAACCGCGATCTTCGGCTTGTCGGCCGGCGCGAATGCGATGAAGAGCGCGTGGTCGCGCAGATGCTCGGCGAGGGCATGCGCCTGATATTTCGCGCCCTGCAGTGAGAACACCTGCGCCGTGCCGGTCTTGCCCGCCGACGTGTACGGCGCGTTCGCGAAGATCTGGTACGCGGTGCCCGACGGGTTCATCGTCACGCCTTCCATGCCGCGCTTCACGACGTCGATGTCTGCTTGCGACACGTTCAGACGCCCGCTTTCGTGCGGCACCGTGAGGTGCACTTCGCGCGTGATCGGATTCTCGATTTCCTTCACGAGGTGCGGCTTCATGACGATGCCGTTGTCGGCGAGCGTCGCGGTCGCGTGCGCGATCTGCAGGATCGTGAACGAGTTGTAGCCCTGGCCGATGCCGAGGCTGACCGTCTCGCCCTCGTACCAGCGCTGCTGCTCGGGCTTGCGGTAGGCCTTGCGCTTCCACTCGGTCGACGGCAGGATGCCGCGCGCCTCGCCCGCGATGTCGATGCCGGTGATCTGGCCAAAGCCGAGCGGCTTCATGAAGTTGGCGATGTTGTCCACGCCGAGATCGTGCGCGAGCATGAAGAAGTAGGTGTCGTTCGACACCATGATCGCGCGGTTCATGTCGATCCAGCCCTGGCCGGATCGCACGTCGTTGTTGAAGCGGTGGCCGCCGAACATGTAGAAGCCCGGATCCTGGAAGCCCCATTCCGGCGTGCGCTTGTGCAGCGTGAGCGCGGCGAGCGCCATGAACGGCTTGTAGGTCGAGCCGGGCGGATAGGTGCCGTGCAGCGGCCGGTTGAGCAGCGGGTGATCGGGCGAGTTGTTGAGCTCGTCCCAGGTCTGCTGGTCGATGCCGTCGACAAACGCGTTCGGATCGAAGCTCGGCGCGGAAACGAACGCGAGGATGTCGCCGGTCGCCGGCTCGATCGCGACGAGCGCGCCGCGCCGGCCCGCGAACGACTGCTCGGCGATCTGCTGCAGGCCGATGTCGATCGACAGCCGCAGGTTGTTGCCCGGCGTCGACTGGGTGCGCGAGAGCGTGCGCACGGGGCGCCCGCCCGCCGTGACTTCGACTTCCTCGAAACCGGTCAGGCCGTGCAGTTCGGTTTCGTAGCTCTGCTCGACGCCGATCTTGCCGATGTAGTCGGTGCCGTTGTAGTTGTTCGCGTCGCGGCGCGGATCGTAGTGCTCCGGATCGCTGTTGTTCTGGTCGCTGGCGTCGTCGATGCGCTCCTGGTCGCGCTGCGAGATGCGGCCGATATAGCCGATCACGTGCGCGGCCGTCTGGCCGAGCGGGTACTGGCGGAACAGGCGCGCGCGCACTTCCACGCCGGGGAAACGGAAGCGCTGCGCGGTGAAGCGCGCGACTTCGTCGTCGGTGAGGCGGGTGCGGATCGGCAGGCTCTCGAAGTTCTTCGAGTCTTCGAGCAGCTTCTTGAAGCGGCGGCGGTCGCGCTGGTCGATCGGGATCACCGTCGAGAGCTGGTCGATCGTGTTGTCGAGCGTGTCGGTCAGCTTCGAGGGCGTGATTTCGAGCGTGTAGGCCGAGTAGTTCCTGGCGAGCACGACGCCGTTGCGGTCGGTGATGATGCCGCGGTTCGGCACGATCGGCGCGACGGAGATGCGGTTCTCGTCGGCCTGCAGCGAATACTTGCTGTGGTTCCAGACCTGTAGCCAGAGGAAGCGGGTGGCGATCAGCCCGAAGCAGACGAACACGAACAGTCCCGCCGCCGCGACGCGCAGGCGGAACTTCAGAATCTGTCTCTGGGTGTCCTTGAATTCGGTCATGCGATGCGTCCGGCCCGCGTGCGCGGTGAAACGGTCCGGGGAGTGTCAGTGGGTGTCACGCGCGTTTTCCTGCTGTCTTCCTGCTGCTGTCTTTGCTACGTCGGCTGCGTCGGCCACGGCGGCATGTGCCGCTCAGATGGGCCGCGTGTCGTCGGGATCGACGGGGCGGCGCTGCGGCAAGAGGAGCACGATGCTCGCAACGGGCCACAGCACGGCGGCGACGAAACCGCTCAAGAGGTAATCCCAGCCGGGAAACGATGCGCCCATCAAGAGGCGGATCACGAACGGCACGACCTGCGTGCCGACCAGCATCGGCATCACGGCGAAAAGCTGCACGCCGAGCGACATCCACAGGACGCGGCGGTGAATCGTGATCGCGCCGTAAGACAGCAGCGTGTACGCAAGCGCGTGCTCGCCGAGCAGGCTGGCGTTATGCACGTCCATCATGAGGCCGAGGCAGAACGCGAGGCCCATGCCGACCTTGCGCGGCTGGTGGATGTTCCAGAACAGCAGCACGAGCGCGACGAAGTCGGGCACGCCCGGCAGTTTGCCCCACGGCAGCAGGTTCAACAGGAACGCGGCGGCGAGGCTGAACGCGATGAAGTACGGGTTGACCGGCTGCAGGATGTATTGCGGACGCGGCATCACGGATGCTCCGGCGCGGCGGCGGGCGCCACGCTGTGCTGGGCGGAACGGGCCGCTGGTTTGGCCGCCGGCGTGGCTGCTGCGGCGTGCTCGGGCTTCGCCGCGGATCGGGGCGCGGCCTCGGCAGGCTTCTGTTTTGCGGCGGCGGTTGTGACGGCTGCCGTGGCGGCGGCTGTGACGGTCTGGGTTGCCTGGGTTGCTGCCGGGGTCGGCGCGGCCGTTACCGCGGCGGCGGGCTGCGCCTTGCCGTCCGCTGCCTTCTCTGCTGCCTTCCTGTCGGCGGCTTTCCTCGCTTCGGCCTTCTTTTTCGCGTCCTTCGGGTCGACGGGTTCGGTCTCGGCGGGACGCGGCGGCTCCTGCGAAACATAGTGCAGCACGAGCACCTGGCGCGCGCCGCGCACGGTGGCGATCGGCACGCAGACCACGCGCGCGAACGCGGTGTCGGCCTGGCGGTCCACGCGCAGCACCTTCGCGACCGGCAGTCCTTGCGGATATACGCCGTCGAGGCCGCTCGTCACGAGTTCGTCGCCGACCTGCACGTCGGCGCTGATCGGCACGAAACGCAGGTCGAGCAGCGCGCCCTGCGCGGTACCGTAAATCACGCTGCGCAGGCCTGTGCGCACGATTTCGACCGGGACGGCCTGGTCCTTGTCTGTGAGCAGCGTGACTTCGGACTGCATCGCGAACACGCGCGTGACCTGGCCGACCACGCCGTCCTCGCTCACCACGGGCGAGCCGGTCTGGATGTCCTGCTGCGAGCCGCGCCCGATCACGACCTTCTGCGTGAACGGGTCGCGCGTGTCGTACTGGATTTCGGCGGGGGTCGACTGCGCGCCGATGCGCTGCGACAACTGCAGCACCGCGCGCAGGTGGGCGTTTTCGGCGCTGAGCGCGGTGGCGATATTGGCTTGCTGCGAAAGCTGGAGATTGCGCGCGTGGAGTTGCGCGTTCTCGGTGCGCAGCGTGGCGCCTGTGACCGCGAGGTCAGCGGCGCCCATGATGAGATCGCGCGGCACGAGCGCCGCGCGTTGCAACGGGTAGAGGCCTGCCCCGAGCACGCCGCGCACGACTTCGAGCGTCTTGAAGCGGGCGTCGGAGACAAGCAGGGCCAGCGACAGCGCGACAAAGAGGATGAGCCGCGCAAGTGCCGAAGGGCCTTGCTTGAACAGAGGCGGCGGACTGTATTCCATGGTCGGCGCCGGGGGCGTGTGCAGATGGATGAAACGGTGGCGCTACGAGGGGCGCCTGTTAGCGGGCGACGCGGCGGCAACCAGGCAGCGAACCGGCTGCCTCTCCAGGATGTGCGGGATGTGCCGCGCCGCTCGCATGGGATACGTGTGCTTACTCGTACGAGAAGATGCTGCCGAGCTTGTCCATGCGCTCGAGCGCCATACCCGACCCGCGCACGACGCAGGTGAGCGGGTCTTCGGCGACGAGCACGGGCAGGCCGGTTTCTTCCGCGAGCAGGCGGTCGAGATCGCGCAGCAGCGCGCCGCCGCCCGTGAGCATCATGCCGCGCTCGGCGATGTCGGCGCCGAGTTCCGGCGGCGTCTGCTCAAGCGCGATTTTCACGGACGAGACGATCTGGTTCAGCGGATCGGTCAGCGCTTCGAGGATTTCGTTGCTGGAGATCGTGAAGCTGCGCGGGATGCCTTCCGAAAGATTGCGGCCCTTCACTTCCATTTCCTTGACTTCGGAGCCGGGGAAGGCGGAACCGATTTCCTTTTTGATGGCTTCGGCGGTTTGCTCGCCGATCAGCATGCCGTAGTTGCGGCGGATGTAGTTGACGATGGCCTCGTCGAACTTGTCGCCGCCCACGCGCACCGAGCCCTTGTAGACGATGCCGCCGAGCGAGATCACGCCGACTTCGGTCGTGCCGCCGCCGATGTCGACGACCATCGAGCCCGTGGCTTCCGAAACCGGCAGGCCCGCGCCGATTGCGGCGGCCATCGGCTCTTCGATGAGATAGACCTGCGAGGCGCCCGCGCCATGCGCGGCTTCCTTGATCGCGCGGCGCTCGACCTGGGTCGAGCCGCACGGCACGCAGATGATGATGCGCGGCGACGGCGAGAACATGCGCGATTCGTGAGCCGACTTGATGAACTGCTTGATCATCTGCTCGGTGACGGTGAAGTCGGCGATCACGCCGTCCTTCATCGGGCGGATCGCCTCGATGTTGCCCGGCACCTTGCCGAGCATCTGCTTGGCTTCCTTGCCGACGGCCTGGATGGTCTTCTTTCCGTTCGGGCCGCCTTCCTGGCGGATCGACACGACGGACGGCTCGTCGAGGACGATGCCTTTGCCCCGCATGTAGATCAGCGTGTTGGCGGTGCCGAGGTCGATCGCGAGGTCGTTTGAGAAATAGCTACGCAGAAAACCGAACATTCAAAAATCCTGTCTCGCTTGTGGCCGACCTTCCAGACGGGCGGGTCAAGGACGGCAGCGGAAAAAATAACAGCCCCAGGCCGGGCGCGAAGCGCGCCGCGAGGAACCTGAAACTGCGGGAATGATTACCGGGGGCAAACTGGTGGCGTTTTGAGTCTGCCGCGAGCCTGCCCCTTGCATGCCCCGTAGCCCCTTCGTGCCTTTACGTGCCTTTGCGTGCCTGCCGCGCACCTTTCGCGCGCCATTTGCGCACCTGTTTGCGTGCGCATGTATGTCAGCGCTTCGCCGGTACTTTGGCCGCGAAGTGTTGCACAAGCGCTGCCGAAGTGCTGTGACCGGCGACGAAAGGCAGATGCAAGGCTATCCGGGTTTGGGTCGAACGCGTAATGATACCTTATAATTTTGCGTGTTTTGCAGGATCCGAAAGGGAGTTTTTGACGACGTCGAAGCTTTCCTCCAGAGCCGGATCCGGCGCGATAAATCGCTGTTGCAGCACTGTTTTTTCGAACCTGGCGCAACGGCTGGAGCTACAGCCCATTTTTTCCGGTGACCGCATGGCCCTGACCCTCAACGATGTGAAGCGAATCGCGCATCTCGCGCGTCTCGAACTGGCCGACGCCGAAGCCGGCAATACGCTCGAACGCCTGAACAACTTCTTCGGCCTCGTCGAGCAGATGCAGGCCGTCGACACGACCGGCATCGCGCCGCTCGCGCACCCGATCGAGCAGATCGAGGACGTCGCGCTGCGCCTGCGCGAGGACGCCGTGACCGAAGCCGTCGACCGCGACGCGTTTCAGCGCCCGGCGCCCGCGGTGCAGGACGGCCTGTACCTCGTGCCGCGCGTGATCGAATAAGCCTCGGGCACGCGGTTTTCCCGTCGCGGGCGCATGAAACTGCCGCGACGGCTCCCCGATCTCACGGGGCGCGGCCTGCCGGCTGGGCACGCAGCCCCGATGACGGCGCACGCGGCACACAGCAAACGGCGCCGCCGCCACGTTCTTCCAGGAACCTCGCAATGCATGAAAAAAGCTTGACCGAACTGCGCGCCGCGCTGGCTGCCAGGGAATACTCGGCAGTCGAGCTGGCGCAGCATTATCTGGCGCGAATCGACCGGTATAAGGCGCTGAACGCGTTCGTCGACGTCAATCCGGAGCTGACGCTCGCCCAGGCAAAGGCCGCCGACGCGCGCCTCGCCGCCGGCGAAACCGGTGCGCTGCTCGGCCTGCCGCTCGCGCACAAGGACGTGTTCGTCACGCGCGGCTGGCGCTCGACGGCCGGCTCGAAAATGCTCGAAAACTACGTGAGCCCGTTCGACGCCACCGTCGTCGCGCGGCTCGAACGTGCGGGCATGGTGTGCGTCGGCAAGACCAACATGGACGAATTCGCGATGGGCTCGTCCAACGAGAACTCGCACTTCGGCGCCGTGAAGAACCCGTGGGACGAGCGGGCGGTGCCGGGCGGCTCGTCGGGCGGCTCGGCCGCGGCCGTCGCCGCGCGCCTCGCGCCCGCCGCGACCGGCACGGACACGGGCGGCTCGATCCGTCAGCCCGCGTCGTTCTCGGGCGTCACGGGCATCAAGCCGACCTACGGCCGCGTATCGCGCTACGGCATGATCGCGTTCGCCTCGTCGCTCGACCAGGGCGGCCCGTTCGCGCACAGCGCCGCCGACTGCGGCCTGCTGCTCAACGCGATGGCGGGCTTCGACGAGCGCGACTCGACGAGCCTGCAGCGCGACGACGAGGACTACACGCGCCATCTCGGCGCGGGCTGGAGCGCCGACGCATCCGCCGACAAGCCGCTCGCGGGCCTGCGCATCGGTCTGCCGAAGGAATACTTCGGCGCGGGTCTCGCCGAAGACGTCCGCGCGGCCATCGACGCCGCACTCAAGGTCTACGAATCGCTCGGCGCCACGCTCGTCGAGGTGTCGCTGCCGAAGACCGAACTGTCGATCCCCGTCTACTACGTCATCGCCCCCGCCGAAGCCTCGTCGAACCTCTCGCGCTTCGACGGCGTGCGCTACGGCCATCGCGCGGCCGACTACCGCGATCTGCTGGACATGTACAAGAAGTCGCGCGCGGAGGGCTTCGGCCCGGAAGTGAAGCGCCGCATTCTGGTCGGCACCTACGTGCTCTCGCACGGCTACTACGACGCGTACTACCTGCAGGCGCAGAAGATCCGCCGCATCATCGCGCAGGACTTCCAGGAAGCGTTCAGGCAGTGCGACGTCATCATGGGCCCGGTCGCACCGAGCGTGGCGTGGGACCTCGGCGCGAAGGGCGACGATCCGCTGCAGATGTACCTTGCGGATATCTACACGCTCTCCACGAGCCTCGCGGGCCTGCCCGGCATGAGCGTGCCGTGCGGGTTCGGCGCGGGAGCGAATGCGCAGCGTCCGGTCGGTCTGCAGATCGTCGGCAACTATTTCAACGAGGCCCGCATGCTGCAGGTCGCCGACGCCTTCCAGCGCGCGACCGACTGGCATAGCAAGGCTCCGGCAGGGGTGTGAACATGGCAGCAACACAATGGGAAGTCGTTATCGGTCTTGAGACGCACGCGCAGTTGTCGACGGCGTCGAAGATTTTCTCGGGTGCTTCGACGCAGTTCGGCGCCGATGCCAACACGCAGGCCTGCCCCGTCGATCTCGCGCTGCCGGGCGTGCTGCCGGTGATGAACCGCGGCGCCGTCGAGCGCGCGATCCGCTTCGGTCTCGCGATCGGCGCAACGGTTGCGCCGCGCAGCATCTTCGCGCGCAAGAACTACTTCTATCCGGACCTGCCGAAGGGCTATCAGATCAGCCAGTACGAGATCCCGGTCGTGCAGGGCGGGCAGATCACGATCCAGGTGCCGGCCAACGAGAAGACCGGCAAGGAAGCCTACGAGAAGACCGTCAATCTCACGCGCGCCCACCTCGAAGAGGACGCGGGCAAGTCGCTGCACGAAGACTTCGCGGGCATGACGGGCATCGATTTGAACCGCGCGGGCACGCCGCTGCTCGAAATCGTCACCGAGCCGGAAATGCGCAGCGCCGCCGAAGCCGTGGCCTACGCGAAGTCGCTGCATAGCCTCGTCATGTGGCTTGGCATCTGCGACGGCAACATGCAGGAAGGCTCGTTCCGCTGCGACGCGAACGTCTCCGTGCGTCCGGTCGGCCAGCAGGAATTCGGCACGCGGGCCGAAATCAAGAACCTGAACTCGTTCCGCTTCCTCGAAGAAGCGATCCAGTACGAAGTGCGCCGCCAGATCGAGCTGATCGAGGACGGCGGCACCGTCGTGCAGGAAACGCGCCTCTACGACCCGGACAAGCGCGAGACGCGCTCGATGCGCAGCAAGGAAGACGCGCACGATTACCGCTACTTCCCCGATCCCGATCTGATGCCGCTCGTGATCGATGCAGCGTGGATCGAGCGCGTGAAGGGCGCGATGCCCGAACTGCCCGCGACGATGCAGACGCGCTTTGTCGAGCAGTACGGCGTGACGCCGTACGATGCGGGCGTGCTCACGGCGGCCAAGTCGATGGCTGTGTACTTCGAGGCCGTGGTCGCGACGACGGGCGCCGCCCAGGCGAAGGTTGCCGCGAACTGGCTGATGGGTGAAGTTTCGTCGCAGTTGAACCGCGAAGGCCTCGATATCGACGCTTCGCCGGTCTCGGCGGCGCAGCTCGGGCTGTTGCTGCAACGCATCGCCGACGGCACGATCTCGAACAAGATCGCGAAGGAAGTGTTCCTCGCGATGTGGGACGAGAAGGCCGAGGGCGCCGACGCTGCCGATCGCATCATCGAAGCGAAGGGCCTCAAGCAGATTTCGGACACCGGCGCGCTCGAAGCGATCATCGACGAGGTGCTCGCCGCGAACCAGAGGTCGGTGGAGGAATTCCGCGCGGGCAAGGAGAAGGCGTTCAACGCGCTGATCGGCCAGGCGATGAAGGCCACGAAGGGTAAGGCGAATCCGCAGCAGGTGAACGAGCTGCTGAAGAAAAAGCTATCCTGAGCGCTTCCCGGCAATTGCCACCGCAGGGCGGCGTCGCGCAAGCCGCGCGACGCCGCCCTGCCGTTTGAGGCGCCACCGAGGTACGTGCTTTGGAACAAGAGGAGAACCCCGCATGACGAAGCGCCCGAGTCTCGATGACTACCGCGTGCCGTACTTCGGCGACAAGCGGGCGGCGAAATTCTCTCTCGACGCGCTCGATCCGTCGGCCAAGCCGTTCAGCACGGGAAGCAAGGAAGGCGACCGCGACCGCCTGTCCGTTGTCAGCGAGCGCATCGACGTGCAGCAGGAGCGCTTGCACGCACAACGGTACGAGCGCGTGCTGGTCGTGCTGCAGGGCATGGATACGAGCGGCAAGGACGGCACGATCCGCGGCGTCTTTCACGAGGTCGATCCGCTCGGCCTGCGCATCGTGCCGTTTCGCGCGCCGAGCGCCATCGAGGCGTCGCACGATTTTCTCTGGCGCGTGCACCGGCAAGCGCCCGCGGCGGGCGAACTGACCATCTTCAACCGCAGCCACTACGAAGACGTGCTCGTGCCGCGCGTGACGGGCCAGATCGACGCGACCGAGTGGGAGCGCCGCTACCGCCAGATCCGCGAATTCGAGGCGATGCTCACGGAAACCGGCACGACCATCATCAAGTGCCTGCTGCACATCTCCAAAGACGAGCAGAAGGCGCGCATTCAGGCGCGCATCGACGACCCGACCAAGCACTGGAAGTTCGACCTCTCCGACCTCGAAGCGCGCAAGCGCTGGGACGCCTATCAGGCGGCCTATCGCGACGCGCTCGCGGCCACTTCCACGGAGTACGCGCCGTGGTACGTGATTCCGGCGAATTCGAAGTCGCATCGCAACGTGATGGTGGCCGAGCTGCTGCTGCGCCTGCTCGAAGGTCTCAAACTCGAATTCCCGCCCGCCAAGGAAGAACTGAAGGGCGTCAAGGTCGACTAGCCCGACTGGCTCAACCAGGATTAACACGCCTCGCGCAGCGGCATGAAGCGGCATGAAGCGGTGCAAGGCGGCGGGCGCAAACCACAAGGAAACAAGACATGTTGCGTGTGATCACCGCGAACCTCAACGGCATTCGTTCGGCGGCGAAGAAGGGCTTCTTCGAGTGGTTCGGAGAACAGAAGGCCGACGTGCTGTGCGTGCAGGAAATCAAATGCTCGCAGGACGACATGACGCCCGAATTTCTCGCGCCGCACGATTTCACCGGCTATTTCCAGCATGCGGTGAAGAAGGGCTACAGCGGCGCGGGCCTCTATACGCGCCATGAACCCGACGAGGTGATCATCGGCTTCGGCAGCGACGAGTTCGATCCCGAAGGACGCTACGTCGAGGCGCGCTTCGGCAAGCTGTCGATCGTGTCGGTGTATGTGCCCTCGGGTTCGAGCGGCGATGAGCGCCAGGCCGCGAAATACCGCTTCATGGACGCGTTCATGCCGCATCTCACCGAACTCGCGCGCGAGCGCGAAGTGATCGTGTGCGGCGACGTGAACATCGTCCACAAGGAAATCGACATCAAGAACTGGAAGGGCAACCAGAAGAACTCGGGCTGCCTGCCGGAGGAGCGCGCGTGGCTCACGAAGCTCTTCGACGATGTCGGCTACGTCGACGTGTTCCGCACGCTCGATTCGCGGCCCGAGCAGTACACCTGGTGGAGCAACCGCGGCCAGGCGTACGCGAAGAACGTGGGGTGGCGCATCGACTACGAGATCGCCACGCCCGGCATCGCGGCGACCGCGAAGCGCACGTCGATTTTCAGGGACATCAAGTTCAGCGACCACGCGCCGCTCACCATCGACTACGACTACAACTACAAGGTCGGGCGCTGACCCCCGTTGCGTGACATCGGGTGACGTTGGGTGATATTGGGTGACGCGGAGCGGCGCCCGCGTCAGGGCGCTGCGATCTTGCGCCGTTGCGGCACGGCAATGCCCGCGTAGTCGGGCAGCGCATCGACCGATACGCCAATCGCCTTCGCATAGAGCGGCATCATGTCGGGCAGGCGCTTGACGATGTCGGCGCGGCGCGCGCTCGTGAACGGATGCACGTAGATGAAGCCCTGATCGCGGTCGTTCTTCGTCGCTGCGGCGAGCTTGTCCCAGAGCGTGACCGCGGCGCGCGGATCGAAGCCCGCACGCGACGCTATGTCGCTGCCGATCACGTCGGCTTCGGTTTCGTCGGCGTGGCCGTAGTGCATTTCGACGAGCTGCGAGCCGATGCCGAGCGGAAACACGCCCAGATCGGCGAGCCCGAAGAGCTGCGGCACGCTGCCGGACTCGACCTGCGCCGCCTGCTGTTCGCCGAGGCGCTCGCGCACGTGCTCGCGCACCGCATGCGCGATCTCGTGGCCGAGCAGCATGCCGAATTCGTTGTCGTTGAGCTTCACGCGGTCGAGCAGGCCGCCATACACGACGATCTTGCCGCCCGGCAGGCAGTACATGCGGATATCCGGCGACCGGATCACCGCCACCTCCCATTTCCAGTTCTTCACGCGGTCGCCCCACTTCTGCGCGAAGGGCGCAAGGCGGTTCACGAAGAAGCGCACGCGCTCCACGTGCGGGTCGCTGTCGGGATAGAGCCGGTCGGAGTGGGCCGCGCCGCGCACGATCTCGGCATATTCGGCGGCGGCCTGCGCCTCCAGCATCGGCGAGGGGATCAGGTTGCGGTACACGGCGCTATTGCCGAAGCGCACCTGACGGCCCGTGCTCATGCCCGGCGCCGGCGCCCGGGCGGCCAGATCGGAAGCGCTTTGCACCGTGGATGCGGCGGGCCCGGTTACAGCGACAGCGCTTGCGGCCTGCGCGCCGCCCACGTGCGATGCCATAAACGCCGCCAGCAGCGCCGCCGCGAGTGCCAGTGCGCCGTGCCGGCGCGGGCGGCGAGGTGCCGGATGCGTTGCGGGCACGGCAATGTGCTGCGGGGTCACGACCTGATTCTCCACGGGGCGATACGGACCAGCAGGAGCATACCCGGTACAGCGAGTGCCGTGCAGAGGATGAAGTAGTCGAACCAGCCGATCTTTGCGACCAGATAACCGCTCGCTGCGGACGCGAGTGTGCGCGGCACGGCGGCGAGACTCGTGAAGAGCGCGAACTGGGTGGCCGTGTAGCGCGGATCGGTGGTGCTCGCGATATAGGCGGTGAACGCGGCGAGCGTGAGACCGGTCGCGAACGTCTCGAAGCCGTAGACGAGCGCGAGCGCCACGGCGCGCGGATCGAGCGAGAGCTGCAGGTTCCAGCCCAATGCGCTCGTGACCTGCGACACGGCATGGCTCGTGGCGACGACAGCGTCGTAGATCGCCGCGAGCGACGGCGAGCCGGGCCCGAGTTGCGCGAGCCACGCGAAGCCGAGCGTCGAGACCATCTGCAGGAAACCGAAGATCCACAGGCCGCGCCCGATGCCGATCTTCACGAGCGCCACGCCGCCGACGATGCCGCCCGCGAGGCTCGCGCCGAACGCCGTCATCTTGGCGATCACGCCGATTTCCGTGCGCGAGTAGCCGATATCGAGGAAGAACGACGTCGAGAGCGTGGTGGCCATCGTGTCGCCGAGCTTGTAGAGGAAGATGAACGCGAGCACGAAGAGCGCGCCTTTCCAGCCGTCGCGGCGCACGAATTCCGCGAACGGCTGCACGATCGCCGCGCGCAGGTTCTTCGGCGGCACGCCGTGCGCCTCGGGCTCGCTCACCACAAGCGCCATGATCATGCCGGGAATCATGAATGCGGCCGTGACGATGAACACGGTCTGCCACGGCAGGTGATCGGAGAGGATCAGCGCGAGCGAGCCGGGCACGAGCGCGGCGATCTTGTACGCGTTCACGTGCACTGCGTTGCCGAGGCCCTGCTGCGTGTCGGTCAGCAGCTCGCGCCGGTAGGCGTCGATGGCGATGTCCTGGCTTGCGCCGAAGAACGCGACGAGCGCAGTGAGCGCGGCCACGGTCCAGATCGCGTTCTTCGGCGAGACGAAGCCGAGTGCCGCGATGGCGAGCGCCACGAGAATCTGCGTGACGAGCATCCAGCCGCGCCGGCGGCCCGGACGCCAGCCCGGCAGGCGCGGCACGTAGCGGTCCATCAGCGGCGCCCAGACGAACTTCCAGGTGTAAGGGAACTGGATCAGCGCGAAGAGGCCGATTTCCTTGAGGTTGACGCCCTCGGAGCGCAGCCACGCCTGCACGAGATAGACAAGCGTGAAAAGCGGCAGCCCGGAGGTGAAGCCGAGAAACACGCAGATCAGCATGTGCGTGTTCAGATACGCCCGCCAGCCAGGATGTTCTTCGTGCGCGTCTACGTGAATGTTGCGGGCGGGGGCCTCGTGGGCTGGATTCGGCATGTCGTCGTCAGCGGCGGCGGCGGTTTTTGTGGGTCTGGGTCGAAAAAACACGCCGCGCTGCCGGCGACGTTATTTTTTCCTTACGCGATAGACCGCAAGACTACCACGCCAGTTCACGCCCCATCGAACGGTCTGACCGCCGTGCAGTACGGCGCGGTCAAGAATTTCGACACCCACTTCGGGTGCGAGCGCTTCGAAATCCTTTACGGTGAGCACGCGCACGTTCGGCGTGTTGTGCCACTGGTAGGGCAGCGACTTCGAAACCGGCATGCGTCCGCGCAGCACCGACAGCCGGTGCGGCCAGTAGCCGAAGTTCGGGAACGAGACGATGCATTCCTTGCCCACGCGCGCGGTCTCGCGCAGGATCGCGGCCGTCTGGTGGATGGTCTGCAGCGTCTGCGAGAGGATCGCGAAGTCGAAACTCGCGTCCTCGAAGAGGCGCAGGCCGTCTTCCAGGTTCTGCTGGATCACGTTGATGCCGTTCGCCACCGAGGCGAGCACGCCCGCATCGTTGATCTCGATGCCGTAGCCCGTGCATTCCAGCTCTTCGCCGAGCAGCGCGAGCAGCGAGCCGTCGCCGCAGCCGAGATCGAGCACCGTCGAGCGTGGCTCGATCCAGCGTGCGATGGTGCGGAAGTCGGGACGGGCGGAAAGACTGTCGAAAGCGCTCGGGTTCATGCGCCCACCTCGCTGGCAATACGTTCGTAGTAAGCGCGCACGACGTTGTGATAGCGCGCGTCGTCGAGAAGGAATGCGTCGTGGCCGTGCGGCGCGTCGATTTCCGCGTAGGTCACCTGGCGCTTGTGGTCGAGCAGCGCCTTCACAAGCTCGCGCGAGCGCGCGGGCGCGAAGCGCCAGTCGGTCGTGAAGCTCGCCACGAGGTACTTCGCCTTCGTGTGCGCGAGCGCGCGGGTGAGATCGCCGTCGAACGCCTTGGCCGGATCGAAGTAATCGAGCGCGCGCGTGATGAGCAGGTACGTGTTCGCGTCGAAGTAGTCGGCGAACTTGTCGCCCTGGTAGCGCAGATACGACTCCACCTCGAATTCGACGTCGAAGTTGAAGTTGTATTCGTCGACGGCGCCTTCCGCGCGGCGCAGCGCGCGGCCGAATTTTTCGGCCATGTCGTCGTCGGAGAGATAGGTGATGTGGCCGATCATGCGCGCCACGCGCAGGCCGCGTTTCGGCTTCACGCCGTGCGCGTAGTAGTCGCCGCCGTGAAACTCGGGGTCCGAGAGAATCGACGAGCGCGCCACTTCGTTGAACGCGATGTTCTGTGCGGAGAGCTTGGGCGTCGACGCGATCACGATGCAGTGGCCGACCCGCTCCGGATAGCGCGTGCTCCAGGCGAGCGCCTGCATGCCGCCGAGGCTGCCGCCCATCACGGCGGCGAATTTGTCGATGCCGAAGCGGTCGGCCACGCGCGCCTGGGCGTCCACCCAGTCCTCGACGGTGACGACCGGAAACTTCGCGCCGTAGGGCTGGCCGGTGGCCGGATCGACGCTCATCGGGCCGGTCGAGCCGAAGCACGAGCCGAGGTTGTTTACACCGATCACGAAGAAGCGGTTGGTGTCGAGCGGCTTGCCGGGGCCGACCATGTTGTCCCACCAGCCGACGTTTTTCGGGTCGCCCTCGTAGACGCCCGCGACGTGATGCGACGCATTGAGCGCGTGACAGACGAGCACGGCGTTGCTGCGTGCGGCGTTGAGCGTGCCGTAGGTTTCGACGACGAGGTCGTACCCGGCGAGCGACGTGCCGTTCTGCAGGCGCAGAGGTTCGTTGAAATGCAGTGTGTGTGGAGCGACGATGCCGATCGATTCCATTCGTTCCGCCTTGGTTTTTCGGGGCGGCTAGACGGTGTCGGCGGGCGCGAAATGCGGTGGGTTGGCTCGGCTGACGACCTCTTTAGCCGCATTTGTAATGAACCCGGCAGCCGTGGCTTTCGGGTTCGCGCGCCCGCAATCGAGTCAGCAAATCGGCGCGTGGATGTCAGAAGACAAGCGCAGAGTATAGCGGAAATTGCGCCCCGGCAATGCGGTGAATCAACCGGGGCGGCGAATGGAGCGCACGGTGGGCGGTACGCATTACGCCATCGCGGGATGCATATTGCGCCAGCGCCGCAGCTGGAGCGCGGCGACGATCATCAGGAAGCCGTAGACGAACGCATAGGCGGCGATCAGCCAGATCAGCGAAAGCGCGCCCGCGCCGGGGAACATCACGATGAAGAAGCCGACGACGGCCGAGAGCAGCCCCGAGAGCCCGACCGCCCAGGGATGCGCGATGGCGCGGCGATACTGGAAGGCGTAGATGATCTCGAAGACGCCGATGGCGAGCGCCCAGAAGCCGATGATCATGACGAGGATGATGGCCGTTTCCTTGGGCCAGAAGAACGCGACGAAACCGGCGATCACGCCGATCAGGCCCACGAAGATATAACTCCAGCGTCGTGTTCCGCCGCCGCGCGCACCGTAGATCAGCGCGAAGGCGCCGTCGACGATGGCGTAGGCGCCCCAGACGAGCGCGAGCGCGAGGACGGTCCACTTCGGCCAGGCAAGCGCGATCACGCCGAAAAGGATGGCCGAGATGCCGCGGGCGAGGAGCCAGCCCCAGTGGGCGGACAGACCGGAAAGGAGCGGGAGCGGAGCGCTGGGCAACGAGTGGTTCATGCGTTTGTTCTCCTTGTTGTGGAGCACAGTGCCGATGCGCGCCGCAGCCTGACGAGTACACGGCCCCAGCCGTGCCGCCGGCCGACCGCGCGCCGTCGCGCCGTCGCGCCAACGCGCCAGTACGCACGCGTGCAGTCGTTCCGTCGTGCCAGCGCGAGCGCGTTACTGCAGGATCACGCGAATCTGCTCGTCGGCGTGCTCGACCGGCGAGCGCGTGAAGCCGCTTTGCGCGTAGCGATGCCAGCAGCCGATCACGTAGCGCACGAGCAGGTTGGCGCGCATAGCCGGATCGTACCCCTTCGGTAGGGCCGTTGCGCCGGGGTTGTGCGTGCTCTCGCCGCTGCCGTCGCCCCTGTCCTCGCCGCTCTCGCTGCCTTCGGCGACGCCCACGCGCAGGCACTGGCGCAGCGACGCCTCGATCCGGTCGAGCATCTGGTTCACGCGCTCGGCCAGCCGCTCGTGCTCGCCCACGAGCGCTTCGCAGGTCAGCACGCGCGTCATCCCGGCGTTCTTGGTGGCGAAGTTGATGAGCATGAGCGCGATGGCGCGCGCCTGCAGCACGCCGCTCGGCTCCTTCGCGACGATCTGGTTGATGAGCGCGAACAGTGTCTGTTCGATGAAATCGATGAGCCCCTCGTACATCTGGGCCTTGCTCGCGAAATGGCGGTAGAGCGCGGCCTCGGAAACGCCGAGCCGCGCGGCCAGCGCCGCCGTCGTGATCTTCTCGCCGCGCGGCGTTTCGAGCATCGACGCGAGCGTCTGCAAAATGTGAATACGGCGCTCGCCCGGCTTCGGGCGGCCGGTGCGGTGCACTACGCCCGAGGGCGCTGATGTTACGACTGCGTCACGCGTGTCTGTCGGCTGCATGAATGTCGCCCCTGATCTTGCCGCCGAAGTCCTTTTCCAGCGGTCACGTCCTCACCCCGTCTGCCGCAGTCGTCCCGACTGCAGGCCGGCGTGTAGCGATTTTAACGAACGAACGCGATGATCGACATAGTGCGGTCTGCCGCTGCGGCCCGCGCGCATCGCCGGCGCGCGCTCGGGCAGGTGGCCGGTGATCCAGACCGTCTGGATGCCGAGCTGCCGGTAGCGCTTCAGATGGCCGCGCGTGTCCTCGATCAGGATGGCATCGGCAAGCGATGCCCCGGCGCGGCGCAGCGTCGCGCGCAACATGGCCCGGTCGGGCTTCGCGCGCCAGCCGCGGCGCGTGCGCATGTGCTCGATGGCGACCACGCGCTCGAAGAGCCGCGCGATGCCGAGTTCCGCGAGCACCGCGCGCGCATAGGCTTCGGGCGCGTTGGTCAGCACGATCTTGCGGCCCGGCAGCGCGGCGAGGATGCGTGCGAGTCCGCGTTCGGCGACGAGCATCGCGCGCAGGTCGGGGAAGGTGTGGACGACCTTGAGGAAGTCGTGCGGATCGACGGGATGGTGGCGCGTGAGGCCGAGCAGCGCCGCGCCGTAGCGGTGCGTGTAGCTCGTGCGCAGATGGTTCGCGACGTCGTGGCTCACGCCGAGCGCATCGACGATGTATTGCGTCATCGCCTGGTTGATGGCCGGGAAGATCGCGTGCGACGCGCCGTGCAGCGTGTTGTCGAGGTCGAAGAGCCAGACCGGCGTGCGCGCGGCGCGCTGCGGCCGGTGTTGGCGCGCTCGTGCGATGGTCATGGAGGCCCTCAGGGAGCGGCGCGAACGCGCGCCGCCGCAAACTTCAATGCGAGCGGATCATCGTGCCGAACGGCTGCTCGGTCAGGATTTCGAGCAGCACCGAATGCTCGATCCGTCCGTCGATGATGTGCACGGAGCGCACGCCGCTCTTGGCCGCGTCGAGCGCCGACGCGATCTTCGGCAGCATGCCGCCCGAGATCGTGCCGTCCTCGAACAGCGCATCGATCTCGCGCGCCGACAAGTCCGTGAGCAGATTGCCCGCCTTGTCCATCACGCCCGGGATATTGGTCATCATCACGAGCTTTTCGGCGTTGAGCACGACTGCGAGCTTGCCCGCCACGAGATCGGCGTTGATGTTGTACGAGTAGCCGTCTTCGCCGAAACCGATCGGCGAGATGACCGGAATGAACGCGTCGTCCTGGAGCGCCCGCACGACCGCCGGATTGATCGACTCGACTTCGCCCACCTGGCCGATATCGACGTACTGGCCGGGCTGGTCGCGGTCCGGCATCATCAGCTTGCGCGCGCGGATCAGGCCGCCGTCCTTGCCGGTCAGGCCCACGGCGTGGCCGCCGAAATGGTTGATGAGCGTGACGATGTCCTGCTGCACCTCGCCGCCGAGCACCCACTCGACGACTTCCATCGTTTCCTCGTCCGTGACGCGCATGCCCTGGATGAAGGTGCCTTGCTTGCCGATCTTCTTGAGCGCCTGGTCGATCTGCGGGCCGCCGCCGTGCACGATGACCGGATTGATGCCCACGAGCTTCAGCAGGATCACGTCGCGGGCGAAGCCCTGCTTCAGACGTTCTTCGGTCATGGCGTTGCCGCCGTATTTGATCACGACGGTCTTGCCGTGATACTGGCGGATGTAGGGCAGCGCTTCAGCCAGAATTTCGGCTTTCAGGGTGGGCGCGATCTGCGAGAGGTCGATAGGCTCGGACATGGCGGCGGGAAGTGAGCAAAAAGACGGTTGAAACAGGCCGGATTGTACAGGACTGGCGCGCTGCAACAGCGTTTTCGAGACGGTGCACGGGCGTGCGCGCAACACGGCGCAAAACGCCGTAACACGCGCCAGGACGGCGTTCCGGCCTTGTACCGCTGGCTGCCCAAACGGACTACGAAAGCGCGTGCAGGCGTGTTCGAGCCGCCGCTCGAATCCGGGCGTGGCGCTGTGGCATCATTTCCGTACTGCCGACACCGGCTTCACGATGAGCGCGCCGCCATGACCGCCCCAGTCACTTCCGCCGCCAGTCTCAAATGCGCGCGCTGCCCGCGCTGCGGTCGGGCCTTCGACTGCGGCCGGAACACCGAACCTTTCGATTGCTGGTGCCGCACGCTTCCTGCGCTTGCCGCGAACCAGCTCGATCCGCGCGGACGCTGCCTGTGTCCCGAATGCCTGGCCGACGCGGCGGCGGCCTCCGCAGCCGCGCCGGGCGACGGCGTGGGCAGCGGCCCTCGCGCGACTTGACCGGCGCAACGCCTTGCATGTCCTGCACGCGCCCGGCTCGCGATCAGGTCAGCGCGCCAGTTAGCGCTCAGGTCAACGCTCGGGCTGGCCGCGCCCGTGCAAGCGCCCAGAGATCGGCGGCAACTTCGTCGAGCACCGGCTCCCACTGCCTGAACGCCTTTTGCCGGTACAGCGTCGTGTGCGCGTACCACGGGCTGTCGCGCCGTTCGAGCTGCCAGATCCAGTGCGGATTCACGTCGAGCAGCACCCACGTGCGCTGGCCGAGCGCCCCGGCGAGGTGGGCGCTCGACGTGCACACCGAAATCACGAGATCGAGCGCATCGACGAACGCGGCGGTGTCGTCGAAGGTTTGCCACTCGGCGCTGAAATCGGCGATATCGAAGCCCGCGGCGTGCGCCGCGGCGACATCGTCGGCTGCGCCCGGCTGCAGCGAGTAGAACGCGACGTCGTGGGTCAGCCCGGCCAGGTGCGCCGCCAGGCGCGCAAGCCCGATGTGCCGGTACGGATTGCGCTGATGTCCGGTGCTGCCCGTCCACGCAAGGCCGACTTTCAGGCGCCGTTCGTCGGCGAGCCGCTTGCGCCAGCGCGCCGCCGCCGCCGGGTCGGACGCGAGGTAACGCAGCGGGGCGGGGATCGTGTCTTCGCACGTGCCGAAGTGAAATGGCAGGCTCATCAGCGACACTTCGCAGTCGTGCGGCGGCAGGCTTTCGATGCCGCCGCCCGCGCTGTAGCCATCGCAGTGGCCGCCGAGGCTGCGCTCGAGCAGTGCGCCCATCTGCGGAAACGAATTCCAGAGCAGGCGGCCGCCTTCGCGATGCACGCGCTCGGCGAGAAGCGGCACGTAGCGGCAGAACTGCAGCAGGTCGCCCATGCCCTGCTCGCCCCACAACAGCAGCGTGCGGCCCGCAATCGGCTCGCCCTGCCATTGCGGCTTCGTGAACACCGGCCGTCCGCGCTTCATTTCCGCGGCGCCTTGCCAGCGCCGCTCGTGCCCGGGCCAGCCTTCGACGTAACGTCCGCGGGCGAGGTCAATCAGGGACAGGTTGAAGTGCGATACGGGGTCGTCCGGCGCGTAGTGGCAGGCGGCGCGGGCCGCGCGCTCGGCCTCGTCCCAGTTCTGGGCTTCCTTTTGCGCCAGTGCGTAATTGTTGAGTGCGAGCGGATCGTCTGGCGCGATTGCGAGCGCGCGCCGGTTGGCGTCGATTGCGCGCGCAACGCCCGTATCGTCCGGCCGTAGCCGCCCGAGGTTGATCCAGGCGAGCCTGTCGCCGGGATTATCGGCGATGCAATCTTCAAGAAGCCGGGCGATTTCCTCACTTTTGCCATTGACGTGAATCAATGCTGCTGCGAGATTATTGCGAAGATTGGGAAATGCGGGGTCGATGGCCAATGCGCGACGGTAAATATCCACCGCTTCGGCATGTCGATCGGCGAACTGCAACGCGAGCCCGGTAGCGAAGCTCGGGCCGGCGCGCTCGGGGGCGAGCCGGGCGGCGGCGGACGCGATGCGGATGACTTCGTCGAGCCTGCCGGTCTCGCGCGCCGTATTGACGGCTTGAAGCAGGGTTTCGTCGTCGAGCGCGCGCAGCGTGTCGGCAGTCCGGTCGAGCAGGGCGCGGGCGCTGGCGTCCGATGCCGGGCGCGAAGCGCAGTCGAGATAATCGAGGAAGATCTGCCAGATCGGCTGCAAGGCGGGCTGCAAGACGGGCTGTATGGACTGAAATGGGCCGCGGGGGTCGTTGGGCATCGTTTCTCCAGCCGTAATACAGAAGGACTGCCAAGATGGCTTAGTTTGACAAGCCCTATTGGATCAAATTTTTTCAAGATAATTAATCGGATTCGTCCGAACATGTAAACTCACGCCATGCATCGCATCACCCTTAGTGCTCGCGTCAATCTGGGCCATCTCTTCTGGCTGCGTAGCCTCGCTATCATCGGCCAGCTCTGCACGATCGCCGTCGTGCAGCTGTTCTTTGGCGTTCATCTGCCGCTGCCGGCCATGCTGTTCGTGATCTCGATGGAGGTCGCGTTCAACGGCATCACCTGGATGCGCGTCGCGCAGGATCGTCCCGAGTCCAATCTCGAGCTGTTCGGCCAGATCTGGGTCGACCTCGGCGCGCTGTCCGCACTGCTCTTTCTCTCGGGCGGCACGACCAATCCGTTCGTCTCGCTCTACCTGCCTTCGCTTGCGATCGCGGCAGCCGTGCTGCCGTGGTATCTCACGGCCTGGCTCGCCATGTTCGCGGTGGCCTGTTACGTGCTGCTCGGCTTCGACAACGTGCCGCTCAACATGGACAACCCCGCGAACCTGTTCGATTACTATCGCGCGGGCATGTGGGTGAACTTCATGGTGAGCGTCGGGCTGATCGTGTGGTTCGTCGCGCGCATGTCGCGTGCGTTGCGCGAGCGCGAAAACGCGCTGGCCGACGCGCAGCAGAGCCTGTTGCGCGACGAGCGCGCCGTGGCGCTGGGCGTGCAGGCGGCGACCGTCGCGCACGAGATCGGCACGCCGCTGTCGACCATCGCGATGCTCACCGAGGAACTGCGCGACGTGGCGCGCACCGACAAGGCGCTCGCCCCGTACACCGCCGACCTCGATCTGCTCGACCGCCAGATCACGCTGTGCACGTCGGCGCTGGCGCGCCTGCGCAGCCGCGCGTCGGCCGAGGACAGCCGCCAGGCGGTGAGCGAGTGGCTCGGCCCGTTCGTCGAACAGTGGCGGCTGCGTCATCCGCACGTCAAATTCGAGCAGCTCGGCGAGGCGCCGAAGGGGCTCTACCTCGACGACTGCGTGGCGGTCGGCCAGATCCTGACCATCCTGCTCGACAACGCCGCGCGCGCGAGCCGCGATTACGTGACGCTGTGCGCGTATCCTTCCACGCGCTCGGGCTACATCGATTTTGAAGTCTGCGACGCGGGGCCGGGCATTCCGGCGTCGCTGCGTAACACGCTCGGCGCGGTACCCGTGGAAAGCACGCAAGGCGGCCACGGGGTCGGGCTCTATCTGGCGTTTTCGTCGGCGGAGCGGCTCGGCGGGTCGATCGACCTGTCGGACGTCGCGACGCTTGCCGCGGACGAAGGTTTCGGCCAGGCGGCTGGCGGCGGAAATGCCGGCGGGAGTGCAGGTCGCGAGTACAAGACGCGCGGCACGCGCGCAGAATTGCGCGTGCCGGTGAGTACCGGCGCGTCCGCAACGGCGCACGGCGCGCGTGCGGAAGGCACGGCTGCCGCGGGTTCAGGTTCAGATTCAGGTGCGGGCCGGCCCGGCTCGGCGCCGCCCAACAACACGGAGAAGCAGGCATGAGCGAGATGAATTTTCTGGTGATCGACGATGACGAGGTTTTCTCCGATATCCTCACGCGCGGCCTGACGCGGCGCGGTTACCAGGTGCAGCAGGCGCACAACGCGGAAGAAGCGCTCCGCTTCGCAAACCAGCAGCGGTTTGCGCAGATCACGGTCGACCTGCATCTGGGCAGCGACTCGGGTCTCGCGCTCGTCGCGCCGCTGCGCGAGCTTCAGCCCGACGCACGCATGCTCGTGCTGACCGGCTACGCGAGCATCGCGACGGCGGTGCAGGCCGTGAAGGACGGCGCCGACAACTACCTCGCGAAGCCCGCGAACGTCGAGATGATTCTCTCGGCGCTGCAAAACGACGCGAGCGCATCGCAGGCCGACGCGGCCATCGAAAATCCGGCGCCGCTTTCGGTCGCGCGCCTCGAATGGGAACACATCCAGCGCGTGCTGGCCGAGCACGGCGGCAACATCTCGGCGACCGCGCGCGCGCTCAACATGCATCGCCGCACGCTGCAGCGCAAGCTCGCAAAGCGCCCGGTGCGCCAGTAAGCGCACGCGTGATTCGCGCTGCGGCGCGAGGGCGGCAAATCAGAAGGCAAACAAGAAGGGGCCCCGCGGGGCCCCTTTGTGTGTTGCCGGTGCGGCGCAGCGCTTACAGCACGTAGCGCGACAGATCCTCGTCCTGCGCGACTTCGCCGAGCGCGCGGTCGACGTACGCGGCGTCGATGGCCACGGTCGTTCCCGAGTGATTGCCCGCTGCGAACGACACCTCTTCGAGCAGCTTTTCGATGACGGTGTACAGGCGCCGTGCACCGATGTTCTCGGTTTTCTCGTTGACGGAAAACGCGATCTCGGCGAGACGGCGAATGCCGTCGTCGGCGAAATCGAGCTGCACGTCTTCGGTTGCGAGCAGCGCCTGATATTGCTTGACGAGGCTCGCATCGGTCGCGACGAGAATTGCTTCGAAGTCCTTCACGGACAGCGAATCGAGTTCCACGCGGATCGGGAAGCGGCCCTGCAGTTCCGGAATCAGATCGCTCGGCTTCGCAAGATGGAACGCGCCGCTTGCGATGAACAGGATGTGATCGGTCTTCACCATCCCGTACTTCGTATTGATGGTTGTGCCTTCAACGAGCGGCAGCAGATCGCGCTGCACACCCTGGCGCGAGACTTCGCCGCCGCCGCCTTCGGCGTTGCGCGACGCGATCTTGTCGATTTCGTCGAGGAACACGATGCCGTTCTGCTCGACGTTCTGCACGGCCTTCGTCTTGACCTCTTCGTCGTTGAGCATCTTGCCCGCTTCTTCGTCCGTGAGGACCTTCAGCGCTTCCTTCACCTTGAGCTTGCGGCGCGTCTTCTTGCCGCCGCCCAGGTTCGCGAACATCGAGCGGATCTGGTCGGTCATGTCCTCCATTCCGGGCGGGCCCATGATGTCCATGCCGACTTGCGGCAGTTCGACGTCGAGCTCGATCTCCTTGTCGTCGAGCTGGCCTTCGCGCAGGCGCTTGCGAAACGTCTGCCGCGTGGCGTTGTCGCCTTCGCCGTGGCTCGCGGTGTCCACCGCCGAGCCGAAGCCGACCGGACGCGCGCTCGGCAGCAGGATGTCGAGGATGCGGTCTTCGGCCTGATCGGTGGCCTTGCTGCGCACCTTGCGCATTTCCGATTCGCGCGTCTGCTTGACCGAAATCTCGATCAGGTCGCGCACGATGCTGTCCACGTCGCGGCCAACGTAGCCCACTTCCGTGAACTTGGTCGCTTCGATCTTGATGAACGGCGCGTCGGCGAGTTTCGCGAGGCGGCGTGCAATCTCGGTCTTGCCGACGCCGGTCGGCCCGATCATGAGGATGTTCTTCGGCGTGATTTCCTGACGCAGCGGGTCGGCGACCTGCTGGCGGCGCCAGCGGTTGCGCAGCGCGACGGCGACGGCCTTCTTCGCGCGTGCCTGGCCGATGATGTGTTTGTCGAGTTCCGAGACGATCTCGGCGGGGGTCATGGTGCTCATCCTGATTCCTTCTCGTCTGTTCGGTCTGCGAGTCCGGTTACTCGATGGTTTCGATCACGCGGTTGTGGTTCGTGTAGATACACATGTCGCCCGCGATTTCGAGCGACTTTTCGACGATCTCACGCGGGCTCAGCTCGGTGTTGTCGACGAGCGCGCGCGCCGCGGCCTGCGCATAGGCTCCGCCCGAGCCGATCGCGCAGATCCCGCCTTCGGGATCGAGCACGTCGCCGTTGCCGGTGATGACGAGGGTGGTTTGCCCGTCGGCGGCGATCAGCATCGCTTCGAGGCGGCGCAGCATGCGGTCGGTGCGCCAGTCTTTCGCGAGTTCGACGGCGGCGCGCGTGAGGTTGCCCTGATGCTTTTCGAGCTTGGCTTCGAAGCGGTCGAGGAGCGAAAACGCATCGGCCGTGCCGCCCGCGAAGCCGACCATGACCTTGCCGCCGTAGATGCGCCGAACCTTCTTCGCGCCACCCTTCATGACGATGTTGCCGAGCGTGACCTGGCCGTCGCCGCCGAGCGCGACCTTGTCGCCGCGCCGCACGGAGACGATCGTCGTGCCGTGAAATTGCTCCATGTGGGTTCCTCTTTTGACCGTTTGTTCCGGTGACTGTTTGGGGGATGCGGCCGCTAACCGGGCCGCCGCCGCTGAATTCCGGGGTGCGCCGCGCGCGCTTTCAGGCGCGCGGGCGAAGCACGTTCCGATACAAGTTTAGGGCGGCGGTGGGCAGTTCAAGAGCGCGTGCGGGGGAAAACGCGCCGCACGCGAAGTCAGGATACGCGCGGGCAGGCCGCAAAAACAAAAAGCGCACGGGACTCCGTGCGCTTCTTTGGGGAAGGCGGATTGTGTGGCGCGCACCCGCGGCGGCGCACCCGCTAATCGATCAATCGCCGAACAGCTTCTGGCGCAGTTCGCGGCGCTCCTGCGCCTCGAGCGACAGCGTGGCCGTGGGCCGCGCGAGCAGACGCGGGATCCCGATCGGCTCGCCCGTTTCCTCGCACCAGCCATACTCGCCCGACTCGATGCGCGCGAGCGACTGCTGCACTTTCTTCAGCAGCTTGCGTTCGCGATCGCGCGTGCGCAGCTCGAGTGCATGCTCTTCTTCGATCGTTGCGCGGTCGGCCGGATCCGGCACGATTACGGTTTCGCGCAGGTTCTCGGTGGTTTGGCCCGCATTGCGGAGGATTTCCGCCTGCAGCTGTTCGAGCCGGTTTTTGAAGAAAGCGAGCTGATCCTCATTCATGTAATCCTTATCGCTCATCTTCAGGATTTCGGCTTCGGTCAAGAGTCGTTTCGTGGTCATCTGGCTTGCTTCTTCAATGAGTGAGGCAAAACTTGCGCTTGTGCCCGCACTTTTGTGTTGCCCGCAATGGCTTTGTACCACGCGCCATTCTTCTGGCTGACGCGTTGTCTCGCGCGAACGATGCGCTCTCGTGGACGCCGAAGCGCCGCTGCGGGGCCGAACTCCTCTGGAAACCGCTCTTCAGATACTCCTGAGGCATTTTCCGTACCGGCTACGCGCTGCCACGCCGCGTGCCGCCGGTGGGGCTGTACCGTCCGGTGCAAATGCGCCGGGGGCCGCCATTCTACTCATACTTGTTGTACTTACCGCACTGTCGGCGCGGCCAGTTTTACGAGGCCGCATCGCTTGCGCATGCAGCGCGCATGGCGGCCTTTATTTGGCTGCCCGCTTATCTGCCCGCGTGCTCTCCCGTCTGCTTTCCCGCAGTCTTTCCAATAGGGTGGCGCAGCGGGGCCGCAAAGTCGGGCCGTATTGTAACTGAATCGCAAGTGCGTGCTGTGAGGGGGAAATCCCTGCTTCCGGGCGCATTCGTATTCGGCACGTTATCAGGAAAATATAACGCGCCAAACGTGAAAAAGCGATGGTCGGGTACGTTATTTGGAGGGATGGGCCACGCAAAGAGGGGACGGTGCAGGCCTTTCCCGGCGCGCAGGACGCACGCCGGGGCCGAACAACGCTCAGCTCAAACCCGGATGCGGCTCAGACGAGGCAGGCGTCGAGGCCGTCGGTGATGAGGTCTTGCGGCAGTTCGATGCCGATGAACACCATCTTGCTGCTCTTCTTTTCACTCGGCAGCCATTTTTGGGCAAGGTCGCTGCCCATCATCTGATGGACGCCCTGGAACACTACCTTGCGATCCACGCCCTTCATGAACAGCACGCCCTTGTAGCGCAGCAGACGTTCGCCGTAGATCTGCAGGATGCCGCCAAGGAAGTCTTCGAGACGGTTCGCATCGAACGCGCGGTCGCTTCGGTACACGAACGATTTGATCTTGTCGTCGTGGTGCGCGTGGTGATGATGGTGGCCGTGATCGTGGCCTTCATGACCTTCGTGGCCTTCGTGATCGCAGTGGCCGTGATCGTGATCGCAGTGCGCGTGATCGTGATCATGATCGTGCGCGTGATCGTCTTCCTCGAGGAAATCCGGGTCGATCTCGAGCTTCGCATTGAGGTTGAAGCCGCGCAGGTCGAACACTTCCTTGATGTCGGCTTCGCCGAAATTCACCTGGCGGATCTGCGCCTTCGGATTCATGTGCATCAGACGATGGCGCAGGTCGGCGAGCTCCGCTTCGTCGACGAGATCGGCCTTCGTGATGAACAGGCGGTCGGCGAAACCGGCCTGGCGCTGCACCACTTCGTGCTCGTCGAGCTGATGGTTGCCGTGCTTCGCGTCGACGAGCGTGATGATCGCGTCGAGCAGGAACTGGTCGGCGATGTCGTTATCCATGAAGAACGTCTGCGCGACCGGGCCCGGATTCGCGAGACCCGTGGTTTCGATCACGACGCGGTCGAAATCGAGCTTGCCGTCGCGCTTTTGCTGCGCGAGGTCGCCGAGCACGCGCGCAAGGTCGCCGCGGATCGTGCAGCAGATGCAGCCGTTGCTCATCTGGATGATCTGCTCGCCGCTGTCCTGCACGAGGATCTCGTTGTCGATGTTCTCTTCGCCGAACTCGTTTTCGATCACGGCAATCTTCATGCCGTGCTGTTCGTTGAGGATGCGCTTGAGCAGCGTCGTTTTGCCGCTGCCGAGAAAACCGGTCAGGATGGTTACGGGAATCATGGTTGCCATGCTGGGTGCCTGTTCTGTGCTGTGCGTGAATCGGAGCGCTGGCCGTCCGGCGCGCTCTGGCGCGCGTGGAAAAGGGTGTCGCTGCCCGGTGTTACAACATAACTGCGTATTGGAACATAACTTCGGAAACGTAACTTCGGAAACATACCCGCGCCGCCGCTGTATCGCGCGGCCGAAGCCTGCGCTGGAGGGGGCGCCGGAGCGTGCGCTGCCGGTTACGTCAATGCCGGATACGCCAGATAAGGGGCGCGAGCGCGGACGTTCCGGTCCGCGCACTAGCCGGGCAGATGGGGCCGTTCAGGCGATCTGCAACAGCAGGCCCTTGAGATACTCGCCTTCCGGGAACGCCGTGAGCAGCGGATGATCGACGCCCGCGCCGAGGCGCTTGAGGATGCGCGCGTCGACTTTCGCGTCGGCGGCTGCGCCCGCGACGATCTTCTGGAAAAGATCCGCATCGATCGCGCCCGAGCACGAATACGTGAAGAGCAGGCCACCCGGACGCAGCAGCTTGAACCCGGTGAGGTTGATGTCCTTGTACGCGCGCGCCGCGCGGTCGACGTGCTCGCGCGACGCGGCGAACTTCGGCGGATCGAGCACGACGAGGTCGAAACGCTCGCCCTCGTCGTGCAGGCGGCGCAGCGTCTTGAAGGCGTCGGCGTCGAGCCAGGCGGCGCGGGCCGCGTCGAACCCGTTCGCTTCGACGTTCTTCTGCGCGGTCGCGAGCGCGTCGCCCGACGAGTCGATCGACACCACGCGTTTTGCGCCGCCCTTCATCGCCGCGAGCGAGAAGCCGCCGGTATAGCAGAAGCAGTTGAGCACCTCGCGCTCGCGCGCGAAGGTCTGCACGAGCGCGCGGTTGTCGCGCTGATCGACGTAGAACCCGGTCTTGTGGCCGTTGCGCACGTCGACGTGATAGCGCACGCCGTTCTCGCTCGTCACGATGGTTGCGGGCGGCTCGTCGCCCGCGAGCAGCCCGGTGATCTGCTCAAGCCCTTCTTTTTCTCGGATCGACACGTCCGAGCGCTCATAGACGTTCGGGCAGCCGGTCGCGCTCGTGAGCGCGGCGACGATGGCTTCCTTCCACGCCTCGACGCCGGCCGCCATGAACTGGCAGACGAGCTGGCCGCGTCCGTTTGCGCCGTCTTCGACGTAGTGATCGACGATCAGGCCCGGCAGGCCGTCCGCCTCGCCGAAGATCAGGCGCACGGCGCCGGTGCCGGTCACCATCGCCTGGCGGTGCGCGACGGCGCGCTGCACGCGGCGCTTGAAGAACGCGTGATCGATGGGTTCGTTCTCGTCGAAGCTCCAGACGCGCACGCGGATCTGCGAGTGCGGGCTGTAGGCGGCGCGCGCGAGAAAGCGTCCGTCGTGCGCGCGCACGATCACGGTTGCGCCCGCGGCGGGCTTGCCTTCGACGCGGTCGATCGCAGTCGCGTAGACCCACGGATGGCGGCGCGCCAGGGATTTTTCTTTCGACGGTTTGAGCGTGACGATATTCATGATGTGTTCAATACAGAAAGCCGGCGCGCGCGGCGGCTGGCTCAGGTCGCCAGGCCACCGCGCCGATGCGCCGCAGCGCGTCAGCCGCGCTTTTTCGCGCGTGGATGCGCGGTGTCGTAGACCCGCGCGAGATGCTGGAAATCGAGCGACGTATAGACCTGGGTGGCCGCGATGCTCGCGTGGCCGAGCAGTTCCTGCACCGCGCGCAGGTCGCCGCTCGATTGCAGGAGGTGGGTCGCGAACGAGTGCCGCAGCACGTGCGGGTGGACGTTGGCCGGAATGCCGGCTGCGAGCGCCGCGCGCTTCACGCGTTCGCGCACGACGCCGGGCGACATGCGGTTGCCGCGCACGGAGAGGAAGAGCGGGGCGTCGTCGTGCTTGACGAGCGTGTCGCGCACGGCGAGCCAGGCGTCGATGGCGTCGAGCGCCTTGCGCCCGACCGGCACGACGCGATGCCGGTTGCCCTTGCCGTGCACTTCGACTTCGGCGGCGTCGCGCTTGAGCCAGCCTGCCGATTCGTAGCCGTCACGCTTCGCGTAGCGTACGTCGAGGCCCACGAGTTCGGCGAGCCGCAGCCCGGACGAGTAGAACAGTTCGAGTATCGCGTGATCGCGCAGCGCTTCGGCGTCGTTGCCGCCGGCCGCAGCCGGGCTGCGGGCTTCCATCAGACGCTGCGCGTCGTCGACGGAGAGCGCCTTCGGCAGCGTCTTCGCGCGCTTGGGCGCGCGCACGGCCGCCACGGGGTTCGCGTCGAGTTCGATTCGTCCCGCCAGCCAGCGATAAAACGCGCGCCATGCCGACAGCCGGTGCGCGATCGAGCGCGCCGAGAGCCCGCCCGCGTGTGCGCGAGAAACGGCGCCGCGCACGTCGGCCGGCGTGATCTTTTCGAGCGGGCGCTCGCCTGCGAGCTTCTTCAGCTCGTCGAGTTCGTGCGTGTAGCCGCGCAGCGTGTGCGCCGACAGCCGCCGCTCGTGTTCGAGACTGGCGAGGTAGTCGGCGATCGGATCGGTCGAGGTCACGATGGGCGGCGTTTCAGGCGAGCGGTGGGTGCGTGCGGTGCGCTTAGTGCGCTCAGTGCGGCAGCAGGCGCGTGAGCGCCGCGCTTGCGAGTGCGCCGATCTGCGTGAGGAAATCCGTGGCCATCCCCTCGTGGAAGCGGCGCGGATCCGGCGAGCCCATCACCAGCAGGCCGAACGCGTTGCCTTCGGTTTCGGCATGGCCGCCGGCGCCGGGCGCGCGCAGCGCCACCAGTGCGACCGATTGCGTTTCGCCGTCGGCAGGGTCGAGCCACTGTGCGGCTTCGAAACCCGAATTCGCGCCGCAGTACGGCACCGTGAGGCTGTTCGCGAAGAGCCGCACTTCTTCGCCGGTCTGGCGCGCGAAGTCGGACTGGCCGTAGGCTTCGGCCACGTCCCAGACACGCAGCGCGGCCTGCGGCACCTCGAACACGTCGCGCAGGTTCTCGGAGATGGCGCGGGGCAGGGCGTATGGATCGCGCTCGGCGATCACGCGCGTCGTCCAGCGGCCGAACTTCGTCGCGATGCTGTCGTTCTCGTGGCCGTAGCGCAGCAATTCGGAAAGACGGCGCTCGAGATGCTTGTTCTTCTCGCGCAGCATTTCCATCTGCCGCTCCTGCAGCGACACGGCGGCCTTGCCGTGAGGATTGCCGAGCTTGATCGTCGTGAGCAGTTCGGCATGCTCGACGAAGAATTCGGGGTTGGCGAGCAGGTAGTCGGCGACTTCTCGATCGTTCATGTTGTCGGTGCGTGGTTGACGTGAGGCGCGCCGGGCGCGCAATCGATGAAGCGTTATAAGCGGTGAGGTCAAGCTGCGAATCCGGCACTGGCACTGGCGGCACACCGGCGGCACCGGCGGCATTGATGGCGCTGGCGGCTTACGCTGCCGCGCGGCGAACCGCTCAGTGCATTCACTCAGGGCCCTCAGTCGGCCAGTTCGATTTCACCCTCGAAAACGGTCGTGGCGGGACCCGCCATCATGAGCGCCGCGGATTCGTCGCGCGCGCCGTCCCAGGCAATCGTGAGCATGCCGCCGTGCGTGTGCACCTTGACCGGCGAATCGAGCAGTCCGCGCCGGATGCCCGCGGCCACGGCCGCGCAGGCGCCCGTGCCGCACGCGAGCGTTTCGCCCGCGCCGCGCTCGTAGACGCGCAGACGGACCTCGTTGCGCGAGACGACCTGCATGAAGCCGGCGTTGACCTTCTTCGGAAAGCGCGCATGCGCCTCGATCACGGGGCCTTCGACGAGCACCGGCCAGGCTTCGACGTCGTCGACCACCTGCACCGCGTGCGGGTTGCCCATCGAAACAGCCGAAATCCAGCGGGTCTTGCCGCCGACGTCGAACGGCCAGAGCGTGTCGTTGCCTTCGCGTCGGCCTTCCAGTCCGCTGGCGTCGAACGGCACGCGCGCGGGTTCGAACACCGGGCTGCCCATGTCGACGACGACTTCGCCGTTTTCCTGCATGGCGAGCGTGATCGTGCCGTTTTGCACCTGCACGCGCACGCGGCTCGCATCGGTGAGCCTGCGCTCGCGCACGAACTTCACGAAGCAGCGCGCGCCGTTGCCGCAATGCTCCACTTCGCCGCCGTCACAGTTGAAGATGCGATAGCGGAAATCGACACCCTCGATGGTCGGCTTCTCGACCAGCAGCAACTGGTCGGCGCCGACGCCGAAATGGCGGTCGGCGAGCGCGCGCACGTGCTCGGGCGTGAGCGCGAGCGGCTGGCTGTAGCCATCGAGCACGACGAAGTCGTTACCCGCGCCGTGCATTTTGGTGAATTTGAGTTTCATGCCGCTATTGTAAGTGAGGCCCGCGCGTTCGCCACGCAACCCGCATGCACCCCGCATGTCCCCTGTAAGGCGGTCGCGGCCCGCTCAGTACACGCCCGGTTCGCCGGGCGGGCGGGTCTTGAAGCGCTTGTGGACCCAGTAATACTGCTCGGGAATGCGGGGAATCTGCTCTTCGAGGAACGCGTTCATGCGGCGCGCGTCGAGGTCGTCGTCGCCGGTCGGGTAGTTGTCCCACGGCTTGAAGATCTTCAGGCGATAGCCCTTGTAGTTCGGCAGCACCTCGCCGATGAACGGCACCACCTGCGCGCGTCCCACCTGCGCGAGGCGCCCCACGGCGGTCAGCGTGCACGCGGGCACGCCGAAGAACGGCACGAAGGTCGAATTGCGCGCGCCGTAGTCCATATCCGCACCGAGCATCACGGGTTTTCTGTCGCGCAGCCAGCGCAGCACGACGCGCGCGCTGTCCGCGCGGCTCACCATTTCCGCGCCGAAGCGGCTGCGGCCCCATTTCGCCGCCGCCTCGAATTCGGGGTTCGAGAACGGCTGATACAGCGAGCCGCACGGCCGGTGCAGCGAATAGTTGAGGAACATCGAGCCGGCCTCGATGCCGACGAAGTGCAGGCCGAGGAACAGCGTGGGCGGCAGATCGGGATCGGTGAGATCGACTTCGCTGTCGAGCACGAAGAGCTTTTCGAGCTTCTTCGCCGAGGCGAACCACTGCACGCTGCGCTCCATATAGCTGCGGATCGCGTGGCGAAAGTGCAATCCCGCGACTTCCTCGCGCTTTTCCTCGCTCCACTCGGGAAAGCACAGCCGGAGATTGGTATGGACGACGCGCTTGCGCCGGCTCGGGATCTTGTAGAGCAGCCAGCCGAGGCCGTCGCCGAGACGGGCGACGAACCCGTAGGGCAGGATCGCGAACAGCTTGAGCAGGCCGATCGCGAAGCGGGAACCGAGCTTGCCTAGCATGCGACGGCTCCCTGGATGGCCGCGAACGCGGGAACGGAAAGGAAGGCTGGCGGAAATGCGGGGGCGGATGCGGGAGACTGCACGCGAAGGGGCTCTGTGACAAATTAGGGAAGACGCTATAATACGGGCTTCGCCGAGTTAATAGACAACTTGCGGGGCGAAGACGGTTCGTGCCGGATTTTCGTCGATCGATCGATCGTCAGGCGCGCCCCGGGCAGGTAATCCGCTAAAGCGTCGCCGCTTCAAGGCTCCCGAAGCTGGCTACGTGAAATCAACCGTCACCAGCTTAAAGAAAGGAGTTCAGAGCGTGGCAAACGACTATTTCTTCACTTCCGAATCGGTTTCGGAAGGCCATCCGGACAAGGTCGCTGACCAGATCTCGGACGCGATCCTCGACGCCATCCTCGCCCAGGACAAATACTCCCGCGTTGCAGCAGAAACGCTGTGCAACACGGGTCTCGTCGTCCTCGCCGGTGAAATCACCACGACCGCGAACGTCGATTACATCCAGGTCGCGCGCGACACGATCAAGCGCATCGGCTACGACAACACCGATTACGGCATCGACTACCGCGGCTGCGCGGTGCTCGTCGCTTACGACAAGCAGTCGCCGGACATCGCCCAGGGCGTGGACCGCGCGCACGACAACAACCTCGATCAGGGCGCGGGCGACCAGGGCCTGATGTTCGGTTACGCGTGCGACGAAACGACCGAGCTGATGCCGCTGCCGATCCACCTCTCGCACCGCCTCGTCGAGCGCCAGTCGAACCTGCGCCGTGACGGCCGTCTGCCCTGGCTGCGCCCCGATGCGAAGTCGCAGGTGACGATCCGCTACGTCGACGGCAAGCCGCACGCGATCGACACGGTCGTGCTCTCCACGCAGCATTCGCCGGACATCGACCTCGCCACGCTGCGCGAAGCCGTGATCGAGGAAGTCATCAAGCCGGTGCTCCCGGCCGAACTCATCAAGGGCGAGATCAAGTACCTCGTGAACCCGACCGGCCGGTTCGTGATCGGCGGCCCGCAAGGCGACTGCGGTCTCACGGGTCGCAAGATCATCGTCGATACGTACGGCGGCGCGGCGCCGCACGGCGGCGGCGCGTTCTCGGGCAAGGATCCGTCGAAGGTGGACCGCTCGGCGGCCTACGCCGGCCGTTATGTCGCGAAGAACATCGTGGCCGCGGGCCTCGCGTCGCGCTGCCTGATCCAGGTGTCGTACGCAATCGGCGTCGCGCAGCCCACGTCGGTGATGGTCAACACGTTCGGCACGGGCAAGGTCTCGGACGCGACGATCACGCAGCTCGTGCGCGAGCATTTCGACCTGCGTCCGAAGGGCATCATCCAGATGCTCGACCTGCTGCGCCCGATCTACGAAAAGACCGCCGCTTACGGCCACTTCGGCCGCGAAGAGCCGGAATTCTCGTGGGAAACGACCGACAAGGCGCTCGCGCTGGCCGAAGCCGCCGGCACGGAGCCGGTGGGCGCGCTCGCGTAACAGGACGCAATCGGGCCGCGGTTTGGCCCGGGTCGTATGGCCGGTGCAACGCCGGCCTGTGACTGAAAAACCGATAAAAAACCCCGCTCGGCGTAATGCCTTGCGGGGTTTTTTCGTTTCTGCGCCGGGTGGGGCAATTTATCGCATCGCGAACGCAAACCATCCCATGCTGCTTGCGGACGTGCGGCGCGGACGGCGCGCGTTATGCGGCGCCGGACTGGCCGCCGTCGTGCCGACGGCGCTGAATGCGCGCAGCGGCGTTTTCGGCCGATAGAGCAGCGTGCGCAGCGAGAAATGCCGTGCGCCCGATCGCATGCGCAGCACCGAGAAGAACGAGTGGAACCAGGCGCGCATGCCGTCGACGGGCCTCGCTTCGCGCACGTGCCCCGCGAGTGCGCGCGTGCGTGCCGCGTGATGGCGCAGCGCGCGCGTCACGTGACGGCGCGCGGGACGCGCCGCCTTCAGCGCGGCGCGGGTAATGCTGCTGGTGAAACCGTGGGTGAGGCTGGTGGTGAAGCGAGGGGTATCGAAAACGGTGTGCATGGTGTTGAGCGAAATCGGAGTCGAGATGCGCCTTGCATGGCGCTTCATCCGCAGCAGCAAACGTGCCTGCCCCGGAGAAATTCAAGAACAGTGCGCGCCCCACGGCTTACGCGTGGAGCAAGGATCGAAGCGACGCAACATACCTGCGCAAAACCTGCGCGAACCTGTGTCATGCGGCGGGCCATGCAGCGGTTGCCGGCCGCGCGT
This sequence comes from Paraburkholderia sp., assembly GCF_024281035.1. Lineage (GTDB taxonomy): Bacteria > Pseudomonadota > Gammaproteobacteria > Burkholderiales > Burkholderiaceae > Paraburkholderia. The sequence continues at coordinate 52,669 of NZ_JAMXLH010000030.1, forward strand.
GCGTGCGAGAAAGGGGCTGCTGACTGAAACAACATGCACGCGAGGCTACACGCGATTCGTGTCGTGCTGAAGTCGGTTAAACCCCCGCATCGGCGCGTGTCCGGCGCAGGCGATGACGCCCTTTGACGCCATGCCGGTGCACGCGCCCCAACGTCGTGCGCCGCGGGTAACGCTCGCTTCAGCGCAACCCCAGTCGCTCTACAATCGAACGGCCGGCACGCACATGCGCGCCGGATGCCAAAGACATCGAACAACGGGCGTCCCATGTCACTTCAATCAAAGAAAGAACAGGTGCAGGCGCTGCGCGATCACGGCTTCGTCGTGGTGCCGGGGCTCGTCTCGCCCGAGCGTTGCGAAGAACTCAGGCGCATCGCACAAACGCAACTGCGCGAAGCTGCCGCGCCGCTCGAATTCGAAGCCGATTTGCGCTATCCCGGCGCGCCGTCGTCGAAGGACGCACCCGGCGGGCATACGGTGCGGCGTCTGCTCGACGCGTACGCGCGCCACGCGCGCTTTCGCGAATGGGCGATTTCCCCCGACATCGTCGGCTGGATGGAACTGTATTTCGGCGATATGCCGGTGCTGTCGCGCGCGCATCACAACTGCATGATGACGAAGCATCCGGCGTACGGCAGCCTGACCGGCTGGCATCGCGACGTGCGCTACTGGTCGTTCGAACGCGACGATCTCGTTTCCGTCTGGCTCGCGCTCGGGCCCGAGACGGTCGAGAACGGCGGGCTGTGGTTCGTGCCGGGTTCGCACGAGCAGGCGTTCACGTCGGACCGGTTCGATGCCGCGAAATTCTTCCGTGCCGATGTGCCCGAGAACCGCGCGTGGATCGACCGCGCGGTGTCGCCGCCGCTGCAAACCGGCGACGTCGTGTTTTTTCACTGCAACACGCTGCATTCGGCGGGACAGAACCAGAGCGAACAGGTGAAGTTCTCGCTCGTGTTCACGTATCACGGCGCGAGCAACGTGCCGCTGCCGGGCACGCGCTCGGCGGGTATGCCGGAAGTGCGGCTCTGAGCGACGCGACGGGCAGGGCGCTTGCGGCGTGCGCTGGTGCGTTGTCCGGTGCGTTGTCCGGTGCGTCGATCGGTGCGCTGTGCGGTGCGTTGATCTGTGCGTTGTGCGCCCCGGCGGCGTCAGCGCCGCCGCCCAGAAGCCGCGAGCCCCGTGAGCCCGGCGATGGTTGCCGCCACGCCGCCCACGATCAGCAGGATCGTGCGATTGGTCGGCGCGCCCGTGAAAAGCCGCGACATGTCATTCGAAAACGAATGGAACGACTCGCCCGCGAAATACAGCAGCACTACGCCGCAGGCGAGCAGGGCAAACGAAATCGCTTTGACCATGGAAATCCTCTCGGGTAAGACGAACGTTGCAGTGTAGGCGAGCGGCGATGCCCGCGTCCATCGCGCCGCTGCCGATGACGCAATCCCGAAGAATGGGCCTCTGCGCAATGCAGGCGGATTCGCTACCATGTCAGCCTCTGCTGCGCGCCGCCGCGCGCGCTTGTTCCGCTTTTCCCGCTTTTTTCGCTTTTTCCCGCTTTCATCGAGGACGATTCCATGGCCTACGAAGCCGCTTCTGAACGCTATTCGGAGATGCAATATCGCTTTTGCGGCAGGTCGGGGCTCAAGCTGCCCGCGCTGTCGCTCGGCCTGTGGCACAACTTCGGCGACACCACGCCGATCTCGACGCAGCGCGAGATTCTGCGCACCGCTTTCGACCTCGGCATCACGCACTTCGATCTGGCCAACAACTACGGGCCGCCGTACGGCAGCGCCGAAACCAACTTCGGCCGCATCTTCAAGGACGACTTCCGCCCGTACCGCGACGAACTGCTGATTTCGTCGAAGGCCGGATGGGACATGTGGCCCGGTCCCTACGGCCAGGGCGGCGGCTCGCGCAAATACGTGCTCGCGAGCCTCGACCAGAGCCTGCAGCGCATGGGGCTCGACTATGTCGACATCTTCTATTCGCATCGCTTCGACGTGGAAACGCCGCTCGAAGAGACCGCGGGCGCGCTCGCGAGCGCCGTGCAGCAGGGCAAGGCGCTCTATGTCGGCATCTCGTCGTATTCGCCCGAGAAGACGCGCGAAATGGCGAAGCTGCTCGCCGAATACAAGGTGCCGCTCCTGATCCATCAGCCGTCGTACAACATGCTCAACCGCTGGATCGAGCGCGGCCTGCTCGATACGCTCGACGATCTGGGCGTGGGCAGCATCGCGTTCACGCCGCTCGCGCAAGGCCTCTTGACCGGCAAGTATCTGAACGGCGTGCCCGAAGACGCGCGCGTGAACCGTCCGGGCGGCGGTTCGCTCCTGGCGGGGCACCTGAGCGCGGAGAACATCGAGCACGTGCGCAAGCTCGACGAGATCGCGAAGCGCCGCGGCCAGAGCCTCGCGCAGATGGCGATTGCATGGACGCTGCGTGGCGGGCGCGTGACTTCGGCATTGATCGGCGCGAGCCGCGCGCAACAGGTGCGGGAGAACGTCGCCGCGTTGAAGAACCTCGAATTCTCCGCGGAAGAACTCACCGAAATCGACCGCTACGCCACCGAAGGGGGCGTGAACCTGTGGGAAAAGCCGTCCACGGATCAGCACATCTGATCGTCTGATTCGCATCGCATCGCGGCGCGGTCGTGCCGGAACGCCTCGCAAAAGAGCGAGGCGTTTTTTTCGTCTTTTTTCGTCGGCGGACCAGGGGTCGCGGCGTCCATTGTTCTTCGTTGCCCTGTCACACGCCGCTGCTAACTTCGCGGCTGTCTTTGCCGCGAGGAGCGCCAATGGAGCCGACAGTCGAGTCCACGATTGAGCCCGCTATTGAGCCAACAATCGCCGACCGAATCGGCGACCGGATTGCCCACCGAACCGCCGACCGAACCGCCCACCGTCCTGCCCCCCGGTCCGGGCACAAAATCCCGTCACCGGCGCCCGACGCGCGCGCGAACGCCGCGATGCTCGCGCTCGCCGGGCTGGCGCTGGCCTGGCCGCTTATCGGGCTGCCGCTCGCGCTGCGCGCAGCGGACGGGCCGTCGCTCGCGCTGCTGGCGACACTCGTGCCCGTCGTGCTCGCCACGCCGATCCACTGGGGCTTGATCCACGAGGGCATCCACGGCCAGTTGCTCTCCAGCCGGCGCGCCAACGAACGGCTCGCACGGTTGCTCGCGGTCGGCCTTGCCATGCCGTTCAACGCCGTGCGCTTCGGACACCTGATGCATCACCGCTTCACGCGCGAGCCGTTCGACCGGCCCGACGTCGACGACGCAACCGAGCCGCGCTGGCGCAGGCGCCTCGCGTACTACGCGCGGCTCATGGGCGGGCTCTATATCGCCGAACTGCTGCTGCCGCTGATCGCATTCTTGCCCGCCCGCATGGCGCGCGCGCTGATTGCGCGCAGCGTGGGCGCGCACGGCCCCGAAGGTGCGCAGGTGCAGCGGCTCTTCGCGAATCACGCGGGCGATGCGCAAAACCGCCGTCGCGCGCGCCGCGACTGGCTCGCTTCGTTCGTGCTCTACGCCCTTTCGTTTTCGCTTTACGGACCGGCCTGGCCGGTTCTGCTGGCTGCGATGCTGCTGCGCGGCTTGTGGCTGTCGATGGCCGACAACCTGCCTCACTACGGCGTCGCACTCGAAGAACCCGGCCGCTCGCGCGATCTGCGCGTGCCGCGCGTTATGGGCGTGATGCTGATGAATCATCACCTGCACCGCCAGCATCATCTGCATCCGACGCTGCCGTGGACCGCCTTGCCTGCGCTCGCACGCGAGGAAGCAACGCGCGGGCCAGCAAAGGGACAAGACGCGCAACGCCCGCGCCCCGCGTATTTTCGCGCGGCGCTTGCGCAGCTAAGAGGATTGCAGCCCGGCAACCGGGTGCATTGAAGCAGGCTTTCGCGCCGCCGCCTCGCGCTACGGCGGCGCGGTTTACAGCGGCCCGGCTACATCAGCGTGGGCAGGGTTTCGACGAGCGCCACGGCGAGCATCGCACCGATCAGCGCGCCGACCACGCGCAACGTGTTGTGCCGGAATTCGGTCGCGCACGGAAACGCACCCAGACAAAGCGCGCCGGCGAGGGCCATCGGGATGATCATCACGAAATCGCCAACCGTGAAATAACCTTCCATGCTCGTCTCCTTATCGTGTCGGCGGCGGAAACGGGCGGCTGTTGTGCTTGTTGTTGTACTTGTCATGGCGCGACGGCTTCCGGCCTTTTCCGAGTATAGGTGAGGGCCGAAAACGCGGCGTGCGCTTTGCGCGCCGCGCGCACGCTCCCAACGTGAGGCGGGGCCACGCCTGGTGCCGCTTTGCGGCAGCGCGGCACGTGCGGCGCGGCACGCGCGCACAGATCCGGGTTATTACAGATTGCCGACGATTGAGGGCGCGAGCACGTGCAAGTGGAACCAGGCGGATACAGGCGGATACAGGCGGATACAGGCGGGCGAATCAGGCCGTCCCGGCGCGCTCTTTGGCGCGCAGCGTGGCGGCGAGCGCAAGCCCGGCAATCAGCAGCGCGGCGACGAGCGCCGCGACGCCGCCCCAGCCGCCGACCACCCAGAAGTGCCCGCCAAGGGAGCCCATGATGCTCGACCCGAGGTAATACGCGAGCAGATAGAGCGCCGCGGCCTGGCCCTTGGCTTCGCGCGCGAGGCGGCCAACCCAGCCGCTCGCGACGGAGTGGCCCGTGAAGAAGCCGATCGTCAGGCAGCAGATGCCCGCGGCGATCATGCCGAGTGACGGGAACAGCGTGAGCACGACGCCCGCGAGCATCGTCGCGAGACCGGCGATGAGGACGCGTCCGCGGCCAAAGGTGTCGGCCATGCGGCCCGACCACGGCGAGGCGATCACGCCGGTCAGATAGACGATGAAGATCACGCTGATGGCCGACTGGCTCATGTTGTACGGCGGCGCGATGAGCCGGTAGCCGATGTAGTTGTAGAGCGTGACGAAACTGCCCATCAGCACGAAGCCCATCGCGAACAGCGCGGCGAGGCCGGGCCGTGCGAAGTGACTCAGGAGCGCGGCGCGGTGATGGGCGAAGCCGAGTCCCTTTTTCGGCACGAAGCGGCGCGAGGGCGGCAGGAGCGTGCGAAAGGCCAGCATCGAGCCGATGCCGAGCACGCCGATGACGCCCACCGCCACGCGCCAGCCGAACAGATCGGCGAGCACGCCCGCGATGACGCGTCCCGCCATGCCGCCGATGGCCGTGCCGCCGACGTAGAGGCCCATCGCGAGGCCGAGGCCGTCCGGGTGCATTTCCTCGGCGAGCCAGGCCATGGCGACGGCGGGCACGCCGCCGAGCGCGAGTCCCTGAAGCGTGCGCAGCACCAGTAGCTGGTGCCAGTGCGGAACGAACGCGGTGGCGAGCGTGAGCAGCGACGACACGCTGAGCGACGCGGTCATCATCGTGCGGCGGCTCCAGCCTTCGGAGACGAAGCCCGCGACGAAGATCGCGATTGCGAGGGCGGCGGTCGTCAGCGAGAGCGAGAGGCTGCTCTGCGCGGGGCTCACGCCGAACGCCTGCGAAAACGCAGGCAATATCGGCTGCACGCAGTAGAGCAGCGAGAACGTCGCGTAGCCCGCGAACAGCAGCGCAAGACAGGCGTGCCAGTAGGCGCGCGAGCCGCGTTCGAGCCAGGTCTGGCTCGACGGCGAAGTCGCCGTAGTGTTGCGATCGGCGCCCGATGAAACGGTCACGACACACTCTCCTGCGGATGACAGAGCCGCAACGATACCGCGGTTGTGCGAATCGGGTCGCCGAGTCCGCAAGGAAACCGGCTCATCCTCCGTGTCCGGCGCTCACGCCGGGGACAGTTGCCGGAGCGCTCACGGTTCCAGTGGTTCCGGTGGTTCCAGTGGCGCCAGTGGCGTTAGCCGCCGCCCGGCCGGGGTGCACGAGCTGATCGTCGCCCGGCAGTTCCGCTGCGCTCCAGCCGCCGCCCAGCGCTTTCACGAGCGCAACGCTCGCGGCCATGCGGCGGCGGGCGATCACCACCGCCTGGCGCTCGTTCGTGAGCGACGTCGTTTGCGCGACCACGACATCGAGGTACGTGATCGCGCCGCTGCGGTAGCGGTTCGCGACGATCGCGAGCGTGCGCTGCGCCGCGGCCACTGCACGCTCCTGTGCGAGCGCCTCTTCTTCGAGCACGCGCAGCGTCGCGAGGTTGTCCTCGACCTGGCCGAATGCGTCGAGCACCGTCTGCCGGTACTGCGCGACGCTTTCGTCGTACTGCGCGCGCGCCTCGTCGCGCACGGCCGCACGTCCGCCGAAGTCGAGCAGCGTGCCCGCGAGCTGCGGCCCGAGCGACCAGAACCTTGCGGGCGCAACGAGCCACTGGCTGTAGTTCGTCGCTTCGAGTCCGCCCGTCACCGCGAGGATCAGGTTCGGGAAGAACGCCGCCGTCGCCACGCCGACCTGCGCGTTCGCGGCGGCGACGAGCCGCTCGGCGGAGGCGATATCGGGGCGGCGTTCGAGCAGCGCCGAGGGCACCCCGGGCGGCGCGACCACCGGCTGCGCCGTGAGCGGCGCACCGGGTAGCACCGGCAGCGCGAACGTCGAAGGCGACTGCCCCGTGAGAATCGCGATCGCGTGCTCGAGTTGCGCGCGCTCCACGCCGAGGTCGATGGCCTGCGCCCTGGTGGTTTCGAGTTGTGTCTGCGCCTGGCCGACATCGGCATCCGTGGCGATGCCGCCGTCGTAGCGATGCTGCGTGAGGTCCAGCGATTCCTCGTACGCCTTGATCGTGTCGTCGAGCAACTGGCGCTCGCGGTCGATGCCGCGCAGCTCGAAGTAGTCGGTCGCGAGTTCGGCCTGCATCGAGAGCAGGATCGACTGCGCGTCGGCGGCGCTCGCCTGCGCGCCCGCCTTCGCGCCCTCGACGCTGCGCGCCACGCGGCCCCACACGTCGGGTTCCCACGAGGCGTCGACACCGACGAGGTAGTCGTTGATCGCACGGCCGGCCGTCGACTTGAACTCGATGTTTTGCGACGTGCGCGTGCGGTTGTAGTCGCCGTTCGCCGTCACGAGCGGGAACAGGCTCGAACGCTGCTGGGCGACGTTCGCGCGCGCCGCGCGAAAGCGCGCCTGTGCCGCGGCGACGTTCTGGTTCGCGCTCGCCACCTGCTTTTCGAGCGCGTTCAGTTGCGCGTCGCCGTAGATGTCCCACCATGCGCCGCGCGGCGCGGTATCGGCCGGCTGCGCCAGCTTCCAGCCGGTTCCGGCGGACTCCTTGAAGTTTGCTGCGACCGGCAGCGTCGGCCGCACGTAGTCGGGGCCGACCGTGCAGCCCGCAAGCGCGGCAGCCGCACTCAGCAGGAAGGCAATGCGTGCGCGCGTCATGAGTGCGAACCGGCGCTGTTGGGCGCGGAAGTTTCGCCGCTGTGAGTTTGCGGCTGAGGTTGCGGCTGCTGCGGCTGCTGCGGTTGCTGCGGTTGCTGCGGTTGCTGCGGTTGCTGCGTTTGCTGCGGTTGCTGCGTTTGCGGTTGCGTTTGCGCCGAAGCGTGCGGCGCGACGATCCGCACCGGCGTGGCGTCGACGATTGAATCCTGCGGATTGACGATCACGCGCTCGTGGCCGTCGAGCCCCGAAGCAATCGCGACGCGCGTACCGAAGTCGGTGCCGAGCGTCACCTTCACGAGCTTCACGCGGTTGTTCGCATCGACCGTCGCGACTTTCACGCCGTCCGGGCGGAACAGGAACGCGTTGCCGGGCAGCGTGAGCGGCGCCGCGTTGCCGTTAAGCGCGAAATGCACCTGCGCGTAGGCGCCCGGCAGCAGTTCGCCGTTGCGGTTGTCGACGTCGACTTCGACGAGCATCGTGCGCTGCTGCGGATCGACGGCACCCGCCGTGCGCGCGATCACGCCAGGATAGCGCTTGCCCTGCGTTTCGTTGAGCGTGAGGAACGCGGCATCTTTCGCACGGATCTGCTGCACGTAAGCCTGCGGCACGTTCACATAGACGCGCAGCCGGTCGGCCTGCGCGAGATGGAACATCTCCTTTTGCTGACCGCCCGAGCTGCCCGCGTCGATCAGCGCGCCGACATCGACGTTACGCGCGGTCACGATGCCGTCGAACGGCGCGAGCACCTTCTGGTACGACTGCAGTTGCGTGAGCCGTGAGACGTTGTAGCGCGCCGCGTCGAGCGTGCCTTGTTTCGCGAGCATGTCGGCGACTTTCTCGTCGGCGTCCTGCTTCGACACGGAGCGGTTTTGCAGCATCCCGGTCCAGCGCGCAGCCGTGGTTTTCGCGAGCGCAAAGTTCGCCTGGGCGTTCGCGAGGTCGGCGCGCGCGGCGCGCAACTGGTCGTCGACTTCGGGCGCGTCGATTTCGGCGAGCAATTGACCGGCCTTCACATGCGCGCCGATATCCACGTACCACTTGCGCAGATAGCCGTTCGTGCGCGCGAAGATCGGCGTGTCGAGAAACGCCTGCACGTTGCCGGGCAGCACGAGATCGAGCGTGCGCGTCGAGCGCTGCGGGCTCACCACCTGCACGGAGAGCGTGCTCGCGGCTTTCGCGTCGCGTTCGAGCGCCGCCTGCGCGTTGTAGCGCGACCAGATGCCCTGCGCGGCGAGCCCGATCACGACGAGCGCCGCGATCACGATGAGCCAGCCGTGCGGCTTGTGCGGCTTATGCGGCGGTGGGGCGTCAGCGTGCGGCTGCTGCATGTCGCCTCCGCGTCGGGAGAGAGAAACGCGTCGTCATGATTTAGGCACCACGTCTTCGATCGCGCGCTGGCGGTGCTCGCCGAGCTTGCGATACACGAGCGAGAACACCACGGGCACGAAGATCAGCGTCGCGAGCGTGCCGACGGCGAGCCCGCCGATCACCGCACGGCCGAGCGGCGCATTCTGTTCGCCGCCTTCGCCGAGGCCGATGGCCATCGGCACCATGCCGATCACCATCGCAAGCGCGGTCATCAGCACCGGGCGAAAGCGCGTGAAGCCCGCATCGACTGCGGCGCGCGCGGCGTCGCCGTGTTCGAGCAACTGCTCGCGCGCGAAGCTGACGACGAGGATCGAGTTCGCCGTCGCAATGCCGATACACATGATCGCTCCCGTGAGCGAAGGAATGGAGAGCGTGGTGTGCGTGAGGAACAGGATCCAGACGATGCCCGCGAGCGCGCCCGGCAGCGCCGTGATGATGATGAACGGATCGAGCCACGACTGGAAATTCACGACGATCAGCAAATACACGAGCACGATGGCGAACACGAGCCCGCCGAACAATCCGGCAAACGAATCGTTCATCGTGTGCACCTGGCCGCGCACGACGATGGTCGAGCCCGCCGGCAATTGCGCCTTCGCTTCGCGGATGATCCTGTTGACGTCGTCCGAAACCGCGCCGAGATCGCGGCCATCGGCCGTGCCGAAGATGTCGATGGTGGTCTGCGCGTTGTAGTGCGTGACGACCGCGTTGCCCGACACGCGCTGCATGCTCGCGAGCGAGCCGAGGATGTTGCTGCGCCCGTTCGCCGTGAGCGGGATGTTCGCGAGCGATTGCAGCGAATCGATCGTGTACTGCGGCGCTTCGGTGATGACGCTGTAGCTCACGCCGTTCAGCGGATTGAGCCAGAACGTCGGCGTGGTCTGCTGGCTGCCCGAGAGCGTGATGAGCAGATTGCTCGCCACGTCGCGCTGCGTGTAGCCCGCCTGCTGCGCGCGCGTGCGATCGACGTCGATGAAGATGCGCGGCAGGTCGCCGGGCTGCTGGATGCGCGTATCGACGAAACCGGGCACGCCGCGCAGCCGCGCGAGCAGATTCGCCGCGAACGCGCGATTGCCCGCGACGTCGCGGCCCACAATTTGCACGTCGATAGGCGCGGGCATGCCGAAATTCAGCGTCTGGCTCACGATGTCGGCGGGCAGGAACGCGAACTGCACGCCGGGGAATTCGTCGTTGAGCGTGCGGCGCAAGAGGCGCACGTAAGCCGCGGTCGAATGATGGCCGGGGTTCAGCGAAATCAGCACGTCGGCGTCCGAGGTGCCGATCGTGCCCGTGTTGCTGTACGAAAGATTGATGCCGGAAACCGGCAGGCCGATGTTGTCGATGATCGAATGCAGCTCGCCCGCGGGAATCAGCGTGCGGATGCGTTTGTCGATGCGGTCGGTGATCACGGCGGTTTCTTCGACGCGCATGCCGGTTTTCGCGCGCACGTGCAGTGCGATGGTGCCCGCATCGACGCGCGGAAAGAAGTCGCGGCCAAGAAACGGCATCAGCAGCAGCGAAGCGCCGCAACACGCGAGAAACAGGACGATGAATCCCACCGGATGCCTGACGCGCGCCGCGAGAAAGTCGCGGTAGCGCACGCGCAGATTTTCGAAGCCGCGCTCGAACGCGAAATGCACGCGCATGAACGGATTGCGCGTCGCGCCGCGCATGTGATGCAGATCGGCGGGCTTGTGATGATGGCGCATCAGGTACTTCGCGAGCGTCGGCACGAGCGTGCGCGAGAAGAAGTACGACGCGAGCATCGCGAACACCACGGCTTCGGCGAGCGGAATGAACAGGAAATGCGCGACGCCGGTGAGCAGGAACATCGGCACGAACACGATGCAGATGGAAAGCGTGGAGACGAGCGTCGGGATCGCGATCTGGTGCGCGCCGTCGAGAATCGCCTGTTCGAGCGTCTTGCCCTGTTCGAGCTGCTGGCTGATGTTTTCGATCGCGACCGTTGCGTCGTCAACGAGAATGCCGACCGCGAGCGCGAGTCCGCCGAGCGTCATGATGTTGATGGTTTCGCCGAGCGCTGCGAGCGCGATGATCGACGTGAGCATCGACAGCGGAATCGACACGGCGATGATGAGCGTCGCGCGCCAGTTGCCGAGAAAGAGCAGGATCATGAGCGCCGTGAGCGCCGCCGCGACGAGTGCCTCGCGCAGCACGCCCTCGACCGATGCGCGCACGAACAGCGACTGGTCGGCGACCGGATCGATGTGGAGCGTCGAGGGCACGAGATTGAGCAGCGCCGGCATCATCTGCTTGATGCGGTCGACGATTTCGAGCGTCGACGTGTTGCCGCTCTTGTTGATCGTGAGCAGCGACGCGCGCTGGCCGTCCACGCGCACGATGTTGGTCTGCGGCTGGAAGCCGTCGCGCACGTGCGCGACATCGCGGATATAGATCGTGCCGTTCGCCGTGGTTTTTACCGGAATGTCATTGAGGCCCGCGAGCGAGTTGGGACTCGCGTTCATCAGCACCGAGTATTCGGTGGAGCCGATCTTCGCGGTGCCCGAGGGCAGGATCAGATTTTGCGCGCTGATGGCGTTGACGACGTCCATCGGCGAAAGGTTGTGCTGCTGCAGCGCGCGCTGGTCGATGTCGACCATGATCTGCCGCTGCTTGCCGCCATAGGGCAGCGGCGCGGAGGCGCCGGGCACGGTTGCGAGCTGCGTCTTGAGGAAGTTGTTGCCGTAGTCGTACAGCTCCTGCTCGGTGAGTTGTGCCGACGAGAGCGACAGGCGCAGGATCGGCACGGTCGAGGCGTTGTAGCGCAGGATGAACGGCGGCGAGATGCCGGGCGGCAGCGAGCGAAGTTGCGCCTGCGAGAGCGACGTGACTTCGGCGAGCGCTTCCTGCACGTTCGCATGCGGCTGGAAGAAGATCTTCACGACCGCGATGCCGTTGAGCGAGGTGGACTCCGTATGTTCGATGTCGTTGACGGCCACCGAAAGCCCGCGCTCGTAGTTGAGCACGATGCGCTTTTCCATCTCGTCGGCGGGCAGCCCGGTGTACGTCCAGATCACCGAGAGCACCGGGATGTCGATATTCGGGAAGATGTCCGTGGGCGTGCGCAGGATCGTCAGCGGTCCGACGATCAGCAGCAGCAACGCGAGCACGATGAACGTGTACGGGCGCCGGAGCGCCAGTCGGACAATCCACATGGAACGGCCGGTTCCTTCGCTGGTGGTGTGCCGCGCGTCCGGCTGGTCTGGCCGCTGGCGGCGGGCATTTTCTGTATCGGTCACCGCGCGAGGCAGCGAGCCCGCGCGTACAGGTGCGTGACGACTATAGCGCCAGTCGCCGGATGTCAGCGTACTTTATCCGGGTTCGCGAGCACATGCGGCGGCGTCATAAAGATTACAGTTTGTTACCGTCAGCTTTCCGTAAGCAGTGGGCGCGGTTGATTTTATTGACTGCGCGGACGCAAACCCGGGCCCGGCGGCCGGTTCACCCCCCTAATATTTCACTTTGCGTACAGGCCCAAACACGCAACAATGCAAAAACCGGTGGGTTTTTCGCGCACGGTGCGCGAAGAAGGCGGGTTCGCCGGGAAGCAGGTATCAGTCAAGGTTTCAAGCAAGGTATCAGGCAGGTATGGATGCACGCACAACCGTTGGTGCGCGCGGCTTCGATCAGCTCACTGACCGGCGCTTCACACAAGGAAGCCGGCATCGATAACGGGGAAATCCTATGCAAGTCGGTTCTATCGTTCGCTCCGTGCATATCGCCGTGCCGCAAGGCGCGCGTGGCATCGTGATGCGCATTCTCGGCGACATGGCCATGGTGACGTGGTACGACGGCGAGCCTGGCGCATCGAAACAGCTCAATACCGAGCCCTTTTTTCTGGAAGATCTGATCGACACGGGCGAGCAGGTTCGTCCGGTCGGCTCGCTCATCCATTGAGTTACGCGGCGGCGCGGCGCGCACGGAACGCCACGCGCCGCGTTCGCGTATCCGGCACCCGGCCGGGGCGGCGCGCCGCGCCCGCCGCCTGATTTGCCCCATAACTCGCCCCCGTAGCCCGCAAGAGGCACAATTGCGGGTATGAATCACGACACGCCGCACGACACCCCATTCCCGCCGTCCGACTTCCCGGACGACGCCTCGCCCGAGGCGCCCTACGCGCGCCTCACGCCCGAGTGCGTGCTCGACGCGCTCGACAGCGTGCTGATTCCTGCCGGCCGCCGCACCGATGGCCGCATGCTCGCGCTCAACAGCTACGAAAACCGCGTCTATCAGGTGGGCGTCGAGGACGGCGCGCCGCTCGTCGCGAAGTTCTACCGGCCGGAACGCTGGTCCGACGAAGCGATTCTCGAAGAGCATGCGTTTGTCGCCGAACTCGCCGCGCGCGAGATTCCCGCCGTGCCCGCGCTCGCGTTCGAGCACCGCACGCTGCACAGCTTCGACGGTTTCCGCTTCGCCGTGTTCGAGCGGCGCGGCGGGCGCGCGCCCGATCTCGACCGCAGCGACACGCTCGAATGGATCGGCCGCTTCATCGGCCGCATTCATGCGGTGGGTGCGATGGAGCCGTATCGCGCGCGTCCCGCGCTCGACATCCAGACGTTCGGCTACGAGCCGCGCGCGTATCTGATCGAGCACGGTTTCGTGCCCGCCGACGTGCGCGACGCGTGGGAAACGGCAGTGGATCTCGCGCTGGAAGGCGTCGAAGCCGCGTTTGAGCGCGCGGGCGACGTGCGCACGCTGCGCACCCACGGCGACTGCCACTCGAGCAACCTGCTGTGGACGGATGCGGGGCCGCATTACGTCGATTTCGACGACAGCCGCATGGCGCCCGCGATCCAGGATCTGTGGCTGCTGCTGCCGGGCGACCGGGCGGATGCGGTGCGTGCGCTCGGCGATCTGCTCGCGGGCTACGAGGATTTCTGCGAATTCGAGCCGCGCGAGCTGCATCTGATCGAAGCGCTGCGCACGCTGCGGCTGATTCACTACTGCGCGTGGCTCGCGCGGCGCTGGAACGATCCCGCGTTTCCGGCTGCGTTTCCGTGGTTCAACACGCAGCGCTACTGGGAAGACCGCATCCTCGAACTGCGCGAGCAGATCGGCGCAATGCAGGAAGGGCCGCTCTGGCCCGTGTGAGTTGCACACTCGCGGCGTACGCGTTCGGTACGCGTTCGCCGTGCGTTCTGTGCGCGTTCCCCGTCGTCTGGAACGCGTCGCATCGGCATCAAATCATTCGCTCTGCAGACATCATTTGCGGCCTGGGATTTCCACCTGGGTTCGTCACGCGATCCAGGGCGGACTGCGAACTGAATCCACACTCTAGAAATGCAGTTCCGGCGTGCCGCCATGGCAGCACGCCGGGCGCCTGCATGCCCCGCAGCGGCGCACTGCGCAAGCGTTGTTCATTCGGTGTGCGCATGGATCGAGCGCATTTCGAAGCCGAACGCACGCCATATGCATTGCCATCTCATATTGCAAAGGTGTATTCGGCGCTCTAAGGTTGCCGAAATTGAGCGAATCCGTTGTTCAGGCAACGAAGGTGCGCCATCGACGTACACACGTCCAAACCCAGGAGACAGCAATGAGCAGCGTTGCGGATTCGGGGCGCACGGCCCCGCGCGCCCCTTTCTTTTCGAAGGAAGCGACCATCGCGTCACCCGGTTTTTCGCGGTGGATGGTTCCGCCCGCCGCGCTAGCCGTGCATCTGTGCATCGGCGAGGCCTATGCGTTCTCGGTGTTCAATGCGCCGCTCACGAAGGTCATCGGCATCAAGCAATCGGTGCCCGGCGACTGGAGCCTGACCTCGCTCGGCTGGATCTTTTCGCTCGCCATCGTTTTTCTCGGACTCTCCGCCGCATTCGCGGGCAAGTGGCTCGAACGCGTCGGTCCGCGCCGCACGATGTTCACGGCGGCCTGTTGCTTCGGCGGCGGTTTTCTCGTCTCGGCGCTCGGCGTCGCGCTGCATGAAATCTGGATGCTCTATCTCGGCTATGGCGTGATTGGCGGCATCGGGCTCGGCCTCGGTTACGTGTCGCCGGTTTCGACGCTGATTCGCTGGTTCCCCGACCGCCGCGGCATGGCGACGGGCCTCGCCATCATGGGCTTCGGCGGCGGTGCGATGATCGCCGCGCCTCTGTCCGTGCTGCTCATGAAGCACTTCGCAAGCGGCACGGACGTGGGTGTCGCGCAGACTTTCGTCGTGCTCGGCATCGCGTATTTCATCTCGATGTCGATCGGCGCATTCGCGATTCGCGTGCCCGCGCCGGGCTGGAAGCCGGCAGGTTGGACCGCGCCCGCGACCACCGGCAAGCTCGTGTCGCGTTCGCACGTGCACATCGACCAGGCGCTCAAGACGCCGCAGTTCTACCTGATCTGGCTCGTGCTGTTTCTCAACGTGACGGCGGGCATCGGCATCCTGGGCCAGGCTTCGGTGATGATCCAGGAGAGCTTCAAGGACAGCGTGAGCGCGGGTGCGGCGGCAGGCTTCGTCGGGCTGCTCTCGCTCTTCAACATGGGCGGGCGGTTCGTGTGGGCTTCGGCGTCGGACTGGGTCGGCCGCAAGAACACCTACTTCATCTTCTTCGTGTTCGGCGCGGTGCTCTACTACGCCGTGCCGCAGTTCGCGCAAAGCGGCAACATCGTGTTGTTCGTGCTCGCGTACTGCCTGATCCTCTCGATGTATGGCGGCGGCTTCTCGACCGTGCCCGCGTATCTGGCCGATATGTTCGGCACGGCGTTCGTCGGCGGCATTCACGGGCGTCTGTTGACCGCGTGGGCGGCGGCGGGCGTCGCGGGCCCGGTGCTCGTGAACTATCTGCGCGCGTACCAGTTGGCCAACGGCGTCGCGAAGGCCGATGCGTACACGATGACCGTGCACATCATGGCGGTGCTGCTGGTGATCGGCTTCGTCTGCAACCTGCTCGTCAAGCATGTGCACGAGCGCCATCACATGAACGAGTCGCAGCTCGCCACGGGCCAATGAGGAGAACCGAACGATGAACACGACTGCCGCCACGAAATCTTCGAACAAGGCGCTGATGGCGCTCTTCTGGCTGTATGTGCTGGTGCCGCTCGCCTGGGGCGTGACCAACACGCTCGTGCAGGCGATGAAGCTGTTCGGTTAGGCGTGTGCACGGCTCGATGCACACGCGGCGCTTCGTGTGCATCGAGCGCATCGAGTGCGTCAAGCGCATAAAGCGCATAAAGCGCATAAAGCGCATCGCGCCGATCGAGCGCTTTACACGTGGCAATCCGAGCCTGCGCCCGCCGCGATTTCGCGCGCGGCTTTGGCGCCTTCAACCTGAAGCAGGGTCGGTAGCGACACGCCGTTTTTCGCGGCGGTTACTTCGGCGAGGATCGACACGGCGATTTCAGGCGGCGTGCGGCTGCCGATGTAAATCCCGACCGGCCCATGCAGCCGCGCGAGCTCCGTCTCGTTCAGATCGAACTCCTTGAGCCGCTCGCGCCGTGCCGCGTTATTGCGCCGCGAGCCGAGCGCGCCCACGTAAAACGCGTGGGTTTTGAGCGCTTCCATCAGTGCGAGATCGTCGAGCTTCGGATCGTGCGTGAGCGCGATCACGGCGCACCGTTCGTCGAGCTTCATGTCGAGCACGGTGTCGTCGGGCATCGTGCGCACGAGCGTCGTGCCGGGCACGTCCCATGTATCGGTGTATTCCTCGCGCGGATCGCACACCGTCACCTGATAATCGAGCCCCACCGCAATCTGGCACAGATAGCGCGAAAGCTGTCCGGCGCCGATCACGAGCATGCGATAGCGCGGCCCGTGGATCGTGAGCAGACGCGCGCCGTCGAAAAAGACGCCATCGGTGGCGCTGGCGGGTCCGAGCGTGGCCTCGCCGCTCGCCATGTCGAGTGTGCGCGCAACGAGTTCGCCGCGCTCCACGGCGTCGAGCAGCGCGCGAATTCCGCCTGCCTTCGCGAGCGGTTCCAGCACGAGCTGGATCGTGCCGCCGCACGGCAGGCCGAAGCGATGCGCCTCTTCAGCGGTGATGCCGTACTTCACGGTCTCGGGCTTGTCGATGCCGATGCCGTCGCGGCGCACGCGGTCGATCAGATCGTCCTCGATGCAGCCGCCCGACACGGAGCCCGCGACCAGCCCGTCGTCGCGCACGACGAGCATGGCCCCTTCAGGGCGCGGCGACGAGCCCCATGTCTTCACCACCGTCACCAGCAGGATGCGGTGGCCTTCGTCGAGCCAGCGCACGCTGGATTTCAGGACCTCGATATCCACGCTGTCCATGATCGTTTCCCTTTCGTCGCGTCGTCGCCGGAGGCTTCGCCTGAGTCTTCGTCTGTTACGTCATCGGTCCGCATTGGCGTCGTTCCGGCGTCGGCGTCGACTTCTGCTTCTTCATCCGTGGTGTCCTGGCCGCCCAGTTGCGCGTTAAAGCGCCTGAAAAACTCCTCCGCGATCTTGCGTGCTGCGCCGTCGACCAGCCGCGAGCCGATCTGCGCGAGCTTGCCGCCGATTTGTGCGCTCGCGGTGTAGCTGAGCTTCGTGGTGTCGTCTGGCGCGGGTTCGAGCCGCACCTGCGCGTTGCCCTTGCCGAAACCCGCCACGCCGCCCTGGCCTTCGAACTGGATCGTGTAGCGGCTGGGCGCGTCGATGTCGGTGAGCGCGAGGCGGCCCCGGAAGCGCGCTTTCACCGGGCCGACCGCTGCGGTGAGTGCGACGGCCCATGCATGCTCGCCGTCGGCCTCGATGCTCTCGCAGCCGGGAATGCAGGCTTTCAGGACGGTTGCGTCATTGAGCGCTTCCCAGGCCTGCTGTTGCGGCACTGGCAGCGAGCGGCTTTCGTTCAGTTCCATCGTGCTCCCTCTTGTCGTGATGTGCGCAGTGGTGCGCGGCTTGCGCGCGCGACGAGCGGCGTCACGCTCAGGCTGTGCCCGAAGGCCTCGAGACTTTCGAGGTTATGGACGGGGTAGTGCGCGTCCACATGCGGCAGCATGGCTTGCACGCCGCGCGCCTTCGGTGTGAAGCCGCGGTAACGCAGCAGCGGATTGAGCCACACGACGCGGTGCGCAAAGCGGTGCAGACGCGCCATTTCGGCTGCGAGCGTGGCCGTGGCTTCCTGATCGAGTCCATCGGTGACGAGCAGCACGGTTGCACGACCGCTCAGCATGCGGCGTGCCCAGCGGCGGTTGAATTCGCCGAGCGTCGCGCCGATGCGCGTGCCGCCCGACCAGTCCGCGACCTGCCCGCACAGTTGGGCGAGCGCGATGTCGGGATCGCGTTCGCGCAGTGCGCGCGTCGCGTGCGTGAGGCGCGTGCCGAAGAGAAAGACCTGCAACCGTTCGCGCGATTGCAGCAGCGCGTGGCAGTAATAGAGCACAGCGCGCGAGTAGCTGCTCATCGACCCGGAGATGTCGAGCAGCAGCACGACGGGCGGCTTGCGCTCGACGGGCGCGCGATATTTCCACACGGTCCAGTCGCCGCCCGCGTGCACCGCGTGGCGCGCGCTCGCGCGCAGGTCGGCGTGGGTGCCGTGCGACGCGGCCTTGAGCCTGCGCGTGCGCTCGGTCGCGAGCGGCAGGCGCCGCGCGCGGATCAGGTGGCGCAGCGTGCGCCATTCGTCGGCGCTGAGCGTGTCGAAGTCGCGGTGACGCAACCGTTCTTCCGCGCTGAACGTTGCATGCGCGCGCAATTCGTACTCTTCGCGCGGCGCAGGCGCCTGTGCGCCGCGCTGCACATCCGCGCGCGCGGCGAGCGCATCGGCGAGCCGGTTGTTGCGGCGCGGCGGCGGCAAGCCGCCTTGCACCTTCGGCAGCAGCAGTGCGCGCAGTTTGCCTTCCCAGTCGGGATCGCGCCAGAAGAGATCGAATGCGGCGTAGAAGATGTCGCGTTCGTCGGGCGCCGAGGTGAGCAGCGCGGCCAGCGCCGCGCCTACGTCGTCGCGGCGGGCGAGATCGACGAGGCACAGTGCATCGAGCGCGTCGACGGCCTGCGCGGGCGACATCGGCAATCCCGCGCCGCGCAGCACACGGATGAAATGCACGACATTGCGCGCGAGCATCGGCGGTGCTTCTGCTGTTTCCGTTGTTGCGGCGACGGACGGCGGCGCGGCGTTCATCGGCTCACTCCGCGAGCGCGAGCGTGTCGGCGATACGCTGCGTGTCGAGCTGGGCAAGATCGTCCTGATACTTGAGCAGCACGCCGAGCGTGTCCTGCACCGATTGCGGATCGAGTTCGGTCACCGCGAGCGCGGCGAGCGCGCGGCACCAGTCGATGGTTTCGGCGATGCCCGGCGCCTTGAAGAGATCCATCGTGCGAAGCTGGTGCACGAAGGCCACGGCGCGGCGCTGCAACGCCGCCGAGCTTTCGGGCGCGCGCGCCGCCACGATTGCGAGTTCGCGTTCGCGGCCAGGGTAGCCGAGCCACTGATAGAGACAGCGGCGCTTGAGCGCATCGTGCACTTCGCGCGTGCGGTTCGAGGTGATGACGACGAGCGGCGGTTCGTCGGCGCGCACCGTGCCGTACTCGGGGATGGATACCTGGAAATCCGAAAGAAGCTCCAGCAGGAACGCTTCGAACGGTTCGTCGGCGCGGTCGATTTCGTCGATCAGGAGCACGCGGCGCGCGGAAGGATTCTGCGGATCGGGCTGCAACGCCTGCAGCAAAGGGCGCTTGAGCAGGAATTCGTCGCGATAGAGCGTGTCGCCGCCCGGCTTCTCTCCGGCTGCTTCGGCAAGGCGCAGCGCCATGATCTGGCGCGGGTAATCCCATTCGTAGAGCGCGCTCGCGGTGTCGAGCCCTTCGTAGCATTGCAGCCGCAGGAGCGCGGTGCCGAGCATCGCGGCGGCGGCTTTCGCGAGTTCGGTCTTGCCGACGCCGGGCTCGCCTTCGAGAAAGAGCGGCCGCTGCATGCGCAGTGCAAGAAAGAGCGCGGTCGCGAGTTCGCGGCTCGCGAAATAGCCGCGCGATTGGAGTTGTGCGAGGGTGTCGTCGATCGAGGCCGGTTGCATGGCGTGCCTGAATACGCAAACGCGAACACAAAAGCGAACGCAAAAGCGCCGGCGCACTCGCTCGCGCGCCCGGAAAACGGACGCGCGAGCGAGCGCCCGGCGGCGGACCTAACCGTTCGCCCGCGTCACCGCACGCGCCGCGAGCACCGGAATCAGGTGCGCGCGATACGCGGCGCTGGCGTGCAGGTCGGTGTTGAGGTCGTCGGCGGCAATCGTCACCGCACGCGCGGCGGCGGGCGTGAAGCTCGCCGTGAGCGCCTGCTCCAGCGGCGCCGAGCGGAACACCGAGGCCGCCGCGCCCGTCACCGCCACGCGCACGCCGTCCGCGAACTTCGCGACGAAGACGCCGGTCAGCGCAAAGCGCGACGCCGGGTTCGCGAACTTCTCGTAGGCCGCGCGCTCGGGCACCGGAAACTCGACCGCCACGATCAGCTCGTCGGGTGCGAGCGCGGTCTCGTACATGCCGAGGAAGAACGCGTCGGCCGCGATGGTTCGCCGGTCGGTGACGACCGTCGCGTTCAGCGCGAGCACGGCGGCGGGATAGTCGGCAGCCGGATCGTTGTTGGCGAGCGAGCCGCCCAGCGTGCCGAGCGCACGTACCTGGCGGTCGCCGATCTGCGCGGCGAGCTGTGCGAGCGCCGGCAGCACGTTCTGGATCTGCGCGTTTTCGGCGACGTCCGCATGGCACACGGCGGCGCCCAACTTCACGATTTTGCTGTCCACCATGACTGTCTGGAGGTCGGGAATGCGCGTGACGTCCACGAGCGTCGAAGGCTGTGCGAGCCGCAGCTTCATCGCTGCGAGCAGGCTCTGGCCGCCCGCGAGAAATTTCGCGTCCGGTGCGTTCGCGAGCGTTTTCACGGCGCTTTGGGCGTCGGTGGCGCGCTGGTAATCGAATGAATACATGGTTCGCCTCCGCTCAAGGATGTGACGACGGGTTGGACCGGTTGGATGCCCCGGCCGCCTGAATCGCGGACCACACGCGATGCGGCGAGGCCGGCATCTGCAGGTCCTTCACACCGAGCGGCGCGAGCGCGTCGAGGATCGCGTTGATGACCGCGGGCGGCGAGCCGATTGCGCCCGCCTCGCCGCAGCCCTTCACGCCGAGCGGATTGTGCGTGCATGGTGTGCCCTTCGCGGTCTCGACAGTGAAGCTGGGCAGGTCCGAGGCGCGCGGCATCGCGTAATCCATGTACGAGCCGGAGAGCAACTGGCCGCTTTCGGCGTCGTAGACGCAGCGTTCGAGCAACGCCTGGCCGATGCCCTGGCCGATCCCGCCGTGCACCTGCCCCTCGACGATCATCGGATTGATGACGTTGCCGAAGTCGTCGACGGCGGTGAAGCGCTCGACGCGTGTCTCGCCCGTATCGGGATCGATTTCCACTTCGCACACGTACGCGCCCGCCGGGTAGGTGAAGTTAGTCGGGTCGTAGAACGCGCTTTCGTCGAGGCCCGGTTCGAGCGTTTCGAGCGGATAGTTGTGCGGCACATAGGCCGCGAGCGCGATTTCGGCGAAGGCTTTGGTGCGGTCGGTGCCCGCGACGCGGAACACGCCGTTGGCGAACTCGATGTCCTCCACGCCCGCTTCGAGCAGATGCGCCGCGATCTTCTTCGCCTTCGACTCGATCTTGTCGAGCGCCTTCATGATCGCCGTGCCGCCCACGGCAATCGAGCGCGAGCCGTACGTGCCCATGCCGAACGGCACGCGGCCCGTGTCGCCGTGCACGATCTCGATCTGCTCGATGGGCACGCCGAGGCGGTCGGACACCACCTGCGCGAAGGTCGTCTCGTGGCCCTGGCCGTGACTGTGCGAGCCCGTGAATACCGTGACCGAGCCGGTCGGGTTCACGCGCACTTCACCCGCTTCGAAGAGCCCCGCGCGCGCGCCGAGCGCGCCCGCGATGTTCGACGGCGCGAGGCCGCACGCCTCGATGTAGCACGAGTGCCCGAGGCCGCGCAGCATGCCGCGCGCCTTCGAGGCGTCGCGGCGCGCGGCAAAGCCTTTCACGTCGGCGAGTTCGAGCGCGCGCGACAGGCACGCCTCGTAGTCGCCGATGTCGTAGGTGAGGCCCACCGGCGTCGCGTACGGAAACGACGTGATGAAGTTGCGGCGGCGGATTTCGGCCGGGTCGATATTCATCTCGCGCGCCGCGGTTTCCACGAGCCGCTCGACGACGTAGGTCGCCTCGGGGCGGCCCGCGCCGCGATAGGCATCGACGGGCACCGTGTTCGTGAACACGGCCTTCACCTCGGCGTAGATCGCGGGCGTCTTGTACTGGCCCGCGAGCAGCGTGGCGTAGAGGATCGTCGGCACGGCGGAGGCGAACGTCGAGAGATACGCGCCCATGTTCGCAATCGTGTGCACGCGCATCGCGAGGAAGGTGCCGTCCTTGTCCATCGCGAGTTCGGCTTTCGTCACGTGGTCGCGGCCATGCGCGTCGGAGACGAACGACTCGCTGCGCTCGGCCGTCCACTTCACCGGGCGGCGAATCTTCTTCGAGGCCCACGTGAGCGCCACGTCTTCCGCGTACAGGAAGATCTTCGAGCCGAAGCCGCCGCCCACGTCGGGAGCTACGATGCGCAGCTTCGTTTCGGGCAGCGAAAGCACGAATGCGGCCATCAGCAGGCGCTCGACGTGCGGGTTCTGGTTCGCGACGTAGACCGTGTAGCTATCGTCGTGCAGCGAGTAGCTCGCGTTCACGGCGCGCGGCTCGATCGCGTTCGGCACGAGCCGGTTGTTCACGATGTCGAGCGTCGTGACGTGCGCGGCCTGGGCGAAGGCGGCGTCGGTCGCGGCCTTGTCGCCGTGGCCCCACGTGTAGCAGGTGTTGTTCGGCGCATCGTCGTGAACGAGCGGCTGGCCCGCGTCGGCGGCGTGCGCCGTATCGGCGACGGCGGGCAATTCCTCGTAATCGACTTCGACGCGTTCGGCGGCGTCTTTCGCCTCTTTCAGCGATTCGGCGATGACGAGCGCCACCTGGTCGCCCACGTGGCACGCCTTCCTGTGTGCGATCACGGGATGCGGCGGCTCGTGCATCGGCGTGCCGTCGATGCTGTGGATCAGCCAGCCGCACGGCAGGCCGCCCACGTTTTCGGCGGCAATGTCGGCGCCGGTGAAGACGGCGACGACGCCGGGCGAGGCTTTCGCCGCAGCGGTATCGATGCTTTTGATGCGTGCGTGCGCGTACGGCGAGCGCACGAACACGGCCCAGGTCTGCGCGGGGAGGACGACGTCGTCGGTGTACTGGCCGGCGCCGGTGAGGAAGCGATAGTCTTCCTTGCGTTTTACCGCCGCGCCGATCATGCGCTTGGGTTCGGGTGCGTTCATGGCGGCCTCCCGGTCAAGCTGCCGTCGTGGCGGCCGGTGCGCCCGCGCGCATGTCTGCTGCGCCCGCGACCACGGCCTTCACGATGTTGTGATAACCCGTGCAGCGGCACAGGTTGCCTTCGAGATTCGCGCGCACGTCGGCCTCGGTGAGATCCGGGTGAGCCGCCGCCAGCGCGGTCGCGCTCATGACCATGCCGGGCGTGCAGAAGCCGCATTGCAGGCCGTGGCATTCGCGGAACGCGGCCTGCATCGGATGCAGTTCGCCGTTCTTCGCCAGCCCTTCGATGGTGGTGACGTCCATTCCGTCGCACTGCACGGCGAGCCGGTTGCACGACTTGATCGCGCGGCCGTTCAGATGGACGGTGCAGGCGCCGCACTGCGCGGTGTCGCAGCCAACGTGCGTGCCCGTGAGGCGTAGCTGCTCGCGCAGGAACTGGACCAGAAGCGTGTGAGGTTCGACTTCGGCGGTCACGGGCTCGCCGTTGACCGTGAGGCGGATACTGATCGCCATAGACTGTCTCCTGTCGACCAGGGCACGCATGCCGACCGGAGCATGCACACATTCCGGTGCTTGTTCCGGCGATACGTCTTGCACTGGTCCCATGCAACGTTATGGGAAAGAGACCGGCCTGGGCCCGCATACACCAAGTTGCCCCGAATTGCCGTCTGCTGGACTGCCATCCGTCGCGCGTGAAACGCACGGCTGCCGCGCGAGGCGCGCAGCCCGGATGGAGTGGGGGGCGAGGGTCCGGCTGGTGCTTAGCTTTTCAGTGATGCCAGGGGGTGTTGCCCGGACAGTAAAGCACAAATCGCCCGTTTGCGCTGCACGGGGTTTTTACGGTCGGAGCAGATAAAAAACGGCCCGTCCCAACTGATGGGACGGGCCGTTTGTGCGACGCAGCGTGTCTTGTGCGCGCTTCGTGCGCCCGCCTGCCCGGCGCGTTCAGCGCGTTGTTTCGCGAGCGCTGAAGCGGGCGTGGAAGCGGCCTTGGAAGCGCGGCTTTTTAGTGCACGTCGTGCGGCTGCACGTCGTGCGGCGCGTGCGCGAGGCGCGAATGGCGGCGCGAGTAGCCGAAATAAATAAACATGCCGATCACGAGCCAGACGACGAACGCGATCCAGGTGACCGGTTGAAGGTTCACCATCAGGAACAGGCACGAGGCGACCGCGAGGATCGGCACGACCGGCACGCCGGGGCAGCGGAACGCGCGCGGCAGATGCGGGTGCGTCTTGCGCAGGATGAGCACGGCGATCGACACCATCGAGAACGCCGCGAGCGTGCCGATGTTGATCAGTTCGGCGAGCACGTTGAGCGGCACGAGCGCGCCGATCAGGCCGAAGAACAGGCCGACGAGCCAGGTCGTGAGGAACGGCGTCGCGAAGCGCGGATGCAGGCGCGAGAGCGCGGCGGGCAGCAGGCCGTCACGCGACATCGCGAAGATGATGCGGGTCTGGCCGTAGCTCATCACGAGGATCACGGTCAGCATGCCGAGCACGGCGCCGAGGTCGATGAAGCCCGCCACCCACTTCTCGTTCGCCATCTGGAGCGCGAACGAAACCGGGTGCGCGATGTTCGCGAACTGCGCGGACGGCACGATGCCGGTGACCACGGCGGCGACGGCGACGTAGAGCACCGCGCACACCGCAAGCGACGCGATGAT
Source organism: Paraburkholderia sp. (assembly GCF_024281035.1). Lineage (GTDB taxonomy): Bacteria > Pseudomonadota > Gammaproteobacteria > Burkholderiales > Burkholderiaceae > Paraburkholderia. The sequence continues at coordinate 77,322 of NZ_JAMXLH010000030.1, forward strand.
GCCGATCGGCAGGTCGCGCTTCGGATTTTTCACTTCTTCCGCAGCGGACGACACCGAATCGAAGCCGATGAACGCGAAGAACATCACGGCTGCCGCGCCGAACACGCCGTTCCAGCCGTTGGGCATGAACGGATGCCAGTTGGCGGGCGTGACGTGGAACGCGCCGACCGCGATCACGAGCAGCACGACCGTCACCTTGATGGCGACCATGATGTTGTTGATGCGGGTGGATTCGCGCACGCCGAAGGAGAGGAGCGCCGTGATCGCCATCATCACGAGGAACGCGGGCAGGTTGAAATACGTGGTGACGCCCGGCACCGCGCCCGGCGCGGCCGAGATCGCGGCGGGCAGGCTGATGCCGAAGCCCGCGAGCAGCGACTGCAGATAACCCGACCAGCCCACCGACACCGCCGAGGTGGCGAGCCCGTATTCGAGCATCAGGTCCCAGCCGATCACCCACGCGGCCAGCTCGCCGAGCGTGGCATACGAGTAGGTGTAGATCGAGCCCGCGACGGGAATGGTCGAGGCGAATTCGGCATAGGCGAGCGCGGCGAAGCAGCAGGCCACGGCGGCAATGAGGAACGCGATCATCAGCGCCGGGCCGGCTTGCACGGCGCCGGTGCCGGTCAGCACGAAAATGCCGGTGCCGATGATTGCGCCGATGCCGAGAAACGTGAGGTCCAGGGCGCCGAGTGCTTTCTTGAGGCCGGCGCTTTCGGCGCTCGCCTGCAACATGTGCTCGACGTTCTTCTTGCGAAAGAGGGACATTTGGCGGGGAACTCCAGGTTCGTGCGCGGGTGACGGGGCTAGTTCGGAATGCTCAGTGGCCGCGCGCCGTATAAATCGGGAAAACCTTCGATTTTAACGGATATCGCCCGCCGCCCTGGCCAGAACCGATTGGGAAGTCGATCTGGGTGCGTGCTTTTTTGCCGCAAACGGGCGTGACGGCGCGCGATCCTTGCCCGTGCGGCGGGGATCGGCGCGATCCATTTCCCGATTGCGGGGTTATGGCGTGAAGCCCGCCTCTTAGTGTCGCACCCGCCACCCGCAATGAATGCCCTTGCGCTCCGCCCGAAGCCTGGTTGCCCTGGTTGCCCTGGTTGCTTTAGTTGCCTGGTGCGGGAGCGAGATCGACGAGCCGGTTGCTCATCACGTAGAACGTCAGTTCGGCGTTGTTGGTGAGCTTCATCTTTTCGAGCAGACGCGTGCGGTAGACGCTCACCGTCTTCACGGAGAGCGAGAGCACGCGCGCGATATCGGTGAGACGCTGGCCCGTGGCGAGCATGCACAGCGTCTGGTATTCGCGGTCCGAGAGCTTTTCGTGCGGCAACTGCTCTTCTTCGACGAGCACGTAGTCGGCGAGCGCCTCCGCCATCGCCGGGCTCACGTATTTGCGCCCGGCCGCGACCTGCTGGATGGCCGTGATCATCTGCGCGGCATCCACCGTTTTCGAGAGATAACCCGCCGCGCCCGCCTTCAGCGCGCGTACCGCATATTGATCTTCGCGATACATCGAGAACATCAGCACCGGCAGGCGCGGCGCCTTGCGCTTGGCGCGCCGGAGCACCTCGACGCCATTCATGTCGGGCAGCGAGATGTCGAGCAGCACCACGTCGCACATGTGCTTGCCCATGGCCGCGAGTGCTTCGGCGCCCGTCTGGGCTTCGATGACTTCGCTCGCGACGCCGCGGTCCAGGAGTAACTGACGCACGCCCTGACGGACGATGGCGTGGTCATCGACGAGCAGGATGCGATGGGTCATGAATGAGCGCCTCTCACGGCGAGCGTGGAGAGAGGGGAGGCCGAGGCGGCAAAGAGCGCGTCCCAGGCGAAGCGCGCGCGCACGACCGTTCCGGCGTGCGTGCCGCGCGTGCCGGCGCGCAGCGTGCCGCCGAAGGCGGCGCAACGCTCGCGCATGCCGGCGACGCCGTAGCGGTTGCGACGCGCGCCCGTGCGGCTTGCGCCGCGCGGCAGGCCGATGCCGTCGTCGGCGATGGTGAGCGTGAGATGGCCCGCCGTGCATTCGAGCCGCATATCGACGCGCGCCGCGCAGGCGTGGCGCGCGACGTTGGCGAGCGCTTCCTGCGCCACGCGGAAGACGGCGAGTGTCGCGTCGGGGCAGAGGCGCGCGACGCGTTCATCGGCCTCGCAGACGAAAGTTATGGCAAGACCGGTTCGTGCGCCGAAGCCGCGCGTCCATTCGTCGAGCGCCGCAACGAGGCCCGCGTCGAGCTGTGGCGCGCTGAGTCCGTCGAGCACGTGGCGCACCGCTTCGGCCGCCGCGTTCAACGAGCGCGCGACGAGCGCGAGCGCTTCGGCGTACTGCGGCGGCGCGTCGGCGGGCAGCGAGGCGTTGACGTTGGCAAGGGCGAAGTGCGTGGCGGCGAGTTCCGCGCCGACGCTATCGTGCAGCTCGCGTGCGAGACGCCGGCGCGCGGTTTCGTCGGCGTCGATGCGGGCCGCTTGAGCCGTCGTGATGGGGGCAGCGGTTGCCATGGTGGCCGTGGCGACGATCGGGCGCCGCACGCGGGCGACCCGGCTGGGCGCGTCGGCGCCATGCGCTCCGCGCGTGCGCACGGCAACGCGGCGTGGCGCCTCCTCGCCCTGAGCGCACGTAGCGACCGCAACGATCTTCGACGTGTCCATTTATCCCCCGTTCCGAAACCGGCCCGTCACACCGTCTGCAGCCAGGGTGGTCAATGTCCCGGTGCCAGAAAACGGTACGGCGCAGCGTAACGATATTTACATCCTGTAACGGTCTGGTCTAACCCTTTTTGGGGCCAGAGAATGCCGATGCCGCGCCGCGATGGTATCGCAAAAAAAAAGAAAGCAGCAGTCTGGATGTGGCTCAGCGGCCAATAGTTGAGAAATTAAGTGAGGTTTTGTCACAATTCCAATGTCAGAAAAATGCTGACATGGAAGGTAACGACATTTTGTGACATTTGTAACTGCGTCACTGAGGCGCTGTTGTAGGAATGCTGCGTGGAGGAGGGGTGAAAGGCTGTTGAAGGCGCGCGGGCGAAACGGGGAATAAGCGGGGAAGAAGCGGGGAAGAAGCGGGGAAGAAGCGCCGACGAAGCGTGGCCAAAACGCGGGCGAAAAAAAACCGGAGCGCGGGGCTCCGGTTTTCGTTGCTGCCGGGCAGCGGGTCAATCAGGCGCGCGGCTTAGCCGACGAATGCCTTTTCGATCACGTAGTGGCCCGGCTCGTTGTTGCTGCCTTCCTTGAAGCCGAGCCCCTCGAGCAGCTCGCGCGTGTCGCGCAGCATGTGCGGGCTGCCGCAGAGCATGATGCGGTCGCGTTCGGGGGTAAACGACGGCAGATCGAGGTCTTCGAACAGCTTCTTCGACTCGATGAGGTCGGTGATGCGGCCGCGGTTGGCGAAGGTTTCGCGCGTGACGGTCGGGAAGTAGATCAGCTTTTCGCGGACGATGTCGCCGAGGTACTCGTGGTTGCGCAGTTCTTCGCTGATGAACTCCTTGTACGCGAGTTCGTCGACGAAACGGCAGGTGTGCGTGAGGACGACCTTTTCGTAGCGGTCATAGACGTCCGGATCCTTGATGACCGACATGAACGGCGCGAGGCCCGTGCCCGTCGAGAGCAGCCACAGCACCTTGCCCGGCAGCAGGTTGTCGGCCATCAGCGTGCCGGTGGGCTTCTTGCCGATCAGCACCTTGTCGCCGACCTTCAGATGCTGGAGACGCGACGTGAGCGGGCCGTCCTGCACCTTGATGCTCAGGAATTCCAGATGCTCTTCGTAGTTGGCGCTCGCCATCGAGTAGGCGCGCATCAGCGGCTTGCCGTCCACTTCGAGGCCGACCATGGTGAACTGGCCGTTCTCGAAACGCAGGGCGGGGTCGCGCGTGCAGGTGAAGCTGAAAAGCGTATCGGTCCAGTGGTGGACGCTCAGAACGGTTTCGGTGGTGATTTTGCTCATGGTTCCTGAAGATGCGAAACAAGGGCCGTCAGACCCCGGCCAGTTCTTGGTCAATCCCTGGCCAACTCGCGGGCTGCCGATCGCTTACGGCGGCGCGGCGCGACGATGCCGGCGCTAGCCGGTCAACCCTGTTGCGAACGAAGCGCAAACCGCCATTTTACCGTGACCGCATCGTCTCGACGGCGATGCGCTGGTGGGAGGAATGGCCCGCGCCTCATGTCACAACGCCGGAGGTCACTCCGACGGCTGATCCACGTTGTGCGCGGCGGGATGCCGGCGCCCGCACGCGAACGTAACGGGCAAGGCAGGCATGGACATGGTGGCGGCGCATCGGCCGGTTATTGGGCCGGAGCGCGCGGGAGCAGGCTGTGTGCCGCCACGGGCGCGCGCCCGGTCGGGATGGCCCGGGTGGGGTGTCTCGCAAAGAGCGCACGCAAGCGAATGTTCGGCAAGATGATACCGGAAGCCCTGTCAGACCGCAGCATATTGGCCCTTCAGCCAGAACAGGTACGGTGCGGCTTCCGGTCGCAGTCGGGTTGGAGTTGGCCCGCAGTTGGCCCGCAGTTGGGCCGCAGTTGGGTCGAAATTGGCCCGCAGTTGGGGCTCAGTCGGGCCGCAGTTGGAGCGCCGGAGAGCGGAACGGGACGCCGCTCACCCGGCTTGCGCGAGGCGTCTAGCGGTCCGCCGCGAGCTTCAGGCCGAGGCCGACGAGCGCCGCGCCGCAGAACGCGTCGATCGGGCGGCGCACGCGGCGGTAGCCGCGCTGCGTGCGGTCGTCGGCGAACAGGAACGCGATGCTGCAATGCCAGCCGAACGACATCGCCGCCACGGTCGCGAGCGCCACGCCGTAGAACCACAGCGGCGGGTGCGAGGGAAACATCGCGGCGAACACGCTCGTCCAGAACACGCACGACTTCGGGTTCGTAAGGCAGGTGAAGAACCCGGCGCGCCAGGTGCGGAAGTACTCGCGGCGTCCGGCGGGCGGCAGCGGCTCGGTGACGACCTTGACCTCGGGTGCGGCGCTGCGCCGCACGCCCGAGCGCAACAGCTTGAAGCCGAACCAGACGAGATACAGCGCGCCTGCCACGCGCACGCCGTTGTAGACCCAGTCGATGCGCTGAAGCACGGTGGCCAGGCCGAGCATCGCGAGCGCGGCCCAGAGCGTCGAGCCGACGCCCACGCCGAACGCCGATGCGACGCCGAGTCCGCGCCGTCCGGCAAGCGACAGTTGCGTGACCATGAAGAAGTTCGGGCCGGGGCTGATCAGCGCGAGCGAATAGACCGCGGCGATCTGGAGCAGCGTGGTGATGTAGTGCATGACTCGGACGGACGGCAGGACGCGCGGCGCGCAACGCGCCATGTTAGCGCGAGGCGAGGGGAATGCGGGACGAAATGTGGGGCGAAATACGGGACGAGACGCCGGTAAAACGCCGGCGTTGAGCGCCGCCGGCGGCATCGGCCGGCGGCATGGATCGCGTCATTCCAGGCGCAGCCGCGCCATGTACGGCAGGTGATCGGAAAGCCACGCGGTTTCCTGCGCGGGCCGGATCAGCTCGACAGGCTGCAGGCCGCGCACGAACATCTTGTCGAGCGCGAGCGTCGGCGAAAACGCCGGAAACGTGCGTGCGGGTTCGCCGAGCAGCGTCGCCACTTCGTGCATGCCGTGTTCGGCGAAGATCGGCACCGAGTCGTTGCGCCAGTCGTTGAAGTCGCCCGCGAGCACGAGCGGCCCTTGCGGCGCCTCCTTCGCGATCCAGTGCGCGATCCAGTTCATTTGCCGCATGCGCGCGCTGCGCGTGAGCGCAAGGTGCGCGCACAGCAGCGTGACCGAGCGCGAGCCGACGCTCGCGCGCGCCACGAGCAGCCCGCGCCGCTCGAACCGGTGCGCGGAGATGTCCCAACGTCCGCCGAGGTCGAGCGGATGCGGCGAAAGAATGGCGTTGCCGTGCCGCCAGGACGGCTTGAACACATTGGTGCCCAGTGCGATCTGGAGTTCGAGCGAGCGGGCGATCTCGGTGGCCTGGCAATGCCAGACGTCTTCGAGCGGATCGCCGAGCGGCGCGCCGAACGTGGAAGCGAGCACTGGTTGCGGCAGGCGCCGGGCCATGGCTTCCTGGAGGAACCAGGCATCGGCGTGGGTGGACTGCACCCAGCGCCGCATCGCCTGCCAGGCCTCGAAGCCGAGTGGCGAGCGGCCCTTGTGCAGGTTCCAGCTCACTGCGACGAAGTCGAGGTTGTGTGTGGTGTCTATCAGCGGTTCTTCGGGATTTCGCATACGGGGGTAGTTCTGTGATGCGCCGCGGGGCTCAGAGCGGCGGCGGCGCGAGGCTTGCGCTGATCCGGTACGCAAGCGCCGGATTCTGGTCGACGATCTGCCAGTTCACCGCTTCGCCCGCAGGCACGCGCAGCCCCGGATGGCTGGCGGCAACGCGGCGCGGCTGCGGCGGCAGCGCGCAGCCTTCGGGCGTTTGCGACGGGTTGGTGGATTCGAGCGTTTCCTGGGCATCGATTGCGAGAATCGTCTCGCTCGCATTCGCCTGCAGCGGGGAGACGGTCAGCGTGCGCTGGAGGTCGATGCCGGCGTCCGGATGGTCCTTGCAGCCGACGTTGTGGGCGACGACATGATGGTGGGTATCCGTGCGCGCCTGGCCGACCGTGGTCGTGCCCTCGAACGCGTCGACCTGCCGACCGTCCTGCAACACCTGCAGCGTCCATTTCACGACGGGCTGCGCCGCATCCTGCGCATGCGCGCTCACGGCGGCCGTGCTGGCGGCTGCGGCGAACAGCGTGGTGGTGAGGCAGTGTTTCCACAACGTCATATCGTTGACTCCGTGCACGCGCGCCGTCCGGGCGGCGACGGCGTGACCCTGGCTGCGTGGCTGGATTGTCGTGATCTTCGATCCTATACCCGGTTCGCAAATGCCGGACCGTCGCAGCTCAATATGAGATGGGGATGTACGTCGGAGGTTCAACCGCGACATTTGCGCCCATTGATGTTGCCGCGGCAACGAATGCATCTTCATCGCATGAATCCGGGGCGCGATGTTGCTCGTTGTTGCGCGTTTTGCAACGGTGGTTTGACTCTTATCGAAATTGCTTTTCGATAGTTCAGTCGTAAACTGCACTTCATGGCAGGCGCCGAAACACCGGCCAGCAGGGCTTTTCGCCCGCCACGCCGACACGCTTCGACCTGCATCGAGGATTTGCCATGAAGACCGCTCCGCTCGCTGTTCCGCTGGCCTCTGCCATCACTGCATTCACGGCTTTCGTCGTCTTCGTTGCTTTCCCGGCTCGCGCTGGTGAAGTCGCTTCCGCACCCGCCGCAACGAACAACGCGCCCAGGACGCGCGCCGAAGTCGAAGCGGAACTCGCCGAAGCCAAAGCCAACGGCGAACTCAGCAAGAATCCGAGCGCGCCCGACTATCCGCCGCAGTTCGCCATGGGCGGTTACGCCGCGCCGCGCGTGCAGATCTCGACGGACCTCTTGCACGCGGCGCGCCCCGTTCCCGCTTCGGGCGGCGCGGCCATCCACTGAGCCGCATGGCGTTTGCGGCAACGCGCCTGTGCGTTGCCGCGCATTGCTCGCCGGACAGCCGTACGACATAGCGGATGCTGCACCGCGGCACGGCGTACAATTTTCTGCATAGCGGCGGCGCGACGCGCGCCGTCACCCGGACTCAGCAGATCGCGGACGTCAGGCCGAAGTCCCGGCCGGCGCCGCAGGGACGGATGTGGAGACATGGATCAGATCGACTGTGTAGTGATCGGCGCAGGCGTCGTCGGGCTGGCGGTGGCGCGCGCGCTCGCGGCGCGCGGGCGCGAGGTGATCGTGCTGGAAGCGGCCGGCGCCATCGGCACCGGCACCAGCTCGCGCAACAGCGAGGTGATTCACGCCGGGCTCTACTACCCGCGCGGCTCGCTGAAAGCCACGCTTTGTGTGCGTGGCCGCGAAATGCTCTACGAGTACTGCGCGGCGCGCCACGTCGAGCACGCGCGCTGCGGCAAGCTGCTCGTCGCCACGGCGCCCAACCAGATCCCGCAGCTCGAAGCGATTCTGGCGCGCGGCAAGGAAAACGGCGTGTTCGACCTCACGCGCATCAGCGGCAGCGAGGCGCTCGCGCTCGAACCGGCGCTCGAATGCATCGCGGCCGTCTATTCGCCGCAGACCGGCATCGTCGACAGCCATCAGCTCATGCTCGCGTTACAGGGCGACGCCGAACGCGACGGCGCGGTGATCGCGCTCCAGTCGCCGGTCGAGTCGATCGATGTGGCGCCGAACGGCTTCGTCGTCCGGGTCGGCGGCGCGTCGCCGACCGAAGTGCGCGCGGCCTGTGTCATCAACAGTGCGGGCCTGCAGGCGACCGCCGTGGCGCGGCGCATTCGCGGCCTCGATGCGCGCCACATCCCGCCGATCTATCTGGCGCGCGGCAACTACTTCGGCGTATCGGGGCGCGTGCCGTTTTCGCGCCTCATCTATCCGATGCCGAACGAGGCCGGGCTGGGCGTTCACCTCACGCTCGACATGGGCGGCCAGGCGCGCTTCGGTCCGGACGTCGAGTGGATCGATGCCATCGACTACAACGTCAATCCGCAACGCGCCAATACGTTCTACGCGCAAATCCGCCACTACTGGCCCGCGTTGCCCGACGGCGCGCTGCAGCCGGCTTACGCCGGCATCCGGCCGAAGCTCTCGGGCCCGGGCGAAGCCGCTGCCGACTTCATGATCCAGGGGGCCGCCGCGCACGGCGTGCGCGGGCTCGTGAACCTGTTCGGGATCGAGTCGCCGGGGCTCACGGCGTCGCTGGCGATTGCCCAGCGCGTGTGCGAACTGGCCGACGCGCGCTGAGCGGACCCCGCGAGGTTGAACTCGCGGGGCTGGGCGCGCCAGGTTGAGTGCGGCGCGTTTAGTGCGCGGTATTTACCGCGCCGTGCTTACCACGAATGCCCGAGGCCGCCGTTGATCATCAGGCGCGAGCCGTTCACCGTGCCCGCGCCCAGTTTGACGACGGTGTTTTGGGCAATCCGCACGCTGCCGCCGATTGCAACGGCCGTATAGCCGCCGTAGTTTCCGAAGCCGACACTGGCCGACACGACCTTGCCCGGATCGACCTGTGGCATCCCCGCGAGCGCACCTGCGATTGCAATGCCGGAGTACGCGGTACGCGCGAGGTGATTCACGCCTTGCTGCATGGAGTCCAGCCGCTGGTCGGTATATCGGTTCACCGTTTCGGTTGCTGACGTGAGCTGGCGTACGTTGACTGCGTCTGTCGCCTCCGTGCCGTCCGCGACATTGACGACCTGACGCTGCTGATCCGTGCTGCCGACGGACACCACGTTCGAGCGGCCGCCGTCGTTGGAGTTGGCGCCGAGCGCCACCGAGTTCGAGCCGGCCGTGACGGCCGGCTTGTCGTTGGTTGTGCCGTTCATGTCGGACGCGATGCCGTTGGCGTTGACGACTGTCGTGTTGTTGATGGTCGTCGACAGCGAGTTCAGCGTGTTGTTGATGTTCGCCACGCCCGTCGACAGCGACGCCACGTTGTCGTTCGTCACGCTCAGGCCAGTGGAGAGCGAGCTGAGGCCCGCCGAGCTTGTCGTCGACAGCGAGTCCATGTTGCTGTTCGTCGAACTCAGGCCGGTCGACAGCGAGGCCACGTTGCTGTTCGTGTCGCTCAGACTGCTCGACAGCGACGACATGTTCGACGCAAGCGATGTCGACAGGCTGTTGAGAGCCTGGTTCGTCGCGTTGAGCTGGCTGCCGTTGGTCGCGTCCGTGCTGGTGGCCGAGACACGGCCGGCTGCGACGTTCGTGATCTGGCGTTCCAGCCCTGCCGCGCCGACGCTGAAGACGCCCACCGGCGCGATGCCGGAGACCGCATACGAGGCGCCGCCGACCGTGATGGCCGGCACTGCGACGGCGTTGCCCGTGGTCGAGTTTGCGCCCATTGCAATCGAGTTCGCGACGTTGGCCTGTGCGTTCGTGCCGAAGGCGAGCGCGTCGGTCGCCGTGGCACTGGCGCCCGCGCCGTAGGCCTGTGCGCCGATGGCGCTTGCGATGGCCTGGTTGCCGAGCGCGATCGTGTTGTCCTGGGTCGCCTGGTTCGCGTTGCCGATCGCCAGTGCGCCGGTGCCCGTCGCCGTGTTGTCCGCGCCCATCGCCACCGCGCCGGTGCCTGTCGCGACGTTCGGGTCGCCGATTGCGACCGCGCCGTTGCCGCTTGCCGTGTTACCGGCGCCGAGCGACACGGCCTGGCCGCCCGACGCCGATGCGTTCTGGCCGATGGCAACCGCGCCATCCGACTCGGCGTTCGAGCCATCGCCGACCGCGACGCTGCTCGTGCCTGCCGATTTGGCGTTGACGCCTACTGCGAGAGAGTTGATGCCCGTTGCACCGCTGCCGTCGTGGTTGTCCTGCCGCGTGCCGTTGTCGTTCACGCTGTGATAGCGCGTCTGCGCATCGTTGATGGCGTTCGTGGTCGACGTGGACAGCGACAGGATCAGGTCGGCGGTCGTGCTGAGGCCCGTGGACAGCGAAACCATGCCGGTCGAGGTCGCGGTCGACAGCGACGTGAGCGAACTATCGGTCGAGCTCAAGCTGGTGAACAGCAAACCGATCGAGCTGTTGGCCGTCGAGAGGCTGTTCGAGGTTGTCGTTGAAAGTGCTGCGAGCGAACTGTCGGTCGAACTCAAACTGTTGGACAGCGCACCGATCGAGCTGTTGGCCGTCGAGAGGCTGTTCAAGGTTGTCGTTGAAAGTGCTGCGAGCGAACTGTCGGTCGAACTCAAGCTGTTGGACAGCACACCGATCGAGCTGTTGGCCGACGTGAGGCTGTTCAAAGTCGACGTCGACAATGAATTCAATTGCTCCACATTGACGGCGTCGGTAGCTTGCGTACCGGCGGCAACATTGACGATTTTGCGTTGGTTTTTACTCGATCCGACCGAGACGACATTCGCTTCGCCGTCATCGGTCGAACCGTTTCCAAGCACCACGCTGCCCGCTCCGGATGCCGTTGTTTTTACGCCGAGGGCGGTACTTCCACCCGTCGCATTCGCTCGCGTGCCAATCGCAGTATTCGCTTGATCGTTTACTCCAGTCGCGCCTGCAATGGCACCGGTGCCAATTGCAGTGTCGTAATTGGCTGCCGCTACCGCATTTGATCCAATCGCGATGGGGTCTGCGCTATGTCCGCATATGGCCGCGCCCGCCCCATTCCCTGCGATCGCACCCGGGCCATAGGCCAACGGAGTGTCGCATTTTATGTTGGGAGAAATACTGCCGCCGTCCAGGGCGCCAGCCAGTGCCCCGCCTGAACCACACAAGCCGAGAATGATCGGAACGATGACGGTAGAGGTGGCTTTTTTGCCGCGGGCGCGAGCATTTTCCGGGACAGCAATCCAGGAACCCAATGCTTCACTAAATATCGAGTGGTAAATCCTGTTCATTTCTGTATTGAGAGATCGTGTTGGTGGTATGAGGGAAAATCGATAAACGAAATAAAACTGTCCGGAAAGCTATGGAATCCGAGGTTTTTTGTTAGCCGCATTTGAAACTCTTGTTCCCGAATAGCCGCCCCGTATTCGCTCAAGTGCCGCTCCGACGCGGCGCTTGCGCAGTCGCTAGCTAAATACATAATTCGAAGTACTGATTAATCGTGCCGTGATACCTGTTTGCGTTACCTGATGCCTCCGATACCGCTGATACCTGATCTGTCCGCGCGCTGGCGATATGACTCTCTGGCTAACGCCGGAGCCATTGCCGTGCGCGGTGCGAGTGTTCGCCAGTCACTGGCGATACGTTTGAACGTCGGCGTGTGCGCTGTGCGGTGTCATCCATGACACCGTCGTCTTGTTAGTGCGCCGTTTCCATCACCCGTTCTTGAGTTCGCCTCTGTCGGGGAAAGGCCGCCATCCTCGTTCAGCGCGGATGTTTCGCATAGGCTCGCCCTGGCCATCCTCCGGGCAGTCGCCGACCTTTCAAAAAGCTTTCGGAGTGTAAACGTTCGCGCGTTTCGTATGCAAGCGGAAAAGTCGCGATCCTCGTTGAATTGGTTGAGATTTATCTGACAATTTCTGCGATCTGGCCCTTGCGACCATGAAGAACTGCTTTGTGGAACGGCAAATCACGAGGTTGTTTGGCGGGGTTGAGGTTGCTATGACAGCCAGGACAGAACCGCGCGTCTGTCGGTCCAGGTTCGGGTCCACGCACTTCGCTTGTCTTGAGGAACGCCTTTGTATCCGACAGCACTTCGTTGCTATGCTTGCGCCGCGCTGTCATAGAACTGCGTATTGCCCCACATATTGGATATTGGAGTGACTCTTTCATGAAATCGTCCCGCCGCAGCTTCCTGATCACGAGCATTGGTGTTGCAACGACCGTCGCGCTGTCGAAGCAGGCTTTCGCTGCTGATGCCACGAAGGTTAGCGAATCCGACGCCATGGCCGTGACGCTTGGCTACAAGACCGACGCGACCAAGGTCGACAAGGCGAAGTTCGCCAAGTACGTCGCTGGCGAGAACTGCCATAACTGCGCGCTGTATCAAGGCAAGGCCACCGACGCATTTGCACCGTGCCCGATGTTTGGCGGCAAGCAGGTTTCGGGTAAGGGCTGGTGCAACGGCTACAACAAGAAGGCCTGAGCGCCGTTTGTTGTAGGTCGACCGCTCCCGCAAATTCGGCGCGGATGCGTCAATCAGACGCGGGACATCGGTCCACGCGCCTGCAGTAAAGGCGGACGCCGGCCAAACCATGGCCGCGCCGCCTCGAGCTGCGCCGCAAGGCGCAGCAGCAATGCATCGTTGCCGTCGCGTGCGGCGAACTGCACGCCTATCGGCAGTCCGCGCGCGCTCCACATCAGCGGCACCGACATCGACGGCTGGCCCGTCAGGTTGAACAACTCGGTACAGCCCGCCCAGGCGAACGCCTTGTTCGACGCTTCTATCAGCATCTTTCGCATCAGGGCCTCCATCGGCATGGCCGTGACCGCGCGCATCTGCAGTCGCTCGGTCTGTGACGGCTTGAGTTCGCCGATCTTTACCGGCGCCGCCGCGAGCGTCGCGCACAGGATCACGTCGTAGCGCGTCATGAGATCGGCCAGTTGCGCCGTGATGTGCCGCTGCACGTCGAGCGCACTGGACAGATTGCGTTGGCCGAACTTGCGGCCGATATGCGCCATCGCCCACGTCGCAACTTCGAAGTCCTGGCGGCGCGGCGCCGTACCGGTCACGTCGTCGGCCTTGAGCACGGACTGCTCCGCCACGACCGACCACAGCATCAGAAACGCGTCGCGCGCGGCGGTGAAATCGACCGGCAGCGCAACCGGCTCCACCCGATGGCCGAGCGAGGCGACGAGCGCGGCCGCATCGTCGACGGCGGCGAGCACCTCGGGCGTGAGCGAAAAGGCGAACATCGGGTCGGTGACGAGCGCGACGTTGAGCGCGAAGTTGCGTGACCCGGCGTGGTCGAACGGCTCGCGAACCGCCGCGAGGAACGTGCCCGGTGCGCCGGGTGCGAGCGCAGGGTCGCCCGCGATGAGGTCGAGCATCAGCGCGCTGTCGCGCACGCTGCGCGAGACGGCCAGATCGACGCCCAGCGCGCCCGGCGGCGGAGCGAGGTTCGAAGGCGGCTGGCGCGAGCGCGACGGTTTGAGACCGAACAGGCCGCAGCACGACGCGGGAATGCGGATCGAGCCGCCGCCGTCCGATGCGTGCGCGAGCGGCACGACGCCCGCGGCGACCGCTGCCGCCGCGCCGCCGCTCGATCCGCCGGGCGTGTGGTCGAGGCTCCACGGGTTGCGGCATGCGCCGAAGAGTTCGGGCTCCGTGTACGGCATCTGGCCCAGTTCCGAGGCGCTCGTCTTGCCGAAGATGTTGAGGCCCGCCGCGCGAAAGCGCGTGACGACCGGGGCGTCCTCGGCGGGCACGTAGTGGCGGTAATGACGGCTGCCGAACGTCATGCGCAGTCCCGCCACCGCCGCGCCGAGATCCTTCACGAGGAACGGCACGCCGGCGAGCGGGCCGTCGGCGAGGGCATCGGTGCCGTTCGCGCCCGCCTCGATCCGCGCTGCGCGGCGGCGGGCCGCGTCGTAGTCCTTGAGCACGATCGCGTTGATCGCGGGATTGGCCGCTTCCGCGTGCGCGATCGCCGTATCGAGCAGTTCGCGCGCGCTCACGTCGCCGCGCTTGACGAGTTCGGCGAGGCCGATGGCGTCATATTCCAGATAGTCGGACTGCAAGGTGCGGCCTCCTGTTACTGGCGAACGGGCGATGCGTGAGCGCCTGGCTACCGGCGAGTGTGTCGGTGAGCGTGACGGCGAAGCCGAAGCCGAAGCCGAAGCCGAAGCCGAAGCCGAAGCCGAAGCCGAAGCCGAAGCCGAAGCCGAAGCCGAAGCCGAAGCCGAAGCCGAAGCCGAAGCAGAAGCCGAAGCCGAAGCCGA
>NZ_JAMXLH010000031.1 GCF_024281035.1 Paraburkholderia sp.
GCCTCGTTGATCATGTCGGTGACGCCGTCACCGTGCGCGGCCGAAATCGCGCGCGGATCGCCGAGGCCGAGTTCGTAGAAGTCGGCCGCGACGTTGCTGTACTTCATGCCCTCGGCCTTGTTGACGACGAGGAAGATCGGCCGCCCGACCTTGCGCAGATAGTCGGCGATCGACTTGTCCTGCGGCGCGAGACCATTGCGGCCGTCGACGATGAACACGACGACGTCCGACTCCTCGACCGCCTGGCGGGTCTGGCGCGCCATCTCGTGCAGGATGCCGTCTTTCGCGACCGGCTCGAAGCCGCCGGTGTCGACGACCAGATACGGCCGCTCGCCGGTGCGTCCTTCGCCGTAATGGCGATCGCGCGTGAGACCGGGCAGGTCGGCAACCAGCGCGTCACGCGAGCGCGTGAGGCGGTTGAACAGCGTGGATTTCCCCACATTGGGGCGCCCGACGAGGGCGATTACGGGTTTCATCTGATGTTTTCTACGGTAAGGCGCGGCAACGCCCTGCGCTTGCAGGGCTGCATCACTTGCAAATTATCACGAAAATCGCCCGATGCCGGGGCGAGGCGTGCGACCGGTATATCGCACCAGTCCGGCCGGTGCCGGACAGACAGGCCAGAGACGGGCGGGCCGCAGCCGGAAAGCCCGCGCCCTCTTTCAACGCATCAGTTCAAAAATGCGTACGGCCGGCATAAGCCGGCCTGGATCAGGCGACGTACGGTCTGGCCGACCCGCCGCCTTCGAAGCATGACCCTGGCGCCGCCTGGCCACACGGACCGGGCAGCGCGGAATGCCGCTTACTGCGGACGCAGACCGAACAGGTTGCCGTTCTTCGTCTGGACGACGAGCGTGTTGCCGGCCAGGACCGGCGCCGCGGTAATCGGGCTGCCGTCGGTTTTCACGCGCGCCACGAAGCTGCCGTCGTCCATCGACAGGAAGTGCACATAACCTTCGACGTCGCCGAGCACGACCGCGTGGCCGAGCACGGCCGGCACGCTGAGACCGCGATCCTTGAGCTTGGTCGTCACCCAGGTCTGCGTACCCGTCGAAACGTTGTACGCATGCACGATCGACGAATCGTCCGCGCCGACCACGGTGTTCTCATCCTGGGCGATGCCGCTCACGCTCGAGAACGGCTTTTGCCAGATTACGCGGCCCGAATTCGCATCGAAGCAGGCGAGCTGCCCCTGGAACGTGACCGCGCACGTCATGGCGCCAACCAGCGTCGGCGGGCCGCTCACGTCGTTGATGCGCTCGACTTCCGTCACGCCCTTCGGATAGGACACCGGCGTTTCCCAGAACGCGTCGCCCGTCGTGAGGTTCAGCGCGGCGAACCCGCCGCCCGGAAAGCCTGCGAGCACGGCCTGGTCGCCCGCGAACGTCATGCCGGCCGACACGCGCAGATTGAGCGGAACCGCACGGTTGCGGTAGGTCCACTTCTGTTCGCCAGTCTGCGCATTGAAGCCGACGATCTGACCGTCGATCGTGCGCACGACCACGAGGCCGTTGCCGACGAGCGGCGGCGAGATGATTTCGCCGGGCGCGGTGGCTTGCCACGACAGCTTGCCGTTCGCGTCGAGCACGTAGACCTGGCCCTTCAGGCCGCCGACAGCGGTCAGATTGCCGTCGCTGCCGACGCCCGCCGAAATGTCATCCTTGAGCTTCGTGCTCCAGATTTCCTTGCCGGTCTGCGCATCGATCTTCGCGACCGAGCCGTTCTCGCCCGCCGCAAACACAGCGTCGCCGACGGCGACCGGCGAGAACAGATAGCGGCCGGCCTTGCCGACGCCCGCTTTCCATACCTGCTGGACGTTGAGCACCGGCTTGAACTGGGTGAGCGGCGTCGGCACGTGGCTCGCGTCCTTGCCCGACGAGCAGGCCGTCAGCGCCAGGACCGTCATTGCACAGGCGGCGGGCACAACGTATCGTTTCAGCAGATTCATCGGTGAACGAAGCATCAATGTAGTTGGTTTATGGAGAATGGCTGAGAGCACGCGGATTAGCCGCCGAGCGCGTCCAGCTTGAACTGGATCAGCTGGCGCTCGGACGCATCGCTTTTCGGCAAGCTGTCGAGCGCGAGCTTGTAGGCGGCGCGCGCATCGTCGTGCTTGCCGGCGGCGGCAAGCAGATCGCCGCGGCCATCGGCGACGAGGCCCTTGAACGGGCCCGAATCCGGCTGGGGAATCAGCGCGAGGCCCTGATCGTAGGCCTTTTCGTCGAGCAGCAGCGACGCGAGACGCAGCTTCGCGATCTGGCGGAATTCATCGTCCTTCGCGTGGTCGGCGGCCCACTGCAGCTGCGCTTTCGCGCCGGCCGTGTCGCCCGCCACATAAAGCGACTTCGCCACCGTCAGCGCCGTCATCTGCGCGTACGCGGTGCCGCCAAAGCGGTCTTCCATGTCGGATGCAACGCGCGTGAGCACCGCCTTGTCGCCACCCGTCGCCGCCTGCTGCACCTGGTCGTACAGCACGGCGGCCTCGGCCGCATGGCGGCGCTGCCAGAAATTCCAGCCGTTCCACGCCGCGAGCGCGAGCAGAACGATCAGCACGGCCCACGTGGTGGAGTTTCCCCACTGCGCCCACCATGCCTTGAAGCTCTCGATCGATTCCTGTTCGTCGTGGTAACTCATCGCGTCGCGATTCCTCGTTTTTTAGCCATCCTGGCGCATCCGTTTCGTCTATCGGACACGCCGTGCGGGTTGTTCAAGCCGTCCGCGATCAGTCGTCGCCGTCTTCGGCGGATGCAACCATCGCATTGATTAGATATTCGGTCAAGTCTTCAAGCGCGACGGTTTGCTGCTCGTTGCGCGCGTCGGCGGCGGTCCCGCGCAACGGCTTCACGCCGACCACGCCGTTCGCCACTTCGTCCTCGCCGAGCACGACGGCGAACGCCGCGCCGCTCGCGTCCGCGCGCTTCATCTGCGACTTGAAGCTCGCGGCCTGGCCGTCGGCGCTGCAGTGCAGGATCACGTCGAGACCGGTGTCGCGCAGACGCTCCGCCACGATGAAGGCCTGCTCGCGCGCCGCGTCGCCCTGGTGGACAACGTAGACATCGCAACCTTCTGCTTCCGGCACGAGGTCGTCTTCCTTGAGCAATTCGAGGATGCGCTCGACACCCATCGCCCAGCCGCAAGCCGCCGTCGGCTTGCCGCCCAGCTGTTCGATCAGCGGATCGTAGCGGCCGCCCGCGGCAACCGTGCCCTGCGCGCCGAGCTTGTCGGTGACCCACTCGAACACGGTCAGATTGTAGTAATCGAGACCGCGCACGAGACGCGGGTTGACCGTGAACGGAATGTTGTTCGCCTTGAGGATGCGCTGGAGCCCTTCGAAGTGCGCGAGCGACTGCTCGCCGAGGAAGTCGATCAGCTTCGGCGCGTTGTTCGCCACTTCCTGCAGCGCCGGGTTCTTCGTGTCGAGCACCCGCAGCGGGTTGGTGTACAGGCGGCGCTTGCCGTCCTCGTCGAGCAGGTCGACGTGCTGCTCCAGATACTTGATCAGTTCGACGCGATGCGCGGCCCGCTCTTCGGCAAGACCCAGCGAATTGAGTTCGAGCTTGATGCCGGTGAGGCCGAGGTCGTCCCACAGGCGCTGACACATCAGGATGATTTCCGCGTCGGCATCCGGGCCCGCGAAGCCGAGCGCCTCGACGCCGACCTGGTGGAACTGGCGATAGCGCCCGCGCTGCGGACGCTCATGGCGAAACATCGGGCCGACGTACCACAGGCGCTTCGGGCCGTCGTAGAGCATGTTGTGCTCGATCGACGCGCGCACCACCGCAGCCGTGTTTTCCGGGCGCAGCGTGAGATTTTCGCCGTTCAGCGCGTCGGTGAAGCTGTACATCTCCTTTTCGACGATGTCGGTCACTTCGCCGATGCCGCGCGTAAAGAGCTGCGTGTGCTCGAGGATCGGCGTGCGGATGTTCTGGTATCCGTACGAACGCAGCATCGATTTCACGGTTGCTTCGAAGAATTCCCACAGCCCGGCTTCCTGCGGCAGGATGTCGTTCATGCCCTTCACGCCGGCGAGCTTTTCGGGCTTACTTTTCTGTTCAGTCATCTGATTGCGATTGACGATGTTCGGTTGTGCGTCGCGTCGATGCAGTGCTGCGTGCACGCATCCGGCTGCTTCATGCCGTGGCTTCGGAGTTGCCGTACTTGCGCACGACGTAGTCGCTCACGATCTTCTGGAACTCTTCGGCAATGTGTTCGCCGCGCAGCGTCTTGACCTTCTCGCCGTCGATGAACACCGGCGCCGCCGGGTTCTCGCCCGAGCCGGGCAGGCTGATGCCGATGTTCGCGTGCTTCGACTCGCCCGGACCGTTCACGATGCAGCCCATCACGGCGACGTTCATCGTCTCGACGCCCGGATATTCGCTGCGCCATACCGGCATCTGCGCGCGCAGGTAGTTCTGGATCTGCGACGCGAGTTCCTGGAAAAGCGTGCTGGTCGTGCGGCCGCAACCCGGGCAGGCGATGACCATCGGCATGAACGAGCGCAGGCCCATGGTCTGCAGGATTTCCTGGCCGACGATCACTTCGCCCGTGCGCGATGCGCCCGGCTCCGGCGTCAGCGAAATACGGATCGTGTCGCCGATGCCTTGTTGCAGCAGCACGGAAAGCGCAGCCGTCGATGCGACGATGCCCTTCGAGCCCATGCCCGCCTCGGTCAGGCCGAGGTGCAGCGCGAATTCGCAGCGCTTCGAGAGTTGCTGGTACACGGCGATCAGATCCTGCACGCCGCTGACCTTGCACGACAGGATGATCTTGTCGCGGCCGAGGCCCAGTTCGACGGCGCGCTCCGCGGAGCCGATCGCCGACTGGATCAGCGCTTCGTACATCACGCTTTGCGCTTCCCACGGCTCGCTGCGCGCGCCGTTCTCGTCCATCATCTTCGCGAGCAGATCCTGGTCGAGACTGCCCCAGTTCACGCCGATGCGCACCGGCTTGTCGTATTTGATGGCCGCTTCGATCATCTGCGCGAACTGCGTATCGCGCTTGGCGCCCTGGCCGACATTGCCCGGATTGATACGGTACTTCGAGAGCGACTCGGCGCAGCCCGGATAGTCGCGCAGCAGCAGATGGCCGTTGTAGTGGAAGTCGCCGATGAGCGGCACCGACACGCCCATGCGGTCGAGCTGCTCGCGAATCGCCGGGACGGCGGCGGCCGCTTCCGGCGTATTCACGGTGATGCGCACCAGCTCGGAACCGGCCTGGGCGAGTTCCTTGATCTGGATGGCGGTGCCGATCGCGTCGGCGGTATCGGTGTTCGTCATCGACTGCACGCGCACGGGCGCGTCGCCGCCGATCGTCACGAGGTTGCCGCCCCAGCGCACGTGAACACCATGCGACTTGCGGCGCGGCGCGTGGCCGCCGAGGATCGGCTCGTTCGAACAGATCTGGCTGATGCTGGACGGGGATTGCTGTTCGGTTTGCATCGGGAAACCCATTTACACCTCACGCGCACCGCGGATGCAGCCACGCGCGAATTGAAAAAGCGCCGCCGCCGGGGTATCCGGCCGCGACGCATGCCATATCTCTATCAGGGCAGCACGAAGCGCGCGACATTCCCGCGCGCCGACGCGTACTTGGACGCGTCGACCGGCTGGCCGTCGATCGTCATCGATTCGATGCCGGCCTTGTTGCCCACCGTAATCTTCAACGGTCCGGTGCCCGTGATCTCGCGCGCGTCGCTGCCGTGGATCAGGCCGGAGAATACCTCCTTGCCGTCCTTCTGGCGCACGCTGACCCAGGTGTCCTGCGTCACGCGGATCGCGAACGTCGAGGTGTCCGCGCCCGAGGCTTGCGTCGTTGCTGCCGGCGTCGTTGCAGCAGCCGGTGCACTCGCGGCCGGTGCGTGCGCCGCAGGCGCTACGTTTGCAGGTGCTGCACTCGCCGGAGCCGCATTCACTGGAGCCGCATTGGCCGGTGCTGCGCTTGCAGGCGCCACATTCGTCGGAGCCACATTCGTCGGAGCCGCCGGAGCCGCCACAGCCGCCTGCGGCGCGCTGCCCGCCGCAGCGGGTGCGGCGCTGGCCGGAGCGGCGTCGCTCGCCTGGGCATCCGCCGGAGCCTGCGCCTGATCGCCCTGCGCCGCCGATGCGCCAGTCGTCTGGCCTTCGGTCACCGTCGCCGCGTTGGGTTGCACGTGCGCATCGTTCGCCATCGACTTCAGGCGCGCGAACCACGCCGACGATTCACCGCTGTTCGTATGCCACATGGCGATCGCGATCACCGCAACGATCACCGCCGCCACGCCCCACAGCCACGAGCCGCGGCGCGATGCGCCGCTGCCGCCTAGCGAGAGCGAGACGCGGCCGCGCGGCAGCCCGCCGCCCGCAGAAGCCGGCATCGACAGATCCTGCTGCGGCACGCCGCGCTCGCGGCGCAGCGCCTGCGTGAACGGGGTGGGATCCGCGTCGAGCATCTTCGCATAGCTGCGCACGACGCCGAGCGCGAAGGTCGTATCCGGCAGCTGGGTCAAATCGCCTGCTTCGAGCGCGCGCAGCTTGCCGATCGACACCTTCAGCCGCGCCGACACATCCTCGACCGCCCATCCCTTTGCCTCGCGCAGCTGCGCAAAGCGCGCACCCGCTGCGGCCATCGTGTCGGGCACGGCCTGCACCGGCGATGGCACACTGCCAGGCGTCGGACGGTCTGCATTGGACTCTGTCCCGAAAGGGTGCTGCGGCTCGCTCATCCCTAAATCCTTGCGTCGATTCTTTTCATTCCTGGAATCTGCCGGGTGCTTCGTGCCCCACCCCGATTCGCAGACCGTTTATATCAAAATGCACGGCTTCTGTGCCGCTTCCGATCGCTTCTGCAACTGTCTTTCATTACCACCGATGACGGCCCGCACCCCCGAGCAACCGCACGGGCCTCATCACAGCCGGTGCGCTCAATTCGGCACCGGCCTCACTTCAATGACCTTGCGCGCGCTGCGTTCGGCAAGGCGCGTGCGGTCCTTCACTTCGCCCGCGAGCTGCCCGCAGGCCGCATCGATGTCGTCGCCGCGCGTCTTGCGCACGGTCGTGACGACGCCCGCATCCATCAGAATCTGCGCGAAGCGCTTGATCTGCTCCGTTTTCGAGCGCAGCAGGCCCGATTCGGGGAACGGATTGAACGGGATCAGATTGAGTTTGCACGGCACGTCACGCGTCAGCGCGAGCAATTCGCGCGCGTGCTGTTCCGTGTCGTTGACGCCGTCGAGCATGCAGTACTCGAACGTGATGAAGTCGCGCGGCGCGACTTTCAGATATCGCTGGCACGCGGCCATCAGGTCGCGCAGCGGATGCTTGCGGTTGAGCGGCACGAGTTCGTCGCGCAGCGCGTCGTTCGGCGCGTGCAGCGAAACGGCGAGCGCCACCGGCAACTCCGCGCCGAGACGGTCCATCATCGGCACGACGCCCGAAGTCGACAGCGTGACGCGCCGACGTGACAAGCCGTAGGCGTTGTCGTCGAGCATCAACCGCATCGCGGGCACGACTGCTTCGTAGTTCAGGAGCGGCTCGCCCATGCCCATCATCACGACGTTCGTGATGACGCGCTCGCCCTTGCCTTCACCGCCGGTCGCCTTGCCGCCTGCTTTGCTTCCCGCCTCGCCGAGGAGCGACGCGCGCAGCGCGAACTCCGCCATGCGAAGCTGGCCGATGATTTCGGCGGTGGTGAGATTGCGTGAGAATCCTTGCTTGCCGGTGGAGCAGAACCGGCAGTTGACCGCGCATCCCGCCTGCGAGGACACGCACAGCGTGCCGCGCGTCTCTTCGGGGATGAACACGGTTTCGACGGCGTTGCCGTTGCCCACGTCGACGAGCCACTTGCGCGTGCCGTCGGCGGAGACGTGATCGCTGATGATGCCGGGCATGCCGATGACGGCACGGCCTTTGAGCTTTTCGCGCAGCGATTTCGCCAGATCCGTCATGCCGTCGAAGTCGGCGGCGTTGTACTGATGGATCCAGCGTTGCAGCTGTTTGGCGCGAAACGGCTTCTCGCCGAGGCTCTCGCAGTATGCGACGAGGCCTTGGGCGTCGAGATCGAGAAGGTTGACGGTGGAACTGCTCGTCATGGTCAATCCTGCCATTTCAGTGCGAACCGAGTGAACCCGCGGGCTCACCGGCCGGCCATGCGGCTCGTCTTGCGAGCCTTCGGACGGACGGTGAACACCATTGCCGTTCGCGCAACCTGGTGCTGCTTCGTCGGCTCGCTTAACGCGAGTAGACGTTGACCTGCGGGAAGAAGAACGCGACTTCGACAGCGGCCGTTTCAGCGGCGTCCGAGCCGTGCACGGCGTTGGCGTCGATGCTGTCGGCGAAGTCGGCGCGGATCGTGCCCTTTTCCGCCTTCTTCGGATCCGTCGCGCCCATCAGTTCGCGGTTCTTCAGGATGGCGTTCTCGCCTTCCAGCGCCTGCACCATCACCGGACCCGAAATCATGAATTCGACGAGGTCCTTGAAGAACGGACGCTCTGCGTGAACAGCATAGAACTTCTCAGCGTCGGCGCGCGAGAGGTGGACCATGCGGGCGGCAATGATCTTCAGGCCAGCGTTTTCGAAGCGGCTGTAGATCTGGCCGATCACGTTCTTTGCCACTGCGTCCGGCTTGATAATCGACAGGGTGCGTTCGATCGCCATAAAAACTCCAGAAAATTAATAGGTTACAGGTCCAAACGAATCGTCAATTGTAGCATGTTCCCATGTATGATTGCGATTGGACCCCGTTAGCGGGGTGCGAAGTCCGGTCACAGGGGCGAGCAACGTGCAGGAATAAGGGCATGAAAGCGCAAAAACCGGTGACAAGCCAGTGAAAAGGCGGTGAAAAACGCCCGGGCAGGCCACCAAACAGGCGCCCAAGCCCGCTGCCCGTGACGCGGCGGCCCGTGTACGCGGGCCCGCAAAGAAGTGTGCCGACCTGTTGAAACTCCAGGGCTGCGCGCATATCTTACGAGGGAGCGGATCGCAGGATCCGCCCCTGGCGCCTCCATCAAAACCGGCGCCTCTCACGCAAGGAGAAAGCATGAACCAGTATCCCTATGACTTCGGCCGCGGCGGTTCCGTCATCTCGGCCGAGGCCCGCAACCGCGTACTGCGCAACACCTACTGGCTGCTCGCGCTGTCGATGGTGCCAACGGTGCTCGGCGCGTGGGCGGGCGTCGTCACCGGTTTCACGCTGTTTTCGGCCACGAGCCCGGCCATGAGCCTGCTTGCGTTCTTCGCGATCGCTTTCGGCTTCATGTTCGCGATCGAGCGCACCAAGGACAGCGCCATCGGCGTATTCGTGCTGCTCGGCTTCACGTTCTTCATGGGCCTGATGCTGTCGCGGCTTCTGACGGTCATCCTGCACTTTTCGAACGGGCCGTCGCTCATCATGCTCGCCTTCGGCGGCACCGGCATCATTTTCGCCGCCATGGCCACCGTCGCCACGGTCAGCAAGCGCGACTTCGCGGGTCTCGGCCGTTGGCTGTTCATGGGCGTGATCGTGCTGCTGCTCGCCGGCGTCGCGAATATCTTCCTGCAATTGCCCGCGCTGATGCTCACCTTTTCGGTGATGGCCATCGTCATTTTCTCGGCGTACATGCTGGTCGACGTGCAACGCGTGGTGAACGGCGGCGAGACCAACTACATCACGGCCACGCTGGCGATCTATCTGGATCTCTATAACGTCTTCACGAACCTGCTCGCCCTGCTCGGCATCTTCGGCGGCAATCGCAACTGAGCGCAACCAAGCGCAACTCCGCTTGCGGGCCTCCCGGCCCACAGGGGTTCCCGAAAAAAAGCCCATGACAAAGTGTCATGGGCTTTTTTGTGCCGGATCGCTCCGCGAAGACCGGCGGCTCAGAGCGCCACCCAGTCGAACCCCTCGTCCTGCGACGCCACGCCTATTTCAGTCGCCGAGTTGCCCAGTACGCCGTCCATCGCCGCACGCGCCAGTTCGGGCGTGTTGTTTTGCTGACTCAAATGGGCGGCGACGAGGTAGCGCAGCTTCGAGCGGTCGAGTCCGGCCAGAATCCCGGCCGCCGCCTCGTTGTTCAGGTGCCCGTGCGAGCCGCCGATGCGCGCCTTCAGCGACGGCGGATAGCGGCTCGCCGCGAGCAGCGCGACATCGTGGTTGCATTCGAGGACGAGCGCATCGCAGCCCCCGAGCACCGCGCCGATGTGGGGCGTCGATTCGCCGACGTCGGTCAGCACGCCGAGCCGGCTCGCCCCGTCGTTGAAGACAAACTGCAGCGGCTCGCGCGCATCGTGCGGGACCGTATAAGGCAAGACGCCCACAGCGCCGATTTCGACCGTTTCGTCGCTCCACAGGACGTGCAGCTCGACGCCCGCGGTGTCCGCGCCAACGGCCTGCGCCGTGCCCCAGCTCGTGTAGAGCGGGATCGACCAGCGGCGCGCGAGCGTGAGCGCGCTGCCGATATGGTCGCTGTGTTCGTGGGTGATGAGGATGGCGTGGAGCGTGTCGGCGGCCAGGCCCGCTCGCGCGAGCCGCCGCTCGACTTCCTTCGCCGAGAAACCGCAGTCGAGCAGCACGCGCGTGGGGCGCGCGCCGCCGCCTGCTTCTACGACCAGCGCGTTGCCCTCGCTCCCGCTGCCGAGGCTTGCAAAGCGCACGGCGATTGCGTCAGTTGAGCTGCGCGTGCAGCGCCGTCACGATGCGCTGCGCTTGCGACGACGTGTCCACCTGACCGTTCTGGTCGAGCACGGCGATCTGCGTTTGCACATCGCTCTTGGCGCGAACGGCGATCAGGAACTCCGGCTCCTGATTCTTCGCAGCCGACTTCGGGCTGTAGAACAGCTTGCCGAGCAGACCGTCGCCCTTCAGTTCCTGCATCGAATCGGCGTAGCGGACGTAGTAGATGCCCTTCGCGCGGTCGCGGTTGTCGACCGTGAAGTTGGTGCGATCGAGCGCGAGGCCGACGCGCAGCCATGCGCGGTCGAACGACTCGGGCAGATCGAGCGTGGCGCCGCCCGCCGCGTTGTCGATCTTCGCGACAACCGTCGACGTGCGCGCGTCCGTCAGCAATTGCTTCGACTGTGCGTCGGTGAGGCCGAATTTCTGCATCAGCTTCGAGAGGAACAGCGCTTCGAGAGCGGGATCGCGCGGACGCTCGACCCACTTCGACCCCGTCTTCTCCTGACCCGTCAGCATTTCTTCCATCGCGGAATGCGTGATGGAGATGTCGGTCTGGCCGTCGGCGCCGCGCGTCACGAGCGTGCGGAAGCGGTCACGCGTGCCCGACGAATACGCGAAGTCGATGACGCGGCCGATCGTGCGGCGGAACCAGTCGTCCGGAATGTTCGCGCGGTTTTCCGCCCAGCCGGTCGTCATGATGCCGGTGGCCGACGAGTCGGTCGCCAGCGCGAAGCCGTTTTCCTGCCAGAAGGTCTGCAGGATCGGCCAGACGTCGTCCGGCGTGCGGCCGTCGATCACCAGCCAGCGGCGGTCGCCGTCGCGCTCGATATGCATGCCGAGCGGATCCTGCGCGGTCGGCGTGCCGAGCGTGGCGTTGCCCGCGCTCGTCACCGTGCCCTTCGGCGCATTGCCGAGCGCCATCTGCGGCGGCGGCGCGACGTACTTCTGGTCGGTCGGCGCCGACGACAAATCCTGAGGCACGGTGAGCGGCGGCGCGCTCGGCGTGTCCTTGTAGTTGACGCGATCCGTTGCGAGCACGTCGTTCAGCGACTCGCAGCCTGCGAGCGAACCAATAGCCAGCGCCAGCACCGCCATCCGGGTGGCGTGAAGGGAGAGAGCGGAACGTTTCATGGAGACCTTCGTGATACTGGTGCGCAAAGCCGGGATCTGTCGTGGATACGGGCGGTGGCGGCGTCGGTTAATAATCGGGCTCTTGGTCGGGCTCTTTAATCGGGCTCGTGCGCCGGCGAATCAGCCGATCAGGCCGGCTTCGCGCAACGCCGTGCGCACCACGTCGTGGTAGCGGGCGTCGAGCGGCGTAAGCGGCAGGCGAATGCCGCCTTCGATGCGGCCGAGTTCCTGCAGCGCCCACTTCACCGGAATCGGGTTCGATTCGATGAACAGGTTCTTGTGCAGCGACAAAAGCTTCAGATGGATCGCACGCGCGGTCTTCACATCGCCTTCGATCGCTGCCTTGCACAGGTCGCTCATCTGGCGCGGCGCAACGTTCGCGGTCACCGAAATATTGCCGTGGCCGCCGAGCAGCATCAGTGCGATCGCCGTGGGATCGTCGCCGCTGAAAATCCGGAAACCCTCGGGCGCGTGCTTGATGAGGTGCGCGGCGCGGTCGATGTTGCCCGTCGCTTCCTTCACGCCCACGATGCCCGGCACCTGCGCGAGGCGCAGGATCGTCTCGTTCGACATGTCCGCGACGGTGCGGCCCGGCACGTTGTACAGCACGACCGGCAGATCGACCGTCTCGGCGATCTTCGAGAAGTGGCGGTACATGCCTTCCTGGGTCGGCTTGTTGTAATACGGCACGACCTGGAGCGAGGCCTGCGCGCCGACCGACTTGGCCTGGCGAGTCAGCTCGATTGCTTCGGCGGTGGAATTGCCGCCCGAGCCCGCGATGATCGGCAGGCGGCCGGCGGCATGCTCGACCGCCGTCTTGACCATCAGGATGTGCTCTTCGACGTCGAGCGTGGCGGACTCCCCGCTCGTGCCGACGACGACGAGGGCATCCGTCCCCTCTTCGACATGCCAGTCGATCAGTTTGCGGAACGCCGGCAGGTCGAGACTGCCGTCCTCGTGCATGGGGGTGACGATCGCGGGGATACTGCCGCGCAACGTGATGCCGTCCTGGGTGCCGTTAGCCATGAAACGTCGAAAAATGAGTACGTTAAATTGCGATTGTAGCGGATTAGCCGGTCAGATCGTACCGCAGTGCGGGAAGTACCTGAGCCGCACCTCTACTACCGGCCGTTACAGCCGGGTTGGTCCCATCCGTCTCGCGCACCGCGCAGATGCGCTGGATGAACGCCTCGCGCGGCTCGGCGAGAAAGCCGTCCTGATAGGCGATCACCCGCAGCGCGGGCGTGCAGACCGCCAGCAGTTCGCCCGGCGCGAGCAGGAAAGCGGGATTCGACGGCTTGCCGACAGTCTCGTTGCCTTGCGCGAAGGTTTCGTAGATCAGCACGCCGCCTGGCGCCAATGCGTCGATTAAACGCGGCATGAGCGGCCGGTGCAGATAGTGGGTCACGACCACCGCCGCAAATTGCCGCTCCGGCGCGAGCGGCCAGGGCGCGCCTTCGAGGTCGCATTCGAGCGTCTCGATTTCCGCCACGCCGGCCATCGTCGACAGTGCGGCGGCGTCGCGATCGAGCGCCAATACCGGGTGGCCGCGTTGCGCGAAGAACCGGGCGTTGCGCCCCATCCCCGACGCCACCTCAAGCACCGCCTGCCCCGGCGCAACGAGGTGCGCCCACTGGCGCACCCAGCGCGACGGCTCGGCAAGCGCGCCGTGCGGCGCGCCAGCAGCGGATGCGGACGTCGTCACGCGAGCGCCATCAGTTGTACGAGAGGCCCATCGCCTCGCGCACGTCGCGCATGGCCTCGTTCGCGAACTTGCGCGCCTTGTCGCAGCCATCGGCGACGATTGCACGCAGGAGCGACGGGTCGTCCATGTACTTCTGCGCGCGCTCCAGCATCGGCTGCTGCTCGCGCAGGATGCCGTCGATCACGGGCTGCTTGCATTCGAGGCAGCCAATCCCCGCCGAACGGCAACCCTTTTGCACCCAGTCGTGCGTCGCTTCGTCCGTGTAGACCTGGTGCAGCTGCCACACCGGGCACTTGTCCGGATCGCCCGGATCGGTGCGGCGCACGCGCGCCGGGTCGGTCGGCATGGTGCGGACTTTCTTCGTGATCGACTCGGCGTCTTCGCGCAGGCCGATCGTATTGCCGTACGACTTCGACATCTTCTGGCCGTCGAGGCCCGGCATGCGCGACGCTTCCGTGAGCAGCACCTGCGGCTCCGGCAGAATGATCTTGCGCGAACCTTCGAGGTAGCCGAACAGGCGTTCGCGGTCGCTCATCGACAGGCTCTGCGACTCCGACAACATCGCGCGCGCCTGTTCGAGCGCCTCTTCATCGCCCTCCTGCTGATACGCGTTGCGCAGCTCGTGGTAGAGCTTCGAGCGCTTGCCGCCGAGCTTCTTCGCGGCTTCGTTCGCCTTGTCCTCGAAGCCGGGCTCGCGGCCGTACATGTAGTTGAAGCGGCGCGCCATTTCGCGCGCCATCTCGACGTGCGGCACCTGGTCCTCGCCCACCGGCACGAGCGACGCGCGGTACAGCAGGATGTCGGCGGCCATGAGCACCGGATAGCCGAGGAAGCCGTAGGTGCCGAGATCCTTGTCGCGCAGCTTCTCGATCTGCTCCTTGTAGGTCGGCACACGCTCGAGCCAGGACAGCGGCGTGCTCATGCCGAGCAGCAGCGCCAGTTCGGCGTGCTCGGGCACGCGGCTCTGGATGAACAGCGTTGCCTGGTTCGGATCGATGCCGGACGCCAGCCAGTCGATCAGCACGTCCCAGACGTTTTTCTCGATGACCTCGGGCGTTTCGTAGTGCGTCGTGAGCGCATGCCAGTCGACCACGCAGAAAAAGCACGGGTACTCGGACTGCAGCCGCACCCAGTTTTTCAGCACGCCGTGATAGTGGCCGAGGTGCAGCGACCCGGTGGGCCGCATGCCGGAGAAGATACGGTCAGGGAACATGATGTTATGAAAAGAGCGACATAAGTGGAGTAAGGATGACCGTGACCACGTCGTAGCCGAAGCTCACGAGCGGACGCAGCCAGAATCGTGTGAATACGCCGGTCACGAGCAGCGCCATCACGATGATGAAACCATAGGGCTCGAGCCGCGAGAGCGCAATGCTCGCGCGCGTCGGCAAAAGTGCCGCGAGAACGCGGCCGCCGTCGAGCGGCGGCAGCGGAAAGAGGTTGAGCACGCCGAGCACGAGATTCACGCCGACGCCGGCCTGCGCCATGCGCGTGAAGAACGGCTCGTCGATGCCGAGCGCCAGCAGCGCGACACTGACGACTCCCCACACGAGCGCCTGGACGAAGTTGCAGCCCGGTCCGGCCGCCGCGACCCAGAGCGTGCCCCAGCGCGGATTGCGCAGATTGCCGAACGAAATCGGCACGGGCTTGGCGTAGCCGAACACAAACGCGCCGCTCGTGAGGAAATAGAGGATCAGCGGCATCGCGATCGTTCCGACCGGATCGATATGGCGCATCGGATTGAGCGAGACGCGGCCCAGGACATACGCCGTGTTGTCGCCGAGCGCGCGCGCGACATAGCCGTGCGCGGCCTCGTGCAGCGTGATGGCGAAGATGACCGGAAGGGCGTAGACGGCGATCGTCTGTATCAGTGAAGCATCCATGGCACGGTATTGTATCAATGCCCAGGCGCGCGGCCCGGGCGGTCAAGCGATGGCAAGCGATCGCGAAAGTGGCGAGTGGCTGCGCGTGGTGGCCGAATGGTCGCGAATGGTGACGATTGGGCGCCTCATGCCTCCTGTTCGAGGCCGAACGGCGCGAGGCTGCCGCGCCCCGCGCGCACGAGCACCGGCTCGCGGCCCGTGAGATCGATGACCGTCGAAGGCTCGCACGGGCACGCACCGCCGTCGATCACCAGATCGAGCTGTTTTTCAAGCCGCTCGCGGATCTCCTCGGGTTCGTTGAGCGGCTCGGTGTCGGGCGGCAGGATCAGCGTCGTCGCGAGCAGAGGCTCGCCCAGCTCTTCGAGAATCCCGAGCGGAATCGCATGGCCCGGCACGCGCAGCCCGATCGTCTTGCGTGACGGATGCGAAAGCCGCCGCGGCACTTCTTTCGTCGCCTGCAGCACGAACACGTACGGTCCCGGCGTCACCGACTTGATGAGCCGGTATTGCTGGTTGTCCACCATCGCAAAATTCGCCAGCTCGGACAGGTCCCGCACCATCAGCGAGAGCAGCGCCCGCTCGTCCAGCCCGCGAATCCGGCGCAGACGCTCGGCGGCGTGCTTGTCGTCGATCCGGGCGGCCAGCGCGTAGCTCGAATCGGTGGGCAGCGCGATCAGGCCACCCTCGCGGACGATCTGCGCGGCCTGCTTGAGCAGGCGCGGCTGGGGATTATCGGGGTGAAGCCGAAAATACTGGGACATGGGCTCGATCAGCTATCAGGGGACAAAACGTCGAAGCGGCGCCGACGTATCGTATAACACTGCGCGTACGACACTCCGCTATGACACCGCGGTGCGTTCCGGTGCGACGGTGGGCCAGGGTTGCGGGCCGCGCGAGCGCGGCCTACAGCCATCGTTCCCAGACTGGCTTGAGATCGGAGGGAAGCGGCGGCAGGCTGCCGGGCGCGATCGAATCGGGTCCGGGCGCATGGAAGTCCGAACCGCGCGACGCCTCGAAGCCGAAACGGCGCGCGACGGCGGCGTACTCGGCGTATTGATCCGGCGTGTGGCTGCCGGTGACGACCTCGATGGCCTTGCCGCCCCGGTCGATGAACTCGCCGAAGAACGTGTCGAATTCCAGCGGCGTGTAGAGGTAGCGGCCCGGATGCGCAACGACGGCCTCGCCGCCCGCGGCCTTGATCCACGACACGGCGTCGCCGAGCTTCGCCCAGCGGTGCCCGATATAGCCGGGCTTGCCCTCGCCGAGCCAGCGCGAAAACGCATCCTGGGTATTCTTCGCGCGGCCCGACTCGACGAGAAAACGTGCGAAGTGGGTGCGCGAGATCAGATCGGGATTGGAGACGTAGTGCAGCGCGCCCTCATAGGCGTCGGCGATGCCGAGTTCGCCGAGCCGCTCGCCGATCGCAACCGCGCGCGCGGCGCGGCCGTTGCGCGTTTGCACGAGCCCTTCCACGAGCGCGGGACATTCGGGATCGACGTTCAAACCGACGATGTGCACGGTACGCGACGCCCACGTCACCGAGATCTCGACGCCGCACAGATAGCGCATGCCGAGCGCCTCGGCGGCGGCGCGCGCCTCGCGCTGGCCGCCGACCTCGTCGTGATCGGTGAGCGCCCACAGCGTTACGCCGCCCGCCTGCGCCAGCCGCGCGACGGCGGCGGGGGCCATCTGGCCGTCCGAGACGGTGGAGTGACAGTGCAGATCGGCGTTCATTGCTGGCGTGAAAAAGTCAGACGTCGATTTTACTGCAATGCAGTGACGCCGTCCGGGCGCGGCCTTGCCGCCACGCCCCACGTGCCTGCGGTGTCATGGGCAACAAGCCGTGCCCGGTCTCGCGGCTACGCGCAGAACGCCTCGATCAGCCGGGCGATCTGCTCGGGCTGGTCGTGATGGATCATGTGCCCGGCATCGTCGACGATGCGCTCGCGCCAGTCGGGGAACGCCTCGAATCGCGTCTTGAATTCACCGATCGGCACGGCGCCCGCCAGCCGCGCGAGCGTTTCGGAGTGGGCCGCTTCGACATGCAGCACCTTGGCGTGCACGTGCGACCAGATCGCCATCACCTCGTCGATGCGGTAAAGAAGCGGGCTGCGCATCTTGTGCGCCGCATCGGCGAGCAACAGGTAGCCGCCTTCGCCGTCCGGCTTCGACCAGTGCTGCGCGAGAAAGCGCGCGCGCGGTGCGGCGAGCCGAGGATTCGTCTTCACGAGCCGCGCGGCCACTTCGTCGAGCGACGCATAGCGGCGCATCGCGGGCGGCTCGCGCAATTCGTCGAGCCATGCGCGCACGCGCCTCGGCGCCTCGGCGGCGGCTGGCGCAGGCATGCCGAATCCTTCCAGATCGACCACACGGCGCACGCGCTGGGGCCGCACGCCCGCATAAAGACACGCGATGTTCGCGCCCATGCTGTGGCCGACGAGGTTGACCGCGCCCGTCGGTGCGTAGCGGTCGAGCAGCACGTCCAGATCGGCGAGATAGTCGTAAAACCAGTAGCTGCCGCCGCCCTGCTCCGCGACCGGCCAGTCCGAGAGGCCGAAGCCGCGCATGTCCGGCGCGATGACCTGCCAGTCGCCGCCCAGCGCATCGACGACGAACTGGAACGACGCCGCGACGTCCATCCAGCCGTGCAGCATGAAGAGGACGGGCGCGTCGCTCGCGCCCCAGCACCGCACATGCAGCCGGATGCCATTCACTTCAACGAATTCGGATCGGGAAACGTTCATGCGCGCAGGTGGAAAGCACAAGTGGAAAAGAATGATCGTTCGATTATATCGACAGATGCTGACCCGCATCTGACCGCACCCTTATTATTCGTCGCGGCCTTCGGGCAGCCGCGCATCCGCTGTGGCCTGTTCCGGCGCATCCTGGGCCGCGAGCGTGTCGAGTTCCGCGTCGTCGAAGCCCGCCGAGCGGCGCGCCTCGAAGTTGAACGGCCCGCGCATCTTCGGCGCGCGGTACTGCTGCGCGAGCGTGAGCCACGCCGCGTGCGGATCCAGTCCGCGCGCTTCGCACAGGTAGCGGAACCAGCGATTGCCGATGCGCACGTGCCCCACCTCGTCTCGAAGGATCACGTCGAGCACCGCTGCAGACTGATCGTCGCCCGCCTGCTTCAGACGTGCGCGGATCGGCGGCGCGGCATCGAGCCCGCGTGCCTCCAGCACGCGCGGCACGAGCGCCATGCGCGCGAGGACATCGTCGCGCGTGCGCTCGCACATCTCCCACAGGCCGTTGTGGGCCGGAAAATCGCCGTAGGCGTGACCGTAGTCCGCGAGACGCGCGCCGAGCAGCGAGAAGTGAAAGGCTTCCTCGGCAGCGACCGTCAGCCAGTCGGCGTAGAACGCGTCGGGCATGGCGGGGAAACGCCAGACGGCGTCGAGTGCGAGATTGATCGCGTTGAATTCGATGTGCGCGAGCGCGTGGAGCAGCACCACGCGGCCTTGCGGCGTGCTCATGCTGCGCCGCTCCAGCTGGCGCGGCTCAACCAGGACAGGGCGAGCCGGACGCCCCGGCAGGTCCGCGGGCGCGTCGATTTCGCGCGGCGCATCCCAGCTCGATATGCGATTCGACATGCCGTCCAGCACAAGCGCATGGAGCGCCTGCACGGCTTCGGCTTTCGCGCCGGGATCGCACTCGCGCAGCGCATCGAGCGCGGCAAGACGCCAGTTACCGGGCCCGCCGGTACGTTCGGCGGACGGTGTGGAATCGACTGAAGCAATGGAAGTCATCGTGAACGAACGAGAAAACGCGGAAATAGTCCGGATCGCGGCGCCGTCCCGTCTGCCAGGCGGTCTGCGCGCGACCGTTTACAATACGCGATTCACCTGCCGTGCGCCCTGCCCCTGACACAGCAGCGCCGCAACCGCACCGCAGCACCCCCGGACTCTGGAGACGCAACACCGTGGCCATCTACAAGCTTGGCGAAGCCGCACCCACTATTCACGAAAGCGTGTTCGTCGCGGACAACGCGACCGTCATCGGCAAGGTGACCCTGGCCGAGAACGCGAGCGTCTGGTTCGGCGCGACGCTGCGCGGCGACAACGAGCCGATCACGGTCGGCGAGCGCACCAATATCCAGGAAGGCGCGGTGCTGCACACTGATCCCGGCTACCCGCTCACGCTCGAAGCGAACGTGACGGTGGGCCACCAGGCGATGCTGCACGGCTGCACGGTGAAGGAAGGCGCGCTCATCGGGATTCAGGCCGTGGTCTTGAATGGCGCGGTGATCGGCCGCAACTGTCTGGTTGGCGCGGGCGCTGTGGTCACCGAGGGCAAGGTGTTCCCCGATAACTCGCTGATTCTCGGCGCACCTGCGAAAGTGGTGCGCGAACTCACCGAGGCCGACATCGCGGGCCTCAAGCGCAACGCGGATGTGTACGACAAGCGTCGCGAATATTTCAAGGCGCAGCTCGTGCGCATCGGCTAGGCCCGTCCGCCCATGCGCGCCTCGCCGTATGAATCGAAACGAAGGAAAAGATTGTGAACGACCAGTTGCAGAAATTCTTGTTCAGCGCCGCCCCGGTGCGCGGTGAGATCGTCTCCCTGCGCAGTACGTGGCAAGAAGTGCTCACGCGCCGTCAATATCCCGCGCCGGTTCAGACCGTGCTCGGCGAGATGATGGCGGCGTGCGCGCTGCTGTCGGCCAATCTGAAGTTCGACGGCACGCTGATCATGCAGATTTTCGGCGACGGTCCCGTGCGCATGCTGGTCGTGCAGTGCGCCTCGGATCTCTCGATGCGCGCGACCGCGCGGCTCGCCGACGGTCTCACGGCTGACGACGCCGCGGCACTGCCCGACGACATGACGATCGCCGATCTCATCAACGTGAGCGGCAACGCCCGCTGCGTGATCACGCTCGATCCGGCCAGCAAGCAGCCGGGCCAGCAGCCGTATCAGGGCATCGTGCCGCTGAACGGCACGGACGGCCCGCTCCATTCGATTTCCGAGGTCCTCGAACACTACATGCATCACTCGGAACAGCTCGACACGCGCATGTGGCTCGCGGCCAATGGCGAGCGCGCGGTCGGCGTGATGCTGCAGAAGCTGCCCGGCGACGGCGGTATCGTGCCGCACGCAGGCGAACTCGACACCGATACGTGGGATCGCGTCTGCACGCTCGGCGGCACGCTGTCGCGCGCGGAACTGCTCGAACAGGAGCCCGAGGTGCTGTTCCGCCGCCTCTTCTGGCAGGAGAACGTGCACCACTTCGAACCCGCTCAGACGCGCTTTCAGTGCTCCTGCTCGCGCGAAAAGGTCGGCGCGATGCTGAAGATGCTCGGGCGCGGCGAGGTGGACGGCGTGATCGAGGAACGCGGCCACGTCGAGATTCACTGCGACTACTGCAACCAGCGCTACGAGTTCGATCCCGTGGACGTGGCGCAACTTTTCGCGGCGCCTGGCCTCTCGGAAGGCATTGCGCCCGCAGCGGAGCGGCGCCACTAAGCGCTGCGCCGATCATCGTGGGACGCGCTGCCGTGCCGGCGGCAGCGCGTGCGATGGCAGCGAGATTGAGCTGAAATTCAAGCTGAAATCCGGATGCCCGGTATGCGTATGATTTGCTTAGGCATCCGACGGATGGAGAACGACATGAGCGGGAAAAACGGCCGCGACAGTCTGTGGCGCAACGTGCAGCCGCGCGTCTCGGCAATCGCAACGATGATGGCGCTCGGCGCGGGCGTCGCATTGACGAGCGGCTGCGTGATGACCCCATCAGGACCGTCGCCGATCCTGAGCCGGCTCAGCCCCGCGCAGTCCGGCGTGTCCGCGACCGCGCATCCGCTCACGCCCGCGGAACGCGCGCGCTACGACGCCATCGACCGTCAGGCGCTCGCCGACCAGGAACGCGCGATAGCCGCCGAAGCAGCCGCGCAGGCCTGGGCACGCACCGTTGCGCCGCCCGTCACAATGTATGGCGGCTACTACAGTGGCTACTATGGCGGCTACTATGGCGGCGGCTGGGGCTACGGCTACCCGGGCTGGGGATGGGGCTGGTGAACGGATAGCAGAAAGCAAAAAAGCGCGGCTGGCTGCCGCGCTTTTTCATCGATCCCACCGTTGCCGAACAATCCGGCGACACTCAGGTCCGCCCGGCTTTTTTCTTCGCGTCCGCCTTCTTCGCGTCAGCCTTCCTGGTTTCCGCCTTCTTCGCTTCCTTCCCGCGCCCACGCTTCTTTTCAGGCACGCGCGACACCGGGTTCGGCACGACCTTCACGGGCGCATCCGACATCACGCCACGCGTCGACGTGTTCGACGACGCGCTGGGCGCGGGCGGCGGCTGGTTCGGCGAGACGAACTGCACGAACACCTCGCCGTCCTTCACCATGCCCATTTCGTAGCGTGCGCGCTCTTCGACAGCGGCAGTCCCGTTCTGAAGATCCTGCACTTCGCCCGCAATGCGGTCGTTGCGCGTTTTCTCGTCGTCGTTCTGCTTGAGCTGCTGGGCGAGTTGCCCCTGAATTTCGTGCACGCGCAGCCACCCGCCCCGTCCCCACCAGAGCGGGTACTGGACCAGCGCCAGCAGAATGATCAGGACGACAGTGACAAGCCGCATGAAGGAAGCCGGATAAATACACGCCGCCC
The DNA here is from genome assembly GCF_024281035.1 of Paraburkholderia sp. GTDB lineage: Bacteria > Pseudomonadota > Gammaproteobacteria > Burkholderiales > Burkholderiaceae > Paraburkholderia. Next base: position 21,943 of record NZ_JAMXLH010000031.1, read on the forward strand.
CGCGCAGAACGCGGGGCGGCGAAAACACGAACCGAAGGATGACAGCAAGGCTGTTACCAGCGTGATCTGCGTATCAATACACCATCAGCGCAGATTGTAGAACGCCGACTTGCCCGGATAGGTTGCGATATCGCCGAGATCTTCCTCGATACGCAGCAGCTGGTTGTACTTCGAGATGCGGTCGCTGCGCGACAGCGAGCCGGTCTTGATCTGTCCCGCGTTCAGGCCGACCGCGATGTCCGCGATCGTCGAATCTTCGGTTTCGCCCGAGCGGTGCGAGATCACGGCCGTGTAGCCCGCGCGCTTGGCCATTTCGATGGCCGCGAAGGTTTCCGTCAGCGTGCCGATCTGGTTGATCTTGATGAGGATCGAGTTCGCGATGCCCTTCTCGATGCCCTCTTTCAGGATGCGCGTGTTCGTGACGAACAGGTCGTCGCCGACGAGCTGGATCTTCTTGCCGAGCTTGTCGGTCAGCAGCTTCCAGCCGGCCCAGTCGCTCTCGTGCATGCCGTCTTCGATCGAGACGATCGGGAACTTGTCGGCGAGCGTTGCGAGATAGTCGCTGAATTCCGCCGACGACAGTTGCAGGCCTTCGCCCGCCAGCTGGTACTTGCCGTCGTGGTAGAACTCGCTGGCCGCGCAGTCGAGCGCGAGCAGCACGTCTTCGCCCGCGCGGTAGCCGGCTTTCTCGATGGCTTGCAGGATGGTCGACAGGCACTCGTCATTGCTGCCGAAGTTCGGCGCGAAACCGCCTTCGTCGCCGACTGCCGTGCTCATGCCGCGATCCGAGAGGATCTTCTTGAGCGCGTGGAACACTTCCGCACCGCAACGCAGCGCTTCGCGGAAGGTCGGCTGGCTCACCGGCACGATCATGAATTCTTGAATGTCGAGGCTGTTGTTCGCGTGCGCGCCGCCGTTGACGATGTTCATCATCGGCACCGGCAGTTGCATCGCGCCCGAGCCGCCGAAGTAGCGGTACAGCGGCAGGCCGGCTTCTTCAGCGGCGGCCTTCGCGACGGCCATCGAAACGGCCAGCATCGCGTTCGCGCCGAGGCGCGACTTGTTGTCGGTACCGTCGAGTTCGAGCAGGGTCTTGTCGAGGAAAGCCTGTTCCGAAGCGTCGAGGCCCATGATCGCCTCGGAGATTTCCGTGTTGATATGCTCGACCGCCTTCAGCACGCCCTTACCGTTGTAGCGGCCGGCTTCGCCGTCGCGCAGCTCGATCGCTTCGCGCGAGCCCGTCGACGCACCCGACGGCACAGCCGCGCGGCCCATCGTGCCCGATTCGAGCAGCACGTCGCATTCGACGGTGGGGTTGCCGCGAGAATCGAGAATCTCTCGACCGATGATATCTACGATTGCACTCATGGTTTCCTCAGGAAATGACAGTAATTCTTGCGCGACCGGCGCCGCCTGCATGGATCCGCGAGGCGCAGCTTCTGCACGTACGGAATGCCCTGTCGCGTGGGACAGTCGGCGCGGGGTCTGGTTCAACTTGTGCAGCGCGCCGGTCACGTTTTCTCTGCGACCGGCATGCTGCAACGCTGCCTTGCTCTTCAAACGCGGCATGCCGACGAGCGTTGCGCACAGCGTGGCGCACGCTTGGGCGCCGCTGCGCGGCCGTTCGTGCGCCGCGTTTCTCCTCCATCGCGCCGCTCGTGCATCCAAAGCGGCGCGCACTACGTCACTGCAGCCCACTACTCAAATACTGTGGCAAATGATGACGCAAAACCACCCGCAACCGGGCGCAATTACACGTAATTACAAGTAACTGCGAGTAACCGCGCCCGGCTGCGTAATCAGTTGAAATCGCTTTCGAGGAACGGTGCGCGCTTGACCGCCTGGTCGAGCGTCACGAGCGTTTCGAGCAAGTCTGCCATGCGGTTGAGCGGCACGGCGTTTGGACCGTCCGATTTCGCCTCGGAAGGCTTCGGATGCGTCTCCATGAAGAGACCCGCCACGCCCGTCGCCACGGCCGCGCGCGCGAGCACCGGCACGAATTCGCGCTGGCCGCCCGAGCTCGTGCCCTGACCGCCGGGCAGTTGCACCGAGTGAGTCGCATCGAACACGACCGGCGCGCCGGTCTCGCGCATGATCGCAAGCGAGCGCATGTCCGACACGAGGTTGTTGTAGCCGAACGAAACGCCGCGTTCGCACGCCATGAAGCGGTCTTCGGAGAGACCCGCTTCACGCGCGGCGTCGCGCGCCTTGTCGATGACATTTTTCATGTCGTGCGGCGCGAGGAACTGGCCTTTCTTGATGTTGACCGGCTTGCCCGAGCGCGCGCACGCGTGGATGAAGTCGGTCTGGCGGCACAGGAACGCTGGCGTTTGCAGCACGTCCACGACCGAGGCCACGGGCCCGATTTCTTCTTCGGTATGCACGTCGGTCAGCACGGGCAGACCGAGCTGGCGCTTCACTTCGGACAGGATGCGCAGGCCCTCGTCCATCCCGAGGCCGCGAAACGACTTGCCGCTCGAGCGATTGGCCTTGTCGTACGACGACTTGTAGATGAACGGGATGCCGAGCTTCTCCGTGATTTCCTTCAGGCGGCCGGCGGTGTCGATCGTCATCTGCTCCGATTCGACGACACACGTGCCCGCGATCAGGAAAAACGGGCTGGACAGGCCAACCTCGAAACCGCACAGATTCATGCTTTCTCCTCGGCACGCGAGAGCTGGTGCGCGAGCGCCGCTTCCACATACGCCTTGAAGAGCGGATGGCCGTCGCGCGGCGTGGACGTGAATTCGGGGTGGAACTGGACGCCGACGAACCACGGGTGCAACTCGCGCGACAGCTCCATCATCTCCGGCAGATCTTCGGTCGGCGTGCGGGCGCTGATGACGAGACCGCCTGCTTCGAGCTTGGGCACGTAGCCGTTGTTGACTTCATAACGGTGACGGTGACGCTCGTTCACGTCCTTGCCGTAGATCTGCGACGCGAGCGTGCCGGGCTTGATCGGGCAGCGCTGCGAACCGAGGCGCATCGTGCCGCCGAGATCCGAGTTTTCGCTGCGCTTTTCGACCTTGCCTTCGCGATCGGCCCATTCGGTGATCAGGGCGACCACGCGGTCGGGCGTATCCGGGTTGAACTCCGTGCTGTTCGCCTGCGCGAGGCCCACCACGTCGCGTGCGAACTCGATCACCGCGAGCTGCATGCCGAGGCAGATGCCGAGATACGGCACCTTCGCCTCGCGGGCGTAGCGGATCGCCTTGATCTTGCCTTCGGTGCCGCGACGGCCGAAGCCGCCCGGCACGAGGATCGCGTCGAGGTGCTTGAGGCTGTCCACGCCCTCTTCGTCGATCTGCTCGGAATCGATGTACTCGATGTTCACCTTCGTCGACGTCTTGATCGACGCGTGACGCAGCGCTTCGATGAGCGACTTGTACGACTCGGTCAGATCGACGTACTTGCCGACCATGCCGATCGTGACTTCGTGCTTCGGATGTTCGAGCTTCTCGACCATCTCCGCCCACATCGACAGATCGGCGGGCTTCGGGGAGAGCTTGAGTTCTTCGCAGACGATCGAGTCGAGGCCCTGGTCGTGCAGCATCTGCGGAATCTTGTAGATGCTGTCCGCGTCCCAGACCGAGATCACGGCGTCCTGCGGCACGTTCGAGAAAAGCGAGATCTTCTGGCGCTCGTCGTCCGGAATCGGACGGTCGGCGCGGCACAGCAGCACGGTCGGATAGATACCGATTTCGCGCAGCTTCTGCACGCTGTGCTGCGTGGGCTTGGTCTTCAGCTCGCCCGCCGTCGCGATGAACGGCACGAGCGTGAGGTGCACGAAGCACGCGCTGTTGCGGCCGAGGCGCAGGCTCATCTGGCGCACGGCTTCGAGGAACGGCAGCGATTCGATGTCGCCCACCGTGCCGCCGATCTCGACGATCGCGACATCGGGCTCGCCGCACGTTGCGGATGCCGCGCCGCGCTCGACGAATGCCTGGATCTCGTTCGTGATGTGCGGGATGACCTGCACGGTCTTGCCCAGATAATCGCCGCGGCGCTCCTTGCGGATCACCGATTCGTAGATCTGGCCCGTGGTGAAGTTGTTGGCCTTGCGCATCTTCGTGCTGATGAAGCGCTCATAGTGGCCGAGGTCGAGGTCGGTTTCCGCTCCGTCTTCCGTCACGAACACTTCGCCGTGCTGAAACGGGCTCATCGTGCCGGGGTCGACGTTGATGTAGGGATCGAGCTTGAGGAGGGTGACTTTGAGACCGCGCGATTCGAGAATCGCGGCGAGGGAGGCGGCGGCAATACCCTTGCCAAGGGACGAAACTACGCCGCCGGTGACGAAAACATATTTGGTCATCGCTGAATGCTCGCGGGAAAAACGGATTATACCGTAAAGGCAGGGCTAACCCTGCTTTTCGCGCGAGCTGCGCGAACCGCGATCAAGGCGCGATACCGCACGCCCGTTCGGGAGCGGCAAGCGGCCTCGGCCACGTGTTGCCGCGCCACTCGCGCACGCCCGCATGAACCCACGCACACCATGAACGCGCGGCGTCAGGTCACATCAGGCCGCATCAGGCTCCGTCGCCCATCGCGTACAGGAGGCGCTGCACGGCGCGGGCCGTTTCGATGGGACGCTCCATCGGGTAAAGGTGGCTGCCCTCGATCCATTCGAAGCGCTCGCCCGCGACGCGCCGTGTCGCATCGAGCCCGACCTGCCGTATCTCCCGCGACTTCGTGCCTGCGATAAAGCCGACCGGCACCGGCGAGCCGTGGACGAGACGCGTGCCGAGCGTGTGCGGCAGCGTGCGATAGATCAAATACTCGGTGCGGCGATCGAACGCAAGCGTGCGCGTGCCGTCCGCCGCAGTTTGCGGAATGCCGAAGTCGACATAGTCGGACAGCACGCGTTCGTCCCAGCGCGCGAAGGCGGGCTTCGCGTGGAAGTGCTGCCAGGCCTCGTCGCGGCTGCCCCAGCTCGTGCGCCGGTTGCGCGTGGCGGCGGCGGGCGAAAGGTGTTCGTCGAGCCCCGCCCACTGCGACATCCTGAGCATGCTGCTGCGCCATCCCGCGATCACCGGCGAATCGAGCATCACCACCCCGCGCACCCACTGCGGCCTCCTGAGCGCCGCCATCAGCGAAAGATAGCCGCCGAGCGAATGGCCGACGAGCCACACCGGATGCTCATAGTTGCGCTCGATGTCCTCCAGCAGCTGCTCGACGAGATGCGGCCAGTCGCGCGTGACCGGAAAGCGCGTGTCGTGACCGATGCGCTCGATATAGCGCAACGCGTGGCCGTCGCCGAGTTCGGCGAACAGCGTGCGATAAGTCGAGGCCGGAAAGCCGTTCGCGTGGGAAAAGTGAATGACGTTCTTCAAAGGCTCGTTGTCTCCGTGTTGTTATAACCGCGGTTATATCGGCTCTATATGTCCGGTGCATCCATCCAGTAGCGGCGTTGCGTGTCGATGAAGCGTTCGACTGCGAGATCGCCCGGCCGGGCCTCGACGCGCACCGCGCCGTCGATGTCGCTGCGCGCGAGGACGATGTCGCGCATGGCGTAGCGCGCGTACACGCCGGGATGCGGATGGTGAAAGCGGTTCAGGTAGCCTACCTGAAAAATGGCGACGAGCGGCCAGACAGAGTCGAGGAACGGCTCGGTCGACGACGTGCGGCTGCCGTGATGCGGCACGACGAGCACCTGCGCGCGCAGGCGATCGGGCGCGCGGGCAACGAGCGTGCGTTCGGTGGCTGCTTCGATATCGGCGGCGAGAAGCGCGGCAGTCGCATCTCCGGGCCCCGTGGTCGAAACCCGCAGCACGCAACTATGCGCATTCGGCTTGTGCACGAGCGGCCCGGCATCCGGCCAGAGCATTTCGAAGTCGACGCCATCCCAGCGCCAGCGCTGGCCCGCCGCACATTGCACGACTTGCGCGCCGGTTTGCCGTGCGCTTGTCAGTAACGGATGATCCGGCCTGATCCCGGCGACGAACTGGCTCACCACAATCTCGTCGAGCACGGCCTGCGCGCCGCCCGAATGATCGGAGTCGTCGTGACTGACGATCAGCATGTCGAGGCGCTGAACGCCGTGCGCGTGCAGATACGGCACCACGATGCGCTCACCGGCGTGCGTCGACTCCGGCCCCGGTCCGGCGTCGAAGAGCAGCGCGTGGCGGGCGGTTTGCACGAGCACCGATGTGCCCTGTCCGATATCGAGCGCGGTGAGGCGAAACATGCCGACTGGCGGCCCCGCAGGCGGCGGAACCAGAAGCGGCAGCCACATGAACGGCGCGATCCAGCGCAGCGGCCAGCCGCGCGGTGCGAGGCACCACGCGATGCCCAATGCCGCGCAGGCGAGCGCCCATGCGTGCGGTTGCGGCAGGCGCAACACGGCCCACGGCACGCTTTCGAACCGGCCCAGCACGATGGCAAGCACCTCGAGCAACGCGTGCGCCGCGCGCAACGCGAATGCGTCGAGCGGCGGCGCAAGCGCGACGCTCGCGAGCACGGCGGGCGTCACGAGCGCGCTGACGATGGGAATGGCGAGCGCGTTCGCGAACGGGCCGATCAGCGGGATCTGCGCGAACCAGTATGCGGTGAGCGGCGCGAGCGCGATCGTCACGGCCCATTGCACGCGCGCGCCTCCTGCTACGCGGTTCACCAGCCGGTTCGCGATTCCGCGCGCGGCACTGGCCAGACGCGCAAGCAAGCGGCGCTTGCGGGTCGCATCCGGCGTCGCGGACCCCGCATCATCCGCCGGATAGACGAGCTCCGGCACATCGTCCGGACGGTTGTCCCAACGTGCGCCGGGCACGGCTGTCACGACGAAGAGAATCGCCGCCACGGCGCAGAACGAGAGCCAGAATCCCGCCGCCGTCACAGCCCACGGATCGCGGATCAGCACGAGCCCGAGCGCCCACGCGAGCACCTGCGACCGCGCCACGTTGCGCCCGGCAAGCAGCGCGGCAGCGGCCACCGCCAGCATCCACAACGCGCGCTGGACCGGCACATTGAAGCCCGCGAGCGCAGCGTAAATGACCGCAGCGCACACCGCACCCACCACGGCGACTTTCTGCGCAGGGACGATCAGCGGCGCGTCGATTCCACTCCAGCGCGCACGCCGCCAGAGCGCACCCGCCGCCCAGCCAGCGAGCCCCGCGACGAACGCGAGATGCAGTCCCGAAATGGCCACGAGGTGACTCGTGCCGGTGTTGCGCAGCAGACGCCAGTCGGCGGCGCTCACGGCGTCCTGCACGCCAGTCGCAAGCGCGACGACGATACCGCGATGCGGTTTGCCCGCCAGCACGCCGTCGATCCGTGCTCGCACCGCCGCGCGCCAGCGCTCGATCGCCGTGCCGATGCCACCCGCCTCGCCGGGCAATTGCACCGCACGCAGCGGTTCGCTCACGTAACCGGTCGCGCGAACACCGCGCGCGAGCAGCGCCGCTTCGGCATCGCGCAGGCCGAAGTTACGCTCGCCGTGCGGGCGTTTCAGACGAACCGGCAAGCGCCAGCGTGCGCCGGGCACGAGCGGCGGCAGCGGCGCGTCGCGCGCGACCCACGTGAGCTGGATCGTGCGGGGAAGCCCGGCGCCCGCATCAGGCGTGCCCCACGACTGCACCGCGAAGAGAAAACGTGCACGGCCTTCGGCGTAAGACGGCAGCGCCGCGACATAGCCCGTGACGTCGATATCGCGCTTCTCCCAGGCCGCGGGCAACGCGATGGCGAGGCGAAGTTGCGCACGATACGCCGCGTAGCCAAAGCCGATGCACGCCGCCGCGAGCCATACGGCAAGCCAGCCGCTCCAGCGCCGCCAGCGCCTCTTGCAACCGTAGTGCCGGCCCGCCGGCGAGCGAGCGCAGCACGCGCCCGCATCATCCGGACGACCACGCTCAAGCGAAGCGTCAGGCAGATCGTCGTGCCGACCGATCTCGCAGCCCACCGCTCCGGCCAGCGTCCGTGCCGTCAATGCAGCCCAGCCACCGGCCGCCAGCGTCGCAACGACGAGCAAGGCCCAGCCGTCTCGCCCAGGCAGCGCCGCCTGCTGCTGAAGAAAGAGCACGCCCAGCGCAAATCCGCCCCACACCGCCCGCATCCGAACTCCTCGCATCGAGGCGGCGCGAACCCTATGAACCATATAAACGGCGCGTACGACACAGACGCACCCTGCGCCGCCCGATGGCGCCGCACGCCGCCGTCGAACCGATTATGCAGACGAAAGCGAGAGCCGCGGCAGCGCAACGGCAACGTTAGCCGTTGTGCCAAGGGCGAGTTCTTCGGGCGTCAGGCCGCGCAAGCCTGCGAGTACCGCGCCGATGCGCGGCACCTGGTCGGGCGTATTGCGCTCGCGATAAAGCCACGCGGGCGCAATGTCCGGCGCGTCGGTTTCCATCACGATCGCTTCGAGCGGCAGTTGCTGCGCGAGCCGCCGGATCTGCAGCGCGCGCTCGAACGTGACGTTGCCGCCGAAACCCAGATGGATTCCGTGGTCGATGAAGGCATTCGCCTGCTGGAAGCTGCCGTTGAACGCGTGCGCGATGCCGCGATGCACGCCGTTGCGGCGCAGGCCTTTGAGCACCTGGTCCTGCGATTTGCGCACATGGCAGATCGCGGGCAGGTCGAATTCGCGCGCGAGCTTGAGCTGCGCGTCGTAGAAATGCTGCTGCCGGGCGTCGTCGAGTTCCGGCACGAAATAGTCGAGGCCGATCTCGCCGATGCCGACAAAGCGCGGATCGTCGAGACTCGCTTCGATCTCGCGGCGCAGCGCGTCGAGATCCTCGTCGCGCGCGCCGGGCGTATAGAGCGGATGAATCCCGAGCGCGTAGACCGCGCCCGGCACGCGATGCGCGAGCGCGCGCACCGTGGCGAAATTCTCGCGCGCAACCGCGGGAATCACGATGCGCGACACCCCCGCCGCGCGCGCCGCCGACACGACCGCATCGCGGTCCGCGTCGAATTCGGCGGCGTCGAGATGGCAGTGCGTGTCGATCCACATGGCGCCCTCACACCGGGACGACCGGCTCCTCGTGCAGCACGCCGTCGCGCAGCCGCACGGTGCGGTCGCAGCGGGCAGCAAGATCCGGGTCGTGCGTGACGATGACGAAGCTCGTGTCGAACGTATCGGACAGTTCGAGCATCAGGTTGAACACGGTGTCCGCGGTGCTGCCGTCGAGGTTGCCGGTCGGCTCGTCGGCCAGCACGCACGCGGGCCTGGTCACGAGCGCACGGGCAATCGCCACACGCTGGCGCTCGCCGCCCGAGAGCTGCCCGGGCCGGTGCTTCGCGCGATGCGCGAGCCCCACGCGGTCGAGCGTCGCGAACGCCTCGCGGCGCGCGTCGTCCTGGGTCATGCGGCGAATCCGCAGCGGCATCGCGACGTTGTCGAGCGCCGTGAACTCCGGCAGCAGATGGTGGAACTGATAGACGAAGCCGAGCGCGCGGTTGCGCAGATCGTTGCGCTCGCGCTCGGAGAGTTCGGTAAACGGCTTGCCGAGCACCGAGACCTTGCCCGTGCCCGGTTCGTCGAGGCCGCCCAGCACGTGCAGCAGCGTGCTCTTGCCGGAGCCCGACGCGCCCACGATCGCGAGCTTCTCGCCGCGCCGCACCTTCAGTTCGGTGTGCCTGAGCACCGGCACTTCGAGGCCGCCCTGGCTGAACGTCTTGGAGATGCCATGCGCTTCGAGCACGTAGGGATAGTCGCCCGCAGCGGCGAACAGCGATTGACGGTCATTCATAGCGCAGTGCCTCCGCGGGACGAACCTTGGCCGCGCGCCAGCTCGGATAGAGCGTTGCAAGCGCCGACAGCACGAACGCAATCAAGCCGATGCGGATCACGTCGGAGGCGACGAGTTCCGAAGGCAGCTCGCTGATGAAGTAGACGGAAGGCGGCAGGAACTGCACGCCGAGCAGATGCTCGATCATCGGCACGAGCCACGGAATGCTCCACGCGATCAGGCAGCCGAGCGCAATGCCGATGCCGGTTCCGACGAAGCCGATCGTCACGCCCTGCACGACGAAGATCTTCATGATCGACCCGGGCTGCGCGCCGAGCGTGCGCAAGATGGCGATGTCGGCCTGCTTGTTGGTCACGGTCATCACGAGCGACGACACGAGATTGAACGCCGCCACGGCGATGATCAGCGTGAGGATGATGAACATCATGCGCTTTTCGATCTGCACCGCCGAGAACCACGTCTTGTTCTGCTGGGTCCAGTCGCGGATGTACAGGTCGCCCGTGAGCGTGTGCACGAGCTGGCGTGCGACGGTCGGCGCGCGCTGCATGTCCTTCAGGCGCAAGCGCACGCCGGTCGGCGCGGGCAGGCGGTAGAGAATCTGGGCATCGCGGATATTCACGAGCGCGAGCGTGCTGTCGTACTCGTAGTGCCCCGATTCGAACACGCCGGCCACGGTGAACTGCTTCAGGCGCGGCAGCATGCCCGCGGGCGTGATCGACCCCTCGGGCGCGACGAGCGTGACCTTGTCGCCGGTCTGCACGCCGAGGCTCGACGCCAGATCGGCGCCCAGCACGATGCTGAAGCTGCCCGGCGTCAGGTCGTTCAGGCTGCCCGCCTTCATTTCCTTGCCGATTTCGGAGACTTGCGGCTCCTCCGACGGCTCGACTCCGCGCAGCGCGACGCCGCTTACGCTGTCACCGCGCGTGAGCAACGCCTGCGCATCCACGTAGGGCGCGGCGCCGATCACCTCGGGATTGGCCTTCGCCTCTTTCGCGGTCAGTTGCCAGTCGGGCATCGAACCGGTCGGGGAGAAAATTTCGATGTGCGCGAGCACGGAGAGCATGCGGTCGCGCACGTCGCGCTGGAACCCGTTCATCACCGAGAGCACGACGATCAGCGCCGCGACGCCGAGCGCGATCCCCGACATCGAAACGAGCGCGATGAACGAGATGAACCCGTTGCCGGACGTGCGCTTGCCGGCGCGGGTGTAGCGCCAGCCTATCTGCCATTCGTAGGGAAGTTTCAAGCGAATCCTTATCTGCGTCTTCATGATGCGGCCGATGCGGCGCGTGCGTGCGCACCGCCGCTGTGCCCCGCCCTGCTCCAGCCAGGCACGGGCCGCTGACTGCCGCCCCGCTTGCGCGGCGCGGCGGCCAAACGCGAAGTTTGCCACATCGGCACACCAATACGCCCGTTGAACCGATGGCGCGCGAACCGCACGCACCTCTTTCGAGCAAAAATTCGCACACAAGTGCCGGATTCATACGGCGGGACACGTTCTGAAGACGCGCTGAACACGCACGGCGGCGCGCGATCGGGCTACACGATGCCGCGGCATGCCCGGCAGCCGGGGCGCCGAAGTACAATTCCGCCCATCATGCCCGTTGATCGACTTCACCTTCTCATTCCGTTCGCGCTGCCGTCCGCCGCAGTGGCCTCAACCGCCCTCGCAGGCCTCAATACGCCCGCGCTCGACAAACTCGTCGCTCGCGCCAGCGCGGGCGAAACCGTCATCGGCGAGGATTTTCAGCGCACCCTGCCGCACGAGCGCTGGGTGGCGAAGCAATTCGGCGTGACCGGCGCGGCAAACACGTCCGCTGCCGCCGACGAAGCGCCGCTCGCCCCCTACATGCTGCTCGCCGACGGCGGCTCGCCCGGCGACACCGCCTGGGCGTGCGTGCAGCCCGTGCACGTGCGCATCGCCCACGACCATCTGGTTCTGATCGACCCGGCCGCGCTCGATCTCGCCGATGCCGACGCCGCCACGCTCTACGCCGCAGCGAAGCCGCTGATCGAAGAACTCGGCGTGCAGGTCATTGCGCCGACGCCGTATCGCTGGTATCTCGCGAGCGACACGTTCGGCATGCTCACGGGCGCGTCGCCGCTACGCGCGAGCGGGCGCAACATCGAAATCTGGCTGCCGCACGAGGCCGGCTCCGGCAAGCGTTCGCGCGCCTGGATGAAAGTGCAGAACGAAGTGCAGATGGCATGGCACGAGCACCCCGTCAACGAGGCGCGCGAAGCGCGCGGCCTGCCCGCCGTCAATTCGATCTGGCTGCATGCCCAGGGCACGATGCGTCCGGTACAAAGTCCGTTCGCGCACGTGCGCTCCGCTGCCGCCGCCACGCGCGGGCTCGCACTCGCGGCGGGCGTCGACGTGGGCAGCGCGCCTGCGACGTTCGCCGCTTTCACCGCATCCGCGTCCGGCTCGACCGGCACCGGCGGCACCGGCGGCACCGGCGGCACGACGCTGGTCGAACTCGACCCGTTTTCCGCGCCGTTCATCGAGCAGGACTGGGGCCGCTGGAACGCGGCCTTCGCAGCCCTGGAGCGCGACTGGTTCGCGCCCGCGCTCGCGGCGCTGCAGGCGGGCGAGCTTCGCGCGCTTGGCCTCACGCTGTGCGGCGACACCGGCTCAGTCGATCTCACGATCACGCGCGGCGATCTGCGCAAGCTCTGGCGGCGGCGCGTCCTTGCCTCGCTCTTCATCGAATAACCTCCCGACCAAGCCGTCCCGCATGACCCGAATCGTCACCCGCGCCTCCTCCCCCGCGGACACCGAAGTGCTCGTTCGCCACGGCCTGCATCCGGTCCTCGCGCGTCTCTATGCGTCGCGCGGCGTCTGCCAGCCCGACGAAATCGAAACCGGCCTCGCGCGCCTCATGCCGCCCGCCGCGATGAAGGGCGTCGACGAGGCCGCCGTGCTGCTCGCCGACGCACTCGCCGCAAACCGGCGCATGCTGGTCGTCGCCGACTACGACTGCGACGGCGCGACCGCATGCGCCGTGGCCGTGCGCGGGCTGCGCATGCTCGGCGCGCGGATCGACTACCTCGTGCCGAACCGCTTCGAGTACGGCTACGGCCTCACGCCGGAGATCGTCGCGCTCGCGACCCAGCGTCCGGACCGCACGCCCGACACACCCGGCACGCCCGGCACGCAGCGGCCCGAACTGCTGATTACCGTCGACAACGGCATCGCGAGCGTCGAGGGCGTGGCCGCGGCCAACGCGCTCGGCATCGATGTGCTCGTCACCGATCACCACCTGCCCGGCGACACGCTGCCCGCCGCGCGCGCGATCGTGAATCCGAACCAGCCGGGGTGCGCGTTCGAAAGCAAGTGCATCGCGGGCGTCGGCGTGATGTTCTACGTGCTGCTCGCGCTGCGCGCGGAACTGCGCCGCCGCGGCGCGTTCACCGACGCGCGCCCGGAACCGCGCCTCGACGGCCTGCTCGATCTCGTGGCGCTCGGCACCATCGCCGACGTCGTGAAGCTCGATGCCAACAACCGCGTGCTGGTCGCGCAAGGGCTCCAGCGCATCCGCAACGGCCGCATGCAGCCCGGCATCGCCGCCCTCTTTCGCGCCGCGGGCCGCGAAGCGCGCACCGCGTCGGGATTCGACCTCGGCTTCGCGCTCGGGCCGCGCCTGAATGCGGCGGGCCGACTCTCCGACATGTCGCTCGGCATCGAATGCCTGACCACCGACGATGTCGGCCGCGCGTGGGCACTCGCGCAACAGCTCGACGCCATGAACCGCGAGCGGCGCGAAATCGAGGCCGGGATGCAGCAGCAGGCGCTGGCCGATCTCGCCGACGTCGATCCCGAAGGCACCGCCACGCTCACCCTCTTCAATCCGGCGTGGCATCAGGGCGTGATCGGAATCGTCGCAGGCCGGCTCAAGGAGAAATTCCATCGCCCGTCCTTCACGTTCGCGCTCGCCGACGACGGCGGCGAATGCGTAAAGGGCTCGGGCCGCTCGATCCCCGGGTTCCATCTGCGCGACGCGGTCGATCTGATCAGCAAGCGCGAGCCGGGCCTCATCCACAAGTTCGGCGGCCATGCGATGGCGGCCGGTCTCACGATCGCCACCGCCGACGTGCCGCGCTTCGCGGCGGCGTTCGAGCGCGTGGGCCGCGAGTGGCTCTCGGCCGAGGCGCTCGCACGCACCGTCGAGACCGACGGCGACCTCGAAGACGCCTATTTCACGCCGGACTTCGTCGAGATGCTCGACGCAGCGGTTTGGGGCCAGGGCTTCCCGGCGCCGATGTTCGCGGGCGAATTCGAGGTGGCGTCGCAGGCGCTCGTGAAGGACAAGCATCTGAAGCTGCAACTGTTGCGCGGACGTCAGCGCTTCAACGCGATCTGGTTCAATCACACGGAATCGCTGCCGCAGCACACGACACTCGCCTACCGGCTCGTGCGCGACACGTGGAACGGCGTCTCGCGCGTGCAGCTCGTCGTGGAGCACACTGCGGACTGAGCGGGGCGCAGGGTCAGGTGCACAGCCAGGCAAACAGCCAGGCGGGCGCCCTTGGCGAGGGGGCAATCGGCTATAATTCAACGTTTTACGCCCCGGATTACGACACAAATGGAAGCGGAACGTCTTAACGCGATCGAAGCCTCTTTGGCGGACCTGCGCACGCGCGCAGGCGAGCTACGGGGGTATCTTTGACTACGATGCCAAGTCCACGCGTCTAGTCGAAGTCAACCGCGAACTCGAAGACCCCGACGTCTGGAACGACGCGAAGCACGCACAGTCGCTCGGCAAGGAAAAGAAGCTGCTCGAGAACGTGGTGCTCGTGCTCACGGGCATCGAGAACGACGTGCGCGACACCCAGGATCTCTTCGACATGGCGCGCGAGGAAGGCGACGAAGCCACGCTCGTCGCCTGCGAAACCGACGCGGCAGCGATCGAGACGCGCGTCGCCGACGTCGAGTTCCGCCGGATGTTCGCGAACCCGGCCGACCCCAATAACGCCTTCATCGACATCCAGGCCGGCGCGGGCGGCACCGAAGCCTGCGACTGGGCGTCGATGCTGCTGCGCCAGTACCTGCGCTACTGCGAGCGCAAGGGCTTCAAGACCGAAGTGCTCGAAGAGTCCGAAGGCGACGTCGCCGGCATCAAGAGCGCGACCATCAAGGTCGAAGGCGAATACGCCTACGGCTTCCTGCGCACCGAAACCGGCATTCACCGCCTCGTGCGCAAGTCGCCGTTCGATTCGTCGGGCGGGCGCCATACGTCGTTCTCGTCGGTGTTCGTCTACCCCGAGGTCGACGAGTCGTTCGAGATCGACGTCAATCCGGCCGATCTGCGCATCGACACGTTCCGCGCGTCCGGCGCGGGCGGTCAGCACATCAACAAGACCGACTCCGCCGTGCGTATCACGCACATGCCCTCGGGGATCGTCGTGCAGTGCCAGAACGACCGCTCGCAGCACCGCAACCGCGCTGAGGCCATGGCGATGCTCAAGTCGCGTCTCTACGAAGCCGAAATTCGCAAGCGCCAGGCGGAGCAGGACAAGCTCGAAGCGGGCAAATCGGACGTGGGCTGGGGCCACCAGATCCGCTCCTACGTGCTCGACAACAGCCGCATCAAAGATCTGCGCACCAACGTCGAAATCAGCAACACCAAGGCCGTGCTCGACGGCGATCTCGACGATTTCATCAGCGCGAGCCTGAAACAAGGCGTCTAAGAGAGCGCGCTTTTGACAGAACGTTAAGCCGCCGTCGCGGCTTTCATGGCCGCGACAGCGCAATCCGTGCAGCACGGCACGCCTTGCGCGGACCCCAGAATCCGAATCACCGAACCGAAGCCATCATGACCGAACCGACCCAGCCGACCGTAGCCAGCACCGCGCCCGAACTGGACGACAACCAGATCATCGCCGAGCGCCGCGAAAAGCTGCGCGCGCTGCGCGAGGCCGGTGTCGCCTACCCCAACGACTTCCGTCCGGAACACCGCGCCGCCGACCTGCAGCGCGAGCACGCCGACACCGACAAGGACGCGCTCGAAGCGCAGGCGCTGGAAGTCTCGATCGCGGGCCGCATGATGCTCAAGCGCGTGATGGGCAAGGCAAGCTTCGCCACGGTGCGCGACGGCTCGGGCCAGATCCAGTTCTTCGTCACGCCCGCCGATGTCGGCGAAACGACTTACGAAGCGTTCAAGAAGTGGGACCTGGGCGATATCGTCGCCGCGCGCGGCGTGCTGTTCCGCACGAACAAGGGCGAACTGTCGGTGCGCTGCACCGAACTGCGTCTGCTCGCGAAGGCGCTGCGTCCGCTTCCGGACAAGTTCCACGGCCTCGCCGACCAGGAAATGCGCTATCGCCAGCGCTACGTCGACCTGATCGTCACGCCCGAATCGCGCAAGACGTTCGTGGCGCGCACGAAGGCCATTTCGTCGGTGCGCCGCTTCATGGCCGACGCCGACTTCATGGAAGTCGAAACGCCGATGCTGCATCCGATCCCGGGCGGCGCGGCAGCGAAGCCGTTCGTCACGCACCACAATGCGCTCGACATGCAGATGTTCATGCGCATCGCGCCCGAGCTTTATCTGAAGCGCCTCGTTGTCGGCGGCTTCGAGCGCGTCTTCGAGATCAACCGGAATTTCCGTAACGAAGGCGTGTCGCCGCGTCACAATCCGGAATTCACGATGATGGAGTTCTACGCCGCGTACACGGACTACACGTGGCTCATGGACTTCACCGAAGCGCTGATCCGCCAGGCCGCAATCGACGCGCTCGGCAGCGCCGTCGTGACGTATCAGGGCCGCGAACTCGATCTCTCGAAGCCGTTCCACCGCCTGACGATCACGCAGGCGATCCAGAAGTACGCGCCGCAGTACACCGACGCGCAACTCGCCGACGCCGCATTCCTGCGCACCGAACTCAAGAAGTTCGGCGTCGACGCCAACCAGCCCGCGTTCCTGAACGCCGGTGTCGGCTCGCTGCAGCTCGCGCTGTTCGAAGAGACGGCCGAGTCGCAACTGTGGGAGCCGACCTATATCATCGACTACCCGGTGGAAGTGTCGCCGCTCGCGCGCGCATCGGACACGCAGGCGGGCATCACCGAGCGCTTCGAGCTCTTCATCACGGGCCGCGAGATCGCAAACGGCTTCTCGGAGCTCAACGATCCGGAAGACCAGGCCGCGCGCTTCAAGAAGCAGGTCGAGCAAAAGGATGCCGGCGACGAGGAAGCGATGTTCTACGACGCCGACTACATCCGCGCGCTCGAGTACGGCATGCCCCCGACGGGCGGCTGCGGCATTGGCATCGACCGCCTGGTGATGCTGCTCACCGATAGCCCGATCATTCGCGACGTCATCCTCTTCCCGCATCTGCGCCGCGAAGACTGAGCATAGACGCACGGCGGCGCCCTGCTGCGCCGCCTGAGCCCGCCAAACGGGGCGCATACGGTACTTGCCGCATGCGCCCCGTTTTTTTCTGACGTACGATGGCGACTGCGCGTCAGCCGTATGTAAC
>NZ_JAMXLH010000032.1 GCF_024281035.1 Paraburkholderia sp.
AAGGCAAGCCGGATGTGAAGTTCTCTCTTTCCACAAACACCAATCTGCGCGAGTCGGTAAGCGATTCAATGCCCAACCGGCTACCGAAGGTGCGCGAGTACATGAGGATGGCAGGTGGTCGCGTCATTCGCTCCGCTCCCGTTCAACTCGGCGAGATGAAAGCAGACGAATTGCTCCTGGAGGGTCCGTTTGTCAATAGCGTCAAGGGACATAATTTCCTGCTGGAGGCCAATGCCACCACTGGAGGACCGGAGACGCCATTTCTGGCGTTTGTGATGCGTAACGGAGCCAACAGCTTCCTTTTTCCTAGATACGAGCAGGTTCAACGAGCATCGCTAACAGATAACGAAGCGGTTGCGGTGTGGGACGTTATCTCCCGGACTGTGCGGCCACGTCCGTACGGGTTTTGAGGGGATAGCAATGCCCGTTGACTTCAGCAAACTGCCACCGGAAGAGCCGCTGACGGACAAGCCGATGTTCAAGGATGAATGTGGGCGCTCGGCAATATCGTCGCGAAGAAAGTGGGGAAGGTCGATCTGGTGGGGCTCGTCGTCTGGGCGAACCTGATTTCGCCGCTGCCGTTTCTCGTGCTGTCGTATTTCTTCGAGGGGCCGCTGCAAATCGAGCACGCGCTGGAGGGCATCGGCATGTCTTCCGTGCACGCTTTCAACGCAGTCGATGCGGATAACGCGGATAGTGGAAGCACGTCGAAGACGTCACACTCGCATTGCAAGCATCACAAGCCAGGAGGCGACATGAACGAACCGGTACGATCCACGCACGGCAACGGCGAGCGTCACGCCTCGGGCGGCAACGGCAAGCATCGCAGCGCGGCGGATCAGCCGTGCTTCGATCCCACCGCATACGGCAACGGCCCGGACGACTTCGTCACCGACATGACCGAAAACGCCGCGATCACGCATCACGCGATGCAGATCGGCAGCGAGGCGATTGCGTACACGGCGACGGCAGGGCATCTCGTGACCGTCGATCCGGTCAGCTCGCAACCGAACGCGAAGATCTTCTACGTCGCGTTCACGAAGGACGGCGCGCAGGCGCCGGAGCGGCCCGTCACGTTCTTCTACAACGGCGGGCCGGGTTCGTCGGCGGTGTTCGTGCTGCTCGGCTCGTATGCGCCGAAGCGCATCAGGACGTCGATGCCGGGTTTCACGCCGCCCGCGCCCTATACGCTCGAAGACAACCCGGACAGCCTGCTCGACAAGAGCGACCTCGTGTTCGTCAATCCGGTGGGTACGGGGTATTCGGCGGCGATCGCGCCGCATCACAACCGCGATTTCTGGGGCGTCGATCAGGACGCGGATTCGCTCAAGCAATTCATCAAGCGCTATCTCACGGCAAACGACCGCTGGAATTCGCCGAAGTTTCTTTACGGCGAGTCGTACGGCACGGCGCGCAGTTGCGTGCTCGCGTACCGGCTGCATGAGGACGGCGTGGACCTGAACGGCATCACGCTTCAGTCGTCGATCCTCGACTACACGCAAGGCGGCAACCCGATGGGCGCGCTGCCCACGGCCGCCGCCGATGCGTGGTATCACGACCGCGTGGGCGTGACGCCGAAGCCGAAAGATCTTCAGGCGTTTGTCGCGCAGGTGGCGCAGTTCGCGCGCACGGATTACCGCACGGCGCTCGCAACGTTTCCCGATGCGAAGGACCCGGCCATCGAGGCGACGCTCAAGACGCTCTCGCAATACACGGGCATCGACACGCTCACGCTCGCGTCCTGGAACCTCGATATCGCGGCCTACGACAGCCGCGGCAATGCGCTTTTTCTCACGACGCTGCTCAAGGACAAGGGCATGGCGCTCGGCGCCTACGACGGCCGCGTGACGGCCATCGATACCGGCATCGCGGGCAAGATCGATCCGAATTCCGGCGGCAACGATCCGACCATGACCGCCGTGAGCGGCGTTTATACGGCGATGTGGAACAGCTACCTGAACGAGCAACTGAAATTCCGTTCGAATTCGTCGTTCACGGACCTCAACGATCAGGCCTTCCGGAACTGGAATTTCAGCCATATCGACCCGACCGGCGCGCAAAAGGGCATCGACGCGCAGGGCAACATCGTGCTCTACACGGCGGGCGATCTTGCGGCCGTGATGGCGCTGAACCCGGATCTGCGCGTGCTTTCGGCGAACGGCTACTACGACTTCGTGACGCCGTTCTATCAGACCGTCGTCGATCTGCAGAAGATGCCGCTCGCCGACCAGAAGGTGCGCAACAATCTCAGCGCGCGTTTTTACCCGTCGGGGCACATGGTGTATCTCGACAATGCGTCACGCACCGCGCTCAAGGGCGATCTCGCCAGGCTGTATCAGAGCGCGGTGGCCGACCGGCACGCGGTTGCGCGCATTCGCGCCCTGCAGCGCATGAGCACGCTGAGCGCCATGCATCACTGACGCTCGCTCGCCGCCTCCGCGCATTCGCGCTCCTGCGCCATGGCGGCGAGGCACGCGCGCGCGTCGCCGTTCACGATGCGTGCGGCGCACGCGATCATCAGATTTTTCTGGAGTCCGAAATCCTCGACGAGAAACCCGCGTGCGCATTCGCGCCCTTGCGCGCCGGGCTGCGACGGTACACGCTCGGTCAGCGTGCCCGCATCGGTCGTATAGGCCCAGACTTCCTTGCCGAGTGCAGCCGCGAAGCCGATTTCGAATGCCGTACCGGAATCGGGCTCGCCCGGACCGCGAAAATCATCGACGTTGGCCATGACGATGTCGGCTGAGCGGATCGCATCGATGTTGGACCGATAGATCCAGGCGGCCTTGCGCGGGCCTTCGAGACAGGCCGGCGCTTCGGCGTCGAGCGGATAGACGCCTTCGAAGCCGTATTCGGCACAGGCGGCGCGCAGGCGCTCGCCGAATGCGCGCGCGTCGCGGCGGAACACGTCGAAGCCCGCGAGATAGACGCGCGGCGGGCGGGGCGAAAGGCTGTGAGTCATGGCGGTGTCCTCGAATTTCATGGCACGGCGGGAGCCGACGCGGCGATTCTAGCCCGCCCGTCGCCCACTCACGCTTCGTGTGAATCGGCATACGAATGGATATCAACGAATGTCGTAAGTCGCTACTGTTGTTCATCCCCAAACGCATCGGTTTGGGCAAAGCAGAGGTGACGTTGCGATTTGCGTGCCCGGACTCGCGCAAGCGCTGCGGGCCTGGCGTATCTGAAGCATGTGGAGAAAATGCGCACCTTTGCAAACGGCTAATCGAATGCCGATTTGCAAAATCGGGATCTTTTTCGAAGTGCGGTTTTCAGAGCGTGCAATCTTTCGATTCACCTTCTGCGCGAGGCCGCTTCGTTCTATGCTGTCGTTTTGGTTGACTCGAAGCCGGCCGTCAATGCGCGTTCAGTACCTTATTTGGCCGGTGTTTCGTACATTTCGTACAATGTGCCGCCCGATTGAAGGCTGATGAATGACGCGTCGATTCGCATCCAGGCAGGTGTCGTTGACTACTGAAGCAAGAACGCACCGCACTGCGCCCACTGTGTTGTCGGCCGGGGCCAGTCCGGTAAAACGAGAAGGAGGCACGAGGCAATGAAACGACTAAGGCTGCTGGCGCTCGCCTGCTCGATTGCCATGCCGGGTCTTTTGCTGACCCAGCCCGCCGCCGCGCAGGTTGCGCAGCCGACGCTGGAGAAAATCCAGTCGGCGAACCTCATCGCGATCGGCTATCGCGAGACATCGGTGCCGTTTTCGTACATGAATACGGACGGCACGGTCATTGGTTTTTCGCAGGACATCTGCAACAAGGTGATCGACGCCGTGAAGGCGAAGACGAACCGCCCGAACCTGAAGGTGCGCTTCATTCCGGTCACCTCGCAGAACCGCACTTCGCTCGTGCAGAACGGCACCGTCGATCTGGAATGCGGCGTCACGACGAACCTCAAGGAGCGTCAGACCCAGGTGGCGTTTTCCGTGACGTTCTTCATCGCGACCACGCGTTTGCTCACGCGCAAGGACTCGGGCATCCACGACTTCAAGGATCTCGCGGGCAAGACCGTGCTGACCAATCAGGGCACGACGTCCGAGCGCATTTTGCGCCGCATGAACGAGGAAAAGCAGATGAACATGCGGATCATCAGCGCGAAGGATTACGGCGAGGGGCGCGTGGCGCTCGAATCGGGGCGCGCGGTGGCGTACATGATGGACGACGTGCTGCTGGCGGGCACGCGCTCGCTCACGGCCAATCCGTCCGACTGGGTGATCGTGGGCACGCCGCAGTCGTCGGAGGCCTACGGCTTCATGATGCGCAACGGCGACCCCGCGTTCCGGCAACTCGTGAACGACACGATGACCTCGATCATGAAGAGCGGCGAGATCGATGCGATGTATACGCGCTGGTTCGAGAAACCCGTGCCGCCCAAAGGCATTAATTTCGCATTCCCGATGAGTGCGCAATTGCGTGCGCTCTTTGCCGCGCCGAACGATCAGCCGTTCGACTGAATCCGCGTTCCTGAACCATGAGATGATCGCTTGCCCGGCTCCGCGCGGCGTTTGCCACATTCGCCGCACAGCGCCGGGCGGCGAGCGTTGCGGCGCATTCATGAATGGCCGCAACTAATGCGTGCAGCGAACAACTCTCGGGGGCGGGCATGGAAGGATCGGACAGCACGGTGGCGATCGTCGGTGCAGGGCATGCGGGCGGCAATGCTGCCGCGCTCTTGCGGCAATACGGTTTCGAAGGGCGGATCGTGCTGATCGGCGCCGAGCCGGTGCTGCCGTATCAGCGTCCGCCGCTCAGCAAGGCTTATCTGAAGGGCGAGGCCGGTCTCGAACGGTTGTGGCTCAAGCCGCGCGCGTTCTACGACGAGCACCGCATCGAACTGAAGCTCGGCGCAGCCGCCGAGTCGCTCGAACGCGCGTCGAAGACGCTCGTGCTGGCCGACGGCAGCCGTGTTCACTACGACAAGCTGATTCTCGCCACCGGTTCGACGGCGCGCGTGCTTGCCATCCCGGGGCACGATCTGCAGGGCGTGGTGGAGTTGCGCTCACTGGCCGACGCCGACATGCTGCGCGAGCGCGTGCAGCCCGGCGAAAGGCTCGTCGTCATCGGCGCAGGTTATATCGGACTCGAAGCGGCTGCGTCCGCGCGCCAGCTCGGGCATGCGGTGACCGTGCTCGAAGCGGCGCCGCGCGTGCTCGGGCGCGTGACGGGCGTTGCCGTGTCGGCGTTCTATGCCGGCGAGCATCGCGCGAAGGGCGTCGACCTGCGCCTCGACGCGAAGATCGAATCTTTCGTCGCCGCGGGCGCGCAGGGGACTTCCGGCGCACCGGGCGCACCGGGAGCACCGGGAGCACCGGGAGCACCGGGCGCGAGGCTGGGCGGCGTGAAGCTGGCTTCGGGCGAGATCGTGCCGGCGACGGTGGCGCTCGTCGGCATCGGCGTGATGCCGAACGTGGCGCTTGCACAGGCGGCCGGCGTCGTTTGCACGAACGGCGTGCAGGTCGACGCCGATGCCCGAACATCGGACCCCGATATCTTCGCGATCGGCGACTGCGCGAACCGGCCGCTGGCCCACTATGGCCGGATGGGGCGCCTTGAAAGCGTGCATAACGCGGTGGAGCTGGCGAAGCTCGCGGCGGCGGCCATCGCGGGCAAGCCGCGCCCCGCGTGCGATGCGCCGTGGTTCTGGTCCGACCAATACGATCTCAAGCTCCAGACCGTGGGCCTGCTGGAAGGCTATGACGAGGCTGTCGTGCGCGGCGATCCGGCCGCGCGGCGCTTTGCCGTGTGGTACCTGAAGGACCAGACCCTGCTTGCCGTCGATGCGGTCAATTCGATGCCCGACTTCCTCTGCGCCAGGAAACTCGTGGGCAGCGGCGCGAAACTCGATATCGACGCCTTGCGCGATCCGGCGACAGATCTCGCTACGTTCGCGGCGACGGCGCTGGCCTGAGCGGGCAAGGCATCCGGGCCGTTTTTTTATCGGGCGCTATTTGACAAATTATTGACGTGCGTAGCAGTACGCTTTTGCGCGGCGGACTATCATCCCAGGCGGCGCCGCTGCATGTTCGCGTTTTGTACGTGTTCATGTTCGCGTTCGCGGCGCCGTGCCGGTGCGGCAGGGTCGCATCGGCCAGTCCTCAGCCGATGACGAGTCCCGCACGATGAATACACCCGCCCAGATACTGATCGATTCACCGGCAGCGATGCCCCCGGCCGTGCGCGCGAGCGCGCAGCCTGGCGGTTACGCAGCCTGGTTCGCGCGTTCCGATATCCCGGTGTTGATGGGCCGGGAGGGCGTGCGCTACGACTTCAACCACGGCTGCCGCGTGCAGGTGCCCGTAGCGGGTTGGCGCGTGCGAATGCGCGATCTCGACACGAACAGCATTGTCTACGACGAAACGCTCGGTGCGGGCGAGGTTGCGGCCAGCCGCCGCAAGTACTTCGTGCGCTTCCAGTTCGACGTGTTCGACGGCGCGCGCCTCGTGTTCTCCCATGCCTACGACGCGACATGGCGGCATGTGATGATCGAGATCGGCTCGGGTGCGCTCGGCGACGCGATTGCCTGGATGCCCTCGGTCGAGGCGTTCCGGCAGCAGCACGAATGCACGGTGACCGTGCGGCTCAAGCCGGGGCTTCGCGCGCTGTTCGAGGAAGGCTATCCGGCGCTGCAGTTCGTGGACAGCGCGGCAGGCGAGGCCGAACTCGAAGGCGAGAACTTCTATGCGTCGTACCGGCTCAACTGCTTCCTGCCGTATGCGGACCGCGATCTTCAGCCAACCGACGTACGCGTGAGCAGCCGCCAGGACTTCGCGTCGTACATGCTCGGCGTCCCCGCGATCGAGCGGCGGCCGAACGTCGTGGTCGCGAGCAGCGAGCGCACGATCCGCGAACGCTACGTGTGCATCGCCACGCAGGCTTCGGCGCAATGCCAGTACTGGAACAACCCGCGCGGCTGGACCGCGCTCGTCGCGCATCTGCGGGCGTGCGGCTACCGCGTGTTGTGCATCGACCGCGATCGCGAGTACGGCGTGCCCGGCGCGCTGAACAAGATGCCCGCGGGCGCCGAGGATTTCACCGGCGAGCGCCCGTTGCAGGAGCGCGCGAGCCTGCTCTCCCACGCCGACTTTTTCATCGGGCTCGGCAGTGGTCTTTCCTGGCTTGCGTGGGCGGTCAGAACGCCGGTCGTGCTGATCAGCGGCTATGCGCACCCGAAGAGCGAATTCAACACGCCGTGGCGCGTCATCAATTTCAACGCGTGCAATAGCTGCTACAACGACACGACGGTCGAATTCGACCGGGCCGACTTCAACTGGTGCCCGCGCCATGCCGACGAAGCGTCGGGACGCTACCAGTGCACCTCGGCGATCACGCCCGAGCACGTCATGCGTGTGATCGATCCGCTCGTCGTGACAGGCCTGCGCTAGCGATACAAAAAGCATCTTCCTGCGCGAAACGGCGGGCAACGGGCTGCATCTGCCGCCGTTTCCAACGTTGCCGCTGTCGCTGCGGCAGCAATGAGGTTGTCGTGCGTCTGCCGCACGACAAGCGCCTGGCGCGCGCCCGCCGCGACGCGGTTCATGCGCGCCTCCGATGTCGTAAACTGTCGCGACGGGCCGGATTGCCGGCCCGCTTCACATTCGCACCGGATTACGACCTCGCGACATGGCCGCACATCTCATCCTTTCCATTTCAGCATCGCGCGCAATGGCGTCGCGAAGGAGCCTCGCTTGAGCGTGCGCGAACTGCCCACGGGGCTCATGCTCGTTCACGGCAATCAGCCTGAGCGTCTGCGCGACCTGATCGTGCAATGGATCAGCCAGAATCCGGTCGCTCCACTCGAAAAAGAAGTGATGCTCGTGCAGAGCAACGGCATCGCGCAGTGGCTCAAGCTCGCGTTCGCGGCGGACCCGGAGGAAGGCGGCTGCGGCGTGGCGGCGGCGTTCGAAATGTCGCTGCCTTCGCGTTTTCTCTGGCAGGTGTATCGCGCGGTGCTGGGCACCGGGGCGGTGCCCGCCGTTTCGCCGTTCGACAAATCGCGGCTCACGTGGCGCCTGATGCGCATGCTGCCCGCATTGCTCGACACGCCGGGCTACGAGCCGCTCAAGCGCTTCATGGCGCAGGACGACGATCGGCGCAAGCGTTTCCAGCTTGCGCAGCGCGTGGCCGATCTGTTCGACCAGTACCAGGTGTATCGCGCGGACTGGCTCGCTGCATGGGCTGAGCACGAAGACGTGGTGATCGACGCCCGCAACCAGCGCGCGCCGCTGCCCGCCGACGCGCGCTGGCAGGCAGCGCTCTGGCGTGCGCTGCTCGACGACGTGGGCGACGACGTGCAGGACGGCATCGATCTGCGGCAGACGGGCCGTGCGGCAGTCCATGCGGCGTTCATGCGTTGCGCGGAAAGCTGGCGCGAGGGTGACGATGGCAGCGGCGACGGCAGCGGCAGCAGCGCAAGGCCGAAGGCGCTGCCGCGCCGCATTTTCGTGTTCGGCGTATCGAGCTTGCCGCGCCAGTCGGTGGAAGTGCTTGCGGCGCTCGCGCGCTGGACTCAGGTGCTCCTGTGCGTTCACAACCCGTGCATGCATTACTGGGCCGATATCGTCGCCGACCAGGACCTGCTGCGCGCGCGGCATGCGCGGCAGCGCCGCCGCGCAGGCGCGCCCGCCGTGCTCGACGATTCGCTGCTGCACCTTCACGCACAGCCGCTGCTGGCGGCCTGGGGCAAGCAGGGGCGCGACTTCATCGGCCTGCTCGACGAATACGACAGCGACGAAGCGCGCGCGAGCTACGCGCCGCATTTCACGCGCATCGGCCAGCGTATCGATCTGTTCGACGGCGCCGAGGCGCACACGCTGCTGCAACAGCTGCAAGACGATATCCGCGAACTGCGCCCGCTGCATGAGACGCGCGAGCAATGGCCCGCCGTCGATCCGCACGCGGACGAATCGATCCGCTTTCATGTCGCCCACAGCGCGCAGCGCGAAGTGGAGATCCTGCACGACCGGCTGCTGGCGGCCTTTGCTGCCGATCCCGCCTTGCGGCCGCGCGACGTGATCGTGATGGTGCCGGACATCGAGGTCTATACGCCGCACATCCAGGCCGTGTTCGGCCTGCTCGATGCGGACGATTCGCGCTATATCCCGTTCAGCGTCGCAGACCGCACGCAGCGCACGTTCGATCCGCTCGTCGGCGCGCTGGAGATGCTGCTCGCGTTACCGCAATCGCGCGTGAGCGTGAGTGACGTGCTCGACCTGCTGGAAGTGCCCGCCGTGCGTGCGCGCTTTGGCATCGACGCCGAGGATGTGCCGACGCTGCGCAACTGGATCGACGGCGCGAATATCCGCTGGGGCCTGCACGCTACGCAGCGGGCGAGTCTCGGCTTGCCGCAGGCCGACGAGATGAACGCGCCGAACAGTTGGGCCTTCGGGCTGCGGCGCATGTTGCTCGGCTACGCGGCGGGCGACAGCGCGAGCGCGTGGCGCGGAATCGAGCCGTACGCCGATATTGGCGGCCTCGATGCAGCGCTGCTCGGCCCGCTCACGCGCCTCGTGGATGCGCTCGATTCGACGTGGCAAACGCTGCGCGAACCCGCGACGGTCGAAGTCTGGTGCGAGCGGCTGCGTGCGCTGAAAGCGGCGTTCTTCGCCACCGGCGACCCCGAAGACGCCTACACGCTCGAACGCCTCGACGGCGCGCTCGAAACGTGGCGCGAAGCCTGTGCCGAAGCGCGGCTCACGGACAAGCTGCCGCTTGCGATCGTCGCCGAAAACTGGCTTGACGAACTGGCGGGCGGTGGCTTGCAGCAGCGCTTTTTTGCGGGCGCGGTGACCTTCGCGACGCTGATGCCGATGCGCGCGATACCGTTCCGGCGCGTGTGCCTGCTCGGCATGAACGACGGCGACTATCCGCGCAATCGCGTGCCGCTCGACTTCGACCTGATGCGTCGCGACTACCGTCCCGGCGACCGCTCGCGGCGCGAGGACGACCGCTATCTGTTTCTCGAAGCGCTGCTCTCCGCCCGCGACCATCTGCACATTTCGTGGATTGGCCGCAGCGTGACCGACAACACGCCGAGGCCGCCTTCGGTGCTGGTGGGACAGTTGCGCGATCATCTAAAGACGGGTTGGCGGCTTGAAGGCGACGAGGACGCGCAGGAAGCGCTTCTCGACGCGCTGACCATCGAGCATCGCCTGCAGCCCTTCAGCGCCGATTATTTTCCCGCGCAGCGTCACGCCTCGCCGCTCTATACCTACGCGCACGAATGGAGCCGTCCCGCGCCGGTGGCGGACGCCGCGGCGCATGGGGCGGCGCTGCCGCCGCCCGAACGCGACGAGCCGCTCTCGATCGACGAACTCGCCGCGTTCCTGCGCGACCCGGTGCGCAGCTTTTTCCAGCAGCGCCTGCGCGTCGCGTTCCAGGCCGAAGATGCGGCGAGCGAGAATCAGGAGCCGTTCGAAGTGGACACGCTGCAGGCGTGGCAACTCCAGAGCGAACTGATTCGTGCGCAGGCGGCCGCAATGGAGCGCGGCGACGACGACCTCGAACCCGTGGCGCTCGCGAGGCTCGAGCGGATGCACCGCAGCGGGGATCTGGCGGCGGGCGGCTTTGGCGAAGTGATCGGCCAGGAACTGCTCGCGCCGATGGGCGACCTTTTCGCCGCTTATCGCAAGGCGCTCGCGCGCTGGCCGGAACCGCTCGAACATCAATATGAAATACGTCTTGATGCGTCCGTCGATGGGCGCACGCTGACGATCGACGACTGGATCGACGATCTGCGCGCAGGCCCGGACGGAACGCGTGGCCGCGTGATTCTCGATGCGGGCACGCTCGTCAAGGCGAACAAGTATCGCGGCGAACGGCTGGCGGCCTACTGGGTCGCGCACGTTGCGGCACAACTGGCGGCGGGCGAGGTGACGACGGTGATCGTCAGCAAGGCGGGCGTGGCGGAGTTCTCGCCCGTGGCGCCCGAAGTCGCGCGCGACTATCTGACTGCGCTGCTCGGCGCGTGGGACGCGGGCTTGCGCAGGCCGCTGCCGCTTGCGGTGAAGACGGCGTTCGCGTGGCTGCGCCGCCTGCCGGATGCGTTCGACGGCAGCCGGGCAAGCGTGCCCGCCGAGGCGTGGGCGGATGCGCGTGCAACCTTCGAGGGCAACGTGCGTTCCCCCGGCGAGTGCGAGACGAACCCCTGGCTGCGCCGCGCGTACGCCGATTTCGACGCGCTGGTCGTTGACGACGCATTCATCACGCTTTCAACGCGGCTGCTGCTGCCCGTGCAGCGCGCGCCGCTGGCCGCATCGCGAGCGCCGCGCGATGCCGCTGCCGCCGCTACTACTGCCGATGGAGACACCGCATGACCCAGGCGCACGACGTCACGGCCCACGTGCTGGAGCCGCTGCGCTTTCCGCTCTACGGCAGCCGCCTGATCGAGGCGAGCGCGGGCACGGGCAAAACCTTCACCATCGCCATGCTCTATGTGCGGCTTGTGCTGGGCCACGGCGCGGCAAGCGAGCATGACGAGCCGGTCGATGCGATCGAGCAGGCCGGGCAGGGCGAATGCGCGCGGCCGCTTACGCCGCCGGAAATTCTCGTCGTCACGTTCACGGACGCCGCGACCAAGGAACTGCGCGAGCGTATCCGTGCGCGGCTGATCGAAGCGGCGGAAGCGTTCCGCGCCGATCCCGACGAAGTGTTCGCCAGCGAAGCGGACGGCGATCTGCTGCACGCATTGCGTGCTGACTACGATCCCGCAGCGTGGCCCGCCTGCGCGCGGCGGCTGCAACTCGCCGCCGAGTGGATGGACGAAGCCGCGGTTTCGACGATCCACGGCTGGTGCAATCGGATGCTCAGCGAGCATGCATTCGACAGCGACAGCCTCTTTTCGCAGACGCTCGTCACCGACCAGACGGAACTGCGCGCGGAAGTCGTGCGCGATTACTGGCGCACCTACATGGCGCCGCTCGACGCGCAATCGGCCCAGGAAGTGCGCGCCTGGTTCCGCGATCCCGACGAACTGCGCAAGGCCATCTTCGGCCTGCTCGCGCATGCGGACCTGCTGCCCGATGCAAGCGAGCCGGCCGCCTCGCTGTTCGCTGCGCGCACCCAGGCGCGCGAGGAACTCGAAGAGATCAAGGCCCCATGGCGCGGCTGGATCGACGAAGTAAAGGCGCTGCTCGACGCCGCACGTGCAAAGAAGCAGTTCGACGCCAGGAAGCTCAACACGCGCAACTGCGATACGTGGATCGAAAAGCTGCGCGCATGGGCGCACGACCCGGAGCTCGTGCAGCCCGCCTTTGATGAGAAGGCCGCGGTCTGGACGCGTCTCACGCCCGCCGGACTCAAGGATATCTGGCAGCCCGGCAGCGAGCCGCCCGAGCATCCGGCGTTCGTGGCGATGGAGACGTTACGCGACACGCTCGCGGTGCGTCCGAACGCGCGCCAGGCGCTGCTGTGTCACGCGGCGCGCTGGGTCGCGCGGCGCTTCGAAGACGAAGAGGCGCGCCGCTCGCAGATGGGTTTCGACGACCTGCTCACGCGCCTGCTCGCCGCACTGAAGAAGGAAAACGGCGAGCGGCTTGCGGCGATCATCCGCAAGCAGTATCCGGTGGCGCTGATCGACGAGTTTCAGGACACGGACCCGGTTCAGTACCAGATCTTCGACCGGATCTACCGCATTGCCGAGAACGTCGCCGATACGGCAATCGTCTTGATCGGCGACCCGAAGCAGGCCATCTATGCGTTTCGCGGTGCGGATATCTACACGTATCTGCGTGCGCGGCAGGCGTGCGAAGGGCGGCTTTATACGCTGAAGACGAACTATCGCTCGACGTGCGCGATGGTGGCGGCCGTCAACCGCTGCTTCGACGCCGCGGAATCGCGTGCCGAAGGCAACGGCGCCTTCCTGTTCCGCAGCAACGACGGCGAGGCGAATGCGCTTCCGTTCGTCCCTGCCGAAGCGCATGGCCGCGCGGAAAAACTCGTGGCGCAAGGCGCAGCGGTGCCCGCGCTCAACGTCTGGTGGCTGCCGCCAGGCGTTGATGGCAAGCCGCCCTCCAGCAAAGCGTCGTACCTCGTGAGCATGGCCGCGAGCTGCGCGACCGAAATGGTGCGGCTCATGAACCTCGGCGAGGCGCAAGCGGCAGGCTTCGAAAGCGAGCACGGCCTGCGTGCATTGAAGCCATCCGATATGGCCGTGCTCGTGAACAATCGCGACGAGGCGAGCGCAATCCGCCAGGCGCTGCGCGCGCGCGGCGTGCGCAGCGTCTACCTCTCCGATCGCGATTCCGTCTACCTCACGCCGCAGGCTGAGGAACTGCGCTACTGGCTCGCCGCCTGCGCGGAACCCGACGATGGACGGCGCGTGCGCACGGCGCTTGCGACGTCGACGCTCGGACTCGGCTGGAGCGAACTCGACGCCCTGGGTCACGACGAACTCGCATGGGAAGCGCGCGTGCTGCAGTTCCGCGGCTATCGCGATTGCTGGCGCAAGAAGGGCGTGCTGCCGATGCTGCGGCGCCTGCTCAACGACTTTCACGTGCCGCAGCGGCTGCTCGGCGAGACGGCGGGCGCCAGCGTCAACGGCGAACGCGCGCTCACGAACCTGCTGCATCTGGCCGAACTGCTGCAACAGGCCAGTACGCAGCTCGACGGCGAGCACGCGCTGATCCGTTACCTCGACGAACAACGCGAGGACGAGAGCGCGGGCGGTGGCGGCGACGCGCGGCAACTGCGCCTCGAAAGCGACGCGGCACTCGTGCAGGTCGTCACGATCCACAAGTCGAAAGGGCTCGAATATCCGCTCGTGTTTCTGCCGTTCGCCTGCGCGTATCGCGCGGTCAAACCGGACGAAGTGCCGCTCAAATGGCATGACGCAGAGGGCGACCTGCACATCACGCTCGAAGCGAACGGCGGCGAGCTTCAGCAGGCGGACCGCGAACGGCTCGGCGAAGACCTGCGCAAGCTCTACGTCGCACTCACGCGCGCGCGTTACGCGACGTGGGTGGGCTATGCGCCGCTGCAGGGCGTCGAGTCGAGCGCGTTCGGCTACCTCATGAGCGGCGGCGAGCCGCTGCCCGCGGACCAGTCCGAAGCGTGTCTTGAAGCGCTGCGCGGCGACTCGACCGACATCGACGTTGCGCCCGCACCCGAACCCGGCCGCGAACTGTTTGCGATGCGCGGGCCACGCGTCGCGCGAGGCCATGCGCGCACGATGGCGTATCGCGAGCGCGAGCGCTGGTGGGTCGCGAGCTATTCGAGTCTGAAGACGGTCGAGGCTGCGCCGGGCGGCATCGCCGCGCCCGATCCCGATGGCGCGCGCGCCGCGCCGGATACGCGCGGCGAGGACGTGTTCCTCGAATTGCTCGACGCGACCACGCCGCCGCAAGAAGAAGCGGACGAAGCGGACAGCGCGCCGTCCGTCGCGCTCGCGGGTGACACCATGCACGGCTTCGAGCGTGGCGCGGACGCGGGCACCTTCCTGCACGACCTGATGGAATGGGCAGCCAATGAGGGGTTCGACAAGATTGCCCAGGATGCCGCAAGCGTGCGCGATATGGTGGCGCGGCGCTGCAACGTGCGCGGCTGGTCGCGCTGGGTCGAGCCGCTCACCGAATGGCTGTTGCATCTCGTGAACATGCCGTTGAGATTGCCGCCCGTGGAGGGCGAAGCCGTGTCGCCGGTCGTGTTCGCCAACCTGGCTTCGTACATGGCGGAAATGGAGTTCTGGGTGACGGCGCACGCGGTCGATACGCTCGAACTCGATGCGCTCGTCACGTCGATGACGCTCGACGGCGAGGCGCGTCCCGCGCTCGACGCCACGCGTCTGAACGGCATGCTCAAGGGCTTCATGGATCTCGTGTTCGAACATGAGGGCCGCTACTACGTGGCCGACTACAAATCGAACTGGCTCGGGCCCGACGATGCCGCATACACGGCCGCAAAAATGCGCGCGCAGATCCTGCATTCCCGTTACGAACTGCAGTACGTGCTGTATCTGTTCGCGCTGCATCGGCTGCTCAAGGCGCGCTTGCCGGACTACGACTACGACCTTCACGTGGGCGGCGCCGTCTATATCTTCCTGCGCGGCGGACGCGCGCCGGGCCAGGGGCTGCATATCGAGCGACCGCCGCGCGAGCTGATCGAACGAATCGACGCGCTGTTCGCGCGTCACGAAGCGGCAGAGGGCATGGCATGACGAAGCGACGCACGCAGGACATGATCGGCGTGACCGGCGATCTGTTCGCGCAACAGGAGCTCGAAGCGGTGGCGCAAGACGCGCCACTGCCGGATGCGGGCAAGGCGCCGCGCGCACGCGAATCGGCACAGCAGATGCTCGCGGTGCTCGATCGCTGGGTCGAGCGTGGCTGGCTGCGCACGCTCGATGCCGCGTTCGCGCGCTTTCTCTGGACCGAGACGCCGCAGGCTGCACCGCTCTTGCTGCTTGCCGCCGCGCTGGCGAGCCATCAGCTCGGGCGCGGTCACGTCTGTCTCGATCTTCGGGCAACGCTCGACGATCCCGCTTTCGCGCTCTCGCTGCCGCCCGACGGCCCGCAACTGCCCGCTGCCGAACCGGTGCAGCCGCCTGCCGAAGTGCTCGCTGGAGTGACGCTCGCGCAGTGGCGTGCGGCACTCGATGCGCCGGAGATGGTGGGCATCGAGGCCGGTAATACGCCGCTCGTGCTCGCGGGTGCGCGGCTTTATCTGCGGCGCTACTGGCAATACGAACAGGACGTGCGCGCGGGCATCGAACGGCGGCTTGCGCGTCGCGCGCAAATCGAGGCTGCGTTACCCGCAGACGCGGCGCGCCGTGCGCTCGACGCACTGTTCCCTGCGCGCGCAATCGACGCGGGCCAGCCGCCGCGTGCGGACTGGCAAAAACTCGCCTGTGCGCTTGCGGCGCGCAGTGCGTTCAGCATCGTCACGGGCGGGCCCGGCACCGGCAAGACGACGACTGTCGTCAAGCTGCTGGCGCTCCTGCAGACGCTCGCGCTTGGACAAGCGGGCACGCGCGGCGCGCGGCCACTGCGTATTCGTCTCGCGGCGCCGACCGGTAAGGCGGCCGCGCGGCTCAACGAATCGATTGCGGGCGCGGTGAAGCGCTTGCCGTTCGACGCTTTGCCGAACGGCGAAGCGCTGCGCACGGCGATTCCCACGGTCGTGACGACGCTGCATCGCGTGCTGGGCACGCGGCCCGGCAGCCGCCGCTTTCGCCATGACGCGGCCAATCCGCTGCCTGTCGACGTGCTCGTGATCGACGAGGCGTCGATGGTCGATCTGGAGATGATGGCCGCGGTGCTCGATGCGCTGCCGTCCACGGCGCGCCTGATCCTGCTCGGCGACAAGGATCAGCTCGCTTCGGTGGAGGCGGGCGCGGTGCTCGGCGAACTGTGCGAGCGCGCGCGCGAAGGCCACTATACGGAGACGACGCGCGCATGGCTCGAAGCGGCGACGGGCGAGCGCATCGACGCCGCGATGCTCGACGCGCACGGCACGCCGCTCGATCAGGCGGTCGCGATGCTGCGCGAGAGTCATCGCTTTGCAGCCGATAGCGGCATCGGCGCGCTGGCCGAACTGGTCAATACGGGTGATGCGGCGGGCGTCGCGAAGATCTGGGCGCGCGGTTACGCCGATCTCGCGCGCGTGGCTTGTTCGACGGCAGACGATGCGCCGCTGCGCGCGCTGATCGTCGAGGGTCGCGCGGGTAATACGAGCGATACAGGCGATGCGCGCTCCGGCGAGGGCGCGACGGCGAGCCGTTACGGCTATCGGCACTATCTGGAGACGATGCGTGCGCTGCGGCCCGAGCCTGGCGCATCGCCCGAAGCGCTCGCGCAATGGGCGGCGGCAGTGCTGAAGGCGCATGGCGAGTTTCAGTTGCTTTGCGCGCTGCGGCGCGGCCCGTGGGGCGTCGAAGGATTGAACCAGCGTGTCGCGCGGTTGCTGCACGAAGGCGCGCTGATCGATCCGCGCGGCGACTGGTATGCGGGGCGGCCCGTGCTCGTCACGCACAACGACCATGAACTCGGGTTGATGAACGGCGACATCGGTATCGCGCTGGCCTTGCCCGTGCGCGACGGCGAACCGGCCGTGCTGCGCGTGGCGTTCCCCGCCATGGATGGATCGCGCGGCGTGAAGTGGGTGTCGCCGAGCCGCCTGCAAAGCGTGGAAACCGTGTTCGCGCTCACCGTGCACAAGTCGCAGGGTTCCGAATTCACCCACGCCGCGCTCGTGCTGCCGGACACCTATAGTCCCGTTCTCACGCGTGAGCTCGTCTACACGGGCATCACGCGCGCGCGGGAGTTTCTGACGCTTGCGGTGCCGGAGGGACGGCCCGTGCTCGACCGCGCGGTGGTCTCCCGGGTGCAGCGCGCGAGCGGCCTGATGGCGGGCCTCGCCGACGATGCGGATGCGGCCTGACGCGGGGTGATATGGCGTTTGGCTGCGAGCGATAAAAAGGGCGAGCCGCTAGTGCGGCTCGCCCTTTTTTCCGGATCGGCGAACTCGGCGAATTCGGCGCGCAGACGCTTAAACGATCGTGAGCGTTACGTCGATATTGCCGCGCGTGGCGTTCGAGTACGGGCAGACGATGTGGGCCTTGTCGACAAGCGCTTGCGCTGCCGCACGGTCCATGCCCGGCAGCGAAATCTTCAGTTCGACTTCGATGCCGAAGCCGTTCGGGATCTGCCCGATGCCGACGTTGCCGTCGATGG
The DNA here is from genome assembly GCF_024281035.1 of Paraburkholderia sp. GTDB lineage: Bacteria > Pseudomonadota > Gammaproteobacteria > Burkholderiales > Burkholderiaceae > Paraburkholderia. The sequence continues at coordinate 17,675 of NZ_JAMXLH010000032.1, forward strand.
CGGCATCGGCGGGAATGGCAATCTTGTCGCGCGCGGCGACGAACTTCATTGCGCCGATAAAGCAGGCGCTGTAACCGGCAGCGAAGAGTTGCTCGGGGTTAGTGCCCGTGCCGCCCGCGCCGCCCAGTTCACGCGGCGTGGTGAGCTTGAGGTCGAGATTGCTGTCGGGCACGACGGCGCGGCCATCGCGGCCGCCGGTGACGTGGGCATGAGCGGTGTAAAGCACTTTTTCGATCGACATGACGAACTCCAGGGAGTAACGGTTGAAGGGCACTGCGGAAGGGAAATGATTAATGATGCAAAGCCAAAATCGGCGTTTCAGGTTTCAGTCTGATTTCAATTAGCTATCTATCAGAAGATAGATATCATTCGACAAAAAGAAGGCGGCGCACCGCCTTGCTTGAGAAGGCGGCGCACCGCCTTGCTTGCCAATTCTTTCAGGAGCTTCAGGCGGCGCGCTTTCTCCACGTCGCTTCCACGTCTTTGAGACGCGACTTCGTGTGAAACAGCCGGCTTGCCAGCACACTGCCCTGCAATGCCGCAAATAACGTTCGCGCCGCGCTTTCCGCACTGCCGTTAACCACGAGCGTGCCTTCCGCTGCGCCGGCCGCGAGTACCTTTGCGAGCCAGGCTTCGTTGGCGCGGAAGAACGCTTGCACCGCTTCGCGCACGCTATCGGGCAGCGATTCGATATCGGCGGCGAGCATGCCGCACAGGCAGATCTGATCGCCGTCGCCGAGTGTCTTGCCGAACATCTTCGTGTAAGCCGCGAGCTTTGCCTCGGCGGATAGCGTCGCATCGACCGAGCGCAGACCCGCCATCACTTCGTCGCTATATTGGCGGACTGCTTCGAGCACCAGGTCGTCTTTCGACGGGAAGTAATAGTGAATGCTCGACGTCTTGACGCCGACCAGTTCCGAAAGATCCCGGTAGCTGAATCCGTTGTAGCCACGCAGCATCATCAACGTGATGGCGTGATCCAGAATCTGATCCCGAACGGTCAATTTCGTTTCCATGTATCTCAATTTATCTACTGGAAGATAGAGAATCAAGGGCGACGCGAAAATATTTTTTCGCGTCGATGCGATGCTCGCAATAGGTACGGCAGTTTCAACAAACGACTGTCGCGATTCAGAGTCCGCGTTGACCTGCGGTGAAAATCAGGCGCAGACCGAGCGCGCCGATGGCGACGGCTGCGGTGCGGTCGATCCAGCCTCGCGCGCGCAGATAAAGTTCGCGCGGCCGCTGGCTCGAAAAGCAGAGCGCAACCACCGTGTACCACCCGGTTTCGATGATAAAGATGAACGGCGGCAGCGCGAAGTAGCACCACATCGGCGGATGCTGCGGCAGGAGCGCCACAAAGATGCTGCCGTAGGCAATGGCCGTCTTCGGATTGCTCAACTGCGTGGTGAGGCCCACCCAGAACGATTTGCCGGGGCGGCTCGCGGCGGCTTTGGCGCTGCCCACCGTGAACGGTTGACTCGCACCGCGCCAGATCCGCGAGGCGATATAGAGCAGATAGGCGCCGCCCGCGATCTTGAGCCCCATATAGAGCCATTCGACGGTGGAGAGCACGGTGTACAGGCCGGCGAGCGCGATGCCCGCGAAGCAGATCGCTCCGGCGCCCATCCCGAGCGCGGTGGCGACGCCATCGCGGCGCGACAGCGCGATCGAGCTGCGGGCGACGAGCACGAAGCTCGGGCCGGGGCTCATGGCGCCCAGCAGAATGGCGGCGAGGATGCTGACGACAGCGGCGAACGGAGTCATGGCAGGGCCTTCTGGAGGGAGGAACTGGCTACGGTAACACGACAAATATGAGCAAAAGTAGCGCTGGATCAAGACGTTCGCAGACGTTCGCGACTCCAGTGCGCGAGCAGCACGCGCGTCTGCTCGCGGATGTTCGTCTTCACGAACTCGGCTTTTTCCGCGTCGATATCGTCCCACTGCAGCAGCGCGAGCGTCGAGCGCCGCGCAACGTGGAACAGCAGAAACTGCCCGTACAGGCTGAACATGCGCACGACGGTGAGCGGATCGTCGGCAGGCACGCCGGTAATACGCGCAAGGAGCGCGACATTGACCGCGTTGAGCGGTTCGCGCACGCGCTCGCGCAGCACCTGTGAGCCGATCTCGGGTTCGCCGCCGCCTTGTTCGCGCGCGAAAAAGAGCCGCGCGTCGGGTTCGCGGTGCTTCACGAACGTGCGGTCCGCCACAGCCATCTGGATGCCGATGAATGCCTCGATGAGCGCATCGGGGTCAGCGTTGCTTGCCAGCGCTTCGCGGCCGCGCATCACGGCGGGCTCGAAAGCCTCCCACGACTCGTCCGCGAGCGACTCGGCGCACGCGCGGTAGAGCCCTTCCTTGTTCTCGAAGTAGTACTGCAGCGCGGGCGCGTTGACGCCCGCATGCGCGGCGATCTCGCGCGTGGATGCGCCTTCGAAGCCGTGCTGGCCGAACAGGATGATTGCGGCCTCAATGATCTTGCGCCGGGTTTCGTCGCCGCGTGCATAGCCTCCGGCCGTCGGGCGGCGCAGTCGTTTGCTTTCGCTCATGGGTCTCCTTGCCTGGCTGCCCGGAAATATATCACTTGACACAATTTTTCCAGTTGGAATAATTCCGTCAACCGGAAAAATTGAGACAGAAGACATGTCAACGACAGCAGGCGTGCCCGCACGCGATGCAGCGGACGCGGGCAACACGTCGGCGCGACGCGGCACGAAACGGAATTTTCTGATCGGAACCTTGCTGGCCGTGGTGGTGGCCGGAGCGGTCTGGGGCGGGCACTGGTGGGTGGTGGGCCGCTTCATCGAATCGACCGACGACGCCTATCTGCAAGCCGATAGCGTGACGGTCGCGCCGAAGGTGAGCGGCTACGTGAGCGACGTGTATGTCGCCGACAACCAGGCGGTCAAGGCGGGCGATCCGCTCGTGAAGCTCGATGCGCGCCAGTATCAGGTGGCGCTCGATCAGGCCCGCGCAACCATCGACGCGCGCGTCGCCGACATCGAGCATGCGCAGGCGCAGCTCGCCCAGCAGCGCGCGAACATCGCGCAGACGCAGGCGCAGCAGGAAGTCGCGCGCGTGAGCCTGCGCCATGCGCGCGACGAGGTTGCGCGCTACGCGCCGCTCGCCGCGACCGGCGCGGAAACGACTGAACGCCTCGCCGGACTCACGAGCACGCGCGACGAAGCCGCGGCCACGCTGGCCGCCGATTCGGCCGCAGTCGAAGCGGCGCGCGCGCAGATTACCGCGCTCACCGCGCAGCTCGCCCAGGCCCGCGCGCAACTCGAAGCCGCACGTGCGAATGCGGCGCAGGCACAACTCGATCTGGACAACACGGTGGTGAGGAGCGCGCTCGCGGGACGCGTGGGCGATCGCACGGTGCGCGTCGGCCAGTACGTGCAGCCCGGCACGCGCATGTTGACCGTCGTGCCCGTGCAAAGCACCTATCTCGAAGCGAACTTCAAGGAAACGCAGATTGGCCGCATGCGCGTGGGCCAGCCCGTCGAGCTTTCGGTCGACGCGCTGCCGGGTCATACGCTGCACGGCGTCGTGGACAGCTTCTCGCCGGGCACGGGCGCGCAGTTCGCGCTGTTGCCGCCCGAGAACGCCACGGGCAACTTCACGAAGATCGTGCAGCGCGTGCCGGTGCGCATCCGCCTCGATACCGGCCCGCAAACGCGCAGCGTGCTGCTGCCGGGCATGTCGGTGACCGTCGACGTGGATACACGCTCGGCGCGCGACGACGAGCGCCGCATCGACGCCGAGAATCACCGTGGCTGACGCAGCCGTTCGCGAGGCGGCCATTAGCGAACCGGCGCCCGCACCGCGTGCGAGCACGGCGGACTGGATTGCCGTTGCCGCCGGTGCGCTCGGCGCGCTGATGGCCACGCTCGATATCTCGATCACGAACTCGGCATTGCCGCAGATCCAGGGCGAGATCGGTGCGACCGGCACCGAAGGCACGTGGATCTCCACGGGCTACCTGATGTCCGAGATCGTGATGATCCCGCTCGCGGCGTGGCTCACGCGCGTGTTCGGCCTGCGCAATTTTCTGCTGACGAATTCGGCGCTCTTCATCGGTTTCTCGATGATGTGCGGCTGGTCGCACACGCTGCCCGTGATGATCGCCGGGCGCATCGGACAGGGCTTCACCGGCGGGGCGATGATCCCGACCGGACAGACCATCATCCGCACTCGCTTGCCGCTGTCGCAATTGCCGGTCGGCATGACCGTATTCGGCCTGATCGTGCTGCTCGGGCCGTTGCTCGGGCCGGTCGTGGGCGGTTGGCTGGCGGAGAACATCAGCTGGACATGGTGTTTCTTCATCAACCTGCCGGTGTGTCTTGCGCTGATCACGCTGCTCGTGGTGGGCCTCGCGCCCGACCGCCCGCACTGGGAGGCGTTCTTTAAGGCCGACTGGCTCGGAATCGCGGGCCTTGCCGCCGGCCTCAGTTCGCTGACTGTCGTGCTCGAAGAGGGCCAGCGCGAACGGTGGTTCGAGTCGGGCATGATCGTTGCGCTCACATGGGTCTCGCTTGCGGGCATGGCGTTGATCGCGCTCTCGCAGGTCACGGCGAAGAAGCCGATTCTGCGCCTGTCGCTGATGCGCAATCCGCGCTATGCGAGCGTGATCGTCATCGTGTTCGCGGTGGGCGCGGGGCTGTATGGCATTTCGTATCTGCTGCCGCAGTTCCTGAGCCTCGTCGCGGGCTACAACGCGCAGCAGTCGGGCTCGATCATGCTGCTTTCGGGCCTGCCCGCGTTTCTGATGATGCCGATTCTGCCGCGCGTGCTCGGCAAGATGGATTTTCGCGTGCTCGTGGTGAGCGGGCTCCTGCTGTTCACGCTGAGCTGCATGCTCGATATTTCGCTGACTGCGCAGAGCGTCGGCCACGATTTCGTCTGGTCGCAGCTCGTTCGCGGCACCGCCCAGGTGCTGGCGATGATGCCGCTCAATCAGGCGTCGATGGCAGCCGTCGCGCGCGAGGAATTCGGCGACGCCGCGGGTCTTTACAACATGGCGCGCAATCTCGGCGGATCGGTGGGGCTCGCGATCATCGGCACGCTGATCGACCGCCGCCAGACGTTCCATACCGCGATGCTGCGCGAATCGATCAGCGCGAATTCGCTGATCGGGCAGGAGCGCGTTGCTTCCGGTGCGTCGTATTGGCTTTCGCAGACCGGCGACATGGCGTATTCGCAACTGCGCTCGCTCGGCCAGATCGCAGCGCAGATCCAGCAGCAATCGATGGTTATCACGTATTCCGAAACGTTCTGGGTGCTCGGCATTGCGCTTGCCGCCTGTGTGCCCCTCGCGCTTTTGCTCAAGAAACCGCAGCCCGGCGCGAAGGTGTCGTCTGCGGGCCATTGAGGTTCAACTTTTTTGCTCATGACGGCCTTTCGTTCTTTTCGTTTCCACTTCGCGCCGCTTGTTTCGCTGACGTCGCTCGCCGCTGCGTGTGCGCTCGCTGCCTGCACAGTCGGTCCGGATTATCGCGGGGCGCCCGCCGTGGCCACCGATGCCGTGGGGGCCGCCGCATTCGTGCGTACGCCCGCGATCGGCTTGGCGAGCCTGCCTGCACCAAGCGACTGGTGGCTCGCGCTGAACGACGCGCAACTGAACGCGCTGATTGCCGCCGCGCTCGCGCACAACCCCGATCTGCGGGTGGCCGAGGCACGCTTGCGCGAGTCGCGTGCACAACTTCAGCAGCAGCGCGCAGCGGAATTGCCGAAGGTCTCTGCATCCGCTGCGGCCGTGCGCATGCGCGAGCCGAATCTGAGCGTGTTTTCTTCGTCGCAGCCGCAAGGCGGGGCGGGTGGCCAAAGCGGTTCAAGCGGAGGCGGTCCGCTGCAGTTCTACACGGCGAATTTCGACGCGTCGTGGGAGATCGATCTGTTCGGCGGCACGCGGCGCGCGGTGGAAGCAGCGAGCGACGAAGCGGACGCGGATAACGCCGAACTCGCCGACGCGCAGGTGTCGCTCGCAGCCGAGGTCGCACAGGCGTATATCGACCTGCGCGACGAGCAGCAGCGCCTCGCGATTGCACAGCACACGGCAGACTTGCAGCAGCAGATGCTGACCTTGACGGAGGAGCGCCGCGCGGGCGGCACGGCGGCGGAAGTCGACGTCGAGCGGCTGACGACGCAAGTGGAGAGCACGCGTTCGACGCTCACGCCGCTCGCCGCCCAGGTGGAGATTTCGCTCGACCAGCTTGCGGTGCTGACCGGCAAAGCGCCTGGTGCGCTCGACGCGGAACTCGCCGCGCCGCAGCCGTTGCCCGCGCTGCCCGCGTCCGTGCCGGTCGGCGATCCGGCGGCGCTGATCGCGCAGCGGCCCGACATTCGCGCGGCGGAGCGCCGTCTCGCATCGAGCAATGCGCAGATCGGCGAGCATATCGCCGATTTCCTGCCGAAGCTCACGCTCTTCGGCGATCTCGGGTTCACGGCGGCCAATCCCGGTCATCTGGTGCGCAAAAGCAATTTCAGCTGGGTGGGCGTGCCGTATCTGCAATGGAACGTGCTCGATTTCGGCCGGACGCTTGGCGCGGTGCACGGCGCCGAGGCCGCGCGCGACGAAGCAGGAGCGCGCTACGAAAAGGCCGTGCTGGGTGCGCTGCAGGATGCGAATGGCGCGCTCTCGCGCTATGGTTATCAGCGCGAGCATCTGGTGACGCTGCAAAAAGTGCAGGCGTCGGCGCAGCGTTCGGCAACATTGATGCGCGAGCGCTATCGCGCGGGCGCGTCGAGCCTGATCGATCTGCTCGATACGCAGCGCACCGAATTTGCTGCACAGCAGAACGTGATCGCCGGGCAGGCGGAACTGCTCAAGGATTTCGTTTCGTTGCAGAAGAGTCTGGGCCTCGGCTGGAAACCGGCGGCGTAAAGTTAGGGCGCGCGGTTTCGCGTCCATTGGCGAAACGGAGGAAGCGATGCTGGCTGGCGGCTGTCAATGCGGAAGGATTCGCTACGAGATCACGGGCGAGCCGATCGAGTGCACCGCGTGCCACTGCGAGGATTGCCGGCGCGCGTCTGCGGCGCCGTTTACTGCCTGGTTGAGCGTGCGCCGAGAAGATTTCCGTCTGGTTGCGGGGATGCCGTGCACCTACGCTTCGAGTCCGCCTGTCGAGCGTACGTTCTGCGCGGATTGCGGCACGCCGCTCACTTACCGGCACGCGATGTTCGCGGATGAAATCGACGTGGCGACGGGCAGTCTCGACCGGCCTGACGCCGCGCCGCCCGCGCATCATACCTGGACGTCGCAGAAGCTCGAATGGGTGCAACTTGCGGATGGGCTTGCGCAATATCCTCGTGCGTATCCCGAGGTTTGACGCCAAGACGCTGGCGCCGCGCTGCTCCGTGCGTATGCACACCCGGAGCAGCGCAGTGCGTGATTATCCCGCGATCAACGATGCTCGGTGACGAACTTCGTGATCAGATACGCGTCCATCGCTTCGGTGCCGCCCTCCGAACCGTAGCCGGAATCCTTCACGCCGCCGAACGGCGTTTCGGGCACCGCGAGGCCGTGGTGGTTGATCGACAGCATGCCCGCCTCGATGTCCTCGGAAAGGGCGGCAGACGTCGCGCTCGAGCGCGTATACGCATACGAAGCGAGGCCCCACGGCAGGCGGTTGGCCTCGATCAAGGCGTCTTCATAGCGCGAGAATCGCGAGACTGGCGCGAGCGGGCCGAACGGCTCTTCGTTCATGATGCTGGCCGAAAGCGGCACATCGGTCAGCACGGTCGGCGCGAAGAAATAGCCTTCGCGGCCGATGCGTTCGCCGCCGGTCAGCACCTTCGCTCCATGATCGCGTGCATCGGCAACGAAACGTTCCATTGCGGCGAGCCGACGGTCGTTGGCGAGCGGACCCATCTGCACGCCTTCTTCGAGGCCGTTGCCGACCTTGACCGAGCGGAGCGTGGCGACGAAATGTTCGACGAACTCGTCGTATGCCGCGTCCTGCACCATGAAGCGCGTGGGCGAAATGCAGACCTGGCCCGCGTTGCGAATCTTCGCGAGCGCGAGCAGCTTTGCTGCGCGCGGCACGTCGGCGTCCGCAAACACGATGGCGGGCGCGTGTCCGCCCAGTTCCATCGTGACGCGCTTCATATGTTCGCCGGCTTTCGCCGCGAGCAGCTTGCCCACCGGCGTCGAGCCCGTGAACGAGATCTTGCGGATCGCGGGATGCGCGATCAGATACGACGAAACCTCGGCAGGCACGCCGTACACGAGATTCAGGGCGCCAGCGGGCAGCCCCGCATCGATGAACACCTGCACGAGCGCGGCGCAACTCGCGGGCGTTTCTTCAGGTCCCTTCAGCACGACGGTACAGCCCGAAGCGAGCGCCGCCGACACCTTGCGCACCGCCTGATTGAGCGGGAAATTCCACGGCGTGAAAGCCGCAATCGGGCCGACCGGCTCGCGCGTGACGATCTGGCGAACCGCATCGGCTCGCGACGGAATCACGCGGCCATAGGCGCGACGGCCTTCTTCGGCGAACCAGTCGATGACGTCGGCGCCCGCGAGCGTTTCGGCTTTTGCTTCGGCCAGCGGCTTGCCTTGCTCGCGCGTCATGACCGCGGCGACTTCGTCGGCGCGCTCGCGCAGCAGCTGCGCCGCGCGGCGCATGAGCTTGCTGCGTTCGAGCGGCGAAACCTTGCGCCAGTCGCGAAACGCGCGTGCGGCGGCTTCGGCGGCATCGGAGAGGTCTTGCTCGCTCGCAAGGCTCAGGCGGCCGATCTGCGCTTCGGTAGCGGGGTCGATCACCGCAATCGTGCGGTCGCCGCCGCGCCATGCGCCGTCGACATAAATCTGGGTATCCGGATAGGGCTTCACGCTGGACGTCATGATGGGGCAATCCTCTTCGACAGTGGTTATGGCGGACGCTCGCGCGCACACGATTGCGTGTGCGCGCGTCGCTGGAAGATGCAGACCGCACATTGTGCCACCGCATTGCGCTTCGCGTGCGACGCACCGCTTGCCACGGCGTGCGGCGCATCGCACGCGCGGCGGACGGCGCACGGACCGCCGCTTGTGACGATGGCGCCGCCCGGCTAGGATGTCTTCGGCGCGCCCGCGCCGCGTCGTCAATCGAACCCGAAGGAGGAGGCGCCGTGCTGAAGAATCTGGATCCGCTGCTGAATGCCGACGTGTTGCACGCATTGGCTTCGATGGGGCACGGCGACGAAGTCGTGATCTGCGACGCGAATTTTCCCGCCGACGCGCTCGCGCGCGAGAGCGTGCTCGGCCGGCTGCTGCGGCTCGACGGCGTGGACGCGCCGCGTGCAGTACGCGCGGTGCTTTCGGTGTTGCCGCTCGACACTTTCGTCGATCATCCGGCGCTGCGCATGGAAGTGGTAGGCGACCCGGCCGCGATTCCCGCCGTGCAGCGCGAGGCGCAACACGAAGTCAATGCGGGTGAGGGCCGCGAGGTGCCGTTCGCCTCGCTCGAACGTTTTGCTTTCTACGAGCGTGCGCGCCGCGCGTACTGCGTGATTGCCACCGGCGAGCAGCGCGGTTACGGCTGCTTCGTCTTCAAGAAGGGCGTGCTGCTGGCAGCGGACGAGCCACGTCATTAAACGTGCAGTAAGCGTGCACGAAACCGGGCTGGAGGCGGTGCGCCGTCGTGCATCACCCGTGACGGGCGGAGTAAAATATGCGCCATTGAATGCCCGGATCAAGACGTTTTTCTTACACCCTCCAAGATGAATCCCGTCCCGAAGAACGAACCCAGGCGCAAGCAGCCGGCCCCCTGGGTGCTGAATACCCTTACGGCGCTCGTGGGGCTGATTACGCTCGGCCTGGGCGTCGGCTGGCTGGTTTATAGCTGGATTGTCGATCTGGAGATTCCGTATTTCGCGATTCCGCTGGTGCTTTGCGTGCCCGTGATCGTCGCCGTGGCGTTTCGTAACTTCTGGGATTAGCGCTGCGGGATGCGAGACGGGCGCTGAAACAAGCGGCGAGGGTGGCGTACTGGCGGCTGATGCAAACCGGTGTCAATGTAGCAGGCCCGATGTTGCGTCGCGGATGATCGAATGAATCAATGGATCGTTGATCACGCGAATCCTGCCACTTGATATGACCTTGCCTTCTGAAATTCTGCTCCATCTCACGTATCGGCAATTTTCGTAGCACGAAAGTGTGGCTGTCATAGGTCCATCCTGGTATCGAATCAATGGGCCGCTCGACTCTTCCCCCAAATACCAGACGAACACATACTCGGGTTCTGTTGAATCGCCGAGCGGCACTTTTTGGTACACGTAGGTATTTCCATTTTTTGAAACATATCCGGGGATTTGCGAGGATTCCTCGGGCGCTGGATTACCTGCGGACCATGCAGGCACTCGGAACCCGGAAATTACGAGAAGCATGAATATCAGGCTACGTATGAGATGCGTGGCATATTTAGTACAGGATGCGGAGTTTTTTCGCATTGGCAGAATCCATGATTGATTGTGTGTAACTTTAGATCGCGGTCTTTCGGTTCATCATGCGTTGAAGCAGAGACGGAGCCCCCCGCAGCTTTCCAGGCAACCGCAACCAGAGTGAGATGAACGCTGAAACAAGCGGTGAGGGCGGCGCACTGGCGGTTGATGCCGCCAGTTGATTAGCGCTTTAGCGACCGCCTAGGCAGCTTCTGCAGCCCGCCTTGAACGTGACAGAAATTCGCCTTCATACCATTGCTCCGCGTGCTCCGGCGGCAGGTTCAGGAATTCTCTGAAGCGAGGAATCGCGCAGTAGGCTACGGCTGCGAGCAAGATAAAGGCAGACACCCCGATGTTCACGGTAACGAGTTGAAGATGTTCCAACGCGAAGCCGCACAGCGATGAGCCAATCGAGCCGGCGATCATGGCGAGCGTCATTCCCGACGAAGTGAGCCGTGCGCGAAAGTTCTTCGGAATGGCGAGTGTCCTCTGCGCACTGAGCACCAGACCGGATGTGGTACCGCAGAACCCAAAGAAGAAATAGGCGGCAGCGAAGATCAGCGGCATTGTCGTGACGCTTGCCACGAGAAGAAATACACCTTGGCTGATGCATCCGCACATGAACAGGCCGAACCGGCTCAGTTTTCTGGTCGTTTGAGTGATTCGCCCCAATCCGGCAAGCAATGCCCCAGCGCTAATGCATGCCTCCGTTATTCCAAAGATCTGCGTACCCCACCCTTCGGATTGAATCCGGAGCGGGACCAACATCGTGATTGCCGGAAGGAACGCGATGAGAGATGCCATCGAAAGCAGGCTGAGGTATCGCTCGATAGGGATTTGAAGGCGAATGCGCCAACTATCCAGAATGTCGTTGCACCACGAGGCGATCCGACGCGCCTGTTTCGCTTTCGTCACGGCGGATTCCACGCGCGGCATGAAAAGATTCAGAATGCAGACGATGACCGTCATGGCGGCGTGGACCGCCAAACATGCCGCTGGAGAAAACTCGATCAACGCCAGACCAGCGCAAGCGGGACCAAGCGTTCGAGCGACCGAAGAGATCGAGTGCTGAATGCCCAATGCCGGTTGCAACTCATTGGCGGGGACGAGTTCTGGCAGGAATGCCGCACGAGCAGGAACGATGATCGACATTGCAATCGCATTGATTGCCTGAAGCGCAATGATGGTTGCGAGTGAGACATTCGGGAAAGCTGCGACGCCAGCGAGCAAGATCGAGCGAAAGGCGATCAGCCAGGACGTGGACTGTACCAGTTTCAGCTTGTTGTATCTGTCGCCTATAGGTGAGAGTAAAACATACGACAGGCAGGCGACTGCAGCCTGTACTGCGTAAAACTGAGCAATGCCCGCCGCGCCAAATTTTTGCACGATGAACCAGGACAGTACCGATAAGCCGAACAACCCCGAGAACAACGCCACGAATTGCCCGGCGAGAAAGGGTACAACGCCGGGTGTTCTGAAGGATTGAAGGTTAAACATTATTCGACTCAATGACGCTGCTGAAGTCAGGCGGTTTCAGATACATCGCATGGATTTATTCGACCTGCCGCTTTAATGTCGTGGACGCTTTATTTCTGACTTCCCCAGGCATGGCCACTGGCGATTTAAGATAGACACCTCTCTCCGTATCGAGGTCATGCTTGTTCCTTGGGAAACTATGGAGTACGGATCATCGCGACAATCTCAAGACATTTCGTCCTGCGAGAATCTTGTCGCGGATCCCAAGTTATCGACGGAACATTACATCCGGTTTACATGCGGGTAATCCGGCGCAGCCGAAGACATTCGCGAATTTGAAATCTCGCGAACTCTGCGCTACCGGAAGCGTGACGGCGCGCTCGTCGCCGGAGTTGATTCCATTGACGGACGAGCGCGGCTATACCGCGGTGCGCGTATCGCTCAACCTGCAATCTTGTACGCGGGCAGCTTGTCACCAAGGCGAGCGCCCATTTCCGCGCCGAGCGCCTGAAGCCCGCTGAGCGGGCGCACCATGACCTCGAACTCCACAATCTTGCCGCGCTCGTCGAACGTGATCAAATCAATGCCCTTCAGCTTCCGGTCGCCGACGCGTGCGCCGAATTCGAGCACGACACTCAAACCATCGTTGCTAACAAGTTGACGGTAGTACGTGAAGTCTTCGAATACGTTGATTACGGTGTTCAGTGCCAGCGCCAATGCCGCGGACGGACCGTAAGGCGTTGCCGCCATCGGCGAACGAAACACGGCGTTGGGATCGACAATCGATTCGAGTTCGCCAAGGTCGCGCCTGGCAACCATCTCGTGCCAGAGCTTCAGCGATGATGCGACTGCCGGGGGGATGTGCTGCGCCAGTTCAGTCATGTGGTCTCCTGTTTATGCCGCTTCAAGCGGCTTGTCTTTATGGAAAGGCGAGGCATCGAATGGATGCGGCGAGCGTCGTGGCTTGAGGAATCGCCCGCTCTGATTACTGCGACCGGCAAGGTACGTTCGAAAACGCAATTCGCAGCGCTGCCTCGCGGAGCTTGACAGCGCTGCGAACGATGTTTGACGCCGCTCAGGGAATCAGCACTTGCCGTCCCACCACACGGCCTTGCTGCAGCGCACGAAGCGCGTCGTTGACTTCTTCGAGCGGCCGGGTCGTCACCGGCGCGGGCCGGATCTTGCCGTCGCGCATCAGCGCAACGAGTTCGCGCAACTCGGCGAGCGTGCCGACGTAGCTGCCTTCGATACGCAGCGGGCGCATCGGGATGATCGGCAAGGCCAGCGTAATGTCGCCGCCCATCAGGCCCACGATCACCACATGTCCGCCGCGCGCGCATGAATCGAGCGCAAGCGAAACGGTCGACGTCGAGCCGACCAGATCAAGCACGGCGCGCGCGCCGCAGGTTCCGCCCACGGCCTCGACAATCTGCGTCGCGGCGTCGGGCGCGCGTGCGTCGATGGCGGCGAGCGCGCCTTCCTTCAACGCGGCTTCGCGCTTGTCCGCATCGATATCGACCACAATCGCGCCCTTGCCGCCCAGCGCCTTGATGACCTCGATGGCCATGAGCCCGAGACCGCCCGCGCCGATCACGACGACCGGCGTTTCATGAATGCGGTCGCCGAACTTCTTGATAGCGGAATACGTGGTGACGCCCGCGCAGGCAAGCGGTGCGGCTTTGACGGGGTCGAGCCCGCCGAGATCGACCAGATAGCGCGGGTGCGGCACGATCACGTACTCGGCGAAGCCGCCCGCGCGCATGACGCCGAGCGATTGCGGCCTCACGCAGATATTCTCTTCGCCGCGCAGGCAGGCCGGGCATGCGCCGCAACCGATCCACGGATGCACGACGGCGATCATGCCGGTTTGCACGGGGCCCGCATCGGGGCCCGCGGAGATGACCTCGCCGCTGATCTCATGGCTGGGCGTGAGCGGCAGCTTGATGCCGCGGTCGGCGAGCGAGAGTTTTTTGCCGCCGCCGAGGTCGTAGTAACCCTCCCAGATATGCAGATCCGAGTGGCACAGGCCCGCCGCCTTCACGCGCACGAGGACTTCGGTGCCCTGGGGTTGCGGGATGTCCTGGTGAATCAGTTCGAGCGGCTGGCCGTGGCCAGTGACGCAAAAGCAGCGCATCTGCATCGATATCTCCGTGAATGAAAGTAGGACGGTTCAGCGATGAGGAAAGCGATGACCAATTCTCCGCATCATAGCGGATCGCTCGTGCGTGGGGGCAGGGTGGTTTGATTCGGGTCGTGAAGCCTTGTCGTGAACCCGTGATGTGAACTCGTTTAGCGAATTCTTGTTGTGAACTGGTGTTGTGAATACCAGGGTGCGCTGCAGGGCGCGCGGACTAGCGTGCCTTGCTGCGCGCGCTCTTCCTGCCGCCGGCCGTGCGCGGCGGCTCCTTGCTGGCAACCGCGTCGGCGATGCCTGGCTGCTCCATCCAGGACAGCGCGTCCACGTAGGTAAGAAAATGCTGGAGATAACCCGGCGAAAGCTCGCGCATCAACGAAAGCGCCCGATGCACGAGGCTGCTGGAATTGAGTGGTCCGGCGTTTTGCGGAACCTGTACGAGCGACTGGCGCAACTGGCTTTCCGTGCGCACGGTGGCCCAGGTTCGGCGGAAGTAGTCGAGCATTTCGGGCGTAGACGGCCGCACGCGGCCGTTCGCCGGATCGTTCATCAGGTCGGCCAGTTCGCGCAACGGGCCAGGAGCGGGCGCGCGGTCCTTCGGCGCCACGGCAGATACGGCGTCGCCAAAGGATGCCGAATTTTGCGCAATCTGTTGCGCAATCAGTTCGGATAACGTGGCATTCAGTAATTCGCGTGCTGTGCCGCTTTGACTTGCCGCACGCCGCTCCAGCGCCTCGATGAAGCGGGCGCGTACGGGATCGAGCCGCGCCGCGCCGCGCTGTGCCTCGTTCGGCATCGCTTCGTTAGCGTCTTTAGCGTCGTTATTCACCGCGCTCACCACCGGAAGCCGTCGATCGCGGGACCGGCGCGATCTCCACGCGCCGGTTCTTCGCCCGTCCAACGGCGTCCGCGTTCGAACTCACCGGCTGCTCGGAGCCGAACGCCGCCGCAAACACGGACGAGGCGGGCACGCCTTCCTCGATGAGCGCGCGCGTCACCGTCAACGCGCGCTGCGCCGACAATTCCCAGTTATCGGCAAAGCGGTGATTGCCTGCGTGCACCTGCTGGTCGTCGGCGAAGCCGCTCACCATCAGGGTCTCGTCGCGCGCTTTCAGGTAAGCGGCAAGCGGTCCCGCCAGGCTCTTGAGCAGTGCGCGGCCCTCGGGCTGCAACTGGTCGGAGTTCAGGGCGAACAACACGTTGCCGCTAATGCCGATGCGCCCGTTGACGAGCGTGACCCGGCCCGACGCGAGCGGCCCCGCCAGCGCCTGTTCGAGTGTCTTGCGCCGCTGCGTTTCGAGCTGGCGCTGCTTGATCTCGTGGTCGAGCTTCGTCGAGAGTTCGAGCTGCACGCCGATCACCGCCACGAGAATCAGCACGAATGCGCCCAGCAGCGCCGACATCAGGTCGCTGAAAGCGGTCCAGATGGGCGTCGCAGGTTCGAAACCACCGTCGATGCCGCCGTCGATGTCCTCGCTCATGCGGCTTCGGCTCCCGCCGCTGCGCGCCGCGCTGCAAGCTGCTGCAAGCCTTCCATGATCTGCTTTTGCGACAGCATGCTGAGGTCGACGACTTCGCGCGCCTGCGCAACGTAGTACGCAAGCTGTTCGTCGCTGCGCGCGAGCGACTTGTCGAGCGCGCCTTCGATGCGTTGCAGTTGTTCGACGAGTTGCGCGTTCGAGTTGCCGAACGCCTGCACCGATGCGCCGAACGCGTCGCCGAGGCTCGCCACTTCAATGGCGCCGTGTGTGATCTGCGCGGCGATGCCGTCGAGCTTGTTCGTTTCGGATGTCACGCGATCCGTGAATTGCGCGCCGACGCGCTCGAAGAGTTCCGCCGACGTGCTGACGAGCGCGTCGATCGCGCCACGCTGTTGCGTGGAGGCGTGATTCACGGCGTTGAGCAGGGTTTCGAGCGTGGCGAGCAGGCGGCTGCGTTCTTCGAGCATCGCGGTATCGCGCACCATGCTTTCCGAGAGCTTCTGGCGCAGTTCGGCGATTACTTCAGCGGCGGCGCGCGGCGCTTCCGAGGCGGCTTCGACGAGCCGCGCGATCTCGGCGATGGTGTCGCGCGCCTGGGCCTGCGTTTGCGCGGCGATGGCGCTCGCGGTGCGCTCCAGCGTGTCGCAGATGGCCTGCTGCCGGGTCGCGTTCTGCACGGCTGCGTCGTCCCAGCGTGCGTAGAGCGTCGCGCTCATCGAAGCGATGCTCTCGCGCCACGCGTCGAGCCGCGCCGCGTCTTGCGATACGAGCCCCGCCTGCAGCTGCGCGTGCGATGCATTCACGTCGTGCAGCAGCGCTGCCGCGTGCTGCTCGAATGTTGCGGCTGCAACGGACAGGGCCTGCCGATGGTCCGCGGCGAGTTGTTCGTTTGCGCGCGTCTGCTGCGAAAGCGCGGCGTTCCAGTTTTCGGCTGCCGTGCCCGCAGAACGGTCGAGGCGTGCGGCGACGCCGTCGATCAGATCTGCGCAACGCGTTTCGAAGGTGGCCGCATAGCGCTCGAACGATGCGCGCAGATCGGTCGACAACGTTTCACTAGACTGGCGATGATCGGCAAGGGCTTCGCGCCAGAGCGCCGAAACGGTGGCCGCCGTGGTTTCGTGGCTTGTCGCGAGTCCGGCCATCTGCTGCTCGACGGCTTGCGTGACGGCAGCGTGCAGCGCGGCCGTTTCGGCCCTGACGTCTTGCACCATGCTTTCCACGGCCGGGCGGATCGCCGCGCCCGCGGCACGCGCGCTTTCGGCGGCGCCATCCTTGAACGTGCGCGCGACGGATGCGGCGAGTTCCGCGTAGCTGGCTTCGACTTTGCCGAAAAACTGCTGCTGGCTGGCGATCTGCCGCTCGTTCAGTGCGAGGCTTTGCTGCTCGATGGCCTGCATCATCGCCTGAAGGCGATCCACGAGCACGGGCATGGCCTCGGCCTGGCGCTGTAGCAGCTGGAAGCTCGCTTCGCGCTGATGCGCGTGCGAGAAAACACGCAAGGTCGTCGCGATTCGCGTGTCGAGTTGCTGGGCCGCATCGCTGCGCTGGCGGCGCACGAGTGCCGAGAGCAGCCCGAGCATGGCGGACGTGGCGACGCCGGCAATCGACGTCCCGAAGGCGAAGCCCAGCCCCTTGACCGGTGCGGCGAGCGAAGCGCGGATCGCGAGCGGATCGACGGCGCTTTCCAGCGCCGCGCCCGTGCCCTTGAGCGTGGCGACCATGCCGAGCAGCGTGCCGAGCATCCCGAGCAGCACGAGCAGGCCCACCAGATACGGGGTCAGCGCAGGGCCGGGCAGGGCCACGCGCGCGCCTTCCACGCGCAGTCGCACCGGGCCGCGCAGGCCGGGGTCGATCCGTTCGAGCCAGGCGCCGAGCGTGGCGGGCGGCTCGGCAAGCGCGGTCACGGCGTGTTCGAGCGTGGTGGTCGCCTGCCGATAGCGCCACAGTTCGAGTGCGCCCGCGAAATAGCAGGCGCCGATCAGCAGCGTGACGGCGAGCGCCAGCGGATTCGTGCCGAGATAGCCGAAGGAGATCCAGCAGAGCGCCGCACAACCGGCGAGAAATACAACGAGGTCGAAACGAAATCGGGACATAAAACTATGGGGTTAGCGGGCGCGAAGGGCTGCGAGCAGTCCTTCCACCGGTTGAAACCGAACTTCGAGCTCGGCGAGCAATACGCTCTGCCTGTCCTTGCAGAACCTGTCGAACCAGGCGCGAGGCGCGACGGCTTCCGGCTCGCCCGCGGCGTGTGCCGCGCGCAGCCGCTCGAAGTGCGCGCCGAGCAACGCAGGCACCGAAGCCAGCAGACTGCGCTCGCGCGCACCGAGAGAGCGCTCCATGATCGCGTCCACCGCCGCGAGGCGCGCGAGCGCGGGCGTCTTCGCCGCCAGCATCGCGCGCAGGCGGCCGCGCAACTGGCCGATCTCGGTTTCCAGGGTCTGCTGGATCGCGAGATGGCGCTGGCGATAGTCGCGGTAGTCGACCTGGTCGGCAGGTTCGTCCACCGGCGCAACGTGGGCTGTGCCACGCTCGCCACGCACGCCGCGCTGGACGGGCGCGGGCGCGTGCTCGCGGGCGATCACCTTCGTCAGCGCGCTGCGCACGCTCGTGCAAAGGTTTTTCGCCTCGTCGTCGCCGGACGCGCGTGCGCCCGCCGCACCCGCCGTGCCTGTCGCGACGGTTGGCGGCTGTCCGCTCAGCGCCGTGGACAGTGCGATGGCATCGGTCCAGACGAGCCACTGGCTCAGGCGGTCCGAGAGCGACTGCGGCGGTTCGGCGAAGTCGGCGTCGGCCAGTTGCGCGAGCAGGCGTACGAGCGTTGGTCCGCTCAGCGCCGGTCGCCGGGGGGCTTGCACCATGCTGCGAGAAGCAAAAAAGGCAGCAGTTTACACGCTGGCGCGGTTCGGGCTCTGAGAGCCTCATCGGCGGAGGTGGCGGCCGGGGGATTTTGGCGGTTCGGGCAGCGTGTTTTGAGCGCGCGAAACAGCGATCAAGCAGCGCAAAAAAGCAGCGCAAAAAGCAACGCTCAAAACACGCCGGGATGGGCGCGATACAGGGCGATGCAAGGCGATACAAGGCCGCGCAGGGCCGCGCCGCCTCAGCCTTTCTCGCGCCGCTGTTCCATCGCGCGTGCGAACGCATCGAACCAGGCGAGCGTCTCGGGGTTGGCCATCGTCCCTGGATTGGCGACCTTGTCGAGCGGCTGCCCGAGCAGCAGCTTCTTGATGGGCAGTTCCATCTTCTTGCCGGAGAGCGTGCGGGGCACGCCGGGCGCCTGAAACACCTCGTTTGGGACGTGCCGCGCGGAGAGCGCGACCTTGATGCGCTCGCGGATCGCCGCCGTCAATTCCGGCGTCAGCACATGATCGGGCCGCAGCACGACGAAGAGCGGCATATACGACTCGCGGCCCAGGTATTCGAGGTCCACGACGAGGCTGTCGAGCACCTCGGGAAGATCTTCCACGGCGCGATAAAGCTCGCTCGTCCCCATGCGGATGCCGTGGCGATTGATGGTCGCGTCGGAGCGGCCGTAGATGACCGCGCCGCCGTGCGCGGTGATGCGCACCCAGTCGCCGTGACGCCACACGCCCGGCCAGACGTCGAAATAGCTGTCGCGATAGCGCGTGTCGTTCGCGTCGTTCCAGAAGCGCAGCGGCATCGACGGCATCGGGGCCGTGCAGACCAGTTCGCCGACTTCGCCGATGAGCGGCTTGCCCGTGTCGTCGAATGCCTCGACGCGCGCGCCGAGGCAGCGGCACTGCATTTCGCCGAGCCGCACCGGCAGCGTCGGCAAGCCCGCCAGGAAGCATCCGGCGAAATCGGTGCCGCCGGAAATCGCGTCGATCCACACGTCGCCGACATGGTCGAGAATCCACCGGTACGCTTCCGGCGGCAGCGGCGAGCCGGTCGCGCCGACCGCGCGCAGGCGGGACAGATCGGCTTGCTGGCGCGGCTCGATTCCCGCCTTCAGGCACGACTGATAGAACGCGGAGCCCGCGCCGAAGAAGTCGACCCGCGCGTCGCCGATGAAACGCCACAGGGCGCCGAGGTCGGGATAGCCGGGGCTGCCGTCGTAGAGGCACAAGGTTGCGCCCGCAAGCAGGCCGCCCACCTGGCAGTTCCACATGATCCAGCCGGTGCTGGAATACCAGTTGTAGCGGTCGCCGGGGCGCAGGTCGAAATGCAGCGCCGCGATCTTCACCTGCTCCAGCACGATGCCGCCGTGCGAGTGGACGATCGGCTTGGGCAGCCCGGTCGTGCCCGACGAATAGACGATCCACAGCGGGTGATCGAACGGCAGCGACTCGGTTTCGAGTGTCGCATCGCCCGCAATGGCCTCGGCCCAGGCGACGCCGTGCGGGAATTCTGCGGCATTCGCCTGCACGTCGAGATTCGGCACGAGCACGACGTGGTGCACGCTCGGCAGCTCGTCGAGGAGTTCGTGCAGCAGCGCGCGGCGGTCGTACGGCTTGCCCGCGTACCGGTAGCCGTCGACGGCGATCATCACCGCGGGCTCGATCTGGCGGAAGCGGTCGAGCACCGCGAGGCGGCCCATGTCGGGCGAGCACACCGACCAGATTGCGCCCACGCTGGCGGTGGCCAGGAACGCGACGACGGTCTGCGCGATGTTGGGCATGAATGCCGCCACGCGGTCGCCGCGCTGCACGCCCATGCCGCGCAGCGTCGCCGCGAGCGCGCCCACCTGGCGCTCCAGTTCGGCCCAGCTCATTTCGCCGTCCTCACCCGCCTCGTTGCGGTGAACGATGGCGGGCCGCGCGGACGTCGCGTAACGGAACGCCTGCTCGACGTAGTTCAGCTGCACGCCGGGAAACCAGCGCGCGCCGGGCATCGCGGCACCGGCGAGCGCCTGGCCGCGCGGCGTATCGGAGGCAATGCCGGCCCAGTCCCAGATCGCCGACCAGAAAGCGTCGATGTCGTCGACGGACCAGCGCCAGAGTGCGTCGTAATCGTCGAAGCAAAGGCCGCGCTCGCGCGCGAGCCAGTGCATGAATTCGGTGATGCGCGCATTCGCGACGGTTTCGGGCGACGGCGCCCAGGCGATCGGTGCGTTGGCTTCGGTGGACGGACTCACGTTTTCGGTTTCCCTGCGGTTGCGAATGGGGCGGCGTTCAGTCACGGGCGCGCTCAATGGCATTGGGTACCATTTTTTGCGCCCGGCCCGCCACCCGGTTAAACGCCGAGATCGCTCGTGCCGCGTGGTTTGTCGCGTGTGGTTGCGTAATTGTTTGCGTGCCTGGTTGCGTGCTTTATCGCCGTTTTTTCCGCTTTTTTCCGTTTTTTCCGCCTTTTACCGTTTATTGGGGCGGGGACGTGGTGCGCGAAATGGGGCTATGCTTGGCAAATGTTCGATCAGTGTCTCTACTTCAACACCGCGGCGCTGGCGCGGCGGCTGGAACGCGAGTGGTCCGGTGCGTTCGAGCCCTTCGACCTCACACCGCCCCAGGCTTTCATGCTGCGCGCCGTGCTGGATCGTCCGCACGTGCTTCAGCACGAACTCGCGGATCTGCTTGCAATCGCGCGGCCCACGGCGACGCGGGTGCTCGACGGCCTCGAAGCGCGCGGCTACGTGGAGCGCCAACGCACCGAAGGCGACGGCCGTGAAGTGGCGATCGTGCCGACGGCCAAGGCGCTTGCCATTCGCGAGGCACTCAATGGCGCCAGCGCGGCCGTGACCGGCCGGATCAAGCGCACGTTGGGTGGCGAGGCGTTCGTGGCGACCGTCGCGCGTTTGCGCACGGCGCGCGCGACGCTGGGCTGATCCGGCAGGGCGCCTTACCGCATTACAAGTATTCGGTCTGGAGTTTCAACATGCGGCGCATCGGCGCTTTTTTCGTTTCGAGCTGGCTTGCAGCCGCCGTTCTTTTCCTTGGCCGGCATTCGGTGCCGATGATCGCGCTGAGCGGCGTGATCGCGTTTGCGGGTTTTGACATCTTTCGTCCCGACCGTTCCTGACCGTTCCTGATTGTTTGTGCGGGCGCAAGACGCCCAACCGCTGCCACGCTCGCGGTTTCCAGGGTGGGTTTCCAGGCTGATTTTGCAAGGCTGTTGCGTGTGCCGTTAGACTTCACGCTTCGCCCACAGCCAGCCCGCATGCCGCGGGCATGCCGATGACCGACGCTCTGCTTCCCGTCATGACCGATACGCCCGCGCAACTTCGCGAGGCGGCGCAACGCGCGCGCACCGCGGGCGACGAACTGGCCGCGCTCGCGCATCTGATTGCGGCAGAGGCGCTCGACGCGCGCGCGTCGGGTACCGGATCGGACGGCGCCGCGCGTGTCTGCATGGTGGCCACGGGCTACTTCATGAAGGGCGATCACGCGCGCGCGCAACGCTGGTACGAACTCGCGCTCGATCTCGATGTGGCCCAGGCCGCGGCCTGGCAGAATCTCGCGGCCATTCACGCGCAGGCGGGACGCGCCGGTGCCGCGCAACGTTGCCGCGACCGCGCCTATGCGCTGCAACGCGTCTATGTGGAAGCGTCGGGCGAGCCGGTGCGCCGGGTGTTGCTGTTGTGCGCGGGGCGCTCGGCGGGCAATGTGCCGTTCGATCTGCTCGTGCCGACGCCGCGCAATGCGCGCATCAAATACGCCCTCGATTACGCGCAGCCGCAAGAAGACGCGAGCCTGCCGCCAGCCGATCTTGCATTCAACGCAATCGGAGACCCGGATATAGCCGAGCCGCTGCATGCGCGCGTGACGCAATTCGCTCACGCGTTCGCACATCCGTTTCTGAATACGCCCGAACGTGTGGCGGCGACGCGGCGCGACCGGCTTCCCGCGTTGCTGCATGGCCTGCAAGACGTGCACACCGCCGCTTGCATCCGCATCGAAGCGGCGGATGAAAATAAACACGACCAGGTCCACGCACGCATCGACGCTGCCGGGCTCGCCTTGCCGCTGCTCGTGCGCCCGGTCGCCACGCACGGCGGCGAAGGCCTGGTGCGCTGCGACACGCGTGCCGAACTCGACGCGGCGCTGGCCGCGCAATCCGGCCCGTTCTACGTCAGCGCGTTTCACGACACGCGTGACGCAGACGGCTCATGCCGCAAGTACCGCATGGCTTTCGTCGACCGCAGGCCGTATCCGTACCATCTCGCGATTTCGCCGTACTGGATGGTGCATTACTTCTCGGCGGGCATGGAGGGCGTGCGCTGGAAGCTCGATGAAGAGGCTCGCTTCCTCGCCGAACCCGCCGCGACGCTTGGCACGCGCGGCGCGGCTGCGATTGCCGCCATCGGACAGCGGCTCGATCTCGACTACGCGGGGGTGGATTTCACGCTGCTGCCTGACGGCAGCGTGTTCGTGTTCGAAGCGAACGCGACGATGCTCGTGCATCGCGAGCGCCATGACGGCGAACTCGCGCACAAGAATCCTTACGTGCAGCGCATTTCGGACGCGTTCGAGGCGATGATGGACGCGCGCGTGCGCGCGGCCTGAAGTGCGTGGATAGTGCGTGGATAGTGCGTGGATAGTGCGCGGATAGTGCGTAGATAGTGCGTAGATAGTGTGGGGATCGCGCGTGGTTCGTGCTTGATCCGCTAGCGATCCGCTAGCGATCCGCGCGCGATCCTGCAGGATCAGACTTCCTCGGGCCAGGACATGCCTTCGCGCGCGAGCAGCGCCGACGAAGCAGCGGGACCGTACGTGCCTGCCGTGTAGGTGCGCGGCCGGTCGCCGAGCTGCTCCCAGCCGTTGAGAATCGGCTCCACCCACGTCCACGCCGCTTCGAGTTCGTCGCGGCGCATGAAGTGCGTGAGGCGGCCGCGGACCACGTCGATCAGCAGGCGCTCATAAGCTTCGGCGCGGCGCTCGGGAATTGCCTGCTGCAGATCGAGGTTCAGGTTCACGGGCAGGATGTTCATGCCGCTGCCCGGTTCCTTCGCGAGCATCTGCAACTGGATCGACTCTTCGGGCTGAAGCTGGATCACGAGGCGGTTGCCGTAATTGCGCGGGCCGCTCGGGAAGATCGAGAACGGCAGATCCGCGAATTCGATGACGATCTCCGACTGGCGCTTTTGCATGCGCTTGCCCGTGCGCAGGAAGAACGGCACGTTGGCCCAGCGCCAGTTATTGATGTGCGCGCGCAGCGCGACGAAGGTCTCCGCGCGGCTGCCGGGCGGCACGTTGTCCTCTTCGAGATAACCAATCACCGGCTGGCCGTCCACGGCGCCCGCCGCGTATTGGCCGCGCACGGTGTCGCGCGCGATATCGGCGACCGACATCGGGCGCAACGAACGCAGCACCTTGAGTTTTTCGTCGCGCACGGCGTCCGGGTCGAGCGAGACGGGCGGTTCCATCGCGACGATGCAGAGCAGTTGCAGCAGATGGTTCTGCACCATGTCGCGCAGCGCGCCGGTGTGGTCGTAAAAACCGGCGCGGCTGCCCACGCCGACGGTCTCCGCCACCGTGATCTGCACGCTGCGGATGTACGGCGCCTGCCACAGCGGTCCGAAAATCGGATTGCCGAAGCGCAGCACCATCAGGTTCTGCACCGTCTCCTTTCCCAGATAGTGGTCGATGCGGTAGATCTGCGATTCCGCGAAATGGCGGCCCACCGATTCGTTGATCTCTTTCGCCGACGCGAGATCGTGACCCAGCGGTTTTTCGAGCACGACGCGCGAACGTTCGTCCACGAGCGACGCCGACGAGAGGTTGTCGCAGATCGTCGTGAAGAGTTCGGGCGAGGTCGAGAGGTAGAACACGCGCAGCGCGTCCGCGCGCGAGGCTTCACGCAGATGCGCATAGTCCGCGGGCGCGTTCACGTCGATGATCACGTACTTGAACAGGCCGAGGAAGCGGTCCCATGCCTCCTGATTGAACGCCTTGGCGTCGACGAACGGGCGCGACTGCTCGTCCATGAACGCGTGGTATTCCTCGATCGTCCAGTTCTTGCGGCCCACCGCGATGATGCGCGTGTCGCGGGGCAGATTGTTGTGCAGATGCGCCATATAGAGCGCGGGCAGCAGCTTGCGCGCGGCCAGGTCGCCCCCGCCTCCGAAGATGATCATGTCGAGGGGCAGGTTGGGCACGGCTTGGACAGGCTGTTTCGTCATGGCGGATTAAATTTGACGCATGGTGGCGCGCAGGTGGCGCACCGGTTTCGAAAAAGCCGCGTCGGACGGGCCACCGGACGGGCGACAGGGAGCGGCGAAAAGAACTAATACTGCATGGTTTCCGGGGATTTTGCACGCGGACGGCATTCATGGAGCGCTGTTGGCACGCCGTTGGCACGCTGTTGGCATATCGCTGGCGCGCTGTTGGCGTATTGCGCGTGCATCGCCATCGCATCGCCATCGCATCGCCGGCGCGCGCCGTCGCTAGCCGAGCCCCGGCACCGTCACGCCAAAGGTATCGAGCAGCAAGACCACGTTGAGCGCGAGCACGGCCATGGCGCCCGCCACGGCGAACCCGGCCGTGAGCGGGCGATTGCGATACGGACCCATCACGTCGGCGCGGCTCGTGAACCAGACGAGCGCGGCCATCGGCACGGGCAGCGCGAGGCTCAGCACGACCTGGCTCGCGACGAGCGCCTCGGTGGCGTTCATGCCGAAGCCCACCACCACGAAGCTCGGCACCATCGTCACGGCGCGGCGCAGCCACACCGGAATCTGGAAGCCGATGAAGCCCTGCATGATCATCTGCCCCGCCATCGTGCCGACGACCGAACTCGAGATGCCCGAGGCGATCAGCGAGACCAGAAAGATGCCCGCCGCGCTGGCGCCGAGGAGCGGCACGAGCGTGCGATAGGCCGACTCGATTTCCGCCACGTCTGGGAAGCCCTGGTGAAACGCGCCCGACGCCGTGATGACCATCGCCATGTTGATGAGCCCGGCGATGGAGAGCGCGATCACGACCTCGATATTGGAGAAACGCAATAGCCGCGTGCGCTCGATCTCGTTGCGCGGCGCGACGCGCGCCTGGGTCAGGCCGGAATGCAGGAAGAGGGCGTGCGGCATGACCGTCGCGCCGATGATGCCGACGGCGATCATCACGGCCGGCGCGTCGGGCAGGCTCGGGGTGAAGGTATGGCGCAGGACGCTCGGCCATTCGATCGGCGCGATGAAGAGTTCGAGCAGATAACAGAACCCGATGATGCCGACGAGCGCGCCGATCACGAGTTCGAGCGGCCTGAAGCCCGTGCGCTCGAAGAGCAGCAGCCCATAGGTCACGACGGCGGTAATGGCCATGCCGGCAATGAGCGGGAGGTGGAAGAGCAGCGAGAACCCGATTGCGCCGCCGAGGAATTCGGCCAGATCGGTCGCCATGGCCGCGATTTCGCTTACGACCCACATCGCCCAGACAACCGGCGCGGGGAAGCGTTCGCGGCACAGTTCGGCGAGATTGCGTCCCGTGACGATGCCGAGCCTGGCCGAGAGCGACTGGAACAGCATCGCCACGATGTTGGCAAGCAGCACCACCCAGAGGAGCGCGTAGCCATAGCGCGCGCCCGCCTGAATATTGGTGGCGAAGTTGCCCGGATCCATGTACGCCACCGACACCACGACGGCCGGACCGGCGAGCGGCAGCATCAGCGCGGCGCCGCTGCGGCGCCCTTCGAGCGCCTCCCGCACGGCGGTAATGGTGCGCTTCGTCAGACCGTCGTGCACGGGTTCGTCGCGGGTGCGATGGTGCATGCACGGCTCCTCGGAAATTTGGGGGGCGGAACGACGGGCGCCATCGCGCGGCAACGCGAATCATGCAAAAAACGCGTCATCGGATTGCGGCCCTCGCACGTTAAGTGGGAAATCCATACACGAGCCGCCGATGGATTCCGCTATCACAGCACAAACCGGTGGTTCGCGCCTGTCTCGATTTGTTTGTCCGACGAAATGCCCGTACTCCCGATCATCGCCGTAAACAAGGCCCGTCTCGCGTTCGCAGTGCTGATGGGCGCGCTCGCTTGCAGCACGCTCGCCCATGCCGGCGACCGGGTCGTTAACATGGCCAACAGCGCGGCCAACAACGCGGCTACCAACGCAGCCACCAACGCAGCCACCAACACGGGCAACCGGGTCATCGTGCTCGATTCCGGCGAGGCGGCGCTCTCGCTCATCGACGAGGCGAGCCGCACGGTCGTCGGCACCGAGCCGACCGGCAAGCAGCCGCACCACCTGATGGTCACGCCCGACGGCCATTCGCTGATCGTCGCGGATTCGGTCTCGAACGACCTGATGTTCCTCGACCCGGTCACGGGCAAGGTGCAGCGCCGCGTGGAGGGCATCGAGGATCCGTATCAGCTCGCCTTTTCGCCCGACCGCAAATGGTTCCTGACGACCGGGCTGCGCCTCGACCGCATGGACATCTACGGCTACAACAACCACGATTTCACGCTCGTGAAGCGCATCGAACTCGGCAAGACGCCGAGCCACATGACGTTCACCTCGGACAGCAAGACCGTATTCGTGACGCTGCAGGACACCGGCGAGATCGCCGCGATCGACCTGGCCACGCAGACGGTGCTCTGGAAACTGCCGGTCGGCGACACGCCCGCGGGCCTGTGGATGACGCCCGGCGACAAGTACCTGCTCGCCGGCATGACCGGCGAGGACGACGTGGCCGTGATCGACTGGCGCAACCGCACGGTCGTGAAACGGATCCAGACCGGGCGCGGCGCGCATAACTTCCGCAATCTCGATGACGGCAGCCATGTGGCCGTGTCGAACCGCGTCGAGAGCACGATCAGCATCCTCGACTACCGGAAGCTCGAGAAGGTCGCCGACATCACGGGTCTCTTGCCCGGCCCCGACGACATGGAGCTTGCCGCGGACAAACGCTATCTGTGGGTGACGTTTCGCTTCGCGAAGCAGGTCGGGATCATCGACCTCGCGACGCGCCAGTTGATCGACACGATCCCCGTGGGCCGCTCGCCGCACGGCATCTATTTCGCCAATCGCGCGCCGGTCTATGCACCGAACCCGGACTGAGCGGACTCATTCCGCACGAATCAAAGGACTCATTCGAGGCACTCGATGATCGACACCCTCGTCTCACAACTCGATAACGCCGTGTCGTGGCTGCAAACGCTCGTCTACGTCGACGTGGTGCAGCCGTTTTTCTACAAATTCGGCTTCATGAGCTACGACGAGGACACCTACGACGCGCTCTACTGGGTGATCGTCGGTGTGCTCGAAGTCGTGATCACGTATATCGTTTTGCGTCCGCTCGAAGCGCTGCGGCCCGCCGAGGCGTGGGCCGACCGCAAGGCGCTGCGCGCGGACGTCTGGTACACGTGGATCGCGAAACTCGGCGTGCTGAATCTCGCGTTCTTCTTCATGCTCCAGCCGGTGTTCAACCACTGGCAGAGCCTGATGGCGATGTACAACGTGCCGAACATCGACGTGGACAGCCTGTGGCCCGGCGTCACCGACAAGCCCTTCGTCTCGTTCCTGATCTACCTCGTCGTGCTCGATTTCGCGGGCTACTGGTATCACCGCTGGCAGCATCGCATCGGCATCTGGTGGGAACTGCACGCGGTCCATCACAGCCAGCAGCAGATGTCGCTCTGGTGCGACGACCGCAATCACTTCCTCGACGACATCATCAACGCGGCGTTTCTCGCAGGCATTTCGCTCTTTATCGGGGTCGAGCCCGCGCAATTCGTCGTGCTCGTGGCCATCGGCAACTTCATGCAGAGCGTGCAGCACGCCAACATGCGTCTGCCGTTCGGCCCGGTGCTCGAGCGCCTGATCGTGAGCCCGGCGTTTCACCGCCGCCATCACGCAGTCGATTTCGGTCACGAAGGTATGCATTACGGCTGCAACTTCGGCGTGCTGTTTCCGTGGTGGGACATGCTGCTTCGCACCGCGTCGTGGAATGCCGAAGTGGAGCCGACCGGCATTCGCGACCAGTTGCCCGCGCCGCACGGCCACGGGCGCGATTACGGCGAAAGCGTGATCGCGCAGCAATGGCGTGCGCTCGTGCGCATTGCGCGGCGTCTGCGCGGCACGCGTTATCGGGAGCAAGCCGCGTCCTGAGGCGCGGCAAGCGCGGGCCGTATGCTTCGCGGCCCGCGCATCCCGCGGGCGGTGCAATGCCGCGTTGAAGTCCGCCTTGCCGTCCGGCTTGTAGTGCACATGGAACCCCGCCCGGAACCCCGCCCGGAACCCCGCCAGGGTGCTCGCCAACGCTGCGCGCCGCCGGATGCGATAATCGCGAATTCATCCGTTCCGGACCGCACGACCCGCGCCACGCGCGAGGCAGGAGAGCATTTTGATCCGCATCGACAACCCGCAGCACGACCACGAAGTCGGCGTCGCCGACGCCACCGTTGACTCCACCCGCATCGACGACGTGCGCATCGGCGCCGTGCGCCCGCTGATCTCGCCCGCGCTCCTGCTCGACGAATTGCCGGTGCCGGAGCGAACGCAGACGCTCGTCGAAACGAGCCGCGCGCAGATCGCCGACGCGGTCAAAGGGCGCGACGACCGCCTCGTCGTCGTGGTGGGACCGTGCTCGATCCACGACCACGGCCAGGCCATCGAGTACGCGAAGCGGCTCAAGGAAAAAGCCGACGCGCTAAAAGACGACCTGCTTATCGTGATGCGCGTGTACTTCGAGAAGCCGCGCACGACGGTCGGGTGGAAGGGCTATATCAACGACCCGCGTCTTGACGGCAGCTTCCGCATCAACGAAGGCCTGCGCGCCGCGCGGCAACTGCTGCTCGACATCAACGCGCTCGGTTTGCCCACGGCGACGGAATTCCTCGATCTGCTGAGCCCGCAATACATTGCCGACCTCGTGGCATGGGGCGCGATCGGCGCGCGCACGACCGAGAGCCAGAGCCACCGGCAACTGGCGTCGGGACTGTCGTGCCCGATCGGCTTCAAGAACGGCACCGATGGCGGCGTGCAGGTGGCCGCCGACGCCATCGTCGCCGCGCGTGCGAGCCACGCCTTCATGGGCATGACGAAGATGGGCATGGCCGCGATCTTCGAAACGCGCGGCAACGACGACTGCCACGTGATCCTGCGCGGCGGCAAGAGCGGCCCGAATTACGACCAGGCTTCGGTGGCGGCCTGCTGCGAAGCGCTCGTCAAGGCGGGCTTGCGCGAGTCGGTCATGATCGACTGCTCGCATGCGAATTCGAACAAGGCGCATCAGCGCCAGATCGAAGTGGCGGGCGATATCGCCGTGCAACTCGCCGACGGCGACAAGCGGATTACCGGCGTCATGATCGAAAGTCACCTCGAAGAAGGGCGCCAGGATCTGAAGCCGGGCGTGCCGCTCAAGTACGGGGTGTCGATTACCGATGCCTGCATCAGCTGGGCGCAGACCGGGCCGGTGCTGGATACGCTCGCGCAGGCGGTGCGTGCGCGCAGAAAGGTGTAAGGCGTGCGCGGGCGGCGGCGTATGCGCTTGCCGTCCGGCTTGTTATGCCTGGTTTAGATGTCAGTGCGCGCCCGCTGCGCCGCCGCCGCCCGAGCCCTTCGTCGACTTCGTGATCCAGATAAGCGGGATGATGGCGACGAAGATAATCGCGGAAATATAGAAGATATCGTTCAGGCCCATCATCGCGGCCTGCGCGTTCAACTGGAAATCGAACAGTGCGCGCGCAGTGGGCTCGCTCACATGCAGGAGCGTCTGCACGTTCTCGATTGAATTGCGGAATACGGGGTTTTCGGCGAAAGCCTGCTCCGTGAGCCGCGCGTGATGCAGGACCGTGCGGTTGTTCCAGGCGTTCGTCGCAATCGAGGTGCCGACCGCGCCGCAGAACACGCGCACGAAATTCGAAAGCCCCGCGGCGGCCGGCACGCGGCCCGGCGGCTGACCCGCGAGAATGATCGCGGTGAGCGGCACGAAAAAGAGCGCCATCGGAATGCCCTGGAGCAGGGTCGGCAGCACGAGGTGGAACGTGTCGACTTCGATCACGTACTGCGAGCGCATGAAAAACACCACCGCGAACATCAGGAACGCCATCGTCGCGATCACGCGTGCGTCCGAGCGCGGCAGGATGTGCCCGACCACGGGCGAGAGAATCAGGGCGAAGATGCCGAGGGGCGCGGTCACGAGGCCCGCGTCCACCGACCGGTAATTCAGGTACTCCTGCATCCATTGCGGCAGCAGCACGAGGTTGCCGAAGAACACCGCGTACGCGACCGAAATCGCAATCGTGCCGCCAAGAAAATTGCGTTGCTTGAAGAGGCGCAGATCGACGATCGGATGTTCCTCGGTCAACTCCCAGACGAGAAAGAACGAGAAGCTGATGAGGGCAGTCACGCCGAGCGCGACGATCACGGGCGAATTGAACCAGTCGAGATCCTTGCCCTTGTCGAGCAGGATCTGCAGCGACGCGACCCACGCGACGAGCAGTCCGAGGCCCACGACGTCGATGGGCGGCTTGCGTGTTTCGGATTCGCGGTGGCGGTAGATGGACCAAGTCACGAAGCTCGCGACCAAGCCCACCGGAATGTTGATGTAGAAGATCCACGACCAGTTGTAGCTGTCCGTGATCCATCCGCCGAGCGCAGGGCCTGCGATCGGGCCGACCGTCGTCGTCATGGCCCAGAAGGCGAGCGCCGTGGCCGATTTTTCCTTCGGCCAGGAACCGAGCAGAATGGCCTGGGAGAGCGGAATCAGCGGTCCGGCGACCGCGCCCTGGATCACGCGCGCGACGAGCAGGAACGGCAGGCTCGGCGCGATGCCGCACAGCCATGAGGCCACGACGAACGACAAGATCGACGCGACGAAGAGCCGGACCTGGCCGAAGCGCTGCGTGAGCCAGCCGGTAAGCGGAATGGAGACGGCATTGGCCGCGGCGAACACGGTGATGACCCACGTGCCTTCGTCGACGGAAACGCCGAGATCGCCCGAGATGGTCGGGATCGCGACGTTGGCGATCGACGTGTCGAGCACGTTCATGAACGTCGCGAGCGCGACCGCGATGGTCGCGAGGATCAGGCGGCCCCCTTCGAGGGGCGGCGGGGCGGGCTTGCTCAAGCGTGTTCTCCGCGGATTCGCTGGTAGCAGTATGTTGCGTGCACGGTGCGGCGCCGGTTTGGGGCAAGCATAACCGCAATCGGATTGCGCCTGCCCATGCCGGCACCAACCCGTTTGCGCTCGGCGTATGCTTGCGGCTGTCATGCGGGCATGATGGGGCGCGATGAGCGGGCGGCGATGGCCGCTGGCGCAGCGCTCATGCGACCGGCAGGCCAACAAGGGAGATTTTCCAATGGGCTGGGAATCGTTCGATGGGGGCTGGCGGCTTGCGCCAGCGGGGGGCGCGGCGCGGGCGGCGGTCGTGCTGCTGCACGGCGTCGGTAGCAACGCGCAGGATTTGATGCCGCTTGCCGAGACCTGGCGCGACGCCTTGCCGGGTGTCGCGTTCGTTTCGCTCGACGGCAGCGAGCCGTTCGATGGCGGGTTCGGCGGGCGTCAGTGGTTCAGCCTGCGCGACATCAACGAGAGTAACCGTGAAGAGCGCGTCGTCGCGGCGGCTGCGGTGCTGCGCAAGCGGCTCGACGCTGAACTGGCCCACTGGGGCCTCGGCTACGACGCGCTCGGGCTGGTTGGATTTTCGCAAGGCTCGATCATGTCGCTTTATCACGTCGCGACGCAGCCCGAGGGCGCTGCCGTGGTGGTCGCCTTTGCGGGGCGGCTCGTGACGCCCGTTGCGGCCAGGAGCCGCACGGCGCTCACGCTCGTGCACGGCGAAGACGACGAGGTGATCCCGGCGCAGGAACTGGAGCGCGCGGCCATCGCGTTCAGCGATGCGGGCTATGCCGTGGCCGCGTACGTCCTGCCGGGCGTGGGCCATACGATTACGCCGCAAGGCGTGCTGCTTGGCCGCGAAGCGCTCGTGCGCGGGCTCGAAGCGTGCAAATAAGGCGCCAGTAAGGGTGCCAGTGAGGGGGCAAAAAAGCAGCGCCTGAAAACAACAAATTTGTTGTGACTTTGGTGATCTCCCTCCGAGTGCCGACGGCCAATGAGCATGAAAACACGCAGCCTGAAATGCAACATACATGTTGTATTTCAGGCTTGACGTGCACAACATGAATGTTGTAGTGTCTCCGGTGACTCGCGACCACAGGAGAAACAACCGGTGAAGTACAGCGAGTTCCGGAAGTGGCTCAAGAAGCAGGGTGCGGAGTTTGAAAAACACCGAAGCGGATCAAGCCACTACCGAGTTACGCTGAATGGCAAATCAACAATTTTCCCAGACCACGGTGCAAAGGAAATAGGTACGGGGTTAGTTGAGGCGATCAAGAAGCAGCTCGGGATTAAATGATGGTATGGCTCCGCTGGGGCTGGCTTGCAAATCGCTGTATATGTTTTTCTTGCCTGGTTTGATGATTAATTGGCTAAATATTGGATTTTTATTTAAATTAGCTGATAATCTGTATATTTGAGTTATATATACTGGAGAAGGTAATGTTGTCGTATCCCATCGTGTTGACGCCGGATTCAAACGGCACGCTGCTTGTCACGTTCCCCGACGTGCCGGAAGCAATCACCGTTGGAGAGAGCGAAGAAGATGCGTACGTACAGGCACTTGATGCACTTGAGGCGGCATTTGAAATTTATTTTTCTGAGAAACGTCAGATTCCGATGCCTTCGAAATCCAGGCGCGGTCAACCTACGGTGACGTTACCAGCCCTGGTGGTATCGAAGGTGTTGCTTGCCAATGAAATGCTAAATCAAAAAGTGCGCAAATCTGATCTGGCTAAACGGCTTAAAGTAAATCAGGTGCAGGTGGATAGACTTTTGAAGCTTAATCATTCTTCAAAAATCGAGATGGTGGAGTCTGCATTTGCCGCATTAGGCAAGCGCCTGGACATTCGAGCTGTGTAAGCCACAAGCCCCACAACAGGCTGGTCAAATAAACGCGGTACCGCGGATCGTGCGTGTCGATGCGGGACGTGGAGGGACCACTGGATCAAATTTCCCGAATTTCCAGAAAGGCGTGGCCGAACCTGTGCTCGGCGCGCTCGTCGGGGGGCGTGAGGTCGGCAAATTAGCGACTTATTTGTTCAAAACGGCGTGGTCGGACTGCACAGTTATTTTTGGCGCAGCTAAAGTTCGCGGCTGCCGTGGCCGTTAAACAGGCCAATGGGCCGAAAAGGCCCGATCCACCCGGGCGTGAGACCAGAAACAGACGCGCATCGGGATTGACGTCCGGGGTGTCCCGACGGCAGGGCGCCTCTTTTCACATAAGAAAGACAGACATGGCCCAAGCCACGCCGCATTCCTCGTTTCTGAAAAGGCTGTCCCGCCACGACGTGGCGGTCGATATCGGCACCGCGAACACGTTGATCTATACGGCAGACCGGGGCGTCGTCCTGAATCAGCCGTCGGTGGTCTGCTTCGAGCGCCGCGCAGGGGCCGGCGAGGCAACGGTCGCCGCCGTCGGGCGCGAGGCGAAGGAATTACTCGGGCGCGCACCGTCGAATCTGGAACCCGTGCGGCCGCTGTGCAACGGCGTAATCGCCGATTTCCCCGCTGCGGGACACATGATGCGCTGCTTCGTGGCGATGGCGCGCACGCACCGCCCGCTTGGCCGCCGCGCGTCGTTCACGGTCTGTGTGCCGGCGTCGGCCAACCAGGTGGAGCGCCGCGCGATCCGCGAAACCGCGCTTGCGGCGGGCGCGGCAAGCGCGAATCTCATCGGCGAATCGCTTGCCTCGGCGATCGGGGCCGGGTTGCCGGTCGCGTCGGCGACCGGATCGATGGTCGTCAGTATCGGCGGCGGCACGACCGAGGTCGGCGTAATCGCGCTTGGCGGCCTGGCCTGCTGCGGCTCGGTGCGCGTGGGCGGCGACGAGTTCGACCGCGCCATCATCAATTACGTGCGGGGGCTGTATGGCGTCTTGCTCGGCGACCAGACGGCCGAGCACGTGAAAAAGACCATCGGCAGCGCGCTGCATGGCCAGCCGGTCGAAACCATGCGCGCCACCGGTCGCAGCCTCGACGACGGCCTGCCGCGCACGATCGAGCTGACGAGCCACGACATCGCGGACGCGCTTGCCGTGCCGCTGCGCCAGGTGATCGGCGTGGTGCGGCAGGTGTTCGAGACCGCGCCGCCCGAACTCGTGACCGACATCGCCGATACCGGCATCCTGCTGACCGGCGGCGGCGCGCTGCTCGGGCAGCTCGACGCGTGCCTTGCGGCCGAGCTAGGCGTGGCAGTGCGCGTGGCCGACGAGCCGCTCACCTGCGCCGTGCGCGGCGCGGGCCTCGCAGCGGCGTGCCTCGACGCGCACGCATTCCAATAAGCGGCATTGATCCGATGAATGGCGCGTCGCACGCGGCGCGCGCCATCGTGGGACAATAGCCCCTTTTTTCGCGGACGGACACACGCGGCGCCATCGTCGTTGCGCTGTGCCGCTCTGCTGCGTTTATTCCGCTTTTATTCCTTCGTGCCGTGAGTCAAGCCGTTTTTCCCGCGCCCCGATCGTTCATCGAATTGTCCGGGGGCGTGCCCATGCCATTCGTCGCGCGCGGCGAGGGGACGTTGCTGTTGTTCGTGCACGGCTCGCTGTGCGACTACCGCTACTGGCAGCCGCAGCTCGCGGGGCTCTCGAAGCAATACCGCTGCGTTTCCGTGAGCCTCTCGCACTATTGGCCCGCTGCCGATGCGGTGCACGATCAGCCTTTTAGCTGGAGCCGGCACGCGGACGAAATCGCGGAATTTATCGAAGCATTCGGCGCCGGACCGGCTCACGTGATCGGGCATTCGCGCGGCGGCAGCGTGTCGTTCGAGTTCGCACGGCGCCATCCGGAACGCGTGCGTACGCTCACGCTGGCGGACCCGGGCGGGCCCGTGCAATTGCCGGGACAGGCGCACGTGCAATTGCCGGAGATCGTCAATACGCTGCGCGCGCGTGCCGTGCAATTGATCGAGTCCGGCGAAGTCGATGCCGGGCTCGAACTGTTCGTGGATTCGGTCAGCCAGCCGGGCTTCTGGGCGCGCAGCACGCGCGCGTTTCGCAAGATGGCAACGGATAACGCGCACACGCTCGGGCCGCAATTCCGCGATCCGCTGCCTGCGTACACGCGCGAAAAAGCCGCTGAAATCGCGTGCCCGGTATTGCTCATCGATGGCGAGCTGAGTCCGCTGGTCTTTCATCGAACAGTGAAGGCACTCGACGAATGGCTCGGGGACGCGCGGCGCGCCACTGTGATGGGTGCGTCGCACGGCATGAATCTCGCGCTTCCCGCGGCGTTTAATGCAATCGTCGACCGGTTTGTGCGCGAGCGCGGTTGAGGTTTTTCTTTGGACCGTTCTTTGCGTAATCGGCGTTTTTTCGCTTTTTAACTGTCGTAGTCCTCAATTAATGCATGTGGTGTTTTTGAACCCGTGCGTCGAGTAGAAGGTTGACGCTCTGTGTCAGCTGTTCGTCGCCAATTCGCCGCACGCCGCGTCAAGCAGCTTTCCACGCAGCTTTCGTGCCGACAAGAGGCCCTCGCGCGCATGCACGTGCGCATGTACGTGCCAAAGCAGAAGCCTCTACAATCAGAAAAAACGAAACGTACGGCAACACCGTTCTACGCCTTCGGAGTAAGCGCTGAAGCGCTCACTCCGATCGACAACCCCGATCGAAACAGGAGCTACGCGATGCAGGATCCCGAGGAACTCGGCGGCGTCACCCGTGCAGGCGGTGTGGATCATCCCGACCACGACACGGACGGCGCATTCATCGCACCCGAAACACCCGACGTCGCAAGCGCGGACCAGCATGTGCTGAAGTCGGGCGATACATTCATCGTCAACGATCCGCTCGGCGATATCACGGGCATCGACGACGGTCTGTTCGTCAACGACACGCGTGTGCTCTCCTCGCTGCGCCTCACCTTTGGCGGGCGCGCGCCGTCGCTGCTCTCCGGCAGCGTCAGCAGCGACAACACCGCGTTCGCGGCACATCTCACCAATCGTCCGCTACCGCCGCTCGGCGGCAAGACCACGCCCGAAGGCGTGATCCACGTGCAGCGCTCGCGCGTGCTCTCGGGCACGATGATGACCGAGGCCATCGAACTCACGAACTACGGCACGACCGATGCCACGGTGCCGCTCTCGATCTCGTTTGCGAGCGACTTTCGCGACATGTTCGAGGTGCGCGGCTTGAAGCGCGAACAGCGCGGCACGCTTGTGCCGCCGCGCGTGGAAGACGGCGAGGTGCGGCTCGAATACATCGGTCGCGACAAGGTCGCGCGGCGCGTGCGCATCGAGTTTTCGCCGCCGCCCAACAAGCTCTTCGCGGACCGCGCGGACTATTCAGTCGAGTTGCCCGCCCAGGCCTGCGTGTCGCGTTACCTGACGGTCACGATCGAGGTCGAGCCGCTGCCGGGCGCCGCGCCCGGCACGCCGAGCGCGGGCATCGTCCAGCCCGAGCATTGTCTTGTCGACGACAAGGAACTGCGCGTGGGACGCGCGGCCGTGCGCGCAGCGCTCGTCGATTCGCATATCGTCATGCGCGAACGCCGCCGCGTGACGGCACGCGTGCGTTCGAGCAATCCGCTTTTCAATGCGTGGATCAACCGCTCGATTGCCGACCTCGGCTTGCTGACCACCGACTTGCCGACCGGTCCCTATCCGTACGCGGGCATTCCGTGGTTCTCCACGCCGTTCGGGCGCGATGCGATCTTCACCTCGCTGCAGACGCTGTGGCTCACACCGGCGCTTGCGCGCGGCGTGCTGCGCTTTCTCGCGGCGCACCAGGCGCGCGAGACCTCGGCGTTTCGCGATTCCGCGCCGGGCAAGATCATGCACGAGATGCGCAAGAGCGAAATGGCGGCGACGGGCGAAGTGCCCTTTGCGCTCTACTACGGCGGCGTGGACTCCACGCCGCTCTTCGTCGTGCTCGCGGGCGCCTATGCGGAGCGCACCGGCGATAGCGCGCTGATCGACGAACTGTGGCCCGCGCTCGAACGCGCGGCAGCGTGGGTGGCGAGTGTGTGCGACCGCAATCCGCACGGGCTGCTCGACTACCGGCGCGAATCGGAGGGCGGGCTGGCGAACCAGGGCTGGAAGGACAGCCACGATTCGGTGTTCCATGCCGATGGACACTTCCCCGATGGCCCGATTGCGCTGGTCGAAGTGCAGGCCTATGCGAGTTCGGCATTCGATACGATGGCGCGCTTCGCCACGCAGCGCGGGCTCGCCGAAGACGCGGCCCGCTACGCAGCGCGGGCGTCGAAAATTCGTCAGTGCGTGGAAGAAAAATACTGGATGGAGGAAGCCGCTTTCTACGGCATTGCGCTCGACGGTCACGGCGAACTCTGCCGCGTGCTGGCGTCGAACGCGGGGCATCTGCTTGCGTTCGGCCTGCCCGAATACGAGCGCGGCCGCAGCGTCGCGGGCGTGCTCGAATCGGCGCTGTTCCATACCGGATGGGGCGTGCGCACGCTGGCGGCGGGGCAGGCGCGCTTCAATCCGATGGCCTACCACAACGGCTCGGTCTGGCCGCACGATAACGCGATCTGCGCGCGCGGGCTCGCACGCTATGGCCGCAAGGAAGCGGCCGTGCGTCTGTTGCAGGCGCTCTTCGAAGCGGCGGTCACGTTCGATATGCGCTTGCCCGAACTCTTCTGCGGTTTCCCGCGCCGTCGCGGCGAGCCGCCGACCGCCTATCCGGTCGCGTGCCTGCCGCAGGCGTGGGCCGCGGGCTCGCCTTTCATGATGCTCGAAGCGTGTCTTGGCGTATCGATCGATGCGGCACGCAACGAAGTGCGCGTCGAGCAGCCGATGCTGCCCGAGGGTATCGACTGGATCGAGATCCGCGATCTGCGTGTGGGCAAGGCCGCCGTCACGCTGACGTTCCGCCGCGTGGACGGCAAAGTGGTCGCATCGGCGGATCGCAGCGACGTGAAGGTCGTCGCGTTGCTGTAGCGCTGGCGCGCGTTGCGGCGAGTGTGAACGATGCCGGGGTTTCACGCGGGTGATGACCCCGGTTGCGCTTATCGAGTCGGCTAGTTGTCCGCGCAGGGTCGCAGCGTGAAGTTCGTCGCCACGCCGCCTGTCTCCACGTTCTTCGTATTGCGGATTTGCGGCGTGTGGAAGCGTTCGAGTGCGGCGCGTTGCGCAGGCGTGCCGACGTTCAATTGCGCCAGCACTTCCATGACCGTCGCGTAGAGCGCCGTCGCGTTACCGTCTTCCATCTTCACTGCAATACCGATTGCGCGCCCCATCCCTTGCGGCACGGCGTGGCCGGACGCGCGCACGCCGATCGCGTAGCTGCCGTCGGCACCCACCTTGCCAACGAGCGTGCCCTCGAACGCTTCCATGAGCACCGTGCAGAAGCGGCCTTCGCCCGCAACCATCGCCGGATAAGAAGTCATCGCGCGGTAGATGCGTGCGAGCGCTTGCGTGCGCAACGAACCCGCAGCGCCGCCCGGGGCGAGCGTATCGGCGGTATCGGCGGCATCGGCGAGCTTCGCATAGAGGCGTGCGAGCCGGTCGAGCGGGAACGCGGGCGTCGGCAGATTGCAGCCGTCGATGGCCCATTGCACGCCGTCGTCGGGCAGGTCGCACACGTCGGCGACCGTGTGCTTCACGTGTGCCTGCAACGGATGCCCGGGCAGGTGGTAGTCGGCTATCGGCGCTTCGATGGCGCGTGCGCCCGCGAGCATGCCCACATGCTTGCCTGCGCAATTGCTGCAAACCGGGCCGGGCATGAAGTCGCGTTTGATCCACGAGCGGTAGACGGCATCCGATAACGGCACGTGCCCGCCGCAACGCATGTCCGATTCCTGCGCGGCCACCTTGGCGAGCATCTGGCGGACGCGTTCGATGTGGCGATCCTCGCTGCTGTTCGAGCCGCACATGAGGGCGAGGTCGGCGTCGTCAAAGCCGAAGCGCGCAAGCGCACCCGTTTCCGCAACGGCCAGCGCCTGTGCCGGTTTGGCCGCCGAGCGCACGAGCGTGACGCGGTGCGGATCGCCGAACGCGTAGCACAGCCGGCCATCGGCATCGACGACCGCGACGTGGGCTGCGTGAGTCGTCTCGACGAGCCCGCCGCGATAGACCGTGACGGCGGGTTCGAAAGCGTGCGTTGCCATGATGGATCGACCTTGTCGGGTGTGCGGGATGGGGGAGATGGTACAACGCGTGCGCTAGTGGCGGCGAGGTAGTCACGCTTCGGCGCGACACAAAAAAATAGCGCCGCAGGCTGAAAGCCTGCGGCGCTATTGCGTGATGCTTCAACAAAAACTGCGTAAAAAA
This sequence comes from Paraburkholderia sp., assembly GCF_024281035.1. Lineage (GTDB taxonomy): Bacteria > Pseudomonadota > Gammaproteobacteria > Burkholderiales > Burkholderiaceae > Paraburkholderia. Next base: position 57,362 of record NZ_JAMXLH010000032.1, read on the forward strand.
CTACGGCGATAACTACAAGGAGAACAACTGCGACGAGGACATCGCGCCGTAGCCCAACAACGCGTTTACATCGTCACGCTGTCGGCAACCTGCTTGAAATCTTCGATCTGGTCGAAGTTCATGTATTGATAGATCTTGTCGCCATCGGCGTTGATCACGCCCATGTCGGTCATGTACTCGTCCTTGGTCGGGATCTTGCCGAGGCGCGAGCAGATTGCCGCCAGTTCCGCCGAGCCGAGGTACACGTTCGTGTTTTTGCCAAGGCGGTTCGGGAAGTTGCGGGTCGACGTCGACATGACCGTCGCGCCTTCGCGCACCTGTGCCTGGTTGCCCATGCACAGCGAGCAGCCCGGCATTTCGGTGCGCGCACCAGCCGTGCCGAACACGCCGTAATGGCCTTCCGCGGTCAGCTGCTTCTGGTCCATCTTGGTCGGCGGGGCCACCCACAGCTTGACCGGGATGTCGCGCTTGCCTTCCAGCAGCTTCGATGCGGCGCGGAAGTGACCGATGTTGGTCATGCACGAACCGATGAACACTTCGTCGATCTTGACACCGGCGACATCGGAGAGCGTCTTCACGTCGTCCGGATCGTTCGGGCAGGCGACGATCGGCTCATGGACGTCGGCGAGGTCGATCTCGATGACGGCGGCGTACTCGGCGTCGGCATCCGGCGACAGCAGTTGCGGGTTGGCCAGCCACTGCTCCATCGCCTTGATGCGGCGCTGCAGGGTGCGCGCGTCCTGGTAGCCGTCGGCGATCATGCACTTCAGCAGCGTGATGTTGCTGTTGAGGTACTCGATGATCGGTTCCTTGTTCAGGCGCACCGAGCAACCGGCGGCCGAACGCTCGGCGGACGCATCCGACAATTCGAACGCTTGCTCGACCTTCAGATCGGGCAGGCCTTCGATTTCGAGAATGCGGCCCGAGAAGATGTTCTTCTTGCCTTGCTTGGCAACGGTCAGCATGCCTTGCTTGATGGCGTACAGCGGGATGGCGTTGACGAGGTCACGCAGGGTCACGCCCGGCTGCATCTTGCCCTTGAAGCGGACCAGCACCGATTCCGGCATGTCCAGCGGCATCGTGCCGGTGGCGGCTGCGAAGGCGACCAGGCCCGAACCGGCCGGGAAGCTGATGCCGATCGGGAAGCGCGTGTGCGAGTCGCCGCCGGTGCCGACGGTGTCGGGCAGCAGCATGCGGTTCAGCCACGAGTGGATCACGCCGTCGCCCGGGCGCAGCGCAACGCCGCCACGGGTGCTGATGAAGTTCGGCAGGGTCTGGTGCGTCTTCACGTCCACCGGCTTCGGATAGGCGGCGGTGTGGCAGAACGACTGCATGACGAGGTCGGCCGAGAAGCCGAGGCACGCCAGATCCTTGAGTTCGTCGCGGGTCATCGGGCCCGTGGTGTCCTGCGAGCCGACCGAGGTCATCTTCGGTTCGCAGTACGTGCCCGGGCGCACGCCCTGGCCTTCCGGCAGACCGCAGGCGCGGCCAACCATCTTCTGGGCCAGCGAGAAGCCCTTGCCCGTGTCGGCCGGCTGCTGCGGCAGGCGGAACAGCGTCGACGGCGCGAGACCCAGCGCTTCACGCGCCTTGGCGGTCAGGCCGCGGCCGATGATCAGCGGAATGCGGCCGCCGGCGCGCACTTCGTCGAACAGCACGTCGGACTTGACCTGGAACTCCGAGATCACTTCGCCGTTCTTCAGCGCCTTGCCTTCGTACGGGCGCAGTTCGACGACGTCGCCCATTTCCATCTTCGACACGTCGAGTTCGATCGGCAGGGCGCCGGCGTCTTCCATCGTGTTGTAGAAGATCGGGGCGATCTTGCCGCCGAGGCACACGCCGCCAAAGCGCTTGTTCGGGATGAAGGGGATGTCTTCACCCGTGAACCACAGCACCGAGTTGGTGGCCGATTTGCGCGAGGAGCCGGTGCCGACCACGTCGCCCACGTAGGCGACCAGGTTGCCCTTTTTCTTCAGCGATTCGATGAACTTGACCGGGCCGCGCTTGCCGTCTTCTTCCGGGGTGATACCGGGACGGGCGTTCTTCAGCATCGCCAGCGCGTGCATCGGGATGTCCGGGCGGGTGGTGGCGTCCGGGGCCGGCGACAGGTCGTCGGTGTTGGTTTCGCCCGTCACCTTGAAGACGGTGATGGTCAGGCTTTGCGGCACTTCCGGACGGCTGGTGAACCATTCGGCGTCGGCCCAGCTTTGCAGCACGGCCTTCGCGTTCGCGTTGCCCTGGTCGGCCAGTTCCTTGACGTCGTGGAACTGATCGAACATCAGCAGGGTTTTCTTCAGCGCGTCGGCGGCGACGGTGCCCACTTCGGCGTCGGACAGCAGCCCGATCAGCGGCTGGATGTTGAAGCCGCCCAGCATCGTGCCGAGCAGTTCGGTGGCGCGGGTGCGCGAGATCAGCGCGCAGGCGGTTTCGCCTTTGGCCACGGCGGCCAGGAAGCCGGCCTTCACGCGGGCGGCTTCGTCCACGCCGGCGGGCACGCGGTGGGTGATCAGGTCGAGCAGCGTCTGCTCTTCGCCCGCGGGCGGATTGGTCAACAGTTCCACCAGCTCGGCGGTTTGCTGAGCCGTCAGCGGCAGGGGGGGAATACCGAGCGCGGCGCGAGCGGCCACGTGAGCACGAAAGTTTTCAAGCATGGGGGACCTGCTGAATTGGCGTTTCAGGGGGGAGGCTTGTAAGGCGCTCCGAGGCTGTTCCAGGCACTACTTTGATCGCGATTCTAATTGCAATGCACTGTAGCGTCAAACATCTTATATCTTATATAAGAGTTGGAAAATAAAACCGTTGGAAATCATGGCTGTAAAGACGGGGACGGATTTTTCATGCGCGGTCTGGCTGGCGCGTGGGGTGTGAGCTGCGCTCGGTGGGTTCGAAGGCGCCTGTAAGGTGGGCGAGGCGCTCGGGGGAAGCAGAGGGCGTGGCTGGCGGTATGGACGTTCCGGTTCCGGTATGTCGCGCCGCGAAGTCGCTAGCCGGCTTCGAGTCGTGCTGCTGAAACAGGCTGCACATATTGGTTGGCCGGGGTGCCGAAAGTGAACTTGCCTGAGGCTTGTGCACGCGCAATAGAAACGGCTGTGTCCATCGACGGCGTAGCGGCATTGTTCGCATGCGCTCCGCGTACTTTTCTTGCGTTGGCAAACAGTGCGCCCGCGAGTTTCGTCTTCGTGAGGCCGGGAAGCAGAGCATTCACACGGATGCCAAGGGATTCGCATCCCTTGGCAAACGCCCTGGTCATGTTGACGACCGCAGCTTTCGTAATCGAATTTCAATTAGAACGAGTGACGGATACCGGCAGAGGCAGCGACAGTGGTGCCACTCACGCCGACCAGATTGCCGTTTTCCATCGTGGGGCCGATATGTTCATCGCCATGGTTGCTAACCACAGCAACTTCGCCATAAACGGAAGTCCGTTTCGAGAGGTCGTAGCTCACGCTGCCCGACGCTTGAAACGTATGACTATTCGAATGATCGGGATCCAGAATCCAGGAGATCGTTCCATTCGTGGTGACGAAAGGTGTTATCTCCCACGCCGCACCCACGTTGTAGACGTCGTTCTTGCCACTCGCATTTGCCAGCAGGTCACCACGGAATGTCGTGTAGTTGGCATACACGCGCACCTTGTCGAAACCGTACGACGCGCCGATGGTTTTCGCGATGACAGGTTGAGTAAAGATGAAATTGGGATTGCTTTCCTCCGTACCGCTCGCCTCAACCTGATCGAGCGCACCGGCCACGATCTTCAGGCCGCCGATTTCATACGTGAGCATCCCGGAATAGCAGAAACCTTGCCGGAAATCGCCTGCGTGTCCGCCGAGACAGGTCATGACAACGCCCTTCAGTCCATGGATTTCAGGGCTGCGGTATTCGAAGGCGTTCGGTGAGAACGTACCCGAGATGTTGTTCGCGCTGTACAGCGTAACCAGCGTGCCAATCTGTTGAAACCCACGCGGATCCAGTTCGAACATTGCTTCTTCGAAGGGCGAGAACTGCACACCTGCCCGTACTTCACCGAGGGGGCCGCTGACGCCGACCCAGGATTGGCGACCGAAGAAGCTACCAGCCAGATTGTTGTCGAAGCCACCGTTTGCGAGGCTGATGCCGCTTTCGAGCTTGAAGTTGGCTTTGTAGCCGCCACCCAGATCCTCGTGACCCTCGATGCCCCATTTGGATGGCAGGTAGCTACTGTTCACGAACGATACCGTGGCACCCGCATTCCGACCATTTGCGCCCGGGGTTTTGCTCGTGTACATAATGCCCGCATCCAGCATCCCATACAGCGTGACACTGCCTTGTGCATGCGCTGAAGCAACCAGACCAATACCACTTGCGAGAAGCGCAAAACCGTTTTTCGCGGCTTTATTCATGACGTCTCCATTTATTGTGTACTGCTTATTTTGAAATTCTATATTGAATCTTTACCGCGACAGCATTGGATCGGAACAGATTTGATTACGGAATCAATCCTGATGTGCTAACTCAATCAAACTGCCGACTGCTCGAGCAGCGGCTTACCGTACTTCATTAGTCAGTGAGAGAACAGCCGTTCGTTTCCTTCATGCGCCAAACCGTGACCAACGTAATGAACGAACCAGCCGACACATAGATCAGGAAATAGTTGTCGAGGTGCATCGATTGCAGCCACGTCATCAGGAACGGTGTCGTGCCACCGAGAACGGCAATAACGATATTGATCGGAAGACCAATGCCGACCGTGCGAATTTCCGTTTTGAACATTTCCGACAACGTTGCGGGAACGATAGACGAGAAAAGTGCATACAATACGAGGCCGAAGAGCTCAATACCGGCAATCGACCAGAACGTGGGTTGGACCGAGAGCACGACTGGGTACAGGAATACCGTATAGCAGGCTGCGCAGAAAAGCATCTGGGGACGGCGGCCAATCCTGTCCGAGAGCATGCCGAAAAACGGATGCACCGCCGTGTAGATCAGGAGCGAAAACGAACTCGCGGCATACGCAATGGAAGGCGTGGCACCTGCACGTTGAATTGCATAGACGGGAACATAGACCGCGAACAGATAAAACGCAAACGTTCCACAAATGCAGATACCGATAAGCGTAAGTACCTGTTTCCGGTGATTCGTGAACAGTTCACGAAGAGAACCCATTTTTCGTTTGCCCGCAGCCCGCGCTTCTTCGAAGATCCGGGTTTCGGCCACATTGCGACGCAACCACCAGGCGTAGATGCCGCTGATTGCCGCGATAACAAACGGAATACGCCATCCGAAGGCCATCATTTGATCGTGGGTCAATACTCCATTAAGCAGCCACACGATACCGGACGCGCACATGAGACCAATACCTGTCCCGAAGAACAGGAAGCTGCCGTGGAGCCCTCGTTTATTCGAGGGTGCTGTTTCACCCAGGAAGGTAATGGCGGCTGCGAATTCGCCCCCAGTGGAAAGCCCCTGGAGAAGACGTGCAATCGTTGCGACAATCGGGGCGGCAAACCCGATTTGATTGTAAGTCGGCACGACCGCGAGCAGCAGCGAACCGAAGGCCATCAGTTGCACGGAAAGGGAAAGGGCAGAGCGTCGCCCGCGACGGTCCGCCAGTACACCGAGCAACCAGCCGCCCAGAGGACGCATCACGAAACCGAGCGCGTAAACGCCAAAGGCGGCGAGTAGCTTTGCGCCTTTGCTGTCGCCCGGAAAGAGTTGACCACTGAAGAAGATTGCGAGATTCGCGTATATCGAGAAGTCAAACCACTCGATACCGTGTCCGATGCAACCTGCGATTCGACTGCGTAACACACCGGCCAGGTTTTTTTCATCCCTTTCGATGTGCGAAAAAGACTGTTCCATATTGTCTCCACCATCTTGTTTCTGATGCGTTAAATAATATGTTTCCAGGTGCTCCGGGCGACAAAAAGGGCAATGCAAACTGCGGGCGGAAAGCAAAGGTCTTTGCTTTCCGCCGGTAATGAAATTACATACCGATCAAATCGGCACGCTCTACCAGATTGCGCACAATACGAACAGACGCAATATCGATCATCTTGCCTTCGTATTGCACAGCGCCGAGACCCTGTGCCAGTGCCTCGTCGTAGGCCTTGATCATGTCCCGGGCACGATCGACATCTTCCTGCAGCGGTGAAAACACTTCTTGCGCGAGCGAAACCTGCGCCGGATGGATCGCCCATTTGCCGACCATGCCCAGCGTCATCGCACGACGTGCTTCCTCGCGATAGCGGTCCGGATTCTTGAAGTCCGCGTACGGGCCATCCACCGCATCGATCTTGTTCGAACGGGCAGCGATGGTCAGACGATGGCGCTGGTAGTGCCAGATGTCGCCCGGATAGCCACCGTCGCCGCCGATGTCGCGCATCGACACGCCCTGGCTTGCCGAATAGTCGCCCATGCCGAAGATCAGGCATTCGAGGCGCGGAGTCGAAGCCGCAATCGCTTCAACGTTCTGCATGGCCTCGACTTCTTCGATCAGCACGTCAATGCCGATACGCTTCTTGAGCCCGAGTTTCTTTTCCATCATGGTCAGCAGCTTGTCCACGAACTGGACATCCGAGGCAGACATCGCCTTGGGCAGCATGATCATGTCGAGGTTTTCACGTGCACCCTCGACCACTTCGATGATGTCCTCGTATGCGTATTCCGTGGTCAGATCGTTCACACGGACACAGCGGACCGTGCGACCCCAGTCGAGCGTATTGAGCGCGGTCACGATCTTTTGACGAGCGGGGCGCTTTTCCGAGGGAGCGACCGCATCCTCCAGATCGAGGAAGACATAATCGACGCTCATGGCCGAAGCTTTGGCCATCATCTTTTCGCTCGAACCCGGGACCGACAGCTGGCACCGGCGCAGGCGCCTGATCTTTTCCGACATAACTATCTCCTTAGACTTTTAACGCTGCTCCACTACATTGTTTTTACGCAACTCTGCAATCTCCGATTCGTGCAATCCCAAATCGCGTAACACGCGTTCCGTATGTTCACCGACCAACGGTGCACGTTTCCGGATGCCGCCCGGTGTATCGCTCATATGGACAGGCGTACCCGCGATCACGAGCTTTTCATTCGCGCCCGGTTGTTCCGTCTCAACCAGCATATTTCGGATCTGGAAGTGCTCATCCTCGAAAATGTCTTTGGCTTCGAATACGGGACCAAATGGAATGTGCCCGCCGAAGATTTCAGACAATTGACGCTTGGTCCGTACCAGAGTCCACGCATTCAACAACTCTTCGAGTTCGCCGCTATTGGCGACCCGTAAATCATTAGTTGAAAACTTGTCCTGCATGATCCATTCAGGACGACCCATGCACTCGACCATCTTTGCCCAGAAATTGTCATTCGGCACGCCGAGGCTGATATAACCATCAAGCGCCTGGAATAAACCGAACGGACAGAGCAGGGGATGACCATTGCCTTCACGGCCGGGCGATTTTTTGCCCACGCCGTACTGGAACACGATACGTTCGCAGATAGCCAAAATGGAGTCGGTCATGCCGACATCGACAAATTGCCCCTTGCCGGTCCGTTGTACGGACCAGCAGGCAGCAGTAATGCCGAATGCGAGAAACATTGCGGGGCCGATGTCACCAATGCCGGGACCAATCTTGGTCGGCGGTCCATGACGCACATGGCCCGTAATGCCCATGATGCCGCCCATCGCTTGCGAAACAGGATCATAGGCGGGCCAATCGAGATACTGACTGGCGCCGGAACGTCGGTCACCAAAACCTCTGAGTGCGCCATAGACCAGACGTGGATTGATTTCACTCAGACGCTCGTAACTCAGACCCAGACGTTCCATCACGCCTGAGCGGTAATTTTCGATTACCACGTCCGCGCGTTGGACCAGACGCAAGAAGAGGGCACGTCCTTTATCGCTTTTCAGGTCAATGACCAGCGATTCCTTATTCCGGTTCGTAGAACCGAAATATCCGCCGAAACCACCTTGTTCGAGCTTTAGAGCCCCCTCCAGATGGGGGCCATTGCGACGTGTTTTGTCGCCACCCGGCGGTTCGATCTTGATAACGCGTGCACCCTGGTCTGCCAGCATCATTGTGCAGTAGGGTCCAGCAAGCATAGCCGTCAGGTCCAGTACGATCAGACCATCAAGCGCGCCACGCCCTGCGGACCCCGTACTCATTGCTTCACCCAGTGGGACTTGCGTTTGATCAGGGCCGTGCGCTCAGCCTGAACGCATAGCTTGTCGTGCTGGTTGATGCCATAGTGCTTGAAGCGGACGATACCTGCGTCTTCGCGGTCCGAATCTTCCTTGCCCAGCACTTCGGTGAACGCATACAGCGTGTCGCCATGCAGCACAGGCGTGGTCAGGCGGATCTTGTCGAGCGCGATTTCCCCGATGCACTGCTCTGCCGTGTCTTGAGCAGCGAGACCCAGGACCATCGACAGATTGATGCCCCCGAATACCACGCGCTGGTTGACGAATGCGCCCGGATTCCTGTTCATCACGTCTTCGTTGAAATGGCCTTCCGCCGTATTCATCACCATATTGGTGATCAGTACGTTGTCCATTTCGGTAACGGTTTTGCCCCGGGCATGACGGATCAGCATTCCGGGCTCGAAGTCCTCGAAATAACCGTCTTCGCTCGTGATAGGCGTATTGGCATTCGCGCTCATGCATGTTCTCCCTTGAGGCCCTTTGCTTCCTGGTACTTCTGGAATGCGCGTTCAGCGATCATGCCCTCGACTTCCGACTTGCCGAGCAGGTTGGTCGCGATGATGCGCTGCTGGATTTCCGACGTGCCTTCGAAAATCTTGGTCAGGCGAGCATCGCGCCAGTAGCGTTCAATCGGGAACAGCTTCGTATAGCCGGCGCCGCCAAAAATCTGCAATGCTTCGGAGGTCACGCGTTCAGCCATTTCCGTGGCGAAGTACTTCACCATCGAGGCTTCCTTGTCGCAACGCCGGCCACTGTCGATTTCGTTGCACACGTAGTAGAGCAGCTGGCGCGCGGCCTCGATCTCGGTGGCCATCGTCGCGATCTTGAAACGGAGTGACTGATATTCGGCGATGGGCAAACCGAATTGCTTGCGCTGGGTAGCGTATTCGATGGAATCTTCGAGTGCGCCTTGCGCGAGCCCGATGCCGCGAGCAGCCGTATGCGCACGTGCGACTTCCAGACCCTTTGCCATGACGAGGAACGCCTTGCCGGGCTCACCGAGCAGGTTTTCCTTCGGCACACGCACGCCGTCGAGCGCGAGTTCGAATGTGTTCCAGCCGAAGTAGCCGATCTTGGGAATCTTGTTGCCGGTCATGCCCTTCGGGAAAGAACCGCGCTCTTTCTCGATCATGAAGCACGAAATGCCTTCCCAGCGCTTGCTCGCCGACGAAGGATGGCCGGTCCGCGCGAACACAGCCAGGTAGTCGGCGCCGTCTGCAAACGTGCACCAGTACTTGTTGCCGGTCAGCACCCATTCGTCGCCTTCCAGCACCGCACGGCACGAAATCGACGCCAGATCCGAGCCCGTATCCGGTTCCGACAAGGCGCTTGCATTCAGGAATTCACCGGCAACGACACGCGGCATGTATTGCTTGAGCCGTGCTTCGTCCATCGTCTTCATGAGCCAGCCGCCTTGTGCGCGAGCCAGGATCGAAGCCACGGACATCCAGCCACGGGCCAACTGTTCCGCGACCAGACAGTATTCGAATGCGCCCATGCCGAGACCGCCATATTCTTCGGGCAACATGATGCCGAAATAGCCCATTTCAGCCATCTTCCGGCGCAGTTCCATCGGGATTTCACCATCCGGGCCATCGAGCTTGTTGGCCACGGGCAGCACTTCTTTCATGGTGAATGCACGCGCAGCATCGCGAATCATGATGCGCTCTTCGGTCATGTAACCTTTGCCGTCATTCGACATATTTAGCCTCGCGTGCGAACCAGATTGGAACGTTTGAACTCGATAACAAGTTCGCCGTCTTGATTGAAACCCTTCGTGTGCCAGGTGGTGATGCCAAATCCCGGCTTGTTGCTGGGCAGGCGCTTATCCACGACAGCTGACTCGGAATACAGCGTGTCACCCGGATAAACCGGCTTCAGATATTTCAGTTCATCCACGCCCAGGAACGGGCCGCCACCTTCCGACAGGTCCTCCACGGACAGGCCGAATACCGTGTTGAACACGAGTAGCGGGTTGACAGGAATACCCGGATAGCCGTTGGCTTTCGCGGCTTGCACGTTGGTGTATTGCGGGTTGTAATGCATCGTCAGGATCGAAAACAGCGTATTGTCAGATTCGCTGACCGTGCGCCCCCAGTGGTGTTTGAATTCACGGCCGGGCTCAAAATCTTCATAGCGATTGCCGCGACTGCGCAATACGGCATTCGCCTTCAGATGGGCAACCACCGATTCATTAGTTGTCATCGAATAGCCTCAAATAAAGGGTCTACGGTAGAAAGCTGGTCCATGGTTTCCAGTACGGCGATCAGGCGTCCAAACCTAAGTGCGCCGATGTGCGGGACGACTAGTGCCTGTGCCTTGGTAACGAGCAGATTCCACTGCTTCGTAAGGTCGGTGGCCGGGATGCCGACGTTCGCCTCTTCACGAATCGTGCGGCCATCGACGGTTCGAATTTCGACAAGGGCACCGTTGCGGCCTGCTTCAGGCGAGGTAATCAAAGTGACTTTGCGACGTGCGGCTACATAGCGCGGATTGCGCGCCGTTTCGTCCGTAAACAGTTGCAGCGACGCAGTAGGCTGACCGTCGAGTGCCATTGCCACGAGCTGCTGGATCGCGAACTTGACTTCGAGGCCGGTATTCGGTTCTGCGATGTCGCAGACGCCACGTTGTGCGCCACCGACAGTGATCGTCATCGACTCCAGCGAAGCGAGGCCGATCTCATGTTTCCGACGTGCCTGATTCACCGCCTCGATGGCGGAATGCGTCAGGTAGCAAGCGGCGTGGAACTTGAACAGGGTGCGTTCGATGCCCGTCGCGGCGCTTGCTTCGAACGTGGCGGGGAAGACCGGGGTCTCCCCGGTCTGTGTCGGGCCGAAGCCTTGCGCGCACTCGATGGCGTTCGGGTTGGCAGTAAAGCCCTTCGATGCAAGGCGTGCCGCCATCACACCATTCATCGCTGCTTTGCCCGCGTGCAGCGGCTTAGCCATCGTGCCGAACATGCTCTTGAGGCCTGCGGCCTGTGTTGAGGCCAGACCCAGGGCAATGGCTGTCTGATCTGCATCGAGGCCCATCAACGAAGCCGCCGCCGCTGCAGCGCCCAGCGTGCCAGTCGTGCCCGTGGGGTGCAGGCCCAGACGGTACTGGCTATCGCCCACGACTTGACCGATGCGGCCTTCGACTTCGTGGCCGACGATGATCGCTTTCAGGAGTGCTTTGCCGCTCGACTTTTGTGCCTGGGCAACCGCGAGCGCAGCAGGTGCAACAGGAACGGTAGGATGGCCGTGCATCTGCGAGTTCACATCATCGAAGTCGAGTGCGTGGCCTGCTGCACCATTAATCAGTGCGGCGCTCAGGACGCTCGTCTGAAGGGGGCTAACCAGAAGTGAGCAGGAACTCTCCAGAGTCGCGCCATACTCGCCAGTGAGGATTTTCACCAGCGGTTCCTCAGATGCGGCGACAGTGACTGCCACCCAGTCGAGCAGGGCATGCCGCGCCCATGCAAAGGCATTTTCGCCAGGCATCGATTCGTTGACGCTGCTAATCCAGGTCGCGATGGCACGCGTATACCCGAAGGGCCGACCGTCTTTTGGGCCTTGTTCCATGTCTCCTTCCTTTTCATGTGGTGCAGCAGTTGTTGTGACGAGTATCAAATGCCGATTTGATCGCCTGTATCACATACGTGATAAGTGCACGGGCGTGCAAAACTAATCACATATGTGATGGTCGGAGCGCTTGTCGTGGCTGAAACTGTTCCCGGCCCCCTCTTTTCAACTACATCACGACGATCATGGAAAATTGCCTGCCCCGCCGTTCGGTGCTTTATGTTCCCGGTGTTAATACCCGAGCCATTGAAAAGGCGCGTGCAATTGCATGCGATGTAATCATTTTCGACTGGGAGGATGCGGTTGCACCTTCCATGAAGAGTGCTGCCCGGAAAACTGTTGCCGACGCCTTTGGCACCGGCACTTTTCTGGCCCGGGAAAAAATCATCCGTATCAATAGTCTGGGTACGCGTGAGTTTGAGGCGGACTTGCAAGCCGCTGTCGCCTGTGGGCCTGATGCGATTTTGCTGCCCAAGGTCAACAGTGCGCACGATATTCAGCGCTACGCATACGCCAGGCGTCAGTTGAAGAGAGAGGACAATACGGCGCTCTGGATCATGGTTGAAACGGCTGCCGCTATTTCGAATTTAAATTCGATTATTGAGGTGGCGCCCGGGGCGGGTATCAAGCTCGGTTGTCTGGTGCTGGGAACGAATGACCTGGCGAAGGAAACGGGCGTCTCTACGGCCAACGGTCGCCAATACTTCATTCCGTGGCTCATGTCGATTGTTCTCACCGCCAGGATGAATAACGTCACGGTAGTGGACGGCGTATGGAATGACTTCCGTAATACGGAGGGATTCGATACCGAAGCACGCCAGTCCCTGGAAATGGGTTTCGATGGTAAGACGCTGATCCATCCGTTGCAGGTTGCTCCAGCTAATGCAGTGTTCACGCCCAGCGACGAAGCTGTTGCTGATGCAAAGAAAATCATCGCCGCATTTGACCGTCCGGAGTATGCGACGGCGGGCGTCATCGATCTTGACGGTCGCATGGTCGAGCGCCTGCACCTCGAACAGGCGCAGCGTCTGATTGCCCGGATGGAAGCGATCACGACCCAGCCCCAGACTGCATGAGGCTGGCAGGTTAGTGCGGCAGGGCGTGTCTCAGGGCACACCCTTTCTCGATTTCTACCGCTGATTCCCCCAATAGATGGGGCGCGAAATCCAGGCTATCCTGGAGGGAAGCCTATGTGGCGCGTTATTGCGCGAGAAAACACCGTGGATGACAGCAAATCCGTAAAGTCAGCTACCCGAGTATTCGATATTCTCGAACTATTCGAACAGGAGCGTCGGCCTTTGCGTGTAGGCGAGATTGCCGAGCGGCTGGGAATTCCACAGTCCAGTGCTTCCGTGTTACTCAAGACGATGGCATTCAGGGGATACGCGGAGTATGACGCACAGCGCCATACATACTGCCCGTCAATACGTGTCGCGTTTCTATGCGACTGGGCGGCCCGCAAAGAAAGTGTGCACACCTCCGTTCATGAAGTTCTCAGAAAACTCGCACGAGAAACTGGCGAAACCGTACTGCTTGCACGCCAAAGCGGTATACGCCTGCAATATCTTTCCGTACTCGATGCGCCCTCGACATCGCGAATTTCTGCCGCATCCGGATTAATGCGCCCAATGCACATGACGGCCATTGGGATCATGCTGCTTAGCCGTATGCAAGACGATCAGATTATGAGGCTATTGCGACGTTACAATGCCGAATGTGAATCGCACGAGCCGCCAGCCAAAATTGATCAAGTTTTGGCCGCTACTGAGCGCGCACGTAACCAGGGCTATTACGAATCCGCAAGTCTTGCGACGCCCGGTTCGGGAGTTATCGCAGCAGTTATGGTGACGCCAATTCGGGATAAACTGCTTGGCATTGGAATTGGTGGCCCTGTTGCGCGCTTACATGAACACCGTGAAAGACTTGTCGCTGCTGTAACCGATACGGCGCAAGAATTTTAAAAAGCCCGCATTTGAACTTCACCCAAAAAGCCGGACACCGATCCTGATTTCCGGCGAGCCGTTCACGCATGGCCTTGACGCTGCCGCCCGACGAAAACGCGGTGCCGGCGCCGGTCTGGATCACTCAGCGGACCGAGCGATCCAGGTTGATGCGCTCCGCGGATGAGATGAGTGCAGGCTGTATGCCGGGGTCCGGGATTGCATTGCGCATTTCCGGCCTGTTGATGGTCAGCGTGACTACCCCATCTTGCTGCTCATAGAGCAGGATATCTTCCATATCGTCTCCCGATTTATTCGGCTACTGTTGGTCTGCCTTTAGATGACAGCCGTGGTCCGAGCGTAGACCGGATTGCAGGGAAATGGAACTCCTGCATACACATATGAATATTGTTGCTCCAGCAACCAAAATGCGAGACCGGAGCCAGTATCATCAAAAGGGCCAAGCGCGTGTTCGGAGTGCTCGAATACTTCCGGAATGTGCGACGGCCTATACTCGCGATGCCTTTACGTGTACCTGATATCTATGGATGTATCGGACCCGCCATTGGTGGGCCTGGTTTGTGTGTAGAGGCAAAAGTATCGGCCTTGGCCACAATCATGAACCGGTACGACAAGGCAGATGGCTATGAACGTTCGCCCGTGTAGGTGAGTTCTACATACATAGAATTTTATTTGGCTGTGCCGTGTTCTCGCTCCAATACTGCGTGTACGCCCATGAAAATGGGCGACTACAACATGGAGACATTAATGAGTACGCAGGCGCAGCCAGAAATGGTCGAGGTTCTGGGTATACCGGCCACGACCGCAACAGACCGCACATCCAGGTCGATCAGGGCAGCAACTATCGGCAGCATTATCGAGACCTACGACTGGATGATTTATACAACCTTCGCAGTATATTTTGCGAAGCAGTTTTTCCCATCCGAGAATTCAACCGCTTCGATTCTCGCGGCGTTCGCAGTCTTTGCCATCGGATTTTTCGCGCGGCCCATTGGTGGATGGCTGCTGGGGGCGTTTGCGGATCGGGCTGGGCGTCGGCGAGGCATGATGATCGGTGTTTGGGCAATGTCGGCCTCATCGTTCATCATTGCGATTCTGCCCACCTACGCGTCTATCGGCATCGCCGCTCCAATCCTGATGACTTTGGCGCGCGTGCTCCAGGGCCTGTCAGTGGGCGGCGAATATGCGACCGCAACTCTGTTTCTTGCGGAATCGGCACCGACCCATAAACGCGGTTATTACTCCAGTTTCCAGTTTTTAAGTGTGGCTGGCGGCATTCTTCTGGCTTCTGGTTTAGCTCTCGTTCTTACACACGTACTGACGAAAGAAGAGATCGAAGCCTGGGGCTGGCGTATCCCATTCGTGCTCGGAGGTTTCAGTGCACTGATTGGCGTCTACATGCGTAGTCGTATGGAAGAAACAGCGGCATTTGAAACCGCCCGCAGGGAAGGACGGGTACAGAAGCGCTCACCCATCTGGTGTTGGGTGAATTACCCGCGAGCCACATTTCGTCTTATTGGGGTGACTATTCTCGGCGCGTTCTCCTTTTACATTTTCGTCAGCTACATCCCGGTCTACGCGATTCATCAGAAGCATGCGGATCCGGGCACTACGTTCGCTGCCGGGACTGTCTGCATGGTGATTTTCATGATCATGCAGCCTCTGTTTGGCGCACTATCGGATCGAATTGGTCGTTGTCCTCAACTGATCGTGTTCTCACTCGGTTATCTGATTTTTCTGTATCCGGTTGTGAACTCCATTCACGCCAGCTTCATGTCGATTCTGTCGGTCGAATTGTTCGGCATGCTGCTCTATGGTCTCTATACCGCAGTTGCCCCAGCAGTTATGGTTGAACTCTTCCCCACGGAAGTGCGCGGCGTCGGCATTGGCTCAACCTATAACCTGATCGTGGCATTGCTGGGTGGAACGACGCCCTATCTAATGACGATAGCGAATCAGTCTAACAATACCCGCTGGTTTATTGCCTACGTGTGTTTGGGTGCCTTCCTTAGCCTGATTACGTATATCAGGATGCCCGAAACCCGGGGTATCGACCTGCACTAAAACCAGTTGATCCGGGAAGGCCATTCGAAATCGGCTTTTTCGGTTTGGTTAACGGCTTGACTACGGAGGAGGAAATGACAGTAATGGACGAGCAGCTTGTTGAGACCCCAGCCTGGTTTCTTGACGCGATCAGGGCGCCGAAGGTCTCGCGTTATGTAAACGTCGAGGGTGCGGTCATTCACTATCAGGCGTGGAATGAAGGGGATTGGGATAAACCTGCTTTGCTGTTCGTGCACGGGTTCTGTGCGCACGCAAAGTGGTGGGACTTTATCGCTCCCGCGTTCTTGAACACACATCGCGTGTATGCCATGGACCTGTCAGGCATGGGTGATTCTGAGAGCCGCATCCACTACGTCCATGAAGTCTGGAGCAAAGACATCGTGGAAGTTGCTCGAGCGGTCGGCAACGGCCAGAAGGTGGCAGTCGCCGGTCATAGTTTTGGTGGTTCACGTTCTACTGAAGCTGTTGCCCAACATCCCGAATTGTTCTCCCAACTCGTGATCCTTGATTCGTACTTCTACCTGGCAGAAGGCGAGGAATCACGTCGAAAACGGAACGTTCCTCCTAAAGGCGGTGAACGGATTTACGATACGTTCGAAATCGCATATTCACGATTTCGTTTCACTCCAGATCAATCCACGCTTCCCTTTATCTACGAATACATTGGGCGCAACTCTATCCGTCAAAGGGGCGATCAGTGGGGATGGAAATTCGATAATGAAATCCTGGGTTTCACCCATCATGATCTCGACCACTCGACTTCCCTAAAGTCAGTGCAGGTACCCGTATCGCTAATCCACGCCGAGCATTCGACCGTCGCCTCCCACTCCCTCGTCCAGCGCATTGCGGATACGGTGCCCCAATGTAAGGCCAAGATTATGATCTCGGGTGCTCAGCATCACATCATGTGTGATAAGCCACTCGAATTGATCGAGGCTCTCAAATCGGTGCTGTGACAGTGCGTCGATAGCATGGCATCCAGAATGAGCGGGTACAGTTCTCTTACGATATAGCGCTTCGGGCAGCGGTGAATTTCCTTGTTCGACATGCCTTCCCTGGTTCGTCGCTCGACGTACGCCCGGGTTCCCGGATCACTGCGCATTTGCACCATCGCAATGGTTCACAGGGTTTTGTTTGTCGCGGTCGCCTCCACGGTTCAGGCGATGTCGGACTGTTTTGCCGGAGGCTGATTCAGCTCGAACTGAATTGGAGCTTCGCTCTTACTCGTCTGCTTGACTGTGCAGTGTCCGATTCGGCAGGCAGCTGTCGAACTCAACTCATCTCCACTCGACTGTGGGCAAGTCGGTCAGGCTGCATCGTCTCCGACCTGCCGGCAATCAGCGTCGCCTCGCGCGGGTGGGTGAAAATATTTATGAATCGACGAATTGCGCCAGCTTTCGTTGGGCCAGATATTGTTTGCGAGCGGTGATTCCCGGGCCAGGTTTGTTTGCAACGCATTTGACTAAGTGATTGATTCTTCTGAGGTGGTGTTTGCGCTCGGCGTGCGGCGGTCATTCAGATGGGCGTTGGTAATTTGTTCCTTGGCGCGAGATGGGGGAGCGGCGAAGCAAAAATTTGCGCGCAATTCCCTGTGGGATAAGGGGTTGGCCGTAGCTGTCGATTTTTCACGACAGTTTTGATTGCAAGGAACTGGCTAGGACAACATCGTTTGCAACAGGACAGGAATCGTTTGTCACCCACCACCACCACCAGTCCGCCGCTCTCCGCAACACTTCACAACACAAGTGCTAACATTTGTTGTCGCCACCTCCCAATGACGCCCGCATGCCAGACAGCTTCGACCAGCTTGCCGCGCTCATCCGCGCGCGCTTTGCCGAACTGAGTCCGCAGTTCCAGACAGGTGCCGCGTTTCTGCTCGATCATCCAGACGAGGTGGCGGTGTCGTCGATGCGCAAGGTCGCCGAGCGTGCCCGCGTGCAGCCCGCGTCGCTCGTGCGGCTCTCGCAGCAACTCGGTTTCCCCGGCTGGAACGAGTTGCGCGCGCTCTTCGTCGCGCGCGTGCGCACACGGCCCGAGCCGCTCGCGAGCCGGGCCCGCTCGCTCGTGGCGGGCAGCGCGAAGGACGCGCTCGCGCACGATCTGCTCGTCGCGCAGCAGCACAACCTCGACGCCACCGCGGCGCACAACACGCGCACGATGACCGAGGCCGCGCGGCTGTTGCGCAAGGCAAAGCACGTCAACGTAGCGGGTTTCCGTTCGTGTTATGCGGTCGCGTTCGGGCTCGTTTATGGCTACCGGCTCTTTCGTCCTTCGGTGTCGCTGCTCGCGGGCGAGGCCGGGACACTCGAGATGCAGCTTCTTGGCATCGAGCGCGATAGCGCGACGATCGTGGTCAGCTTCGCGCCTTATTCCGTCGAGGCCGTGCGCGTGGCCGAAGCCGCGCTGGAGAAGGGCAGCCGCCTGATCGCAATTACGGACAGCGCGGTGTCGCCGATTGCACTCAACGCCGACAAGGTCCTCATCTTCACGCACGAAAGCCCGTCTTTCTTCCCGTCGCTCGTGGCGGCGAGTGCGCTGGCTGAATCGCTCGTTGCGCACCTGCTTGCGCTGGAGGGCACGGGCGGCGTCGCACAGCTCGAACAGACCGAGCGATTGCTCAACGCCCGAGGCGTGTACGTACCCTGAGCGTACGACGGGCTGTTTTCCGATAGTCCACGCGCGTTTTCCCGTTTTCCAATCCGCAATTTCCGTTTTTTCGCGCTGGCTGTTCCGTTGGACGGGACGGCCGGCGCCGGCGCACCCTCCTTAAATCCATTTGTTGTTTTGTATCTGATGTTGACAACATATGTTGAGTGACGTATAAATTTTCCGCGTGGACCAGGGCGGTTTCGCCGCGAGACGTTTCCCATTGGAAAGTCCCGGCGCGGCCCCGAACGAAGCGAGAATCCCCATGCAGGAACTGCCGTCTTTCCGGATCACCGGCGCGCCGGAAGCGATTGGGTGCCGGCTCGGCGTCATCGCGAAACCCATCTTCGACGCCTATACGGCGCAAAGCGCCGCCTGGCGGGCCGTGAGCCGTTGGCGCGGCAGCACGTTCGTGCGGCAACTGCGCGATGCGGCCGAACACTATTTCCCGGCCTATGTCGCCGAACTCGACGCGATGGCTGGCGCGCTCGGCTGGCCCGTGGAAGACCTGTTCCTCTGGAACTGCCGCGGCGAACTGGTTCATCGCGTGCCGGACGGCTGCACGACGCTTGCGGCGCCCACGCCGGAGGGTGGTGTGATCGCGCACAACGAGGACGGCGATCCATATCTGCGTGGCGGCTGCTTCGTGGTCGAGGTGGCGCCCGAGGGCAAGCCGGGATTCACGAGCTTCTGCTATCCGGGCTCGCTGCCGGGGCACACATTCGCCGCGACGCACGCCGGGTTTGCCCAGACGATCAACAACGTTCGGATCCGCGAGCCGCACCCCGGCGTGCCGCGCATGATCCTTGCGCGCGCCGTGCTGGACGCGGCTTCGCTCGACGACGCACTGGCGCTATTGCGCGACACTCCGCGCGCGAGCGGATTCCATCACACGATCGGTGCTACGGATGCCTCGCACGGTGTGCGCCTGTATAGCGTCGAAGCCACCGCCGCGCGTTGCTCGATCCAGCGGATCAGCGCACCATCGGGCCACGCGAACCACTTGATCCACGCCGGGTGCGAGTGCGAGGCGCAGATCGTCACCGATTCGTCGCGGGATCGCCAGGCGCGTCTTGCTCGATTGCTGCCCATGCCTGGCGCGCAACCTGACGGTGCCGCGTTTGTGGACGTCCTGCACGACCGCGGCGGTGACGGTCTGCCGATCTTCCGCGACGATCCGCACGATCCCGACGATGAGAACACGCTGGCCACGGCCTGTCTGCGCATTGCGGCAGACGGCGTGAGTTTCGATGTATGGCAGGGCGGAGAACGCGTGCTCGAACGCTTCATCGCCGCCGGTTCGCGCCGCTGAACGACAGCGCGCGTCACGCTCCATTTCGCAAAGAGGGAACCTCATGTCCAAAGTCTTTCATCGCATGCCCAGGCAGACGCTACCGGTCGCGGTGGCCGGCGACGGCATCGAAATCATCGATTCGACGGGCAAGCGCTATATCGATGCCAGCGGCGGCGCGGCCGTGTCGTGCCTCGGGCACAGCAACGCGCGCGTGATCGAGGCGATCAAGCGCCAGGCGCAGCAATTGCCCTACGCGCACACGTCGTTCTTTACCACCGAGGCTTCGGAGCAGCTCGCCGATCACCTCATCGCCGCCGCACCGGAAGGGCTCGATCACGTCTATTTCGTGTCGGGCGGCTCGGAAGCGATCGAAGCCGCACTCAAGCTCGCGCGGCAGTATTTCGTCGAAAAGGGCGAACGCGCGCGCCGCCACTTCATCGCGCGGCGCCAGAGCTATCACGGCAACACGCTGGGCGCACTGGCGATCGGCGGCAATGCGTGGCGGCGCGAGCCGTTCCTGCCGATCCTGATCGAGTCGCACCACGTGAGCCCGTGCTACGCGTATCGCGAACGCCGCGAGGGCGAGACCGACGAAGCCTACGCGCAGCGTCTTGCCGACGAACTCGAACAGAAGATCCTCGAACTCGGACCGGAGACGGTCGCGGCGTTCATCGCGGAGACGGTTGTGGGCGCAACGGCGGGCGCCGTGCCGCCGGTGCGCGAGTATTTCCGCAAGATCCGCGCGGTGTGCGACCGCTACGGCGTGCTGCTGATTCTCGACGAGATCATGTCGGGCATGGGCCGCACCGGTTACCTGTACGCCTGCGACGAGGACGGCGTGGCGCCCGATCTGCTGACTATCGCGAAGGGCCTCGGCGCGGGTTATCAGCCGATCGGCGCGACGCTCGTCAGCAAGCGCATCTATGACACGATCGTCGGCGGCAGCGGCTATTTCCAGCATGGCCACACGTACATCGGGCACGCCACCGCGTGTGCGGCGGCGCTCGAAGTGCAGCGCGTGATTGCCGAAGAGAAACTGCTCGATAACGTGCTCGCGCGCGGCGAGCAATTGCGCGCGCGCCTGCGCGAGCGCTATGCGGCGCATCCGTATATCGGTGATGTGCGCGGACGCGGGCTTTTCGTCGGCGTCGAGCTGGTCAAGGACCGCGAAACGCGCGCAACGTTCGATCCCGCATTGAAACTGCACGCGGCGATCAAGCGCGAAGCGTTCGCGCGCGGTCTGATGGTGTATCCGATGGGCGGCACCGTCGACGGCAAGCACGGCGATCATGTACTGCTCGCGCCGCCGTTTATCTGCACGGCGCAGGATATCGATACGATCGTGGAACGCCTCGCCGACGCCGTCGAAGGCGCGCTCGTCGCGACCGGCGTGGGCGTGGCCTGAAGCGCACCGCTATCACGGAGTCAACCGATGACGCAGTCGAACAAGCAATCGACCAGGCAATTGACCATGCAATCGAACCCACCACGGCTGCCCGCGTTCGACGCGGCGCACGCGACGCCCGAGCAGAAAGCCGTGCTCGACGAAATCCTCGCCGGTCCGCGCGGCAATCTGAACGGACCGTTCCTCGGCTGGATTCACAGCCCGGAACTGGCTCAGCATGCGCAGCGCCTCGGCGCGTTTTGCCGCTACCGCACGGGCTTGCCGCTGCGGCTCTCCGAGCTCGCGATTCTTGTGACGGCGGCACGCTGGCAGGCGCAGGCCGAGTGGTACATCCACTATCCGATTGCATTGCAGGCGGGCGTGCCCGAAGCGCTTGCGCAGCAGATCCGCACGGGCGCCGAACCGCACTTCGACGATCCTGACGATGCGCTGATCCATGCTTTTGTCACCGAGCTGTACGACACAAAGCGGGTATCCGGCGAAACATACGCGCGCGCGATGGCGCGCTTCGGCCGTGAGGTGACGGTCAACCTGGTCGGTCTGCTCGGTTATTACGCGTTTGTCGCGATGACGCTGAACGTGTTCGAGATGCGCGCCGAGGGGCAGAACACGCTGCCGTTCACCGAATAATCGCCCCGGATCGCGGTTGTGGCCGCGAACTGGCCAGTCTTTTGCGCAATTTTGTGCATGTCTGAACGCCCCATCCGGTTTTGCCGGTTGGGGCGTTTTGTGTCGATCGGCAGACAGCGCAGATTCCCTGAAAATCCGGCTTGAACGTGTTTACGTGACGCTGTTATTTCAATTCTGTATTTTGAAGAATAGTCAGGCTATGACGCGAAATCGGCTCGCGGTAATGATGTTGTCAAGATTATTCAAAAAACACTTCATGAGTAAATCGAACGGGCGGACGATTCCCGCAAGAATCGCTTTTAGCCTTGGCAATCCCTTTTTTGAGCAGGTCATTATGCCGCGCGCGTGCATGTTACGCGCGTGTCGATATGTGGCATTGCGTTGCAACATAATAGGCATGAAAGTTATTGAAACTGTTTGTTCGTTGTATGCCGCCTGAAGCCATATGAAGCCTTGCAAAGTCTCATGAAGTGATACGTTTGCCCGATGCAACGGTTATGCTTCGTCTGCCGGCGCGACTGCCGTTCATGTCGAAATTAATGCGCGATGCGTTTCGCATCTCATGGAAAATCCCGATATGTGCGATTTTTTATAAAAATAACTTGCGTTGATTAATTCAGGTTGTTAATCTTGGCGGGCATAAAAAGACTCCGACAACATTACTGGCAAAGCGGCGTGCGAGCGGGGATCGCTAAACTCATCAGGGTTTGCCTTAATCCTTTTTCCGGGGAACCATATGCTTGATACGACCATCGACATAGCCGACGGCGAGCGTTCTGCCGAAGCGGGTATTGGTGACGTCGTCACCCTCAAGTCCGGCGGTCCGCGCATGACCGTCATGCATGCCGGTCCAGTGGGGTTCGCCGCGGGTCACTGGCTGATCTGCCAGTGGTTTGACGAACACGGCGAACTGCGGCAGGACATGTTCGCGCAGGACATGGTCCAGAGCGTGCCGCGCTCCATTCCCGCGGCCTCGGTGAAACTGCGCCTGCCCGGCGGCCGCGCGCCTGCCAGCCGCGCTCGGGGTGTCTGAGGCGCCGCAGGCGCAATTCCCGTCCCACACTATTGCGGCCCTGACTTCGCAGGGTTGCTGCTCCTGTTTCCTCAGCGCTGACCTTCGGCTGCGATTCGCACCGCGAGGCCCGCAAGCACCGTTCCCATAAGCCAACGCTGGATCACGAGCCAGGCGGGGCGTCCCGTCAGGAACGCGGCAATCGTGCCGGCCGTCATGGCCACCGTGGCATTCACGCTGATCGAAAGCGCAATCTGGATCATGCCGAGCACGAGCGACTGCACGAGCACGCTGCCGTGCTGCGGATCGATGAACTGCGGCAACAGCGAGAGATACAGGATCGCGACCTTCGGATTCAGCAGGTTCGTCACGAAGCCCATCAGGAACAGCTTGCGCGGGCGGTCAGGCGGGAGTTGCCGTACCTGAAACGGAGAGCGGCCACCCGGCTTGAGCGCCTTCCATGCGAGCCACAGCAGATAAACGGCGCCGCCCAGACGCAATGCGTCGTATGCGACCGGCACCGCCATCACCAGTGCGGTAATGCCGAACGCCGCGCACAGCATGTAGAACATGAAGCCGAGCGCGACGCCGCCGAGCGAGATCAGGCCTGCCTTGCGCCCCTGGCAGATCGAACGTGAAATCAGATAGATCATATTGGGGCCGGGCGAGAGCGCCATGCCGAGCGCGACAGCGGCAAAGGCGTAGAGCGGGGCGACGTGATGCATGACAGGCTCCGGTGGCGTTCGGGTAGCTAACCGCACAATTAATAGCGCAGGTAACCGGGCAAACAAGCAGGTAAATAAGCGGGCCGGTTTGCGCGGCTGGCGAGGCAAGTGGCGATTATTTCATGCGCGTACGCAACGCGCTCGCCGGAAACGGCCAATCAGGCCGTCTGGACAAGGCGAGGCAGCGCCAGGCCTTAGTGCGACGAACGCTCGTGATCGGCCATCCGCGCCGCGCGCGCGGCGATGCGCTCGGACAGCAGCCGTGAAAACACGCCCATGCCGGCGCGGCGCTGGCGGTCCTTCGTTTCGGCACCGAGATTCTTTGGCGGATTCGCCTGGAACGCCCAGCAGAGCGCAAGCACCCAGCCCAAACCCGTCCAGCCGAGCACGGCGTTGAAGAGCGCGAGGACCATCAGGTCCTGACGCCCACGCCGGTCCGCGATCAGCGCGGGCAGGAAATAGAGCGCGACCGCCGCCACGAGGACGACGATCTCGAAGATAGAGTGATTCGCCATATCGATCCTCCGAAAACGAGGGGTGCCTGATGTGGCCAATGCGTGGCCAATGCATGACCAATGCGTGGTCAGCGTGTGGCCAGTGGCGACCGGTGATTCATTGTCGCGCCAAACCGGACGACGCGCAGAGCTCGTACCTGGCCGGATGGCCAATGGGATATCGGCGGGCAGGGCATCGGGGCTATCATCGCTACTTTCTTCGCAGGGGCTCTTCACCATGATTTCCGATTCGACCCAGGCTACCCGGCAACTGGATCACGATGAACTCCGCACATTCGTCGAGCGCAAATGGAACGACGAGATCGTCCCCGCCCTGACCGACTACATTGCCATTCCCGCAAAAAGTCCGGCTTTTGACCCGGAGTGGGCGAAGCACGGCTACCTCGAACGCGTCGTGCAGGATGCGGCCCAGTGGGCCGAACAACAACCGGTGCGCGGTCTGAAGCTTGAAATCGTGCGGTTGCCGGGCCGCACGCCGGTGATCTTTTTCGAAGTGCCCGCCACGCGCCCCGGCAGCGAGGAGACGGTTGTGCTGTACGGTCACCTCGACAAGCAGCCGGAATTCGCGGGCTGGCGCAACGACCTTGGACCGTGGACGCCGAAATTCGAAGACGGGCGGCTCTACGGCCGCGGCGGTGCCGACGATGGTTACGCGATCTACGCGAGCGTCACGGCGCTCGCAGCGCTCGACGCGCAGGGCATTGAGCGGCCGCGCTGTGTCGGCCTGATCGAGACGTGCGAGGAGTCGGGCAGTTACGATCTGCTGCCGTATGTCGATGCATTGCGCGAACGGCTCGGCACGGTCGGGCTCGTGATCTGCCTCGATTCGGGTGCGGGCAATTACGACCAGCTCTGGCTGACCACGTCGCTGCGCGGCCTCGTGTCGGGCGATCTGGAGGTGGAGGTGCTCGAAGAGGGCATCCATTCCGGTTCGTATGGCGGCATCGCGCCGTCCAGCTTCCGCGTGATGCGCCAGTTGTTCGAGCGGCTCGAAGACGCCGCGAGCGGCACGCTACTGCCCAAGGGCTTCCATTGCGCGATTCCCGCGAATCGCATGAGCGAGTCCGAAGCGACGGCGAAGATTCTCGGCGAAAGCGTGTGGAAGACATTGCCGTGGGCATGCGGGCAAGAAGGCCGTCGCGTGCTGCCCACCACCACCGATCCGCAACAGGCGCTGCTCGATTCGACGTGGCGCCCGTCGCTTTCCGTGACCGGCGCGGCTGGCTTGCCGGCGCTGGCCGATGCGGGCAACGTGCTGCGTCCGCGCACGGCGTTCAAGTTGTCGCTGCGGCTGCCGCCGCTTGTCGAGGCGTCGAAGGCCGTAGCCGACCTCAAGGCGCTGCTCGAATTCGAGCCGCCCTATAACGCGAAGGTCACATTCAAGCCCGATGCCGGAGCGGCCAACGGCTGGAGCGCGCCCGAACTCGCACCGTGGCTTTCGGATGCGCTCAACTTCGCCTCGCGCACGCACTACGGCGCCGATTGCGCGTATCTGGGCCAGGGCGGGACGATTCCGCTCATGAACGTGCTGCAGGCCGGCTTTCCGAAGTCGCAGTTCATGGTGTGCGGCGTGCTGGGTCCGAAGTCGAACGCGCACGGGCCGAATGAGTTCCTGCATGTGCCGTATGCGAAGAAGCTCACGGCGACGGTGGCGGAGGTGATTGCCGCCGCGCCTTGATACGGCTGGCGGCGTGAAGCTTTAGCCTGGCGCGAAGAGTGAAAGGCGTGTGCCCCGATCTCTATCGATCACACCGCTTGTCACCGCAGCGACGCGAGCGTGCTTCGCCGCGTCACCCGGTAACGGGCGCGTCGGCCTGATGGCCGCCATGCCCGCTACGGCCACTCTGGCCGCTAAGGCCAGCGAGCCATGGCCGGGCGAGCCGCGCCTGCAACGCCGCGCGTGTGGCATCGTCGAATGCGTCGAGGAAGCTGGTCCGCCCGGCGATCAGCGTCGCGGCCGGTACGCCGTCGCGGAACACGACGCGGTTGCCCGCCACGGCGGGCACTTTCTCGCCGGGCAGCAGTGTGCCGACCAGATTGAGCGGATCGGCCGCCGAAATGCAGACGAGCGCGCCTTCTTCGGCACCGCGTCTCCTCACATCGCGCAGGAGCGCGACGGCTTCCGGCAGGGCGAACTGTTCGCCCGAGAGACCGGTGACGAAACGCCCGCCGCGCAGATGCCCGCGTGCCTCCATGCGATGCAGCACGCGCAGCAGATCGCGCCACGGCGGCAGCCAGGACGCCTCGCGATTCAGCAACTGCCAGCAGACCACGCCATAGCGCCGCAGCAGCACGTTCGCGACGTGCTCCATCAATTCCGGGTCCGTATTCGTGCGGCGTAACGCCGTGGTGACGCGCTGCCGTGCGGGTTCGCTTGCCGTCGTCGCCAGGTCGCGAGGCGTGATGCTTCCGCTGTCGGCAGCGGGAGCATCGTGCAGCTCCGCTGCTGCGTCCTTCGCTTCGGGTGCACCATCGCGTGCACCACCGCGTGCATCAATCACCTGACCAGCAGGCAGTTCGATGCGTCTAAGCACGGCCCAGCGTCCCGCGTCGGCCATGCCGCCCACGAGCGGTGCGAAACCGCGTGGCCGGCGGCGTCCGTGGTGTGCATTGCGCTTCGCTGCCGGTTTCACGAGCGCGCGCAGTCCGGCGAAACTGTCCGCATTGACCAGTCCCGCCGCGACCAGCTCGCCCAGCGCGTTTTCCAGTTCCACGCCGAGCAGATGTGCGTCGGCGGCCAGTTCGTCGAAGAACATCGCACCGTGCCGCAGCAGCGTTTCGTAGACACGTCGCGCGCGCGGCCCAAGCGCTGCCGTTTCGGGCGCTTCGAGCAGCGCGGTCCAGCGCGCGAGTTCACGCCGGGGCAGCAAAACGACCGGTGTGCTGCGCACGGTTGTTCCCGATAGCACGCGCCCGGGCAACCGTCCCCATGCGAGCCACCCAGAACGGCACAGTTCGTCGAGCATCATCGGCGTGAAATCGTCGATGCGCGCGGGCAGGATCTCGTCCTCCCATGCGAGTGCGGGCGCTTCCCAGCCCTCCATCTGTTCGATCGCGGCGACGAGCGTGTCGCGGCCCGATCCGCGTGCAGCGGGAGCGACGCCCTGCCATTCGAACAGGAAGCGCATGAAATCATGGCGCTGGACCGGTTCGATCTCGCGCCGCAGCTTGCGCACCGTATAGCGGTGAATGCGCGCGAGCAGATGGCGCTCGCACCATTGCTCCTCGCGCTCGCCTGGCGTGAAGCGACCGCGCATTGCCGTGCCCTGCGCTTCGAGCGCGGTGAGTGCAAGCGCGGCAACGCTCGCCTCCAGCGCAAGCGGCCGCGCGACCTGCGCAACCGTCAGCGGGCCGAAGCCCGAAAGGCGCGCACGCACCACCTCGACGAGCGCGGCCTCTTCGGTCCACGCCGCATCGTATTCGGGCGGCGGCTTCAGCGCCGGTTCGCAGCGGGCCTGAGGATAGATCGCGCGCACGCACGCGAATCGTTCGGCGCTCACCCAGAGCGCGTCGTGTTCCGAAATTGCCAGCCGGGTTGCGCGACCCGCCTTCGCCAGCGCGTGCAGCCACTCGATCCAATGTGCTTCGCGTTGCGCTTCGTGTTCGGCGATGCCGCCGAGCGTGGTGAGCGCGTCATGCATTTCATCGGTGTCGCGCGCCTGCGGCCAGGCTTCTTCGCACACGCTCGCAATCGCCTCCACGTCGAGCGCGCCGAGATCGTCCGCCGATTCGGGATCGCTCCACCGGCGGCTCAGCACGGCCTGGGTCCGGCGTTCCTCGAGCGGCGCGTCGTCGAGGAACGCATACGGGCGCGCCGTGAGAATTTCGGCGGCGAGGGGCGACGGCGCGTTCAGCTCACGCGACACGAGCCGCACCTCGCGCGCCTCGATGCGACGCAGCAGCGCGAGCCAGCCTTCGGTGTCCATCGCGTCATGCAGGCAGTCATCGAGCGTCTGATCGACGAGCGGATGCCGCGGAATCTCGCGCTCGCCCGCGAGATTTTCGACGCACGCCACCTGATCGGGAAACACCGCCGCGAGCAGGTCCTCGCTGCGCATGCGCTGGATCTGCGGCGGCGTTTTATGCCCGCCGGTCTGGCGCGGCAGCGCGAGCGCAGTCGTCGCGTTCCAGCGCCAGCGCACGCCAAAAAGAGGCGCGTCGAGCAGCGCCTGCACGAGCAGATGCTCGGCCGTATTCGAATGCAGGTAGCGCCACACATCGTCGAGCGCGAAGCTGTGCGCGCCGGTGAGCGAGAGGATGATCGCGTCTTCGGTGGCGGCGGCCTGCAATTCGAAGTTGAACTGGCGGCAGAAGCGCTTGCGCAGCGCGAGCCCCCAGGCGCGGTTGATACGGCTGCCGTAGAGCGAATGGATCACAAGTTGCGTGCCGCCCGATTCGTCGAAGAAGCGCTCCATCACGAGCGTCTCGCGGGTGGGCAGGACGGTGAGGGCGGCGTGCGCCCGCGCGAGATATTCGGCGATCTGGCGCGCGGCGGCGGCGTCGGTTCCAAGCGCGTCGATGAGCCACTGGCACACGCGTTCGACCGCGGCCGCGGCGGGCTGCGGATCGTTTCCGTGCTCACTCGCTGAATTGCAACTAACGGCCTGCCCCGGTTCCGCCCCGGCAATGGATCGGTCCACGACGCTTTCCGCTGGTTCTGCCGGCAATGCGTCCGGCGCATTTTCATCCGTTGCGCGCAGCACACTTTCGATTTGTGTGCGCAACCGACCAATCGCAGCCGACAACTCGTCGCTGCGCCCCGGTGCCTCGCCGAGCCAGAACGGAATGTTCGGCGGCTGTCCCTGCGCGTCCTCGACACGCACGCGGCCCGCCTCGATGCGCAGAATGCGGTACGACGCATTGCCGAGTTGAAACACGTCGCCCGCAATGCTCTCGACCGCAAAATCTTCGTTGACCGTGCCGATCTGCAGGCCCTGCGGTTCGAGCAGCACCGTGTAGTCGGCGTTATCGGGAATCGTGCCGCCCGACGTGAGCGCGACGAGCCGGGCGCTGCGCCGTCCGCGCAGCACCCGGTTCACGGCGTCACGATGCAGATACGCCGCGCGCGGTCCGTGGCGGCTCGTGTAGCCCTCGGCGAGCATGCGCAGAACCGCGTCGAACTGCGTCCGTTCGAGTCCTGCCCAGGGCATCGCGCGGCGCACGAGGGCGAAGAGCGCATCTTCGTCCCAGCTGTCGCAGGCTACTTCCGCGACGATCTGTTGCGCGAGCACGTCGAGCGGCGCGTCGGGCACGGTGAGCCGGTCAAGCTCGCCGCGCCGCACGCAATCGAGCAGCGCTGCGCATTCGACCAGATCGTCGCGCGAAGTCGGGAACAGGCGCCCCTTCGGCACGCCGCCGACCTGG
Source organism: Paraburkholderia sp. (assembly GCF_024281035.1). Lineage (GTDB taxonomy): Bacteria > Pseudomonadota > Gammaproteobacteria > Burkholderiales > Burkholderiaceae > Paraburkholderia. The sequence continues at coordinate 86,717 of NZ_JAMXLH010000032.1, forward strand.
TGACCCGAGCGGCCAACGCGCTGCAAGAAACCCGCGATCGAGCGCGGCGAGCCGATCTGGCAGACGAGATCGACATCGCCGATATCGATGCCCAGCTCCAGCGACGCCGTCGCCACGAGCACGCGCAGGTCGCCGCGCTTGAGGCGCTGCTCGGCGTCGAAGCGGTGCTCGCGCGCGAGGCTGCCGTGGTGCGCGGCCACTGCATCGGCGCCGAGCCGGTCCGTGAGATGCCGCGCGACGCGCTCCGCCATGCGGCGCGTGTTGACGAACACGAGCGTCGTGCGATGCTGCGCGACGAGCTCGGCGAGGCGGTCGTAGACGCGCTCCCACACGTCATTGGCCATCACCGCTTCGAGCGGCACGGGCGGGACTTCGAGCGCCAGATCGCGTGCGCGCGCGTGTCCCGTGTCGACGATCTCGCAGGCCGGCGGCGCATCCGTGTTCGCGCCCATGCCGACGAGAAAGCGCGCGACCGTATCGATCGGCTTTTGCGTCGCCGACAGCCCAATGCGCAGGAGCCGCCGGCCGCACAACGCGTCGAGCCGTTCGAGACTGAGCGCGAGATGGCAGCCGCGCTTGTTGCCCGCGAGCGCATGGATTTCGTCGACGATCACGCTGCGGGCACTCGCGAGCATGCGTCGTCCGGACTCCGAGCCGAGCAGCACATAGAGCGATTCGGGCGTCGTCACGAGGATGTGCGGCGCGCGTTTGCGTAGCGCGGCGCGTTCGGATTGCGGCGTGTCGCCGGTGCGCACGGCGGTGCGGATGTCGACGGGCGGCAGGCCGAGCCGCGCGAGTTCTTCCGCGATGCCTTCGAGCGGGCGCTCCAGGTTGAGCCGGATGTCGTTCGAGAGCGCCTTGAGCGGCGAAACGTAGACGACGAGCGTGGCGTCGGGCAGCGCGCCGCCGTTCGCGAGGCCTTCGCGCACGAGTTCGTCGAGTGCGGCGAGGAATGCCGTGAGCGTTTTGCCGGAGCCCGTCGGGGCGGCGACGAGCGTCGCGCGGCGGCTCGCGATCAGCGGCCAGGCGGCGCGCTGGGCGGTGGTTGGCGCCTCGAAGCTGCGCCTGAACCAGCCCGCGACGCACGGATGAAAGCGCGCGAGCGGATCGTCGGCGGCAGCGAGGGCACTGCGATCTGGAGCGGAAGAGGATGAAGTCATGCGCACGCAGTTGGGGACGTGTCGCGCGTGGTTCCCGCGCGCACACACGATGCAGTCTCGCAGCTTTTGCGCGCGCCTGCCACGCGACTACCAGGCGACTACGAAGCGGCTACCAGGCGCCTTTCTTGCAATCGCGCGGCGTGCCGGAGCGGCACATCAGGCCGTCATGGCGCGGCACGAGCACGGCAGCATCCTGCATCCGGGTTCGCTTTCTGCACGCTCGCGCATCGAGCGGTATGCTCGCCCCGTTGGTTTTTCCATGAACCCAGCACGGAGTCTCGACATGCGATACAACACCCTTGGCCACACCGGTCTGTTCGTTTCGGAACTGTGTCTCGGCACGATGACTTTCGGCGGCGGCGACGGTATCTGGCACCAGATCGGCGACGTCCAGCAGGCCGACGCCGATCGCCTTGTGGGCCGCGCCATCGACGCCGGCATCAATTTCATCGACACCGCCGATGTCTATTCGCAGGGCGTGTCCGAGCAGATCACCGGACAGGCCCTCAGGAACCTCAAGATCCCGCGCGACCAGGTCGTGATCGCGACGAAGGTTTTCGGTCCGATGGGCGAGTCGCCCAACCAGAGCGGCGCGACGCGCTACCACATCATGGATGGCGTGAAGGCGAGCCTCAAACGTCTGCAACTCGATCACATCGACCTGTACCAGATCCACGGTTTCGATCCGGCGACGCCGGTCGAGGAAACCGTGCGCGCGCTCGACACGCTCGTGCAGCAGGGCCACGTGCGCTACGTGGGCGTATCGAACTGGGCGGCGTGGCAGATCGTCAAGGCGCTCGGCATCGCGCAGCATCGTGGGCTTGCGCGCTTTCAGTCGCTACAGGCGTACTACACGATCGCGGGCCGCGATCTCGAGCGCGAACTGGTGCCGATGCTCGCGAGCGAAGGACTGGGACTGATGGTCTGGAGCCCGCTCGCGGGCGGGCTGCTGAGCGGCAAGTACGGGCGCGACAAGGACGGTGAGGCGGGCAGCCGGCGTACGACGTTCGATTTTCCGCCGGTGGAGCGCGAGCGCGCGTGGGACTGTGTCGATGCGATGCGCTCGATTGCCGACAAAAAAGGCGTGTCGGTCGCGCAGATCGCGCTTGCGTGGCTGCTGCATCAGCCCGTGGTGACATCGGTGATCGTCGGAGCGAAGCGCATCGATCAACTCGACGACAACGTAGCCGCGACGAAGGTGAAGCTCTCGGCTGAGGAACTCGCCGTGCTCGACGATGTGAGCCGTCTGCCCGCCGAATATCCGGGCTGGATGTTTGCACGCCAGGGTGAGCGGCGGCGTGATTTGATCAGCCAGTCGGAACGCGGATAACAGTACGTTGAAGTAAATCGCAGGACGTGGCCGCGCACCGCACGGTGCGCGGCCCATTCAACACGAATGAAAGCGCGCGAGCAGACGCTTTATCAACCAAGCAATTTCGATTTCAGCAGATTCTGTGTGCTGCTACTCAGGTTCAGACCTTCGGTGATATAGCCGCTCGTCGAACCGAAGCTTGTCACTGCCTGGTTAAAGCCGGCCAACAGGAAATGTGTCTGAACGCCAAGCAGCGGATAGAAGTTGTCGGCATAGGTCTGCCCATAGTGGGCAATCATGGCGTTGTATTGCGACTCGATAGACGCCGCGGAATAAATGTTGGTCAGCAGATAATCCTGAATCACCACGCTTTCCGGCACTTCTGCGAGCGTCAGCAGAATCGCCGCGATCCAGCCTGCGCGATCCTTTCCGGCGGTGCAGTGAAAAAGCTGGGCATTCGCACCGTTGGCCATGCCCGTGAGCGCCTCGCCGATTCGCGCGCGTATGCCTGCATCGGTGACGAATTGCCGTTCGATTTTCTCCATAAAGGCAGCGGCGTCGGCGGGTGACTGGAGCGTGGGCACGACCACGTTACTGCTCCCGAGAATATCGACGTTGACGTATTTCGCACCGGCTGGCACGGTATCCGGCGCCTGCGTAATTTCCGAGCCGGTTCTCAGGTCATAGACGGCCTTGATTCCCAGAGTGTTGATCGTTGTGAGGTCCGCAGCGGACAGGGCGAGTGCGTTAGACCGGTAAAACACGCCTCGACGCAGTTTCTGCCCGCTAGCGGTCCGATAAGCCATATTGTCGTCGGCGCCTGCAAGGTCGCGAAAGTTGTTGACCGAAGCGAGAATCGGTGTAGGTGGCGTCGGTGCAACCGGCGCGGGACTCGTTGGCGTGGCCGTGGCTGTACTGTCATTCCCCCCGCAAGCCGTTAGCAGCGAACTGCCGACTACCGGCAGCATCAGCGCACCAAACGCGCCTTGAACCGTCCGCTGCATCAGTCTGCGTCGGCCCGGCGAATGCGGTGCGTGTTGTGTTTCGTATCGGCAATGCTGCATTGCTATCCCTCCAAAAAAGAAAGCCGCAATGCTGCAATCTACCGATTGCATCGATATGACCGATTAGCATCTCGAATTATTTTGGTGATTATCCGAATTCGGGCGAACGCGGGTGAATCGGCTTACACGCCGTCCGCGGCGTAACCCGTCGCTGTGTCAGCCAGCCGGAACGCGGTTAGCAGGACGTGGCCGCGCACCGCACAGTGCGCGGTGCGCGGCCCATTCATGCAGAGCAGGGATGTTGGTGGCAATTTCCGGGACACCGCATCAAGCGGTGCTCAACGGGCCACGACCTTCAAATGATCCTTTACCTCCGTTACGCCGGCCACGTTCTGCGCGACCAGCTTCGCGTTATCGCGATCTTCGGCACTCGGCACGGTGCCTGTGAGCGAAACGACGCCCTTGTGCGTCTTGACGTGAATGTGTTCGGACTTCACTGTTTTCGCGGCGAGCAGATCGACCTTTACTTTGGTCGTGATGAATGCGTCGTCAACGTGCCGGCTGATTTTCCCCGCCGTGGCGGAAATGCCCGAAGCGCCCGAGGGCGCAGGCGTTTCCGATGCGCTCGTCTGCGCGGCGGCCGTGAACGCCAGGATCATGCAGGCGGCACCCGCAGCGGTTTGTAGAATCCGGATGTATTTCATGGTGGAACCTCCTTTTCCGATGGTATCCGTCCCATCCCCGCAAGGACCGCGCCGTGCTGCACAAAATCGCCTTGCGGCAGGCTACGAACGGCGGTTTATTCTGCTGCGGATGCATTAAAGCGCGGCCTGGCGGGGCTAAACGAGCCGGGGGGGTGGAAAAAAGCGCGCCAATCTTGCCGGTCGATTGTAAAAATGTCCGCTGACTCGCCGCGCACGTGCGCCGCAACGAGGGATTCGCCAAACCCGATTTCGTTTCAGGTCAGAGAGTTATAAAAGCTGGCACAGGTATTGCATGAGGACGTTCAATCTCATCGGTCAAGAACGGAATTGCCATGCCTTCCATCGCGCTTCACGCGCGCCAGCAAATTGCGCTGACGCCGCGCCTGCAGCAGGCGGTGCGCCTGTTGCAACTGTCGTCGCTGGAGTTCCAGCAAGAACTCCGCGAAGCACTCGACACCAATCCGTTCCTCGAATACGTCCCGCCCGCGCAGGAAACCGGGGAAGCCGCGGAGGCTGCGCAAGGCGCAGCGGGCATCGGCACGGTCGATGCCGCGGTGCCCGAAGCGGGCGTCGAGATCGTGGCGAGCGACGGCATGGACGGTGCGATGGACGACGGTGCGATGTCGCTCGAATCGCCATCGTATTCCGGCGAAATGTCCGTGCCCGGATCGCTGCGCGCGTCGAACCATCGCGGCCCCGACGACGGCGACTCCGAAGCCTCCGAGTGGGTGCGCACGCCGATATCATTGCGCGAGCAACTACACGACGCGCTGCGCCTCGCGCCGCTCGACGACCTCGATCGCGTGGCCGCCCAGCTCGTGATCGAAGCGCTCGACGACGACGGCTACCTGCGCCAGGATCTTGCGGATATCGCGCACGTCGACGGCGTCGGCGACACGCTCGACGAAGACCGCCTGCGTGTGGCGTTGCGCGTGGTGCAGTCGCTCGACCGGCCGGGCATCGGCGCGCGCTCGCTGTCCGAATGTCTGGCGCTGCAACTCGAAGCGATGCCCGTTGACACCCCGCAGCGCGATCTCGCGCACCGGATCGTCACGGAGCATCTCGAACGTCTGGCGCGCCGCGAGAACGGCGAACTGCAGCGTCAGCTTGGCTGCGATGCCCACACTTTGCAGTCGGCCTGCGCCCTGGTGCGCCATCTCGATCCAAAGCCGGGCGAGTGTTACGGCCGCGCGGACGGTGGTTACGTCGTGCCGGACGTCATCGTGCGCCAGGTGCGCGGACGCTGGGTTGTCAGCGTGAATCCGGCCATCGAGCCGCGGGCGCGCATCCACAAGCTTTACGCGGACATGTTTGCGCGCTCGGACCAGACGAGCCGTTCGCCGCTCGCGCAGCAACTGCAGGAGGCGCGCTGGCTGATCCGCAATGCGCACAAGCGCTGCGAAACGATCCTGCGGGTGGGCGAATGCATCGTCGCGCGGCAGAAGGCGTTCTTCCAGTACGGCGAGATTGCCCTGCGGCCGATGCTGCTGCGCGATGTCGCCGACGAACTCGGCCTGCACGAATCGACGGTTTCGCGCGCAACGGGGAACAAATATATGGCGACGCCGCGCGGCATTTTCGAATTCAAGCGCTTCTTCCCGCGCGAACTGGAGACGCGCACGGGCGGCACGTGCTCGGCAGCCGCCGTGCGCGCGCTCATCAAGGAGATGATCGATTCGGAAGACCCGCGTGACCCGCTCTCGGATGTCGTGCTCACCCAGGAGCTGGACCGGCAAGGCGTGCGCGTCGCGCGCCGCACGGTCACGAAGTATCGCCAGATGATGAAGCTGCCCGCTGCGGAAATGCGCAAGCAGTTTTGATGCGTAGAGGTGCTGTGGAAGTTACGCGCTGATTCCGGCGGATTATGCGGACGCGGTTCCTGTTTCCCGCACGCTCATTCTTTCGAAAAGCGGCGCCCACCACACGGTGCTTGCGAACGCATCCATCGGCACATTCGTGTCCAGGTCGACGGTAACGCGCCGTTCCGCGCAATCGAGCGGATCGGCGCTCGCCATCTGCGCCGCGAGCACCGCTTCCCCCGCATCCGAAGCATCGCGTGGCCCGCGTGCGCGCGCATTGACGCGTTCGATGAGCACCGCCGGGGCGGCATGGAAGTGAAGGATCAAGAGCGGCACTTCGAGCCGATGAGCCAGCGCCGCGAAGCGCGCGCGATGCTCGGCCCTCAGGAATGTCGCATCCACGAGCGCGGTATAGCCTGCGCCGAGCACGGTAGTCGCCAATTCGACGAGACGGTCGTAATGCACCGCGATGGCTTCGGGCGTATAGGCGTTCGCAGGCAGCGTCTGCAACTCGGGCGGCGCGAACGGTCGCACGCGCTTGCGTTCGATATCGCTCGAAATTCGGATTGCGCCGATCTGCTCTGCGAGCGCCCGACTGGCCACCGATTTTCCGGAACCCGACAAGCCGTGGCACAGCAACAGCGTTGGCGTGCGCGCGCGCGTCGTGTGGGCTGCGAGTTCGAGGTACGGCGTGTACGGTCCGGCCTCGATTTGAGGCGTCGAAGCCTGTGCGTGCGGCGGCCCCGCCTTGAGCAGCGCGACCATGGCCCGCACGAGCGCCCGGTACGTCACGTAAAGCGGCAGCGCTGCGAGTCCGCCGAAGTCGCCGGTTGCTTCGAGATAGCGCGCGAGCAGGCGGTTCGCGTGGCGCGCGCGCCCGTGCGCGTGCAAATCCATGACGAGGAAGGCGAGGTCGGCGGTGACGTCGATCCAGCGCAGGTCGTCGCTGAATTCGATGCAGTCGAACATCAGCACCTGGCTGCCGTGACGAATGAGATTGTCGAGATGAAGGTCGCCATGACACGCGCGCACGAAACCATTCGCACGGCGTGCATCGAGATGCGCGGCAAGGCGTTCGAGTTCGCCTTCGCAATAACGCCTTAGCTGCGCCGTTCGAGCGGTCTCAGCCGTGCGGGGATCGCGCTCGACCGGTGCGAGCGCGGCCAGCACCTGGTCGCGCAGCAAAGCCGCCGTTCCGGCCCGCGTCGGGCCGTGTGGGAGCCGTTGCGCATGCAAATGGTTTTTGGCGAGTCTTTGCGCCGCGCTGTCGATGTCGGTGTCGTCAAGCTCGTCATGCGCGATGCGACTTGAGAAAAGCTCGCGCTGATCGAAGCGCCGCATCCGTACAGCGTAATCGATCACGCGGGCGCTGCCGTTGCCGCCGCTGTTGCCATTGCCGCGGCCAAGGCGGCAGCGTCCCGCGTCGATCGAAAGCGGCTTCACGTCGAGGTAAATCGCACCGGAGAAGGGCCGGTTGAGCCGGATCTCGGCTTCGCAGCAGCGGCGTCGCGCATCGAGCCTGGTGAAATCGACGAAACCGAAATCGACGGGCTTCATGATCTTGTACGCGTAGCGCCCGGCCAGATAGACCACCGAAATATGTGTTTCGATGCGCACGATACGGCCCGCCGGATGCGGATACGTTCCCGCCCGCCGCAGCGCTGCGTCGATGGCGCGGCTATGGCGCCGGGCAGCGCGCAGACGGTTGCTCCGGTGCTGCGAGCGTGTGGGATGGGGCGCGTCGGACATGAGCTGATGCTTCGGACGTTATCGCGTTCGAGCATACACGGCATCGCGCAATGACGGTGTGCTGTCGGCCTGCGTGCCTGCCGACGGCGTCAATTGCGGGGGATTTTGTCTGAATGGCCTTTCGTGCGCGATACTGTGAAAGTTATCGTACTGAGATTGACAGAACATGGCGCACTTCGACGTATTCAATGGCGACGCAGACGGTATCTGCGCGCTGCACCAGCTCCGGCTCGCGAGACCGCGCGAGGCCACGCTGATCACGGGCGTCAAGCGCGACACCGAGCTCGTTGCGCGCGTGCCCGCGCATCGCGGCGATTCGCTGACGGTGCTCGATATTTCGTTCGATTCGAATCGTGAGGCGCTCACGAAGCTGCTCGACCAGGATATCCGCATCGAGTACTTCGACCATCACTACGCGGGCGATCTGCCGCAAACCGTGAATCTCATCGCACATATCGACACCACCGCCCAGGTCTGCACGAGCGTGCTCGTCGACCGGCATCTGGCTGGCCGCTACCGCACCTGGGCGATCACGGCGGCGTTTGGCGACAACCTGGGCGCGACGGCGCAGACGCTCGCCACGCAGGTGGGGCTCACGCAGGCGCAGACGGATCAGCTGCGCGACCTTGGCGACTCGATCAACTACAACGCCTATGGCGACACCGTCGAGGATCTCATCATCGCGCCGCAGACGCTGTACGAGACGCTCAAGCCTTACGCCGATCCGTTCGAATTCATCGCTGCGGAGCCTGTCGTGCAGCGTCTCGCCGAATGCCGCAAGGAAGATCTGGCGCTCGCGCAAACCGTTACGCCGCTGATCGCGCTGCAGTACGGCAGCGTTTTCGTGCTGCCCGACGCGCCGTGGACGCGGCGCGTGCGCGGCGTGTTCGGCAACGCGCTCGCGACCGGCGAGCCCACACGCGCGCACGCCGTGTTGACGACCAACACGGACGGCACCTATACCGTGAGCGTGCGTGCGCCGCTCGCGAGCCCGCGCGGCGCCGACGAACTGTGTCGCGCATTCCCCGGCGGCAATGGCCGTGTGGGCGCGGCGGGCATCAACAGCCTCGAGCACGGCCGGCTCGACGCATTCGTCACGGCGTTCGCGCGCGTGTTCGGGCGCACGCGTTAAGCGCTTCCAGCTTGCGGCTTCTATTTTTCATTCACTCGCTGCGTCCGGGCTGCGCCTCGCCGCGTGCCCCGGACCAGCGCCAGTTGCGGATCCCGGGCATGTCGTCGCCGTACGTGTCGACGTAGCGCCGGTGCTCAGCATGGGTGGGAAAAAACGGACCTGCAGTGAATCGGCAAATAGCGAGCCAGGGGCTCGGCGCGCTGAATGCGAACGTGTTGCCGTATCGCTCGTAGCCGGGACGGTAGATCGGCGTGTAATGCGCTTTTAGTCTTTTTAGTTCGTGGCGCGCAACGCACCTGGAGAGAGTGCTTAAAGAAGGCGCTTTAAGCACATGCGCGCGTTCGCGGATGCTTCGGCCATTACCTGCGACGATGTGGCTCAAGTCCGGGAACGCGCGCATTTGCGTTGATGAAACGCGTTTTAGCGCTCTTCCTGCAGATGCGTTTGCAATCCTGCCGTAAACGCTGCGGCAAAACCCAACGCACCTGCTGCGGAAAAGCGATTTAAAGGAAGCTGCCCAACGCCTTGTCGAACCTCGCGACCGTGCCTTCGATGTCATGCAGTTTGTCGAGGCCGAACAGGCCAATGCGGAAGGTTCGGAAATCTTCCGGCTCGTTGCATTGCAGGGGAACGCCGGGAGCGATCTGCAAGCCGGCATCGGCGAATTTCTTGCCCGAACGAATGCCATCGTCGTCCGTGTAGCAAACCACGACGCCCGGTGCCTCAAAACCTTCGGCCGCCACGCTCCGGAAACCCTTTGCAGCCAGCAGTGCGCGAATGCGCTTGCCGAGTTCGAGCTGCTCGGCTTGCACCTTGTCGAAGCCGTATGCCTCGGTTTCCATCATCACGTTGCGCAGCGTTGCGAGACTGTCCGTGGGCATCGTCGCGTGGTATCCGAACCCGCCGTTCTCGTAGGCTTCCATGATCTGCAGCCATTTGCGCAGATCGCAGGCGAAGCTGGTACTGGTGGTGGTTTCAATTCGTTCGCGGGCGAGCGTGCCGAGCATGACCAGCGCGCAGCAGGGCGGTGCGCTCCAGCCCTTTTGCGGTGCGCTGATCAGGACATCGACGCCACTCGCTTCCATGTCGACCCAGATCGTGCCGGAGGCGATGCAATCCAGCACGAACATGCCGCCGACAGCATGCACGGCGTCGGCGACCGCGCGCAAATAAGCCTCGGGCAACATCATCCCGGAGGCGGTTTCGACGTGCGGCGCAAAGACCAGATCAGGCTTGTGTTCCTTGATTGCGGCAACGACTTCTTCGATCGGGGCCGGTGCATAGGCGGCCTGCCTTCCCTGTTCGACCGGGCGCGCTTTCAACACCGTCGATTCGGCCGGAATGCCGCCCATGTCGAAAATCTGCGACCAGCGGAAACTGAACCAGCCATTGCGGATGACCAGACACTTCTTGTTCGTCGCGAACTGCCGGGCGACGGCTTCCATGCCGAACGTTCCGCTGCCCGGAACGACAACGGCCGATTTCGCGTTGTAAACCTTTTTCAGGGCGCGCGAAATATCGTGCATCACGCCCTGAAAGAGCTTCGACATGTGATTGATCGATCGGTCTGTGTAAACGACCGAATATTCGAGGAGCCCCTCGCGGTCGACATTGGGAAGTAAACCTGGCACGCTTGCCTCCGGTAAGAATTGAATTATGGTGTGCAGTATTTTTGAATTGATACCGCTGCAACAACGCAAATAGGTTTTTCGCCTCAACGACAACAGATTCTAACGAAAGCTGCTTGCAACCTGGGGCATATTTTGTGTGTCATTTGGCGCACGCACGCGCAGGATTCGCGCCACACGAAGCTCCCACGCGCGCAAGATATAGCGCGCACCGAATGCGTCAACATGCTGCACCGTCGTTCAGATCGCGGCGCGTGCGCCGACCGCGTAACATGATCCGTGCGGGCGCCGCGGTGCGTGTGGCGCTTCTCCAGGAGGAGGCAGGCAATGCGAGCGATGTTGTTCGATGGCGCGAGTCCGTTGTTGCGCGAAGTCGAACTGCCCGACCCGACGCCGGGCGCGGGTCAGTTGCTGGTCGACGTGCGTGCCTGCGGCGTGTGCCGCACGGATCTGCACGTGGTCGACGGCGACTTGCAGCATCCGAAGCAGCCCCTGATTCCGGGCCACGAGATCGTCGGTACGGTCGCTGCAACCGGCGGCGGCGTGACCGGCTTCGCGCCCGGCGACCGCATCGGCGTGCCGTGGCTCGGCCACACCTGCGGCCATTGCCGCTTTTGCCTGCGGGGCCGGGAAAACCTCTGCGACGCACCGGGTTTCACCGGGTATACGCTCGACGGCGGCTACGCCGGGCGTACCGTCGCCGACGCCCGCTACTGCTTTCATTTGCCGCGCCAGTACAGCGACGTCGAAGCTGCGCCGCTGCTGTGCGCGGGCCTGATCGGCTATCGCACGCTCGCGATGGCGGGCGACGCCGAGCGCATCGGCATTTACGGCTTTGGTGCGGCCGCACATATCGTCGCGCAGGTCGCGCGTCATGAGGGGCGTACGGTCTACGCGTTCACGCGTCCCGGCGATGTTGCCGCGCAGCAATTTGCGCGACGCCTTGGCGCCGCATGGGCGGGCGGCAGCGATGAGGCGCCGCCCGAGCCGCTCGACGCCGCGCTTCTGTTCGCTCCGGTCGGCGCGCTCGTTCCCGCGGCGCTGCGGGCCGTGACGAAGGGCGGAACGGTTGTCTGCGGCGGCATCCACATGAGCGACATTCCCGCGTTTCCTTACGCCTGGCTTTGGGAGGAGCGGCGCATCGTGTCGGTTGCGAATCTCACGCGCGAAGACGGCGCTGCGTTCATGGCGATCGCCGCGCGTCACACGCTTGAAATCGATGCGACGCCTTATCCGCTTGCGCGCGCAAACGAGGCGCTGGCCGACTTGCGCGCAGGGCGGCTCACGGGAGCAGCGGTGCTGACAATGACCTGAACGCGGGTGCTTGCGGCCGCAACGACGCCTGAACGTGGCAACGCACCGCATTGGCGCGAGGGCTAATCCGTACCCAAATGTAGTGGAATGATCAGACAATCGTAGTGGAAATGATCAGACAAACAGCGCGCGGCGTGAGCCGCGCACCATGGGCACAGCCCGGGAGGTCATGATGTACAAGCAGATTCTGGTGGCGATTGATGGCAGCCGAAGCGGCCGGCGCGCACTCGACGAAGCCGTGAAGATCGCGAAGGCGACAGGCGGCCATGTGCAGGCGCTATGTGTCGTGCAGCATCCCGCCCGGCTCGCGGACGTCGGCGCCGCTTATGCCGAAGAACTCTCGCACGATCCCAATGCAAACGATGCCGCCACGTTGGCGCTGGACGAAGCGAAGACGGTATTCGCGCAGGAGGGCGTCTCGGGCAGCACGCGTGCCGCCGATGCCGTCGGCGAGGACATCGCCGGGGTGATCTACCGCATTGCAGCAGAAGACGACGCCGAACTTGTCGTGATGGGCACACGCGGGCTTTCGGGGGTGAAACGCCTGCTGCTCGGCAGCGTGGCAGAGGCATTTCTACGCATGGCCGATCGTCCGGTCATGCTCGTGCGCAGTGCTGAGGAAGCCGACGCGTAAGTGAGCGGAAAGGCACGGCAAGGCGCTTGATATCCCATGCAGCGCCTCGCACGTGCCTGATCATCTGTCGCGAAAATAGCAAATAAGCATAGAAGTAAAGACGCTCACGCGTCACATGAATCTTAATAAATGATCTGGATCATCCGGCGCACGCACACTCGCCCCGCGCCGGCCTTTCTTCGTGCCTATGATGATGAGGGGATCTGGCGTAGTTCGAACTCGCCGCACTCCGAATCATCGTAGAGACGCGGCCGTATCCGCCTTTCACGAGCCGCCGTGATCCTCCATGCACCGCCGGGACGCAATTGTCGTCGCGCCGCTTGTTACCCGCCTGTGGCCCGCTCTTTGCGGGTTGCTCGCGGCCCCGCGGAATGTCTGCGTCCACGCTTCACTATTCGCGGTGCGCCGCACCTGGCGCCACGCCGGGCACTGCAATCTTGTGAGGACACTGAACATGGTCACCGTTTCCAATCCCTCGTTCGACGCCTGGCGCGTCAACGCCACTGCTGTGCTACAGATGCTCTCGCAGGGCGAACAGTGGCGCGAGCAGCTTCTCTCGCTTCAGCAACGCCGTTACGAACGCGACCGGGCCGCACTCGAGGGCGTGATGGAGACGCTGCGCGCCGCGCAGGACTGGAGCGATTTCGCAACGGCAAGCCAGTCGGTGCTGCGCGACTATCTCGGCGCGAGTGCGGCGATCTGGCAAGAGAGCGTCGCCGCCGCCATGCAGGGCGCGGGCGCCTGGACCGATACGGCACGCGGCATCGCGCAGAGCTGGCAGGACACGCTTGGCGGGCTGGAGCCGGGCGCGGCGACCGCATCGGCGATGCCCATGCGTGAATGGATGGCCGCATTCGAGCGTGCCGTCGGCGCGGCCGTGGCCAACGGTGTATCGATGACGAACGGCATGACCCACGGCGCGGCGGGACACGCGCACGGCAACGGCAAGCAGGCTGCACACACACAAGGAGAACAACATGGCAGCTAATCGCATCGCATTCGTGACGGGCGGCATGGGCGGTCTCGGCGCGGCAATCAGCCGGCGGCTTTGCGACGCAGGCATGACGGTTGCGGTGTCGCACTCGCACGGCAACGATCACGTGCTTTCCTGGCTCGACGCCGAGGAGGCCGCGGGCCGTCACTTCGTGACGTACGAGATGGACGTCAGCGATTACGACTCGTGCCATCGCGCCGCCGAACAGGCGCTCGGCCAATTCGGCCATGTGGACGTGCTCATCAACAACGCGGGCATCACCTGCGACCGCACGTTCGTGAAGATGACGAAAGCCGACTGGGATTCGGTGCTGCACACCGACCTCGACGCGCTCTTCAATATGACGAAGCCCTTCATGCCCGGCATGCTCGAACGCGGCTTCGGGCGGGTCGTCAATATCGGTTCGGTGAACGGCTCGCGCGGCGCGTACGGGCAGACCAATTACGCGGCGGCGAAAGCCGGGCTGCACGGCTTTACGAAATCGCTCGCGCTGGAAGTGGCGAAGAAGGGTGTGACCGTGAATACGGTGTCGCCCGGCTACCTCGCGACGCAGATGGTCGAGGCCGTGCCGAAGGAGGTGATGGACACGCGCATCCTGCCGCAGATTCCGGTCGGGCGGCTCGGCCAGCCGGACGAAATCGCGGCGCTGGTGGCGTTCCTGTGCTCCGACGAAGCGGCGTTTATCACGGGTGCCGATATCGCAATCAACGGCGGGATGCACATGCAATGAAGTCTGCGACGAAGCACACCAGGCCGAATGCGCGCCATGCCGATACCGCGCTGCAGGGGTCGGGCGGGATCAGCGCACCGAAAGGCAAGGAACCGGCGCACGCGCACAGAGCGGCGGTGCGGCCCGCGCCGCCCGCGATGACCCTCGTCGGCCTGCATGACGATCCGCTCGATCTCGTTGCGCATGCAAGTGTCGCTGCGCTCACGGGAGGGCTTTCGCCGGTTTCGGCCGTGCTGGCGTGCCTCGACTGGGGCATGCATCTGGCGATTTCGCCGGGCAAGTGTTTCGATCTCGCCCTGCGCGCTTCGCACGACGCGGCCGCTGCCTGGCGCGCTGCCCTGCCAGTGGTGGCTGGCGTGGCTACGGCGTCCGCAGCGTCGATGAAGGCGCCGGAGGCGCCCGCAGACGATCTGCGTTTCATTGCGCCGTCGTGGTCCGCGTGGCCGTTCAGCGCGTGGCGCGACAACTTCCTGCGCACGCAGGAATGGTGGCAGGAAGCGACGACCGGCGTGGCGGGCGTCGAGCGCCATCACGCCGACATCGTGCGTTTTCTGGCGCGTCAGTGGGTCGACGCGTGCTCGCCGGGCAATTTCATCGCGACCAACCCGGTCGTGCTCGAAGCCACCCTGGCGAGCGGCGGCGCGAACTTCGCCCAGGGCATGAAGCACTGGATGCAGGATTACGTCGCCGTGACAAAAGGTATGGGCGGCGCGCCCGTGCATACGCCGCTCGCGTATGAGCCGGGCAAGGATGTTGCGCTGACGCCGGGCAAGGTCGTGTGGCGCAACGCACTGTGCGAGTTGCTCCAATACGATCCGGCAACGGCCGGCGTGGCGCGCGAACCTGTTTTCGTGGTGCCGTCGTGGATCATGAAGTACTACATTCTCGACCTCCAGCCGCACAACTCGCTGATCCGCTATCTGGTCGAGCAGGGGTTCACGGTGTTTGCGCTGTCCTGGCACAATCCACGGGCGTCTGCACGCGATCTCGGCCTGAACGATTACCTGCAGGCGATGCTCGATGCGCTCGATGCCGCCCGGGCCCGCTGCGGCGACGAAGCGGTCCAGGCCGTGGGCTATTGTCTCGGCGGCACGCTGCTTGCCATCGCGGCGGCGACGCTCGCACGCGACGGTAAAGACGACGCGCTACGTTCCATCTCGCTGATCGCCGCGCAAACCGATTTCAGCGAGCCCGGCGAGCTCGGCTTGTATATCGACGCGAGCGAACTGGCTGCGCTCGATGCGCTCATGTGGCGGCAGGGCTATCTGGACGGCTCGCAAATGGCGGCGACGTTCCAGTTGCTCAACGCACGCGATCTTGTCTGGTCGCGCATGATGAGCGAGTACCTGCTTGGCCGCCGCTCGAAGGCCAACGATCTGATGTCGTGGAATGCGGACACGACGCGCATGCCGTACCGCATGCATATCGAGTATCTGAACGATCTGTTCCTCCACAACGATCTCGCCGAGGGACGCTACTGCGTGGGCGACGAACCGGTTGCGCTTTCGGATATCGAGCAGCCGATGTTCGTCGTCGGCACCGAGCGCGATCACGTTTCGCCGTGGCGCTCGGTCTACAAGCTGCTGCTCTCGACCCACAATCCGCTTACGTTTCTGCTGACCGCGGGCGGTCACAACGCGGGCATCGTGTCGGAGCCCGGGCATCCGCGGCGTCATTACCGCTGTGCCACGCGCGACCCCGGAATGGCGTATCGCAGCCCGCAAGCGTTCTTTGACGGCACGCCGCCGGTTGAAGGATCGTGGTGGCCGCGCCTCGTGGAGTGGCTGCAGGAACAATCGAGCGGCGAAATCGAGGCCCGCGCCGTAACCGGAGGACTTGAGGACGCACCGGGTGTCTATATTTTCGAGCGATAAGCGGTAAGCCGCGCGAGGTGTGTGAAGCACATGGGGCCACGGTGCTGAACGCCGTTTTGCGTTGCAGGAACGGCGAACGAATTAGATATCTGAATCATTGATCGGATGATCCGGGCACAGAGTACATGCTTTTGAACCCGTCACCGTTTTGGTGGTGTTGAAAAGGTGAGTTTCATGCCTTAAATCGCGCGGCATGAGACATGCGCACGACGTACGGCAATGCGGCCGATGCAACCCTTGCGGCGCGCATGCGCGTACGCGTAACAAAGCGAAACACGTCTGTAGCGAAACTGTACGTTTCGGCCACTATACCAGGCAATACCGGGCGTTTTCGCACAGGAGAGATTCGATGCTCAGTCACCACGAACTAGCGGCGCTGTTGCTGATTCGCGATGCACATACGCCAATCCAGACGCTTGACTCCGATTTTCTGGCTCTGCAGCACTATCAGCTCGTGGAAATGGACGAGCACGCCGACGACACAGTGCCGCGACTCACGATACGCGGGCGTGAATTGCTGAGACGCCTGGACGGCGACGGTGACGGCGACGGCGCAGGGGGTTGAAACCCGCATAAAGGGGATTAAAGGCGAGGGATTAAAAGCGATGGATTAACGGCAAGGAAGCAATGGAACCGGGACTGTCAAGCGGCTGACATTTGACGCTACGCCGGTTACAAACGCGTAATGAAGTGCGACGCCTTCTGCGTTAAACTTCCGTGCCGTTTCAAAACGGCCCTTTTTAACCGTATTACGCTGCCGTTAAAAATCCCAAAACATGAAAGCCGCATTCAAGCCTGTTCTCCGTTTGTCCGCCCTTATTTGCTGTGCTGCCATGCTCGCGCCGATCGCCGCGTTCGCGTCGCCGGCTCACGTTGCCTGCCACGTCGAGCATCACAATCATCATCCCGTGCGCGTTTGCCATCGTCTTCACCATCGTTGAACGCAGGGTGCGACACCGCAACGCCGCGCGTATGCGCGGCATTTTTGTTTGCTTCACGTTAATCAGGAATCCGTATATACAAGCACCACGCCAACGCGATGCCCGGTAGCGGATCGGCTGTGCGTGCGCGCGTGGCTACGGCTGTTGGAGGCGGCGCTGAAAGCGGGTGAACTGGTGAGAATCAGATGGACGGTGTGCGGCAAGTGGCACACCGTCCAGCGGGATGGTTGTTATCGACTGTTGCGGACTCAATTACCGCTGCCGGGTTGCCGGTTTCTGCCGCCGCCAGACGAACGGTTGCCGCCGCCAGCATCAGGCGGGCGTCTGCCACCGCCCTGGCCCTGCGGGCGTCCGCCGCCCTGACCAGCTTGCGCACCGGGCGGGCGACCTCCGCCGCCTGCGCCGGGAGGCCGTCCAGGGCCGGGTGCCTGCGCGCCGGGTCCCTGCCCGCCGGGCGGCCTGCCTGCGCCGGGCGGGCGGCCCCCGCCTGGCGGCCTGCCGCCACCGGGTGGACGGGCGTTGTTTCCGGGCCCGCCGCCTTGAGGCGGCCGCCCGCCAACGCCGGGCGGCCGGTGCGGCGGCCGGATGGGAGGCGGCCTGACCGGCCGCGGCGGCGGACGACGCATCCAGTACGCCTGGTTGCGGAACCAGGGCCGGTCGCGATAGAAGTTGCCCCAATACGCACCGAGCGAAAACGTCACGATCGGCAGGCCGATCGTGGGGCCGTAGCTCATGACCGGGACGGGTCTGCCCTGGAACGTGTAATTCAGGAAGCCGCCCCAGACCCAGCCGCGCAGGCCAGATAGGCTGACGTCGCACCAGCTGAAGCCCGCGAGGCATCCCCACACCGAAACCGGGACGCCGCCCGGCACTTGCGCGACGATCGGATAATCGCCGGCTGGTCCGGCGAATAGATTCACAGTCGTGTTGGTGAACGCCGGAGTCTGGGCGGCGGCCGGCGGCGAAGCGATGAAACTTCCGGCCAGACCGGCGAGTACCGCACCGACGAGCTGCTTGCGCATCGCAGTTCCTCCTTGAAGGGAGATCGCCCGACGATCGTTGTGCGATCTGTCACTACGGTAGCAGATAAGCCAGTTTGGGCGCCGTCACGCGTGTAACGGGGTATTTCGCGCAGCTTTTGCGTCGCTATTTGCGTTTGATTTTCTTCAGCAGATAGTCGCGCAGCAGGATCGCGTGGTTGTGCTCGACATCGCGCGTGCCATAGAGCAGGGCGATCGGCCCTTTCGCGCACGCGTCGGCGAGCGGCTGCCACGCGTCGGGATTCGCGTCGAGTTCGGCAAGGTAACGCTTGCTGAACTCGTCCCATTGCGAAAGATTCTGGTGATACCACTGACGCAGCGGCGTGCTGGGCGCAACGTCCTTGAGCCATTCGACGTGCCCGAGCGCTTCCTTGCGGATGCCGCGCGGCCACAGGCGGTCGATGAGGAAACACGCGTGATCGCCGGTGGGCGGCGCTTCGTAGACGCGCTGAATGTCGATGGTCGGCTTGGTCATCGTTGTATCTCCATTCTGCGGTTGCGGCGCTAGCGGGTGCGCGGCAGCCAGCGTTGCCGCGACGCGCTCGCGCAGTGCGGGCAGCACATCGTGCTCGAACCACGCATGGCGTGCGAACCAGGGTTGATTGCGCGGCGACGGATGGGGCAGCGGCACAAAGGCGGGAGCGTACTCGCGCCACGCCTCGACGGTTTCGGTGAGCGTTGCCTTGCGCCGGTCACCCAGAAAATAGCGCTGCGCGTATTGCCCGATCAGCAGCGTGAGCTGCACGTCCGGCAGTTGCGCGAGCAAGCGTGCGTGCCAGCGCGGCGCGCACTCGGGACGCGGCGGATTGTCGCCGCCCGCGCCGCGGCCCGGATAGCAGAAACCCATCGGCACGATGGCGACTTTCGAGGCGTCGTAAAAGGTCTCGCGATCGATGCCGAGCCATGTGCGCAGGCGCTCGCCGCTCGCGTCGTCCCACGGAACGCCCGATGCGTGCACCTTCGTGCCGGGCGCCTGCCCCACGATCAGTAAACGCGCGCCCGCACCGGCCTGGAGCACGGGGCGAGGGCCGAGCGGCAGCGCGTCGGCGCACACGGTACAGGCGCGGATTTCAGCGAGCAAACGCGAAAGCGGGTGGGAAGGCGAGCGGGTGGAAGGCACGGTGGGCGGGCGGGGATTGCCGATGCAAGGAATGGTTTCGAGTCTACCAAAGGTGCAAAACAAGGTAGCAAGCGAGGGTACCAGGCGAAGGTAGCAGGCGAAGGTAGCAGGCGAAGGTAGCAGGCGAAGGCACCACGCCGCGGCGGCATCACACCTGTGCGAGCCGCTTGCGCCTTTTCCTGTACCCTCGTGAAGGTCGCGTTTTCACGGAGCCGCCATGCCCGCAGGAACAGAAACGACACACAGCACGACCCGCACCGAACCTTTGCCCGTCGATCTCGCGCTGCAAGGCGGCGGTTCGCACGGCGCCTATACGTGGGGCGTGCTCGACCGTTTGCTCGAAGAACCGTGGCTTCAGATCGAGGGCATTTCGGGCACGTCGGCGGGTGCAATGAACGCCGCGGTGCTCGCAAGCGGTCACGCGAAAGACGGCGTGCCGGGCGCGCGCGCGGCGCTCGAACGCTTCTGGCGCCGCGTGGCCGACGCCGCGCGTTTCAGCCCGTTCCGGCGCGGCTTTGTCGATATGATGCTCGGGCGCTGGACGCTCGATCATTCGCCGGTCTATCTGGCGTTCGACATGATGGCGCGCGTCATTTCACCGTATGACATGAACCCCGCGAGCATCAATCCGCTGCGCACGATCCTTGCGGACACAATCGATTTCGACGCGCTGCGCAACTCGCGCATCAAGCTCTTCGTCACGGCGACGCGCGTGCGCAACGGCCAGGCGCGGGTATTTCGCAACGCCGATCTCACGGCCGACGCGCTGCTCGCATCGGCGTGTCTGCCAACGCTGTTCCGCGCTGTCGAGATCGACGGCGAAGCGTACTGGGACGGCGGCTACGCGGGTAACCCCACGATCACGCCGCTCGTGCGCGAGACCGATTCGGTCGACACGATCCTCGTGCAGGTCAATCCCGTGGAGCGGCCGGGCACGCCGCGTTCGGCGCGCGAAATCATCAACCGCCTGAATGAAATCGCGTTCAATTCGCCGCTGCTCAAAGAACTGCGCATGATCGCGCTGCTGCATCAGGTGGCCGACCCGGGCAACAGCGAAGGCCATCGCTGGGCGACGATGCGCGTGCACCGCATTCACAGCGACAAGCTCGTCACGCTCGGCACGTCGTCGAAGCTCAACGCCGAATGGTCATTCCTGACCATGTTGCGCGACGAAGGCCGGCAAGCCGCCGACGCCTTTCTCGCGACGCACGGCGCGAGCGTCGGCGTGACGTCGTCGTTCGATTTCGGCGCGCTGCTCGACGGGGTGCTGCAATGAGCGCGGGCACGCTCGCGGTGGGGCTCGCTGGCATGCTCGCGAGCCTTGCGCTGCTCATCTGGCTCGCGTATCGCGGCTGGAGCGTGCTGCTGCTCGCACCGCTCTGCGCGATGCTTGCCGCGCTCATTTCGGGGCAACCGGTGCTCGCGCACTGGACGCAGACTTTCATGGGCAGCACGGGCCGGTTTCTCGCCCAATTCTTTCCGCTTTTTCTGCTCGGCTCGCTGTTCGGCAAGCTCATGGAAGACAGCGGCTCGGTCGACGCCGTCGCGCAGTTCATGATCGACAAGCTCGGCTCGCGCCATGCGCTGGTCGCCGTCGTGCTGGGCGGCGCACTCGTCACGTATGGCGGCGTCAGCCTCTTCGTCGCGTTCTTCGTGCTCGCGCCGATGGCGCAGGCGCTGTTTCGCTCGGCCAATCTGCCGCGCCGTCTGATGCCCGCCGCGATCATGCTCGGCACGGCAACCTTCACGATGTCCGCGTTGCCGGGCACGCCCGCGCTGCAAAATGCGATTCCGATGCCGTTCTTCGGCACCACGCCGTTTGCCGCGCCGGGGCTCGGCGTGATTGCGAGCATCGTGATGGCGGGCTTCGGGCTCTGGTGGCTTTCGCGCGTGGCCGCTTCGGCGCGCCGCAACGGCGAGGGTTTCGTCGAACCGGAGAACAGCGCTGCAAAGGGGCAGGAGGACGGCACGTCCGCGCTCGTGCGCGAACGCGCGAGCGTCGCGCAGACGTTCGACCCGGCTGAAATCGGCGGCGCCGAGCCGTCGAAGGAAGCCGGTCCACCGCCGCCGTGGGTTGCGCTCACGCCGCTCGCGGTGGTCGTGGGCATGAACTTCGTGATGAATGTCGTGGTGTTTCCGCGCATCGACGCGTCGTATCTCGCCGAGCCGCGCTGGGGTGCGACGACGCTCTCCGCCGTGGTGGGCGTGTGGGGCGTGTCGGTGGCGCTCGCACTCGGCATCGTCGTGCTCGTCGCGCTGAACCGGCAGCGCCTCGGCGCGCTGCGCGAAAGCGTCGACGCCGGTGCGAATGCGTCGGTGCTGCCGGTATTGAGCGTCGGCAGTCTCGTCGGCTACGGCGCGGTGATCGCCGCGCTTCCCGCGTTCGAGGCGGTGCGCGACTGGGTGCTCGGCATCGGCGGCGGCCCGCTCGTGTCGCTCGCCGTCGCGACCAACCTGCTCGCCGGGCTGACCGGTTCGGCGTCGGGCGGCCTGACCATCGCGCTCGATGCGCTCGGCGATACTTACATGCAACTCGCGGCTCAACATCATATCGATCCGGCGCTGCTGCACCGTGTTGCGGTCATGTCGTCGGGTACGCTCGACAGCCTGCCGCACAACGGCGCGGTCGTCACGCTGCTCGCTGTCTGCGGCTCGACACACCGCGAAAGCTACCGCGATCTCGTGGTGGTCAGCATCCTCGGCGCGTTGCTCGCGCTTGCGGTCGTCATCGTGCTGGGGACGCTGTTCGGCAGCTTCTGACGCTGCGGGGCCGTCGCGCCGCTTCCCCGGGCTGAGCCCGCCGAACGCGCGTAGACTCCCACGAAGCAGCAATATCGAATGGCCGGGGCACGCTTTTTGCGTTACCGGTGAGCACCTCGCGTGCCTCGCGCACCTCGGCGGTGCGGTGCATGACGTGCGGCAAATCCGAGCGCGATGCGACAAGCGTGCCGCGACGGGCTGGCGCGTCGCAAGGAGGCTTCATGAAATTGCTTGCTGTCCATCCGAGCGGCCTGATGTACACGCGCGTATTCCTGCGGCTGGAACCGCTGGGGCTCGAATCGGTTGCCGGGGCCGCGCGCGAAGCGGGCCACGACGTGCGGCTGCTGGATCTGCAGGTCGAAACGCACGCCGATCTGATGCGCGTCGTGCGTACCTGGCGGCCCGAGGCGCTGTGCTTCTCCGGCAACTATCTGGCGAACATTCCCGAGATCGTCGACCTCGCGCGAGCCGTCAAGGCGGCGCTGCCGTCGTGCTTCGTCTTCGTGGGCGGCCATAGCGTCTCGTTTACCGCGCACGATCTGCTGCGTCACGCCGAAGGCGATATCGACTGCGTGGTGCGCGGCGAGGGCGAGGCCTCGATTGCCGCGCTGCTCGACGCCGTCGCGCACGGCGGCGATCTGCTCGCGGTGCCGGGCGTCGTGACGCTGCGCGGCGTTGGGCCGCCGCCGGGCTTTGTCGAGCATCTCGATGCCGTGCGTCCCGCGCGCGACCTCCTGCGGCATCGCCGAAAGTATTTCATCGGTACGCTGGATCCGTGCGCGTCCATCGAATTTGCGCGTGGCTGCCCGTGGGATTGCACGTTCTGCAGCGCGTGGACGTTCTATGGCCGCAGCTATCGCACACGCAGCCCGGAAGTCGTCGTCGAGGATCTCGCCGCGCTGCGCGAGCCGGGTGTATTCATTGTCGACGACGTGGCTTTTGTGCACGCCGACCACGGCATGGCCATCGCCGAAGCGATCCGGCGGCGCGGCATCGACAAACACTATTACCTGGAGACGCGCGGCGACGTTCTGCTGCGCAACAAGGAGGTGTTCCGGTTTTGGCGCACGCTCGGCCTCAATTACATGTTCCTCGGCCTCGAAGCTATCGATGAGGAGGGGCTCAAGGCGTTTCGCAAACGCGTCAGCCTCGACCGCAATTTCGAGGCGCTGGAATTCGCGCGCTCGCTCGGCATCTCCGTCGCGGTCAATCTGATCGCCGATCCCGACTGGGACCGCGATCGCTTCGAGACGATTCGCAAGTGGTGTCTGGAAATTCCCGAAATCGTCAATATCAGCGTCAATACGCCGTACCCGGGCACCGAGAACTGGCAACGCGAATCGCGCCCGCTCACGAGTCTCGATTACCGGCTTTACGACATCCAGCACGCCGTGGTGCCGACGAAACTCCCGCTGCCCGAGTTCTACGCGGAACTGGTGCGCACGCAACAGGTGCTGAACCGCAAGCATCTTGGCTGGGTGGCGCTGCGCCGCGCGTCTCGCCAGGCGGCGCGCCTTCTGCTGCACGGCCAGACCAACTTCGTGCGCATGCTCTGGCGGTTCAATTCGGTATTCGACCCCAACCTGCAGCTGGCCGATCACGCGCGCACGGTGCGCTACGCAATGACACCGCCGCCGCGGATATCCGGCGAATCGCATATCGATATGAAAACGATCTACATTCACGGCCCGGCCGGACGCAAGGGCCGCAAGATCGACGACGCCACCGAAAAGTTCGTCGACGAGACGCGCACGGGCACCGAGTGAGCCTGGCGGACGCCCGGAAAATGCCCAAACGGGGGACGTGTCTTCTTGTCTGCGCCGCGCGATGATGCCGGTCTGACGCGCGGGTTTTCCGGCTGCCTGGACGCCGGCGCGATTCCAGTCCACTATTGCGCGTGCGCAACAAGACGAAAAACATATGGAATTCCGGCAACTACGCTACTTTCTCGCGGTCGCGGAGCATCTGCATTTCAGCTCGGCCGCAAGATCGCTCGGTATCGCCCAGCCGCCGCTCAGCCAGCAGATTCTCAAGCTCGAAGCCGAGATCGGCACGCGGCTGTTCGTGCGGCATTCGCGCCACGTCGAATTGACCGAGGCGGGGCGGCTCTTTCGCGAGCGTGCGCGCCGTATCGTCGAAGAAGCCGAACTCGCGCTGGCCGAAGCGCAGAACGCCGGGCGCGGCGAGACGGGGCGGCTCAGTCTCGGCTTTGCCGGGTCGACGGTGTTTCACCCCCTTGTCGCAGCCGCGCTCCAGCGCTTTCGCAGTGCCTGGCCGGGCGTTGCGATCGGTTGCGAGGAAAGCAATAGTTCGGTGCTGCTGGAACGCGTGGGCGAAGCGCGCGTGGATGCGGCCTTCGTGCGCCTGCCGCTCGACTGCCGCGGGCTCGCTACCCAGCCGCTCGTCGAAGAGGACGTGCTCGCCGTGCTGCCGCCGCGGCATCGCTTTGCGCGACGGCGCAGCCTGGATCTCGCCGATCTCGCGGGCGACCCGCTCATTCTTTTCCCGCGCCCGATCGGGCCGGATCTGCACGATTCGATTATCAGCGCGTGCCATGAGGCCGGTTTCCATCCAGTCATCAGCATGGAGTCGCCGCAGATTTCCTCGGCCGTCAACATGGCGGCGGCGGGCTTCGGTGTGACGCTGATTCCTTCGTCGATGCGGCAGATTCAGGCGAAGGGCGTGACTTATCACGCTCTCAGGGGCGGCGCGCTGCATACGACGATCGCGCTCGTGTACCGGCCACAGGACCGGGCGCCCGCGGTGCAGAATTTCATCGGGATCGCGCGCGATATCGCACGGCATCCGCAGCAGATTTGACCCCTGACGATTGATAGGATTTTCGTCTTGATTGCGGCGTTTTGCGATATTGGACGGATTCATTGGGTCGGCCTATCCTTGCGCAAAATTTGCCGGTCCCGCCGGCACCTTAATATTTCGTGCAGGAGACGCCTACATGTCCACCGTCCGCCAAGGCACCGTTTCGCCAGCCACGACCCGGGTCGAAGGGCGAGCGCCGCTCGTTGAATCCCTGCAGTCCATCGTCGGCCGAAAATATGTATTGACCGGCGACAAGGCCACGCGGCGCTATCGGACGGGCTTTCGATTCGGACAAGGTTCCGTTGCCGCCGTGGTGCAGCCCGGCTCGCTCGTGGAGCAATGGAAGGTACTGCAGGCATGCGTGGCGGCGAATGTGGTCGTGATCTCGCAGGCGTCGAATACCGGTCTCACCGGCGGCTCGACGCCCGATGGCGATAACTACGACCGCGATGTGGTCATCGTCAGCATGACGCGCATGCGCCAGGTCTACGTCATCGACAGCGGTAAACAGGTGGTCTGCCTGCCCGGCTCGACACTCGACCAGCTCGAACAAACGCTCAAACCGCTCGGCCGCGAGCCGCACTCGGTGATCGGCTCGTCGTGCCTCGGCGCGTCGGTGATCGGCGGCATCTGCAATAACTCGGGCGGCGCGCTCGTGCGGCGTGGCCCGGCGTACACGGAAATGACCGCGTACGCCCAGGTGGATGCGCAAGGGCAGCTTAGATTCGTGAACCATCTGGGGATCGGTCTTGGCGAAACACCGGAGGAGGTGCTTGGGCGCCTCGATCGCGGCGATCTGCCGGAAGACACTATCCGTCACGATGTCGGCGCCGCATCCGATCATCAGTACGCGAAACATGTCCGCGATGTCGACGCCGACACGCCCGCGCGCTACAACGCCGACCCGCTGCGCTTGCACGAAGCGTCGGGATCGGCGGGCAAGGTGATGGTTTTCGCGGTCCGGCTCGATACTTTTCCGATCGAGAAGGGCACGAAGGTGTTTTATATCGGCACGAACGAGACGTCCGAACTGACCGATCTGCGTCGCCATATTCTCGGTGAGATGTCGAACCTGCCTGTCGCGGGCGAATACATGCATCGAGACGCTTTCGATATTGCCGAGCGCTACGGCAAGGATATGTTCCTGCTCATTCAGCACCTGGGCACGAAACGCCTGCCCGCGTTGTTCAACCTGAAGAGCCGCTGCGATGCAATTTTCGAGCGCATCGGCTTTTTGCCTTCGCATTTCACCGATCGCGTGGCGCAGGCGGTGAGCCGGCTTTTCCCGAGCCACTTGCCGGCGCGGCTGAAGGACTATCGCAATCGCTTCGAGCATCATCTGATGCTCAAGGTCTCTGCCGATATGACTGACGAGACGCACGATTATCTGAAACGCTATTTCGCGGGCGCAAGCGGCGACTTCTTCGAATGCACGGCTGAAGAGGGCACCAAGGCGTTCCTGCATCGCTTCGCAGCGGCGGGCGCGGCCGTGCGTTATCGCGCCGTGCACAGCGCTGAAGTGGAGGATATCGTCGCGCTCGATATCGCCCTGCGCCGCAACGATCGCGAGTGGTTCGAGCAACTGCCCGAGGCAGTCGAAAAGCCCATTGCGATCAAGCTCTACTACGGCCACTTCCTCTGCCACGTTTTCCATCAGGATTACATCGTGCGCAAGGGCCACGATTGCCTCGCGCTCGAACACGAGATGTGGAAACTGCTCGACAATCGCGGCGCCCAATACCCGGCCGAGCACAACGTCGGGCACCTCTACTATGCGAAACCCGAGCTGAAATCGTTCTACGAATCCCTCGATCCGTGCAACTGCTTCAACCCGGGGATCGGCCATACGTCGAAGTTCGCGAACTATCGCGATACAGCCGAATAACGGAAACCACGACTAGAATGATCAAGCTCAACATGAGCTTGATCTCTTTTATTTCCGGTGCGGTTATTCGGCATGCTTATTTATCGATACTGAAACGCGACGAGCACTGTCGCGTCCGGCCCGCGCCGAAGCGGTGGCCGGGTCGAATGCGTATGCTTGAACAAAGCCGCGCGGTTGGCTAACGCGCGCGCAGGGCGCGGCCTTCTGCCGCCGTATCACACTTGATGGGTGTCGAAACAGATGAAAACCGGAATCGATGGAAAAGTCGTGGCGATCACGGGTGGATTCGGCAACCTCGGCCTGGCGACAGCCGCGTTGCTGATCGAGCGCGGCGCGCGCGTGGCGCTGATCGGCCGCGGCGCCGTGCCGGACACGCTTCCCGCAGGCGTGACGGCCGCATTGGGCCTCGGCGGCGTCGACGTTGCAGATCTGCAGGCGGCAAAGCAGGCGCTCGACGCGGTCAACGATCAACTGGGCCAGCTCGACGCGGTGCTCAATATCGCGGGCGCGTTCCGATGGGAAACCATTGCGGACGGCGATCCGGCCACGTGGGACCTCATGTACAAGGTCAACGTGAAGACGGTGCTCAACGCATCGAAGGCGGCTTTGCCGCATCTGCTCAAGAGTGAGGCGGGGCGTATCGTCAACATCGGTGCGGGCGCGGGCCTGAAGGCCGGTGCCGGCATGGGCGCCTACGGCGCGTCGAAAGCGGCTGTCGCTCGCCTCACCGAGGCGCTTGCCGAGGAACTGAAAGACAAGGGCATAACCGTCAATGCGATTTTGCCGAGCGTCCTCGACACGCCGCAAAACCGCGAGGACATGCCCAATGCGGATTTCACGCGCTGGGTTCAGCCGCGCGAAATTGCGGCGTTGATTGCGTTCCTGCTCGGCGCCGATGCGCAGGCAATCACGGGCGCGTTGATTCCGGTGAGCGGACGCACTTGAATGGCGTGCGCGTGGCCTGAGGCGTGCGGCGGTCGGGGCGCGTCAATGCGTATCGCGGATCGCATATTGGATTTAGCGTCCGCGCGGACCGCCGCCGTGCCCCATGCCACCGCTTTGCCACTGCCCGCCACCGCCGAAATGTCCGCCGCCGAAGTGCCCTCCACCGCCGAAGTGCCCGCTGCCACCGAAGTGCCTGCCGCCGCCATGAAAGCCTCCGAAGTGTCCCCGGAAGCCATGCCGCCCGAAGCCGTGATGGAAGAACCGGCCACCGCCGCCGAAGAATTCGATGTTCGCGACGCCTGGGTAATAGCCCCCGCAGTAGCCGTAATAGTCGGTGTACGGATAGCCGTAGCAAGGATAGCCGTAGTACGGGTAGCCGTATCCATAGTCGTAGTAGTCGTAACCCGAATAGGGTTCGACGGCGCAGCCGGCCAGAACGGTCGCCGCCGCCAGTGCCAAAGTGAGCCGCAACACGATTGTCTCCCTCTAATATTGCTTTGAAACCGAACTAAGGGATCGGGTTCAAAAGCAATTGTGTCCACAGATTACCGTTGCCGTGTGTAGCAGAACGAATGCGGTGCGTGTTACCGGAAAGCCGCGAATGGCGACACAAAACCGGGCGCACAAGCCAGCACGTCATCGGTCATACCAGTTGATTCAGGATGTCGAAATAACGGATTTCGCGCCCATCAAATTCCATATCGAATCGCTGAAAAAAACCGGCGATGCCGATTTACGGTTGATCTGGCGCTTTACATTGCCGGACTGCGTGTGAGGCGAAGATCGAGTGAAGTGGGCGGAAATCGCGCTCGCGGTATTGACGTCGTTCACGCACGGGGAACACGCGTCTGCGACGCGCAGTGACAAAGTGACCCATCGGCGCAATTCACCTGCGGCGCAAGCTTGACGCGCCGTCTCGCGAGAAAGCCGGGGCACGCGGCCCACGGCGGGCTTGCGTACAGCCGTGAAAATGAAAGAGAATTCGTACCGCATTCAAAGAATGGTCGAGCACCTTCGTGCTCGCGGCTTTACGGGTACGAGCGATGCAATTTGACGCTGGCACCCGGCGCTTTCACACCCGCTTTTGCACCCGCTTTTGCACCGTTACGATGCCACCGCCTGTATGCACGTATCAGCATGTGGACGTACGTAACTGTATTTGCCGCTTTCTCTGGAGGCTGTTGAGCCATGCCCGCCGTACTCCCCCATGAGCCGCCGGTCCTCGACGCGCACACTTGCCGTGTCGATTCGGACCCGGACCGCTGCGCGCCGCCACGGCATCGAAGCGATGGCCGCACGGCGCCGTGCGGTCTCGTCCTGCCGCTCGCGTTCGCCGCACGCATCGATATGCGCTCGCAGACTTCATCGCGCGACGCGACGGCTTGCCCGCTCGATGGGAGCGTCCTGCGCCTTTGGTGTCTGCGCGTGCGTCACGGAGCCTGTCCGAACCGGACGCCGGACAATCGCGCTTAGCGGCTACAGCGGCTACAGCGGCTACAGCGGCTGCAGCGGCTATAGCAGCTAAGCAGCTAAGCAGCTAAGCAGCTAAGCGGCTGCAGCGCGACCCCCGCCATGTGCCCGCCGCCGGAAATCCTGCGCTTCAGCGCCCCTTGCCGCGTCCGTGGTTTGCGCGCTTCGGCTGCGCGGCGGTGTACCAGTCGCGAATAGTCGACCAGATCTCGTCAGCCGTTTCGCAGAACGTGAACAGCGCCTTATCGACGTGATCGATCATCCCTTCGTCGGCGAGAAACTCGAAATTCACCGCTTTATGCCAGAACGCGCTGCCCACCAGCACGACGGGCAGCGGTGTGATCTTGCGCGTTTGCAGCAGCGTGAGCACTTCGAAGAGTTCGTCCAATGTGCCGTAGCCGCCCGGGAAGAATACCGCTGCCTTCGCGCGTTCGAGCAGATGCAGCTTGCGGATGCCGAAATAGTGGAAGCGGAAGCACAGTTCGGGTGTCTGCCATGGATTCGGAAACTGTTCGTGCGGCAGCGTGATATTGAGCCCGACGCTCGGTGCGCCGGCCTCGCTCGCGCCGCGATTGGACGCCGCCATGATGCCCGGGCCGCCGCCTGTGACGATCGTGAGCTTCGGCAAGGTGGCTGTGGCTTTCGCCGCACCGACGAGCCGTCCGAATTCGCGTGCGACTTCGTAGCTGGCACTGCGCTCGACGAGCCTGCCAGCCGCGTGTACGGCTGCCTGTAGCGCGTGGTCGTCGGGTTGTGCGCGCAGCGCACGGCGTGCCTGTGCGAAACGTTTGTGGGCTTCAGCGGGTTCGAGCGTGCGACTCGCGCCATAAACGACGACTGTGTGATCGATGCCTGCGGCCTGCAAACCCCGCTGGGCCTTTTCGTATTCGAGCTGCAGACGCACGCCGCGCATATCCGGCCGTTGGAGAAAGTCGGGATCGCGGCTCGCGTCGCGCCACGTCGGGCCGGACATCAAACGCTGCACGCGCGGCGGCAACCCGGAATGGGCAGGTGTGTCGAGACGCGGGTCGGTAGCGGGCTTCGCGGTTACCGCAGTTACGGAAGTTACCGAAGTTACATTCAGGCGTTTGGAAGAGGCTTTCATCGATGCGTGCCGCAGAGGGAAGAGGTGACATGCCCTTTATCGTAGCGGTGGCGCGCGTGAAATGTGCGGCGGCGCGATGTCGGGCGTGGTCGTCGCACTGTAACCGGCCGGGTCGTTCGTGCGTAGTTTGTGCGTAGTTCGTGCGTATAGGGACGAGGCGGAATCGCCAGGCGCACGGGCACTCGCGCTATCCTGTTGTACCTTTTTGCGCGTGGACATCCGCGATTGACGGATGTCGGAATCCGCGCAAAGGTTATCGCATACCTATTTTTACAGGGATACCCTAATGCGCCGACGTGAATTTCTCATCAGCTCCAGTGCCGCACTCGCTACCGGCAGCCTCGCGCTGGCCGGTTGCACGACGACCTCCCTCGGCGGGCGTGACTCCGCTTCACAAAACGCGGCGAAGCGCCAATCGATCGACGCCAACGTCGACGCCACGCTCGCACGCCTCTACAACACCGTGAACGGCTCGCGCGAACTGCTTTCGAGGGCGAACGGCGTACTGGTGTTTCCGAGCGTGTTCGCTGCGGGCTTCTGGATCGGCGGGCAATACGGCACGGGCGCACTGCGTGTGGATGGCCGCACGACGGGTTACTACAGTACCGTGGCAGGCTCGTTTGGTTTGCAGATCGGCGCGCAGTCGAAGGCGATCATCTTCGCGTTCATGAACCGCGAGGCGCTCGACCGCTTCCTCAACAGCCAGGGCTGGTCCGCGGGCGCGGACGCAACCGTTGCGCTCGTCACGGTCGGGGCGAACGGCAACGTCGATACTTCGACCGCAACCAATCCGGTCGAAGCGTTCGTGCTCACCAATGCCGGTTTGATGGCGGGTGTGTCGCTCGAAGGCGTCAAGGTTTCGCGCCTCATTATCTGAAGCAGCGGTCATCCCGGTGCGTATGGGGCGTATCGAATCGCTGACGAAACGCCCGCTACCCGAACGGTGCTGCCGTGAACCGGATCGAGGCGGGCGGCACGCCGCGCGTGTCGCCCCGCATTCGAATTCCGGGCCAACGACGTGTCGATCTGGCGCAGTCCAGACGCCGACAACAATCAAACGCACTGCCTGAATGCAGTGGCACAATACGGCCTGTCGAAGCGCACCAGGGTTTATCGGAAGACTTCATATCGGATCGCCGGTTTCGGGGCGAACGCGGTAACCGGCAGCATCCGGCAGTGCCCGCGCGGCACCCCCGGCACGTCCCGCAGCCATCACCCGTAATTGGGATGTATCGGTATCCAGACGAAGCCGGGCAATATCCAGGCAATAACATTCCCGCACGTTTTTTCATATTCGTCACATAAATACAGTTGCCTGGCCGTAATGTTGAGTTGCATCAACGCCGCAGCGCAGCAAGCCACTACGCTTTGATAAGGAACACCTCCGTCAAATACGCGAACTGGGAGAAGCATCATGCGTGCAGTGGATGTCATGACCACCAACGTCATTACCGTCAAGCCGGAAATGAGTATCCGCGAGGCAGCGGCATTGCTGCTCGAGCGGCACATCAGCGGCGCGCCGGTGCTCGACGCGGACGGGTCGCTCATCGGAATCATCAGTGAGGGCGATCTGCTGCGGCGCGTCGAAATCGGCACCCAGGAGCTACGCCGTTCGCGCTGGCTCGACTTCTTTACGACGCGCGCCGATGCCGAAGCCTATGTGAAATCGCATGCGCACCGCGTGGAAGATGTGATGACACGCGACGTAATCTCCGTGGACGAAGAGGAACGGCTTTCGAGGATCGCTACGATCATGGAAACACGCGGCGTCAAGCGCGTGCCCGTGCTGCGCGATGGCCACCTCGTCGGCATCGTGAGCCGCGCGAATCTGCTTCAGGCGCTGGCGAGCAGCACGGCCGACTCGCAGACAGTATCCGCCAGCGACCGCGAAATCCGCGAAGAATTGATCGCCGAACTCGAAGGGCGTCCGTGGGCATTTGCCGGGCGGAACATCGTCGTGACCGATGGTGTCGTGCACCTCTGGGGCATCTTCAGTTCGACGGAAGCGGTGCAGGCCGTGCGCGTCGCGGCAGAGAGCATTCCGGGCGTGCGCGGCGTGGAAGACCACACAGAACCGTATCCGGTCATGCCCGGTTTCTAAACACCGGTTAATACGGGTTACAGGGCGGCGCGAATGCTCGCAGCCGCTTCATCCATCTTGATCTTCTTGATCCGCGTGCATGGCCGTTTTCAGCGGCCATGCATCGTCCACACATTGAATTCGCTGGCTGAATTAATCGCGTGAATTAATTATTGGATTTGATTACCCGAGCGCCGTGCGGCAGCCGCAATTCAGCGGCCAGCTTCGAGCGCCGACTGCAGTTTTGCAAAGGCTTGTTCGTCGGTCCGTTCGAAGCGCAGCGGCGTCACCGAGACACATCCTGAATTGACCACGGCCGTTTCCGTGTCGGGGCCGTTTTCGCGTGGCCCGCGATTGAAACGCAGCCAGTGGTAGTCGATACCGCGCGGGTCGATCTGCGGTACGACGTCGATGCCCTGAACGAGTCCAACGCCCTGGCGCGTGACTTTCAACGGGCCCACCGCGCTCGCGTCGATATCGGGAAAATTCACGTTCAGGCAGATGGGCGCGTCATGCGAGACCGCAACGAGACGGCGGATCGTGTCCGGGGCAAGTGCGCGCGCGGTATCCCAGCGCACACGTTCGCGGTCACGGAAAGTCTGGCTGAGCGCGATCGACGGCAACCCGAGCAACAGGCCGGTCATCGCCGCGCCCACCGTGCCGGAAAACATCGTTTCCACACCGAGATTGCCGCCGCGGTTGATGCCCGACAGCACGAGCGAAGGCGTCACGTCGCCCATCAGGGAACGCACGGCCATCACGACGCAGTCGCCCGGCGTGCCCATCACACCGAAGCGCCGCTCGCCCCGGCGGCTCACGCGCAGCGGCGAATGCAGGCTGATCGAGTGCGATGTGCCGCTCTGATCGTGTTCGGGCGCGACAACCCAGACTTCGCGCGCCAGTTCGGCCGCGACGGCCTCGAGCACGGCGAGGCCAGGCGCGTCGATGCCATCGTCGTTGGTCAGCA
Organism: Paraburkholderia sp.; assembly: GCF_024281035.1. Lineage (GTDB taxonomy): Bacteria > Pseudomonadota > Gammaproteobacteria > Burkholderiales > Burkholderiaceae > Paraburkholderia. Next base: position 119,884 of record NZ_JAMXLH010000032.1, read on the forward strand.
GCACGCAGGGCAGTTTCTGATCAGAAACAGACATGACGAATTTCTCCAGGCGGGACAAGTTTGGGGAGCCGTCATTATTCCAGAGTGCAGCACGGGGCTGTTATGGCCTGCTATGCCTGTTATGGCCTTTACATTCGTGACGTTCGTCACGTCCGTCATGCGCGATGTGACGCCATAATCTCGACGGCCCATCGCGCATCCGGGATAGACTGGCGCGTCAACAGCCTGGCGCGCGCTGTTCCGCAAGGAGAGCGGCCACCGGGCGCCGTATCGATTGCCGAGCGTGGCTGCATGCCGCGAGGAGGACGTAGTGAAGCCGCAAGATTCACCGGATATTGCCCGCATCCTGTTCGTCGTCGCGATTCTCTGCGCGTTGACGATCGGCTCGCTCTATGTGATGCGCCCGTTTATCCCCGGGCTCATCTGGGCGACGACGATCGTCGTCGCGACCTGGCCTGCGATGCTCGCCATCGAGCGCCGTTGCGGCAACCGCCGCTGGCTGGCCACCCTGGTCATGCTGCTGATCCTGCTCGTCGTGATGGTGCTGCCGCTCTACGAGGCGATCTCGACGCTCGCGCAGCACGGCAGCGAGATCATGAATGTGGTTCGCAGCCTGCCCGATTACACGCTCGCGCCGCCGCCGGACTGGGTGCGCGATGTGCCCGTCATGGGCGCGCGTATCGCAAGCAAATGGCAGTCCCTCTCCGACGCCGGTCCCGGCGGCCTGCTCGCGCAACTCGAACCCTATGTGTCGATTGCGGCGCACTGGCTGATCACACACGCCGCATCGGTTGGCGTATTCGTCGTTCACATGTTCGTCACCGTGATCATCACGGGCGTCCTCTACAGTCAGGGCGAACACGCGGGCGCGTACGTCGTGCGCTTCGCGGACCGCGTCTCGCCGGACCATGGCGCCGAAACGGTTCGGCTTGCGGGCGCGTCGATCCGCGCAGTCGCACTCGGTATCGTCATCACGGCGGTGATCCAGTCCGCGCTCGGCGGCATCGGATTATGGGTTGCGGGCGTGCCCGGCGCAGGCGTGCTGACCGCCGTGCTGCTGATGATGTGCCTCGCGCAGATCGGTCCGGTGCTGCCGATGGTCGGCGGCGTCGTCTGGCTCTTCGTACACGACGCGCGCGTTGCCGCCATCTTGCTGCTCGCGTGGTACGTGGTCGTCGAACTGGTCGATAAATTGCTGCGCCCCATGCTCATCCAGCGCGGCGTCCATCTCTCGATGCTGCTGATCCTCTCCGGCGTATTGGGCGGCATGTTCGCGTTCGGCATCGTCGGGCTCTTCATCGGTCCTGTGATTCTGGCTGTGTCGTCGACCCTGCTTTCCGAATGGATCAAGGAATCGCGCGCCACCGTCTGAGCCACTTTCCTTTACGAAACGCACCCAGCCAGCATGCGTTTGCACGCAGGCGCAAGGCTCGGCAGCCTGCCGACGCGCCGTCGCGTTCGACGTTACGATGTTGTCTGAACGACGGAACGGCAATCGAGCGGCAATACGGCGGTAATTCCTGAAGGCTTTCGTGCGCCAGAGCGGCACGCTGTGGTGTGAGGCGAGCGGGCGGCCGTGCATGCGGCGCGGCGCTCTCAAGGAGACGAAATGGCTCAGTTCAACTGCGACATTTGCGGCGTTCGCCCGGCGACGGTGCGGGTAGCCGTGTTGCAGGACGGCAGGCGGCGCTACATCGACGTCTGCGATTATCACTACGCGCAACTCACGCGCCACCAGCGCACGCTGAGTCCACTCGAAGCGCTGTTTCGCAGCGCGCAGCAAGAAGATGCCGCGCCGCAAGGCGTCCAGCAAACGGTGGAATCCGGCGAAAGCGCCGTCGTCGAGCGTTATTTCAGCGATGTCGCGCGCGAATTGCTGCAGCGCGCGGCCGAACGCGCGGTCCAGTACGGCCGGCGTGAAGTCGATACGGAACACCTGCTCTACGAAATCGCCGGCGATGATGCGGGTGCCGCCATGCTCACGCGCCTCGGCATCGAACCCGATGACGTGCGCGCGTATATCGATGCGAACGCGCAGAAGCGCGAGCCGTTGAGTGCGGCGGATGCGGCGCGCATCGCCGTTTCGCCGCGGCTTAAAGGCGCGCTCGACCGCGCCTTTCTCGTCTCGCGCGAGCTTCGCCATGGCTACGTTGCGCCCGAGCATCTGCTGTTCGGACTCTCGCAGGTGCCGGACAGCTTCGCGGGCCATCTGCTCGGACGCTATGCCATCACGCCGCAAAAGGTGCTGGAGCAACTGGTCGAGGCCGAAGGCGATAAACACGAACGTCCTGCCGCAAAGGGCCCCAATCCCACGCCGCATCTCGACCAGTACAGCCGCGACCTGACGGCACTCGCGAGCGAAGGCAAGCTCGATCCCGTGATCGGCCGCTCAGTCGAGATCGAGACGGTCGTGGAGGTGCTCGCGCGGCGCCGCAAGAACAACCCGGTATTGATCGGCGAGCCCGGCGTCGGCAAAACGGCCATCGCGGAAGGCCTCGCGCAGCGCATGCTCAACGGTGACGTGCCGGAATCGCTGCGTGGGCGGCGTCTTGTCGAATTGAATGTGAACGGGTTGATCGCGGGTGCGAAATACCGCGGCGAATTCGAAGAGCGCGTGAAGCACGTCATGGACGACATTGCCGCGCAGCGCGATACGCTGGTGCTCTTTATCGACGAAGTTCACATGATCGTCGGCGCGGGTCAGGGCGGCAGCGAAGGCGGCCTCGATATCGCCAATGTCTTCAAGCCGGCGATGGCGCGCGGCGAACTGAACCTGATCGGCGCGACGACGCTTGCGGAATACCAGAAGTACATCGAAAAGGACGTCGCGCTCGAACGCCGGTTCCAGCCTGTTTTTGTCTCTGAGCCGAGCGTCGACCAGACGATCAACATCTTGCGCGGCCTGCGCGACAAGCTTGAAGTGCATCACCACGTCACGATCCGCGACGACGCGCTGGTCGCCGCCGCGGAGTTGTCGGATCGCTTCGTGACGGGCCGCTTCCTGCCCGACAAGGCAATCGATCTCATCGATCAGGCGGCGGCGCGCGTGCATCTTTCGGCAACTTCGCGGCCCGCCGCGATTCTCGAACTCGAATCCGAACTCGCGCAATTGCGCCGTGAGCAGGACTACGCGGCCACGCGCAAAAATTTCGAGCGCGCGCACGCGCTCGATGAGCCAATTGCGGATTGGGAAAAGGCTTTGGCCAAAGCGACCGAGGAATGGAAGGGCCGTCTTGGCTCCGTGACCTCCGATGTCACGCCCGAGCACGTCGCCGAAATCGTTTCGAAGCTGACGGGTGTGCCCGTTACGCAGCTCACCGCCGAAGAACGCACGCGTCTGCTCGATATGGAAAAACTGCTGCATGAGCGCGTGATTGGCCAGGACCAGGCAATCGTCGCCGTCAGCGACGCGGTGCGCCGTTCGCGCGCCGGTTTGCGGCGCGGACACCGGCCGACTGCCGTGTTCCTGTTCCTTGGACCCACTGGCGTGGGCAAGACGGAACTGGCGAAGGCGCTTGTCGAGGTCGTGTTCGGCGACGAAAACGCGATCGTGCGCATCGACATGAGCGAGTATATGGAGCGCCACGCGGTGTCGCGCCTGATTGGCGCGCCGCCGGGCTATGTCGGCTACGACGAGGGCGGACAGCTCACAGAACGCGTGCGGCGCAGGCCGTATTGCGTGATCCTGCTCGACGAGATCGAGAAGGCGCACTCCGATGTTTACAACGTGTTGCTCCAGGTGTTCGACGACGGGCGGCTCACCGATGGCAAGGGCCGAGTCGTGGATTTCAGCAACACGGTGGTCATCGCGACCAGCAATCTTGGTTCGGACGTGATTTCCGGTCAGAAACGTTCGGGGCCGGGGTTTCTTTCGAGTGCCGAGGCGTCCATGCAGAACGCCGTGCTGAGCGAATTGCGCCAGCATTTCCGGCCCGAGTTTCTTAACCGCATCGACGAAACCATCGTGTTTCAGCCGCTCTCGGACGATCAACTACGCGAGATCGTGCGTCTGCAGCTGGAGCAGGTGAAGCGGATGGCGCACAGCCAGGATATCGAATTGACGTTCGACGAAAGCGTGATCGATTACCTGGCTGCCGATGGCTACCGGCCCGAATACGGCGCCCGTGAGCTGCGCCGCCAGATTCAGCAGAGCGTCGAAAACGAACTGGCGAGAGAAATGCTCAAGGGCGCGGTGAAGGAGGGCGCGAAAGTCGTCTGCCGCTACGATGCCGCGCAGAAGCGCATGGAATTCGTTACCGCGACCGAGAGTACGGGCTAGGGTCTGACGGCAGGGATTGGGTGTGGTGAATAGCGGTGTGCGCACGCGCGCATATCGCCCGTTTCCGTTGCGAAACAATGGTGCCTGATCGCGCGATGGCAATCGTATGAAAGATTTGAAATTTACCGTATTACGTTAGATTATCGATAATCTAACGCCAGTTCCGATCGGAAATCGGGAAAATAATCGGCACGCAGGCGGGCACGGAAAATCCCGCCTGAGCGTCACATCGCTCGCAGCACGGCGCGCTTGAGCTTGCCGGTTTCCGTCCGCGGCAGCGCATCGATAAAGACAACGATGCGCGGATACTTGTACGCCGCCACGGCATTTTTCACGAACTGCTGCAATTCGCCCACCATCCCAGCGTCGCCCTGGAAGCCTGGACGCAGCACGACAAACGCCTTCACCACCTGGCCTCGCAGTTCGTCGGGTGCCCCAACGACGCCGCATTCCGCCACGGCTGGATGCTGCAAGAGCACCGTCTCGACTTCCGGACCGGCAATGTTGTAGCCGGATGAGACGATCATGTCGTCGGCGCGCGCCTGATAGAACACGTAACCGTCCGCGTCGATCGAAACGGCGTCGCCCGGAAGATTCCAGCCGTCGCGCACGAATTTCATCTGCCGCTCGTCGGCCAGATAACGGCAGCCGGTCGGCCCGCGCACCGCCAGATGCCCTGTGACGCCGGGCGCGACTGGCTGGAGCGCGTCGTCCAGCGCCTGCACGACATACCCCGGCACCGCGCGCCCGATCGATCCGGCGCGCACATCGGCTCCTGCGGAAGAGACGAAGATATGGATCATCTCCGTGCCACCGATCCCGTCGATCATTTCGATGCCCGTCGCGTCGCGCCAAAGATCGCGCGTCGTCGGTGGCAGCGCTTCGCCAGCCGAAACCGTCTTGCGCAGGCTGGAAAGGTCGTGCTCTTTCGCGAGCGGCGCCATCTGCCGGTAGAACGTGGGCGCAGTGAACATGATCGTTGCGCGAAAGCGTTCGACGAGTTGCAGCAACAGCGCAGGAGTGAGCTTTTCGACCAGCACTGTCGAGGCCCCGACGCGCAGCGGGAAGCACAACAGTCCACCGAGACCGAACGTGAACGCGAGCGGCGGTGTGCCGCAAAACACGTCCTCGGCGCCAGGCTTGAGCACATGGCGCGGGAACAGGTCGCACATCGCCAGCACGTCGCGATGGAAATGCATGCAGCCCTTCGGCGTGCCGGTCGTGCCGCTCGTGAAGGCGATCAGGCACACGTCGTCGATCGCGGTATCGCACGCCGTAAAGGTCGCTGGTTTGCCGTTCGCGAGCGATTCCAGACTCTCCGGTGCGTCGTCGTGGAAATAGCGCACCTGTTTCAGATCCGCGCAGAAGAACGCATCGGCAGGATCCGTGCAGTGCGACAGTTCGCCCGCGAGCCGCACGTCACACAGCGCCGCGCCAATCTGAGCTTTATCGATGATCTGCTTGAGTTCTTTCGCGCGCAAAAGCGGCATGGTCGGCACGACCACGAGCCCCGCCTTGAGCGCCGCGAGCATGGCTACGGCCATTTGCAGCGTATTCGGGCCGTGCAGCAACACGCGATTGCCCGGCTGCAATCGCATATCCTCGGTCAGCACATGCGCGCTCCGGTCGACCAGCGCGCGCAATTCAGCATAGCTCGTGGCATGCGGTGCGCCGTCGACATCGGACCAGATGGCTGGCTGGTCGCCACGGCCAGCTTCGATGGTGCGGTCGAGCAACTCCGCCGCGCAGTTCAGGCGCGCCGGATACGCGACATCGGGATTGTCCAGCAGCAGCGCGGGCCATTGCGATTCGGGCGGCAAATGATCGCGCGCGAAGGAATCGACGTGGGCAGTAGGGTGCATAACGTCTCCGTTCAATGTTCTCGAGCTGTCTGCCGCAGCTTTGCTGTGACTCGATCAGGCCGCGCGCGCGCGCTCGGGAATGACGGCCGTGGCTTCGATTTCCACCTTCGCGTCATCTTCGATCAACGCGACGACCTGAACCGCACTCATGGCAATGTCATAGTCGCCGATCAGTTCACGAAACGCCGCACCGATCGCTTTAAGCGAGGCCAGATACTCGCGCTTGTCGGTGACGTACCACGTCATGCGGACGAGATGTTCAGGCTTGCCTCCGGCGGCTTCGAGCACCGCAACGACGTTGCGCAGCGCCTGCACGGCCTGCGCGCTGAATTCGCGGCTCGTGAAGCACGCGTTCTCGTCCCAGCCGATCTGACCGGCGATATAGACCTGCGTGCCGCTCGCGGCGACGCCGTTTGCGTAGCCGCGCGGCTTGACCCAGCCTGCGGGCAGAAGGGCTTTTTTCATGTGTCGTTCGATTCGGTGAGTGACATAGTGGGTTGCAGATGCATCACGCTTGCGCCGCCGCGTGTTCCTTGAGCAGATCGCGCCCAACGATCAGTTGCTGCACTTCCGTCGCGCCTTCGTAGATGCGCAACGCGCGGATCTCGCGATAGAGCGTCTCAACGGTCGTGCCGCTTTGCACGCCCATGCCGCCCCAAAGCTGGACGGCCGCATCGATCACCTGTTGCGCGCCCTCGCTGGCGTGCCATTTCGCCATCGCCGCTTCGCGCGTGACGTTCTCGCCCTGATCGCGCAGCCAGGCCGCGCGATAGACGAGCAGGGCGCTGCTGTCGATCGTCAGCGCCATCTGCGCCAGCTTCGCCTGCGTCAACTGAAAATCGCCGAGCGTTTGCTCGAACATCTTGCGCGACGCAGCACGCGCAAGCCCTTCGGCCATGGCGCGGCGCGCAAAACCCAGCGATGCCGCAGCAACCGAAGTGCGGAAGATATCGAGCGTGCGCATGGCGATCTTGAAGCCTTCGCCGGGTACACCGAGCATCTGGCCGCGCTTCACGCGCGCACCGGCGAAACGCAGGCGCGCAAGCGGATGCGGCGCAATCACGTCGATGCGTTCTGCAATCTCGAGCCCCGGCGTATCGGCATCGACGATAAACGCGCTGATGCCGCGCGAGCCCGGCGCTTCGCCGGTGCGTGCGAACACAACATAAAAGTCGGCGATGCCGCCGTTCGAGATCCACGTTTTCTCGCCGTCGAGCACGTAGTCTTCGCCCTCCGCGCGTGCCGCGAGCGTCATGGCGCCCACGTCCGAGCCCGCTTCCGGTTCCGAAAGTGCGAACGCGGCGAGCGCTTCGCCGCGCGCGACACGCGGCAGATAGCGCGATTTCTGCTCGTGGTTGCCCGCGAGCGAGATGGCGCCGGAGCCGAGCCCTTGCATCGCGAGCGCGAAATCCGCGAGACCGGCGTGCTTCGCGAGCGTCTCGCGCAGCAGGCACACGGCGCGCGTGTCGATCGTGTCGCCGTGGCCGCCGTATGCGGTGCCGCCCACGCCGTAGCGCAGCCAGCCGCCATCGCCGAGCTTGCGCACGAGTGCGCGACAGGTGGCGTCGATGTCGTCGTGCGGCACGTGGGCGAGATGTTTTCGCGCCCACATTTCGATGCCCGTGGCGAGCACGCGATGGCGGTCCTCGAAGAACGGCCAGGCGAGTGCGTCGTGAAGATCGATTGCAGCGGCTGCGTTCAAATCAGTCTCCCTCGAAAACCGGACGGGTCTTTGCCGCGAACGCCTCGTAGGCGCGGCCGAAATCGCGCGTCGCCATGCAGATGGCCTGCGCCTGCGCTTCCGATTCGATCGCTTCGTCGATGCTCATGGTCCATTCCTGGTGCAGCATCGTCTTGGTGATGCCGTGTGCGAAGGTCGGACCCGCGGCGAGATCGGCAGCGAGTTGCTGTGCATCGGCGAGCAATGTGTCCGGGTCGCACAGACGGTTGTAGAAGCCCCACGCCATGCCTTCGTCGCCGCTCGCGGAGCGGCCCGTGTACAGCAGTTCGGCGGCGCGTCCCTGGCCGATAATGCGCGGCAGGATCGCGCACGCCCCCATATCGCAGCCCGCAAGACCCACGCGCGTAAAGAGGAATGCAAGCTTGCTGCGAACCGTCGCGTAACGCAGGTCGGAGGCCATCGCGAGGATCGCGCCCGCGCCCGCACAGACGCCGTCGACCGCAGCGATGACCGGCTGCGGACAATGACGCATGGCCTTGACGAGATCGCCGGTCATGCGCGTGAACATCAGCAGTTCGGGCATCGGCAGATCGATGAGCGGCGCGATGATGTCATGCACGTCGCCGCCCGAGCAGAAGTTGCCGCCCGCGCCATACAGCACGACGGTTTTGATGTCGGTGGCGTAGGCGAGCTGGCGAAAGAGGTCGCGCAACTCGGCATACGATTCGAACGTGAGCGGATTCTTGCGCTCAGGGCGATTGAGCGTGATGGTCGCGACGCGGCCTTCGACCGACCAGCCGAAGTGTTGCGCGCGGTAGCCGGCCAGCGTGACGCGATTGCCCGCGAAAAGCGCGCCGGCGTCGGAACGTGTTGTCGTCAAGATATGTCTCCTGTGATGCCTGTTCTCCAGCAGCGGTTCAGTCTTGCTGGCTGTCGCGCAGATGCTGCTTGAGCTCGCCGAGGCGCTCGTGCATTTCCGACTTGTCGTCGAGTGACAGGCCGCCGAACATCTCGACCACCCATTGCTCGTGCGCAACGGCCATGCGATCGAACAACGCGCGGCCTGCGGGTGTGAGGCGCACCGCGATCGAGCGGCGGTCGCCGGGATCGACATCGCGCACAACCAGGCCTTCTTTTTCGAGTTGATCGGTAATGCCCGTGACGTTGCCGCCCGTGACCATCATGCGGCGCGACAGCTCGGTCATGCGCAGCCCCTCTGGATGGCGTTCGAGCTGCGCCATGAGGTCGAAGCGCGGCAGTGTCGTGTCGAACTCGATGCGCAGGCGGCGGCGCAGTTCGGTCTGCACGAGATTTGTCGTGGTGAGCAGGCGTAACCACAGACGCAGGCCCATATGGCTGTCCGCGCCCGTGCTCATCTCCATGTCGACGACGTTATCGGCCGGCATCGCAACACCTTTGCGCGGCGTCTTTGCGGCGGACGTCTTGCGGGAGGACGCGGGCGAGGTCATGTGATTTCTCCACCAGAAACAGATAGGGACTGCCCGGTGATCGCGGACGAACCGGGCGCGCAGAGCCACAGCACCGCGTTGGCGACCTCGTCGGGCGTGACGAAACGCTGCTGCGGGTTGTGGCGCACGAGGATGCTGCGTGCTTCGGCGATGCTGCGCGATGTTTTACGCGCGATCTGCTCGAGCGATGCATCGAGAAGCTCGGTTTCCGTGTAGCCCGGACACACCGCGTTGACGGTCACGCCCTGCGTGGCGACTTCGAGCGCGAGCGCGCGCGTCATGCCGATTACGCCGTGTTTCGAGGCGCAATATGCAGCCACATAGGGATAACCGACCTGACCCGCTGTACTCGCAACGTTGACGATGCGCCCTTGTTTTTGTGCGAGCATGCCGGGCAGCACGGCGCGCGCGCAGAGGAACGTGCCGGTCAGATTCACGTCGAGCATGCGTCGCCACAGCGACAGATCGGTTTGCACGAACGGCGCAGCCTGCGCCTGGCCCGCGTTATTGACGAGAACGTCGACGGTGCCGAAGCCTTCGGCTGCATGCGCAAAGGCGGCGTCGACAGCGGTTTCGTCGCTGACGTCGACGCTCACGCACGCCACGTTTTCGCCGCCGCCGAGCGTCACACGCCGGCTTTCGAGGCGCGCACCGTCGCGGCCCATGAGTGTGACGCGCGCGCCCGCGCGCAGCAGGGCAGCCGCGGTTGCCGCACCGATGCCGCTGCCGCCGCCCGTCACGACGGCGTGACGGCCAGAGAGAGATTGCGCTGTTGTGTTCATACCGCTCCTTCCGCGCGCTGCGCACGTTGAAGCGGAGACAGGCCCGCGCTGGCCGCGGCCATGGCGCGCTCGCGCTCGATATTGCGTTCGAGTTGGGCCTTGGCCGCCGTGTACTGGCGCGGCCACATCACGTCGAAATAGCCGATTTTCGCGGCTTCGGTAAGTGTCCACGCAGGATTCGCGAGGTGCGGACGCGCAATCGCACACAGGTCCGCACGGCCCGCCGCGATGATGCCGTTGACGTGATCGGCTTCGGAAATTGCGCCGACCGCGATGGTCGGAATGCCGGCCTCGTTGCGGATGCGGTCGGCAAACGGTGTCTGAAACATGCGGCCGAAGACCGGACGCTCGTCCTTGCTCACCTGACCTGAGGAGACATCGATCATGTCGGCGCCCGCCGCCTTGAAAGCGCGCGCGATCTCGACGGCATCGTCGGGCGTGTTGCCGCCTTCAACCCAGTCGTGAGCTGAAATCCGCACGGAAATCGGTTTGTCCTTCGGCCAAACCTCGCGCATGGCCGCGAACACTTGCAACGGGTAGCGCAGCCGGTTGTCGAGCGATCCGCCGTATGCATCGGTACGCCGGTTCGTGAGCGGTGAGAGGAAACTCGACAGCAGATAGCCGTGTGCGCAGTGCAGTTCGAGCCAGTCGAAGCCCGCTTCAGCCGCCATCTGTGTCGAGCGCACGAATTGCGCCTCGATTTCGCGGAGTTCCTCGATGCTCGCCTCATGCGACCATTGGCTCACGCCTTGCAGATATTGCTGCGGCGAAGCCGAGACAAGCGACCAGTTGCCATCGGGCAGTGGCTGGTCGATGCCTTCCCACGCAACGCGCGTCGAGCCCTTCGCACCCGAGTGACCGAGCTGAATACCGATCTTCGCATCCGACTGCGCGTGCACGAGATCGACGATGCGGCGCCACGCATCGCGCTGTTCGGACGTGTACAGGCCCGGACATCCCGGCGTGATGCGCGCCTCGGGAGACACGCACGTCATTTCGGTCATCACGAGTCCCGCGCCGCCCATTGCGCGCGCACCGAGATGCATGAGGTGATAGTCGCCGGGCACGCCGTCGCGCGCCGAGTACTGAGCCATCGGCGACACCATGACGCGGTTTTTCAACGTAACGCCGCGCACCGCGTAGGGCGTGAACATCGGCGGCACGGCGCGCTCGCCAGCACCGGCTCTCGACGCGAGCCACGACTCGAAACCGCAGAGGTAGCGCGCGTCGCGCTCGCGCAGATTTTCGTGCGAGATGCGTTGCGAACGCGTGAGCAGCGAATAGGCGAACTGTTCGGGCTCGAACTGCGCGTAGCGCTCGACGTGCTCGAACCATTCCGTCGAATTGCGTGCGGCGTTCTGGATCCGCAGCACGTCCACGCTGCGCACGCTCGTGTAGTGCGCGAGCGCGGCGCGCAGGTCGCCCGGATGCGCATCCATGCTGTTGGCGAGTTCGATGGCGTCTTCGAGCGCGAGCTTCGTACCGGAGCCGATCGAGAAGTGCGCGGTATGGGCCGCGTCGCCCATCAGCACGACCGGGGTCTGGCGGCCCTCTGCGCGCGGCTTCCAGTGCACCCATTCGCGGTTGACGACACGGGGAAAGCGGATCCATTGCGACGAGCCGCGCAGATGGGCCGCATTCGAGCGCAACGTATGGCCATCCAGATAGCGTGCAAAAAGCCTTTCGCAAAACGCGATGCTGTCTTCCTTGCTCATCGTGTCGAGACCTGCGGCACGCCACACGTGCTCGGGCGTTTCGACGATGAATGTGGACGTGCTGTCGTCGAAGCGATAGGCGTGCGCCTGAAACCAGCCCCATTCGGTTTGTTCGAACGCGAAGGTGAACGCATCGAAAAGCTTCGAGGTGCCGAGCCATACGAAACGGCAATCGCGCACGTCGATGTCGGGCTGATAGGTGGCCGCGTACTTCTGGCGCGTGGCGCTGTTGAGGCCGTCGCTCGCAATGATCAGGTCCGCTTCGCCGACATCGTCGTCCGTGCTTTGCGTCTCGAACACGAGCTTCACGCCGAGCGCTTCACATCGCGCTTGAAGGATATTCAGGAGGCGCTTGCGGCCGATGCCGCAAAAACCGTGTCCTGACGAGCGGATCGTGCGGCCGCGAAAATGAATTTCAATGTCGTCCCAATGATTGAACGCGTCGAGAATTTCGCCCGCGCTTTCGGGGTCGGCGACACGGAGATTGCCGAGCGTCTGATCCGAAAACACCACGCCCCAACCGAAGGTGTCATAGGGCCGGTTCCGCTCGAACACCGTGATTTCGTAGTCCGGGTGACGGCGCTTCATCAACAGGCCGAAGTACAGGCCGGCGGGGCCGCCGCCAATACAAGCAATGCGCATGCTCGCTCCCTTGCCTTGGTTATTCCGTGTTTCGCAGATTCAATGTAGAGCCAGTTACTTTAGGTGTCAAGTAAATTGATGGGATGACGAGGATGCTGCGATGCGCTGGTACTGCGCATACTTGCGGGAACCGGAACGGCGACGACGCCTCAACACTGAGACATGCTTTAAATCGGGGATGCCCGATTCAGGGTGTCTTTTTGCCGACAAGATTGGGTAAAGGTGCGGCACAAGGAGCACGCGTGTGCTGTCTGATCGCGCAAACCGCGCACCGAAGTTGTCAGCGTGCGCGAGAGCAGGGCAAAAATCGTTGAACATTTGCGTGGCGAGCCGATGAGCGGATCGCGAGAGTACCGTACGGTCGGCAATTGTTGCCGGACGATTCGAAGTTTCTTTTAATGTGGGCCTGGCATCAAATTCGCTTTAAAGGCGCCCGCGCATCGCACCGACCTGACCGGCGCGGATGCCAGGCTGCGGTGAGAGTTTGCGGGAAAGGATCATTCATGCGCATGGCAAAGCGGCGCGAAACACCCGCGAAACAACCCTTTGACGTTGCGCGATTTCCCTTCTGGAATCACGCTGAGGTGAGCATTTGCGGGATTGGTTTCAGGATCTTGCAAGCTCGCGCACATCGGCAATCGGTGTCGAGCCGAATGCATCACTGAGCGCATAGTCGATCAACTGCTGCGCCGCCGCCTCCGGTGTCGTGAGCTGGCCGTTCTGTTTCAATTGTTCGAAGCGCTCGCGCAAGGGAAACTGTTCAACGCTGGTCGAGCGAATCGCAGCCTGCATGGCCGTATCGACCACGCCAGGCGCCACGCTGCAGATACGCACGCCCGGCGGCGCTTCAAGTGCCACTGCGCGCGCGTGATGATCGAGGGCCGCTTTCGTCGCGCCATATACGCTCCAGCCCGCATAGGCGTTGCGCGCCGCGCCGCTCGAAACATGCAGGATGCGGCGCGTGGTTTTCGCACTGGCTATGCGTGGTGAGGCGAGCGCGTTCGCGAGCATGAGCGGTGCAGCAACATTCAACGCAATAGCGCGCGCAATTGCGTTCGCGTCTTGCGTACCGCACGGCGCAATGGGGTCGACCGTGCCCGCGTTGTTGAACAAGAGCACGCAGTCGGCTTCGCCGATGAAGGTGCGTAGCGCATCCGTGGTGAGCCATTGATCGATGGCTGCGGTATCGGCGAGATCGAGCACCGTCTGCGAAAACGCCGCGACGTGGCGCGTGGCAAGCGACGAATTTGTGCTGCGCGCGAGGCCAAGCACCCGAATGCCGCGCGCGAGCAGATTGTCCGCGAGCGCAGCGCCGAGACCGCGGGTATGTCCGGTGACGATGGCGCAAATCGAGCCGCCGGAGAGCGTGGATAGAGTCATTGAAATCCGGGGAAAAAGACGAGGGCACACGCGTAAAATCGCGCAGAGCCGGATGAACGAATACGGGCCGCCTGCCACATCACACCGTGATATTGGACGGCGCGCAAATCACCGCGCCGGAAATGCGGCTCGCGATTCGGTATCATAGCGTCCGATCCCATATGGAAGAGAGCTGGACGTGAAAGCTGCATCGCAACAACGCCGCACCCTGAGCTTCAAGGAAGGTCTTCTGGAAATCCGGAAAAGCATGGGGAAGGGCTCGGGGCAAACGCCCGAAGAACAACAGCAGGCGCCGCAGGACAAACCGGCGCGCAAAGCGCAGCCTGCGCCTGCAAAAGACGCCCAGTCGCGGGACGCGCGGTCGCGCGCGCGCCCACAGCAGCCGGGCGGCCGGCCTCAGGGCGGCAAGCCCCAGCAGCCGAAGCAGGCTCGTCCGCAAAAGCCCGGCGAGCGCCCCGCACAGCAGCGTCAGCGGCCCGCACGCCCGCAGCCGCAGCCCGCTGCCAACCTGAGCGAGGCCGAAAAGGCGCGCATCGAGCGCAACCGCCAGCTCAACACCATCTGGAACGTTTTTGCAAAACTCTATCCCGCGTTTCGCGAGCGTTCACCGCTGAAAATCGGGGTCGCCGAAGATCTTGTCGCGCGTCATCCCGACTATGAACGCACGGTTATCGTGGCGGTGCTCAAGCGCCATGTGAACCACCCGCGTTATCACGAGCGCGTCGCGGCAGGCGGCTCGCGCTACGAACTGGACGGCAGCGTGTCGGCCGGTCCGGGCATCGATCCGTCGCACATCGGTCGCGCGAACGCGGCACTGGCGCGCCAGAAGGCGAAGGCCGAAGCAGCCGCCAAGGCGAAGGAAACGGGCAAGGCACAGCCGCAGGAAGCCGCTCAGGCGCCGTCCGAGGCTCAACCGCCGCAGCCGCAGCCGCAAATCGAAGCACAGACTCCTGCACAAGCCTCTGAGGGCGCCGAGCCCCCTGTGACTGGCGCATAAGCGATATTTGCCGATTGCCGGGCCCTGGCGCCTGGCGCGGTCGTACCCCGCCTTTTGCATGTTCCCGGCTATTCGACTGAATAGCCGGGGTTCTTTCGTTCGCGCAGGTGTGCTGCGATGGATCAGGCAGAAGCAAACACACTCATGCGGTAAGGCATCCGCAAGCCGACGCATTCAATCCGCATCTCGCCGACGCAATTGCGCAACACAATCGTTAGTTATCGACGCGGTGCGTGGCGCGCGACAACAAGGCGCATCGCCCGGTTATCTACCGTTTTTCGCGATCGGTTTTTATGAAAATTCGTGGGAATGAGATCGATCAGGGCGTGGTGTGCAGCAAGTTCGCGTGCTGCGGAATCGATAATGCCGCTACGCAATCCTTATCGATTGTCATATAAAACCACGGCTCGATTTGCGCAAACCGGTCTAATGCTGCGGTACGCCATGCGGCAATTCACCGGCTCACATGAACTCAGTTTGCGCCATGCCCGGCGGCAGGGATGGCTGTAACTTCAGCTGTGGCCGGTACAGCCGATGCCGTGATGGCCGACGTGTCGGCATTGGCATCCGCCGCCGCGACCACGGTCGGTGCGCTCGCAACATTCTGGCCGGTTTGGGCGTTCTTGAAGAGGGATGCAAATTCGGCAGCGCGCGACTCGATCTTCTCAGCGTAGGTGGACGAGCCGCCATAGTTCTTCATCGCGGCGCTCAGGTCGCCGCCCGCAGCGCGCCGGTAGCCGTAAAGGATCGATGAACCGACGTCGATATTGACGTCCGGGCTAGTGAGGTTCTTTACGTTGTGCAGCAGATTGCGGTGCGCAGACGGCACGATCTGCATGAGGCCCGTCGCACCGTTGGCGCCGCGTGCGCGCTCGCGAAAGCGCGATTCGATTGAAATAATCGCGAGGAGGACGGCGGGCGGCAGAGAATATTTTTCCGCAGCCGAAGTGACCGCTGTGGATATCTGGACGGCCTTGGCCTTCGCCACTCCAAACCGTTGCGTGAGGTACGTCGAAATAGTGTCGGCGGCAGGTGGCTGCTGGGCCCACGCTTGTTGAAGGAGGCCCGGCAGCAGGACAAACAGGCAAATCAGTCGCCTCATGGCCAGTGCGTGTCGAGAAGAAGGAGAAAGCGTCAAGTATAACCTTATGCCTTGAAGGCAAAATAATTGTGCACGCATCCTCCTGCGACCACGGAAACAGGCGCGCCAGGGTCAGACTTTGTCGACCGATGCCTTCCAGATCTCGTCGATGCTCTGCACAAGCGCAGCATCGAATTCGGGCTCGCTCATGGACTTCGTGAGGTCGTTGATAAGCGCCCGCGAAAAGCTCGCGATCATCTGGTGGTTGGCGGCGAGGCGCCGGCACGCATCGCTGCGCGTATAGCCGCCCGAGAGCGCCACCACGCGCACGACGCGTGGGTGATCGATCAGCGGCAAGTAGAAATCCGGCGTATCGGGAATGGTCAGCTTGATCATGACGTTGCGCGTGCTGGGCAACGCATCGAGTCCCTTGAGCAATTCGGTGCGCAAGAGCGACTCGGCTTCCGCCTTGTCGGCGATCTTGATGGAAACCTCGGGTTCGAGGATCGGCACGAGGCCGTGTGAACCGATCTGAGCCGCCAGTTCGAACTGTTGGGCGACTACGCCCGCAATGCCCGATGGAGAAGCTCGCTCGATCACCGAACGCATTTTGGTGCCGAAAATACCCGCTTTCGCCGCGCGGCTCAGCAGCGCATCGAGCGCGGGAATGGGCTTCATGAAACGCACGCCGTCCACTTCGGCTTCCAGCCCTTTATCGACCTTCAGGAACGGCACGACGCCGCGGTCCTCCCACAGAAACGCGGGCACCGGCTTGCCCTGCGCCATGCCGTCCATGGTGGCCTCGAACAGGATCGCGCCGATCACCTTTTCACCCGTAAACGCGGGTGCCGTGATAATCCGCACGCGCATTGCATGGATGAGACGGAACATTTCGTCATCGCCGTTGTATGCGCTATCTGGGATGCCGTACTGGCGCAACGCACCGGGCGTCGAACCGCCGCTCTGGTCGAGTGCCGCGATAAAACCGGGTTTGTCGCGCATCTGCGTCAGCATCGTGTCGTTCGCCATGACTCTTTCTCCGAAATAGGGCGCCATTGCGGCGCGAGCCTTCGAACCCGTCGCGGGCCGTCTTCACGAAGTGTACTTGCCTCGCGGCGGATTCACGCTTTGTTGTGTGCGGGCGGACACAACAACGTGCGCGGCGCAATGGCCACCGATTGGCCACTGATTGGCCGCTCAGTAGCCGATACGAAACAGTCAGGAATGCTCTTCAGCAGGGCTGCAGCAGCGCCGCGCTTTTATGCGGATATGTGTTTATGCCGGTTCTAGGGCGACAGGCTGCTAGGTAACATGGGTCGCAAGCCATTGCAGATTCTTCCAGAAATCCTTCTGCAACCTGGCGATATCGACAGACCGGGGATTGGTCGTGTCCGCCTCGCACGCGCGGCGCGCCTCTTCGAGCTTGCTCCAGAACGCCTTCGCGTGGTTGTGCAGATCGTTGCGCTTTATATACTCCGTGTCGAGTTGATTGCCTCGCCAGGCGCGCGCAAGTTCTTCGAACCAGTTGCCAACGTGGACGATCCGCTTGAACGAATCGGGATTCTTCAAACGCTCCGGGCTAGTCAGATCATCCATGGCATCGCCGATGGCCGTCTCCCAATCGTCGTCGCTGAATTGGCTGACGAAATCCATGGACGTTTCAAGCGCCGCCTTTCGGGCCTGGCGGCGGTCACTGATGGTTTTAAAAAGCAGCGTAAAAATCGCGGAGAAAACGGCTGCGGCCACGGCCGGTATCCACCACTGCGCCGATTGCTTTTTCTCCAGCGCATCGAGCCGCGCGCCCATTGTCTGGCTCGCAGCATCGAGCCGTGCGCCGACGCTTGCGTCGAGATCGCTCAATTTGCCGTCGATTTCTTCACGCGAATAGCTGTCGTTTTGCGCCGGCCTGTGCACGGCTGCGGCCGCGGAGCGATGTGCGCTGCGCCGGTGATGCTGCCCATAGGCCGTTGAAACGGTCACGCAAAGAACGGCAGCCAGCAGCAGTCGCGATACAAGCGAAGCGAATTTTGCCAGTTTCTTCATATCTTCAGGCCGGTTTCGCGAGACAAGCTACCAAGATAAGCCACGATATCCGGCGTATCAAGCAGGTGCATTTACTACGTTTTCGCCACGAATTTGCCCGCGGATTTGCGTGCGGATTTGCGTGCGGTTACGCGTTGAAGCTCAGCGCTCGCCGCGTATGCCGAGTCGGTCGAGCAGGGTGGTCATCAAGTCGATCGGCAGCGGAAAAACGATCGTCGAGTTTTTGTCGGCGGCAATGGTGGTGAGTGTCTGCAAGTAGCGCAACTGCATGGCCTGCGGCTGCTGTGCGAGCCGCTGCGCAGCCTGCAGCAGCTTTTCTGATGCCTGCAATTCGCCCTCCGCGTGGATCACCTTCGCACGGCGTTCGCGCTCGGCTTCGGCCTGGCGCGCGATGGCGCGAATCATCGTCTCGTTCAGATCGACGTGCTTGATTTCGACGGTCGACACTTTGATTCCCCATGCGTCCGTCTGCGAGTCGAGCGTCTTCTGAATATCGGCGTTCAGTTGCTCGCGTTCGGCGAGGAGGGCGTCGAGTTCATGTTTGCCGAGCACCGCACGCAGCGTCGTCTGCGCGAGCTGGCTCGTCGCCTCCATGTAGCGCGCAACCTGAATCACGGCCTTTTCCGGATCGACCACGCGAAAGTACACGACGGCGTTGACTTTCACCGACACGTTGTCGCGCGTAATCACGTCCTGCGACGGCACATCGAACACGACCGTGCGCAGATCGATACGTACCGCCTGCTGGACCATCGGGATGATGAGCACGAGCCCCGGTCCCTTGACCTTCCAGAAGCGCCCGAGCATGAACACGACGCCGCGTTCGTATTCGCGGAAGATGCGTATGGACGAGGCGGCGAGCAACAACACCAGTAAAAAGAGAATGCTGGAAAAGCCGAACGTGTAGCCGATCATGATTGTTCTCCCTGGCGCACCGCTCCGGCGAGCGGCACGACGGTCAGCATCAGGCCGCTGCGGCCAGTCACGCGAACCCGGCTGCCGGCGGCGAGCGGCGCATTGCAGGCGACCCGCCAGCGCTCGCCACGAACGCGTGCCCAGCCCATGGCCGCCGGTGCAGCGTCTGCGGAACCGGCCGGATGATCGGGCCGCAGGCCATCGTCGAGCACTTCGCCGACACTGCCGATGATCGCCTCCGCGCCCGTCACGACGGGCCGCCGCCGGGCGCGCAGCGCAACGCTCGACACCGCTGCGACGAACGCCGCGCCGCCGAACGCGAGCCCCGCAATGAGCGGCAGCGGGATGCCGTAGCCGGGCGCATTGGTGTCGATCAGCATCAGGGAGCCGATTGCAAATGCCACAATGCCGCCGAAGCCGAGCACGCCGAACGTGGGCAGGAACGCTTCGGCGACAAGGCACGCCAGCCCCATCAGCACGAGGGCAAGGCCCGCGAAATTGACGGGTAACAGTTGCATCGCGAACAGGCCGACCAGCAGGCAGATCGCGCCGACGACGCCGGGCAGCACGAATCCGGGGTTTGCGAATTCGAAGAAAAGGCCGTACACGCCGAGCGACAGCAGGATAAGGGCGACGTTCGGGTCGGCGATGATCGACAGGAACCGGTTGCGCCAGTCCGGCTCGACGTATTCGAGCGGCACATGTGCGGTTGCAACGTGCACCGTGCCGGCCGATGTCGTGACAGTGCGGCCGTCGAGCTGACGCGCGAGATCGGCTGGATTCTGTGCGATCAGATCGATGACGTGCTGCGCAAGCGCCTCTGTGTCCGACAAGCTCACGGCTTCGCGGACCGCGCGCTCGGCCCATACGGCGTTGCGCCCGCGCAGTTGCGCGAGCCCGCGGATGTACGCTGAGGCGTCGTGCATGACTTTGCGGGTTTCGGTCGATTCCGTGTCGCCTGGCGCGGCACCGGGCTGCGCGCCCGATGCCGGACTGGTTGGCGCACCCGCGGGGCCAATTGCGGGCGCACCCGCGGGGCCGCCTGGGCGGCCCGCGCCGCCGATGCCGAACTGCACCGGCGACGCCGCGCCGAGGTTGGTGCCCGGCGCCATCGCCGCAAAATGGCTCGCGTACTCGATATAGGTTCCCGCGCTCGCGGCGCGCGCGCCACTGGGCGCGACGAACGTGGCGACCGGCACCGGCGAAGCGAGGATGGCCTTGATGATCTGGCGCATCGACGTGTCGAGTCCGCCTGGCGTGTCGAGCTGAAGGATTGCGAGCGGCGCGTGCTGTTTCGCGGCCTGGTCGAGCGTGCGCACGATGAAATCGGCGCTCGCCGGGCCGATCGCGCCGTTGACGGTCATCACGACGACGGCAGGCGGCGCGGTGGGCGCCGCTGCTACGGCGCAGACGACGAGCAGCGCCGCGAACAGCGCTGCGCGGACAACCCGTGCCGACACGGGATGGCGCGGGTGGGACGGCGGCGCATCGAGCGCCGCCTGTGAAGTACGATGAATGGGCATCGGAACTTCCGGACGGCGTGCAGTTAAGGCAATGGCCCGATAACTAAAGATTAGGCGGTTTCCGGGCGAGGCGCGATGCGATCCCGTTTGCTGGCGTGCGAAAACAAAAAACGTTAACTAACCTCTTTTAAAAATGGTGGGCTTCGACGTCGATCTCGGCAATGAAATCTGTCGCCGTCTGAATGCGAAGTGCGTGTGGGTCGACCAGGACTTCGACGGGATGATTCCCGCACTGGAAGCGAAGCAATTCGACGGCATACTTTCCTCGATGTCGGTCACGCCGCAGCGTGCAGCTGAAATCGCGTTTTCGGCGAAACTGTTCGACACGCCGACTCGTCTTGTCGTCCTGCAAGGTCGATACGGACCTGAAGCAAAAGATTGACGGTGCGATCATCGCGATGATCAAGGATCGCACGTACCAGAAACTAGCCAGCAAATACTTCGATTTCGATATCTACGGCAAGTGACATCGCGGGTCAGTCGTGGCGAATCGAGAAGGCGTACATGAAGATGCCGCCTTGCCCAGCTTTCACATTGCCATCATCGTTGCTCGTGCATACTGCCCTGGCCGGACGCGTTTCATCCGTGACGTATCGACGTGGCTGCATACCTGCAATCCTGATCCAGACGAGGGCAAACATGAGCATTTTCGGCGATATCGTGAACAAATTGTTTCATAAGGCCAAACCCGACGCTGCACCTCCCGCAACGGAGGCGACACCTGACCCGGCCGCCGCACAGGCAGCACAACCCGAAGCAGCACCGGCACCGTTGGCAGACGTCGATGTCGGCGCAGTAATGGATCAATTCGTTGCGGAAAGCGGGCAGACGCTGAACTGGCGGACGTCGATTGTCGACACCCTTAAAGCACTGGGAGTGGAGAGCAGCCTCGAGCATCGCAAGCAACTCGCCCAGGAACTGAAATACACGGGTGACACGAACGACTCTGCGAGCATGAACATCTGGTTGCACAGTCAAGTAATGGCTGCACTCGCAGCGAATGGCGGCAAACTGCCCGATGATCTTGCCCACTGAATTGGGGTGACGCGGCACCGGACCCGGCCGCTTTTTTTAACTGATGCGTAGAGACAGCGCGCCGGGCTCCGGGAGAAGTTCAACACAAAGCGGTGACGGGTCTTGCGGTTGTCGCGGCATGCGTCAGTGTCCTTTGTTCGTTTCGCTTGCCAACCAAGACGCAAAAGGCCACGTGAAGGTGGCTTTTTTATGGTTCATCGAGGATTACCGGGGAACGCGAACGCGATCTGCTCATCGGTGTATCTGTTCTTCTTCACGGCATAACACCTTCCTGTCGGGGTTGCATCATGCCGGATTTCTCTACTTCCAGATGGTCCGTTTTTTTGAATCAGTCTCATACTGTTGGGAAATAAAAATAAACGATCTTGAAGTAGTTGGATATGGAAATACGTCTGAATAAATTTGGATTGAAAATTAATCTCATGGGGCATAAGAATGCGGCGAAGGAGTCTGATTAAAGCCACAGGGGCTGTGGCTGGGTTGGTGGCAATTCCCGGTCGAAAGGTTGCGGCGGCGGTCACGCATGTTTATCCGGTATTGCCGCAAAAGGATTCGTTAGTGAACCAGGTGGCATTCAAGCCGCTGGACCAAACGGACCCGTGACTAATTAAATACCTTGACCGATCCTGCAGGGGATCGATACATGTGACGAGTCTGCGTTATTAACGTCGGTGCGGGCGGTATTGATGCTAGAGCTAAAGATGAATGCACTCCGGTTGATGCCCGAACGAGTATTGGCTCGTTTCCATGCGCCACGCCAGGCGTTTGATTGAGCACTGGCGTATCGAGTACAACACCGAGTGGCCCCACAGCTCGCTCGGCTATCTGGCGCCAATGCAGTTCCCGCTGGCCCACGAAGCGAAGGAATTATTAACCTCGGACTCTAACTGTGCTTCGCACTAAAACCGGCGGCAGGCCAAGGGTTTGCTGCACGGACGTGAGCCACTTCCTGCGCTTTATTCCGCGGTAGATTGCTTCACGTCTGACGTCAGTCAGATTTTCCAGAAATATTTTTGTAAAAACTCTGACGCAGAGCCTTCACGCCTCGCTGCTTTAATCCTACTGCCGTGTAGCCTCCCGCACCCACCCGGCATCAACCAGATGCGGGTCTGGTAGTCCCTGCCCTGCGCACTCCAGGGTCATCCCCCCGCGACAACACGAATGTAACCAGGAGCCGAATATGCAATTGCGTCACATGGCAGTTGGCACGCTTACGGCCGCAGCTTTCGCATCGACACTCGCATGGAGTGCTGGTGACGGCCATGACAAGAACCACCCGAACGACGTTCGCACGGCTACGCCGATCAAGCATCTGGTCGTGATCTATGGCGAAAACGTTTCGTTCGACCATTACTTCGCGACCTATCCGCATGCGGCCAACCCGTCGGGTGAGCCGGCATTCAACGCGCTGCCCGGCACCCCCGAGGTGAATGGTCTTTCGGGCGCGCTGCTCAGCAATAACCCGAATTTCACGAATCCGGCCAATGGCGCAGGCGCGGCCAATCCGTTCCGTCTCGACCGCACGCAAGCGGCTACGGCCGACCAGAACCATGCCTATACGGCCGAAGAGCAGGCATATGACGCCGGCGCGGCCGACCTGTTCCCGGAGTACACGGGTAACGGCACGAACGGAGGGGCAGGTGCCTTCGGTACGAAGGGTCAGGTGATGGGCTATTACGACGGCAACACGGTCACCGCGTTGTGGAACTACGCGCAACAGTTCGCGATGAGCGACAACGCGTACACGTCGACCTACGGTCCATCGACGCCGGGCGCGATCGAAGTGGTGGCCGGGCAAACCAACGGCTTCGTGCCGGTGCTGACGACGAAGCAACCTTCGGCCGCAGGCTCGTATTACGTGAACGACGGCCAGGGCGGCTTCACGCTGATCAACGACGTCGACCCGGGCTATGACCTGTGCTCGAGCAAGACCGACACCGGGATGTTTACGGGCAAGAACATCGGCGATCTGCTGAACGCGGGCAACATCACGTGGGGCGGCTTCATGGGCGGCTTCAACCTCGCAACGACGAACAGCAACGGCACGACTGGCTGCAAGCGCAGCACGTTGTCGCCCGTCGTTGGCGCGGCCACGGCCGACTATATTCCGCACCACAACTGGTTCCAGTACTACGCGTCGACGTCGAATCCGAATCATTTGCGCCCGAGCTCGATCGCCGCGGTCGGCCACACAATGCAAGCGAACGGCCACACGCCGGATCCTGCTAACCACCAGTACGACACCGACGACTTCTTCAATGCAGTGAACGCCGGCAACTTCCCGGCCGTGAGCTTTCTCAAGGCACCGGCCTTCCAGGATGGTCACGCGGGTTATTCGGATCCGCTCGACGAGCAGGCTTTCGTCGCGAAGGTCGTCAACTTCCTGCAGCAGCAGAAGGACTGGAACGATACCGCTGTCGTTGTCGCATGGGATGACTCGGACGGCTGGTATGACCACGCTTATGCCGTGCCGACGGCTTCGTCGTTCGATTCGGTCGCTGACCAGCTGAATGCCCCCGGCATCTGCGGTTCGGGTTCGGCACCGAACGGCGTGAACGGCAAGCCGGTGAACGGCCGCTGCGGTCCGGGCACGCGCATTCCGTTCGTCGTGATCTCGCCTTACGCGAAGCAGAACTACGTCGACCATACGCGCATCGATCAAGCTTCGGTGGTTCGCTTCATCGAAGACAACTGGCTCGATGGTCAGCGTGTCGGTGGCGGTTCGTTCGATGCGACGTCGGGCAGCATCATGGGCATGTTCGACTTCGACCGTCCGGGCAAGAGCCACGTCGAGCAGCGCAAGCTCTTCCTCGACCCGCTGACGGGGCTGGCTCTCGACAAGGCTCCGAAGAGCTGATGCGCGAGTTCGGCTGACGATTGAGGCATGACTTCCGTGCGCCGTTTTCCAGCTGCACCCGCAGCGTGGGAAGGGCGCACGGCTTTATTCAATCGCTCGCCGCCCGTTTTTTCCTTTCGTGGAATTTCGCAGAAGACAGATCACAACATGCCCGAGCTTCCCGCTTCGCCTACACCGTCTTCTCCCACGCCGCACGCCGCAGCGAAATGCACGCGCCCCGTCTTGCGCGGCGCCGCCGTCATGGTGGTCGCCGCGTTTGGCTGCGGCGCCTATGCCCTGGCATTTCCGGCTGCCGTGCCCGATACAGTCGGCGAGGCCGCGGAGAACCTGACCGGCGCGAATCCGCATCCGGTTGTGCTGCAGCGCCCCCCGGTAGCGCCGCTCACGGCGATGGCGCAGCTCGGCAAGCAGCTTTTCTTCGATCCGGCGCTCTCGGGTTCCGGCCAGCAGTCCTGCGCGTCGTGCCACAGTCCCGCGCACGCCTATGGCCCGCCTAACGGGCTCGACGTACAACAGGGCGGCATCGCGATGAATCAGCAGGGCCACCGCCCGCCGCCTTCGCTCATGTACCTTTATCGCCAGCCGAACTTCAGCATCGGCCCCGACGCCAGTGAAAGCGACGATGCCGCGACGGTGGTGCAGCAGGCCACGGCGGCAGCCAACGTCGTGAAGTCGCAGAAGGTGGCGGGCGGCGCGTCGACTTCGGTGGAGATGGTGCCGCAGGGCGGCCTCTTCTGGGACGGTCGTGCCGACACGCTGCAACAGCAGGCGTATGGCCCGCTGCTCAATCCGGTGGAGATGGCGAACACGAGCATCGAGCAGGTGTCGGCGAAGCTCGAGAAATCGCCTTACGCGAAGTCCTTCACGCAATTATTCGGATCACGAATCTTCAATGACCCCAAGATGGTCGTTTCGGAGGCGATGTTCGCGATCTCGCGCTATCAGGTGGAAGACCCGTCGTTCCATCCGTATAACAGCAAGTACGACCGCTGGCTCGAGGGCCACGCACGCCTCACGCAAGCCGAGCTGCGCGGTATGCGCCTCTTCAACGACCCGAACAAGGCGAATTGCGCGGGCTGCCACGTCTCGAAGCCCGGCAAGGACGGCCTGCCGCCGATGTTCACGGACTACCAGTACGAGGCGCTGGGCGTGCCGCGCAACCACAAGCTTGAACAAAACCAGAACCCGCACTTCTTCGATCTGGGCGTTTGCGGCCCGTACCGCATGGATTTCAAGGAGCAGACGCAGTACTGCGGCATGTTCCTCACGCCGACGCTGCGCAATGCGGCCACGCGCGCTGTCTTTTTCCATAACGGCATCTATCACACGCTCGACCAGGTGATGGCGTTCTACAACGAGCGCAACACGAACCCGGGCAAGCTTTATCCGCACGGCCCCGACGGCGAGATCGAAAAATACGACGATATCCCGGCACGGTTCCAGAAGAACGTGGACGTGATCGATGCGCCGTTCGACCGCAAGTTCGGCGACAAGCCCGCGATGACGCAGAGCGACATTCAGGACATCATCGCGTTCCTCAAGACGCTCGACGACGGTTATAAGGGGCCGGGCAACTGATGCGGCGAGTGTCCCGATTGTGGGCGTCGTTACAGCCGGCAGCCGTATGAACGGCCTGCCAAAGGGTGGCCTGTCGGCACCTTACGGTGCCGTTTCATTGAACATAATCAATGCACAAAATGGACATAGAAGGCTGTTAATGTCGTTCCTTCTTAACCGTCAGATGAACGTCAAATCGCGCTCGATGAGCGGCGGTAACTCATAGGACGATCCTCAGTATCTCGTGGGCAGATTGATGTTTGCCTGGGTGTTCGTGACGCTTGTCTGCCGGCGGTGGTGATCGCCGGCTTCGAAATGATCTCCATGAGAAGAAAACGTATGGCTTTGCGCCGCGTCGTCGCGGCGTTGCTCGTGAGCGGACTCATGACAGCGCAGCTTGCGCACGCGGAGGTCACGCTCAATTTCGTCAACGCCGATATCGACCTTGTGGCGAAGGCGATTGGCGCCGCCACCGGCAAAACGATCATCGTCGATCCGCGCGTGAAGGGGCAGCTCAATCTCGTTTCCGAGAACCCCGTGCCCGAGGACCAGGCACTCAAGACGCTGCAAGCGGCGCTGCGCATGCAGGGCTTCGCGCTCGTGCAAGACCATGGCGTGCTCAAGGTGGTGCCCGAAGCGGACGCCAAGCTGCAAGGCGTGCCCACCTTTGTGGGCAATGCGCCGGCTGCGCGGGGCGACCAGGTCATCACGCAGGTGTTCACGCTCAAGAACGAGTCGGCGAACAACCTGCTGCCCGTGCTGCGCCCGCTCATTTCGCCGAACAACACCATCGCCGCCTATCCGGGCAACAACACGCTTGTCGTGACCGACTACGCGGATAACGTGCGCCGCATCGCCTCGATCATCGCCGGCGTAGACACGGCCGCGGGCCAGCAGGTGCAGGTGGTGCCGCTGCACAACGCCAATGCGCTCGACATTGCGTCACAAATTTCGAAGATGCTCGATCCGGGCGCGATCGGCGCGTCGGACCCGTCGCTGAAGGTTTCGGTCGTCGCCGACCCGCGCACCAACTCGCTGATGCTGCGCGCCTCGAACGGGCAGCGCCTCGCATCCGCGACCCAGCTGGCGAGACAACTGGATGCGCCTACGAGCGTGCCAGGCAACATGCACGTCGTAGCGCTTCGCAACGCCGACGCAGTGCAGCTTGCCAGGACGTTGCGCGGAATGCTGGGCAAAGGCGGGGGCGAGTCATCGTCCGGCAGCAGTGCAAATGCGTTCAACCAGAATTCGGGCGGCGGCTCCAGTACCTCGACCGGCACCCCGGGCACGCCGCCCCTGCCCAGTTCGCTCGGCGGCAGCACGTCCACGGGCGGTCCGATGTCGGGCGGGGGTGCCGGCGGCAGCAATGACGCACCGTTCCTCGGCGGCGACAAGGACAAGGGCGACGAGAACACGCCGGGCGGCATGATCCAGGCCGATCCGGCGACCAATTCACTCATCATCACGGCGCCAGACGCGGTGTACCGCAATCTGCGCACCGTGATCGACCAGCTTGACCGGCGGCGCGCCCAGGTCTACATCGAAGCCCTGCTCGTCGAGTTGAACTCGGACACGAACGCCAATCTCGGTATCCAGTGGCAGATCGGCAGCGGCAACGTGCTGGCCGGCACCAATCTCGCCACCGGCAGCGGCAACAGCATCGTCAATCTGGCGGCAGCTGCGGCAGGCCCGGCGGGTATCGGAGGCGCGCTCGCAGCCCAGGGCCTCCAGCAGGGCCTGAACGTCGGTTGGGTGCACAACCTGTTCGGCGCGCAGGGGCTCGGCGGATTGCTGCAGGCACTGTCGCAGTCGAGCGATGCCAATGTGCTGTCCACGCCGAACCTCGTCACGCTCGACAACCAGGACGCGAAGATCGTCGTCGGCACGAACGTGCCGATTTCGACGGGCCAGTATTCGAACCTCACGAGCGGTGCGACGAGCGCGGCGTTCAACACGTTCGAGCGCGTCGACGTCGGTCTGACGCTGCACATCAAGCCGCAGATCATCGATGGCGGCCTCCTGAAGCTGCAGCTGTACACGGAGGACTCGGCAATCGTGAACGGGACCACCAATGCGACGACGAATCCGGCCGGTCCGAACTTCACGAAGCGTTCGATCCAGTCGACCGTGCTCGCCGACAACGGCGAGATCATCGTGCTCGGCGGCCTGATGCAGGACAACTACCAGGTCAGTAACAGCAAGGTGCCGCTGCTCGGCGACATCCCATGGATCGGCCAACTGTTCCGCTCGGAAAACAAGACGCGCTCGAAGACCAACCTGATGGTGTTCCTGCGTCCGGTGATCATGTCCGACGGCGACACGACGCGTGCGGTGACGTCGAACCGCTACGACTACATCCAGGGCGTGACAGGCGCATACCGCACCGACAACAACCTCGTGAAGGACCGCGACGATCCGGTGGTGCCGCCGATGCCGGTCGGCCCGAGCCAGGGTGGATCCCCGCTGAACCTGTTCGATCTCGACAGGATGAGGCGTCAACAAACGACAGGGATGGCTCCCGCAGAGCCCACTGCCCAGAGCGGCGCCGCGACGAACGTCGAATCGCCGGGACCGCACCCGTGAACGCGCTCGCGCAGGCACCGGCTCCTGCTGTCGGCGAGCGCGAGGCGCCATCGCCGCTTGCGGCGCGCCTCGTACCTTACGGCTTCGCGAAGAGCGGTCAGATCCTCGTCGCCCAGCAGCGCGTGGACGGCCTCGAAGTGTGGATCAGCGAACGCACGACCTCTGCCGCGATCGCCGAGGTTGCGCGCAACTTCGGCGCAATCCAGTTTGTGCGCGTCCTCGCCGATGAACTCACCCACGCAATCAACCAGGCCTACGCGCGCCAGGACGGCAGCGCGGCGCAGGTGGTCGGCGAGGTGGAGGGCGAAGTCGATCTGTCGCGTCTGATGCAGGACATCCCCGAAGTGGAGGACCTGCTCGAATCCGAAGACGACGCACCGATCATCCGCATGATCAATGCGCTGCTCACGCAGGCCGCGCGCGAGCAGGCTTCCGATATTCATATCGAGCCGTTCGAAAATGCGTCAGTGGTGCGCTTTCGCGTCGATGGCACGCTGCGCGACGTCGTGCGCCCGAAGAAGGCACTGCACGGCGCGCTGATCTCGCGTATCAAGATCATGGCGCAGCTCGACATTGCCGAAAAGCGTCTGCCGCAGGACGGTCGCATTACGCTGCGCGTGGGCGGGCGTCCGGTCGACGTGCGGGTTTCGACGTTGCCGACCGGGCACGGCGAGCGTGCGGTGCTGCGTCTGCTGGAGAAGGACGCGCAGCGGCTGAATCTATCGGCGCTCGGCATGGCCGGCGACATACTCAAGCAGTTCGACCGGCTCATCGCGAAGCCGCACGGCATCGTGCTCGTCACCGGGCCGACGGGCTCGGGCAAGACGACCACGCTTTACGCGTCGATGTCGCGGCTCGAAACGGCGGCGACGAACATCATGACCGTCGAGGATCCGATCGAATACGACCTCCCGGGCATCGGACAAACTCAGGTGAACGAGCGCATCGGCATGACGTTCGCACGCGCGCTGCGCTCGATCCTGCGTCAGGACCCGGACGTGATCATGATCGGCGAAATCCGCGATCTCGAAACCGCGCAGATCGCCGTGCAGGCTTCTTTGACGGGTCACCTCGTTTTGGCGACGCTGCACACGAACGATGCCGCTTCGGCGGTTACGCGTCTCACCGATATGGGCGTCGAGCCGTATCTGCTCGCGTCGTCGTTGCTCGGCGTGCTCGCGCAGCGGCTCGTGCGGCAACTGTGCCCGCACTGCAAGGAAGAGCGCGAGGAAGACGACGGCAAGAAGCGCTGGCATCCGGTCGGCTGCGATCGCTGCGGTCATTCGGGCTACGCCGGGCGCCGCGGCGTGTATGAACTGCTGCTCATCGACGAGCCAATCCGCGCGCTGATCCACCGCCACGCCGCGGATGCCGAGATATTCGCGGCCGGCTGCGCGCAAGGCATGCGCACGCTGCGCGACGATGGTGAGCGCTGGATCGACGCCGGTACGACTTCGCTCGAAGAAGTGCTGCGCGTCACGGGCGGCGCATGATGGATTGCAACCAGGCGGGGGCGTAGACAGACATGCCGGCATTCCGTTTCGAAGCGATCGACGCAACGGGCAAGGGGCAAAAAGGCGTTCTCGACGCCGACAGCGCCCGCAGCGCCCGCTCGCAGTTGCGCGGCCAGGGCCTGACGCCGCTCGTCGTCGAACCGGCCGCGAGCCGCACGCGCGGCGCGCGCGAGCAGCGGCTCGCGCTCGGGCGGAGTCTTTCGCAGCGTGAACAGGCGATCGTGACGCGCCAGCTCGCGAGTCTGTTGACGGCGGGCCTGCCGCTTGGCGAGGCGCTCTCGGTGCTCACCGAACAGGCCGAGCGCGACTACATCCGCGAACTGATGGCGGCGATCCGCGCCGAGGTGCTCGGCGGCCATTCGCTTGCGAACGCGCTCACGCAGCATCCGCGCGACTTCCCCGACATCTATCGGGCGCTCGTTGCGGCGGGCGAGCATACCGGCAAGCTCGGCATCGTGCTCTCGCGCCTCGCCGACTACATCGAGCAGCGCAACGCGCTCAAGCAGAAAATCGTGCTCGCGTTCACCTACCCGGCGATCGTCACGCTCATTGCGTTCGGCATCGTCACGTTCCTGCTGAGCTATGTGGTGCCGCAGGTCGTCAACGTGTTCGCGAGCACGAAACAGCAGTTGCCATTCCTCACGATCGTGATGATGGCGCTCTCGGGTTTCGTGCGGCACTGGTGGTGGGCGGTGCTGATCGTCGTGGCGCTCGTCGCGTGGATCGCGCGCTCCATCCTGCGCCGGCCCGGCCCGCGCCTCGCCTTCGACCACTGGCTGCTCACCGCGCCGCTCGCGGGCAAGCTCGTGCGCGGCTACAACACCGTGCGCTTTGCCAGCACGCTCGGCATCCTGAGCGCGGCGGGCGTGCCGATCCTGCGCGCGTTGCAGGCGGCGGGCGAGACGCTCTCGAACGGCGCCATGCGCACGAACGTTGACGATGCCATCGTGCGCGTGCGCGAAGGGACGTCACTCTCGCGCGCGCTAGGCAATACGAAGACGTTTCCGCCGGTGCTCGTGCACCTGATCCGCTCGGGCGAGGCGACCGGCGACGTGACGACCATGCTCGACCGTGCGGCGGAAGGCGAGTCGCGGGAGCTGGAGCGGCGCACGATGTTCCTCACGAGCCTGCTCGAACCGTTGCTGATTCTCGCGATGGGCGGCGTGGTGCTCGTGATCGTGCTCGCGGTCATGCTGCCGATCATCGAACTGAACAATCTGGTGCAGTGAGCCGCGCAACGCGCTTAAGAGGCGCGGCGCGCGGTGATTCAGCGGACGTAGATGGTGGGGCCTGCGGCGTTGGCCGGCAGGGAGATTTCGGAATGCACGCCGTGACGGTCGATGATGATCGAGCGGGCGTGCACTTCGGCAAGCGTGGCGTCCTGGCCGACAGGACCGCCGAGCGAGACCGCTTTCGCCGGGGCGTCGCCGACGCTCACGATGGCCGCGGCGCCCTTCGAAATCGCGAGGATGCCGAAGAGGTGGATGTCCTGCACGATGTTGTGCTCGAGCTTGCCGCCGAAGAGCGTACCGGCCTGGTCTAGCGAGACGCTCGCCTGAGCGGCAGCGGCCTGCACGGGAGCGGCGCGCGTGGTGGAGATTTCGAGCGCCGACCACGCAGCCGTGGCGCAGAACACCGCGCCGGCGGCGAGTGACAGAAGACGGATTTGCAGTGGGTTCATGCGCTCGATTGTACGGAGTATTTTGGACGATTTGATGGCGCATGTTGCGTGATGAGCCGGGTCATGAAGCGAGGGGCTCAAAGGCGTCATCGTGTGACATCACCATGAAACAGCCTGGCGTTCACCGTGGCGCCGCAACAATCATTTGCGAGGAGGTAGGGAAATCATGTCCATGCGGGTCAAATGCCGGGCCGGAATCAAAGGGATGCGCGCGCGCCGCCAACGCGGTTTCACGCTCATCGAAATCATGGTCGTGATTGCAATCCTCGGCATTCTTGCCGCGCTGATCGTGCCGAAGATCATGAGCCGCCCCGATGAAGCGCGCCGCGTCGCCGCACGCCAGGACATCGGCACGATCATGCAGGCGATGAAGCTGTATCGCCTCGACAACGGGCGCTACCCGACCCAGGACCAGGGGCTGCAGGCACTCGTGCAGAAGCCGGCTACCGACCCCGTGCCGAACAACTGGAAGGATGGCGGCTATCTGGAGCGCCTGCCCAACGATCCGTGGGGCAAGCAGTACCAGTATCTGACTCCGGGCGTGCATGGCGAGATCGACGTGTTCAGCTACGGCGCCGACGGCAAGCCGGGCGGCGAAGGCAATGACGCCGACGTCGGGTCCTGGCAGTAGCCCTTCCTTGCCGCAGGTTTCGGCGCCTCGTCCGAGGTTGCGGCAACAGGCACCGTCCACGCCGTGCGTCGTGTGAGTCGTTAGTTCCACATCCTTCAGCCCCATGCATTCCTGCTTCTTTTGCCGCCAAAAGGGGACTTCGATGCGCACACATCCGACACAGTCCATGCGCGCCCGCCCGGCGGGTTTTACGTTGATCGAAATGCTCGTCGTGCTGCTGATCGCCGGGATTCTCGTCGCGCTCGCGTCGCTCACGATCACGCGCAATCCGCACACCGACCTCAATGAAGAGGCGCAGCGGCTTGCGCTGCTATTCGAATCCGCCAGCGACGAGGCACAGGTGCGTTCGCGGCCGCTCGCCTGGCAGCCGGTCGCGGGGGGCTTTCGCTTCGATGTGCGCACCGAGGATGGCTGGCGTCCGCTGCACGACGATCTGTTCAGCGAGCGCCATTGGGAAGGCGGCGTGACCGGCGCGACAATCACGTATCCCGGCGGCGACGACACCCCGCACTCAAACCGCCTCGTGTTTGGCACCGAGGCCGTTGAGCAATCAGTCCAGATCACGCTCTTCTCGCCGTCGGGCCGTGCGACGATCGTCGGCACCGGCACGGGTCGTTACGAGGTCCACTGAGATGCGCTCCACAGCCCATTCCTGCACGGGTGCCCCGGCGCGTCGGAATATTCGTCGCTGCGCCGCGGTTCGTGGCTTCACGATGATCGAAGTTCTGGTTGCGCTCGCCATCATCGCGATCGCCCTGGCGGCTTCGCTGCGCGCCGTGGGCAGTCTCGCCGCGAGCGAGGCTGCTCTGCACGACCGCCTGCTCGCGGGCTGGAGCGCCGACAACGCGCTCGCGCGGCTGCGCCTGGACCATGGCTGGCCCGACACTGGCGAGAGCAGTTTTGACTGCTCACAGGGCAACCTGGCGCTGACCTGCACACAGCGCGTCACGGCGACGCCCAATCCAGTTTTTCGCCGTGTGGAGGTGTCAGTGACGACGCCGGGCCGCGCCGGCAATCTCGCTCAACTCGTCACGATAATTGCCAATGAGACGAACCGCTCGCTGTGACCGCGCGCGACGCACGGGCGGCTTCACGCTGATCGAGCTGCTCGTTGCGATCGCCATTCTCGCCGTGGTGGCGCTGCTTTCGTGGCGCGGCCTCGACGCGATCGTGCGCGCTCGCGAGACCATCACGCGCTCGATGGCCGAAGAGCGCGCCTTCGCGCAGATGTTCGACCAGATGCGAATCGACGCGCGCATGGCCGCGAACGACGATGAAGCGGGTGCGCCCGCGATCGCCCTCGAAGGCGGCACGCTGCAGTTCGTGCGCGCCTTCGCGGTGCCGCCGGGCGCGCCGCCGCGCCTGCAGGTGGTGCGTTATCGCGTGACTGCGGGGCAGGTGGTGCGCTATGCGTCGCCGCCGCTCGCCAATCTCGGAGCGTTGCGGCGTGCGCTGCGCGGCGACGTGAGCGACACCTGGAGCGCGTTGCCGATGATGCGGGGCGTGGGCTCGATCAACGCGCGCTTCTATGTGCCAAAGGTCGGCTGGACTGCGGACATGAGCGCGGTCAGCGAACAGGTTGCCGACGGCAATAATGGCGTGGCGGTGGCGCAGCTCGGCAACGCGCCGGTCCCGCGCGTGGTGAGGGGGATCGAAGTGAGTGTCGGCTCCAGCTCGCTCACGCGGCCGGTCACGCGTGTTTTACTGGTGGGGGAATGAGCATGCGCCGATACCCTGGCTCCTCACGATCAGGCCGCGCCGCGCGTCGCCGTGCGCCGCGCGGCGCGGCGCTCATCACCGCCTTGCTGGTGGTTTCGCTTTCGGCGATGCTCGTCTCGGGCATCCTCTGGCGGGAGCAGGTGCAAGTCCGGCGCGTCGAGAATCAGCGGCTGCACGCCCAGGCGCTATGGATCGCGCGTGCCGCGGTCGACTGGACGCGCCGCGTGCTGCGCTCCGAAGCCGAAACCTCGGCAGGCGTCACCTGGCTGGGCGGCGCGTGGAGCATGCCGATTGCGAAGACACGGTTCTCGGACTTTTTCGGCCAGATCGGCGAGGCGCGGGCCGAGGATGGCGCGGACACCTGGCTCTCCGGCTCCATCGAAGACGCCCAGGCGCGCTTCAATGTGCGCAATCTCGTTTCGGCGTCGGCGACCGGCACACTGCAACTGAACCTCTCGCAGATCGAGGCGTTCGCGCGCCTTCTGCAGACCCTTGGCATCAACGGCCAGCTCGCGAAGAACACCGCTGTCTATCTGCGCTCGGCACTGGCTTACTCGGCCACGCGCTTCCAGATGCCAGCCGCCGCGGCGAACGGCGCCTCGCAGCCCCAAGTGGTCGCAGGCGGCGGTTCGACGGGTGGCGGCGCGTACACCGACAACCCCGGCCTTGCCGATGCCGACACCAACAGCGCCGTCGCGCCGCTGCAGATGACGAGCCTGGACTCGTTCCTCGACGTGCCTGGCTTCACGCCTGAGATCGTGGCGCGGCTGCGCCCGTTCGTCACGATCCTGCCCACCCCGACGGCCGTGAACATGAACACCGCGAGCGCCGAGGTCATTGCGGCGATCGTGCCGGAAATGAATCTATCGGGCGCGCAGGCCCTGGTCGCGCGCCGCCAGTCCGTGTTCTTCCGTAACGTGGCCGACGTGCAGCTCGCGCTGCAAGGTGCCGGCGCCGCACAGACGACTGTCGATACGACGCTCTGTGACGTCAATACGAGCTATTTCCTGGTGCATGGCCGCGTGCAGCACGGGCGCGCGGTGGTGAACCGCACGACGCTCGTGTGGCGCGATCCGCTCACCCATTCGACGAGCATCGTGCGCGTTCGCGACGAACCATGAACCTGTGCCCGTCCAACATCGAAAAGAGGTGCGTTTGAGTACGCTGATCGTTCTCATGCCGGCGCGCGATCCGGCGGTCCAGGCGCAGGAATGGCAACTGCCCGAGCTGCCATTCCTGCTGTTCAACAAGGCGGGCCATACGCAGCGCGCTGGCCGCGCGGCACTCGGGCTGCTACCGAAAGCATCGGCCACCATCCTGCTGATCGCCGCGCGCGATCTGCTCATGGTCCGCGCCAGCGTGCCGCCGCTCAAGGGGCCGCGCCTGCGCCAGGCGCTGCCGAATATCGTCGAGGAGCATCTGATCCAGGATCCGCAGGCCTGCCATCTCGCGCTCGATCCGGCGACCCAGGCTGACGGGAAGCAGACCGTCGCGGCGATCGACCGGGCGTGGTTTCGTTTCCTCGTCGAAGCCTTTACGGGCGCCGGGCACCGTAGCCTGCGCGCGGTGCCGGTGGCGCTTTGCCTACCTGAAGCGCCGGGCCAGGGCGTGCCGGCTGAATCGCAGCCCGCTGAGTCAGAAGCAGTTGGGCAAGCTGCGGCGGGCGAAAGCACGGGCCTGGCGGTTGACGCGGAATCTGCTGAATCCTCGGTGGACGGAAACGAGCCCGTGACGGCCTGCGTCTACGGCGCTGTCATGCGAACCGCGCCGGCATTTTCGCCGGACGTGGCAACCGTCATGGCAGGTGCCGCCCCGGATGTGCCTGGCACGCTGCTCGAACTCTCGATTGTGCGTGGCACCGCGGCGAAGGGCTTCGCGGTGCCGGCGGCTAGCATGGCCGCAACGGTCGAGGCGCTGGCAGGAGACGCGAACGTGACGTTCCATGTGCTCACCGGCCTGTCCGGCGAGCCGGGTGATGCCGCCGAAAAGGCGACCTTCGCGGCAGCATTGCCGGGCGCGCAGCCGCTAAGCTTCGAGGCACTCGCGAGGCGTGCGCTTGCCTGCAAGTTCGACCTGTGCCAGTTCGAGTTCCTCGTGCAGCGATGGCGGTTCGACCGCGTGACGCTGCGCCGTCTGCGCGTGCCCATCGCGCTGGTGGCAGCCTCAGTCGTGGTAGCGGTCGTCAGTGCGAACGTGCAGTGGCTGATGCTCGCTCGCCAGCGCGACGCGATCAGCGCGCAGATGACCGAGTTGCTCCTCAATGCGTTTCCGAAGACCACGGTCGTGCTCGACCCAGCGGGTCAGATGACGCGCCAGCTGTCGCAACTGCGAGTGGCTGCGGGCGTGCCTTCGCCCGACGATTTCCTCGTGCTCGCCGACGGCCTCGCGCGCTCGCTCGGCCCGGTACCCGCGAACGGCATCGCGGCGCTCGACTATCACGACCGGCGTCTGGAAGTGACCTTCAAGCACGGCGTCGACGTCGACGCCGATCTCGCCAAACGCCTCACGAGCAACGGCCTCGCGGGCACGGCGGACGCCAGCACGGGCAAATGGACCATCAGGAGCGCAACGTGAAGACATCGGCTTTGAGCGGCGCATGGGCCGAGACCTGGACGAATTTCTGGGAGGCGCGCAACCCGCGCGAGAAGATGCTGCTGACGTGGGGCAGCGCGGTGCTCACCGTGGCGATCGGCTGGTCGGTACTCTGGCAGCCAGCGGCTGATGGGCGCTTGCGCTTGCGGGAGAACCTGCCCGCGATGCGGCGCGACCTCGCGCAGATGACCGCGCAGGCCGACGAGGCGCGCTCGCTCGCGAGCGCGGCGGCGAGCGTGGCACCGAGCGGCCAGGCGCTCAAGGACGCGCTAACGGCGTCGTTGACCGACCACGGCTTGCCGAACGCGCAGGTGCAGTTGATCGGCGCGACAACGCAGGTGCAGATGAAGAACGCGTCGTTTCCGGCGTCGACTGTCTGGCTCGACGATGTGCGCAAGCAGTTCAAGGTGCAGGTGATTGAGGCGCATATCACGGCGCTCAAGGACGATGGTCAGGTCGACCTGACCGTCTCGCTTCAGCAGGTGAAGTGAAAACCAGGGGCGTCGGCGGTATCGCTATGGTTTCGGGGCGGTGACGAATCCGATCCGGGTCAGGCCGCCTGCATAGGCGGCTGACATCACCTGTGCCACCGCTTCGTACGGAACCTTGCGATCCGCGCCGAGATGCAGTTCCGGCAGAGGATGTTCGTGTGCGGCGGAGGCGATCTTTGCGCGCAGCGCATCCGGTCCGACCGGCTGTCCGCCCCATAGCACGGTGCCATCGGCCTCGATCGACACGTTGACCTGCGCCGCCTTCGTGTCTTCCTTCTGGCTGCTCGCATGCGGCAGGTCGATCTTCACCGCATGGCGCATCGCGGGAATCGTCACCATGAAGACGATCAGGAGAACCAGCATGACGTCGACGAGCGGCGTCATGTTGATTTCGCCCATCAGTCCATCGTCTTCGTCGTCGGAAAAAGGCGTCATGGCCATCGCTGGTCCTCGGGGGTCAGTTGTTGCGGGTGGCGAGACGCAGGCCGCTGGCTTGCGCCGAAGACGAAAGGATCGAGCCGGTCACAAAATACGCGTGAAGCCCATGCGCGAAGCGCTTCAGCCTCCCGGCGAGCGCCTTGTTCGCGCGCGTCAACGCGTTGTAGCCAAGCACGGCGGGAATGGCGACGAAGAGGCCGAGCGCCGTCATGATCAACGCTTCGCCGACGGGGCCGGCGACCTGCGCAACCGACGATTCTCCAGTCGCGCCAACCGCCAGCAGTGCGTGATAGATGCCCCATACCGTGCCCAGCAACCCGACGAACGGCGCGGTACTGCCGATCGACGCCAGGATCGAAAGGCCGCCCTGCATGTGAGCCGCGCTTTCGTCTATCGCGTCTTTCAGGCAGCGCGTGATCCAGTCGGACACGTCCATGCGGTCATGCAGTTGCGGCTGTACCCGGCGATGGTGATCGGCGGCCTCCTTGCCGGCCAGCGCGAGCGCGATAAACGGATTGTCGCGTGCGGTTGCCGCGCGGCTTTCCGACTTCTGCGCATTGCCGATGAAATTATCCAGATCTCCTATCGTCTTTCCGACGCTTTGGGAAAGGCGTTTCAGCCGGATCACCTTCCAGCCTTTCACAATAATCACGCTCCACGAGAGCACCGACATGGCGAGCAGGGCGAGCGCGATGCAGCGCGTCACGAAATCGCCGGCTGACAGGAAGTGTGCGATACCGTAGTTCTGCATTTCAGATTCCTTGTTAACGTCCGCGCTAATCGTTCAAGGCGAATACGAAAGGGACGGACGTGGGCACACGGCGCGGAGCGCCGTTTTCGATATAGGGCCGGCACGTGCTGTCGCGCACGGCGGCAAGCGCGGCTTCGTCGAGGCGGCTGTATCCGCTGCTGCTTTTCAGTTCCACCGATTCAAGCTGGCCTGTCAACCCGACAATGAACTTCACCGTCACCGAACCCGTTTCGCCCCGTCGCTGCGAGTGCGCCGGGTAGGGGGGCTGTGCGATGCTGCAGTTCAGATGCGAGATGTCCTGCGGTGCGGCGAGCCCGATCGTTGGCCGCGGGGAGTCCGCCGCGGGCGACGACGCGGCTGCCGCTGGGGCTACGGCCGTGGGTACGGGAGTCGGTACTGTCGCCGTCGATGGGGCAGGTGCCGGCGACGCCGTTTCAGCGGGATCGGACACACTGAGCCGATGCGTCGATGGCGCGCGCGTTTCAGGCAGCGGTGGCGTTGCGTGCTTCGTGCCCGTTACGTGCTGGGGCGGCACCTTTGGCTTCGCCATATCGGCCGGCGACGCAGGCGGTTTCAGCGTTGGAGCGGGGCGCTGAACGACGGCGGACGAGATCGCCGGCGCGGGAGCCAGCAGTTCAGCCGTGATCGTGCGCGCGGAGGCGGGCGGCGACACGGCTTCGTCGCGACTGCTCCACACCATCGCGAGCAGCGCCGCATGAATGCCGACGACCACGATGACGGCGGCCGTTGCGCGGACATTCAGTCGTTCGGGCAACGGCGGTGCCCAATCGGAAGAAAGCGGATGCGAAATTTGCATGCAGCGGATCCGGTTCAAACGGTTCATCTTGACGAACCTCCGCAACAGCGTGCCGG
Organism: Paraburkholderia sp.; assembly: GCF_024281035.1. Taxonomy (GTDB): domain Bacteria; phylum Pseudomonadota; class Gammaproteobacteria; order Burkholderiales; family Burkholderiaceae; genus Paraburkholderia. The sequence goes on from NZ_JAMXLH010000032.1 coordinate 158,975, forward strand.
TTTGCGGTAATGCTTCGATGACGGCGGGCGGCGATCCAGATGGACCGCCGCCCGCCGATACCGGCTACTGTGCGTTCAACGCATCGGGCAAAGCGAGCCCCTCTGCGCTAACGTCGAACAACGCGACTCACTTACTCGTCGTCGTCGTCGAGTGCTGCGACCGTCTTCGTCCCTTCAGCTGCGACCTTCGAGTAGATCGAATGCGGCACCGGATACGGCTTGTCGCCCATCACGCCTTTCCACAGCACGCGGTTGAACAGATCGGGCGGAATACGATCTTCCCTGGAGAAGTCGAAGTCCTTCGTCGCGTTCGCCCAGTACGTCGCATTGTGGAGCGGGTGAATGTCCGCACCTTCGGCAAACTGGTCGCCGTCGATGCCGCTCGCTACGTTACCGACGTTCGTACCCTTCAGAATCGTCGAAGCAACGGCTGTGTACGTCCACGAACCGTTCGACTTCGTGTCGAACACGTCAGCCATCGGCTTGGCGTAGGCCGTGTTCAGGTTGATGTGCTGGGTACCCAGCAGATCTTCCATGGTACGGACTGCGTTGACCTGGCCGTAGGGCGTGCTGACGACGGCGTTCTTCTTCACGTATGCGCCGACGATGTACGCGGGCGCGCGGTGCGAGTCGACGTGATCCGAACCGGCTTGTGAGTCATCCTCGACCACCACGACCACCGTGTCCTTCGCGTAAGGGCTGTGCGCGACGGTCTCGATCAGCTTGCCGACTGCGAAGTCGTTATCCGCCTGTTCCTGCTCGGCCGAACCCATCTGGCCGACGTTCTGGGCATAGTTGCCCGTGTGGTCGGAGCCCATGCGGACGAACTCGAACGACGGAAGATGGCCGTTTGCGACGTACTGCTGGAACTCGCGGTTCCACTCGAGTTCGCGGAAGGTGTCCGGATAGGACTGGTCGAACCCGCGGTAGTACTGGTCCGTCAGGTTGACGAGCGATGGCTTGAGCGGGTGAGCCTGGACGATGTTCTGACCGTGCGGGTCGAGCAGCGGGCTGGCGATCGTGCCGATCGAGCCGACGTTGTTGACCATGCCGCCGTAGTCGCGGACCGTACCGCCTGCTTGCAGAACCGCGTCGTAGATGCTCGCCTTCTGGTAGCCAAACGGCGCATCTTCCACCGAGACGTCGGCGATACCCGGCAGCGCGTTGGCCGTGCCGCCCGGCAGCGAGGCCGTAGCCGAGGTGAAGCTGCCGTTCGAGGCAGCGTCACGCATTGCGGTCGTGGCGAGGCCGACCGGCAGGCCGCGGTTGGCGCCTTCCGATTCATAGGACATGCCGCGCGACACGCCAGCGTAGTTCTCCTGCTGCGAAACCTCTTCGGTCGGCGTGATGTGCGCGTGCTGCACCCACGACCAGCCGTCCATCGAACCGTCGCCCGGATCGGTGAAGTTGTCGATCGTGACGAAGTTGCCCGCGAGGTTGTGGAAGTTCGGCGTCGTGGACTTGCCGTACATCGTGAGCGTCGGATCGCCGTTCGAGCCGTTGCCGAGGTCGCCCAGGATCTGGTCGAACGTGCGGTTTTCCTTCACGACGTAGATCACGTGCTTGATGTGCTCGCGCATGAACTGCATCGTCTGGGCGTCGCTGGCCAACTCCTTCACCGAATAGTGGTTGTTTTCATCCACCTGGCTGGTCAGCTGGGCCAGCACGTTCTCCGTCGGGACCGGGGCGCTGACGAGTGAGCTCTGCTCCAGACCAAACTGGTATTGGGCCTGCGTACCCGAGATGTAGAGAGGGTTCGGGCCAGTGACCGACTTGCCGTTGATGATGTACATCGTCGAGCCGTCGGCGCTCAGCGTGATGTCCTTGGGCGCGTAGGCCGTCGGGATCAGGCCGGCCACATGGTAGCCGTTGTTGCCGTCGAGCGAGATCACGGCGATCGAGTTGTCGCCGTTGTTGACGGCGTACAGCGTCTTGCCGTCCTTCGAAACGGTCACGTTGACCGTATCGCGGCCGCTGTATTTCTTGTTGTTGCCGCTGCCCTGATCGTTGCCGTTGCCATTCTGGCTGGCGATCTGGATCGTCTTCTCGACATTGTGGCTCGCGGTGTTGATGACGGCGATCTGGTCGTTGCCTGACACTGCAACGTAGAGCTTCGACTGATCCGGCGAGAAGGCCATGCCGTAGGCGTTGCCGTTCACCGGGATGCGCTTGATGAATTGCGGCGCGGCGGGGTTCGACAGGTTCAGTACGACGACTTCGCGGTCACGCACCGACGAGATGAACGCCGTGCCGTCGCCCTTCAGCGAAACGGCCCACGGGTATTCGCCACCGGCGACGCCATTCTGGCCCGACGTGTTGAACGGGCGCAGGTCGTATTCCGCCACGACCGTGTTCGACGTCGTATTGATGAGGGAGATCGAGTCGTTGTAGTTGTTGGCAACGACGAGCGTGCGGCCGTCAGCGGAGAGGGCCAGGCCACCGGCGTTCGGCTTCACGCCCGAACCGATACCCTTGGTGTGGTTCAGCGCGATGGCGTTGGTCTGGGTCCATTGAGCCGACGGGGCAGCCGAAGCGCGGCTGTATACATATACCTTGTCGTCAACACCGCCAGTGCCGTACAGGGTCTGGTTGCCGCTCCAGACGAGACCATCGAACGCGTTGTTCTGGTGGATGGCCTGGACAAACTTCGGGTTGGCCTTGTTCGCGCCCGACACGTCATAGATGAAGATGTACTGGGTCGAGTCAGCCTTGTCGAGTGTGCTGTTGTTGGCGCCCGTGTAGACCGTGTTGTAACCAGCCGTGATCACGGCCAGCGTGTTGCCGTCCGGGCTGAGTTGCGACTTGATGGCGCCGCTGACGACCTGCGTCGGCTTCGCCGCAAGTTGCGGGTTCATCAACTGCTGCACGGCACCGGGAATGGCCATCGGCGAGATGAACTGGCCAGTCGGCAGAAGCGCCATGTTGCCCGGCGGTACCGCCATTGCCAGGCTGGTGGTGAGCAGGCCAGCCGCAAGGCTGACCTTGATGAGACTAGGGTTCATTGTGACTCTCCAAATGATAGAAACGGAATTGCCAGATTTGATTCCAATTGGACCATTGGTCAGATCAGTTGCCCCTGATAACGACAATGCGCCAACAGATCGACCGGGGGGATATCGGAACTACGGTTTCCCGGGTCTGTCAGCGTGGAGTATTTGGACATTTAAGGATGTCAATGAAGTGACGTGTATCAAATACTTACCTATTTTTATATATAATATTTCTGTCATTTTATTTGTAATTTTGATGTACTTAATATTTATGATGTGTCACGAAATTGAGCGATTATGATTCAGCACCGCTGCTCAGATGAATGCTATCGTGCGATACGTTCGGACGAAAAGGCGTCGCACTTGTCATTAACAGTTTCTGTGCGCAAGACTATTTTTGTAACGCCGTATTTCACGGATTTATCGAAGATATCCGTGCCGCCAATGTGCTGGGCCTCGATTACAATCGGTTCGTATTTCGATCCAATGCGTCGCTTCCGGACGCATTGCTTGCGACATGGCGCATAACAGCGTTAAGTTGCTTTCTGAGTTTGACGGAATTCTCGATTAATGCAGCGGAGATCCAGATAGATGCACCCCACGGGTGCCGATTGTTGATCGGATTTTCTCCGATTTGCTCATTGCTTTTTTGCTGACTTCTTTTAGGCCGAAACGTGTTGCACATGCAGGTGGCTTTACGCATTTTCCAGTTGCAACCCGGCTTTGAGACGCAATCGTGCGAGGCTAACCTACCGGTGGCTCCGATTTGCACCGGAAAAAAACAGCCAGGAAACGCCACCGTGCGCAGTGGCCGATTCCCGGCTGTTCGTGTGCGATCAGAAGTCCGCGTGCAGGGTAGCGTAGGCGGCCAACGGCGCGCCCAGGTATGCACCGACCACATTCGTGGCGATGTAGTAGCGCTGGTTGGTGATGTTGTCGATGTTCAGATCGATCCCCCAGTGACGCTCCGCGTAACCGAACTGCAGATTCTCGATCACCGAGGCAGGCGCCCAGTTATAGCCGTTCGCGAAGCCGCTCGACATCCGGCTCATGTAATTGATGCCGGCACCCGCATGAAAGCCTGCCTTGCCGAAGACGCTGAAGCGGTACGTCGTCCACAGGTTCGCCATATAGGCGGGCACGCCCTGCGGGACCGTGCCGGCCGCGCCAGGGGTGTCGGGACTATAAGTGATACGCGCATGCTCCGCGGTGAAATTCGCGTACATGTGCCAGTTCGGCGTGAGATCCGCATCAAACGAGGCTTCGGCGCCGCGCGTGCGTTGCGAATCGAACGCGATCTGGTCGTCGCCGAACGGGGTCGCCACGTGTTCCCGCTTCACGTCGAACAGCGCGGTGTTGAGCACGTAGCGCCCATCATCGAACGACCACTTGACGCCTGCCTCGTATTGCAGCGCCGATTCCGGCGGACCAATGGAAAACGCCGTGTTTTCCGAGTTGAAATTTGCGAGGTAGCTGCGCGATACGCCGAAATACGGCGTCATCCAGGGCGTGAGTTTGTAAAGCACCCCGGCGTTCCAACTGGTCGGGGCATCGTTGCGCGTATACGTATTGCCCGGGATCAGCTTGATGCCGTCGTTGGCGGTGCGGTTCGGCTCGCCGGGGACCGGGTTCAGGGTCAGCGACGTATCGAACCAGTCCTTGCGAACGCCCGCGCGGATCTTCAATTTGTCCGTCACGTCCACCTGATCGGTCGCGTAAAGGCTGTAGAAGTTGGCGGTCACATGATCGTTCTGGCACGAGTGAGAGGGCGCACACTGGAACTTCAGGGTTGCGATGGAGGTTTCCCGCGGCACCGGCGCGAAGATGTTATCGATGTCCGGCAGGTCTGCCGTTGTCTTCGCGCTGTTGAGATTCTGGTTCAGGTATTCGAATCCCGTTAGCAGCGTATGGTGGATGCCGCCTGCCGAGAATTTCCAGACGGGTTCCAACTGGTAATCGAACGTGTTGAGCGAATCGTCCTGATCGCGCAACTGGCGGCCGACAAATGCGTTGCCCTGGACCTTCGCGTGCGTGCTGTCACCGTTGCTGTAGAAGTCCAGCGTGTGGTGCAGGTATGACAAGCGATTATTGATTGTCAGGTAGTCGCTGATTCGCCACTCGTCCGTGAGCGTGGCACGAATGTAGTTGCCGTGCGCGTTGGCGAAGGGCGTCGAGTATTTGGCGTCGAACGGCACATTGCGGATCGGCATCCCCTTGTAGTAGATGATCCCGTATGAGTCGGGAGTCGCCATGTAGTCCTGCGCGTCGATCGAGAATTCGACCTTGTGGTCGCCGATTTTCCACTGCAGATCGGGACGGATTTCCTTGTTCCACGATCCCAGGTCGCGGTAGCCATCCGAGCGGCCCGCGGTGGCGTCCACGCGATAGTTCAGTCCGTCGATGCCGGTTGGACCGGTGACGTAGCTACTCGCGTTGAATGTACCGAACGAGCCCGCCTGGATCTCGCCGCCCCAGTGGAACTGCGCAGACGGCGTGTAGTGGACCAGGTTGATCGAGCCGCCCGGAGGGCCGCTGCCGAGCAGCGCCGACCCAGGACCTTTGAGCACCTCGATGCGCTCGACGCCCAGCAGCGAATGCGTTGGGCCGTTGACCTGGTCGCCTTCCGAGAAACCGTCGTCATAGGTCTGCGCCTGCAGTCCGCGGATCATGAAGTGGTCGGTGAAGCCTTTCGAATCGGTGCCGCCGTAGTTCACTCCGGACACGTTGCCTTTGCGGATCGCATCCCGCAACGACGTGACGCCTTGTTCGTCGAGAATCCCGCGCGGAATGACCTCCACGCTCATGGGCAGGTCGCCGAGCGGGGTGCCGGTTTTGCTAACACCCACGACTTGTTCAGGGTCGTCCACGTAATCGGAAGCAACCGCTGATCTAGTTGCATTGACAACGACTGGCCCCAGCGTTACCGGCTTGACCGGCTTGACCGGCGCTTCAGTCTGTTGGGAGGCGGCGGGCTGAGTCTGTTGAGCATTCGCTCCATTGGCGAGCGATAAAGTTGCAACGGAGGCGACGATGGCGATTCTGGACGGCGATGTTCTCATTTCTGAAAGTTCACAAGGTCGCATCGCCCAAACTTAAGCCATGGGCGTGACTGTCTCATGTCCAGTCTCTTGAGCGACTGCGCACGCAGCATGGATGCGTTTTGGCCCGTTTTACGTGACGTTTGATCCACAGGGTTGTGCAGAGGCGCAATTGACACGATGCGACGTGAATCCGGCATCAACGCAAGGCAAATGTGTCGACCCGACGATCGGCGAAGGCAATCTTGTTGACCGAATCACCAGGCGCGGCTGAACGCAGGGTAATTGATGCGACAGGCTGCCGAAAATCCCTCGGATGCGTAGGCTGTTGAGAGGATTACCTTTCGAGCGTTAACACATTTACCTTGGGCGACCAGGTAACCACTGAGCCCGTTGCCAGCGCAAATGGTCAGGTTTACATCGCTGGTGCGGTCAAGGTGGCATGCGTCGGTCATCGACTGGATGACCTTGAACCGGTCGACTTCACGCATCGTCATCGTGATCGTCCCAGTCGCGTTCATCGCCGGCGCTCCCTGTTGGATGTCCGGCGCTCAACCTACACAGAACACGACATTTGTACTTTGCCAAAAGAGGATCAACGTAAAGTTGACATGTAATTGTCTGCCCGCTGGCCCCCATGCGACGGCAATCTAGGCTGAATTACCCGGAAGGTTCAGGTGGAAGATGCTGGTACGGTTGAACTGCTTTTGAAGACTATCCACCCAAAATCCAATGTAATTGAGTCGAAAGCAAATACTCCACCTAATACGCCATGAATTGAGCGCGCGCGTGCGCTGTGTGCCTGTTGATGAATGTTGACGCTAGACTGTCTCGTCTTCCTTGCTGAGAGAGGAGTCCATGGGCAAGATTAAGATCGTTGGTGGAGACATTTATCAACGCGTATGGGATAGGCCTGCGCAGAAGGTCGCACGAGAGCTTGGGATATCCGGCACTAGGCTGAAGAAGATCTGCAGGGAACTGGGCGTCCCGACGCCGCCACGAGGTTACTGGGCAAAAATCGAGGCGGGAAATTCTGCCATGCGGACGCCACTTCCCGATACGGCAACGCGGCAGGTGATGTACTGCGATTCCACAGCGAAAAAGTATCGCGATGCGCCGCCGCCAGATCTTGGCCACCGACTGCGCCAAATCAAGACGGAAGAGGAATCTTGCCTTCCGCCGATCGTCACGTATGTCGATGGGCCGTTGCGCGCAGCGTGCGTACAAGTTATCTCTGAGAGGCTCTTCTTCCACAAGCCAAATTGCATTTCCGATGCGATAAGCACGTCGCGCGAGCGTCGACATCGAGCGTTGGTCATTGCAGACGCGCTGGTGGAGGCGTTGCGTCAGCGCGGTTTCAAGGCACAAGAGAGGAAGGGAAGACTTGTCATATCTCGCGGACTGTTTGAAATGACGGTTCGCCTTACTGATGTCGACAGTCTGAACGGGCAGCCGACTGCCACCCCAGGGAGTCGCGGTCTGCGCCTGATACTGCGTCAGATTGGCGGGAGAGGCCTCGTTCATGCTCGAGACGAAGCGACCCGGACAATTGATGATCAACTCGGGCGAGTAGTCTTAGCCATCAGGCGGGTGGAGGCCACGAATGCCTACTACGCGGACCGCGCAGCGGTGGAATCGCAACGACTCGTTGCCAAGCTTGAACTGGAGAAGGTGAGTCAGTTGTGGGAGGAGGTCGACACCTGGTTGCGAGTTCAACAATGTCGAAGTTATCTTGACCGGTTCGAGGCCGAACTTGCGGCAACCGGCGCTTCTTTTGACACTGATTCCAGTCCTGTTGCGTGGCTTCGTTGGGCGAGAAGCGTGTGTGATACGCATGACCCCATGCTCGCTCGCATTTCCCGATCATTGGCATCCGGTATGTCGCGGGAAGCACAGTAACCATTGGCGATGTTTCACGTTGTCCAACGAAGCGTTATGCACTCCTTCACAAATCGCCAATCAAACTGCTGCTAAAATTCAAACAACGGAAATGCTGAGATTGAATCGGGAAATCTTTGCATTTTTAATTGGTAATTCTTGGCGCGATATAAATGAAAGTGGCTGTATTATTTATAAGCGTTAAGCGTACTATTTAACCATATAAAATTTTGATTTCTTTGTGCGTTTGATGTAAAAACTCAATAGCCGCGTTATTTGGAAGCGGCATGTCAAACTTTTCGCTTGTTGAAATGACAGGATGCCAGCGTGGCCTGCATACCTTGGGCCCGGGGCAGGAGATTCCATCATGGGATACGGATAAAGCGATTCCGTCGAGGAGCTATTGGCGTAGCTCCTCGACGCAGATGACGCGCAAGAACTGCGTTCCGGCCTCTTCTTGCGGAAAGTACACAGCAAGGTGTGCTTGAGGATGATTTTTGCCCAGGAAAAGCCAAAAGTCAACCTCATTTGCGCCTTGAACAATTGAGGGGCGTAAATGAAAAGAAAGGAATTCATTTTCCCGAGTTCATCGTCCCCCAAAATCGCGCGACCCTCCTTGGCCGCTGCGAGCGCTGCCCGTGGGCGGGGCAGTGAAAACATCTGGGTGGCTGACATTCCCAAAGCCAGTGCCCGATCGGTCATTCTTGGCAATGCTTTGCTAATTCACAGCGTGTGCCGCCTGGTACTCGATCCTGCCGTGCGCTGGTTTGGGGTGGACTGGGCGACAGTGAAAGAGGCCGCAGAATCCGACGGCCTGAAGGGTGACGGCATGATCCTCGTGGAGTCCCTGCGGGGAGATAGGACCTGGCACCGCGTCTACTCGGGAGGCGAGAGCACCGGGGCTTCCGGGTACCCGGAGCGATCCTCGAGCGGTATACCGATCCAGGTGTCCACCATCCAAGAGCTCGGAGACTGGCAGATCCGGTTTGACAACCTTGCCACCTTGATCCAGATGGCGAATTCGGTGCGCAGATACAGCTGGTCGCCCCTTTATCTGGAGTTGGTGGCGCGTCTTAATTTGACCGGCGTGTCGACATTTGAGGAACTCCTAAGCTTTTATCCAGATGACCGTGGTTTGGCTCTTGGGGCTGTCGCTAGGATGGTCCTCGAGCGCACGGCTTTCATTGAGCTGGACGAGGATCTCTTTGGGTTGGGAACAATACTGCGGGCGGTGCCGGAGGACAAGGCGGAGTTGGCGCGGGTCGAGCCGGTCGTTGTTCACGCCCCTCTGGCTGCCCACGCTGAGCCCGCATTGGCTCAGAAGGCTCGGCGTGGTCGGCCCCGGACGCGAGCCAGCAACTATACGTCTACGGTCGGGTGGCCGGCACCCGATGCCAGCGCGATTCCCGACGACCAGGTTTATGAGCGTCGGCGAGACGCCGTGGAACTGTATATTGCCGACGCATCTGCCGACGAGATCCAGCAGTTGACCGGGCTGTCGATTGATCAGGCTCGCTACTATTTTGATCGATGTACAACCACGAGCGACGACCGTGGCATTTTTGGATTCTATGGACTGCTAGACAACTACAGGGTGAAGGCTTACGTGCGTAAAGCGCCCACAAACGGAGAGGCACAGTACAAGTCAGCCGGGTTTGCAGGTGCGCTTGGACAGGCGTTGGCGAAGTTTGAGGATGTGGAGACGTGGCTGAATGAAACAATTCTGAAAGAAGCGAACGGGGAGGGTCCGCGCAATTCGAACCCGAAGCTAGCACTAGAGTTGAAGAAAAAGCTGAGCGCCCACGGCGTGGGTGACGACGAGTGGCCGGGTTGTACGGATGACGGCGGATCTGAGGCCATCCGGCGGTATCGTCATGAACTTGTCGGTCCTGGCAAACCGGTTACCGGGGGTGACGCAGCGCGACAGGCTAACCAGATAGGGACCGGCCACGAAGTTGTGATCAAGTCCCTCCGACCACTTTCATTCATACAGCTCGACTATCAAACCATCGGAGCACATACGATCCTGAAGTTGCTGAACAAATATGGAAAGGTCGTCAAGATTCCGCTTAGGAGATGGAGTATTGGCTATGCCGCGTATGAATACCCTCGCGCCATAGCAGGCGTCGGTACCTGCTATGAGCAGGAGCCGTCCGTTGATACCGCGTTGGAAACCATTAGCAGCCTGCTTGATCCGGGGGACGACATACTCTATGAAGGCCGCCTTCGCCGGACGGAGAACGGCAAGTTTCTCGCTCGACACTTTGTGAAGGCTCTGGAGTGGAACGCATGGACTGTTTTACTGCTGGACAACGCCAAAGTGAACAAGGCCCAGGACATGGTCCACAATGTAATCGACGACACTGGGTGTTTTATCTGTTTCGGGGCGCCACACAAGTGGTGGCCACGGTCCATCATTGAGGCGGTGATCCATCGCATCAACGCCAACGGGCTCGCGAGGGTACAGTCCACCGCCGGTACGGGTCCGGCGGATACAAAAAAGAAGAAAAACCCTGCTGCCGTTGCCATGCGGATGGAATTCGATCGGGATGCTGCAGAGGAAATCATTTTTGGCTCTATTTGCGACTACAACGTCTCAGCCGCAGGCAACCTTCAAGGTTCGAGTCCAATCGATGCCGCTGCTTCATACGTCAGAACAGGCAACAACGGTTTTTTTCTTCGACCGCTGCCGAAGGAAACCCAACTCAACGCAAACCTGCTCTACCACTGCGTAGAAGCGACGGTTCAAGTCCACCCACGCGGGGGTAAGCCCTTTCTGAGGATCAAAGGCCCACACTTCACGGGTGAGATCCTTGCGTCTGCGCGCCAATTCGTCCGCAAAAAAGTGCTGGCGTTCTTGTTACGCCGGGACGTGCGGTATGGGAAGGTCTTCGCGAAAGATACCGGCGAGGCGTTGGGTGAGATCAGAATGCAGGGCGATCGGGCACGTGCGCCCCAATCGTGGAAAGACTTCCTGCTTTTCAAGGGGGAGCCATCGGCGGGGCGAAATATGCGCGACGCTCTGAGTGGGGGGGATGAGGAGAAGGGCCGGCCGAAAGGTAAGTCCACGCGGTCCGCATCGAGCGGATCTGCACAGGCAGTGCCCGACGCCCGCGCAATCCTTCGGGAGGAGCGCACAGCTGTGCTCGCCGCTCGTGCGCCAGCAGCGTCCGTTTCACCGTCGCCTGCTTCGCCACCACCTGTTCCGCAGACAAAGGACCCGCAAGGAGAGCCTACGGTGCCGGAGGTTCTTGATGACCCATGGGGAATCGCGTCTGTTCCTCGCAATGCAGGAATCCATCATGGATGAGCAGCTTGTCCGCCCGAAGCTTGGCCAGCGCCCGGATCTCTCCCGCCAGGAACTTCTGGCGCTGCATCCATTGCCGAATCGGGAACCGGTCGAAACCGCCGAACTGGTTTGCGTATATCGGTTGGTCAAACTACTGGTTCTAATCGGCGGTGACGGGTGTTGTATTGAAGGCGCTTCTTGTTCGGGCAGGTCGACGTTGATCGCATCGACCGCGCTGTATCTCCAGGCAGATTTTCCCAAGATTCCCCACTACGTGTATACGACGCAGTCAAGCGCACTCAACGACCGTGAATTTCTGGAGAGCTGGCTTGCGGCCATCGGTCATGAGTTTCGTCAGGGACGCGACCGCACGTTGCGTCAGCGGATTCATACAAGATTCGTGAATGCGGCGGCCAGCCTTGGCGCAAGAAAGATCATCCTTCTGATCGATAATGCTCAGTTCATGCATACACGGGAGCTCGATTTTCTCGTAGATGTACGGGGCGAACTTGCCAGACACGGCATTACTCTCGTCACGGTTTTCTTTGGTGACATTGGAACCGCCAACGCTCTGAGGAAGCTGGCGGGGGACGAGTCGCCAGGAATGTGGTCGTTGAACCTCACATTCCAGTTGTCAGGCTTGAGTTCCGATGACGTTCAAGCGGTGTTTGACACTCTCGATGCACTTCCGTTTTTTGAGGCGGGAACAACATGGACCCAGTTTTTCATGCAGCAGGCTTGGGAAAAAAAGTGGCGGTTGGCTGATCACGTGACAACCTTTTATGCCGGGCTGGAGAAGTCCAGGCTAGCCACCGCGTTGCGCACCGCTTCCGGCAAGGGAAAAGGCGAGCGGCCGGACGTGCCAGCCGGCTTGCTGTTTATGACGCTGCGTCGCTTCCTCCCCTACGTGGGCTCGCTCGGGGATCGGTTTAAGCTAGGGGACATGCCCAGCTATTGGGACATAGCGATCCGGACATCAGGTTACACGTCGTCCGACCAGCGACTCAGCGAGGCTTTGCCCCTGTTCGGTCTGCCGCGCGGCGGCCAGTCGGGACGAAGATTGCCATAGACGCCGAAATGTTGCCCTTCGAGTCTGAGTTTTCGGTTCATGTACGTTTTGCCCAAGCGAATATCGTCGGCGTCAGCGGGGTACGCGTGGGTGCCGCTCGGCCGTGTCAGTGGTTGCCAAGCTTCAACCGTCCGGCCCAGGCGCGATCAGCTATGCCAGGCGCCGCAGCGAGTGATGCCTGGCTTGCCGTTCAAGGCAAGCAACGGGGTACCCTTGTCGAACGGTATCTGTTTTCCAGCCAGTTGCGGATCTGCCCGGTCTGCTGGGCAGAGCGATACCATTCATATGTGTATCAGCTAGTCTTCGCGCCCGTCTGCCCGGTCCATGGCTGTCCCCTGGTTACCGAGTGTCTTGCGTGCGGGGCGGATCTACCGGGCGAGGGAGCCGACAATCTACGCGCGCATCGCTGGTATCGGTGCAGGCAATGCGGGGCGCCGGTTAGCGGGGCGAGTGCGGACTGTTCGGGGTACGTGCAGGACGGTGACCCGGCGAGCCTCGCGACTGCACTCGTTGAGCGATTGTCGCCACTCGTCGCATGGCTCGAGCGCATCAGTACCGCACCTTTCATGAAACCGCAGGTGCTGCGCCAGATCCACGCCCGTGCGTTTCCCTGGGAGCCCGCCGCATTCCTCCACAGCGTCGCATATGTCAGGCTTGCTGGTCCATCCTCGTTGCTTCAGTCTCCGGCGTTTGCCAATATCACGACGCTGCACTGGAAATTAGAAGTACTACCAAATCGATTGATGCCAGATTGGACGTTCGATAGGCGCGTCGACCGAGTGACGCTGCATGTAATGTGGTGGAAGGTCTGTCGTCGCGTGGAGCACTGGTCTGCGGACTCGCCAGGCTCTACGCACAGGAACAGTCGAGATGGGAACGCTGAAAGTGGGGCGGTCGCGACGCAGTTGCGAGCGACGTTTCAGGCGTCGCCGGAATTGAGGTTGTTGGCCTCATCTCGCATTCCGCCGCTCGTACCACTAGAGCGGCATGCGGGAGGCGCCCCCCGACTGGCCCTGCTCGCGTATTTTCTTGGTGTATGGGCGACGGCGATCTGGAAGGCGTTTTTAGGGCAGCCGGTCAATCCATCGAACTGGAATCCCCCGTTCTTCGTTGAGGAGTCAGGCGGTGTGCAACAAGGCTGGGTTCTTTTTCCATCAGTGCCGGGCCTGTCGATCTCCCCCTTCAACTGTGAGGAGGTGCCTCTGGAATTTCCCACCGGCAACCGCGATCGGTTCACCTGAGGACTAGAGCCCCGCCGACGCGAACAGATCGGATACGCGGCACCCCAGCGCACGTGCGACCCGGATCAGCGTCTGTGCGGACGAGTTGCGTTCGCCGCGCTCCAGCTTGCCCAGATTCGTCGGGTGCAGCCCGCAGTCAGACGCCAGTACTTCCTGGCTGAGACCCGCCTGGAAGCGGCGCTCGCGCACAGCCGCCCCCAGTGCCACTAGGTTTTCATCCCGCACCAATCCCCTTGCCGCTCCATGATTTGCCATGGCCGCAATGGTCTGTCCGTGCTAATATCCCGTCTAATGTCTTTGAGATCTTTTTTGTTAAATTTTCGAGAAATCCAGTCACGGAATGTTTTTTACTGATCCATCGTGGCAGGCAACGGTCCGTATTGCCGGGATGGCACCGTCGTTGCCGCAGAAGTTTCACAGGTGGAGACTGGTAGGGCTGCCATTCAATGCGCCGACATTCATCGTGTCGTCAACAGACGGCGGGCCCGACATTGATACGCAGGCATTGATGGTCAGTGACCCCGACGCGCTGATCCAGTTGCTCCAGCAGTCGTGGCCTGAGTCGACGCCGATCGTCCGCGTTATGGGGCGCGGCAAGATCGCACTCGTGCGCGAGCTTTGGCTGTACTCCTTCGGGCAATGGGAGGGTTACGCCTACAAAACCAGTAAAGGAAAACTGGAGAGCTGCAGCCCATACCAACCCGATATCCCAACTGAGGCAGAAGGGATCTGCATTTGGACTGGCCGCGCTGGCATGCTCGTCACAGCTACCCGGAAATCGACTTCCCAATCGGGCTAAACCGTGGTTTCCGCATTTTCCCCACCGGGAGACATGGTCAGCGGTGCCGCGGGGCTGGGGTGGATGCCACTGCCATCGGAATCCACGTGGGGAGTGCTCATGCGGCTTGCAGTGTGGAATACCGTGTCGATCTGGGAGGCTCAGGCGTTTCTGGCGGAGACTACCTGCCATAAGACCGCACGTAATCTATACCAATCTGGGTGGGTATCACCCGTTACCATTCGGCGGCTCGGGTGGCGATGGCGACCTGCCGAACTGCAACTGTTCCCGTCAAGCAGCCGCTTCCAGCCGGTGCTTTGGGCGGAAATCGTACGATTCTGTCCGATCTGTCTTGGGCTCGGATTTCACTCCATCTGGTTTCAGCTCAGGGCATTACAGCAGTGCCCGATACATGGTTGCCGAATAGAAAGCAGTTGCATGGCATGTGGCGTTAGATTGTCGCAGTATCGTCTAACCAGCTGCGAACGTGCGCCCGCTTACTACTGTGTCACCTGCAAGGCTGCGATCGCTGGTGCGCCTCTCGTGGCCGACGATGTCATGGAATTCTTCGAACAGCGCGAGTGCGTCGAAGACGCATTTGCACCATGGAAACGGTGGTTCCACCGCGCTCAATGCCGTCTGGCTATTCTTGACGAGCATGTGCGCCAAAAGCGCACTGGCCACCTTGTTGAAGGGTACCGGCACGGGCTAATGGCCGGTGCAGTGCAGGTACTGGCTCCATATCCGGCCAGGTGTGCGAGCGGGCTGGGGTATCCCGTTCAGTTGTGCTCGTGGCGCGTCCGGCTTGCCCGGCCTGCCAGCTTTGAGTTGCCGACCAGACGTGGATTCCTGAGCGGAGGTATGGCGCAACGCATTTACCAGGCGACGCTGCGCGCTCTCATCCAGTATGCGTCGAGCCTCCCGCAGTCGGCGGACGTGCCGGACAGGCTGGTGTTCTGTGGCGACCGCTCGGCAGAGCTGGCTGGATGGCAGGCCGAGCGGTTGGCGCTCATTCTCCTGCGATGTGCCTTCGAGCAAAGTCAAATCCTGGACTGGAAACAGGACGTTGCAGGTGCGGCTCTCCGGGAGTCTGCCCTCATAGCCGCCATCAGCAGCAATACCCTGCTGCGCGTGACCTGTCGGGCGCTCATCGTCGCCGCATATCTCGGCTTTTGCTGGCTCGCCAGATACCACATCTGTAACGGCTTTCTTTCGAGGGCAGATCTTGCGACGGCTCCGGACGAACTGTTTGTATCGGGTCGGGCCAAAGTCGGGGACGTGGAGTACGGCGTCGCTATAGTGCCCTGTCACACGTTGCCCGAGAGCCTCTTTCCACGAAAAATGGGACGACAAAACCATGGGGACAAGGCGGTGAAGTCATGCTGCGATTGACGTTGAATGCCGATTGGCGTGCGGGAGAAAGGCTGCATGTCTCCGTAGAATTGATAGGACCTGGATCCGGCTGACAATTCCGGCCGGCAGACCTGGTTGCACGCCTGGTAGCGATCGGAATTGGTAGAAAACTGTCCGCCAATACGGCGACCTGGACTCGAGTTCTCAGGCAAACCGAGGTGGTTATGAATGGACAGGAATATTGCGAACACCTGCGTGAAATTGTACCTGTCGAGGGTTCACCAGTCCGCTTGGCAGCGGTTCCCGCTCGATGGCGGAACGAGCTGCACGAGTACATCAGGATGAATTGCATCCCTGTCTCCAATGACGGTGCCGGAGATGCCATGTATGCGTGGGAATGGGGGGATTGGCTTGACGGCCGCATTCCGAACATTCACTGAAGAGCGCTCGGACGAAATATGGCTATTCCTCTCCAGACAGACCCGCCTGAGCCGGACGGGACAGCGGCGATCGAGTTCCGTAATGAACTGCTTGGAAAGGGGTGGCCCGACGATCGCCGCATTTCCGAACTGGTCGGCCTTCCGCCTGGTCCGGAAAGCACGGCCTACACAGTCAAGGCACGAGCGAAAGGTGCCCTGCTGGGGGTGTGGTCTGCTCCGCTGCGCGGTTTCGTCTATCCGGACTTTCAGCTTGACCGTTCAGGCAGCCTTCGGTCGGATGTCGCCGAACTCCTCGCCGTACTACCCGACGATAACGACCGCGGCGGCTGGAGGCGCGCATTCTGGCTATATTCACCGCATGCACTGCTCGATGGCCGGACGCCAGCGGACGTATTTGCAGACGCCCCGACGCGCGTGATCGAGGTCGCACAGGATGAATTCTGGGGCTCCCCCGACACCGCCTGGTGAGGGTGCGGCCCGCACCGGCGATTGGCGACCCCACGGTCGCGGTTTATGGGAAGGTCTGCACGAAGTGGCGTCCCCCTTTGACAGGTGATTCATGAGCACCAAGCACCACATCCGGTTTCAGGCAAAACAAGGCGATCAGCCCGGCTGGGATCTCTACGTCGAGCTTTTCGAGCCGGACGATGTCGTCTATCTCGAGCTCGAAGGTGTTCAGGCAGACCTTACGATGATGGGAAACCTGGAGCATGCGGCGTGTACGTTGCTGCTGCGCCTGCCGGTCGCCACCGCGAAGCAGTTGGGCCTCGTGCCGCCGGCTTGGGATAGGGACGACCGCTGGCCCAAGGAGTAAGCCATGCCCAAATATTCTCGCCCGCCCGCGTGGCTATTCTCAGCAAAATGTGAAATCAAACACCGGTATTCAGATAACCATCCTTATCTGACCACCCTCGATGCTCGACCAAAGCCGGCCGCCGGAAAACGCGCCGCTGCGGCGTGAATGAAGCTGCCCCCTGGTTTCCTCCGCATCCGGTGCACGTTCGCCCCCTCGCCCTGGCCGTGGTGCCGGTACGGCGGCGCATGCAGTCCCCGGTGACCGTGCCGCCGGCGCAGGGCCTGGCCCGAACACGCCCGGCAACGCCATGCATTGCCTTGTGTGTGGTGGCCTCGGCGCTATTGGGAAGGACGTAGGGCGTACCAGAGAAGGAACACGCAGCCTGTCTCGCTGTGGAATGATTCGTCCGTCGTGCCTTTCTCTGCGACCGAGGACCAGCCTCGACCCAGCCGTTTGCCGTTCTGCACCGCTTCACCGTCGAGCAAGAAGATGAACTCCGCGCCGTTGTGCAGATGCCGTGGAAATGACGCTCCTGGCTCAAAACGGACCAACTGCAAACCACGGCCATTGGCCTTGCCAAGGTTCTTGACCTGAACCCCTCTGGCATGTTTGGAGTCAATCCAGGGCACGGCCTCGCTGTCGGTGAAAAGGAACTGTGGTTCGGCGATGAAAGTCATGCTTGCCACTCCGGGATAGTCTGCCGTCATCCGGGCGATTACGGCCTGCTGGAACGCGGCAGCGCGAATCCTAGGATTCCTTTCACAATCCACTCCGCGGCTATCTCAGCGATCCTCAGGGGCCGACTCTTGGCGTTGCCGCTGGGTATCACGCCAGCATTTATGACCCGCAAGCCAGCCACGCTGAGCTTTCGCATTTAGCGGTCGCCCCCCGATCATCGGATCATCCGGAAATCCCATCGCGATGGTGCCAACCGAATGGAGGATGGTGGTGGCGATGTCGCCGGCAAGGCAGATCAGCTCCGCTTCGCATCCCCTGGTACTGTACACCGGACCTCCACTCTTCCGGAAGGCGCCAGCGCTGACTGCCCTGCGATGTGGTGTGGCTTATCAGAGTGCGCCCGCAGCAGATCCCTGGAGCTTTCGGGCATTTCTGACCACTGCGGCGAGGCTACCTGCTGCGTCTTCCATCTGCTCGCTGCTGAACCCTCCGAACCCAAGAACGAGTCCTGGGCGCATGCTGCCCGGCGCGAACATCGGCGACACCGCACGCACTGCCACGCCCGCCATGGCCGCCTGACGAACGATTGCGTGGTCGTTCAGATCATTGGCAAGCCATAGAACAAGATGCATGCCCTGATCGCCGGGTTCGACCCAGGCGAGATCGGAAGGCAGCAGCGCTTTGAGCGTTTCGATAAGGCGAATCCGCTGTTCTGCATATACGTGCCTAACCTTGCGGATGTGCCGCTCGAGATGCCCCTCCATTATGAAGGCGGCGAGGACGTGCTGATCCGCAGTCGGCGGGTGGCGGTCCATGAGGACGCGAGCGCCGCAGAACGCATCGACGAGCCCGTACGGGACAATTGCGTAGCCAAGTCGCAGCGAGGGGAACAGCATCTTGCTGAAGGTGCCGAGGTATACCACTCGCTCCGGGTCCAGGCCTTGGAGTGCCGGAAACGGATAACCCTCGTAACGTAGCTCGCTGTCGTAGTCGTCTTCAATGACCCAGGAGTGATTTGCGCGGGCCCACGCGAGCAAGGCGGCGCGCCGCGCCATGCTCAGCGGCATGCCGAGAGGGTATTGATGAGATGGCGTGACAAACGCCGCGCGAGCCCGGGGTGCCATCCTTATACCGGCTTCGACATCAAGGCCCTCTGCATCGACGGGTACTCTCGTGATGCCATCACGATGGCCTACGCTCTCCAGAATCGCTGTGACGCCGCGGTAGGCGGGGTTCTCGATCCATGCCTGGTCCCCCGACGTGAGCAGCACCTGGGTTGCGAGAAAAAGGCCTTGCTGCGTACCGCTTGTGACGATGACCTGATCCGCTTCGCAGCGCACCGAGCGTGATTTGCGCACGTAGGCGGCGATCGCCTCGCGCAGCGACCGCACACCGAGCGGATCGGCATATCCAGTCGGCGCGCCCGGGCCTCGTGCGCGGATGCGGTTGCCGAGCCGCCGCCAGACATCGGAAGGCGCGGTCAGGCCGATAGGCACCGAAATCGCAAATGGTGTGGACGCGAGGGGCCGGAATTCCCTCGCTATCTGCGCGAACAGTTCGGCGCGTTCGGGCAGTACTTGTGCAGCCTGGAGTGTTGGAAACACGTGCGGTGTGTGGGCAGGCTGTCGCTCGGCCAATGCCTGTGCAACGCGGGTCCCGACGCCGGCTTTCGATTCGAGGAATCCCTCGGCGATGAGTTGCTCGTAGGCTTCGATCACCGTGCCTCTTGCGACCCGAAGCGAAACGGCGAGTGTGCGTGTCGCCGGCAGCGCGTCGCCGGCGCGGATGTCCCTTCGGCGTACGGCTTCGCGCAGCGCCTCTGCCAACTGGCGGCTCAGATTGCCTGCGGTGCGGTCCAGCGCGCCGAAGGAGGGCATCTCCGCGACGCGCGCAGTTCTCGACATGATTCTGGTTCTATAAAAATAGCTGAAACTGGATCTACAGGATAAACCACTTTCAGCGCAGACTTGAACTGTGGTGCGATGCCAACCCCGCTTATCCTGTTCACGAGAGGACCGCTTATGTACATACCCGCTGATTTCGCTGAAAACCGCAAGGAAGTGCTGCACGCCACCATTGCACAGCATCCATTCGGAACCCTGATTACCCACGGGGAAAATGGGCTCGACGCGAACCACATTCCGTTCGAGCTGGTGCCGGACGGGGGTGAACTGGGCGTACTGCGTGCGCATGTTGCTCGCGCCAATCCGGTCTGGCAGGATGTGGCGAACGGTGACGAGGTGCTGGTGGTGTTCCGTGCGGGGGACGCCTATATTTCGCCAAACTGGTATCCGAGCAAGCACGAGTTCCACAAGCAGGTGCCGACCTGGAATTACGTGGTGGTTCACGCGTACGGACGAGTTTCCATTCATGACGACGAGCGCTATGTGCGCGGTGTGATCGGGCGCCTGACCCGCACACACGAGGCATCGCAGCCTAGACCGTGGAAGATGTCGGATGCGCCCAAGGACTACACCGATGAGCAGGTCAGGGCGATTGTCGGCATGGAGATCGGGATCACTCGTCTTGTCGGCAAGAGCAAGCTCGGCCAGAACAAGGAGGCGCGGGATATCAAGGGCGCCGGCGACGCGCTGGTGGCATGCGGCGAGGCGCAGATTGGCGAGGCGATGCTGCGCGTCCTTGCGGACAAATCGTAGCCGCCTGGGGCGACCTTTTTCCCGCGGGTGCAGTCAGACCGATCCGTGACGGGCGACTGGAAATCGCCCGGCTCTTTGGACAGCAAGAATTCTTCTTCCCTGGTTGGATGCGTCTGCTGCTGCGGCCTTCGCAGGCCACATGGTCATGCAGAAATTCGCTGTGATTGACTGACAAGAGCGGGCTTTTCACCACGCCAAAGCGTGCGTCAAGCAGGTACGCCAGGAGCGTGGTGTGGGCCGGGTCGCAGTTGTGCAGGGACCGCCAGACTTCTTTCCGGCCGGTGATAGTGGCCAGGTCGGGCGGCAGGACGATACGGGAGCAAAAAACACCGTAGGATGGGCGGCACGACCGCGATGCAGGTGTACGGCCATGGTGGCGAACCCACGGTTGACACGCACCCTGATGAGGTTTTTCTTATCCGCCAGGATAGGAAAGCTCCTGATTTTCTCAATTACATTAGGGATTTTCTTGATCCTGGAGGGAAACAGGAATCAAACCCCGGAGCTGCGAATTCACATCGCCGTACTCGCGGATAACCTGGGCAATTATGACCCGGTATCCATTCAGCCATTGCGCCTGCTTTGACTTGGCTTCCAGGTGCACAGGATGCGTGACCAACTGCTGCAGGGCTTCTTCTGATTCCCAGTAGTAGATATTCTGGACTAGCCCGCTTTGCGGGTTCTCCCACGTCTCCTCACCCAGGTATCCATGAATTGAACGCGCGATTTCGGCTATCTGCTGATCGAGTCGGTGGAACTCCTCATTGTATTGACCGGGCTTGAAGGTAAAGGTCGCCGAGATCATGGGCACTCGCTTGTTATCGTTGATGGGACACCATGGTGCTGCAAGCAGGCCGAAAGTATGGTGATTTTTGCGTAACTTCAGGATCGCTTTGACAGGTTTGCGTCTGATCTATATATTATACTAAATAGATCAACACGTTGAACTTTTCTGTGCGGCTGGTGCCAGAGAGAGACGCCGGTAAAATTGCCGGAGCATCGGGGGAGCGGCTCCGGCGCGTGGACGGGGCACAGGAGAACGGATGAAGCGGATACTCGACAAGGTTGACGAGAAAATCCTCGCGCAGCTTACAGAGAACGCACGCCTGTCTCATAACGACATCGCGGGATCAGTCAATCTATCGCGTAACGCGGTGCGCCTGAGGATCGAAAGGCTGGAGCGAGACGGCTTCATCCGTGGGTACACCATCAGGCCTGGAGGCGCCACGCCTGATTCCCAGCCGATCCGCGCGCTCATGTTCGTCTACCGGAAAGACCGTATGCGCGGCCTCGATGTGCTCCGCCATGTGCGCTCGGTTCGGGAAGTGGTGGCCTGTGATGTCATGAGCGGGGAGCTGGATATCGTCCTGCACATCGAAGCGCCAACGTCGGACCGGATTCACAAGCTATGGGAAGAGATTGCGGCCCTGCCGGAGGTGCTGAACACGGTCACGTCGTTCGTTCTCACCCGCTCGAAAAACACCGTCTCGCCCGGCTGATTGTGGTTTGCCGCCAGCGGTGCACTTTACAAGTGATGCCGGGCATCCTGTCCAGTATTTCGAACAAACTGGCCGGTTCGGCCCGACACGCCTGCTGATTACGATCTTCACGATCCGCCCCAGAGGGTGATGCGGATCGAGTCACCGAATACAGGCTTGCCCTGGCTGCATTTGATGATGTCAATCGGGCGTCCGTTCGGCTCGCGGTGGAAGTCAATGCGCTTTTCGCACGCGAGCCGGAATTTGCGCTGAATGCTACCGGTCTGGCGGAAGCGCTGGCTGCATCCCGGGACGTGAAAATGGAGCTGGCGAGGGAGTTCACCCCCGCCAGCCCCATTTTCATCGGATGCAGCCTTATCCGGGCGATTTGCGTTGGCGGCGGACCGATTACATTACGTCCATCACGCGAACGTGGCGTCGAGCGCTGCGGCAATGTCAGCAATCAGGTCCTCTGGCTCTTCAAGCCCGACGGACAGTCGCAGATGCCCGTACTTCTGGAATGGTGCCGGGTAATGTTCGGAGCCGCCGCGGCCTTCCGCGCCAACATGTACGATCAGCGTCTCGTCATGTCCGAGTGAAACCGCTGACGTGATGACCCGCAGATTGTCAACGAACCGGTTCTGGACGGCCGGGCTGCCATCGACGGCGAACGCCATGACGGCTCCGAAATATGTGCCACCAAACTGGCGTGCTGCCAGCTCATGTTGAGGGTGGGAGGGCAGGCCGGGAAAGGCTACAAAGGCGACCCGCGGATCGGAATCGAGGTACGCCGCGACCTTCCTTGCAGACGACATATGCCTTGGAAGGCGCAACGGCAGAGTCACTGAGCCTCTCATGATCAACCACGCGTTGAATGGGGAAATGGTCGCGCCCAGGTCGACCAGCGCAGCATGTTTGATCGCGCGAATCTGTTCCTTACGTCCTATCACCGCACCGCCCATCGCGTCGCCGTGACCATTGATATATTTGGTCAACGAGTGAACGACGAAATCGGCACCGTGTTCAAGCGCTCTGAACATCGGCGGTGGCGTGAAGGTTGCGTCGATCGAAAGCAGGGCTCCGCCGGCGTGGGCAATCTTGGCGACCGCCGCGATATCGACAACTTTCGTCGTCGGATTGGCGATCGTTTCGGTGTGTACCAGACGCGTGTTGGGGCGCATTGCGCGGCGCACTGCCTCAAGGTCACCCATATCGACAAAGGATGCCTGGATGCCGTAGCGCTCGGGCAACAGCTCTGCAAAGAGGCGCCAGACTGCTTCGTAGGTTACATCGCCCACTACGACGTGATCCCCACTTTTGAGGAGCGTGAAGAATATCGCGTGCAGCGCGCCGACCCCGGTTGCAAAGACGGCGGCTTCTTCCGCGTGCTCCATGGCAGCGAGCTTGCGCTCGAGGCAAACCTGGTTGTGCCCGGCATTACGTGTGTAGGTCAGCCCGTCTGGATCCGACCAGTCCATCGTGGACGGGTCGTCAGGAAGGCGATATGAATTGGCCATGACGAGGGGGGTGCGGATTGCACCCGTGGTCGTGTCCATGACATTGCCTCCGTGCACTGCCTGGCTTGCAAAGGAGAGCGTGGTCAGGTCCGCCTTGTCGGGGCGCTGGGGTGTGGTTTTGTTTTGCATTGCTAATCTCATGTAAAGCGTTAATGGAATGTGCGTCGGGGGACCCGCATGCGGAAGGAGTTGCCGGGCCAGTGCGTTTCAGGCTAGCCCACGGACCGCTAGCCCCGAACCATCAGGGCAATACCGGACAACGCAAGCAGCACGCCCACCATGCGTTGCCAGGTCAGGCGCTCACGCAGCAGCGTTGTCGCGAGCAGTACCGTGGTGAGCGGATAAAGGGAGACCAGTGTCGCAACAATCGACAATGGGCCGCGATGGATCAGGGCGGACCTGAACAGGGCTGTGCCCGATGCGTCCAGACAGCCGCTGAGCGCGATAAGCGCCGCAGCCGCCGGATTCGGCCGCGCCGCAAACATCGTGCGCTGGCCCGCGAGCGTGGCGACCCCGACAAGACCGAGAGCAACGAATCGGGCGGTGAATAGCGGCACGAAGCCTGCGTGCACTGAAACCTGCTTCAGGCAGATATAGGTCATGGCAATGCAGGTGCCGGCAACAGTGGCAAGCAACAGTCCCCTGCCTGCCTGGCGGTTGTCGTCCCTGTCTGCCGAAACGTGTTCCGCTCCACTGACAATGGCGACTGCCAGCGCGCCCAGCAGGCATCCTGCGTATGCCGTAGGTGAAGGCGATTCATGGCCAACCAGTACGCCGAATATCATCGGCGCGACAATGCCGATTAATGCGGTGACCGGGGCGACGACTGCCATCGGCCCGACTCCAAGCGCCAGATACAGTGCGGGAAGCTGGATCGAGATGCAAAGGCCCGCTCCGACACTCCATAACCAGTCTGCCGGGTTTGTCATCGCCCCAGGCGTGAGCAAGGTGAACAGGCCGGTAATCAACAGACCGGGAATCTGGTTCCAGAGAAGCACGTAGCCGATCGACACGCGCCGCGTCGCATAGCCGCCGAGGAAGTCCGCCGTGCCGTAGCATACCGACGAAAGTAAGGCCAGAACCGATCCCATGTCGCTTTGCAGTCCAGTTGGAAGCACCGGTGCAAGGTCGGCGCTTCTTGTTCAATATAAAACGCAATAGTACATTATATTGAACTTTCGGCAAGCGGGGATTACCCTTCAGATGCGAAGAGACAGGGGCAGGCTGGTATTTGCAACGCACATCGGTGGCGGCGACGCTCGCGTGTCACCCGTCGATGACAATGGTCTGGTCCAACTGGTACAGTATAGTGAACTGAAAGCAAAGGCCTGTAGCACATGAATGATGTCGATGCCATCAACACCATCGTCGGAAAAAATCTTGTCACACAACGCAAGGCTCGCGCGTTGACACTTGACCAGCTGGCGCTTGCGTCAGGCGTCAGCAGGGGGATGGTCGTCCAGATCGAGCAGGGGAAGACCAACCCGAGCGTAGCCACCCTCTGCCGGCTGGCAAATGCTCTGGGCGTGCCCATTTCCAGATTGATTGAGCAGGCTGCCCAGCCATCAGCCTACAAAACCACACTGGCAGATGCCCAGGAACTCTGGCGCGGCAGTGACGGGGGCTGGGGACGACTGATCACCGGGTTTGACGATCCGTCCGTACTGGAATTCTGGGAGTGGCGCCTGAGCCCGCACGAATTCTACGATGGCATTGCGCATCCGCCAGGCACCAAGGAACTGCTGATCGTCAATAGTGGCACGCTCACTGTGACCGCAGGCGCTGTGAGCGAAGCAGTTGGGGAGCGTGAGGCGCTCGTGTTCTCGGCGGACGTTCCCCACCGCTATGCCAACCAGCGCGACCGTGACGTCGTCTTTATGATGGTTGTGGTCGAGCCGAGGCTGACCGCACGTAGTGGCATTCCGGCAAAAAGTGCATTTTGATTTACCAATAGATAAATATATTGAACTAGAAAAAATTTCGGGCTATAGTCATCTCCAACATGTCTCTGGAGGTGTTTGATGTCTGCGGAAAAGAGTGATCCAGTTGCGGCGGCACTGGATCAGTTTCGGGTTGCCGAGGCGATCTATGATGACTATCCCGAGACGACTGTTGCCGTCGTTGTCGCACTGGGGCTGACCAATGGGCCGTCCACGGCAGAGAGCCAGGGAGCGTTAGCTTCTGCGGCAGCTGCAGTGCGGGAAAAGCTGGATGCCGATGGTCTCAAGGACCATCCGAAAGTCTCCTGTTGGCACGAAATCTACAAGCGGTTCAACGCCAAGCCGCGGAAGTATCCCTCGTCGGTGGAGTCGCTCGCCCGTCGGGCCTTGCGCGGCGAATCGGAAATCCCAGGGATCAATGCTCTGGTCGACTTCTACAATGCACTCAGCCTGCGTTATCTCGTTCCGATTGGCGGCGAAGATCTCGATACACTCGTCGGCCGGCTTGAGCTGCGACTGGCAACCGGCAATGAGCCCTTTGATATCGCAGATGACTCAGCTGCGAGTGAGGTGATCGTCCCGACCGGCGAAATTGTCTGGGCTGACGACGTTGGTGTCACGTGTCGACGCTGGAACTGGCGCCAGGGACGTCGGACGCGCCTTACCGAGTCGACAGTAAACGCGTGGTTCATTATCGACTCGGCCCTTCCGTCAACAGGCGGCAAGGAAATCGGCGAAATTGTGAAGGAGCTCTGTAACGTCCTGCGCGTGCAGGGGCGGGCTATGCATGTTGGCTACCGTCTCATCAAGGCCGGGGTTCCCGCTCTCTGAGCGCCGGAAGGAGTCAAAGTCATCTGTCGGGAGGGGCAGGGGAATGTTCCCCTGTTCGGCAAGATGAGGTTTGTGGTGTTAAAGCAATAATAATTAGTACAACGAGTTAATATGAAGTTGCGCCCCGGGTTTGTCTATTCCTGGGGCTGATAACCTGACATGTTGAAGGAGACAACCGTGAAAAAGATATTTGTGTGCCTCGCGCTGGCGTCTGCTGCGGCTGGTGTTTGTGCGAAAGACTGGACAACGATCCGCTTTGGTGTTGACGCAACTTATGCGCCGTTTGAATCCAAAGCTGCAAATGGGGATGTTGTCGGCCTTGATATTGATCTTGGCAACGAGATTTGCCATCGTCTGAATGCAAAATGCGTGTGGGTGGAGAGCGACTTCGACGGGTTGATTCCTGCTCTGAACGCGAGGAAATTCGACGCTGTGCTTTCGTCGATGACTATCACCCCGCAACGAGCGGAGCAGATCGCGTTTTCAGACATGATCTACAAAACTCCGACACGCCTTGTCACCAGACAGGGGGCCAATCTGCAGCCGAGCCCCGAATCGTTAAAGGGCAAGGTTGTGGGGGTCGAGCAGGGCACAATCCAGGAGACTTACGCCAAGAAGAACTGGGCGCCGAAGGGGGTGCAGGTCGTGGCATACCAGAACCAGGACCAGGCGTATGCGGATCTGATCGCCGGGCGTCTGGACGCCACACTGCAGGACGAAGTCCAGGCCGATGTGGGCTTTTTGAAGACCTCGCGTGGCACCGGTTTTCAGTTCTCAGGCCAGGAAATTCCGACAGGTGAAGCAGCGATTGGCCTGCGCAAGGATGACGCAGATCTGAAGGGCAAGATTGACGGTGCGATTGCCGCCATGGTGAGAGATGGAACGTTCCTGAAGATCGAGAAGAAATATATTTCGGTTGATCTTCGCACCAATTGATCTCGCTCGCGGCGCAGCTTCGGCTACGGCCGCGTCATTTCCGGAACTATTCCAGATGATTCTTCAGGGATTTGGCCCATTATTGTGGGCGGGAACGGTCGAGACCGTAAAACTCTCGGTACTTTCGCTTGCTGCTGCTCTTGTGCTTGGGCTTGCTGGCGCTTCTGCAAAGTTATCTCTGTACCGCGGAATCGCAGCGATCGGCACCACCTATACCACGCTTGTCCGGGCGGTTCCCGATCTCGTGCTGATGCTGCTGCTCTTTTATGGGATGCAGATTCTACTTAACCGGTGTACTGATTTGCTGGGATGGGACCAGATCGATATCGACCCGTTTGTTGCAGGGGTTATCACTCTCGGTTTCATCTATGGCGCGTATTTCGCCGAGACATTTCGGGGCGCCTTTCTCGCGGTGCCGCGAGGCCAGATCGAAGCAGGATTTGCATACGGCATGAGCGGTTTGCGTGTGTTCTTCCGTATCCTGTTCCCGCAGATGATGCGTTTTGCCTTGCCTGGTCTTGGAAATAACTGGCAGGTGCTGGTGAAGGCCACAGCCCTCGTCTCGATAATCGGCCTGGCCGATGTGGTGAAGGCCTCGCAGGATGCGGGCAAGAGTACGCTGGATTTCTTTTTCTTCACCCTGGTGGCGGGCGCAATCTATCTTGCAATCACGACAGTTTCGAACGTTGTGCTGCACCACCTCGAGAAACGTTATTCAGTTGGTGTCAGGAGGGTCTCATTATGATCGGGATCATCGGTCAATACTGGCAGAATTATTTGTACACGGACGGCTATCGCTTCAGCGGGATCGCCGTGACGCTGTGGCTGCTTGTTGTGTCGGTTTTGCTGGGCTTCCTGCTGGCGGTGCCACTGGCTATTGCACGGGCGTCGGACAATCCTTGGATGTCGCGGCCGGTCTGGTTCTTCACGTATGTGTTTCGCGGCACTCCCCTGTATGTGCAGCTGCTCATGTGCTACACGGGCATCTACAGTTTGCACGTTGTTCATTCCAATCCGCTACTGGGCTCGTTCTTTCGTGATGCCATGAACTGTACGCTGCTTGCGTTCACATTGAACGAGGCCGCCTACGCGACGGAGATTTTCTCCGGCGCCATAAAGTCCACGACCGCGGGAGAAATAGAAGCAGGTCTCGCCTATGGGATGTCGCGTTTCAAGCTGTACACACGGATCATCCTGCCCTCGGCGCTGCGCCGTTCGATCCCGATGTACAGCAACGAGGTCATCCTGATGCTCCATGCGACGACGTTGGCATTTACGGCAACTGTGGCTGACGTCCTCAAGGTAACGCGTGACGTCAACTCGGCAACCTATATGCCATTTCAGGCGTATGGAATTGCCGCAATCATCTATGCGGCGATCGCGTTCTCCCTTATCTGGATGTTCCGCAGGCTGGAAGCGCGCTGGCTCCTTTTCCTTGCACCGCGTACACGCTAACACCCCCAAAAGGATACCGCCATGCACAAGCTTGTCGTCGAAGACCTGCACAAGAAGTTTGGTGACAATGAAGTCTTAAAGGGCGTTTCCCTGAAAGCCAGAGGTGGGGACGTCATCAGCCTTATCGGCTCGAGCGGCTCGGGCAAGAGTACGCTCCTGCGCTGCATCAACTTTCTGGAGCGGCCGTGCTCGGGGCAGATCACGATTGGCAATGAGCTGATCCGCACAACAATCGATCGCGATGGCGCCCTGCGGGTCTCTGACCAGAAGCAGCTGCAGCGCATGCGTACCAGGCTTGCCATGGTGTTCCAGCACTTCAACCTGTGGGCGCATATGACCGTGCTGGAAAACGTCATTGAAGCGCCGCTTGCTGTCCTCGGGCTTCACAGGGACGAGGCCGTTGCGCGTGCGCGGGGGTACCTGGAAAAGGTGGGGTTGCCGGCTCGGGTCGAGGGCATGTATCCCTCGCATCTGTCGGGTGGGCAGCAGCAGCGTGTCGCCATAGCACGGGCGCTCGCGATGGAGCCAGAGGTCATGCTCTTTGACGAGCCCACCTCTGCGCTTGATCCTGAGCTCGTGGGTGAAGTCCTCAAGGTCATGCAGGCGCTGGCCGAGGAAGGCAGAACGATGATCGTGGTAACACACGAGATGGGCTTTGCCCGCCATGTGTCGAACCATGTCGTGTTTCTGCACCAGGGAAAAATTGAGGAGCAGGGTGCCCCGCAGGATATCCTGGTCAATCCGGGTAGCGAGCGGTTGTCCAGGTTCCTCTCAGGAAAGCTGAAATAGTGTAACTACCAATCTGGCGGGTAACGCCACGGTGACGGCTATTCCTGAATCGACGCACCTGCGATCCGGACTGCGAAGCGCAGGGATAGCCGGACGACTCTTCTGGCGCGGCGTCTATCACCGGATTGCACTGGCCTGCACCGATCATTGGAGCGCACTCGCAGTAATGTGAAGCATATTTGTTGCAAGCGCATATTGAGATATCCGCATTCAATACACTCCTCGCTGCACACCGTGTGCGAGCAATCTGGCGTTGCTGATGCGGTCCTATTCATAGACGTAACTAGATTGGGCTGACGTTGTAATCGTTGTTCGTTCGCGCGATCGTTACGCTGGGCTTCGGACACCGGACTACAAGCTCCTGCGCCGTGCCCACGTCAAATTCGTGCTGGCTAGCTTCGCTCCGGCGAAGTGGCTTTGACGTATAATTTCCCGCTGAGGACGACCTCGGCCTACGGGCTTATTTGCTGTCCGGGACGACCCGGCTCTTTGACACAGGAGGAGCCGTATGGCCTGGGTTTTTCTCGTTGTTGCAGGTTTGCTTGAAGTCCTCTGGGCTTACGCGATGAAGCTGTCCAATGGCTTCACGCGGCTGAACTATTCCTCCATCACCATCGTGGCCATGATCGCCAGCTTCGCGCTGCTGTCGGTTGCGATGAAATCCCTCCCCCTCGGCACTGCCTACACGATCTGGACAGGTATCGGGACCGTGGGCGCATTTGTCGTCGGCATCCTTGTGCTGGGCGAGGTTGCCAGCCCGATGCGCATCCTTGCGGCTGTCCTGATCGTTGGCGGCCTTGGGCTGATGAAGCTCTCGTCCTGAGCAAAATCCGCTGGATCTTCCGCAATAGAGGAGAAGCACGCATGAACACCAATACCTCTGCCCTGCTGCCACTCATGGCATACAAGAAATGGATGGACACGGGCCTGTATGAGTCGCTTCAGTTACCGGCCTATGCAGACAGGCCCGATGCCGTTCAGCAGGCGCTGTACTGGCTCAACCACATCCACATCGTCGATCAGATATTCCAGTCCCACTTGCTGGGGGAGCCTCACGGCTTTACCTCGACCGAGAGCAGTTCCTTTGCTCCACTACCGCAATTGCGCAGCGCGGCCGAAGCGCTTGACGAGTGGCTGATCCAGTACGCACAGCAACTGGATGACGCTGCCGCCGCCGAAGAAATCGACTTCGTCTTCACTGATGGCGACAAGGGTCGCATGAGCCGGACGCAGATGCTGATGCACCTGGCCAGTCATGCCCTCTATCACCTCAGCGTCACCACTCACGAACTGTCCCGTCAGGGCCTGCCTACTCCGCCCCTCCTGCTGACGACCTGCCTGGGCCGGTAGGCAGTAGTGCGAGCAGAAAAGAGCTTGCGGAGGGCAGAAAACCCACGACTGACAGATGGGTCACGCTACGGGTAGCCGATATATCTCGGATGGTACGAATCGCGCCTATATATAATATAGTTATCCTTAACATAATAGATGAGATCCAACTTTAGTGGTTCCTACCTGAGGCGCTCTCTGGTTTGTTGACTGAAAGCGGGGGCGTTATCGCCGACGGGCGTAGCAAAAATGCCGAAGTGCTCTGTCGCGTAATCGGGAGAAGCAGACAAGGTTGGGACATTGAGGTGACGCGCGATGGCTTCGTCACTCTGTCAGAAAGGAATCCCTTCTTCGGCTACAGCACAAAAGGTGCTGGGGCAGCCGCCGAATTGCCATGGAGCCCGCGAAACCGTCCGGCCGTTCAGCGGTATCCCGACGTAGCACGCTACGCTCCCCGTTGTCAAACGCAATCTCAAGTTGATACAGCTTCGGACGCAAACGCAATCGTAATTTGATACACCCGCTCATGCGGTTAATGACTGGGGGCTGCCTCCTTCGAATTGCGTTTGCGTTTGATGTCGTCTGCGTCGTTTAGGTGCGGTGGTGGCATGCGGTTGATCATGCCGGCCTGACGTTTTTCCTTCAACCTGTACGAGTCGCCGGAGATCGGCACGACGTGTGCGTGATGAAGAAGCCGGTCGAGGAGCGCCGCCGTGAGCGTTGCATCGTCAGCGAAGGTCTGGTCCCACTGGCCGAACGGCAGATTGCTGGTCAGGATGAGACTGCCGGTTTCGTATCGTTTGGCGACCACCTGGAAGAGCAGGTTCGCCTGCTCCCGGTCCATGGGCAGGTATCCCATCTCGTCAATGATGAGAAGCTTGTAGGGCTTCGTGATCCGCTTGATGGTTTCCTCGAGCTGGTTGCGGCGCAACGCTGTCGTCAATTGCATCAGCAGATCGGCGGCAGTGATGAAGCGGGTGCGAAACCCGGCCTGCGTTGCACGATATCCAAGCGCGACAGCAAGATGGGTTTTACCAACGCCACTGGGTCCGAGGAGCACGACATTCTCGGCACGCTCCACAAAGGCAAGACTGCCGAGTTCGAGAACCAGTGCTTTCGGCACGCCGAGTGCGAATTCGAAGTCGAATTCATCAAGCGTCTTGATTGCCGGGAAGCCAGCCAGACGCGTCAGCATCCGGCGCATTCGTTCCGCGCGTGCCATCGCTTCATCCTTCAAGGCCTGTTCGAGGAAGTCGAGATAGCCGAGTTCGCGTTTCGCGGCCATCTGGCCGAGATGTGCAATCTGTGTCGGCAAGTGCAGCAGGTTGAGCTGCTTGCACAACACAGTCAGTCGTTCGAGCTGTGGCGTCATGCGCTTACCTCCTGCGCGCGGCTGAACGCGTCGTAGACCGACAACGGGTGCTGCAACGGTCTGTTCCACTCCGGGCTCGCGTACCGTGATGCTGGTTTCGGCTGCTGATGTGGCGTCGCGCCCGTTCTAACCGATCGTCCCACGTAGGGTGCCGGCAGTGGCAGAAGATGCGGCCGCTCCTCGAGCAACACCTCGACTGGAACCCGTTTGGTAGTGCCGTGCACACGGACGTTGGCGACGTCGCGCAACCACAGTCTGACGCGCTCATTGCACAGGCCGCAGTCGGCTGTGAGCCCTGCCTGTTTAAGCATTGAAACCAACGGGACCCAGAAGCTGTAGCGCAGATATCCGATCATACGCTCGACCTTGCCCTTCGTCTTCGCGCGGTATGGCTTGCACACGCGAGGTACGAACCCATGGTGTTTGGCGAAGTCAGCGAACCCCGGATGATATCGGTGCTGCTTCTTGCCATAGGCATCGCGTTTCAGGATCACCGTCTTCATGTTGTCGTACACGATCTCTCTGGTGACGCCGCCAAATGCCTCGAATGCCCGCACATGGCAAGCCAGCAGCGTTTCGATACGCATGTCGGTGACAAACTCCGCGTAGCTGACGCGGCTGTAGCCCAACGTCGCAACGAACGCCGCGAGCATGCCGAGCTTGTGCCCCGGCTTGCGAAACTCGATCCAGTCCATCTGCATCTGATGGCCCGGCTCTGTCTCGAACCGGACCACTGGATCGGGGCGTGCAGCGGGTCGAAGCTTCTGCAGATACTCCTGCACCCGGCGTAACCCGCCCGTGTAGCCGCGCTCCTCAATCTCCCGCTTGAGCACCGTCGCCGGAATCCAGTCCGGCTTCGCTGCTTCGACCCGGCCCTCCAGATAGGCCTTGAAGGGTGCAAGCTTGCCGGCGACTGGTTGCCGGGCCTTACGCTGCGGCGTACCCGATTCCAGATACTTCCTGACTGTGTTGACTGACATGCCGGTCTCGACCGCGATGTCCCGGAGGCTGTTTCCCTGGCGACGCAGAATCTCGATTTCCATGTACTCCTCGTAGCTGATCACGGGCCGCCCAAAAGGAGCAACCCTACAACGAGGTGTATCAATTCCTAACTGCGTTGCTGTATCAATTTACAACTGCGCGCGACACCGTCCGAAGGGTTGGTCCCGAACCGGGTTCGCACGATGCAATTTGAATCTCTGCGAGCAATCTGCTTGTAATTTTGGTCAGAACGCCATATTGGGACTGCCTCTCACGTCAGATAGCATTTTCATCATCGTTCAACAGATGAAGGTGCCGAAGTGAGTGAGTACAAAGTTGCTTTGATTGGGTTTGGCGGAGTGAATCGTGCTTTGGCACAGCTTGCCGCGGACAACAACGCCCAGTGGAAACAGGAGCTGGGCTTCGAACTGAAGATCGTCGGTATCAGCGATCTGCATCTGGGCGCAGCGGTCTGCCCGGACGGGTTTGATCTGCGGGCGTTACGGGAACTCCCGGCCGAGAAGGGGGCACTGAGCCGGCTGCCGGGTGGCAAGAAGGAAGCTGCGACCGAGGAAGTCATCGAGACCTCTGGTGCCGATATCGTAGCCGAAGCCACGTTCACCAACGCAGTCAATGGCGAACCCGCTTCTTCCTACTGTCGCCTTGCGCTGACCAAGGGAATCAGCGTGGTCACCACGAACAAGGGCCCGGTAGCCTTCCATGCCGAGGCTCTGAAGCGTGCAGCTGCGGAACATGGCGCTTACTTCGAGTATGAAGGCGCCGTCATGAGCGGAACGCCTGTCATTCGGCTTGGCCGGGAGTTGCTTGCAGGATCGGCATTGAAGGGATTCGAGGGCATTCTCAATGGCACCTCGAATTTTGTCCTGTCGAGCATGGAGTCGGGGCTGAGTTTCTCTGAGGCGCTCGAAAAGGCACAGCGTCTGGGTTACGCAGAAGCGGACCCGACCGCTGACATCGAGGGGCATGACGTTCGCCTGAAGGTTGTGATTCTCGCCAATGAACTGCTCGGCGCGAAGCTCACGCCTGCTGATGTTCCGTGCAAAGGCATCAGTGGTCTGACGCTGCAGAACATCCAGGATGCTGTTGCGGCGAATGCACGGTGGAAACTGATCGGAAGCGCATCGAAGATGGCCGACGGGACCATCCGGGCTAGCGTTGAGCCCAGAATGCTTCCGCTGGAAAATTCGCTGACTGGGGTGGGCGACGCGGTCAATGCCGTCACGTTCAAAACGGGGCTGCTCGGGGATGTCACCGTGCGCGGGCCGGGCGCAGGCCGCATTGAGACGGCTTATGCACTGCTTGCGGACATCATCAGTATCCATAAAGCCAAAACGGCAAAGGGGAACTAATCATGAACAGTATCAGGTTGCCCGCCGTGGGCTCCGGCACCGCGATCGCAGTCACCAGTCCGTTCGATGGTAGCGAAGTTGGCTTCGTGGCAGACATGCCCCCGGAAAGTGCAGCTACGCTGATCCAGATCGCCAGGGATGGGGCGACTGTGTCCCGCCGTATTCCACGGCACGAGCGTGCCCGCATTCTCGAGACCTGCGCCGGGTTGATTGACCGCGATAGAAAAGCGTTCGCGGAACTCATCGTGGCTGAAGCCGGCAAGACGCTGAGGCAGGCCGAGAAGGAGGTCTCCCGCTGCATAAATACACTCAAACTGTCGGCCGATGAAGCGCGTCGTAACAGCGGGGAGGTGATCCCGTTCGATTCATATGCGGGCTCGGAGAATCGTCAGGGATGGTTCACGCGCGAACCCCTCGGCGTAATTGTGGCGATCACGCCGTATAACGATCCGCTTAACCTTGTTGCCCACAAACTCGGCCCCGCGATCGCTGGCGGCAACTCGGTCGTGCTTAAACCGTCGGAGCTGGCGCCGCTGTCGGCGATCAAACTGGTCGACTACCTGAACGTAGCGGGCCTGCCGGCAAACGTCGTCTCGATTGCGACCGGGGGGGCTGCCCTCGGCGAAGCCCTCGTAGGGGCGAAAGATGTGCGCATGATCTCGTTCACCGGCGGATTCGTCACGGGAGAAAAGATCGCGCACGCTGCTGGTCTCAAGAAGCTGGCGATGGATCTCGGCGGTAATGCACCGGTGATCGTGATGGACGATTGCGATCTGGACGATGCCGTCGACTCGTGTGTGTCCGGAGCCTACTGGGCTGCGGGCCAGAACTGTATTGGAACGCAGCGGATCCTGATTCATTCGAGTATTTATGACGCGTTCCGGGATCGCTTTGTCGCAGGCACTCGCGCATTGAACGTGGGTAACCCTGCCTTGCAGGACACGGATGTCGGGCCGATGATCACTACGAAGGCGGCACAGCGTACTGAAAGTGTGGTCAACGATGCCATTCGCCTGGGGGCGAAATTGTTGTGTGGCAATGTACGGGACGGTTCGGTGTACGCGCCGACAGTTCTTGAAGACGTGAGCTTTCAGTGCGATCTGTGGAATCAGGAGATTTTCAGTCCGGTAGTGGTGCTCCAGAGAATCGAGTCGATCGGAGAAGCTCTGGAACTTGCGAACAGCCCGGCGTATAGCCTGCATGCAGGGATCTTCACGAGTAACCTCGAGACGGCCCTGAAGGCGGCAGACAGTCTTGAAGCAGGCGGAGTCATGATCAACGATTCTTCCGACTATCGCTTTGATGCGATGCCGTTTGGCGGGTTCAAATACGGAAGCCTCGGTCGTGAGGGTGTGAGGTTCGCCTATGAAGAAATGACGCAGCCAAAGGTGGTGTGCATCCGTAAGACCGCGTGCTGATTTCAGACACCTCGCACGGTGAAAACGACTCACGAATTCCCGTGGGTCGTTTTCGCTTGTGCACACGAACAAGGAAGGAAAAAGTTATGGCAAACACCAGTCATATCACCAGTCAGATCCGCGGCAGTATCCCTGCCATCGTGACCCCGATGCATGAGGATGGCAGTCTCGATCTGCCAGCATTTCGAACGCTCATCGACTGGCACGTCGAAGAAGGCTCGAATGGACTCGTCGTGGTAGGCACGAGTGGGGAGTCGGCAACGTTGTCTGTGGAAGAGCACATCCTCGTGGTGAAGACTGCGGTCGAGCATGCTGCAAAACGCCTTCCGGTCATTGCAGGAACGGGGGGGAATTCAACAGCGGAAGCGATCGAACTGTCGCAACTGGCAAAGGAGGCAGGAGCGGACGCCACGCTGCAGGTCGTGCCGTACTACAACAAGCCGACACAGGAGGGTATGTATCGTCACTTCTGTGCGATCGCCGATGCCGTCGACCTGCCAATGATTGTCTACAACGTGCCTGGCCGCACCGTTGCCGACATGAGCGACAAGACGATCCTCCGTCTTGCAGATGTGCCTGGCATTGTCGGTGTGAAGGACGCGACCGGAAATGTCGAGCGTGCAGCGCAGCTCATCAAGCACGCGCCGTCTCACTTCTCGATATACAGTGGGGACGACGCCACGGCCATTGCACTGATGTTGCTTGGTGGGCACGGTAATATTTCAGTTACCGCGAACGTCGCTCCCAGGGCAATGAGCGAGCTTTGCCGTGCTGCGCTTGAAGGCGATGTCGGTACCGCCCGCCGCATTCATCTGAACCTGTTGTCGTTGCACCGGCAGCTCTTTTGCGAGTCGAATCCTATTCCCGTCAAGTGGGCGCTGCAGGCGCTCGGGCGGATTGAAGGGGGCATTCGCCTTCCGCTTACGCCGCTTGGCGAGCCGTTCCGGGATGTCGTTCGTGCAGCGCTTCAGGAGGCAGGATTGCG
This sequence comes from Paraburkholderia sp., assembly GCF_024281035.1. Taxonomy (GTDB): domain Bacteria; phylum Pseudomonadota; class Gammaproteobacteria; order Burkholderiales; family Burkholderiaceae; genus Paraburkholderia. Next base: position 195,583 of record NZ_JAMXLH010000032.1, read on the forward strand.
GGCGTGACCCACGGGGTTGCGCGTAAAGCGGGGGCACGTCAGATGGCGCTGCCCCCGCGTGAGCGGGACGGGGGCGTTAAAGATAGAAGGCCGTGGCTTTCGATCCAACGAGATGCCGAATCCGGTCGAATGATGTGACGAGGCTGTCGCGTGAAGCCGCCGATCCGTCAAGCAGTACCGGCGCAAAATGAAGCGCATCGATTCCGGCCGGAACGGGAAAGGCGTCTTCTGATCCATTCCCGGATTCTCCGGTGACCGCTGTCCCGGCAATGGCAATTAGACTCATGTACAGCCATGCGGCCTGACGAGGGCCGAATTCCAGAAGAAGGGGTGGGGCGGCGGGGGGTGTTTCCTCATGCGCCGGTAACCGGTAGCGCGAAGCCATCGATAATGCCCTGAGCAGGGGGAGTTCGTAAATGCCTGGCCACCATGCCCTTGGCTCCTGCATCCAGGGCCCCACCTTTAGCACGCCGGCCATCTCGATTTCACCCCCCGGGAAGAGGTACGCATAGGCTTCATGCTTTCCGTGGTTGTCGACCGACGAGGTCGCCAGCCAGCCATCGCCGTGGGCGTCCACATGATGCAGGGCTGTGTTTGCCGGCTCCAGTGAGAGCAACGATGTTGGCGCTTCTGACAACGCGAGCGAGCGATGGGCAGCGCTGATACTGCTGTCTTCGTACAGGATCCTGCCGATCCACACGGGACCTTGGGCAAGTGGAGCATAGGCGCTGCCGGCTCGAATTTCGGCCGCGCGGCGGTAAGCTTCCTCCTGCATTGCGTGTAACACATCGGACATCTGATTCTCCAGTAGGCGAATACGTCAGGCTTGCGTACAGTGGTTTGTCTGTTGATGGTGAATTGGCGTCCTGGCCAATACAGTCGACAATACCTGGATTCTAGAAGTGCACCGGGAGCAAAAAAAGCGATGAGTTTTGACGATGATGGTGAGTTTGAATCACCTGTCCATCGGCAGCGCCTGCCGTCACTTCATGCGTTGAGATGTTTCGAAGCGGCTGCGCGGGAGGAAAGCTTCCGGCGGGCAGCCGATGCCCTCAACCTCACGCATGGTGCGGTCAGCCGGGCCGTGCGCCTGATTGAAGACGATCTCGGAGTGATATTGTTCGACCGGCGCAACAGGCGCGTGTACCTCACCAGGGAGGGGCGTAGGCTCGCTGAGGCGGTGAGTGGTGGCTTTAGCCTGATTGAGTCGGCCTGCCGGGAATTGCGCATGCATGGTGGCCGCGCCACCTTGACACTTGCCTGCGAGCCGACGCTGCTCATGCGCTGGCTGATTCCGCAATTTCCCGCGTTCCAGAAGGCCAATCCGGACCTCGATGTTCATCTGGTGGCGGCATCCGGCACGGTGCTTGGCAATGGCATCGACATGGCAATTCGTCGCAACGACATTTCGTGGGGGAAGGAGATCGCTGCTGTCTGCCTGTTTGACGAGCAGGTTGGTCCGGTATGCCGGCACGATCTGGTGCAGGAATTCTTTTTGCCCACCGATGGCTTGTTGCGACTGCGGCGTTCCGCGACGCTGCTTCACACCAGCACGCGTGCGGACGCGTGGAAGACTTGGGGGAGCCTGGCGGGCCAGAAACTGGGTTCTCACAAGGCCAGGACATTCGAGCACTTTTACTACAGTCTCCAGGCCGCAGTGGCAGGCCTGGGGGTCGCGATTGGGCCATGGAAACTGGTCCAGGCCGATATCGAAAGTGGCCTGCTCGCGGCGCCAGCAGGGTTCGTGGAAGACGGCTCGGCCTACTATCTTCTTTCTTCCCCGTCGGGTATTGAGAACAGGACCAGGGCCATCGTCACAGAATGGCTTACGACGATAGCGCACCCGCGGGCGCCTTGATACAAGCCTGCAGCGATGGCCAGTTTCAGTCACCGACGCAGATTGGCAACTGTCTTCGAAAAAAAGCTCCGTTTTTCCGGTGTTGGCATACCCTGCTCGACACAACCGGAGTGGCTCGTTACGTGATGCTGAATTACTACATCGCCTCTGAGCCTTATGTCACAGCGGAGGTGATTTACCTTCTGCTGCCCCTCTCCTGCACCCGTTTCTTTAAATTCGCTAAAGGCCGTCGGCGGCAGCATCTTGTTCCGCGTGTGCGGTATCTGATATGAAACAAATCGTCTAGTTGAGGGTTGTCTGGGCGATGTGGAGGAGGAGCGACAGGAGCGCCGACTGAACACGCCCCCGCCGTGAGATCGCGACGATCCTGCGGCGGAGGGCCGGACTGGTGATCCTTATCCGTTTGAGATGGTAGTCCTGCAGCAGCCTGGTGGGCATAAGGTCCGGCAGGATGCACTGGCCAGCCGTGACAGAGGCAAGCTTGAGCATGGCATCAACCGTGTCGACTTCCGCCGCGATATCGAGATGTGGGATCTCTGCGGCCAGCATCCGCCGCAGCGCATAATGCTGGGGAAAGACGATGAGAGGAACCTTATTCTCGGTGAGCGAGATCTCATCGAGCGCGACGAATGCCGAATTTTCATGGACGACAAGGCACATGTCTTCATCGAAAAGCGGGGTGATGTCGACACCGTCCGATGCTACCGCCGTGTCATAGACGAATCCCACGTCTGCCTTGCCAGTCTCTACCAGATCGACTACGTCAGGAGAGCTTCGCCCGAGCAACGTTATATTGACTTTGGGACGCTGTCCCATGAACTTTGCCATGACGTCAGCTATGAAGTAGTAGCTCAGCGTATGAATGGTCGCCACGCGCAGCGTACCCTCGGTGATGCCTTGCTGCTCTCGCAGCTGGGTGATGCAGGTGTCGATCAACTCATAGGCGGGGCGGGCAGCGTCCAGCAGTCTTTGTCCGGCATCCGAGAGTGAAACGCCACGTCCGTGCCGCTCGAACAGGGCTTGTCCGACGTAGGATTCCAGTGTGCCCAGTTGCTTGCTCAGGCTCGACTGGGTCAGGTCCAGCGCTTCCGCTGCAGCAGAGAGGGATTGGGATTTTGCGATTGCAAGGAACAACCGCAGTTGATGATCCATGTATTTCATTGGGGCGGGCACCGTCGTGGGTAGAGTTTCCGCGCCCTGGCGATTTCTTTTCACGTCGATAAGGCCAGCCGTCCGGCGCCGAATTGCCCTTTTGCAAGCCCGAGCAGGTCGCATCTGCGCGGCCGGGCTGGCGGGATAGGGGCGCGCCGATCGTATCACGAAGCGTCTCACCAGCTTTGTTCAGGCGGCTCCTCGTAGACGAAGCGTAGCTGCCCTCGTAAAACCACCGCGATCAGATCCGCGTCTTACGCTGCCTTTTTGGTCTGACGGCACCAGTAATCGAACGTGCCGCGAACGATCGACGGTTTCAGCAGATAATCGTGGGCTTCCTGCGCCAGAGTGGCGCTCAGTGGTGTAAGCGGTCCGAACGTCTGGGCCCGGACCTGCATGCGGGCAGCCCGCTCCAGATATACCGACAGGTATGTCGCTTCCTCCACGCAGTTGCCCGTGGCCAGCTGGCCGTGATGCGCGAGCAGAATGGAGCGCTTCTCGCCGAGCGCCTGAGAGATGATGACACCCTCCTGGTCGGCGATGGGTACGCCGGGCCAGTCGGCGAGAAACGCACAATCGTCATGGAAGGGCGTCATGTCCATCTGGGCCACCACCAGTGGTTGTCGAGCGGCGACAAGGGCCGAGACCCAGGGGGAGTGCGTATGGATGATGCTCTGGACGTCGGCGCGGGCCTGATAGACCCACAGGTGAAACCGCGTGGCCGGGTTTGCCATCCCATTGCCGGACAGTGTGTTCAGGTCACGATCGACCTCGATAAAGTCATCCGGCGTTGCTTCATCGAAGCCGAGCCCGAAGCGTAGCGTCCAGTAGGCGTCCTTCCGGGTCGACCGTGCGCTGATCTGGCCGGCGAGACCGGCTTCCTGACCTGTCATTGCAAGGATCCGGCAGGCGAACGCCAGTGTCTCCTGTAGTGTTCGACTGGCTGGTTTGAGGTGTTCGCGCATCTCGCGCGTGGCCCGTTCGTCAAAATACGCTTTCGCTCTCAAGTCCATTTGAATCGTCCCGCATGCGGAAAAGGGAAAGTATGGCCAGAGCGTAGGCGCGCCGGGAATCCTGAGCTATCGTGCTACGCTCATAGCAGATATGAATTTCTTCCTATAGCAAGGCGGAATCTAGCCTCGAATACTTCAAGAGAGGCGCTGGCAAGTCCCGTCTATACCTGACTTACGGGCAGGCCACCCAATGTGTGAATCGGATCATCAACGCCGGCAGCGCCGGGGTCGACGCCTCGGAATTGGCAAACTGGACACGGACAGCACAATGAACGGGAAGCGGGACTACGAGGAGATGGGCTTTATGACGAGGGCCATCCACCTTGGTTACGACGCGCAGGATGAGAACGGCGCTGTCAATGCGCCGGTTTATATGACGTCGACCTATTCATTCGACACAATGGCCGAGGCCGAGGCCGTATTCGCCGGCGAGAGCGACCGATACGTTTACGGTCGTCAGCACAATCCGACACAAGCGCTACTCGAGAAGCGCCTGGCCTCGCTGGAGGGCGCCGAGGCGGGGCTTGTGACCGGTACGGGTATGGGCGCCATCTGCTCGACGATGATGACCCTGCTTCAGGCCGGCGATGAGATCATTTCGCATCACACGATCTATTCGACGGCGTCGATGTACCTCGACGATGGACTGCCTGGCCTCGGTATCGGCGTGAAGAAAGTCGACCTCACGAATCCCGAAGAGTTCGCGGCCGCGCTCACAGCGAAGACGCGGCTCGTCTACTTCGAGAGCCCTGTGAATCCGTCCGGCGAAGTGCTGGACATCAGGGCGATCGCGGATCGGGCTCGAGCGGACGGTCTGCTCGTAGTGGTTGATTCGACATTCGCGTCCCCTGCATTGCAGCAACCGATTTCGCTGGGGGCCGATCTCGTCATTCACTCGTTGACAAAATATATCAATGGCCATGGGGACACTCTTGGTGGCGCGGTGCTTGGCAGCGCCGAACTGATCGACAAGATCCGGACCAAAGGCATGCGATACATGACGGGTTCCAGCCTGTCGCCCATGAGCTGCTTCCTGGTGTTGAGAGGTTTGAAGACGCTAAAAATCCGGATGCGTCAGCACGGCGAAAGTGCACTTCAGATTGCCGGGTGGCTGGAGCAGCATCCAGCAGTGTCGACGGTATGCTATCCGTTCTTGCCCTCACATCCGCAGCATGACCTGGCACGCCGGCAGATGAGTGCGGGCTCCGGAATGCTGTCCTTCGAATTGCGGTCTGGTTTTGATGGCGTCACGCAAATGATTGATGGCCTCCATCTGATCGGAAAGGCCGTGAGTCTCGGCGACACTGAATCGCTGATTACGCATCCTGCCGCGCTCGTCGAGGCCAGGCAGCGGATCGATCCGTCGGCAAGACTCGCAAGAGGCGTGTCTCGGGCCATGATCCGGCTTTCCGTTGGTCTCGAAGATGTCGAGGACATCTGGGCCGATCTTGAGAATAGTCTTGATCAACTGGTTTGATCGGGTGGGCGATTGCCTGGAGATTTTGACGGGGGTATTGGTCCCTACCAGAACATTTATCGGCCCGAAGCTGGTTCGGACATTCCTGATCACGGTTGCGCTTACGCGTACGACTGACTGAACATTTCCAGTGGGCAACGCTAATGCGAAGGGGCAAGGGCACTTGATTCGTGGGTCTAACTTGCCTGCAAGCGGGCTCGTCGACCAAAAATTGCCTTCAGAAAACGCCCTGAATCTCTGCGATCTCGGGGATCGGATTGCCGAATTGGTCAATGATGCACGCGAGATATCAGGGCTCGCCAGCCAGTTCGCTGAAAAAGGTCTTGTCTTCCGTCTTTCGCCGACTCTTCACCGCAAGCGGATTAGTCACTTTCGGGTGATGCCATTGACCGACTGTTTGCGCCGTCACCCGCTCCGTTCCGGTTATCCCTACTGCGACTGCCTCCGGCGAAGGGGCGACCGCACGTCTGACGGTGCGGTTGATACTGTGACGTGCTTTCCTGCCAGAGTTTTCTTCAATTGCAGGTGGACATCCGGCATCAGACCTCGCACAACGCAACCGGCGGGGCAAGCGTTCATATGGAATCCGGTCAAGGGTAGCCACCATTAGCGCCGTGTGCTTCGGCCAGCCATTCCCGAATCCGCTGTTGCGCCTCAGCGTCACCAATACCGCGCCGGGACTCAAGCAGGACGAGATGCGGCTCAAGCGGGAGAAAGTTGGTGCTAAGGTCGCGTGCGCCATAAACGGAATCATCGATCGCCAGCCAGTTCTTCAGGCGATGTTCGAGTACGTACGAACGAATGATATAGGTGCGCGCGATACCAATCTTCCAGTCGCCGAAACGCGCCCTGTAACCCTGCGTTGTGCCAACTACCCGATTTGCAAGCGGCAGGGGCAGGAACGAAACGACCTGCTCGACAGACAGCTTGTTGAGCCAGGATGTGGTGAGAACGACTTCGACCTGGGGATAGGGTTCGAGCAGACTGACCAGCAACTGCGCAAATTCAAACAGCGGATTTCCTGTATCGAGAGATACTTTACCGCTTTCGTCAAGCAGCGCGTGGCCGCGGTGAAGTGCTCCATCGTAGTCAACGAAGAGCGTTGGCGTTGGCTGATCCAGAACTGCCACCAGGGATTTTGACTCGTTGCTCAAGCTTCAATCTCAGACATCGTGAACATGGTTCTCGCATTTTCGCATGGGCCCGCGCGGCAGGAGATAGCGGAGCTGCGAAAAAATTCGCGCTTCGCGGTCACCGACGACACGCATACCGTTTGGACGATTGAAGACATCAGGGCGACCGCATTGCACACGACGTTGCAAACAGCGACACCCGTAGACACGCCCGAGCGGTTCGCTCGGGCGCATGAAGCAAGCCAGCAGTTATTCGCAAGGCGCCTGCGATCCGGATGAGCTTGAGGATCGAAAGATTTCGATCCCCCCGTTCGATACGACCGATACGGCTGCGCTCGCTGGGGAAGGCGCGCGCGATGTATCCCGCGTAGCTTCATGATGGACGTAAGGTGGAACGCGTTATCACCTAACCGGTCTGTCGAAGGCGTGGATGTCGTCGGCGCCGCCGCGCTACTGCGCATACAAGGTGGCAGGCCGGTCGATCACTGGCAGCTCGATCCGCTGCAGGAGATCCGGGGCGGCACAACCGAGCCCAGCGCGTCTGAACACCGGCTCCCGACGGTGACCCGATTTATGACCGGTGCCAACTTATGACCCCAGGCGACGGCGAGGCATGGCCGGTGGACGTCACGATCCCTTACACCAGGCCGGCCGCGCCGCGCCAATGCGGCGGCGCGGTGCTATATCTTGATTTTGACGGCGTGCTGCACCCGGAGGATGTATGGCGCCGTCGTGGCGCGGGCCCCTATGTGGCCTCGCCGCCGGGGCACGCGGTGTTCGAGCATGCGGCACTGCTGGCGTCGTGCCTTGTGCCGTACCCAGACCTGCGCATCGTGCTGTCGACAAGCTGGGTGCGCGTGTTTCGCAGTGTCAGCAAGGCGGCCCGGTGTCTGCCGGCGTCCCTACGTGACCGGGTAGTTGGCGCCACCTTTCACACCCGGATGGCGTCGGCGGCATTTGAGGCGCTGCCGCGCGGCGCTCAGGTCTGGGGCGATGTGTGCCGCCGCCGGCCGACCGCATGGCTCGCACTCGACGATGATGATGCAGGCTGGCCGACGGTCTGCCTGGATCATTTAGTGCACGCGGATCCGGTGCAGGGCATCAGCGCGCCGCCGGTCCTGGCGGCACTGCAGGCCCGCCTCGCGGCGATGTATCCGGAAGAGGGCGGGTTACCATGATCATCCGCCACTTCTGGCGACCAGCGTCCGAGCGCCTCATCCGGTGCGTCATCCGCCGGAGATCAAATAAGCAAACGCAGGAATCCCTTAATGCAGATTAGGTAACTATCGTACAAATTTTCCAGGCCTGGAAATTCGATGAGACCGGCTAACGACACAGTCCATTTGAGCCAGAATGGCCATTCAAATGGAGGCAGTCCCCGATGACGACCACTGCTCCCGCCACCAGGGCAGGTCGCGCGAAATCAGCCCCGGCGCGCAAAGAACGCGTCCCCGGGGCGTTCCATCTTTTCGACTTCGCAGCGGTGTCTCAGGCAACGCCGCTGGAGCGCATCGCATGGATCAGGCATGGCATTGGCGCCGGATGCGTCATGGAGATGGCGGCACGAATGGACATCAGCCAGGATCGGTTGATGAAGCAGCTTGGCTTGCCACGCGCCACCATCGTACGCAAGGCAACGGCACGTCAAAATCTGTCGACCGCACAGGCCGAGCGTGTGATTGGACTCGCAATGCTCATCGTCCAGGTGCAGACGATGGTGAACGAATCGGGCAACCGGGAAGGATTCGATGCCGCGCACTGGCTTGCTCAGTGGTTCGAACGTCCGAATGCAGCCTTGGGCGGGCGGCGACCGGCCGAATTGATGGACACCGTCACGGGACAGAATCTGGTGTTCTCGATACTGGCGAAGCTGCAAAGCGCGGCCTACGCATGATCACAGTGCCACAGGCCCGCCCGGCGACAGCGCGGGCGGTATGTCTGGTGTCCTGCAAAATGCCGACGTTCACGGCCTCCCGGGTCGCGCGGCGTACTACGAGGTTTCCTGGCGCGCGCGCCTGGTTTTACGTGCCGACGACGACTCGTCACGGGCCTTGAGCTGGCCCTGTAGTAACGCAGCCTGGCGGGCCAGCGCGTCACGCTCCCGCCTCAGGTCACGGGCCTCTTCGAGGACACTGCCGAGCTGCCGCTCATGGCGGCCGGCAAGCCGCCTGTGTTCATCGGCCTCGGCCGAGATCCGCTGGACATCGGCGACGAGCTGCTCGTTGCGCTGGCGCGCGTCCGACAGCGCGGCCTCACTGCGCCGCTGTGCACCTCGCGCCTCTTCGGTCTGCAGCATCACATGTTTCTGGACGCTTTCAAGTCGTGCAGTCGCCTGGTCGACCTCGCCCCGCAAGGCCGCTTCGTGCTGCGCATGCGTGGTCCGTAACGCTTCGAGTTCACGCATGTGGGCGGCTTGCAGCTCGCGCAGTGTCTGTTCCGATTGTGCCCGGACTGCATCCCGTTCGGCCACGGCGGTTTCGGCCTGCCGGTGGGCGGCATCACGCTCGGCATCGGTTTTCGCGTGCTCAGCCTGCATCGCCGCGAGCCGTGCGTGCTGGTTGTCAAGCCGGGCGCGAACGGTGCGAAGTTCGCCCTGAAGTTCCGCGTTGGCAGTCTCGAGTGTCCCGGCGCGCGTGATGGCTGCGGCCGCTTCCGCTTCGAGTTCGTCGCCACGCTGAGCAAAGACCCGTTCGCCTTGCTCGACCGCGAGTGCCCAGACCGACAGCATCGCATTGGCGACGGCCGGCGGCAGCGCGGCCGCGAGCGCGTCGTTGCGCGCCTGCTCGTCCTTCCACAGCTTCAGTTCATCGTTGATGGTGGTGCGGCTGCCCTGGCGGATTTCGGCGTAGATCAGGTCGACGGTGAGCTCATGCGCAAGCCGGCCGGCGGTGACGAGTCGCGCGGCGGCTTCCCGGGTACGGAGTCGGGTGTCACTGATACGGCTCATGGGCGGAGTTTCACCGTGAAAAGTGGTTGAAGGGGGCGATTCGCCCAAAATTATAACGTTATATCTCAGTATAACGTTATACACATAATGATTTGATGGAGAAATTTGTGATAACGCCCATAATCGCAAGTTCTTATCCTGTACGCTGCGAAAACTCCATCCGAAAACGCGTCACACCATGAACCTTCCGACCGTCGCCCCAGCATCGCCGGAACTGCACCTGTCGCTCGGCCTGCCTGCGGCCCTCGACGGGCGCGACGGCACCAACCGCGCACGGGGCGGTCACCTGCAGATCGCGGCCGACACGGACGTGGAGGCCGTGCGCCTGTGGCTCGCGGAATATGCCGGCTCGCCGCACACGCTGCGCAGCTACCGGAAGGAAGCGGTACGCCTGCTGATGTGGGCCACCCGGACGTTGGGCAAGCCGCTCTCGAGCCTCACGCGCGAGGACTTCCTGCTATATGAACGGTTTCTCGCGGCACCCACCGGAGATTGGGCGGACCCGGCCCGGCCGCGTCGGGGTGGCACGCGCCGGCTGTTCGACGGCCCGCTGTCGGAGCGCAGCCAGCATCAGGCGCTCGGCATCCTGTCGGGCCTGCTGTCGTATCTGGTCAGTGCCGGTTATCTCGCTGGCAATCCGCTTGCGCTGCGTCGCAGGACCGGCGCGGCGGCGAAGCGCACGCGGCGGGTCGAAAGGTATCTGGATCACGCGCTGTGGGACTATGTGCTCGCCAGCGTCGAGCAGTGGCCTCGGCTAACCGCGCGGGATCACCAGCACTACGAGCGCAGTCGCTGGCTGATCCGCCTGCTGTACCACACAGGGTTGCGGGTCTCGGAAGCGGCGCATGCAAAGGCGGCCGACTTTTATCAGCGGCGGGGTAACTGGTGGCTGCACGTGGTGGGGAAGGGTGGCGCCGAGGGAGAGGTGCCGGTGAGCGCCGCGCTGATGGTGGACTTCGCGCGGTACCGGGTTTTTCATGGGCTCGCGCCAACGCCATTGGGAAACGAGACGGCGGCCGCGGTGATGAGCGTCGCGGGCGACCCGTGCAGACATCTGACGTCGGCGGCGGTCTACCTGATCGTCAAGGAAGTGTTCCGACGGGCCGCCGACACGCTTGCGATGAGCGATCCCGCGGGTGCCGCGACGCTTCGACGCGCATCCACTCACTGGCTACGGCATACCGCGGCGACACATCAGGCCGATGCTGGCACTGACCTGCGCTTCATCCAGAAAAACATGCGCCACGCGTCGATCCAGACGACCGGCATCTATCTTCATGCTGAAGATGATCGGCGGCATTTCGAGACCGTACAAGAGAGTGACGACAACATTGCACCGGAAGTACACCCCAGCGCTACGGGCATCTGAAGCGATGCGAAACCGATCGCGCGAACGTGTTCGAGTTGAGTCGGCGGTGACGTGATGGCGTTCGAATCGCGTCACGCAGGCAATTGAAACGGCTGAGCAGAGGCCACTTCCAAAGTAGACGAACGTACACTAATATAGAGTCATGGGGCGGCCGAACAAAGACCACATCTATCTAGAGAAAATCCGCGAGTATTTCGGGATGTACCGGTCGTTGCCGTCCTACGCGGAGCTAGGCAGGATGCTGGGCTTCAAGACGAAGAACGCGGCGTTCAAGGCGGCTGAACGGCTCACCGCCGCCGGGTTTCTAGAAGCGGGGCCAGGCGGCCGACTGGTTCCAGGCCCCGGATTCTTCCAGATCCCCTGGGTGAGTGATCGGCTTCCCGCTGGCCCTGTCGAAAGCGGCAGTGTTTCAGATGCGCTGGAGTTTCCAGACATTCAGGAGTTGCTGATAGAGCGGCCAGCAGAGACGCTCCTTGTTACAATCCGCGGCGACTCGATGATCGATGCAGGCATTCTCGACGGCGACATCGCGATAGTGCGTAAAAGCAGCAACGCTACAGCTGGTGATTTTGTGGTTGCGCTGGTCGACGGGGGCTTTACGTTAAAGGAACTGGGTTATCGCCGGGGGCAGCCCGTTCTCGTGCCTCATAACAAACGGTACAAGACCATCGCTCCTCAAGCTGAACTGAGCCTGCTGGGCATAGTGACAGGCATCATCCGTCGCTATCAGATGAAAGCCGGCGGCATTCGAGCGAGTTCGAAAAGGAAAAGACCATGACAACCGTCAGCAGCATTGAGTGGACTGAGCAGACCTGGAACCCTACCGTTGGATGCACCAAAATATCTCCGGGATGCAAGCATTGCTACGCGGAAGGAATGGCTCGTCGTCTAAAGGCAATGGGCACGCCGGGCTATGAGAATGGCTTTTCGCTTACACTGCTACCGACGCGGCTGGAAGATCCACTCAAGAGAAAGCGGCCGACAACATACTTCGTGAATTCGATGTCGGATCTGTTTCACGACAGAGTGCCTGATGCCTATATCGAACAGGTATTTGATGTTATCGCGCGCACCCCGCATCACACCTACCAGATCCTGACGAAGCGCGCTCCGCGGATGGCCCGTTACTTCAGGAAGCGCATCGTGCCGGCCAACGCATGGCTTGGTGTATCAGTCGAAGACCGCAAGTACGGCGTTCCGCGGATCGACCATCTCCGCACAATCGATGCGACGATCAGGTTTCTGTCCGTCGAACCCCTTCTGCAGGACGTCGGCGACCTTGACCTGTCCGATATTCACTGGGTCATCGTCGGTGGCGAGTCGGGCCCAAAAGCTCGGCCCATGAAAACCGAATGGGCATTGTCAATCCAGAGGCAATGCGAAGAGCAGAACGTGGCGTTTTTCTTCAAACAATGGGGCGGCTGGGGGGCGGATGGCAAGAAACGCGCGAAGGCAGCCAATGGCAGGCTACTCGATGGACGCACCTGGGATGAAATGCCGGCCGTCGTTTCCGAGCGTCTCGCGTAGCGTGCTCCGTTGTTTTCAGGGTAGGGCTTGATTTTACTGAGGCTTTTAGGGCAAATTGTTTGCCTGATAAGAAAATACGCCGCGATACGAGGCCGGTCGCGGACGACCTCACATGATTTCAAATCACTATGACTGGGTTCCCGGGGGGCCGCCGCCGTTAATCAAACGGCATAGCGAGGTCAAACACTCGCTGTTGCGGTCTTATCTGGTCGACTATTTCCTGACGCTCGTTTCCTCGCCGGCACAAGATCGGATCAAATTGACAATCGTCGACGGATTCTGCGGGGGCGGGTGTTACGTCAATGGTGCCGGGGAACGCGTGCCTGGCTCACCCCTTGTGATCCTAAACGCTATGCGCGAGGCACAGGCCAAGGTGATGGATCTCCAGCAACGTCGCAAGGAAATTCACTTTGACGTTGAACTGGTCTGCATCGATGAGTCAGCCGACGCAATCGCTTACCTGAGGGGGGAACTCGACGCGCAGGGCTATGGTCATGCTCTTCACTCCGGCTCGGTAAAGCTGCATTGTGGTACCTTCGCCAAACTGGCGCCCCAAATTGTCCAGAGGGCGACTGAGCGCTCGCCAAGAAGCGGGCGCGCCATTTTCGTACTCGACCAGTACGGATACAAGGCCGTGCCGCAGAGTGCCCTGGCGCTGATTTTCCGCACACTGCCGAGCGCCGAAGTCATCCTGACGTTTAACGTCGACGCGCTCATTAACTACCTGTCGCCCGGGACGCTCAGTGCCTTCGAACGCAGGACCGGCTTTACAGGTGCCGTCACCGCTGCCGATCTAGACCGCGGTACGCGAGGTCCAGGATGGCGTCATCACATCCAGTCCAGTCTCTATTCAACTATCACCGGCAGTTCCGGTGCGGATTTCTTTACGCCGTTCTTTATCCGACCCGAGCGGGGACACGGCGATTTCTGGCTGTTGCATCTATCCAAGCATTGGAAAGCCCGCGATGTCATGGCGCAGGCTCATTGGCAGCACCACAATCACTTTGGGCACTACGGACCGCCCGGGCTCGATATGTTGCGCACTGGCTATGCCGCCGTCATTAATCGCGAGAGCAGCCCACAGGCAACGTTCCAGTTCGATGATGTCGCCCGGGCAGCGAGTACGGACGCCATGCTTGCACAAATCCCCAGAAAGTTGGCGGCGCGGCCCAACGGCATCCCTTTCGGAGAGTTTTTCCTTTCGCACATTAACTCAACGCCCGCGACCATGAAAATGGTAGAAGCATCGGTGCTCGAACTGGTGCGCGCAAAAGAGATACAGGTGGTCGACACCGTCGGCGCTATCCGCAGTGTGCGAACCAGCCTGAGGCCCAATCACATCATCCGGTTGCCGTCGCAAAAGTCGTTTGCCTTCATTTGATTCACGATCACGAGGCCCGACGCAAATCGCATCTCATAGGCACGAGGAAGCACTATGGAAAACTCGATTATTCCGACTTCCTATCTGGGCAGGGAGCAGGCGCTCGTCAAACATCATCTTCTCAGGGAATACCTCGAAAAGCTTATGCTCATCATGGGCATGGGCTCTCGCCAGAAGGAGCTGATGGAACTATGTTACGTCGATTGCTTTGCCGGACCTTGGGGCGACGATAGTGAGGCGATGGAATCTACCTCGATCGCGATCTCGCTGAACACGCTTGAGGCTTGCCGCAAGAAGCTGGAACAGTTGAACATGCCGGTCCGTGTGCGGGCGCTTTACATCGAGGAAAGTCCTCGCGCCTTCGCCAGGCTGCAAAAGTTTCTGGCGACAAGTACGCCGGGTGGCATCGAGTCCTCGTGCCTCCAAGGCGACTTTGTGGTGCTTAGGGCGCAGATTCTCAAGTGGCTCGGGCCGCGCGCATTCGGATTTTTTTTCATTGATCCCAAGGGCTGGAGCGAAGTTAGCGTTCCCATCCTGCGTCCTCTGCTCGAGCGTCCGCGCTCGGAGTTCCTTATCAATCTTATGTACGACTTCGTGAATCGCACGATGTCGATGGCTGGCTGGAAGGAAGAGATGGCTGATCTCATTGGGGAGCAGCTCGACCTGACGGGTATGGACCCCACTGAGCGGGAGCAGCGCATTGTCCGTGCTTATCGTCAGAACCTGAAGGCGTGTGCTCCGTGTTCCAACCGTGCCTATCCGCCGCGCGCGGCCCATGTCCGCGTCATGGACCCTGAGAAAGACCGTACCAAGTATCAACTCATCTATCTGACGTCGCATGCGAAGGGGATTGTCGAGTTCAAGCGCATCTCGGAACAGGTCGACAAGGTCCAGCATCAGGTGCGCGCGGAGAAACGCGAGGTGCGGAAACTGAACCTGTCAGGGACCGGAGATCTCTTTGGCGCCGAGGGATATTTCGACCCGTCTGCGGGCCATGCCGGCGCGCTGGACGTGGTCAGATTCTGGCGGACGCACCTGAACGCGGGGCCCCAGACGATCAATATGTCGGATTTTGCGGATATTTTGGAGGAGACGGACTGGTTCGAATCCGACCTTCAGGCATCGCTTGCGCGTCTGATCAAGGATGGCAAAGTCGCAAACCTTTCGGCGGACGTGAAACGGCGAACAAAGCGGCCGCTTCACTTCGAAGAGAAGGGCGGCGAGACCTTGAAATGGATTGAATGAGGCTCCTCGTTCGCCATGAAAGCGCGCCGTCAACACTTTGCTGGACACGACGAGAGTGATCCGCGCCAGGCCGCACGCGACTTCCGGTGCGTCGAGAGCATTCGACGTCTGAAACCGGAAATTTCGCGCTTGCGCGAAATCGCCTTTCGGATAACGATCTAGCTCAAACGAGCCCTGACGGCTTGCGACGTGAGTTCGTTGCCAGCGAGCATCTGGCCGATTTTCGCGTTGTTGTTAAAAAGCGGACCGTCGAACGACATCGCTGACAACGTAGCCTTCAATCGAACTGCGATCGGCAGTACGTCCGCCTCCGCCTAGTTGACTTCGGGTCCGTTCATCTGAAGAACTGCTGGTACCCCTTGTCGTCGTCGCGACTGCGAAGGGGGCGTCGCGGCGCGAAGTCCGCGTCGCACCATAATGGTGCATGACGCCCGGTTTCCCTGCCGCGCGTCACGTGGAGCTCGGCGCGGGTGTCCGCATGCCCGCGGCGGACAGGTACAATTCTGTGCTGGAGAGGCAACGCAGTCGCGAGAGACCAGTGATGACAGACCTGCAAGACTATCTGACTAACCAGTACCCATCGGACACCCGTGATATTGACGAAGTCGAGCAGATGCTCGTCAGCGTCACCGAAGTCTACCGACTGGAGTTCGATCCGTCGGCAGCATGGCCCTATGAAATCCGGGCGAGCAAGGGCGTCAGCCCCCGTGCGGGCGCAAGGACGCAGAAGGCTCCGTCCCAAAGCACGACAGCAATGATCCTCGACGCGCTGCTGCGGTTCGGGGGACATTTCGACACTGTCGACACGAGCCCCGGCGGGATCAAGCGGAACGTGTTCGCCATTGCAAGCGGGAACGAAGGGTCCACGGCCCAGAACGGAACGCAGAACAATTCGCTGCCGGCTGTAGTCAAGGGGGCGGGCGCCATTCTGTCCAGCGTTGTTCGGCCATCCGGGACGGCCAGCACGTTTTCCACGACGTACGGCAAAAACGATATCTTCACGCTGGCCTGGGTGGCCGAAGTGGCGAGCGCCGACTGGAAGGGCATCTATCGGGACGACAAGGCGGCGACCGCACCGGCGGAGTGGGAAACGATCGCCAAACAGGTCGCGTTGACCGTTCTGAGCAAGGCGCGCAGCTGGCTGTGCAATCCTAATAAGTTCACGGAACTGCTGGACCCCGGTAACGAGAGTGACACGGCCGAGTCGCAAGCCAAGGTCCAGCCGCACGCATTCACCGTGCTCCGGCTGGTGCAGGCCTTGCAGCGCCTCTCCGCTCACTTGCCGGCCAGTCAGGTGCAGGACTGCTTCACGGCGTGCTATCAGTACTTCGAGCGGTTGTTGCATGAACAGCTGTCATTCAGCTCGATTCCAGACAGCCGTTTTGACCCCGCTGAACTAATGTTCTGCCTGGAAGGCATGCTGATCTGCCAGGAGAACACGGTGGATCGCACGGTCTTCGACCGCGTGATCTCGGTGCTGTCTGAAGTGCAGAAACAGAGCCCTTACTGGCGGCCGGTCAAGCCCTTTCTCACTACGCAGAAGGGCTATGCACTGTTTCCGGTGAGCGTCGAGATCGCCAACTCCCTGATGCGGGCGTGTGCGCTGCTTGATGGTGATTCGTTGCAGGACACGTACGGTTCGCGCTGTGTCGGGCTGCTGCGTCGTTACTGGCAATGGTTGCGGGCGCGCGCGCTCCGTTTGCAACGTGAAGGCGGCGTGCGGATTGGCTGGCATTCCGAACATGTCAACGACCCGGAGGTCATTCACCTCTGGGAAACGAGCCAGGTGATGGAATTCCTGCTGTCGTTCAGAAACGCGCTCCACCGACATGTCGCCCGCACCACGCTGGTCCTTTCCCGGTTCACCGAAAAGACGCCGAAGGTGAGTTCATGGGAAGCAGTGACGGCGAGCCACGAAGCGGTGAACCCGGACAATGGCGTCGGCAAGGAACAGCGACTCTCGATCTATCGTCGCATCAGAAAAGACTTTATCGGTCCGCGGACGGGCGAGGGGGGCGATCCGAACTTCTCGATGCTGCTGTACGGGCCGCCGGGTACGGGCAAAACCACTGTCGCCAGTGGGCTGGCCGCCGTGCTGAACCTGCGGTTCATTACCATCACGGTCAGCGACTTCCTGGCCGAGGGAGGAGCGCAGCTCGAAGCACGAGCCAAGGATATCTTTACGGTGCTGATGGCGCAGCCGGACTGCGTCGTGCTGTTTGACGAGATTGACCACTTCCTGCTGGACCGGGACTCGGAGCGGTATGGCAAGCAGGACACCGTGTTCCAGTTCATGACGCCAGGCATGTTGACCAAGCTGAACGACCTGCGTCGCAGACAGCGGTGTCTCTTCGTTGTGGCGACCAACTATGAAGACCGCATCGATGCGGCGATCAAGCGGACCGGCCGCATTGACCGCAGCTATCTCGTCCTGCCCCCGGATGCAGACAAGCGGAAATACTTCATCCAGCAGTGGATCGGCGAAGAGCCGATGAATCCTGCGAAGGAGAAGTATGAGAAACGTCTCTTTGGCGACGTTCGCATTCTGGACGAACAATGGATCACGCTGAAAAGGGAGTCGCTGTTTCTCGGATTTAGCGACATTGAAGGGGCAGTCAAGGAAATGAGGGGCAGCGACGCGCCTACCGTCGAATTGCTCGCGAAAGCGCTGGAGGCCCGGGCGCGTACGACTTCGCTCGAGGCTTACCAGAGCCGTTTCGCCACTAAAGAGGACGATCCTCTTCCTGTACGTGAAACGCCGATCCGGGAGTTTCTCTGCCTGCTGGCGCTGTACTGTGAAGCCCATCTGGGCAGGGCGCTTCCGCCTGGGAAGCTCGCGGCGAATGAAACGTTCGACCTTCCAAAAGACACGATGTCCCAGTCGGCGATCGCCGTTGTCGGCAAGTGCTATCGGGTGATCGCCGTTGAGATTGAAGGCAAGGAGGGCGCGGTGGGTGTGGTGGCCAAGTACGCTCCGGAGCTCAATGAGCGTGCTACACAGGCAGTCGCGGGCGTGCTCCTGCGATGCAAGCCACCGAAGCCACAGCCACAGGAATAGACCGAGGATGTGTCGTGAAACGCGCACGTGGCCGACACATCTGACAGGGACATCACAACGAATCAGGGTTGGGCCCGCATGGAAAACAGCTGCCAATCCGTGGCATTGAACGATGAGCAGCTACTTCAGGCGATTGCCTGTGTAGTTGATGGCAAAACCGCGACCTACGTGAGCGGTCCGATAACGACAGGCCAGCACTTCATCAACTGGTACCTTCGTACGGGCTCTCACCTTGTGCATGGAAGCGAGGACTATCTTGACGCCTTGCGTCGGGACGTAGTCAGCGCGAACCAGGCGATGATTGCGGAGGTTACGCGACAGACGCGACGCACAGGTCGCCTCGTCATTGAACCCGCCACACTCGAGGTGAACGGTTGGGGCCAGACAAACTACGTGTCCTTCTGGTTAAAGGTGATCGACACCTTTGCGTCGGACATGGTGATGGTTCCGCAGTGGCAATATAGCCTCGGCTGTTGTGCGGAATTTCGCCATGCAATCGACGGTGGATTGACAGTGAAAGACCACCGGGGCGAGCACATCGACCGCGCGACAGGCATGAACATGCTCCTCGATGCGGCAAACGATATTGAGGCGCGTGGCCACGATTTTCAGTTCCTTATAAAACTCGCTGCCAAGCTCCGGCGATTCGCTGATCAACATTAATGAAGCAGGTCCGATCAAAATGAATTTTCGCAAGGATGAATCTCTCGACCGTCTGGCCGAGGTTTTCAATGTCGCACAGTTCGTCAGCTATGCGCCGGGCGCGGTGCCGCTTCAGGCCTACGCGCGCGTGCTCGGCTATGAGGCGAACCATCAGTTTGCGACGATATCGGATGCTGTCGAGGTGCTTCTGGCAAGAAGCGCTGAGCGAACGGTCAATGTGCGCAGCTTTCTGCCAAATGACCCGAGAAGTCACGAGTTTATCTATGGTCTCTCGGACAAGGATGCTGTAGTCGACGCTGTCAGGCGGATCGCAGCGGCCGGCTTTCACGTCATCGTGAATGAAACCATCGACGTGAGCGATGGAGGCGTTTCCGGGGTGCTCGAAGGGGGCATCATGGAATTTGCGCCTGATGACACGCCGCGCTGCGTGGAAAAGCCAGGCGTCGCCTCGTTGCCGCGTCGTCAGGCCATCGACCTGCTTCAACTGGTATATGGATTTCCGATCGACATCAGATTCGATGACGATTTTCGGCTCGAACTCAGTATTCACCCACGACCCTGCGGCTGGAAGCATACGCACGTGATCGGCTGGGAACTTGAACGGGTCGGGTTCAAGTCGCTGCAGGCGAAGAATGCCTGGCCCAACGCATTCAGTCGGCATGTTGGCGACAAGGCATTCGGGCTGATCATGGCAATGCAGGCAGGTGTCGACGTACCGTACACAACGGTCATCGGACGTCGGGTCGCGCCTTTCTCCTTTGGTCGCGACACTGGTAACTCTGAATGGTGGCTCCGCACGTGCCCGAAGGAACAGGTGCCCGGCAAGTACACAACCCATCACGGGTGGCTTGATCCTTTCAGGCTTCTGGCTGAAGAAGATCCAGAAGGGTCTGCCATTGCGTCCGTTCTGTCCCAACGGGGTGTCCGCGCGCAATACTCGGGCGCGCTGATCGTCGATGCCAGTGACAAACCGGTCATCGAAGGAAAGCGGGGCGAAGGTGAAGATCTGATGCTTGGAATAAGACTTCCCGAGCAGTTACCGCAGCAAATCACTGCAGACGTTATGTCCATCTTCAATTTTCTTCGAGAGCGACTTGGTCCCGTGCGCTTCGAGTGGGTGCACGATGGAAAAAAAGTCTGGATCGTCCAGTTGCATCGGGGTGCGACACAGACCGCAGAAGGGATTCTGGTGCCGGGCGAGGCAAAGGTCTGGAACCGCTTTTATGTTTCGACGGGGCTCAATGCGTTGCGGAGCGCGCTCGATACACTCCCCGAAAACGAGGGGATCGTGCTGGTCGGAGAGATCGGCCTCACGAGTCATATCGCTGACGTTGTTCGAAAGGCCGGCAAGCCAGCCAGGAACATCGTGCGCGACGAACCCGTCAGCGTCTGACCTTCGTCCCTGCTGGCCTGCTGACAAGCAGGCGGCGAGACTTAGCGAAGTACCACTTTGCGGTGTCTTCGCTGTCAGGGGCTGCTGCCGCTAACCGCGGCGCGGTTACGCTTTCCAGAATCTGTGGTAAGCCGGCCCTTCTGACTTGGGCGGGTGTTCCGGCTCGGTTATCTTGACGGGCGTGGGCATCGGAAAATCGACACCCACCAGAATGGCCTCGCCCTGCCCAAGCGTCGGCAGGAATGCTGCCGCCGAACCGTCCAGATTCCCGCACGCTTTTTCGACAACGTCGCGATCCCGTTCATTGATGAGCCGATGGACGATAAACACACCCATCTGGCTTAGCACATCCTCGGGCACGTCGCGCGGGCGTTGCGTCGCCAGGATCGTCGTCAGACCATACTTTCGCCCCTCCTTGGCAATCAATCCAAAAGCATCCAGGTGTATGCGGTTGTTTTCGTCGCCCATGTTCCGGTTCAAGAACTGGTGCGCCTCATCCAGCACAACGACTACAGGCATCTTTTCGAAGACACGTTGACGAGCCATACCGAGCAGATAGCGTCCGATGGCATTTGCCAGCAGTTCACGGGCGTTGTGATCAAACGGCAGGAACTCCATCGAAATCCGGAGAACCCGGTTGCCAGATTCGAGAAATGCATCGATCTGGCCAGTGAGTGACGCCTCGAATGCCTGCGGATGGAAGAGGCAGCGCAATGATTTCGAGCGGGTAATCGAATAGATCTTCGCGACGAGTGTTTCGCAATAGCCTTTTGTGCGTTCGTCGTACCCGCCCCACACGGAATAGTCAGGTTTCGTCAGGGAGCCGCCGTTTTCGTAGACGCACTCCTCGAAGATCTGCTTTCCGAGCTGCGAAATAAGGTATCGGGCGCCTTCGGCCTCGACAGTTCCTTCATGGCGGGCCCAGGCAACGTTGAATTCCCGACGGACGGCGCCTGCCTTCTTGATGGTCAGGGGCTCCTCTTCGCCGTTCAGGACGTAGTTGAGCTTGAGGCTGCGCAGCGCTTCGCGCAGCTTGGGTACTTGCGCCCCGGGACTAGGCTGGAAGATGGCGAAAAGATCGGCCTCGGTGAGCTGCCAGTATGGAAAACCGACGAACTGGCGGGGATCGTCTTTGCTTTCTCGCTCGCCTCCCAGATGGATCGCATGGACACCTTCCGTGAAGGTATGAAATTCCCCCGTCGGATCGATCAGGATGATTTTGCCGCCGATGCGGGCGGCTTCCTGGACGATCCTTGCCACGGTCCAACTCTTGCCCCCTCCTGTAGCGCCAAGCACCGCACAGTGCCTGCCAAACATATGTGCGGGGCTAACATTTACCCGGGTACCCGATTCCTGCGAAATCGTCGCCAGTTCAATGAGCCCGGCAACGCCGGCGTTGTTGCCCTCGACGATGTGTTTGACCAGAAGGGGGTGTGCCGAATAGACCTGCTGGCCGATGCGGGGATGAACCGGAATGCCAGAAATCACCTTGCCGCTTGCCAGCTCGAGTGTCGTCAGTAACTGCACGAAACCGACCGGATGCGCGTCGGGGCGCTCACCCAGCACAGGTTCTGCCTTGAGCCGTTCATTGTCCGGCAGCCGGACCTCGGTAATCCGGCCGAGCACGGCAAGTCCTTCCCCTTCGATGAAGACAAACTCACCCACCTGGCCGCCGAGAACTGCGTATCCCGAATACTGGCGCGCCGACACGCTTGCGGCAAAAGGCAGATTGATCTTCGCAGCGTCGGGACTCACATACGATACGGAGCCGACATACCTGCTCGGATCGAACGGGCTGGTGGACAGGCGCCTGTTCATTCTTTTTCGCCTCGCAGACGCCGGAGACGCTCCAGGTGCTGCTCGAGATCCGTTTCAGCTGCAATGTCGGGCAGATGAGGCACGATTTCCTCGAACGTGGCGCTGATCAGCGCAAGGCGGGCATCGCCATGCTCGATGAGGTAACGGATCTTCTTCAGGTGTGCATTCGTTGCATCAATTCCCGCCTGTTTCGGATTGTTCATGCGCCAGCCCAGGCCCGGGTCACATACGGCTACCTTTAGACCAAGATTCGAGTTGATCGCCGACAGGATAGGTTCCGCAATGTGGTTGTCGTTAAAGCCGAAGCCGAGGATCAGCAAACCAGTGTCGGGTTGGCGAAGCGCCGCCTGAAGCGACGACATCATCTCAAAATAGGGTTGCTCGAACGCGAGTTCATATTTTGTGTTGCGGGGATAGACGAGCAGCGGACTGTCGCAATCAGGCTTTTTCTCGATCTCGTTCGTTACCGGGTTTCTCATCCAGTCAATCGATCCATGCAACTTGTAGAGCAGAAAGACGTTTGAGATGAAATCATGGCTATCGGGATTGCTGTCGCGCCTGACGATGTCGTACGTGAAGTAAAGGCTGTCGAAGACCTGTGGGCTGGCGTGCGAGAAGCCGTCGATCACGACGTAGCGTCCCTTACGCGCGGCGTACTCAAAGCACAGATCATAGTTCGTGGTGAAGAGCTTGCTGCGCATCTTGCGCGGTGAGCGGCGCGACAGTCTGGCGCAGAAAGTCTGCGTGTACGGCTACGTCATCATCGGGCTCCAGGAAACGCACAGCGTCCCGAACCGTCGATTCGGCCGCGTGAATGAACCGGCGGACGGCCTCGCGCCCATCCTGATCAGCCAGGAACTCGGCGGCGATCTTGCAGTGAGAAAGCAGCGCCTCGATATTTCCTTTTCGCTGCTCATTTTCTGGTAGACGTGAAAGCGCAAGAACCTGCTCGAAATCGTCACCGGTCACCTCGCGCACTTTTGACCACAGGTCCCACATGGTTGGCGCCAGTCTTTTGCCTTCGACCGGCTTGCGACCTTCGGCGCGTTTTTCCGCATCAACATTCACGTGCAACGATGTCCCGAGGCCTGTGAGAACAACCAGGTTACTGCACCGGAAACAGTCGGACAGACTGCGGCGAATTTCGTCGAGCGCCGGATCTGCCACGGGTTCGCCCTTCTCGACGGGTGGCTGTGTCATTTCCCACTGTCCGGCACTTCGGTAAGTGAAGACCTGCATTTGCTGGGTTCCGCGATGATAGTGCCGGGCAGTATACGATTTTCAGGTGTGTGCGAGGGTACCTACTGGCTTGGGTGGAGTCGAAAACGGGCGCGTTGTCATGCAATCTGGATAGTCGCTGGGTAGCCGGGATGTGCCGAAAGGGCCCTTTCGCCGGATGATAGACTTTGCACCCGGCACAGCAGGGACCGCCAGACGATCCGGACTGTGTGACGTCTATCCAGAGAAACAACAATGGCGAGCAACACAGAGCTTTTTACTGCCGGACACGGCGGGTTGGTGCCGCAGGGCGACGCTGCACGTCAGGCGGTCGATGCTCTGCGTGGCTATGCGTATCAGGTGACGGCAGCTGCGCTTGCCTGGCTGGACATCGACGCACAGGGCCGGCTGTTTCTGGAAGTTGCGGAAGATTACGCAGTGATCGCCCGTGGCGCCCTTGAAGCAGTTCAGGTCAGGGACACTGAAATGTCGGGATCGATCACTCTCAACTCGGCTGGAGTGCGGGAGGCGATCGCCAGTTTTGTGTCGTTGAGCGAGCGTAACCCGACGGCGGATGTCCGGTTACGCTACCTCACGACTTCAGAGATCGGGACCGAACGGTCAATCAGCGACCGGCCTGGCGGAATTGCAGGTCTCGCGTATTGGCGCAATGCTGCAACAGGCGCTGATGTCGCGCCGCTGAGGTCGATCCTCGAGAACGACGGCTTTGCGCTGCCAGTGCAGGGGTTTGTGAAAGCCAGGGATGACGAAGCCGTTCGCAGCGATCTGCTGCGCAGGATTCACTGGGACTGCGGCAAGCCGGACCTCGCCGCACTGCGCCTGGAACTGGAGGAGCGGCTTGTTCTGATTGGCCGCGATGTATTCAGACTTGCCGCGCCCGAAGCGAAACGCCTTGCCGACGTACTTATCTATTGTGTGTTGCAAAGGAGCATTGCGAGCAGGGTGGAAGAACGCATTCTGACGCGCTCCGGCCTTTATGCAACCGTGGATGAGGCTACCCGGATCTTCGTGCCGCGCGCGACGGCCGACCTGATGACGCTGCTCACTTCTGGACTTGCCAATTCGCTGTTAGGACAGCAGAACGCGGGCGTCCACCTCGCCCTCGCTGAACCAGGCTGGATTATCGACGGCAGTGCACTGCCCTCCGGACGGCGCATGGTCCCCCGTACAGCAATCGAGTCCGGCGTGACTGAACTGGTCCGTCGGCTTGGCGCCAGTTTCATCGTCGGCGCAAGCGGCCTTGGAAAGTCCTCGATTGCGCAGGTCGTGGCGAGACGTCTGGCCGGGAGCTTCGTGGTCGTGGAGTTCCGGGGTGTTGACGCGCACGAGACGCGGAGTCGACTGGATGCACTGGTCTCGCGCATTGGGGCCCTTCAGGCGCGCACGATTATCCTGGACGATCTGAACGCATTTAACGACGCACTCGTAGCTTCGTCGCTCGCGATTCTCTTTGAGGCGTTGCGAAGGCGCGATCTCGCCGTTATCGTCACGTGCTATTTCGCGCCGACGGCGACATCCCTTTTCAATGCCGGGCTCGCTCCGGACTGCCGGATCGACTGTCCGTACTTTACGGCAGAAGAAACAGCGGATCTGGTCACGCTTTACGGCGGCGACCCCAAACTATGGGGGCGTCTGGCTCATGTCGCCGGTGCATCTGGGCACCCACAACTGGTCCACGCCTTTGTATCAGAGATGGGCGCGCGCGGCTGGCCAGCCAGTGCGATCGGGGAGTTTCTTGCCCGAGGTCTTTCGTCGGACGACGTCGAGGCAGTGCGGGAGGCCGCAAGGCGGGCACTGGTATCGGCACTCCCGGAAAACGCGCGAACGCTCCTTTATCGGCTGAGCCTGGCATCAGGCCACTTCGACCGCGCCATGGCGTTGTCTATCGCACAGGTGCCGGAGCCCGTCGCGCAGGCGGGAGAAGGCCTGGATGCGCTGATCGGGCCCTGGCTGGAAATTACCGGTCGGCGGCAATATCGCGTTTCTCCACTTGCGGCCGGCTCCGGACAGGAGACGCTCACACCCGTGGAACAGACCCGCATCCATAGCCAGATTGCGACGCAACTGACGGCCGGCGGCACCATCAATGCCGGCGATGCGGACTCGATCCTGATACACGCGATGGGCGGGAAGAACGCTGGGGTCCTATTCATCCTCTCACACAGCATCCTGACTGCCGATGAACGCACACTGACGCTTCTCGCGGATAACCTGCTGGCACTGAGACTACGGCGTACTGACAGGCCGATTTTTCCAGAACATGCCCGTGTATCGGGTATGTTGCGGCTTGCGCAGTTCAAGATCCTTGCCGCTGCCCGGGACTTCGAAAGGGCCGGGGCGTGCGCATTCGCTCTATTTTCCGAGGCCGGACGGCAGCCAGATGACGAATCGGGGCGTGCTTTCAGGGTGGTAGCGTACGCTGTCGTGCTCGGGACGATGTCCGTTGCGCAATACGTTGACAACTGGCTTGCTCTCCTTCAGGCGTTTGAGAAGGCGACAAATGGCGACGAACTCCTGAGCCGTCTGCGCCACAACTTCGAACGGGGTAACGACCGGTCTGCAGACGTGTTCGCGGTCCTATTTACCATTGGTACGGCAGGTCTGTCGAGCGTGGCCCGACTGGAGCGCCTCATCGGGCAACTCGACGACATCGACCCCGGGCGCCGTTCGCACTATCTACTGGGTATCACGGACGTTGTTCCCGACTGGTCGGTGTTCGTAAGCGGACCATGGACGCTGGAGCGTCAACGCGGTGTGCTGGACGCAGTCGACGCGGCCGGGCGGTACCTGCGGATGGCGTCTACGACCGCTTCGTGGGGCCTCAGATCCCTGACCGCGCAATGCTGGATAGCCCGGGCCGTCATGTTTGATGAGTACCTCAACGATAGTGGCGGCGCGCTGGATGTGCTGGATGAAGCGGTCCGGGCACTGGGCGAGGACGTGCTGCTGTCCCGCGCCCGGGCCAGGGTGTACTGGCGCCGGCAGGACCACTCGCGCTCCTTGGAGATCCTTCGGGAGATCGCGGACGAAGTGGCGCGTGACAATCCTGTTGAGCGCGCTAACGCATTGCGGGAGGCCGCGATGAGCGCAGCCCATTGCGGCGAGTGGGCGCTGGCCGAGACCTGGTTCTTGGAGAGCAGGCAGGCTGCAGCGCAGGTCGAACTCCCCGACATGGCGGTCATGGCCATAGGTCTGGGCGCGGACGCGGCAGTGGCGGCCCTGCACTGTGGTGCGGTCGAGCAGGCGCTCACAGGCCTGCGCGATGCGCTGACTGCGCTGGCAACCCTCGATCCAGCCTCATCACTTCGCGCCCTGTATTGCCACCATGTTGTCCGTCACGTTGTCCTGTGGGCGCAGTCCTGCGTAGAACGAAGCGGGATCGAGATCGACGGCGAGCCGATCCGGGTGGTGCCCGGGTGTTGTAGCAATCCCGAACCACCGCAGGCGATTGCGGGGCGCCCACTTACCTCGATCGACGTTGCCTGGTATATGCTTGCCGAGACAGAAATGTCGGGTGGCATCAACGCTGGCATCACCGATCGCCTAAATGTGCTGCTCGTCGACGGACAGATTCCCCCGCTGGAAGTCAGCCTACGTACAAAGCGGTTGACGCATGACATGGCCCAAATGAATGTTAGTACTACTTTCGCACGGCATCTGTGGGAGTACATTGAGGCGAGGGTGTACGCGACGGAAAGGAAGGCCGAAATCATGGCGACCTTCGATATCCTCAAGCCAGCACGTGGAACGGTACCAGCGTTGCCGCGAAGTGATGTTTCGCTTCCGGTCGTTGCAGGACTCGCAAGGGATGTAGTCCTCGCCTATTGCATTCGCGCTGCCTGCTCGCACGAATCAGAGATGCTCGCGGATATGAAGGCGACACTGGATGCAGAGTTCGCTGGCGGGCTCGCGCAGACTTTGCTTTCACGCGTCAGCGCAACGCCTGGCCGGCCCCACGCATCAACTTCTGACGAGGCACTGATCGATGAGGCCGGCTGGTTCTCGACGGACGCAAGACTGACGCCGCAAGCATATTGCATCGCGGGCATACGTTTTTTCCTGTACACGGCTCGGTCTTATTTTGGCAACTTCCTCATCCGCACAATTGCGTCCTGGCAGCGTGAGGCGTGGACGCGGATCATCGTGTCGGAACGATTCCGCCTTTCTTGCCCCGAAAGGACCGTGCCGAACATTGCGATGCTATTGTCGATGGCTGACGATGACGAAGGCTTCCTTGCCGCACTGCTTCCCGCCGTTGCCGATGCGACGTCGATCAGGCTGCCGCAGGATCTCCTCGAACATTTCCGCCTGCTTGCTGCGAAACCCGCCGCCTAACGCACCTTCGCGGGCGCATAGGGGTCCGCGGAGCGGCGAAGGCGGTTTCTGTACGAAGCCGTCAGAAAGCGAACTTAGGTGGGAAAAAGAGAGCTCGGGTTGCATTGCGCGCGGACGCGGCGAACGCGTGCGTTACTGGATGATAGTAGCACCGCGCGCTCGCCACAACGCGGCAACCGGGAAGGATGCCGGAAAGGAATCGTGCCGAAAATGGACCGGGATTGTTGATAATCGTCGCACCGGCCAAACGCGCGGCTAGGGTGACTCAAAGTCCAGTCTCAAATCGTGAGTCAAGGAAAACAATGCCTGTTTATTTCATCGCTGAAAACGAGAACGAAGATCACGACTCCCTGCGCGTAAAAATTGGCCGTAGCCGGGATATTCGGGCCCGACTTCGCGCCTTGCAGACGGGTAGCCCTTATGAACTGAAGCTGATGGGTTGGATCGACAGCGACAACGATCATCTTCTGGAGTCACGTCTTCACGAACATTACACCGCGCATCATGCTCACCTTGAATGGTTCACGATTCATCCCGGTCAGGTCCTCGACACGTTGAAGTCACACGGCGTCTGCGCGTACATTGCGACAGAAGACAATGCCTTCGAGATCCTGTCTCGCGACAGGGACGGCTTGCCGGAGTATGTCGGCGCATGGAAGTGGTCAGACGTCGAGGACGCCGACTTCTGTCCGAAGTGCGGTTGTGGGTGTGGGCTGCAGTACAACGAAAATTATGCTGGCGAGCGCTGCCTTAAGTGCGGAATCATCTACGAATACGAGGAAGGTGGCTGCCCGGATGACGACCTTTGACACTGGCGAGAACGAGCCACGTGTGAGGGGATGTCCCCGTGTCCGCGCATGGATCGCGGCGCCCGATTTTTCACTTGCTACAGGCATTGCGTCAAATCAGATGGTATCGCGTCGTTTGCTTTTCGGCAGTTAGCGCTGGCGAAGGTTCATCGCAGGGCAGGGCGGAGCAGGTGACCTAGCATGAAGTTTTCTGTTGAAATTCGCGCTGAGGAAGTAGCTGCTCTGCTGAACCCCTTAACTTAATGCAGATCACCGGGCCACGGGCGTGGATGCGTCGTTTTGAATAGATTGAGCGGGAACGTTGCGAGGATTTGCTAAAGGAGGGCTGCGGAAGCGATGCGCGGTTGCATGGGCAACGCGGAACCTGTCCGCATTTTTGTGGGCGAGGCGGTTGAACAAATCGTTACCCGCGTGCTTGGGTGAAGCGCTCACCGAACAGGATAGCAAACTGGTTCATCGCTGCCTTCCAGTCGAAAGCTGCACGCACGGACTTGGCCAGCACGTTGCATAGCGCGAGCCACAGCAGCTTGATGGCCGCTTCATCATTCGGGAAGTGGCCACGGGTCTTGATGATCTTGCGTAACTGCATGTTCAGACTCTCGATGGCGTTCGTTGTGTACACAACCTGTTAATTTGCACTGAATCCTGACCCACGGGGGATGGGGATGCGGACAAAATCTTGGACTACCTGGAGGTAGTTCATGTATTCATACGAAGACCGCGTTCGGGCGGTCGAGCTGTACCTGAAACTCGGCAAGCGCATCAAGGCGACAATCCGCCAGTTGGGTTACCCGACGAAGAATTCTCTCAAGGCGTGGTGCGAAGAATTCGAGAAGCGTGGCGATTTGCAGAAGGAGTATGTTCGCGGAAAGCTGAAGTATTCAGAAGGACAGAAGAACGTAGCACTCGAGCACTACGTCAACCACGGGCGCTGCTTCGCCTTCACCCTCAGGGCATTAGGCTATCCCTGTCGCCAGATACTGACGGCGTGGGTTCGCGAGCGCTATCCGGAAACCAGGAGACGCGTGGTTGGCAAGGCAGGTCGACTGGCCGCGTCATTGGCGTCCAGGCAGGCCGCGGTGTACGAACTATGCACACGTGAAGGAAGTGCGCAGGCGTTGGCGCGAAAGCTGGACGTCGACAGGGTGACGCTGTACAACTGGAAGAGCCAGTTACTCGGCCGAGAGGCCCCTGCATCCATGAAACGCAACAAGGGATCACGCGCAGAGACGGATCGGGACGAACTGGAGCGGCAGGTCGAAGGGCTCCGGCGCGACATTCACAATCTGCAGCTTGAACACGACCTGCTGAAGAAGGCGAATGAACTCCTAAAAAAAGACCTGGGCGTCGACCTCCCTTGGCTACCTCAGCCCCATCGAGTACCGTGAAAGCCTGGGGCTAACGACGTAAATCAGTCCAAGAAAATAGCCGCATCCCCCATCCCCGGTGGGTCAGGATTCAGTGCAAATCAACACTCCGCGAGTTCGGAAGCAGGTATCCGCCTCGCGCAGGATCGTGACCATCTGTTCCTCGGTGAACCGGCTCTTCTTCATGACTTCCTTTCTCCGTTGGAAGCCATTCTCTCAAGTTTCAGTTGGTCCGAAAATTCCAGGGTAGGTCATCCAAACATCGCCCCGTTGCTTCGTCGGCACACAGAAAATGGCGTAGCGTTTCAGCGCCCCCATAGTCTCGAGATGGGAGAAGGTTTTCATATCGAATCGGCTTGATGAATCAGCGGTCTACCGCGGGCGTAAAGCAGACACGAGAAGGTTAGCGCTCGGGATCCGGCCTCAAATGAGTGTTCCGCGGGAATACGGTGGCGCGCCAAGCAACCTGTGACTGGATCGAAATCGGCCGAGCGACCATCACTGGATCAGCGTTCGCTCAGCATCATGGCCAATGTGACCAACGTTGCGATCGATCCAACGATACCGGCCGCCACAGCTGAGAGAGCGACAAGCGCCTCCCTGTCCTGTGCACGTGGAAAGAGGCGACGAGCAATGGCAAGCATGTTTTGCCCTCAAAATTTGCGAGTATAAACATGCGGTGCCCTCGAGCATCGGGCGGAGCATGCTGAGAGAGGTATTTGCAACTTCGCTAGAAGCAAAGGCGCGTGGGACAGCCCCTTATCGGACGCTCATTTCCTCGGCGTTGTTTTTTGCCAGGCGACTGCCCGCAAAGGGGTCATTACTCCAGTCAACTACAGACCGACGCAGGGGAGTTTGCCCCGGCGCGTCAATTTCGAAATGCTCGATCGATTGGCCCGCGCTCGTAGCATTGATGACCCATTGGGGAGTCAACCCTTTTCCGTCCCAACTGTTGCCGTAAGCGTCGCGATATTTCACCGCATGAAGGCGCTCTTGATCTTGTGCAATTGACGCTGCAATGGCTTCCACCGTGATATCGAATTCGGCCATTCTTAGCTGAAGGTAGACCACGATACTGTCGCGTTTTCTCTCATCCATCCTGGTTACCTCTACTTGTCAAACGGTCTTCCACTAGCCGCTGCGAGGCGTATGCCGCCAAGCCAGCACAGCCGTGGAAATCTCTAGGCTTCGACTTTTCAGACCAGGATAGCCGGTGCTGCGACAAACCTGGATCGGAGCATATCTATGCGGATTCCGCACCGTCGGCCGCGATCAGCATACGCATGCTCCGGTGTGTCGCGCCTGTCGTTAGCACGCGGTTTTCCTGATGGGCGATCACGGTATTTGCAGCTCAGCACGCCGGAGCATCGGAATGTGGTTTCCGTGCAGGCATTCGTCTCCAAAGTAATTCTATGCGGTTACCGCTCGACCGGAGCATAGATATGTGGCCATGGCAGTTTCTAGGGCAAACCACATGTTTATGCTCCGGCCCACTCTTTGATCAGGTCACGCGCGTTCTTGCTGATTCCGGCGTCTCAACCGAACTTGCTATGAAAGTGCCTCGGCGCGTTTTCTCCACCTAACGCATGATTTATCGGCCGGGAAGCGCTGATGCGGCAAATTCATACGGCATTAGGTGGATTCCGGGCGAATTTCAGAGCAACTTTGCGTTGATCCTCTCCAAAGTACGACACTACTACTTTGCTCTTACACAAAAAATTTGGATAATTTATCTTATGTAAGATTTTAGGTAAACACAAAACCAAAGGATTGCAGCACTTCGCCACACGGTCGCGGCGGTGATCAACAGAAACCCTTCACCGCACAACGTCCCGAAAGCGTGCTCAACCACGTGCCTTCGTATGGCCATCGAATCGGGCATGCTATCCAGCCGCCGCCGAGCGGACTCGAGCACAGCTTCAAATTCCCCTCGGCTGATACGCCGTTACTCGCGCGACGGAACAAAAAGTGGCGACGCCAAACTACAATCCCGCATGCGCCCAAACCAGTTCTCCTTCACTGGCTGAAAAATCCATCCATCTCACTCGCGCGTTTCTCCACGGTAGCGATCCCGCTCAACACGTACTGAATGATTATTTGATGCCCACGCTAAAGACCCCACGCACATGACGATCGCGACCACCGCCTCTGGCGCATGGGCGCAATACCTCGCTCGTTGCGTGCTCGTAGTGGGTGCGATCGCCTCGCCGCTCGTACATGCCCAACCCGTTTCGGCCACCGACGATTCCGGCAACACAGTGTCATTACCCGCACCTGCGCAACGCGTCATCAGCCTTGCGCCGCACATCACCGAACTCGTCTATGCAGCAGGCGCCGGCGACAAACTGGTCGGGGTCGTCTCGTACAGCGACTATCCACCGCAGGCTAAAACGCTACCCATCATTGGCAGCAACAATTCGCTTGACCTCGAAGGTATCGTGGCGCTGCATCCGGATCTGGTCATTGTGTGGCCGCATGACAATGCTCAACCGCAAATCGACCGGCTGCGCGCCTTGCATATACCACTGTTCTTTAGCGCACCGCGCCGTCTGGACGATGTGGCGACTTCGCTGCAGCGCATCGGCACCCTGCTCGGCACGGAAAGCACGGCACAGACGGCAGCCAGCGAGTACCGGCTGAAAATCGATCGGCTACGGGCGCATTACGCGCACCGGCCTACGGTCGATGTCTTCTATCAGGTGTGGGACAACCCGCTGATGACGCTCAACGGCACGCAGTTCATCAGCGATGTCATTGCGATGTGCGGGGGCAGAAACGTATTCGCGAACTTGCCGTCCGCCGTGACCACACTATCGACCGAGTCCGTGCTCGCCTCCGCCCCGGAGGCAATTGTGTCCGCCTCGCCCGGTGTGACCGCCCCAGAGAAGCACCGCCAAAGCCTTGAGCGTTGGCTCGCATGGCCCACGCTCACCGCCGTCGCGCGGGGCAACCTGTTCACCATCGATGGCGATCTGATCAACCGCCCCGCCCCACGCCTTGCGCAGGGTGCCGCGCGACTGTGTGAGGATCTGGAGGAGGCTCGATTGCGACGGCCAACTGGAGGTGCCGCGCCAAGATAGTCGTCGTGCAGCCGCCTATTCGCCGTATGCGCATCGGTTCCGATGTGGAACCTGTACGTCGGTTGACGATCGGCCTCGGCTTCCGGCACGATGTCACGCCTCACCCACCAGACATCAGTCACAAAGACACTGCGACTGAAACAGGTAAGCCATGAAGACCGATACCGAATCCCATGAACGCATGACCCAAGGCCGCCGCGAAAGGCACGATGTGAAGGGGCAAAAATGCGTGGAGTTCTGAGCGTGCCGTCCTGCCCCGCACTATTGATCAGCGGTCCCGCCTCAGGCCAGGGAAAAACCACGGTTACGGCCGGCCTGGCGCTGCTGCATCGCCAGCTCGGCCGACGGGTACGTGTGTTCAAAACGGGCCCGGATTTTCTCGATCCGATGATCCTCGAACATGCCAGTGGCGCGCCGGTACAGTCGCTCGACCTGTGGATGGCAGGCGAACATGGATGCCGCCAGCTACTTGCCGAGGCCGCGCAACAGGCGGACCTGATCCTGATCGAAGGCGTAATGGGGCTTTTCGATGGCACACCGAACAGCGCCGATCTCGCCGCGGCTTTCGGCATTCCCATCGTGACTGTGATCTCGGCCCACGCAATGGCGCAGACGTTTGGCGCCATTGCGCTGGGCCTCGCGCAGTATCGGCCGGATGTCGCCATTCACGGTGTACTGGCCAACCATGTCAGCTCGGCGCAACACGCACAGATGCTTCAGGACAGCCTGCCCACTGGCCTGCGCTGGCTCGGTTACCTTGCGACATCCGAACACATCGCGCTGCCTGAGCGGCACCTCGGGTTGCATCAGGCAGCCGAAATCGACGATCTCCAGTCCCGCATCGCCGTCACCGCACGGGCACTGGCCGATACCGCACTGGCGGAATTGCCGGCGCCGGTCAGCTTTCATTCGCCGCCCGCCTGCCCGCAACCCGAATTGCTTGCCGGCATGCATATCGCCATTGCGCGCGACGCGGCCTTTTCGTTCATCTATCCGGCCAACGTGAGCCTGCTCGAAAGCCTCGGTGCGCGCGTCACGTTCTTTTCGCCGCTGGCGAACGAACGCATACCGGGCGATGCCGATGCACTATATGTGCCCGGCGGCTACCCGGAACTGCATGCGACCACGCTGGCCGGAAACCAGGCCAGCACCGCGAGCATTCGCGCGCACGCCCTGGCGGGTAAACCGATTTTCGCCGAATGCGGCGGCATGCTGTATCTGCTCGATGAATTGACCGATGTCGAAGGCACGTCGACGACCATGCTCGGCCTGCTACCGGGACGGGCGGCCATGCAGAAGCGGCTCGCGTCGCTCGGCATGCAATCGCTGCACACGAAATACGGCGTGCTGACCGGCCACACGTTCCACTACTCCAGCATGACGACTCCGCTACAGCCCGAGTATCACGCCATCCGGCCGCAGTGCGCCACGGCCGGCGAACCTGTTTTCCGGTCGGGCGCGATCGTCGCAACCTACATGCACGGCTACTGGCCATCCAACCCTGCCTTGATCGCAGCGATCTTCCGTGGCAAAACCTTTTAGCAGATTCGATCGGGCTGCATGAAATCCTTCTGCCCGGTCTTTTCAATCTTGTTGATTGCGCACGCACTGCCCGTTCGCTTCCTGGCTGGCAACGTCAAGCGCGGCAGCTAACCGCGCCCATTCCGGCTCATCCGCGGGCAGGCCGAAACGCAGCCCGCGCACGACTTCGAACCGCCGTGTCCAGATGCCATGACGGGCCAGTGCATCCTGCCACCGCGAAGCCCGCTCATCGCGGATCCAGCAGAAGAGCGACGTGTGCTGCACGCCAGCGAAGTATTGCCCGAGCAGACACGCAAGCCTCTCGCCCGAGGCGGCAAGCCTGATTCGCGTCTGCACCTGCCACGCCGTGTCCAGCAACGCAGCACGTGTCACGATGCGCGCCGGCCCCGATATGCTCCAGGGGCCACGCAGGTAACGCATGGCCCGATCGACATGCGCACCGGCCAGCACGAACCCCACGCGCGCACCAGCGAGCCCGAAAAACTTGCCGACCGAGCGCAGCACGATCAGGCCGTCACGGTCCGCGAACTTCGCCACGCTGAGTTCGGGAGTCGACTCGATGAAAGCCTCGTCGATTACCAGCGTGCCGCCGCGCATCGCGAGTTCTTTGTGCCAGCCGAGGATGACCTCAGGCGTGAACTGTTCGGCCCCCGGGTTGTTCGGATTCACCAGGATCAGATGCTTTAAATCCACAGGCAGTGGCTTCCCCGACTCCAGCACGAACGCAGCTGCAGCGTGCATGTCGGCATATTCCCGTGTGACGAAACGATCCACGAAAAACGCCGCACGTTCGAAGGCGGGTGCGTATTCCCCATACGTGAGCAACCCGATGCCGATACGCCCTTTGGGCAGAACGGCAGGGAGCATCCGGATTGCGGATTGCGTGCCGGCCACTGCGAGCGCTCGCGCAGCACCGTAATGCGCGGCAGCAATGGCCTCCAGATCGTCGTCGTCATCGGGGAGCCGGAGCCACGTCTGCGCATCGACTGGCGGGACCGGAAACCCGTTGGGATTGATTCCCGTGGACAGATCCAGCCAGGTTTCACGTGCGATGCCATATCGACGGGCAGCCTCGCCGAGATTGCCGCCATGGGGCACGTGTGTTGAGTGAGTGAAATCGAGCATACGTTTTTAGACAAGTGCAGACGCGGCCGCAAGCAAGGCCATGACCGCAAGCCACGCCACGATTGAGCGTTTGACGAGAGACAGTGCGCGGCCAACATCGGCTGCGCCGGGCGCATGGCCGCATCCCAGTGCAGGCCGCGCTTCCAGCACGCCATGGTACCAGGCGGCCCCACCACAGGCGACGTTGAGACTGCCGGCGCCGCTGGCCATCACCGGCCCGGCGTTGGGACTGTCCCACGCCGACGCCTGCGTCCGCCAGCACGCGACGGCCGACCTGAAATTGCCGCACAGCGCGTACGTCAATGCGGTTAGCCGGGCCGGCAGAAAATTCGCCGCATCGTCGAGCCGCGCGGCCGCCCAGCCGAAATACCTGAAACGCGGCGTGCGGTATCCCCACATCGCATCGAGCGTATTGACAAGGCGAAACGCCAGCACACCGGGCCCCCCTGCCACAGCGAACCAGAATAACGCCCCGAAGATCGCATCGTTGCCGTTCTCCAGCGCGGACTCGATTGCCGCCCGCGCGACAGCCGGTTCGTCGGCTTCGGAAAGATCGCGCGTCACCACCCGGGCAGTCAGCGCCCGGGCCTTTGCCAGATCGCCTGCACGCAGTGCCTGTTCGACCGGCGCGATATGATCGATCAGGCTGCGCGCGCCGAGCGCGAACCACAGTGCGGCGACGTGCAACGTCCATGACAACATCGTGGGAAGGCGGTGCGTTAGCACGGCCAGGAGCACCACGGGAGGAATCACTGCGAGTGCCCATGCTGCCACGCCCGCCAGCCGGGCAAGCAACGCATGCGCAGCAACCGGCATGGCATGCCCATGCGCTTCGGACGCATGCGCGGCCTGCCTGTCCGGATTGCATGCGCGCGCAACGCACGTGGCCCACCGGCCGAAGCCAACCAGTGGATGAAACCGGGAAGGTTCGCCGAATATCGCGTCGAGGATAACGCCGGCAAAACACAGTATGCAGACAGTCGATGCACTGAGTGCGGCAATCATCCGGCACTCCGGCACAACGTCCAATGGCTTCGATTCAACACGTTAAATTTCACTCCCGTTTTTCAGGCACTTGAGCGAGTGACATAATACGACCCCGCCCGACCGCGCGTGATGCGGCAAGCGCGGAGATTCCACACTGCTCAGGTACGCGACATGGCCAACACGTTGATGATCCAGGGGACGAGTTCCGACTCCGGAAAGAGCACCCTCGTCGGGGCGCTCTGCAAGATTGCCGCCCGTGATGGCAAACGGGTCGCCCCGTTCAAGCCGCAAAACATGTCGCTTAACAGCGCGGTGACCATCGACGGCGGAGAAATCGGTCGCGCGCAGGCGTGGCAGGCACTCGCCGCCGGCATCGCACCTGAAGCCGACATGAATCCGGTCCTGCTCAAGCCAAATAGC
Source organism: Paraburkholderia sp. (assembly GCF_024281035.1). GTDB lineage: Bacteria > Pseudomonadota > Gammaproteobacteria > Burkholderiales > Burkholderiaceae > Paraburkholderia. The sequence goes on from NZ_JAMXLH010000032.1 coordinate 232,521, forward strand.
GATACGGGCTCTCAGGTCATCGTGCAGGGCCATTCGCGCGGCAATCTCGATGCGCGAGCCTATCACCACTACAAGCCCATCGCCATGCAGGCCGTGCTCGAATCGTACAACCGCCTGAAGGCGAAAAGCGATCTCGTGCTGGTGGAAGGGGCAGGCAGTCCGGCCGAGGTCAATCTGCGTCAGGGCGATATTGCCAACATGGGGTTCGCACTCGCCGTCGGCTGCCCGGTCGTGCTGGTCGCGGATATCGATCGGGGCGGCGTTTTCGCCCAGATTCTCGGCACGCTGGCCTGTCTGCCCGAAAATGAACGTGCGCTTGTGAAAGGCATCGTCATCAACAAATTCCGCGGCGACGCATCCCTGCTGAAGCCCGGGATCGACTGGGTTCAAATGCAGATGAACAAGCCCGTATTCGGCGTCGTGCCGTTTGTCCCAGGGTTATGGCTCGATGCCGAGGACATGCTGCCGAAACAGCACCGAAAAGACCTGGCCTCCGGCGAAGTGCTGCGCGTCGTCGTTCCTGCGCTGCCGCGCATCAGCAACCATACGGATTTCGATCCGTTGCGGGCGCATCCGCAAGTCGACTTCCGGTTCGTTCGTGCCGGCGAGCCTCTGCCGGCTGCGGATCTCGTGATCCTGCCGGGTAGCAAGAGCGTCCAGCGCGATCTCGCCTGGTTGCGCGAGCACGGTTGGGAGACGCACCTGCGGCGCCATCTGCGCTATGGCGGCAAGCTGATTGGGGTCTGCGGCGGACTGCAGATGCTCGGGCGCGAACTGCACGATCCGCTCGCCATCGAAAGCCCCGTAACACGCACGGCGGGCCTGGGGCTGCTCGATTACGTCACGACACTCGAACCGCACAAACAACTCGTGAACACGGTCGGCACGCTCCTCGTAGACGGAGAAGCACCGGTACGCGGATACGAGATCCACATGGGCATAACCGAAGGCCCCGCCTGCTCCCGTCCCGCGCTGCGCCTCTCCAACGGCAACGCGACACGTCACGACGGCGCACTCTCGGAAGACGGCCAGATTCTGGCGACTTACCTGCACGGGCTGTTCGATTCGCCCGACGCCTGCACGGCCCTGCTGCGCTGGGCGGGTCTGGGTCAGGTGGAGCGCGTCGATCATGACGCGCGCAGACTGGCATCCATCGAACGGCTCGCCGACGCAGTCGCATCGAGCGTCAATCTCGACGCACTCTGGGAGAGCATGGCCTGAAGGTCCGCGTGCGGTGAGCCGTGATTCGCCTGAGTCACATTCACTCGATGAAATGCTGCTCGGGGTTCGAAGCGAGTTTTTTCGGGGGCACCCGTAAATGCCTGCCGCGCCACAACGCCTTGCGGCAACAGAACCACCAAAAGCAAATGAGCTCCCGAAGGAGCTCATCGCGATACAGCACAACGTGCGAAATTACTTGCCGTAGATATCGAAGTCGAAGTATTTTTTCGCGAGCTTCTGGTACGTGCCGTCCTTGAGCATCGCGACGATCGCTCCATCAATCTTTTGCTTCAGGTCGGTATCGTCCTTGCGCAGGCCGATCGCTGCCGCCCCGGTCGGGATCTCCGCGCCTGTGAACTGGAAACCCGCGCCACGGGGCGTTTTCAGGAACCCGAGATCCGCCTGCACTTCATCCTGCAGCGCCGAGTCCAGACGGCCGGAAATCAAGTCGCCATAAACCTGGTCCTGATTCTGGTACGACACGATCTGTACCCCCTTCGACGCCCAGTTCGCGCGGACGTACGCTTCCTGAACCGATCCCTGCTCGACCCCGACTGTCTTGCCCTTCAGCGATTCGATAGTCGGTTGCAGCGTTGAGCCCTTCGGGACGACGAGACGCGTCGGCGTGTCAAACAGCTTCGCCGAGAACGCAACTTCAGCAGAACGCTGCGGCGTGACAGACATCGAAGACAGGATGCCGTCGAACTTTTTCGCCTTCAGTGCGGGAATCACACCATCGAAGTCCTGCTCGACCCACACGCATTTCGCGTTCAGACGTCGACAGATTTCGTTGCCGAGATCGACGTCGAAACCCACGACCTTCCCTGCAGCCGATTTCGATTCGAATGGAGCATAGCTCGGGTCGACGCCAAACCGGATCGTCGTCCAGTCATTGGCATAGACGGTTCCCGCTGAAGCGGCGAGCGCGCAAACGACCAACTTCGAAAGGATTTTTTTCACTCTTTGACTCCTCATGTATCTCGAGAAATGCTCTTCATGCGAGGCGACGTTTGTCACATCGACATAAAGCATCGATCTTTTTCTAAAAAAAGAGTTCTTAAAAACACCCAATTTTCAACACCATCATGGGTGGCCGAAAAAATGTTTAATCCGGTCAGGTCGATTTGCTCCGGATTTCCTGGCCATTCATGGCGACCACTCGAACGGGGTCGCCGGGCTCAATACCGAGCGCGGCGAGCTCCTCCCGCCCCAAAGCAATGGAGCCGAACTGCGGCTCCGCATAGCTCACGATGACGCGGAAATCCTTGCACAGCGTGTTGCTGACCATCATCGGGCGCCGGCCCGAGGTTGCTTCATCGGAATGCTGTTCACTGCCCTGCCGCGCGATGGCCAGCTCACTATCCTGGGTAATGCGCAGTTGGCTGACATGCCCCTGGAGGACGGGACCCGCATCAAAAATATCGACAAGTCCTTCGAAATTCAGACCTTCCTGCTCAAGGAGGCGTTTTGCCGGTGCCGTCGCCGAATGGACAGCGCCGATGTATTCACGGGCGTCTTCCGTGAGGAAATCGGTGTAAATCGGAAAGCGCGGCATCAATTCCGCAATAAATGATTTGGTCCCCACGCTCGACATGTCGTCGGCCTTGCCGAAATCCATTTTGAAGAAATGCTTGCCAAGGCTGTCCCAAAAGGGAGAGGTTCCGTCGCTCCGTTGATACCCGCGCATCTCCGCAAAAATCAGCTCCGGCAGAAGATGAATGAAATTCGACGCAAACATCAGCCGCCCTTTTGAGAGCAGCTTTCCGTTGGTGCCCCCCCGAAACTCGGGATTCAGGTACAGCGTACAAAGCTCGGCGGCCCCTGTAAGATCGTTCGTCAGAATCAGTGTTTCCTTCTGCGAATAGATGTCGAGTTTAGGGCTGGAGTGAACGAGGCGGCAGACCCGGTAGCTATAGAACGGCTCGTCCAAACCCACCGAAGCCTTGACGGCGCTGACGCCGACAACCTGATTCGACTCGGTGTCCTCGAGGACGAACATGTAATCCGCGAGTTTCGAATCGATGGCGCCCGAAAAGGATGCCTGGGCAACTGCGATCCGGTCCTCCAGCGCCGACCGGTCAGCTTTGAGGGTCGTCATGCCGATACCGACACTGCGCGCGAGCGAAAACAGCGCGTCAAGATCCGAATTTCTGATTGAACGGAATACGATCATGATGTTTGAACTTCACATTGGAGCAACAATGACAGAGTCGTTGCTCGACAGACACAACGCGTCCAGTGTTTCCTTCGGCAATGCCACGTAGCCGTCGCCGATCCACGGCGTCGCACGCGAAACCACGCAGCGAAATGCCTCCGGTGCCCCAACGGTTGCGACCAGATATCGGTCCGCCGTCTCGGCTACTTCCGATACGTCAATCGAATACGTCCGCGCCTCAGCGATGGTGCGAATCTGCGATGCATTCGCGACGAGAATCGGTCCGCCGTCAAAAATATCGATGTAACGATCCGACCTGAATCCTTCCTTCTCAAGAATTTCGAATGGCTGATTGGATTCACTGTGCATCTGCCCCATCAATGCCCGTACATCGTTGGGAAGGAGCGGAACGTATACCGGATAGTGCGGCATGACTTCGACGATGAGCGTGCCATTGCGCGCGCCACGGATCATGCGCTCGGCGCTGATCAGATCCATATCGAAGAATTTGCGGCCGATCGCATTCCAGAATGGCGACTGGTAGTTCTGATCCATACAGCCGGCAAGCGAAACAACGAAATCTTCGCCAAAGCGCTGCCGGTCGCGGGCCGCGAACATGAGGCGACTACGCGATAGTAACGATGCAGCCCATGCCTCATCACAGCCCTCGCCAATGAAAAAGCCCTGGAGCTGCGAGTGGTGGGTCAGATCGGAACAGAGTGTCAGTGCGTGAACACTGTTGGTTATCTTTAGATCGCGCGACACGTGATGTATCACGTCGTTCCGGTAGACGAAAAATGCGCCGCCCGACCCGGCAGCCGAACAGATCGCGGCAGCGCCGCGCAGATCGCCGGCCGGGTCTTCAAGCACCATCAAATAGTATTCGTCGCAGGGAACATCGACCTGCAAAGACAACGCATCATTCGTGCGCGCGATGGCATCCTCGATACTTGCCCTGTCACGGGGAAAGGTATGCACCAAAGGGTCGGCCTGCGCTGCAATGGCGAGGAGTTTTTCAGCATCCGCGTCGCGTGCGGGGCGAGTAATCCACATAGGTCGTTTCATCCTGGGTACTGCGTTTGCAAGCGCCCGGAAAGCATGCTGGTGCTCGCATGGGCTCGATGCCGTTCATCTGTCTGAGCCATTGTATGCAGCCGTAATTCGGCCGCAATTCAGATTTGCGACATCCGAGGGTTTTTGCGTGCAATTCTTGCATTGCCCACCGTACTGCACGACCGCCAGCGTTTTCACACGCGATCTATCAAACGTTGATACCCAGCGACTTCAGAATCTGCTGACGCTCTTCCCTCGGCGCCATTCCGAATACGGTTCGATAGGTTGTCGAAAAATGCGCCGCCGACGAAAAACCGCACATCAGTCCGATCTGCAAGATCGAATGATCGGTTTGTCTGAGCATCTGCTGCGCGCGCTGCAAGCGCAGATCGAGGTAATACCGCGACGGGACGGTATCGAGGTGCTGCCTGAACAACCGCTCGAGTTGACGCCGGGACATATCGAGCAGCTGCGCGATTTCCTCTGTCTGCAAAGGCTCCTCGATATTGGCTTCCATGAGCGCAATGGCCTCGCAAAGCTTCGGCGCGGACTCGCCGAAGTGAAACCGCGTATCCGCGCGCTGGCGCTCATGAGGTTCGCGAATGCGGTCTTTTGTGAGCACACCGAGCAGTTCGCTCGCCGCCTTCGTACCGAGAATATCCCTCACGAGTTGCAAGCCGAGATCCAGCGTGGAGGCTCCGCCACAACAGGTCGTCCATTTTCCGCAATGTTCGATGATCGACGGTGAAACGATCACATGTTCAAGGCCGGCACTCAGCGGAGGCGAGTCGTTCCAGTGCAACGCAACGCGTAAGCCACGAGCCCATGGGGTGCCTGAAAACCATTTGACCGCCTCGCCGATCAACATGACGCGGCTTGCCACCTCTATCCATTGCCTTAACGTGTGAAGCGCGCTATCGGAATCGCTCGGCGGCATTTCACATAGCACCAGCGCATCACACCGGATACCCGGCGCCGGATTGCCGCAACCGGCATCGTGGACATGGATTTGATCTGTCTTGCTGATCAGGCGCCCCATGTCGAGCACATGCGAAATCAGATAAAAATCGAGGGGTTTTGCCGGACGCCAACCCAGCAAGACAACGTCGAAGCGTGAGGCGCTCGCGGATGGCCGCAAGCGGCCATCCTGGGGCGCAGCCGCATAAGGTGCTGAATTCATCGAGTATCTAATTTATTCAGTTCAAATCCAGCCGCGAGAACCAGGTTAGCGCGCGCCGATTACGTCCTCGAAGGCCTTTTCGAGGCGCGTAAAACCCTCGCTGATGTCCGCTTCGGGAATGATGAGCGAAGGCGCGAAACGCAGTACGTCGGCGCCTGCGATCAACATCATCACGCCGCGCTTCGCAGCCGCTGCGTTGAAGTCCTTCGCGCGGCCCTTAAAGCGTGCGCTCAGCTCGGCTCCGATCAGAAGGCCCTTGCCACGGACGTCCTTGAATACGTCGAAACGATCGTTGAGCTTCGCGAGTCTGGCGCGTATCGCCTCGCCGCGAGCACGCACGCCGGAGAGGACCGCCGGGTCGCTGATGAGCTCGACCACCTTGTCCGCAATCGCTGCGGCGAGCGGATTGCCGCCGTACGTCGTGCCGTGCGCGCCCACCTTGAAGTACGCCGCGATGGCCTCGGTCGTGATCATCGCGCCGATCGGGAAGCCGTTGCCGAGTGCCTTCGCGGTGGTGAGGATGTCCGGCGTGACGCCTGTGTCCTCATACGCGTAGAAGGTGCCCGTGCGGCCCACGCCCGTTTGCACTTCGTCAAAAATCAGCAGCGCGTGGTTCGCGTCGCAGGCCTCGCGCAGCGCGCGCAGGAAGGCGGGATCGGCGGGGATCACACCACCCTCGCCCTGAACCGGCTCGACGATCACCGCGCAGGTCTGCGCACCGATCGCGCGCTTCGCCGCTTCGATGTCGTTGTACGGCAGGTGCACGATGCCTGCCGGCACCGGCCCGAAACCTTCCGAATACTTCGGCTGGCCGCCCACGCTCACGGTGAAGAACGTGCGGCCATGAAACGACTGTGTGAAGGACACGATCTCGAACTTTTCAGCGCCGTGGCGCTCGTACGCCACGCGACGCGCAAGCTTGAGCGCAGCCTCATTGGCTTCCGCGCCCGAGTTTGCGAAGAACGCGCGCTCCGCGAAGCTCAGCGCTTCGAGCTTGCGCGCGAGACGAAGCACCGGTTCGTTGGTGTAGCCGTTGCCGACGTGCCAGAGCTTGCCGCCCTGCTCGTGCAGCACGCGCAGCAGTTCGGGATGGGCGTGACCGAGCGACGTCACGGCGATGCCGCACGCGAAGTCGATATAGTCGCGGCCCTCGGTGTCCCATACGCGCGAGCCCTCGCCCCTGACCGGAACGAATGGAGCGGGCGAGAAGCACGGCACCATCACTTCATCGAAGGTTTTACGGCTCACGGTCTGTTCATTCATAAAAATTCCTGTTGGACTCAATCCGGGTTTTCACTTTGGGCTGCAACTTCCCGCTGTGGCGCGACAGCTTTTATCGCGATGGCACACACAGTGTAGGTAGTCGCGCCAAAGCCGTCTTGCGTAGCCGCGACGCGTTTTTTTCTATATGTGCTGAATGTGCGCGGCAAACGCGTGGTCAGCCGCGCTCGGGCGACTCCATGCGTGTCGCGGCACGCGGGGCCGGTACAACGTCTGGCGCGCCGCCATGCTGGCGCTCGATCCAGTTGCGGCGTTCGTCGCGCGGCGTCATGCCAAAGTGCTCGCGATACGCATTCGAAAAGTGAGCTGCAGAAGAAAATCCGCAAGCCATGCTGATCTGCATCACGGACTTGCTGGTGCGCTGCAGTTGTGAGCGGGCTTTCGCGAGGCGCAGGCCCAGGTAGTACTTCGCGGGCATGGCATTCAGATACTGTTTGAAAATCCTCTCCAGCTGACGGCGCGAAACACCCACATGGCCGGCGATCTCGTCGGTCGTGAGCGGTTCCTCGATATTCGCATCCATCAACATGAGCGCGTCGTTCAGGCGCGGATGACGCTCTCCGGGAGCGGTCACGAACGGAATACGCTGGCGCTCGTCGCCGCCGCGCAAAGTGCTCGCACCCAGCACGTCGGCGACACGCTCCGCCAGCTCCGGGCCATGTTCGCGGCGGATCATCGCGAGCATGAAATCGACCGTTGCCTGGCCGCCCGCGCAGGTTGCGCGATCGCGGTCGATCTCATAGATGTGCTGTGTCGCGACGGTGCGCTCGAACTGCTCCGAGAATTGCTGGTACGCCTCCCAGTTGACCGCCACGCGATAGCCTTGCAACTGCCCGGCCATCGCGAGCCACCAGATGCCGTGGTGAATGCCGGTGACGAGCGGCGTGCGCTGCCCCACGCGTGCGAGGCTGGCAAGAAAAAGACGGTAGTCGGCGAACGGCTGGTAGCGCTCATTCACAACGATGAGCCAGTCGCACGACACGGCGTCGCCGAACGCGCAATCGGCTGCGCATTGTGCGCCACCCGCGAGCGGCACGGGACGGCCGTTCCACGAGTACATCCGCCAGCGATAGAGTGCGCGGCCGTCGATCTCGTTGGCGAGGTTGAGTGCGTCGATGATGGGACCCAGGCCGGACATCGAGACCGGTGGCAACACAACGACTGCAACCTCGGTGGTACGCGACACGTTACAGCGCCCCGCTTACTTGAGACTGCCCGAAAGGAACTGGCGCAGCCGCTCGCTCCTGGGCGCGCCGAGCACGTCGGCAGGCGTGCCCTCTTCCTCGGTGCGGCCCTGGTGCAGGAACATCACATGATTCGAAACGTTGCGCGCGAAACCCATCTCGTGCGTGACCACGATCATCGTGCGCCCTTCCTCGGCGAGCTTCTGCATGACCTTGAGCACTTCCCCCACCAGCTCGGGATCGAGCGCGGAAGTCGGCTCGTCGAACAGCATCACGTCGGGATGCATCGCAAGCGCGCGCGCAATCGCTACGCGCTGCTGCTGGCCACCCGAAAGGTGTGAGGGATACTGCTTTTCCACGCGTGGCGCGAGGCCCACCTTCTCCAGATAGGCGCGCGCGCGTTCCTCGGCTTCCTTGCGCGGCACGCCGAGCACATGCATGGGAGCCTCGATCACGTTCTCGATCACATTCATGTGCGACCAGAGATTGAAATGCTGGAACACCATCGCGAGCTTGGTGCGAATACGCTGCAGTTGCTTCTGGTCGACCACCTCGAGGTCGCCGTTGCGGCCCGCTTTCGTCCGCACGGCATCGCCGTCCACGATGATCTCTCCCGCGTTCGGGTTCTCGAGGAAATTGACGCAGCGTAGAAACGTGCTCTTGCCCGAACCGCTCGCGCCGATAAGGCTGATCACGTCGCCCTTCTTCGCATTGAGCGAGACGCCCTTGAGCACCTCGTTATCGCCGAAGCGTTTGTGGAGGTTGCGCGCAACCAGTTTGCTCTCCGGGTTACTGTGCGTGCCCGGCGTAGTTTGCATCGTCTGAGCCAAGATGGTCTCCCCAAAAATTATCGCGTGGCCTGCCGCCACTTAGCGTGTACGTACAGCAAGGTGGCCCAGCCAGCGCTTCTCGGCGCGGCGGAAGGCAGCAACCACCACGAACGATACTGCGCAGTAGATGAGCGCCGCGATGCCGAACGATTCGAACGAGCGGTACGTGGCCGAATTGGCATCACGCGCGACCTTCAGGATATCGGGCACCGTGGCCGTGAAAGCGACCGTCGTTGCGTGCAGCATCAAAATGACTTCGTTGCTGTACAGTGGCAACGCGCGGCGCAGCGCCGAAGGCAGGACGATGCGCCAGTACATCGTGAAAGGACTCATGCCATAGGCCCGTGCGGCCTCCACTTCACCGTGCGAGGTCGCGCGAATCGCACCCGCGAAGATCTCGGTGGTATAGGCGCACGTGTTGAGCGCGAACGCGAGAATGGCGCAGTTCAGTCCGCTGCGGAAAAAAGCGCCGAGCAGCGGCTCGGAGCGCACGAAGGCGAGACTGTACACACCCGTATAGATGAGCAACAACTGCACGTAAAGCGGTGTGCCGCGAAACACAAAGGTGTAGAAGCGCACCGGCATGGAGAGCCAGCGCCGGTTCGACACGCGCGCAACGGCGAGCGGCACCGCGCAGACGAAGCCGATCGCCACGGAGATCACGAGTAGCCACAGCGTCATTGCGAGCCCGGAGACGTGCCCGCCATCCCAGTAGAGGAATGCGCGGCCGAATTGCTGGAGGATTTCGTTCATCGGTTCGGATTTCCTGAGGTCACAGTTGCGCGTGGCGCACGCCCACGGAGTAGCGGCGTTCGAGCCACAGCAGCGCGAAATTGGAAATGGTCGTAATCGCGAGATAGACGAGCGCCGCGATCATCAGGAAGAGAAACAGATTGAAGGTGCTGCGGCCCGCATCCTGCGCGGCCTTCACGACGTCGGCGAGACCGATGATCGACACGAGCGCGGTCGCCTTCACGATCACCTGCCAGTTATTGCCGATGCCAGGCAGCGCAAATCGCATCATTTGAGGAAACAGGATGCGTGCGAATACACGCGTGCCGCTCATCCCAAACGCGTAGCCCGCTTCGAGTTGGCCGCGCGGCACGGCGAGAAACGCGCCCCGGAAGGTCTCGGTGAAGTACGCGCCGTAGATAAAGCCGAGTGTGATGACGCCGGCCACGAACGGATCGATGTCGATCTGCGCCATGTTGAGCGCTTCGGTCGCATCGTTCAGGCCGATCTGGATGCTATAGAACAAAAGCAGCATCAGCACGAGATCGGGAACCGAGCGGATCAGTGTTGTATAGGCCGTCGCACAGGCTGCGAGCGGCCGGTTGAACGAAAGTTTCGCCGCTGCGCCCGCGAGGCCGAGCAATACGGCCATACCGAGCGAGAGCAATGAAAGCTCGATCGTCTGGAGCGTGCCGGCAAGCAGCAACGGGCCAAAGCCATAGAGAGTCACGTGCGTCTCCGTGAAATTCGTTATCGATGCCCAAGGGATGTCTCAGGCACTTTTTTGAAGGTTTGCGCTGATGGTCGCAGTGCGCAATGAATTGATCGAACCGGCGTTGATCTTAGCGAGGGACGGTAGGCACCAAAACGTCGATCTGTGCTGCGAGGGCGAGCAACGTTTCAGTATCTGCGTCGCTCGTGGGGCGAGTAATCCACATAGTTCATCTCATCAAGGATACGGTGATTGCATGGGCCAGCAACATCGGCATGCGCTCACGTGTGCTCATTGCGTCAACTGCCTGGTCATTGTATGCAGCCGTGATTGGGCAGCATTTCGGATTTGCGACACCTGAAGGTCTTTGCGTGAAACTTTGGCCGTACTTTGGCGTTAACCAGGGTACTCCACTACGCCACTTCGCTTTCAATTGCGTTTCGAGAGATGAATGCCGGCGAGCATGCAGCGCACCGATCCGCCTGCCATCTCGATCGTCGGCACATCGAGCGGCAACAGTTGCGCCGAACGCTCGATCAACCGGCGCTGGCTCAGCGAAAGACTGTCGAGGGCACGCTGTGAAAGCGCCAGCACGCGCCCTTCCCGTCCCGTCAATTCGATGGCGTTGCCCGCGAAGTTGTCGATCTGTGCGTTTTCAAGGCCGATGACGGTGCGCCCGGTTTGCGCGAGACGCCGTTGAATCTCCTCGCGGCGCGCAGCGTCACGGATCACGTCGAGGCCAATCAGCGCAAAATCCGTTGCGACGCTCATCATCACGTTCGTGTGATAGATGGGCTGGCCGTCGCTGCCCGCCGTGTCGAAGCACATCGGCTCGAAATTGAAGTGCGTGCAAAAGCGTTCGAGCGCAACGGGATCGGCTCGGCGCGAGCGCGCCGTGTAAGCCACACGCGCCACATGGTCAAGCACCATCGCCCCGGTACCTTCGAGAAAGAGACCGTCATATTCGAGGCCGGAAAAGTCGATCACATCCTGCACGCGATACTCGGACTTGAGCATCTCGATCACATCCGTGCGGCGCTCGCGCCGACGATTGCCGCTATACATCGGATAGAGCGCGACATGGCCCCCGGGATGCGTCGAGAACCAGTTATTCGGAAACACTGAATCTGGCGTGCTGCGCTCGCCGAAGTCGTCGAAGATGTGAACCTGCACACCTGCGTCGCGCAACCGTTGCGCAGCTTTGGTCACTTCGTTGCGCGCCGCTTCGGCAATGGCGTCTGCGGCCGTGGCGTCACTCGCGGGCTGTGCGCACTGGAACGCGTTGTCGGCCGAGGTTTCGGGGTTGGGGTGAAAGCGGTGCGGCCGGATCATCACGACCGCGCACGGCGCCTGAATCGAAAGAAGGCTCATAGGGCGTAGCTGAATGGGGGCAATGAAAACCAGACGATGCAGTGCGCTCAGACTACCTGCTCAAACGCATCAGTCACGCTTTCCACGCACGATGCGGGTCCGTGTTCGGCGATCAGCGCAAACAGGTTTTTCGGGTCAGCGGCAGGCGGAACCAGCGAGATATCGTCGCCCGCGCCATGTTGCAACGCGCATGCATGAAGGTAGCGCAGCGCGGAATAATCCTCGAGGGCGAAGCCCACGGAATCGAAAATGGTGATCTGCGTTGCGTTCTCGCGCCCCGCCACTTCGCCCTGCAGTACGCGCCAGAATTCGACCACGGGAAAATCCGCGGGCAATTGCTGGATCTCGCCCTCGATACGGCTCTGCGGTTCGTATTCGACGATCACGCGCCCCATGCGCACCACCGCTTCGTGCAGTTCGGTCTTGCCAGGGCAGTCTCCGCCAACAGCGTTCAGATGCATGCCGGGCTCGATCATCTCCGGCGTGATGATCGTGGCATAAGCCTTGTCGGCCGTGACCGTGGTCACGATGTCGGCGCCCCGCACGGCCTCTGCGGTCGAACGGGCGCGCACGAGCTTCAGTCGAGGAAAGGCCGCGAGATTGCGCACGAGCTTGTCGGTCGCATGCGTGTCGATATCGAACACACGAATCTCGTCAATGCCCAGCAGCGTATGAAAGCCGATCGCCTGGAATTCGCTTTGCGCACCGTTGCCGATCAGCGCCATCTTTCGTGCGTTTCGACGCGCCAGCCGCTTTGCGACCATGACCGAAGTCGCGGCCGTGCGCAGCGCCGTGGTCAGTGTCAGTTCGGCAAGCAGCACGGGATAGCCGGTATCGACGTCGCCAAGCGCACCGAACGCCATAACGGTGTGCAGGCCGCGCTGCGCGTTCACGGGATGGCCGTTCACATATTTGAAGGCGAACAGTTTCGAATCGGCAACCGGCATCAATTCGATCACGCCGTCGCGGGAATGGCAGGCGACGCGCGGTGATTTATCGAAATCGGCCCATCGTCGGTAGTCGTTTTCGAGTTCGTCGACAAGCTCGCTCAGGCAGCGTGGCACGCCTATCTGCGCAATGAGTTTGCTGGTGGAAGGAACGTCGAGAAAGCGGGTCATGAAATGTCTCCTGTATTGGCTGTGCTGCGTGCGGCGCCCGTGCGCCGCGCAATGAGGAGATTATTTCGATTAAGCGCGCCAACAGAAAGATGGCAAAGCTGGCAAAACGCGCAGGAAACCGATCACTTTGCCCACTCGCGATGCCATCTTGCACATCCCGGTCGCGGGGCGACCGTTCAAGCCTTGTGCGTTGAAAGCAGAATACTGGTTTCGGTATTGCCGATGCCATCGAGCAGACGGATCGAGGCCAATACCCGATCGAAACTTTCCAGCGAGTCGGCCTGCAATTCCGCGACTAGATCCCAACGCCCGTTGGTGCTGTGGATGGCCGACACGTTCGGATAGCCGCGCAGCGCCTTCACGACATCCGCCGCACGGTTGCCCTCGACCGCAATCGACATGAGTGCGCGAATACGGTGCTTCTCCACGGAAGGCTTCAGGCGCACCGTATAGCCGACGATCACGCCGTTTTCCTCGAGCCGCGCAATACGGTTCTGCACGGTCGCCCGCGCTACGCGTAATTGCCTCGCCAGTGTTACGACCGAAGTGCGGGCGTTGTCGCGCAGCAGCGCGATCAGCTGTCGGTCGACGTCGTCGAGGTTGATCATGTCGATGTTTCCTGGCAAAAACCTGCGAGCCGCGAATATGCCGTGCGGAACGGGCGTGCGCCATGCCGACTGGTCAGAATGCTCGCCACGCATGGCAATTTGCCAGGATTATCGGCGATTTCGTCACGTTTGCCACGTCTGCGCCAATGCGGCGTCTGGGGCGCGACTGCCGGCTGTCCACGATTTCCACAATGCGGTCAGTACAACGCTCGCCCGTCCACAACCGCACGAACGTGCCGATTGCCCGGTCCAGTGGGACGTTAGGTCCCGGTTATCAGACCACGTCCAAGTGCTATTGAACTGGAATTGAAATCCAGTATCATAGAAAAATGACTATCGATACCCTGATTGCCAAGCGTGTTCGCGATCTGCGCAAAGGTCGCGGCTACACGCTGGACGAACTGGCGGAGTCGAGCGGTGTCAGCCGCTCGATGATTTCGTTAATCGAACGTCAGGAGACGAGTCCAACGGCCGTCGTGCTCGCCAAGCTGGCTGACGCTCTGGACGTCACGTTGGCTGCGTTGTTTTCGGATGAACCCGGCAGCGCCGCGGCGGAACCGCTTGCCCGGTTGTCGCAGCAACAAGTCTGGAAGGATCCGGCGTCCGGGTACGTCCGCCGGCATGTCTCGCCGAGTGGATTTGCATCGCCCATCGAACTGGTGGAGGTGACCTTCCCATCGGGCAAAAGCGTCGCCTTTGAAAACGTGATGAGCAACGTGGTGCGGCATCAGCAAATCTGGGTACTGGAGGGTGAAATGGAAGTCACCTTGGGGGATCGGACCTGGCATCTCCAGACGGGCGATTGCCTTGCCATGGTGCTGGATCAACCCCTCGTTTTTCGCAATTCGAGTCGGAAGCAGGCGCGCTATGCAGTCGCGCTGACGACTCATCCAATCAATTCAAGGAAAGCGTGATGAGCAACCACTCCATCGTGCACTGCACCTTCGATCGTCATGCCGATGCGATCCTGGAGATATTCAACGACGCGATTCTGAATTCCACCGCGCTCTACGAGTACAAAGTTCGGACCTTGCAGACCATGACCAGCTGGTTCGATACAAAAAGAACCAGCGGCTTTCCGGTGATTGGTGTCGAGGATCACGATGGAAAGCTGTTGGCCTTCGGCAGTTATGGTTCATTTCGACCGTATCCGGCCAATAAGTACACGGTGGAACATTCCGTCTACGTGCACAAAGACCAGCGTGGCCGTGGGCTGGGGCGCGTGGTGATGCAGGAAATCATCACGGCGGCTCGACAGAACGGTCTTCATACCTTGATCGGCGGAATCGATTCGACCAATGCCGGAAGTATCGCCTTGCACGAGCGGCTTGGATTCAGGCACGTTGGCACGTTACCCCACGTCGGCTTCAAGTTCGGCCGCTGGCTCGACCTGGCGTTCTATCAATTGCTGCTGGATACGCCCGCTCATCCGGTTGACGGCTAGACGCACGGCCGCCGCGCAACTATTTCTGTGTGCCCGGCGGAGAAATGCTCAACAAGCGCTCAAGAAACGCGGGCATCGGTGTGCCCGCGAATGAAGTATCATCGCGCTCCAACCCGATTCAGAGGGAGCCGCCGATGACCGGCCAGAACTATCAAGCCATCCTCGAAAGGATTCATCGAGACGTCGCGCCATGGCTCACAGCCGGACGCGTTGCCGATTACATTCCGGAGCTCGCGACGGTTCGCGCCGATCACTTCGGTATGGCCATCGTGACAGTGGACGGCCAGGTGTACCGCACCGGCGACGCCGACGTGCGCTTTTCCATTCAGAGCATTTCGAAGCTGTTCGCATGCACGCTCGCGTTCCAGTTGCTTGGTGACGCACTGTGGAAGCGTGTTGGCCGAGAGCCGTCGGGCACTGCTTTCAACTCGCTCGTACAGCTCGAATTCGAAGCCGGCAAGCCGCGCAATCCGTTCATCAACGCAGGCGCGCTCGTGGTCACCGATGTACTGTGCCGCCGCTTCGTGCAGGCGGAAACCGCGCTTGTCAATTTCGTGCGGCGGCTATCGGGCGTCACAGACCTCGACTACGACCTGCGCGTCGCGCAATCGGAACTGGCGCACGCCGAACGCAACCGTGCGATGGCGCATTTCATGGCGAGCTTCGGCAACCTTGAGATGCCGGCCGACGCCGTGATCGACGCGTATTGCCGGCAATGCGCGATCTCGATGAGCTGCGTCGAGCTGGCGCGCGCGGCGCTCTTTCTGGCCAACGGCGGTGTGTCGCCCGCGAGCGGCGAACGCGTGCTCGATGCGAGTTCAACAAAGCGGCTATCGGCGCTGATGCTCACCTGCGGCACATACGACGCGGCGGGCGACTTCGTCTACCGCGTGGGATTGCCCGCAAAGAGCGGCGTGGGCGGCGGGATCGTAGCCGTACTGCCTGGGGAATTTGCCGTGTGCGTGTGGTCGCCGGGACTCGATGCGACGGGAAATTCGCTGGTCGGTGTTCAGGCCCTTGAGGCCCTGACCTCGATCACCGAGCGGTCAATCTTTTGAGGCCGCAGGAACCGGCTCGCTCAGCACGACTCTTTGACGTCACGAATCACGTTCTCGTCGTCATCCGATGTCGTAACGATACGGTTACGCCCTGCCGCCTTCGCGGCGTAAAGCGCCGCGTCGGCGCGCACCATCGCGCTCTCCAGCGTATCGCCCGCCGCGAACCCGCCCACTCCGCCGCTCAACGTGCAGCGCGCAACGTCGGCGGACGAACGTTCGACAGCAAGTCTTAGCGCATTGGTCAGCGCCGTCGCATCGCGCATTTCTGCATCCGCGAACACAATGGCGAATTCCTCGCCGCCCAGCCGCCCGAAAAGATCGCATGAGCGCAGCTGACCCGAGACGACCGATGAAACATGCGCGAGCAATCGATCTCCGACCGCGTGGCCAAAGCTGTCGTTGACGGCCTTGAACCTGTCGATGTCGAGAATCGCGATCGACAACGGTTGGCCTTTTTTCAGCGCGTGCGCACGCAACACATTTGCCTTGGCCATGAAGGCGCGACGCGTCAGCGCGCCGGTCAGTTCATCGAATGTCGCGAGCATTTCCATCTTCTGAAGAATCTGGTCGTGCGCGAGCATCACCATGCCAACCGACATGCAAGGCAGCGTGACGATCGCCAACCCGAGAAACACGACATTCCACAGCGACGGCTCCAGGAATGTGAGCCGCGGCGCAACACCGGCGACGATCGCGACAATTCGCACGATATAAACGAGCGCGCCTAGCCAGGCGGCCCCTGCGACGAGACGGCCGGCGTAGCGCGTCGCATCCCGCGACGCGTGACGCAGCGCCAATGCGCCCACCGCAATTCGCCCATAAATCAGCGCAACGGATATCAGCACGCCGCGCATGTTGGCGCTCGATGAAACGCAGGTAAAGTACACGAGCAAGACGAAGATAAGGATGAACGCCGCCAGTTCATCACGCCTCACGGGACGCGTTCCAGAAAACTCACGCGTACCCTGCACAAGGAGCACCACCGCGCTTAGCGTCGCGAACGATACCCCGAGGATTTCGATCGCGTTTGGCCCACTGCCACCCAGCATTATCCAGACTGCAGCCGCGGCGAGGAGACCGTAGCCCGCGCACCAGCGGCGTACGCCGGGCACTGCGGATCGAATCAGCGAACCCAGAATGGCCACGCTCATCAGGCACGAAGCAATCAGAATCCCGACTAGAGAGAAAACGCTAAGCATTTGAGCGGACCGGGCAACAAAAGTGACGCAAATCGGGACGCGCGAGGCGTTATTCATCCCGGTGAAAGCGAAGCGAAAACCGCAGGCAACGCTGCAATACTGTCGCGCAACCGGTATCGACCTGAACCAGTCGGCTTCAATGATCCCCGTGGCTATTCAGCCGCATGTATTAGCTGCCTATAACGGCCTTTATTGTTAGCGCAATGGGCGGAATTGTAAAACAGTTTTCTACGATCCGCCCCTATAATCATTTTCACGCGTGACAGCGGCGCTAAAAGCCCCCCCCGGTGTTTTACGTGCAGTTCTCCGGCTAATCAGCGGTTCAGATAGAACTGTACCCATCCTGCTCGCTAAACCCGCTTGGGAAAAACACTAAACTAATCCGCACCCGCAAAATCTCCAGATGGCTTTGGCGTGAATGCACGTCCCGGTTAACTATTTTCTGGAAACCAGGATGCCCTATTGAAGTGATAGAGCCGCATTCCAGGCAGCGGACGCACTGAAATTCTCGACGCCGAGCTTCGGGACCTTAAATCGATCTTCGCGAATGCCTTGCATCATTTCGATGCCGGCCAGGCCGTACACCCACTACGTCAGCGAGAAGCCGCCGCGTTCATCCGCTCACTTTATGCATAGTTCGCATATCGCTATGCGGATACAGCATTAGACGATCAAGGCACGCCGCTTCATTATCGCGTCTCCGTTGAAATTGCGGCTGCCGTTGCGTCCCGGAAGCAACTGGCCAACACCGCACGGACGCGCGTTATTGGCGCCCTGTGGCCCGCGACGACGACCTCGGTATAGCGCACGCATACCGTCCTCGCCTGCATGGCTCGCACGCAATAAACATAGAGAAGGGGACAATGTGAATCAATCAATACAAAGGCATATCGGCCCGTTTGCGCTGATGTTTACCGGTCTTGGGTCGATTATCGGCTCGGGCTGGCTGTTCGGCGCCTGGAAGGCGGCGAAGATTGCGGGTCCTGCGGCGATCTGCGCGTGGATCATCGGCGC
>NZ_JAMXLH010000033.1 GCF_024281035.1 Paraburkholderia sp.
CCGACACGTTCGAGCGCCCGATCTACGCGGGCAATGCAATCGCAACGGTTCAGTCGGCCGATCCCATCAAGGTCATCACGGTTCGCATGACGGCGTTCGACGCCGTTGCTGCAGAAGGCGGCAGCGCAGCGGTCGAGAAGCTCGAAGCCGCAGCCGACAGCGGCCTGTCACAGTTCGTGAGCCGTGAAGTCACGAAGCTCGACCGTCCGGAACTGACCAACGCAAAGATCATCGTCTCGGGCGGCCGCGGTCTGGGCAGCGGCGAGAACTACACGAAGATCCTCGAGCCGCTCGCGGACAAGCTCAGCGCAGCACTGGGCGCTTCACGTGCGGCGGTGGACGCGGGCTACGTGCCGAACGACTACCAGGTCGGCCAGACCGGCAAGATCGTCGCGCCGCAGCTGTACATCGCGGTGGGCATCTCGGGTGCGATCCAGCACCTCGCGGGCATGAAGGACTCGAAGGTCATCGTCGCGATCAACAAGGACGAAGAAGCGCCGATTTTCAGCGTCGCCGATTACGGCCTCGTGGGCGACCTGTTCACGCTCGTGCCGGAGCTGGTCAGCGCCCTTTGATTCCGGCGGCCGGCTCGATGGGTTTGTATGGAGGATGTTCGGGACCGGGCAGCGATTTGCATTGGGCGCGCCGGACGCCACGGTACGGCGTGCGACTGCACAAGCTGCCGTCGGCCCCGAGCCGGATCAGTTCGATGCCGCAACCGGAGCCGAAGCCGCGCCGGACGATGCCGCTGGCTTGTGCCCGGAATGGCTCATATGCGAGCGCGCACGCTGGTTGCGGAACAACTCGTCTGCAATCGCCTTTTGATCGTCGGACAGCGACGCGTACAGCGTGCTGAACGCGGTCGCGAGTTTCTGCATGTTATCGGCATGCAACTGAGCGAGCGATGCATAGGATTTCATTGCGTCGTCGGCATTCAGCGAATGAAGTTTTTGCGCGCGATCCCGAATTGCGGAATCGGTGCTCCTGGCGTTGTCGCGCATGACCTGTGCATATGCATCCCACTGCTGCGACTGCTGAGCGGTGATCTTCAATTCGGAATGGAGCCGCTCGATCCGTTGCTCCACGAAATCGGCATGTTTCTGCGCGCGATTTGCAGCCACGGACGATGCCGCGTCCGGACTGCTCGTCGCCGCCGTTTGCGCCCACGCGGAAGTGGTGCAGAAGGCAAGGACGAACAAGGCGGGAACAACAGTCTTGCGAACCGTTTTTTTCATGGTTGGAAGCTCTCTGATAGACGGGCTGCAGGCAACTGCGCGTCGCCCCGGCATTGCGTGCATGGGCGTCGCGCCATGGCACACCAGCTTAGTAGCCGGGCGGATAGTTGTTCGGATAGTAGTAGGCGCCCGGGGGCGGTGGCGGCGGGGGCGCGGAATAGACATCGGCTGGCGGTGCCTGCGTCGCGTTCGAAATGACCGCGCCTGCGACCGCGCCAAGGAGCGCACCCACAACCAGGCCGCCGACCAGACCGTTGTCGCCATGTCCGCCGCCGTCGTGTCCACCGCGATAGCCGCCATGCCCGCCACGATAGCCGCCACCGCGATATTCGGGCCGGCCGTGACCGCCATAACCGCGTCGGTCGGGCTGTGCTTGCGCGGGTAGTGCCGATGTCGCTGCAACGATGGCGACGATCGTCATCGCAGACCACCGGCGTAGGGAAATACGGGAAATCCGGATCATCGATTCAAGATTCCTGGCGTTGGATGAAATCAAATGATACGACGGACTGGTGCTGACGCGTCATCAAACGGTTTGTGCGTTTGTGCTTATGCCAGCCACTTTTCAGTTTCTCAAGCTGATCGATTTCCCGCCCGATTGAGTCGATGAGTCTGAACCGACCGTGCAGACCGCGGAACATGCTTCCCGGCAGTGACCTTTCATTTATCCAGCGAATCCACTCCAGCGTGCAACGCCGCAGGCGCCCGGAATGTTCGGCCGGGCTTCCGACCCCTCAGATCGGGAATTTCCCTGGCGCGGCTACGGCCATCGCGACGCGTTGAAGCCTGCGTTGCAGGCTTCAATTGCTGGTTTGAATAGCGTGCGGTCGTTAGGTCTGGCCTGCCAGGTGGCGTGTTTTTATTGTTTAACTCTATGTTTCCAATGAGGAAAATAATAAATGCGGCTGCTTTTGCGAGTGCCTGGAGTTCCAGATCAAGTGAATGGAGTTCCAGATTGGGTGAATCTCAACCGTCCCGAAAGCAACTCCCGCCCCCGTTCTTGAATTTGTCATTCCTCGTCCATATAATTAGCACTCGTCGCACGAGAGTGCTAACAATTTTCTGGTGGGCCTCGCCCGCCAGGTGTTCTTGAGTGTCTTCAAGTCCCAATCAAGAGAGAGAGGATCTATCCATGAACCTTCGTCCTTTGCATGATCGCGTGATCGTCAAGCGCCTGGATCAAGAAACCAAGACCGCTTCGGGCATCGTGATCCCGGACGCAGCGGCCGAAAAGCCGGATCAAGGCGAAGTCCTGGCCATCGGCCCGGGCAAGCGCGACGACAAGGGCGCACTGATCGCCCTCGACGTGAAGGTCGGCGACCGCGTTCTTTTCGGCAAGTACGCTGGTCAGACCGTCAAGGTCGACGGCCAGGAACTGCTGGTGATGCGCGAAGAAGACATCATGGCTGTGGTGAACCGGTAAGTTCATTGCACCGCACACTATTCGAGAATTCAAGGAGTTAGAAGATGGCAGCTAAAGACGTCGTGTTCGGCGATTCCGCCCGTTCCAAGATGGTTGAAGGCGTGAACATTCTCGCCAACGCAGTGAAGGTCACGCTGGGTCCGAAGGGCCGTAATGTGGTGCTCGAACGCTCGTTCGGCGGCCCGACGGTCACCAAGGACGGTGTCTCGGTCGCGAAGGAAATCGAGCTGAAGGACAAGCTCCAGAACATGGGCGCGCAGATGGTCAAGGAAGTCGCTTCCAAGACCAGCGACAACGCCGGTGACGGCACCACGACCGCCACGGTGCTGGCCCAGTCGATCGTCCGCGAAGGCATGAAGTATGTCGCCTCGGGCATGAACCCGATGGACCTGAAGCGCGGCATCGACAAGGCCGTCGCAGCAGCGATAGAAGAACTGCGCAAGATCAGCAAGCCCTGCACGACCAACAAGGAAATCGCGCAAGTCGGCTCGATCTCGGCGAACAGCGATTCGTCGATCGGCGACCGCATCGCTGAAGCGATGGACAAGGTCGGCAAGGAAGGCGTCATCACCGTCGAAGACGGCAAGTCGCTGCAAGACGAGCTGGAAGTCGTCGAAGGCATGCAGTTCGACCGCGGCTACCTCTCGCCGTACTTCATCAACAACCCGGACAAGCAAGTCGCCGTTCTGGAAAACCCGTTCGTGCTGCTGCACGACAAGAAGGTCTCGAACATCCGTGACCTCCTGCCGGTTCTGGAACAAGTCGCGAAGGCCGGCCGTCCGCTGCTGATCATCGCTGAAGACGTCGAAGGCGAAGCGCTCGCAACGCTCGTCGTCAACAACATCCGCGGCATCCTGAAGACCGTCGCCGTCAAGGCTCCGGGCTTCGGCGACCGTCGCAAGGCGATGCTGGAAGACATCGCGATCCTGACCGGCGGTCAGGTCGTTGCGGAAGAAACCGGCCTCACGCTCGAAAAGGCAACCCTGCAAGAACTGGGTCAAGCCAAGCGCATCGAAGTGGGCAAGGAAAACACGACGATCATCGACGGCGCTGGCGAAGCCGCAAGCATCGAAGCGCGCGTGAAGCAGATCCGCACGCAGATCGAAGAAGCGACCTCGGACTACGACCGCGAAAAGCTGCAAGAGCGCGTGGCGAAGCTCGCCGGCGGCGTGGCAGTGATCAAGGTCGGCGCTGCGACCGAAGTCGAAATGAAGGAAAAGAAGGCACGCGTCGAAGACGCGCTGCACGCCACCCGCGCTGCCGTTGAAGAAGGCATCGTCCCCGGCGGCGGCGTCGCGCTGATCCGCGCTCGCACGGCAGTTTCGGGCCTGAAGGGCGCCAACGCCGATCAGGACGCAGGTATCAAGATCGTCCTGCGCGCAATGGAAGAGCCGCTGCGCCAGATCGTCACGAACGGCGGCGAAGAAGCCAGCGTCGTGGTCGCGGCAGTCGCTGCTGGCAACGGCAACTATGGCTACAACGCAGCGACCGGCGAGTACGGCGACCTGGTTGAAGCCGGCGTGGTCGACCCGACGAAGGTCACGCGCACCGCGCTGCAAAACGCAGCTTCGGTTGCTGGCCTGCTGCTGACGACGGACGCAGCCGTCGCAGAAGTGCCGAAGGAAGATGCTCCGATGCCTGGCGGCATGCCGGGCGGCATGGGCGGCATGGGTATGGACATGTAATTTCGGCTTATACGTCTCTTAGCCGGCGTTACATGTTAATGCGGGGGATGCGCTGTAAGGCGCATCCCCCGCATCGCTTTCAAGTACTGAATTTAATCGCGCGCCCGGCATGGCGCGCGGTTCCAGCAAGCCTTACTTCGTGCCCACCGTCTGCAACGGCACCCACTTGCCGTCGGTGACCTTGTACACGGTCACGCCGCCATACTTCAGGTCGCCGTACTGGTCATAGGAAAGTTCGCTGGTCGTGACGCCCTTCATGTTCGTCGCCTTCAGCGCCGTGATGAACACATGCGGATCGGTCGAGTTGGCCTTCTTCATCGCGTTGAACACGGCCATCGTGCCGTCGTAAGCATACGGCGCATACAGTTCCACCGGCTGATTGAAGCGCGCCTTGTAGTGCTCCGCAAACGCCTTGCCGCCCGGCATCTGGGCCAGCGGGGCACCCTCCGATGCGGCCAGCGTGCCTTCGCTCGCGTCGCCGGCGACCTTGATCAGATTGTCGGACTGGAGCATGTCCGGGCCGAGCAGCGGCGACTTGATCGCCAGCGAACGCATCTGCTTGAGCATGGGCGCGGCCTGGGTGTCGGCGCCGCCGTAGAACACCGCATCGACGTTCGCCGCCTTGATCTTCGTGAGAATCGAGCGGAAGTCCACGGCCTTGTCGGTCGTGTATTCCTGATCGACGATCGTTGCGCCCGCAGCCTTCGCGGCCTTGGTGAACTCTTCGGCCACGCCCTGGCCGTAGGCCGTGCGGTCGTCGACGACTGCGAGGCGCTTGAACTTCAGACCCTTCACGGCGTAGTCGCCGAGCACGCTGCCCAGCTGGGTGTCCGAGGTCAGCAGGCGGAACGTGGTGGGCAGGCCGAGGCGCGTGTAGGTCGGCGCCGTCGCCATCGCGATTTCGGGGATGCCCGCTTTTGCGTAGATCGGCGCGGCCGGGATGCTCGTGCCCGAGTTGTAATGGCCGATGACGGCGACGACGCCGTCGTCGACGAGTTTTTGCGCCACGGTCGTGCCCGTGCGCGGATCGGCCTGGTCGTCCTGGGCGTCGAGCACGAAGTGCACGGGCTTGCCGCCGATGACCGGGTTCGTGGCGTTCATGTCGTCGATTGCGAGTTGCACGCCGCTGCGGAAGTCGGCGCCGTAGTGAGCCTGGCCGCCGGTGAGCGGTGCAGCAAAACCGATCTGGACGTTAACCGGAGACGCGGCAAACGCACTCGGGGCGCTTGTCAGGGTTGCCCCCAGGATCATTGCGGCGGATAGGGGTGTCAGACGAAAGTTCATTGATTTGGACTCCTCGTTCCTCGTTATATGGGGCGGTGCCAGTGGCTGCACCCTCAATGGCCTTGTGGGCGCTCAAGCCCAGTGCTCCGGATCTGGCGGTGATGGGCTAGCTCAATATACGAATCCAGAAGTTGCCGAGTCTTGGGGAAAATAAACAGCGGCGATGCAGAAATCGGCATAGTCGCGCAACCGCGCTCACAGGCTCACCAACGGGCCTTTCTGGCTACTCGGGTAATCCCGGCAGGGTTGTGCTTACTGGCACCACCTGGCACCACTGATTTCACCGCAGGGCGCAAAAGCGGCCACTGGACCGGTCAACAGGTCGTCCGGGCACTATGCCGAAATCATCAGCGGAGCAGGTGTGTTCGGCCAAGACGCCGAAATCGTGGCCGCTTACGATTACCGCCATGAAAACGCTCTCTCACATTGACGTCATCGATTCGCATACCGGTGGCGAACCCACCCGCCTCGTGATCTCGGGCGGCCCCGATCTCGGCCACGGCCCGCTTGCCGAACGCCTCGAAATCTTCCGCCGCGACTTCGACCACGTGCGCGCGGCCATCGTCAACGAGCCGCGCGGCTCGGACGTGATGGTCGGCGCGCTCCTGTGCGAGCCGCATGATCCGACCTGCTCGGCGGGCGTGATCTTTTTCAACAACGTCGGCTTTCTCGGCATGTGCGGTCACGGCACGATCGGCCTGATCGTGTCGCTCGCGCATCTCGGCCGTATCGCGCCCGGCGTTCACCGGGTCGAGACGCCCGTGGGCGTCGTCGAGGCCGAACTGCACGCCGATGCCAGCGTGACCGTGCGCAACGTGCCCGCGTATCGTTACCGCGCGGGCGTGCCGCTCGATGTGCCCGGCCACGGGCGCGTGCATGGCGACATCGCATGGGGCGGCAACTGGTTCTTCCTGGTCGCCGATCACGGGTTGCCGCTCACGTTTGCCAACATCGAAACGTTGACCGACGCGGCCTGGGCGATGCGGCGCGCGCTGGAGGCGAACGGCATCACCGGCGCGGACGGCGCGCTGATCGACCACGTCGAGCTGTTCGCCGAACCCGACCGCGCCGGCATCGACAGCCGCAACTTCGTGCTGTGTCCCGGCAAGGCGTATGACCGCTCGCCCTGCGGAACCGGGACGAGCGCGAAGATCGCGTGCCTGGCCGCCGACGGCAAGCTCGCGCCGGGCGCGTCGTGGCATCAGGCCAGCATCATCGGCAGTGTGTTCGAGGCGGGTTATGCAGTGGAGCCGGGTCTGCCCGCGGGTTATGTGCGTCCGAGCGTGCGCGGCACGGCGCATGTGAACGCCGAGGCGCGTCTGCTGTTCTCCGACGCCGATCCGTTCGCCTGGGGCATTCGTGCGTGACAAAAGTGGGGGAAGGCGCGCCGGATGTCGTGGTGGTCGGCGCAGGTATCGTCGGTGCGGCGTGCGCGTACGAGCTGGCCGCTCTCGGCGCCGATGTGCTCGTCCTCGAGCGCGGCGTGGTGGGCGGCGGCGTGACGGCGGCCGGCATGGGCCATCTCGTGGTGATGGACGACACACGCGCCGAGTTCGCGCTGTCCGCGTGGTCACGCCAGCTTTGGCTCGATCTTGCTCCGCGCCTCGATGCGCGCCACGCGTTCGTTCGCTGCGGCACGTTGTGGGTCGCCACGGACGACGACGAATACGCCTATGCCCAGACTCGCCAGCAGTCGCTCGCGCGCGACGGCGTGGCGTGCGCGATGCTCGACGAGCAGGCGTTGCGCGCAGCCGAGCCCGCATTGCGCGAGGACTTGCGCGGCGCGATGATTGTGCCCGACGACGGCGTGGTCTATGCGCCGGCCGTCGCTGCGTGGCTGCTCGAACAGCCGGTGAAGGGGCGCATCGAAACCCGGCTCGATGCGAACGTCGAGTGCGTCACGCGCACGGGCGTGCAGCTTGCCGACGGTGAGTCGATCGCGGCGGGCGCGGTGCTGGTCGCCAACGGCTTCGATGCCGTGCGGCTGTTGCCGGGCCTGCCGTTGCAGCCGAAGAAGGGACACCTGCTCATCACCGACCGCTATCCGGGCACGATCCGGCATCAGGTGCTGGAGCTCGGCTACATCAAGAGCGCGCATCACGCGCGCGGCACGTCGGTCGCGTTCAACGTGCAGCCGCGGCCGACGGGACAGGTGCTGATCGGCTCGTCGCGTCAGTTCGGCACGCTCGATCCCGCCG
>NZ_JAMXLH010000034.1 GCF_024281035.1 Paraburkholderia sp.
GGGCGACAACGTGTCGATCACGGTGAAGCTGATCGCCCCGATCGCCATGGAAGAAGGTCTGCGCTTCGCAATCCGCGAAGGTGGCCGTACCGTCGGCGCCGGTGTCGTTGCCAAGATCATCGAGTAAGCCAGTTAGTTCTCGTTGATCGGTTGTTTTCGGGGTTGGCGATGCCGCCAACCCCAAATGGTTTAGGGGTATAGCTCAACTGGCAGAGCGTCGGTCTCCAAAACCGAAGGTTGGGGGTTCGATTCCCTCTGCCCCTGCCAACTTTTCGCGCCTTAAGCGCGTTGTCTTTAAGGTGTTATGGCGAATCCTTCCGTCGAAACTGTTAATACTTCCAGCGACAAGCTCATGCTTGCGGCGGGCGTATTGTTGGTGGTGGCCGGGTTCGTAGGGTTCTACTGGCTCGGTAGCCAGGAGTGGTATATCCGCGGTGCTGCCCTTGCTGTCGGGGTCATCGCGGGGGTGGTAGTCGGTCTTCTCTCGGCGCCCGGCAAGAGCTTCATCGCGTTTGCCAAAGACTCGTACAAGGAAGTTCGCAAGGTTGTCTGGCCGACTCGCAAAGAGGCAACGCAGACGACGCTGGTGGTCTTCGGTTTTGTGCTGGTAATGGCGGTCGTTCTTTGGATTTGCGATAAGTCCATCGAATGGGTGATTTTCTCGGCGATTCTGGGTTGGAAATGATATGAGCGATACACCGGCATCCCCGAGCGGAAAACGTTGGTACGTGGTGCACGCCTACTCCGGTATGGAGAAGAGCGTGCAACGTGCGCTTCAAGAGCGCATCGAACGCGCCGGCATGCAGGACAAGTTTGGCCAGATCCTCGTTCCCACTGAAGAGGTGGTCGAGGTGAAGGGCGGTCACAAATCGGTGACCGAACGTCGTTTCTTCCCGGGCTACGTCCTGGTCGAGATGGAAATGACGGACGAAACGTGGCACCTCGTGAAGAACACGGCGAAGGTGACCGGTTTCGTCGGCGGAGCACGCAATCGGCCGAGCCCGATTTCGCCGCGCGAAGTCGAAAAGATCATGTCGCAGATGCAGGAAGGCGTGGAGAAGCCGCGTCCCAAGACCCTGTTCGAAGTCGGCGAGATGGTCCGCGTGAAGGACGGTCCGTTCACGGACTTCAACGGCAGCGTCGAGGAAGTGAACTACGAAAAGTCGCGTGTCCGTGTTTCCGTCACCATTTTCGGTCGCGCCACCCCGGTCGAACTCGAATTCGGCCAGGTCGAAAAGCTGTAAATCGAATTCCAACGGATCGCATCTTCGGATGCCATCCGTTCTTTCGCGCTTACGGTCCGCGTTACGGCCGTAGAGGAGCGCCAGTAGTCCAGCAGCTGCACGCCGGGCGAGAGCGCGCTACCACTCACCTGAACGCTCACGCGTTCCAACGAGGTTTTCAACATGGCAAAGAAAATCATCGGCTTTATCAAGCTGCAGATTCCTGCAGGTAAAGCCAACCCGTCGCCGCCGGTCGGTCCGGCACTGGGCCAGCGCGGCCTGAACATCATGGAGTTCTGCAAGGCGTTCAACGCGCAGACTCAAGCGATGGAACCGGGTCTGCCGGTGCCGGTCGTCATCACGGCATTCGCGGACAAGAGCTTCACGTTCATCCTGAAGACGCCGCCGGCTACGGTCCTGATCAAGAAGGCCGCCAAGCTCGAGAAGGGTTCGGCCAAGCCGCACACCGACAAGGTCGGCAACATCACCCGCGCGCAAGCTGAAGAAATCGCCAAGACCAAGATGCCGGACCTCACGGCAGCCGATATGGACGCAGCGGTCCGCACGATCGCTGGTAGCGCCCGTTCGATGGGCATCACCGTGGAGGGCGTGTAAATGGCTAAGGTTTCCAAGCGTCAAAAGGCACTGGCTGCCAAGGTTGATCGTCAGAAGCAATACCCGATCGCCGACGCCCTGTCGCTCGTGAAGGAATGCGCAACGGCGAAGTTCGACGAGTCGATCGACGTCGCTGTCCAGCTCGGCATCGATGCGAAGAAGTCGGACCAGGTCGTTCGCGGCTCGGTCGTTCTGCCCGCCGGTACGGGTAAGTCGGTCCGCGTCGCTGTGTTCGCGCAAGGTGAAAAGGCCGAACAGGCTCGCGCCGCTGGCGCCGAGATCGTCGGCATGGAAGACCTCGCCGAGCAGATCAAGGGCGGCAACCTGAATTTCGACATCGTGATCGCTTCGCCGGACACGATGCGCGTCGTCGGTACGCTCGGTCAGATTCTCGGCCCGCGCGGCCTGATGCCGAATCCGAAGGTCGGCACCGTGACGCCGGACGTCGCCACCGCGGTCAAGAACGCGAAGGCAGGTCAGGTGCAGTTCCGTGTCGACAAGGCCGGTATCATCCACGCGACCATCGGCCGTGCATCGTTCGAACCGGCAGCACTGCGCTCGAACCTCGACGCACTGCTCGAAGCGCTGAACAAGGCGAAGCCGGCAACGAGCAAGGGCGTGTACCTGCGCAAGATCGCCGTGTCGAGCACGATGGGCGTTGGCGTGCGCGTCGACCAGACGTCGCTCGCAGCGTAATGTTTTTGCCGCGCTGAAGTTTCGTTTCAGGCCTCGAACTCTGAACGAGGCAGCAGCGCGGATTTAAAGGGCTTTGGGCGGTTGTGCGGTGGCAGTTCGCATTGCATGACCGGTTGTCAAAGACCGTTGGCGGAAGTGCAGCAGTTGGGTGCTTCCTTAATTCAGAGCCAACGCAGATGGCGAACCCGAAAAGGTTTTGAAGTGCCGATGTGAGCGGGAGCGGGCGGCAACGTCCTCGAACGCAAGCTGAGTTACTCCGGACTGGTCGGTCGCCGTTGTTGAACGCGGCATCTGGCGTGAAAGCGTCGGGTGTCGAATCTGGAGGTTAACCGTGCCACTGAACAAAGAAGGTAAGCAGGCCGTCGTGGCTGAAGTCTCCGCGCAAGTCGTGAAGGCTCAGACCATGGTGCTGGCCGAGTATCGTGGAATCGCGGTTGGCGATCTGACCAAGCTGCGCGCGAAAGCGCGCGAGCAACAGGTCTACCTGCGCGTGTTGAAGAACACGCTGGCGCGTCGCGCTGTCGAAGGTACCCCGTTTGCTTCGCTGGCAGAGCAGATGACTGGTCCCCTGATCTACGGCATCTCGGAAGATGCTATTGCTGCAGCGAAGGTCGTCAATGACTTCGCCAAGGGCAATGACAAGTTGATCATCAAGGCCGGTTCCTACGAAGGCAAGGTGATGGACAAGGCAGGCGTGCAAGCGCTGGCCAGCATCCCGAGCCGCGAAGAACTGCTCTCGAAGCTGCTGTTCGTTATGCAGGCTCCGGTTTCCGGTATGGCGCGCGCTCTTGCCGCCCTGGCGGAAAAGAAGCAAGCCGAAGCTGCTTAATAACGGGCAAGCGGAAAGAATCGCTAGCTGTTTCCGAATTCAAATCTGGAGTAATTTCACATGGCAATCGCAAAAGAAGACATCCTCGAAGCCGTTGGCGCGATGTCGGTTCTCGAACTGAACGAACTGGTCAAGGCTTTCGAAGAGAAGTTTGGCGTGTCGGCCGCTGCTGTCGCAGTCGCTGGCCCCGCAGGCGGCGGCGCTGCTGCTGCTGCTGAAGAGCAGACGGAATTCAACGTCATCCTGACCGAAACCGGCGCAAACAAGGTGTCGGTCATTAAGGCCGTTCGCGAACTGACGGGTCTCGGCCTGAAGGAAGCGAAGGACCTGGTTGATGGCGCACCGAAGCCCGTGAAGGAAGCGGTGCCCAAGGCTGCTGCTGAAGAAGCCAAGAAGAAGCTGGAAGAAGCCGGCGCGAAGGCTGAAATCAAGTAAGTTTCAGCGCGCTGTGCGAAGGCTGGCGGTTTTTACACCGCCGGCCTTTTTGTGCTTTGTGGGAACTGCGTTTGAGTGTTCGATTTTTCAGGATCGGAGGCGTGAATGCAGAACCCAGAAGCCAAAGAAAATCGTCTTTCGATG
Organism: Paraburkholderia sp.; assembly: GCF_024281035.1. Lineage (GTDB taxonomy): Bacteria > Pseudomonadota > Gammaproteobacteria > Burkholderiales > Burkholderiaceae > Paraburkholderia. The sequence goes on from NZ_JAMXLH010000034.1 coordinate 3,943, forward strand.
CATGTTGCGCATGCATCTGACGACGCTTCTCTTTGTCTTCTGAAGCGACTGCAGAAGGCAAGTTTGGTCGGGCCGCGGGAAACGCAGTTATCTAATTCGGCATCCGCGGCCGTCAGCCAGCGGTTGGTAGAGGCCAACCACCAAGCTTCCAAGGCTCGCGAAGCCATCGGGTCTCAGTCGGTGAACACTCGGGTCGTTCCCATCGGGCAATTCTGCTCCGACCAACCCGCCGTGATTCGGAGATCGTATGCAATATTCCTTCACCGAGAAGAAGCGTATTCGCAAGAGTTTCGCGAAGCGCCCCATCGTTCACCAAGTTCCTTTCCTGCTGGCTACCCAGCTTGAATCATTCAGCACGTTTCTGCAAGCAGAAACGGCGATCGCACAACGCAAGCCGGAAGGTCTGCAGGCTGCGTTTACGTCCGTTTTTCCTATTGTTTCGCATAACGGCTTTGCTCGTCTAGAGTTCGTCAGCTACATGCTGTCGTCGCCGGCGTTCAACATTAAAGAGTGCCAGCAACGCGGCCTCACGTACTGCTCGGCGCTGCGCGCCAAGGTGCGTCTGGTGTTGCACGACAAAGAGTCGCCGAGCAAGCCCGTCGTCAAGGAAGTGAAGGAGCAGGAAGTGTACATGGGCGAAATTCCGCTCATGACGCCGACCGGCTCGTTCGTCATCAACGGCACTGAGCGCGTCATTGTTTCGCAGCTGCACCGCTCGCCTGGCGTGTTCTTCGAGCACGACAAGGGCAAGACGCACAGCTCGGGCAAGCTGCTCTTCTCGGCACGTATCATTCCTTACCGCGGTTCGTGGCTCGACTTCGAATTCGATCCGAAGGACGTGCTGTATTTCCGCGTCGACCGTCGCCGCAAGATGCCGGTCACGATCCTGCTGAAGGCGATCGGCCTCTCGCCGGAACAGATCCTCGCGAACTTCTTCGTGTTCGACAACTTCTCGCTGATGCCGGAAGGCGCGCAGATGGAGTTCGTGCCGGAGCGTCTGCGCGGTGAAGTCGCGCGTTTCGACATTACCGATCGCGACGGCAAGACCATCGTCCAGAAGGACAAGCGGATCAACGCGAAGCACATTCGCGACCTCGAAACCGCCAAGACCACGTTTATTTCGGTCCCCGAAGATTATCTGCTTGGCCGTGTGCTGGCCAAGAATGTCGTCGACGGCGACACGGGCGAAGTCATCGCGAACGCGAACGACGAAATCACCGAAACCGTGCTCGAAAAGCTGCGCGATTCGAAGATCAAGGACATCCAGACGCTCTACACGAACGATCTGGACCAGGGTCCGTACATCTCGTCGACGCTGCGTATCGACGAAACGGTCGACAAGATGGCCGCGCGCATCGCGATCTACCGCATGATGCGCCCGGGCGAGCCGCCGACCGAAGAAGCGGTCGAGGCCCTGTTCAATCGTCTGTTCTACAGCGAAGAAGCGTACGACCTCTCGAAGGTGGGTCGTATGAAGTTCAACCGCCGCGTCGGCCGTGACGAAATCACCGGCCCGATGACGCTGCAGGACGACGACATCCTCGCGACCATCAAGATCCTCGTCGAGCTGCGTAACGGCAAGGGCGAAGTGGACGATATCGACCACCTCGGCAATCGTCGCGTGCGCTGCGTGGGCGAACTGGCGGAAAACCAGTTCCGCGCGGGTCTCGTGCGCGTCGAGCGTGCAGTCAAGGAACGCCTCGGCCAGGCCGAAAGCGAAAACCTGATGCCGCACGACCTGATCAACTCGAAGCCGATTTCGTCGGCGATCCGCGAGTTCTTCGGTTCGTCGCAGCTGTCGCAGTTCATGGACCAGACCAACCCGCTGTCGGAAATCACGCACAAGCGCCGTGTTTCCGCACTGGGCCCGGGCGGTCTGACGCGCGAGCGCGCAGGCTTCGAAGTTCGCGACGTGCACCCGACCCACTATGGCCGCGTGTGCCCGATCGAAACGCCGGAAGGTCCGAACATCGGTCTGATCAACTCGCTCGCGCTGTACGCGCACCTGAACGAGTACGGCTTCCTTGAAACGCCGTACCGCAAGGTCACGGACGGCAAGGTGACCGACCAGATCGACTACCTGTCGGCGATCGAAGAAGGCCGTTACGTGATCGCGCAGGCGAACGCGGCCGTGGCCGAAGACGGCACGCTGACCGACGAACTCGTGTCGTCGCGTGAAGCGGGCGAAACGCTGATGGTCACGCCGGACCGCATCCAGTATATGGACGTGGCGCCGTCGCAGATCGTCTCGGTTGCAGCTTCGCTGATTCCGTTCCTCGAGCACGACGACGCGAACCGCGCACTGATGGGCTCGAACATGCAGCGTCAGGCCGTGCCTTGCCTGCGTCCGGAAAAGCCGGTCGTCGGTACGGGCATCGAGCGCACGGTTGCGGTCGACTCGGGTACGACGGTTCAGGCGCTGCGTGGCGGCGTGGTGGACTACGTCGACGCGGGCCGTATCGTGATTCGCGTGAACGACGACGAAGCGGTCGCGGGTGAAGTCGGCGTCGACATCTACAACCTGATCAAGTACACGCGTTCGAACCAGAACACGAACATCAACCAGCGTCCGATCGTGAAGATGGGCGACAAGGTTGCGCGCGGCGACGTGCTGGCTGACGGCGCGTCGACCGATCTGGGCGAGCTCGCGCTCGGCCAGAACATGCTGATCGCGTTCATGCCGTGGAACGGCTACAACTTCGAAGACTCGATCCTGATCTCGGAAAAGGTCGTGGCCGACGATCGTTACACGTCGATCCACATCGAAGAGCTGAACGTGGTCGCTCGCGACACGAAGCTCGGACCGGAAGAAATCACGCGCGACATCTCGAACCTCGCGGAAGTGCAGCTTGGCCGTCTCGACGAGTCGGGCATCGTGTACATCGGCGCGGAAGTGGAAGCGGGCGACGTGCTCGTCGGCAAGGTCACGCCGAAGGGCGAAACCCAGCTCACGCCGGAAGAGAAGCTGCTGCGCGCGATCTTCGGCGAAAAGGCTTCGGACGTGAAGGACACGTCGCTGCGCGTGCCCTCGGGCATGAGCGGCACGGTCATCGACGTGCAGGTGTTCACGCGTGAAGGCATCCAGCGCGACAAGCGCGCCCAGCAGATCATCGACGATGAACTGAAGCGCTATCGCCTCGACCTGAACGACCAGCTGCGCATCGTCGAAGGCGACGCGTTCCAGCGTCTCGCGCGCATGCTCGACGGCAAGGTCGCGAACGGCGGTCCGAAGAAGCTCGCGAAGGGCACGAAGATCGAGCAGGCTTACCTCGCCGATCTGGACCACTACCACTGGTTCGACATCCGCCTCGCGGACGAAGAAGCAGCGGCACAGCTCGAAGCGATCAAGAACTCGATCGAAGAGAAGCGCCACCAGTTCGACCTCGCGTTCGAAGAAAAGCGCAAGAAGCTCACGCAAGGCGACGAACTGCCGCCGGGCGTGCTGAAGATGGTCAAGGTGTACCTCGCGGTGAAGCGCCGTCTGCAGCCTGGCGACAAGATGGCAGGCCGTCACGGTAACAAGGGTGTGGTGTCGAAGATCGTTCCGATCGAAGACATGCCGTACATGGCCGACGGCCGTCCGGCAGACGTCGTGCTGAACCCGCTCGGCGTGCCGTCACGGATGAACGTGGGTCAGGTTCTCGAAGTGCACCTCGGCTGGGCCGCGAAGGGCCTCGGCTGGCGTATCGGCGAAATGCTGCAGCGTCAGGCGAAGGTTGAAGAGCTGCGTGTGTTCCTCACGAAGATCTACAACGAGTCGGGTCACCCCGAAGATCTGGACAGCTTCACGGACGACGAAATCGTCGAACTCGCACGCAATCTGCGTGAAGGCGTGCCGTTCGCGACGCCGGTGTTCGACGGTGCGACCGAAGAAGAAATGTCGAAGATGCTCGATCTCGCCTATCCGGACGACATCGCTGCGAACCTCGGCATGACGAAGTCGAAGAACCAGGTGCGTCTGTACGACGGCCGCACGGGCGAAGGCTTCGAGCGTACGGTCACCGTGGGCTACATGCACTACCTGAAGCTGCACCACCTTGTCGACGACAAGATGCACGCGCGTTCGACGGGTCCGTACTCGCTCGTCACGCAGCAGCCGTTGGGCGGTAAGGCGCAGTTCGGCGGCCAGCGTTTCGGTGAAATGGAAGTGTGGGCGCTCGAAGCGTATGGCGCTTCGTATGTGCTGCAGGAAATGTTGACGGTGAAGTCGGACGACGTGACGGGCCGTACGAAGGTGTATGAGAACCTCGTCAAGGGCGATCACGTCATCGACGCGGGCATGCCGGAATCCTTCAACGTGCTGGTGAAGGAAATCCGCTCGCTCGGCATCGACATCGACCTCGACCGCAACTAATCGGACTACGGAGAGAAGGCAATGAAAGCTCTGCTCGATCTATTCAAGCAAGTCCAACAAGAAGAAGTTTTTGACGCGATCAAGATCGGTCTGGCCTCGCCGGACAAGATCCGCTCGTGGTCGTTCGGTGAAGTGAAGAAGCCGGAGACCATCAACTACCGTACGTTCAAGCCGGAACGCGATGGTCTGTTCTGCGCGAAGATCTTCGGGCCGATCAAGGACTACGAGTGCCTGTGCGGCAAGTACAAGCGCCTGAAGCACCGTGGCGTGATCTGCGAGAAGTGCGGCGTTGAAGTCACGCTCGCCAAGGTGCGCCGCGAACGCATGGGCCACATCGAGCTGGCCTCGCCGGTCGCGCACATCTGGTTCCTGAAGTCGCTGCCGTCGCGTCTGGGCATGGTGCTCGACATGACGCTGCGCGACATCGAGCGCGTGCTGTATTTCGAAGCCTACGTGGTGATCGATCCGGGCATGACGCCGCTGAAGGCGCGTCAGATTATGACCGAAGAGGATTACTACAACAAGGTCGAGGAATACGGCGACGAATTCCGTGCCGAGATGGGCGCGGAAGGCGTGCGCGAGCTGCTGCGCGCGATCAACATCGACGAGCAGGTCGAGACGCTGCGCACGGAGCTGAAGAACACCGGCTCCGAAGCGAAGATCAAGAAGTACGCGAAGCGCCTGAAGGTGCTCGAGGCCTTCCAGCGTTCGGGCATCAAGCCCGAATGGATGGTGCTCGAAGTGCTGCCGGTGCTGCCGCCGGAACTGCGTCCGCTCGTGCCGCTCGACGGCGGCCGTTTCGCGACGTCGGACCTGAACGACCTGTATCGCCGCGTGATCAACCGTAACAACCGGTTGAAGCGTCTGCTCGAACTGAAGGCGCCTGAAATCATCGTCCGCAATGAAAAGCGGATGCTGCAGGAAGCCGTCGATTCGCTGCTCGACAACGGCCGCCGCGGCAAGGCGATGACGGGCGCGAACAAGCGTCCGCTGAAGTCGCTCGCCGACATGATCAAGGGTAAGGGCGGTCGCTTCCGTCAGAACCTGCTCGGAAAGCGCGT
>NZ_JAMXLH010000035.1 GCF_024281035.1 Paraburkholderia sp.
GATTATGGGGAAGAACGGTTTGCTTTTCAGATTGCAAAGGCGCTTGTTGCTCGCCGGGCAGAGTCCGACCGTCTCGGGCCTCTCGACAGCACGGGCGAGCTTGCCCAAATCGTGGCTAACGTCGTCAAAACCCGTGAGAAGGGTAAGGACCCGGCAACCCGCACCTTTCAGGCTATACGGATTCACGTCAATCAAGAGCTTGCGGAGCTGCAAGTCGTTCTAGAAGCAGCGTTGTCCGCGCTGGAGCAGGGGGGGCGGCTGGTGGTCATCAGCTTTCATTCGCTCGAAGACCGGATCGTCAAGCGGTTCATGCAGGCGCATGCGAGCGCGCCCGCCGTTGACCGCCGTCTGCCGATCCGCGCAGTCGATCTGCCGAGCCCGCCGCTCAAGCTGCTCGGCCGCGTGTTCGCGAGCGACGCCGAAGTCGCCGCGAACCCGCGCGCCCGCTCGGCCGTGATGCGCATTGCGGAGCGCGTCGCGCCATGAACCGCCTGAATATCTTCCTGCTGATCGTCGTGATGGGCTGTGCGTTGTCGGTCGTCAACGCCACCAATCAGCAGCGCCAGATCTTCATCCAGCTGCAGCGTGCGCAGTCGCAGGAGCGCCAGCTCCAGCAGGACTACGCACAACTTCAGTATCAGCAGAGCGCGCTGTCGAGGACATCGCGCATCGAACAGATCGCCACCGATTCACTCAAGATGCAGGCCGTCGCGACCGGACGCACGCAATACCTGACTCTCGCGCCCGGGGCGACTACCGCTTCGGACGCGCCGGTGCCCACGTCGGCGCCGGCCTCCGCCCCGGCCGCTCCCCCCAGCCGTCGCGGAGGCACGCGATGAAAAAGGGCAATAGCCGCAAGAGCGTCGCCTTTTCGTCGAATCCGATCCTGTCCGTGCGCCTGCCGATGTGGCGCTCGAAGCTCGTCGTGTTCCTGCTGTTCATGGCGTTCGTCGCGCTTGCCGCGCGCGCGTTCTGGATCCAGGGCCCGGGCAACGCGTTCTACCAGAAGCAGGGCGAAAGCCGTTATCAGCGCACGGTCGAGTTGCCCGCTACGCGCGGCAAGATCCTCGACCGCAACGGGCTCGTCCTCGCGACGAGCCTGCCCGTGCGCGCCATCTGGGCCATTCCCGAAGACGTGCCCGACGATCTCGGCGCCGACAAGCTCACGCAGCTCGGCCAGTTGCTCGACATGTCGACAACCGATCTGCGCAAGAAGCTCTCCGAGGATAAAAACTTCGTCTACGTGAAGCGCCAGGTGCCGCTCGAGGTCGCCGCCAAAGTGGCGGCGCTCGACATTCCGGGCGTCTATCAGCGCAACGAATACAAGCGCTTCTATCCGGAAGGCGAGGTGACCGCTCACCTGATCGGCTTCACGAACGTCGAGGACGAGGGTCAGGAAGGCGTCGAGCTCAGCAACCAGAAGATTCTCGAAGGCATGCCGGGCATCCGTCACGTGATCAAGGACCGCATGGGTCACGTCGTCGAGGATCTGGACGAGCAGGTCGTGCCGCACGACGGGCAGGACGTGCGTCTGTCGATCGACAGCAAGATCCAGTACATCGCCTGGTCGAACCTGAAGGCCGCCATCGAGAAGTTCAAGGCGAAAGCCGGCGCGGCGATGGTCGTCGACGTGCGCACGGGCGAAGTGCTCGCGCTCGTCAATTTCCCGACCTACAACCCAAACGACCGCTCGCACCTCACGGGCGAGCAGTTGCGCAACCGCATCCTCACCGACGTGTTCGAGCCGGGCTCGATCATGAAGCCGTTCACGGTGTCGCTCGCGCTGGATTTGCACCGCGTCTCGCCGACTACACTGGTGGATACGGGCCCCGGTCACTTCACGCTGGACGGCGCGACCATCACCGACGACGCCGCATTCGGCGTGCTCACGGTGGGCGGCGTGATCCAGAAGTCGAGCAATATCGGCGCGACCAAGATCGCGATGACGCTCAAGCCCGAAGAAATGTGGGACATGTACACGAGCATCGGACTCGGTCAGGCGCCGAAGGTCGGGTTCCCCGGCGCGGCGGCGGGCCGCCTGCGTCCGTGGAAAAGTTGGCGCCGCATCGAACAGGCGACGATGTCGTACGGCTACGGCCTTTCGGTGTCGCTGTTCCAGCTTGCGCGCGCGTACACGGCGATCGCCCACGACGGCCAGATCCTGCCCGTCACGATCTTCCGCCACCCGGGCGACGATCAGCCCGTGGCCGGCACGCAGGTGTTCTCGCCGACCACGGCGCGCGAAGTGCGCACGATGCTGGAAAGCGTGGTGTCGACCCAGGGCACGTCGCCGGCTGCAGCCGTGCCCGGCTATCGCGTGGGCGGCAAGTCGGGCACCGCGTACAAACATGAGGCCCACGGCTACGACAAGTCGAAGTACCGCGCGTCGTTCGTCGGCATGGCGCCGATGCCCAATCCGCGCATCGTCGTCGCGGTGTCGATCGACGAGCCGACTGCCGGCAGCCACTTCGGCGGCGCGGTGTCGGGCCCGGTGTTCTCGGCGATCGCCGGCGACACGCTGCGCTCGCTGAACGTGCCGCCCGACATGCCCGTCAAGCAGCTCGTCGTATCCGACGACACCGCACGCGATACGGCTTCGAACACGCCGGCTTCCGGTGCAGCCGTCGCCGCGCCGGACAAGCGCGCAGTAGCCACCCCGATTGCTGCACCGAATGCCGCAGCGAATGCGGCAAGGAAACCGGCCGCAACGGCGCGACGCCTGACCGTCGCCGAGAACGCCAGGAACAGCCCAGGAGTCGTCCGATGAGCGCCATGCGCAACCGGCACCCCGCGCACCAGCAGATCGCGGACGCACTCGCGTGGCTGCGTGCGCACGCCGCGCCGCAGGCCGCCCTGCACGCCGATACGCGCGGTTTGAAGCCGGGCGACGTGTTCGTCGCCTATGCCGTCGAGGGCGCTGACAATCGCGCGCACATCGATAACGCGATCGAACGCGGCGCGGCCGCCATTCTTTATCAGCCGGAAGGGTTCGCGGGCCAGCCGGATGAATCGATGTCGCTCGCGGTGCCGCAGCTCGACATGTTGGCCGGTGAGATCGCGAGCGGCTGGTATGGCGACCCGAGCGACACGATGCTGATGGTCGGCGTGACCGGCACCAACGGCAAGACGTCGTGCAGCCAGTGGGTTGCCTCGGCGCTCACGGCAATCGGCCAGAAGTGCGCGATCGTCGGCACGCTCGGCAGCGGTTTTCCCGGCCAGCTCGTGCATACCGGTTTCACCACGCCCGACGCGCCGCAACTGCAGCGCAGTCTTGCGCAGCTGCGCGAATCCGGCGCGCGCGCGGTGGCGATGGAGGTGTCGTCGCACGCGCTGCATCAGGGGCGCGTGGACGGCACGTCGTTCGACGTGGCGATCTTCACGAATCTCACCCAGGATCACCTCGACTATCACCGCACGTTCGCGGCCTACGAGACCGCGAAGGCGCGGCTCTTCGCTTGGCCCGGCCTGCGCGCGGCAGTGATCAACGCCGACGACGAAGCGGGCCGCCGCCTGATCGCATCGACGCGCGGTCACGCGCGCACGATCGCCTATAGCGTGGCGACGACCGCTGCCGAAGCGCCGGTCGCCGATGCCTCGCTGCGCGCCTCGAATGTGCGCGCGACGGCTACGGGCACGGCGTTCCACCTCGAAACCTCCGACTGGGGCGAAGCCGAAGTCGAAGTCGAGACGCTCGGCCTCTTCAACGTGAGCAACCTGCTGGGCGTGCTCGGCGCGCTGCTCGTAGCGAACGTGCCGCTCGTCGCGGCGCTCGGCGAACTGGCGAAGCTGCAGCCCGTGAACGGCCGCATGGAGCGCCTGGGCGGCCGCGTCGACCATGACGAGCCGCTCGTCGTGATCGATTACGCGCACACGCCCGACGCGCTCGAAAAAACGCTCGAAGCGCTGCGCCCGATTGCAGCGGCGCGCGGCGGCCAGCTCGTGTGCATGTTCGGCTGCGGCGGCGACCGCGACGCGACCAAGCGTCCGCTGATGGGCGCCATCGCCGAGCGTCTGGCCGACCAGGTCGTCGTGACGAGCGACAACCCGCGCAGCGAATCGCCTGCCGCGATCATCGACCAGATCGTCGGCGGCATGCGCGATGTAGAGCACGCGCGCCGTGTCGAGGACCGCGCGAGCGCGATCCTGCAAGCGGTGCGCGGCGCGGCGCGCGAAGACGTCGTCGTGCTGGCCGGCAAGGGGCACGAGGCGACTCAGGAAATCATGGGCAAGAAGCGTGCGTTCTCCGACCAGGACCACGCGCGGCTTGCTCTCGCTGCCCGTGCCACGCACGGGCGCGGAGGCGGTGAATGACGATGTTTTCCCTGCTCGAAGCGGCAGCGCTGATTCCGGGTGCGAGTGTGCTGGGCGACGAGCACGCCACGTTCGAGCGCGTGTCGACCGATAGCCGCACGGCCGGTCCCGGCGATCTGTTCGTTGCCCTCAAGGGCGAGCGGTTCGACGCGCACGAATTCCTGCCCGAAGTCGCGAACCGCCACGTGAGCGCGGTGCTGGTGTCGCGCAGTCCCGGCGACTGGCGCATTCCGGCGCTGCGCGTGGGCGACACACGCACGGCGCTCGGCGCGCTCGCGCTCGGCTGGCGGCGGCGCTTCGCGCTGCCGCTCGTCGCGGTGACGGGCAGCAACGGCAAGACGACCGTCAAGGAAATGATCGCGTCGATCTTCGCTGCGGCAGTCGGCGAGTCAGCTCGTCTCGCGACGGCCGGCAACCTCAACAACGATATCGGCGTGCCGCTCACGCTGCTGCGCCTGTCCGGTGCACATCGCCTCGCCGTCGTGGAACTCGGGATGAACCATCCGGGCGAAACGGAGTTGCTCGCACAGTTCGCGGAGCCGACTGTCGCGGTGATCAACAACGCGCAACGAGAACATCAGGAATTCATGGCGACGGTGGAAGCTGTCGCGCTCGAACACGCGAGCGTGATCCACGCCTTGAAGCCCGAAGGCGTCGCGGTGTTTCCCGCCGATGACGCGTACGCGGGCCTCTGGCACATCGCCGCGACCGGCTCGCGGGTGCTCGATTTTGCGCTTCATACCGACGAGCGCGCGGTCGATGCCGCTGTCACGGGCAAGCGCGCGGACAAACTCGCGGGCAATCGCCTCTCCATCGCCACGCCGGACGGGCATCTCGAAGTCGAACTGCAGGTGCTCGGCGCGCACAACGCACACAACGCGCTTGCCGCGACGGCGGCGGCGCTCGCAGCCGGTGTTTCGCTCGACGCGATCCGCCGCGGGCTCGAAGCGTTCGTGCCGGTGAAAGGGCGCTTGCAGGTGAAACATGCGCTGCTCGGGGAACTTGCGGGCGCCACGGTGATCGATGACACCTACAACGCGAACCCGGACTCCGTGCGCGCGGCGATCGACGTGCTCGCGCAGTGCGCCGCACCGCGCGTGCTGGTGCTCGGCGACATGGGCGAAGTCGGCGACGACGGTCCGGCGTTTCACCGCGAGGTGGGCGCGTATGCGAAAGAGCGCGGCATCGACGCGCTTTACACGCTCGGCGACGCCGCGCGCGACACCTCGGCGGCATTCGGCGCGAACGCGCTGCATGCGGCCGGTGTCGGCGAACTGGTGAATGCGCTCTCGGCGGCCGGTTACGGTTCCGGCGCAACGTTACTCGTGAAAGGCTCGCGCTTCATGCAGATGGAACGCGTGGTGGCGGCACTCACGAATCCGCACAATCCTGCGCCGGATGCCAAATCCGGCGCGCACTGAAATACGAAGGAATCCAAGGCATGCTACTGGCGCTGGCGCAATGGCTGCAGAATGACGCAAGCTTCTTGCGCGTGTTCAGTTATCTGACGTTCCGTGCGGTGATGGCGACCATCACCGCGATGGCGATCGGACTTTTCTGCGGCCCGTGGGTCATCCGCAAGCTGACCGAGATGAAGGTCGGCCAGGCGGTCCGCACGGACGGTCCGCAGACGCACCTCGTGAAATCGGGCACGCCGACGATGGGCGGCGTGTTGATCCTCATGGGCATCGCGGTATCCACGCTGCTCTGGGGCGATCTCACGAACCGCTTCATCTGGATCGTGATGCTCGTCACGTTCGGCTTCGGCATGATTGGCTGGGTGGACGACTATCGCAAGGTCGTCTACAAGGATCCGCGCGGGATGTCTTCGCGCGAGAAGTATTTCTGGCAGTCGGTGATCGGTCTTTTCGCGGCCGTGTATCTCGCGTTCAGCGTGTCCGAGGCGAGCAACGTACGCGTGTTCGACCTCTTCATGGCGTGGGTCCGAAGCGGTTTTTCGATCGGCCTGCCCGCGCGCGCCGACCTCTTGCTGCCGTTCCTCAAGTCGATCAGCTATCCGCTCGGCGTGTGGGGCTTCATCGCGCTCACGTATTTCGTGATCGTCGGCGCGAGCAATGCCGTCAATCTCACCGATGGCCTCGACGGTCTCGTCATCATGCCGGTCGTGCTCGTCGGCGGCTCGCTCGGCGTGTTCGCCTATGTGATGGGCAGCTCGGTGTATTCGAAGTATCTGCTGTTCCCGCACATTCCCGGCGCGGGCGAGCTGATGATCTTCTGCTCGGCGATGGGCGGGGCCGGGCTCGCGTTTCTCTGGTTCAACACGTATCCCGCACAGGTGTTCATGGGCGACGTGGGCGCACTCGCGCTCGGCGGCGCGCTCGGCACCATCGCCGTAATCGTGCGCCAGGAGATCGTGCTCTTCATCATGGGCGGCATTTTCGTCGCGGAAACGCTCTCCGTGATGCTGCAGGTCACATGGTTCAAGTACACGAAGAAGCGTTTCGGCGAAGGCCGCCGCATCTTCAAGATGGCGCCGCTGCATCACCACTTCGAATTGTCAGGCTGGAAGGAGACGCAGGTCGTCGTGCGTTTCTGGATCATCACGCTGATGTTGTGTCTGTTCGGTCTGTCCACGCTCAAGCTGCGCTGAGTCAGCAGGCTACACAAGCAGTCCAACGGGTAAGTAACCAAGGGAATCAAGCGATGTTTGGCGAGAAGTTTCGGGATCGGCAAAAGCCGATGGTGCTCGTGCTGGGGCTCGGCGAATCGGGCCTCGCGATGGCGCGCTGGTGCGCCAGGCACGGTTGCCGCCTGCGCATTGCCGACACGCGCGTGGCGCCGCCCGGCTTGCCCGAACTCGCCGCATGCGGCATCGACGCCGATTTCATCGGCGGGGCGTTTTCGACCGCGTTGCTCGACGGCGTCGATCTCGTCGCGATCAGCCCGGGTCTTTCGCCGCTTGCCGCCGACCTCGTGCCGCTGATCGCGGCCGCCCGCGAGCGCGCCATCGATGTCTGGGGCGAACTCGAACTCTTCGCTCAGGCGCTGCGTCATCTCGGCGAGAGCGGCTACACGCCGAAGGTGCTCGCGATCACCGGCACGAACGGCAAGACCACGACGACGAGCCTCACGGGCATGCTCTGCGAGCGCGCGGGCAAGCGCGTCGCGGTCGCGGGCAACATCAGCCCGGCGATGCTCGACAAGCTTGCGGACGCAATCGACAACACCGCGCTGCCCGATATCTGGGTGCTCGAATTGTCGAGCTTCCAGCTTGAGACATCGCAAACGTTCGCTCCGGACGCGGCCACCGTCCTCAACATCACGCAGGATCACCTCGACTGGCACGGCGGCATGGATGCCTACGCCGCCGCGAAGGGCCGCATCTTCGGGCCGCAAACCACACGCGTACTCAACCGCGACGACGCGCGCGTGATGGCGCTCGCGCCCGTGGCCGACAGCGCTGCGCGCGCCGTGACCGCCGTGACCTTCGGCGTCGACGAACCGCAGCGCGATGGCGACTACGGCCTGTCACGCGAGAACGGCATGCTGTGGCTCGTGCAGGCGTATGACCGCGACGCGACGGACGAACCGGTTTCCGCGCGCCGCCGCAAGCAGCAAGAAAGCGCGCCCGCGAACCTCGGCATCAAGCGTCTGATGCCTGCGGACGCGCTGCGCATTCGCGGCCTGCACAACGCGGCGAACGCGCTGGCGGCGCTTGCGCTCACGCGCGCGATCGACCTGCCTGCCGCGCCGCTGCTGCACGGCCTGCGCGACTATCGCGGCGAGCCGCATCGGGTGGAGTTGATCGCGTCGATCGAAGGCATCGACTACGTTGACGACAGCAAGGGCACGAACGTCGGCGCGACGGTCGCCGCACTCGACGGCCTCGCGCAGCGCACGGTGCTGATCGCGGGCGGCGACGGCAAGGGCCAGGACTTCGAACCGCTCGCGGCTCCGGTCGCGCGCTGGTGCCGCGCGGTGATGCTGATCGGCCGCGACGCGCCGCAGATTCGCGCCGCGCTGGAGTCGACGGGCATCGTCATCGACGATCACCCGACGCTCGAAGCCGCGACGCGCGCCGCCACGGCGCTCGCGCAACCCGGCGACGTCGTGCTGCTCTCGCCCGCGTGCGCGAGCCTCGACATGTTCAAAAACTACGCCCATCGCGCGGCCGTGTTCCACGACACGGTCGAGGAAATCGCCGCTGAACGGGGGACGATGATATGAGCTGGTCCGAACGGTTCGGTTCGCGATTCCTCGGCGAGCGTGGCGGCCAGGACGGTGCGTCGAGTGGCACATCGGGCGGCGCGGCGGCGCGCGCGAGCGGGCTTGCGAGCGTCGTCAGCGGCGTGCGGCCCGCGCGCTCGCGCATGCTGGACTACGACCACTCGCTCGTGTGGGCCGTGATCGCACTGCTCGGGCTCGGCGTCGTGATGGTGTATTCGGCGTCGATCGCCATGCCCGATTCGCCGAAGTACGCCTCGTATCACGACTACGCGTTCCTCTTGCGCCACCTCATTTCGCTTGTGGTCGCCGGGATCGCGGCGCTGATCGCGTTCCGCATCCCCGTTTCGACGTGGGACCGCTACGCGCCGAAGCTCTTCATCATCGTGCTCGCAATGCTTGTCGTCGTGCTGATTCCGCACATCGGCAAGGGCGTCAACGGCGCGCGCCGCTGGATTCCGCTCGGCATCACCAACATGCAGCCGTCGGAAATCATGAAGCTCGCCGTGACGATCTACGCGGCGAACTACACGGTGCGCAAGCAGGAATACATGCACAGCTTCGCCAAGGGCTTTTTGCCGATGGCGTTCGCGGTCGGCGTCGTCGGCGCGCTGCTGCTGCTCGAACCCGACATGGGCGCGTTCATGGTGATCGCCGCGATCGCGATGGGCGTGCTGTTTCTCGGCGGCGTGAACGGCAAGCTGTTCGGCGGCCTCGTCGCGACGGCGGTCGGCACGTTCTCGCTGCTCGTGTGGGCATCGCCCTGGCGGCGCGAGCGGATCTTCGCGTATCTCGATCCGTGGGACGACCGCTACGCGCAGGGCAAGGCCTATCAGCTCACGCACTCGCTGATCGCGTTCGGGCGCGGCGAGTGGTTCGGCGTCGGGCTCGGCGTCAGCGTCGAGAAGCTCAACTATCTGCCCGAAGCGCACACCGACTTCATCCTCGCCGTGATCGGCGAGGAACTCGGTTTTGTCGGCGTGCTGATCGTGATCCTGCTGTTCTACTGGATCGTGCGCCGCTCGTTCGAGATCGGCCGCCAGGCGCTCGCGCTCGACCGCACATTCGCGGGGCTCGTCGCGAAGGGCATCGGCGTGTGGTTCGGCGCGCAGGCGTTCATCAACATGGGCGTGAACCTCGGCCTGCTGCCGACCAAAGGTCTCACCCTGCCGCTCGTGAGCTACGGCGGCTCGGGCATTCTGCTCAACTGCGTCGCCGTCGCGCTACTGTTGCGCGTGGATTACGAAAATCGCGTGCTGATGCGTGGGGGGAAGGTATGAACCGCACGCTCATGGTGATGGCCGGCGGCACGGGCGGACATGTGTTCCCCGGGCTCGCGGTCGCGCACCGCATGCAGTCGTGGGGCTGGCGCGTCGTGTGGCTCGGCAATCCCGCAGGCATGGAAGCGACGCTCGTGCCGAAGCACGGCATTCCGATGGAATTCGTGCGCTTCGGCGGCGTGCGCGGCAAGGGCATCAAGACGAAGCTGATGCTGCCGCTCAACCTGCTGCGCGCATTCACGCAGAGCCGCGCGGCGCTCGCGCGCGTGAAGCCCGATGTCGTGCTCGGGATGGGCGGCTACATCACGTTCCCGGCGGGCGTGATGAGCGCGCTTTCGGGCGCGCCGCTCGTGCTGCACGAGCAGAACTCGATTGCGGGCCTCGCCAACAAGGTGCTGGCGAAGCTTGCGAAACGCGTGCTCGTCGCGTTTCCCAGCGCACTGCCGCACGCCGAGTGGACCGGCAATCCGATTCGCGAGGAACTCGAACACGTCGGCGAGCCGCAGGCGCGCTACGCGGCACGCAGCGGTCCGCTGCGCGTGCTCGTCGTCGGCGGCAGCCTCGGCGCGCAGGCGCTCAACGACGTGGTGCCCCGCGCGCTCGCGCTCATCGCGAAAGACGAGCGTCCGCGCGTCGTGCATCAGGCCGGTGCGAAGCACATCGACGCGTTGAAGGCCAACTACATCGAAGCGGGCCTGCTCGATCCGGCAGCATCCGACGACGCGGTGCGGCTCGTGCCGTTCATCGATGACATGGCGAGTGCCTATGAGGACGCGGATCTCGTGATCTGCCGCTCGGGTGCGATGACCGTGGCCGAGATCGCGGCGGTGGGCGTGGCGGCGTGCTTCGTGCCGTTCCCGTTCGCCGTGGACGACCACCAGACCACCAACGCCGCATTCCTCGCCGACAAGGGCGCGGCGCGCGTGGTGCAGCAACGCGACCTGACGGCGGAATCGCTCGCCGGATGGCTGCGGCAACAAACCAGACAATCGCTGGCAGAAATGGCTGGGCGCGCCCGCGCGCTCGCGAAACCCGACGCCGCCGATCAGGTCGCAAGCATTTGCGCGGCCGTGGCCGGTGCCAGTCCGGGAGGAAAGCAATGAAACACATCGTCAAACATATTCATTTCGTCGGAATCGGCGGCGCGGGCATGAGCGGCATTGCCGAAGTGCTCGTCACGCTCGGCTATCAGGTCAGCGGCTCGGACCTCACGAAGAACGCGGTCACCGACCGTCTCGCCGCGCTCGGCGCGCGCATCGCCATCGGCCATGACGCGCAGAACATCGAAGGCGCGAACGCCGTGGTCGTCTCGACCGCCGTGCGCAGCGACAACCCCGAAGTGCTCGCGGCGCGCCATCTGCGCGTGCCGATCGTGCCGCGCGCGGTGATGCTCGCGGAACTCATGCGCCTGAAGCAGGGCATTGCGATTGCGGGCACGCACGGCAAGACCACGACCACGTCGCTCGTCGCGAGCGTGCTCGCCGCGGGCGGACTCGATCCGACCTTCGTGATTGGCGGGCGCCTCATCAGCGCGGGCGCGAACGCACGGCTCGGCACGGGCGACTTCATCGTCGCGGAAGCCGACGAGTCGGATGCGTCGTTCCTCAATCTCCTGCCGGTGATCGAAGTCATCACGAACATCGACGCCGATCACATGGACACCTACGGGCACGACTTCGCGCGACTGAAGCAGGCGTTCATCGAATTCACGCACCGGCTGCCGTTCTACGGCATCGCGGTGCTCTGCGTCGACGACCCGAACGTGAAGCAGATCCTGCCGTTCGTCTCGAAGCCGATCATCCGTTACGGCTTCGCGCCCGAGGCGCAGGTGCGCGCGGTCAACGTCGTCGCGCGCGACGGCAAGATGTACTTCACGGCGATGCGCGAAGACGCGCCGTCGCTCGACATCGTGTTGAACCTTCCCGGTACGCACAATGTCCAGAACGCATTGGCCGCGATTGCGATTGCGAGCGAACTCGAAGTGAAGGATGTGGACATCCAGCGCGCGCTCGCCGAATTCAACGGCGTGGGCCGACGTTTCCAGCGCTACGGCGAAATTGCGGTCAACGGCGGCGGCACTTACACGTTGATCGACGATTATGGCCATCACCCGGTGGAGATGACCGCGACCATCGCCGCGGCGCGCGGCGCGTTTCCAGGACGCCGTCTCGTGCTCGCGTTCCAGCCGCACCGCTATACGCGCACGCGCGACTGCTTCGAGGATTTCGTCAAAGTGCTGTCGACCGTCGATGCGCTCGTGCTGACCGATGTCTACGCCGCCGGCGAAGCGGCGATCGTCGCCGCCGATGGCCGCGCGCTCGCGCGTGCGATCCGCGTGGCGGGCAAGGTCGAGCCGGTGTTCGTCGAAACGGTGGATGAGGTGCCGAACGCGCTGGCCGCAATGGTGCGCGACGGCGATGTGGTGATCACGATGGGCGCGGGGTCGATCGGCAGTGTGCCGGGTCGCGTCGCTGCCCACGAAGAGAAGGTGTGAGATGAGCGGCATTGATCCCAAGCGGTTCGGCAAGGTGGCGGTGTTGTTCGGCGGCGTGTCCGCCGAACGCGAGGTTTCGCTCAAGTCCGGCCGCCTCGTGTACGAAGCGCTGCGTGGCGCAGGCATCGACGCACATCTGTTCGACCCGTCCGAGCGGCCGCTTTCGGCGCTCAAGGAAGAGGGCTTCGTGCGCGCGTTCAACGCGCTGCACGGCGGCTATGGCGAAAACGGCCAGATCCAGGGCGCGCTCGACTTCGAGGGCATCCGTTACACGGGCACGGGCGTGCTCGGCTCGGCGCTCGGCATGGACAAATTCCGCGCCAAGCTCGTGTGGCAGCAGCTCGGTATTCCGACGCCGCCGTTCGAAACCGTGCTGCGCGACGACGACTACGCGGCGAAGTCGCCGGCTATCGTCGCGAAGCTCGGCCTGCCGCTCTTCGTGAAGCCGGCGTGCGAGGGTTCCAGCGTCGCGGTCATCAAGGTGAAGACCGCCGACGAACTCGCACCGGCGCTCGAAGAGGCCGCGAAGTTCGACAAGATCGTGCTGGTGGAGAAGAGCATCGAAGGCGGCGGCGAGTACACCGCGTGCATCGCGGGCGACCTCGACTTGCCGCTCATCAAGATCGTGCCCGCGGGCGAATTCTACGACTACGACGCGAAGTACCTGCTCGACAGCACGCAATACCTGATTCCTTGCGGCGTGGCGCCGGAGGAAGAGGCGCGCCTGAAAAAGCTCGCGCGCCGTGCGTTCGAGGTGCTCGGCTGCACCGAGTGGGGCCGTGCCGATTTCATGATCGACGGCGCGGGCAACCCGTATTTCCTCGAGGTGAACACGGCGCCGGGCATGACCGATCACTCGCTGCCGCCGAAGGCGGCGCGCGCCATCGGCATCCCGTATCAGGACCTGGTCGTGCAGGTGCTCGCGCTTACGTTGAAGGATTGACGCCACTAACGGACCTTTACCGACGAATTGAATTAAGCCAATTGACGCAACAATCTCGACATGTGGAATAACGTACGCCAGCTCAACCTCGCCGCCAATGCCATGCATGCGCTTCTCGCGCTCGCATTGCTGGTGGCCGGTGGTTTCTGGCTGGTGCAGCGGCCGAATTTTGCGCTGCGCGAAATCCGCATCGAGGGCGACACCGATCACATCAATGCGCCGACCGTACGCGCGAGCGTGGTGGGCCGTCTGAAAGGCAACTTCTTCACCGTCGA
Organism: Paraburkholderia sp.; assembly: GCF_024281035.1. Taxonomy (GTDB): domain Bacteria; phylum Pseudomonadota; class Gammaproteobacteria; order Burkholderiales; family Burkholderiaceae; genus Paraburkholderia. The sequence continues at coordinate 13,489 of NZ_JAMXLH010000035.1, forward strand.
TCTCGATGCCGCGCGCCAGGCATTCGAGCAGATGCCGTGGGTGCGCCACGCGAGCGTGCGCCGCGTGTGGCCGAACGCGCTGGCGGTGAACCTCGAAGAGTACAAGCCGATCGCCACCTGGGGCAGCGATCAGCTCGTGAGCACGGACGGCGAGTTGTTCACCGCGAACCAGGCCGAACTCGACGAGGAGCTGCCGGCGTTCGACGGTCCTGAAGGCAGTGCGAAAGAGGTCGTTGCGCGTTACCGCGATTTCGTCAAATGGTTTGCACCGCTTGGCCTTACCCCGGACGAAGTGACGCTCTCGCCGCGCTACGCATGGACCGTAAAGCTTTCGAACGGCACGCAGGTGGAACTGGGCCGCGAGCGCAACGCGGATACGCTCGGGGAGCGCTCGCGCCGGCTCATCGCGGCATGGGCGGCGGTCACGCAACGTTGGGGGGAAGACGTCGAGTATGCGGATTTGCGCTATCCGAATGGATTTGCGATTCGAGCGGCCGGCATGCGCTTTATCAGCGACACGGCCACCGGCAAGAAGTAACAGCACATCACACGCAACGAGCACGCTATGAGTAAAGACTACAAAGATCTGCTGGTCTCCCTCGACATCGGGACGTCGAAGGTGGTGGCCGTTGTCGCCGAGTTGAAGGGCGAAGGTCACTACGAGGTGATCGGACTCGGCCAGAGCGAATCGAAGGGGCTCAAGAAGGGCGTCGTGGTGAATATCGAGGCCACGGTGCAGTCCATTCAACGCGCGCTCGAAGAAGCGGAGCTGATGGCGGACTGCAAGATCACGAACGTGTTTACCGGCATCGCGGGCAGCCATATCCGCAGCTTCAATTCGAGCGGGATGGTCGCGATCAAGGAGAAGGAAGTCACGCAGGCGGACGTCGCGCGCGTGATCGAGACCGCGAAGGCGATCAACATCCCGACCGACCAGCAGGTGCTGCACATCCTCACGCAGGAATTCATCATCGACGGCCAGGAGGATGTGCGCGAGCCGATCGGCATGAGCGGCATCCGTCTCGAAGTGAAGGTGCACATCGTCACGGGCGCGGTGAGCGCGGCCCAGAACGTCGTGAAGTGCGTGCGCCGCTGCGGGCTCGAAGTGAACGATCTGATCCTGCAGCCGCTGGCGTCGTCGCTCGCGGTGCTGACCGAAGACGAGAAGGAACTGGGCGTCGTGCTGGTGGACGTGGGCGGCGGCACGACCGACATCGCGATTTTCAGTGAAGGCGCGATTCGCCAGACGGCGGTGATTCCGATCGCGGGCGACCAGGTGACGAGCGACATCGCGATGGCGCTGCGCACGCCGACGCCCGACGCGGAAGACATCAAGGTGAGCTACGGCATCGCGAAGCAGGCGCTGGCCGACCCGGACGAGATGATCGAAGTGCCGGGGCTCGGCGAGCGCGGTCCGCGCACGCTGTCGCGCCAGGCGCTGGCGGCCGTGATCGAGCCGCGCGTGGAAGAGCTTTTCTCGCTCGTGCAGCAGGTGGTGCGCGAGTCGGGTTACGAAGAACTGCTGAGCTCGGGTGTCGTGCTGACGGGCGGCGCCGCGATGATGCCGGGCATGGTCGAACTCGGCGAGGACATTTTCCTCAAGCCGGTGCGCATCGGCGTGCCGGAGTATGCGGGCGGTCTCGCCGACGTCGTGCGCAATCCGCGTTACTCGACGGCGATGGGCCTGCTCGCGGAAGGCCGCTCGCAGCGCATGCGCGGTCGCAAGGTTGCAGTGCAGTCGGGATCGATGGGCCAGGTCTTCTCGCGGATGAAGGACTGGTTCCTCGGCAACTTCTGACGGCAGGGCTGGAAACAAGAAGTGAAAAAGCAGTGAAAAAGCAGGGAACAAGCAGTGAAAAAGCGGGAAACAAGTGATTAACAGATGAGAATACGCGCCGGTGACGGCGGCTGGCGCGCACAGGAAGGTTGCCCGATCTTCCTGCGGATAACGGCCGAAGAGCGGTATCTCTTTCTTGACGGAGGCAACATGGAATTCCAGATGCTGGAAACGGAAACCAACGGCACCATCATCAAGGTGGTGGGCGTAGGTGGCGCTGGCGGCAATGCCGTGCAGCACATGATCAACCGCGGCGTTCAGGGCGTCGACTTCATCGTGATGAACACGGATGCGCAGGCGCTTTCGCGTTCGCGCGCATCGGCCGTGATCCAGCTCGGCAACACTGGCCTTGGCGCCGGTGCGAAGCCGGAAATGGGCCGCTCGGCGGCTGAAGAAGCACGCGAGCGCATCGCCGACGCACTGCTCGGCGCGCACATGGTGTTCATCACCGCGGGCATGGGCGGCGGCACCGGCACGGGCGCAGCCCCGGTCGTGGCGCAGATCGCCAAGGAAATGGGCATTCTGACGGTTGGCGTCGTGAGCAAGCCGTTCGAGTTCGAAGGCGGCAAGCGTATGCGCGTGGCAGAGGCCGGTGCGCAGCAACTGGAGGATCACGTCGACTCGCTGATTGTCGTGCTCAACGACAAGCTGTTCGACGTGATGGGCGATGACGCCGAGATGGACAAGTGCTTCCAGTGCGCGGACGACGTTCTGAACAACGCAGTGGCCGGTATCGCCGAAATCATCAACGTCGACGGTCTCGTGAACGTCGACTTCGAAGACGTGAAGACGGTGATGGGCGAGCAGGGCAAGGCGATGATGGGCACGGCGACGGTTGCCGGCGTCGATCGCGCGCGCCTCGCAGCCGAACAGGCCGTGGCGAGCCCGCTGCTCGAAGGCGTCGATCTGTCTGGCGCGCGCGGCGTGCTCGTCAACATCACGTCGAGCCGTTCGCTGCGTTTGTCGGAAACGCGCGAAGTGATGAACACCATCAAGAGCTACGCGGCGGAAGACGCCACGGTGATCTTCGGCGCGGTGTACGACGACGCGATGGGCGACGCGCTGCGCGTGACGGTGGTCGCAACAGGCCTCGGCCGCGCGGCGAAGAAGCAGCAGTCGGCGGCGCCGATGACGCTGCTGCGCACCGGCACGGACAACCATCCGGTTCCGGCGATGCAGACGTACGCACCGCAGTCCTCGGCGGGCACGACGGCCGATTACGGCGCGCTCGATACGCCGGCTGTGTGGCGCACGTCGCGCGACACCGCGGCTTCGCACGTTCAGGCGCTGCAGGAAAAGGGCGTCGATACGTACGATATCCCGGCGTTCCTGCGCAAGCAGGCGGACTGAGGACTGGCGTACATGGGACCAGCGTGCGGTGCGGCCAGGCCGGAGTGAGCACGGCGAGATCCGGGTGAGCGATGTGGGACCTGAGTGAGCGTTGAAGCACAGCTCCGGTCGGCACGCCTGCTCCGGTCGTCAGGCAGACATGCGCCAGCTCCGGCCGACGCGCGCGAAGCGTCGCTATGAAGGCCAGCAGGGCCGCGTCCGCGAGGACGAACGGCAGGGCCGGTTGCCCGCTGCGTTTTATGCGAGCAGCGAGGACGGCATGCCGTCTGACGATCCTGAAAGCCTGATGGCAGATAATGGCGGGATATCGCGCATTGAACGCTGGCGCACCGATGCGAAGGACGCGTAGCAGGACGAGTAGTGATCAAACTGGGTGAATCGCTGCCGGACGTGAACCTCCACGAATTCGTCGAGGACATGCACGAAGGCTGCACGCAGGGGCCGAAAAGCCTGAGCGTGCGCGAAGAGGCGGCGGGCAAATGCGTGGTGATCTTCGGATTGCCGCGTGCATTCACGCCCGCGACTTCGGCGAGACAGGTGCTGGGATACGTCGAGTGGGCCGAGGCGATTGCCCCGGTCGGCATCGACGAAATCTGGTACGTGTCGGTTAGCGATGCGTTCGTGATGGGCGCGTGCGGACGCGATCTGCGTACCGCGGGCAAGGTACGCACGATGGGCGACGGCAGTGCAACATTCACCCGGGCGCTTGGTCTGGAGCAGGATTTGTCGGCGCGTGGCATGGGCATTCGTTCCCTGCGTTACGCAATGGTGGTCGACGGCGGTGTAGTCAAGACGCTGGATGTCGAAGCACCCGGCAAGTTCGAAGTAAAGGATGTGTCGAACATCCACGCAACGTTGAGGCCCGAATGAGCGCTTCGACCGGCGACACGTTGCCGCAGCGCAACGAGCCGACGGCGCAAATGTGACGGGCCATTACGTCGCACCCGGCGGGCCGATGACCGAAAACGCCTCCGTTTCGGACATCGGCTCCGCTGTTTTTCCCGCTGACGTAATAGCGGGAAACAGATTGTCACGCCGGGGGAAACAGCGAAAACCCTATATCTGGAGTATAATTCGCGCTATTAGTTAAAAAGTCCCGATTGGGATTTTCAATGGGCAGAGTTATGTTGAAGCAGCGAACCATCAAATCGATCGTGAAAACGGTCGGCATCGGCCTGCACTCGGGCCGCAAAGTCGACTTGACGCTCCGTCCGGCTGCGCCGGATACGGGCATCGTGTTTTCGCGCGTGGATTTGCCGACTCCGGTGGATATTCCCGCGTCGGCGATGTCGATTGGCGACACGCGTCTCGCGTCGGTGCTGCAAAAAGACGGCGCGCGCGTATCGACTGTCGAGCACCTGATGTCCGCGTGCGCGGGCCTTGGCATCGACAACCTCTACGTCGACGTGACCGCCGAAGAAATCCCGATCATGGACGGCAGCGCGGCCTCGTTCGTGTTCCTGATCCAGTCGGCAGGAATCGAAGAGCAGAACGCCGCGAAGAAATTCATCAAGGTCAAGAAGCCCGTGGAAATCCGCGAGGGCGACAAGTTTGCGCGCCTCGATCCGTATTTCGGCTTCAAGCTCAAGTTCACGATCGATTTTCGCCATCCGGCTGTCGACAAGACGGGCCAGGCGCTCGAAGTCGATTTCGCCAACACGTCGTATGTGCGCGAAATCGCGCGCGCCCGCACGTTCGGCTTCGCGCATGAGGTCGAAATGATGCGCGAGCTGGGCCTTGCGCGCGGCGGCAGCATGGACAACGCGATCGTGCTCGACGAGTACCGCATCCTGAACAACGACGGCCTGCGCTACGACGACGAATTCGTGAAGCACAAGATGCTCGACGCCATCGGCGACCTTTATGTGGTGGGGCACCCGCTGCTCGCGTCGTACACGGCGTACAAGTCGGGCCACGGCCTGAACAACTTGCTGCTGCGCGAATTGCTCAAACACGAAGACGCTTACGAGATCGTCACCTTCGACGACATGCACAAGGCGCCGCGCGGCTTCGGCTACGAAGCGCAGACCGCATTCGCCTGAGCGCGAACGCGTCAGACGATCAGCGAAAAGGGCGGCATCATGCCGCCCTTTTTCATTTTTAGCGCTTCGGTTCTCAGCGCTTCAGTTCTCGCCGCTTCAATTCCCGCTCGCCTCGCCGCGTGCCGCTATCGCAGCACAACCGGATAGCGCGGATCAGCGCTTGTTCGAATGGCGCGCCGCCATTTTCGCCAGCGCGATTTGCAGCGGCGAAGGCGGCAATTCCTCGCTGAGCGCCTGCAGCGCCGCCGCGCCGACCGGCGTCATGCGCGCCTGCTTGGGCGGTTTCGCTTCCTTGACCGACTGCGGACGCACGCGAATCCGCACGGAATCGAGCGGCCAGCCGCGCGCCTGCAGATCGGCAACGAGTCGCGGTTCCAGATGCCGCAGCCGCGCCGCGAGCGCATTATGGGCGGTGAAGAGTGCGAGCTTGCCGTCCTTGATGAAGCCCGGCTCCACGCTGGCCGCGAGGTATTCGGGCAGCAGTGCTTCGAGGTCGCGCTGCATCGCCGCCATCTGCTCGACGCCGGCGCGCAGCGGCGCGAACGCGTCGGTGCGACTCAGCAGTTCGCCCACGGGCTGGGCGTAGCGCGGCGCAGACGGCCTTGAAAATGGCGAGAAGCGGCTCATGTTGGGAAGAGGACGGGCGCACACGTAAAGTCACGTGCAATTGCCGCCATTGTAGCTTGCACGGCAAGCGCCCACGCGCCTTCCGGCCGTCTGGCCCGGACCTGCCAGCAGGCGGGGCCACACAGCCGGGAGGCTTTCCGTGCGGGCATTTGGCGCGCCATCTCGTCTCGCCGCTGACACAAGCGGGCATGAGGGTGCGTGCTAAAATGCCCGATTCGAATCCACCATTTTGGGCTTAAGCCGCCGAGGTCTTTCCGATTCGGGTGCAGCCGCAGGTTTGGCAGGTTGAACGCCGAAAACCACGCACGAATCCCGACCGAAGCCGCGACGCAGACACCGATCCGATGACCACCGGTTTCTTACAGAAAATCTTTGGCAGCCGCAATCAGCGCCTGATCAAGCAATATCAGAAGACGGTCGCGGCGATCAATGCGCTCGAACCGCAGATCGAGCAGTACAGCGACGAGCAACTGCGCGCGAAGACCGTTGAGTTCCGCGAGCGCGTAGCGAACGGCGCGTCGCTCGACGAGCTGCTGCCGGAGGCTTTCGCGGTCTGCCGCGAGGCCAGCAAACGCGTGCTCAAGATGCGCCATTTCGACGTCCAGCTGATCGGCGGCATGGTGCTCCATTACGGCAAGATCGCCGAAATGCGCACGGGCGAGGGCAAGACGCTCGTCGCAACGCTCGCTGCCTACCTGAACGCGCTCTCCGGGCGCGGCGTGCACGTCGTGACGGTGAACGATTACCTCGCGCAGCGCGACGCCGAATGGATGGGCCGCCTCTACAACTTCCTGGGCTTGAGCGTCGGCGTCAACCTGTCGCAGATGGACCACGCCATGAAGCAGCAGGCGTACAGCTCGGACATCACGTACGGCACGAACAACGAGTTCGGCTTCGACTACCTGCGCGACAACATGGTCTACGAGACCGACGCGCGCGTGCAGCGCGCGCTGAACTTCGCCGTCGTCGACGAAGTGGACTCGATCCTGATCGACGAAGCGCGTACGCCGCTCATCATCTCCGGCCAGGCCGAAGATCACACCGAACTCTACGTGCGCATGAATGCGCTGCCGCCGCTGCTCGAGCGCCAGATCGGCGAAGAGAAGGCCGACGGCACGGGCGTCGAAAAGCCGGGCGACTACACGCTCGACGAAAAGGGCCGCCAGGTGTTCCTCACGGAGTCCGGTCACGAGAAGGCCGAGCGCATGCTCTCCGAGTGGGGCCTGATCGGCGAGGGCGAAAGCCTTTACGCGCCGCAGAACATCACGCTGATGCACCACGTGTACGCGGCCCTGCGCGCGCACACGCTGTTCTTCAAGGACCAGCACTACGTCGTGCAGAACAGCGAAGTCATCATCGTCGACGAATTCACTGGCCGTCTGATGTCCGGCCGCCGCTGGTCGGACGGTCTGCATCAGGCCGTCGAGGCGAAGGAACACGTGAAGATCCAGAGCGAGAACCAGACGCTCGCCTCGATCACGTTCCAGAACTACTTCCGCATGTACGCAAAGCTGTCGGGCATGACCGGCACCGCCGACACGGAAGCGTACGAATTCAACGAAATCTACGGCCTCGAAACCGTCGTGATCCCGACGAACCGCGTGCCCAAGCGCGCTGACAAGCAGGATCAGATCTACAAGAGCGCGAAAGAGCGCTACGACGCCGTGATCCGCGATATCCGCGAGTGCTTCGAGCGCGGCCAGCCGGTGCTGGTCGGCACGACGTCGATCGAGAACTCGGAACTGCTCTCCGACCTGCTCACGAAGGCCGGGCTGCCGCACGAAGTGCTCAACGCGAAGCAGCACGCGCGGGAAGCTGCGATCGTCGCCGAAGCGGGCCGTCCGCAACGCATCACGATTGCCACGAACATGGCGGGCCGCGGTACCGACATCGTGCTCGGCGGCAACGCCGAAAAGCAGGCGTCGTTCATCGAAGCCGACGAATCGCTCGCCGACGACGAAAAGGCGCGCCGCGTCCAGCAGCTCAACGACGAATGGCAGACGCTGCACGATCAGGTGAAGGCCGCGGGCGGTCTGCACATCATCGGCACCGAGCGCCACGAGTCGCGCCGTATCGACAACCAGCTGCGCGGCCGTGCGGGCCGTCAGGGCGATCCGGGTTCGTCGCGCTTCTATCTGTCGCTCGAAGACCCGCTGCTGCGCATCTTCGCTGGCGACCGCGTGCGCTCGATCATGGACCGCCTGAAGATGCCCGAAGGCGAGGCAATCGAGGCAGGCATCGTCACGCGTTCGATCGAGTCGGCGCAGCGCAAGGTCGAAGCCCGCAACTTCGATATCCGCAAACAGCTGCTCGAATACGACGACGTGTCGAACGACCAGCGCAAGGTGATCTACCAGCAGCGCAACGAACTGCTCGAAGCGCACGACATCACCGAAACCATCGGCGCGATGCGTCACGGCGTGATGTCCGAACTCGTGCGCGAGTTCGTGCCCGCGGGCAGCATCGAGGAACAGTGGGACGTGCCGGAGCTGGAGGAAGTGCTGCGCAACGAGTGGCAGCTCGACCTGGCGATTCAGGAGATGATCAACGAGTCGTCGTCGATCGACGCCGACGAGATTCTCGAAGCCGTGCTCGCCGCCGCCGACGAAGCCTACGAGCAAAAGGTCGCGCTCGTCGGACGCGAATCGTTCAGCGCATTCGAGCGCTCGGTCATGCTGCAGACGCTCGATCGCAGCTGGCGCGAACACCTCGCTGCGCTCGACCATCTGCGCCAGGGCATCCATCTGCGCGGCTATGCGCAGAAGAATCCGAAGCAGGAATACAAGCGCGAGGCGTTCGAACTGTTCGCCGCGATGCTCGACGCCGTGAAGAACGAAGTCACGAAGATCGTGATGAACGTGCAGATTCAGTCGCCCGAGCAGCTCGAAGAGGCCGCCGAGCAGCTGGACGAGCAGGGCGGTCATCTCGAGAATGTCGAGTTCCGCCACGCCGAATTCGCCGAAGCCGATGCAGTGGCGGCGGCGCCGGTTGCAGCCGACGCGGCTGCGGCGATGGTCGGCGCGGCCATGAGCCACGCGCACGCCGCCGCGCCGGACGGCCAGACCATGCCGAAGGTGGGCCGCAACGATCCGTGCCCGTGCGGCAGCGGCAAGAAGTACAAGCAGTGCCACGGCAAGATCGCGTGATGCCGGGCGGCGCGCGCACCGTACGTACCGAACGAACGATGCGCGCCGCCGTTAGCCGCTGTTAGCTTCATGCGGCCCCGCGGTTGACCTTGCAGTTGATTCCGTGGCCCGGACTTCGTGTCCGGGCCTTGCCTTTTGATTCCCAATGCCGGCCAGGCTGTAAGCGCCTCGGTCGGCATTGCCTTTTCGACAGGTCGCTACCATGGCTGTCAATTTTCCCTCGATCGATCCCGCGCAACTTCATCCGGTCGCCGGCGTGACGCTTGGCTGGGCTGAAGCCAACATCCGCAAGCCCAACCGCAAGGACGTGCTGGTGATTTCCGTCGACGAAGGCGCGAGCGTCGCGGGCGTGTTCACGCTAAACCGCTTCTGCGCGGCGCCGGTGACGGTGTGCCGCGAGCATCTCGCGAAGGTGCGCGGCGGCGGCAAGGGAATCCGCGCGCTCGTCATCAACACGGGCAACGCGAATGCGGGCACGGGCGAGCCCGGTCTTGCCGACGCTCGCGCGACCTGCGATGAACTCGCGCGTCTCGCGGGCATCGAGCCCGCGCAGGTGCTGCCGTTCTCGACCGGCGTGATTCTGGAGCCGCTGCCCATCGACCGCCTGAAGGCCGGTCTGCCTGCCGCGCTCGCGAACCGCAAGGCCGCGAACTGGTACGACGCGGCGCAATCGATCATGACCACCGACACGCTGCCGAAGGCCGCGTCGCGCCAGGTCGTGATCGACGGCCACACGGTCACGCTCACGGGCATCAGCAAGGGTGCGGGCATGATCAAGCCGAACATGGCGACGATGCTCGGCTTCCTCGCATTCGATGCGAACGTGGCGCAACCGGTGCTCGACGAACTCGTGAAGCACGTCGCGGACCGCTCGTTCAACTGCATCACCATCGACGGCGATACGTCGACGAACGACTCGTTCATGCTGGTCGCATCGGGCAAGTCGAGCCTGCCGGCCATCGCGTCGACGGACTCGCCCGCCTACGCGGCGCTGCGCGATGCCGTGACCGAAGTGGCGCAGACGCTCTCGCAGCTGATCGTGCGCGACGGCGAAGGCGCGACGAAGTTCATGACCGTGCAGGTCGAAGGCGGCAAGGACGTCGCCGAATGCCGCCAGATCGCCTACGCGATCGGCCACTCGCCGCTCGTGAAGACGGCCTTCTACGCGTCGGATCCCAACCTCGGCCGCATCCTGGCCGCAATCGGCTATGCGGGCGTGACGGATCTCGATGTCGGCAAGATCGACCTGTATCTCGACGACGTGCTCGTCGCGAAGAGCGGCGGGCGCAACCCGGCGTATCGTGAGGAAGACGGCCAGCGCGTCATGAAGAAGAGCGAGATCCTGATCCGTGTGCTGCTCGGCCGCGGCAATGCGCAGGCCACGATCTGGACCTGCGACCTCTCGCACGACTACGTGAGCATCAACGCCGACTACCGCTCCTGATCCGGCGGCTTACGGTAATTCAAGCCTTTACGCACATGGACAAGCTCGAACAGTTTCTGAAGCGCGCCGAAGCATTGATCGGCCGCCTCGAAGCGGTGCTGCCGCCGGCCGCTCCGGTCGTCGACTGGAACGCGGCAGTGGCGTTTCGCTGGCGCAAGCGTCAGGGCCGCGGCTATCTGCAGCCGGTGCCGTCGGTGTCGCCGATTACGCTCGACGACCTGCAGAACATCGACCGCCAGAAAGATCTCATCGAACGCAACACACGCCAGTTCGTGCAGAACAAGCCCGCGAACAACGTGCTGCTTACCGGTGCGCGCGGCACGGGCAAGTCTTCGCTGATCAAGGCGTGCCTGAACGCGTTCGCGAACGACGGCCTGCGCCTCATCGAAGTCGACAAGGACGATCTGCACGATCTGGGTGACATCGTCGATCTGATCTCGGGGCGCACCGAGCGTTTCATCGTGTTCTGCGACGACCTCTCGTTCGAGGAAGGCGAATCGGGCTACAAGGCGCTCAAGGTGGCGCTGGACGGCTCGGTGGCCGCGCAGGGCGACAACGTGCTGATCTACGCGACCTCGAACCGCCGCCACTTGCTGCCCGAGTACATGAGCGAGAACGAGACGTACCGGCATATGCCGGACGGCGAAATCCATCCGGGCGAGGTGATCGAGGAGAAGATCTCGCTGTCCGAGCGCTTCGGCCTGTGGGTGAGCTTCTATCCGTTCAAGCAGGACGACTATCTGACGATCGTCGGCCACTGGCTGCGCCATTTCGGCTGTGGCGACGCCGATGTCGAAGCCGCGCGCGGCGATGCGCTCGTCTGGGCGCTGGAGCGCGGCTCGCGCTCGGGCCGCGTCGCGTGGCAGTTCGCGCGCGACTGGTCGGGCAAGAAGGTGCAAGACGCATGAGCGGCGCCAACGGAGCAGGCAAGGCGCAGACGCGCCCGGTGACCGAAGTGGCGGTTGGCGTGATGGTGCAGCCGGACGGCCGCTATCTGCTCGCGCAGCGCCCCGACGGCAAACCCTACGCGGGCTACTGGGAGTTTCCGGGCGGCAAGCTGGAGGCGGGCGAGTCGGTCGAGGCGGCGCTTGCGCGCGAGCTGCACGAGGAACTGGGCATCGACGTGAAGGCGTGCCATCTGTGGCACACGCTCGAACACGATTACCCGCACGCCTATGTGCGCCTCTATTTCTGCAAGGTGACCGAGTGGAGCGGCGAGCCGCACGGACGCGAGGGCCAGGCGTTCGTCTGGCAGTCGCTGCCAGCGAGCGTCGAACCGCTTCTGCCAGCTGCAATTCCAGTGCTGGAATTGCTGGCCGCCGAGTGAGGCGACAAAAAAAGCCGCTGCGTGAATTGAACTGCACCCCGTAAGTTGGACACCGATCCAACCTTTGGGGGGCAGTTCAGAATCGCGTAGCGGCTTTTTGCTTTTGGGTGCGCCTGCTTGTTGACCCGCTTAGTGGCCTGCTTATTGGCTTGATTACTGGCGCGTGTCGGTGGGGGGCGCGTCGTCGGGCGGCGTCTCGTCGTCGTTACCGCCGATGCGGTACTTTTCGGCGGCCCAGGCGCCCAGGTCGATTTGCCTGCAACGTTCGGAGCAGAACGGGCGGAACCGGTTTTCCGGCACCCAGCGGACATCCTTGCCGCAAGTCGGACATTTGACGACGGTGACCATTTGCTTAGTCGGCTGCTGCCGCGTTGGTGAACATGTTGCCGCGGCGCGACATCAAAGGCTGCACAGCGTCAGCTGGAACGGCACGTCGACATCGACGGCGCGCGGCCGCAGATCGCCGTCCTGCACGGTGAAGCGCACCCACAGCATGTACTTGTTGGCGCTCGCTTCCGGGATCATGCGCAAATCCGGTGCCACGCGTACCTGCATCAGCTGATAGGCACGGCCCGCGAGCATCTGCTGGTAGCTGCCCTGCATCGCCATCACCTTCGACGCCTGACCCGATTCGCGTGCGAGACGCAACACGATCGAGGCCGCGTCGCGTAGCGGCAGCAGCGGCATCACCCACTTGGCAATGTCTTGACGGCGCTGGTCGGGATGCAATTGTTGCCATGCGTAGTACGACGGCAGGTCGAACTTGCAGGTGCCGCCCGGAATGATCGCGCGGCTGCGGATGCTCGTGAGCCACTCGTTTTCGGAGAGATGCTGGCCGGTCTTGCCCTGCATCTGCGTGAGGCCCGCGAGTGTCTGCTCGATCTCGCCGAGCACGGTTTCGAGCGCGTTCTGTTCGATGCCGGGATTGCCGCGGAACGGTGCGAGCGTCTGACGTTGCCTTTCGAGTTCCTTCATCAGGTCCGACTTGAGGTCGGCGCGGCCTGCGACTTCCGCAATTTCGAAAAGCGTGGTGAGCGCGACGTGGTGTTCCCTCGGATCCTCCTGCGTCAGGAAAAACGTGAAGCGCTCGAACAGGTCTTCGAGGCGCAGCAGCGTACGGATTCGCTCGTTGAAGGGATACTCGTAAAGAATCAAGCGCGCTCGCCTCTGGCGTGGTCGGTGAAGGATTGCAGCACATTCTAATGCCGCAAGACTACGGTCGCAATCGCGAGGGGACCGAGCAGTTGCGCGTAATTTCCGCAGACCGCACGTTGATCACCGCCCGATCACGCGCGGATCGCCGGCTTGTCACCGGGTTATCACCAGCATGACGCGCTCGTGTCGCAACGCTTAAGTACGACGAACGCTTCTTTGCACGCCTATGGCGCAGGCTTGTCGAGGCTGCTGCAGCTCAGGCGTGCGGGCCTGCTGCCTGTTCCTGTGCAAGCGCGACGAACTCCGCGTGCAGTGCGTCCACGTCGCGGCCGAGCGTTTCGAGCGATGCGCCGTCGTTGATCACGACGTGGTCCGCTGCGGCGAGACGCGCCTCGCGCGTAGCCTGGCGCGCGATGATGGCCAGCACCTGCTCGCGCGTGAAACCATTGCGGCGCATCACGCGTGCGATCTGTGTCTCGACGCTGCAGTCGACATCGAGTACACGGTCGACGCGTTTCTTCCAGGTACCGGACTCCACAAGAAGCGGCACCACGACGATCACATAGGGCCCGCTCGCGGCGCGCGACGCCCGCTCGGTCTCCGAGCGGATCAGCGGATGCGTGATCGCTTCGAGACGCTTGCGCGCCGATTCGTCGCTAAAGACCAGCGCGCGCATGCGGGCGCGGTCCATCGAGCCGTCGGGTGCAACGAATTCGGGTCCGAATTGTTCCAGGATCTGTGGCATCGCGGCGCCGTGGGGCGCCGTGATCCGATGGGCGATCAGATCGGTGTCGATCACCGGCACACCGCGTGCCGCAAACAGATCCGCCACAGTCGATTTGCCGCTGCCTATGCCTCCTGTCAGTCCGACTAGGAACATCGATCAGTTCCCCCACACAAAATAGAGCGGCGTGCCTGCGAACAGCGTGACAAACGCGCCCAGGGCGAGATACGGACCGAACGGCAGCGGCTCTTCGAAGCGCATGCGACCGGTCCATGTGGCCGCGAGTCCAATTACGGCGCCCGCGACGGCGGCAATTGCGACGATCTGGGGCAGCGCGCCCCAGCCGAGCCACGCGCCGAGCGCAGCCAGCAGCTTGAAGTCGCCCTGGCCCATGCCTTCGATGCCGCGCAACAGCCGGAACAGCCAATAGATGCACCAGAGTGCGAGATAGCCCGCGATCGCACCGATCACGGCATCGTGCAGGCTGACGAACGTACCGGACAGATTCACGATCAGTCCGCACCAGAGCAGCGGCTGCGTGATTTCGTCGTAAAGCATCTGATGTTCGAGATCGATCGCGCTTGCAGCGATCAGCGCCGCGCATAGTGCGAACGCGGCCAGCGCCTTGCCCGAAGGGCCGAACACGGCGAGCGCGAGCAGTGCACAAATCGCACCCGCGAGTTCGATGAGCGGATAGCGAATGCTCACGCGTGCGCGGCAGTGGCTGCAGCGTCCGCGCAGTACGAGCCAGCTCAGCACGGGAATGTTCTCCCACGCGCGCAGTACGTGGCCGCAGTGCGGGCAGGCGCTGCGCGGAAGCCACAGGTTGTAGCGGCCGGGCAGGCCGTCGTCGGCGAGGTGCTCGCCGGTGGTTTTCGCGACGTCGGCGGAATCGGCGGAGTCGGCGGCATCGGCGCGCCAGGCGCGTTCGAGCATGATCGGCAAGCGATGCACGACCACGTTCAGAAAGCTGCCCACGACGAGCCCCAGCACGATTGCCAGGCACGCCAGAACGGCGGGCGGTAACGCACCGAGTGGTCCGTCAGACGCGAACCCTGTAGTGAACAGAATATGAGCGGGCATGGGCGGTATTGGAATCTGGCAGCGATGCTACACCACGTTGCCGAGTTGGATGATAGGAAGATACATCGCGACGACAAGTCCGCCGACGAGCGCGCCGAGCACGACGATTACGAGCGGCTCGCACAAACTCGAAAGCAGCCCGATTTTTTCGTCAACCTGACGGTCGGCGAGCGACGCGACGTCGAGCAGCATCGCGTCGAGCGCACCCGACTCTTCCGCGACGGCAACCGGCTGGATCACTTCGGCAGGAAAGCAGCCGGCAGCGCGCATGGCGGCCGCGAGCCGCTCGCCATGCCGCAACCGTGCGCTGATGCCCGCACTCGCGTGGTCGAAGTGAGCGTTGCCGCTGGCATGGGTGAGCGAGTCGAATGCGTCGGCGAGCGGCGTGCCCGCGGCGAGTAGCGTTCCGAGCGCCCGGCTCCAGCGCGCTGCGCAGAGTGCGGTGAGCAGCGTGCCCGCGAGCGGTAGTTTCAGCGCGAGGCGACCGAAGGCGATGCGAGCGCGCGCGGAACGGCGCATTGCGCTACGCGACACGAACACGGCTGTTGCGCAGCATGCAGTGACGGGCAAGCTCCAGCGTGCCGCCGCCGCGGACAGCATCAGCACGAACTGCGTGGGCGCTGGCAATGCCGCGCCGAAGCCTTCGAAGATTTGCTTGAACGTTGGGACGACCCAGATGAGCAATGCCGCCGTGATCGCGACCGCGAGCAACAGCACGGCAACCGGATAGGTGAGTGCGGCACGCACTTTGGTGCGCTGTGTGGCGGCGCGCTCTCGATCGTCGGCAATGCGCGCGAGCACCGCGGGCAGCGCGCCCGACGCCTCGCCGACCGCTACCAGCTGGCAATACAGTGCGCCGAAACGCCGAGGATGGCGTGCGAGTGAATCGGAAAAGCGCATGCCGGCCGAGATATCGCGCGCGAGTGTGCCGACGATGCGCGGCATGCCCTGCGGTCCCGGTGACTGTGCAAGCAGGTCGAGTGCGGGCGCAAGCGGCAGGCCGGCGCGCAGGAGGCTCGACAACTGGCGTGTGAAACGCGTGATGTCTGCGGGACTGGCGTGTGGGACCGGTGCTGCGCGCTGTCGTGCGAGCACTGTGACCGTGATGCGTTCGCGCTTGAGCGCGTCGCGCACGGCAGCGGCGTCGATAGCGATCGACGTGCCGCGCCTGGGTGCGCCCGTCGCGTCAATGCCGCGCCATGCGAACCGCCATTCAGACGGCTCGCGATCCGGACGAGGGCGTGCGGGCGTCATGGCGAATCCGTGGCCGAAAGCGCTTCGGCGAGGCTCGTCGTGCCGTCGCGTACGCGTGCCAGTGCGGCTTCGCGCAGCGTCGCCGCGCCGTCAGCGCGCGCCTGCTGCGCAATGACGTGTGCGCCTTGCTTCGCGACGATCCGTTCGCGCATCGCGGCCGTGACCGGCATGACCTCATGGATTCCGATGCGCCCGCGATACCCGATGCCGTGGCACGATTCGCAGCCGCATGCTTCGTAAATCGTTTGATCGCCGTCCAGCCCGGCTTCCAGGCCGGCCGCGCGCAACGCCGCTGCCGATTCGCGGGCCGGCACGCGACATTGCGGGCATAGCCGACGCACGAGCCGCTGCGCCGTGACGAGCCGCAGCGCGCCCGCGAGGTTATACGGCGCGACGCCGATATCGATCAGGCGCGCGGCTGCCGCGGGCGCGTCGTTGGTGTGCAGTGTCGAGAGCACGAGGTGTCCGGTCTGCGCGGCCTTCACCGCGACGCTCGCGGTTTCCTCGTCGCGAATCTCGCCGATCATGATCACGTCCGGGTCCTGGCGCAGCAATGCGCGCAGGGCGACGGCAAACGTGAGTCCGGCCTTCTCGCGCACGTTGACCTGGTTGATGCCCGCGAGCTGGATCTCGGCGGGATCTTCCACCGAACATAAATTGCGCGAGTCGTTGTTGAGCATCTGCAGGAAGCAGTACAGCGAGAGCGTCTTGCCGCTGCCGGTCGGCCCCGTCACGAGCACGAGGCCGTGCGGTGCGCGGATCGCATCGGCGACGCTCTGCCGCTGTGCTTCGTCGAGCCCGAGCGCCGCGAGCGTGAGGTTTTCGGGCAACGCTTCGAGCCGCCGCAACACGAGCTTTTCGCCGAACAGCGTAGGCAGCGAATTCACGCGATAGTCTTCGGCGGCCTGAGCCGGTAGCGGCGATATGAGCCGCAGGCGGCCGTCGAGCGGAACGCGCCGCTCGGCGATATCCATGCGTGCGAGCACCTTGACGCGCGTGATGAACGCATCGCGTAGATGCCTGGGCGGACGCGCCACCTCGTGCAGCACGCCATCGATGCGCAGCCGGATACGCCAGCCGTGCTCGAGCGGCTCGACGTGAAGATCGGAGGCGTTGCGGCGTGCCGCAACGCTCAGCATGTCGGTGAGGAGGTGCACGGCGGGAGCGTCGTCGACGCCCGCCGAGGCAGCGGGTGTGGCCGATGCGGCCGCCGCTGAGGGAGTGACGAAGAGCGGCGCGGGCACCGCGGGGCGCGGCGCGCCGCCGCTTGCCGAAGACTGAAGAGCCGCGAATGCGCGGCTCGACGCCAAACGATCAGGAATGGAAACCATCGGACGGAGCCACCTCGAACAAGGAACGGCTCCATCATCGAACGGCGCACGGCTCGCGCGCCATTCGGCCGGATGGCTAACGGCGCGACAGCAGCTTCTTCGTTTTCTTCGGCGGGTTCGCGCCCGGCTTGAAGAGCTTCACCGTGCGCACGGACTGATCGTCGCTGCGCAGCACTTCGAGTTTCGCGTCGCCGATCTGCATGCACACGTCGCCTTCCGGAATCTCTTCGAGCGCTTCGAGGATCAGGCCGTTGAGCGTCTTCGGTCCGTCGGTGGGAAGCGTCAGGTGCAGCCAGCGATTCAGTTCGCGCAACGGCATGCTGCCGGGCACGATGCATTCGCCGTCCTCGTTCCAGCCGCCGCGGCCCGCGCCGCTTCTCGGCAGCGTCGTCGTGAATTCGCCGATCAGTTCTTCGATGATGTCTTCCGGCGTGACGATGCCTTCCATCTCGCCGTATTCGTTCACGACGAGCGCGATGCGGTGACGGCTTTCCTGGAAGTACTGAAGCTGCTGGAACACGGGCGTGCCGGTCGGCACGAAGTAGGGATCGGCGAGCAGCTCGCGCAGCGTCTCGCGGTCCACTTGCCGGTTGTGCAGCGCGGACAGCGTCTTGCGCACGTGCAGCACGCCCAGCACGCGGTCGATATCGCCCTGATAGACGATCAGCTTGTTGTGATAGCAGGTTTCGAGCTGATGCAGGATGTCTTCGAGCGGCGCTTCGAAGTCGAGCGCCTCGATGCGGCGGCGCGGGATCATCACATCGTCGACGGTGATGTTTTCGAGATCGAACAGGTTCAGCAGGATGCTGCGGTGCTTGGTCGGCATGAAGCTGCCGGATTCGAGCACGATAGTGCGCAGTTCCTCGGTCGAGAGGCGCTGGTCGCGACCCTGGCTCGTGTTGATGCGCAACAGGCGCAGGACGCCGTTCGCGAACTGGTTCACGAACCACACGACAGGCTTGGTGACGCGCATGAGCGGCGCGATCATGAGGCTCGCGGGCAGGGCGATCTTCTCGGGGAAGGTCGCGCCGACGATCTTCGGCATGATTTCCGCGAACACGATGATCAGGAATGCGACGATGCCGGTCGCGATCGACAGGACCAGATTGTCATGGCCGAACGTGCGCAGCGCGATCGAGGTGGTGAGGACCGGGATGATCGTGTTGAACAGGTTGTTGCCGATCAGGATCACGGTGAGCAACAGGTCGGTGCGGCCGAGCAGGTTTTGCGCGGTCTTCGCGCCGAGCGCGCCGTGGTTGACGAGGTATTTCAGTCGATGACGGTTGAGCGCCATCATCGACGTTTCAGAGATGGAGAAGAAGCCGGAGCCGATGAGCAGGAGTAAGACGGCGCAAACTTGCGCCCATAAAGGAATTTGGTCCACGCGTCGTGAATGTCAGAGTGAGTGAAACGGATGAGATGACTATAGCAGAGGGGTGTTGCGGTACTGGCGCCGCGATGCAGCCGGCGTTGGAGTGCACACAGAGGCGGACAGGGCGCGGGGACTGGACCATCCCGGTCGTGCGGCAGGCGCGAAGTGAGTCTTAAGAAGCAAGCCTTAAGACGTGAGCCTTAAAAAGCAGGCAAAAAAAAACCGCACAGCGTGTGTGCGGTTTTTTAGAAATTCTGGTCGGGGTGAGAGGATTCGAACCTCCGGCCTCTACGTCCCGAACGTAGCGCTCTACCAGGCTAAGCTACACCCCGAAATTTCCTGCTATACATCCTGCTACTCAACTAGACTTTACAGCTTGCTTCGTCTTCTTCAAGACTGGCGCGTCGTCGAGTAAGAACATAATTCTAGCAGGCTATCTTTGTAAATGGAAGAGGGGAAGGCTGAAATTGCATCGGCGGCGGCCTGTGCCTCGGCCTTCGCGCACGCGAGCGTGTGATCGAGCGCGCCCGAGCGCGTGATCGCCGTGAAGATTTCATTGAAGCGCGTCGTGCCGCCCTGCTCGATGGCTTCGCGCGCAAGCGCCGATTCCGCTGCCGTGCCGTGCTCGATCAGCCAGATGAGCGGCAGCGTGGGCTTGCCTTCGCGCAGATCGTCGCCGGCGTTCTTTCCCATCGCTTCGGCCGTGCCTGCGTAGTCGAGCCAGTCGTCCATGATCTGGAACGCCGTGCCGATGCGGCGGCCGAACTCCGCAGCCGCTTCCTCGGTGCGCGCATCCGACCCCGAGAGCACCGCGCCGAGCTGCGCCGCAGCCTCGAAAAGCTTCGCCGTCTTGTAACGGATCACGCGCATGTAGCGGGACACGTCCACGTCGGCGTCGTGCATGTTCAGGAGCTGGAGCACTTCGCCTTCGGAGATGATCGTCGTGGCCTGCGACAGGATCTCCATCACGCGCATCTTGCCCACGCCCACCATCATTTCGAACGAGCGCGAATACAGATAATCGCCGACCAGCACGCTCGCCGCGTTGCCAAACAGCGCATTGGCCGTCTGGCGGCCGCGCCGCAGGTCGGATTCGTCGACCACGTCGTCGTGCAGCAGCGTCGCCGTGTGGATGAACTCGACCACGGCGGCGAGTGAGTGCCGGTGCGTGCTGCGGTCGCCGAGCGCGCCAGCCACGAGCAGCAGCAGCGCCGGGCGCAGCCGTTTGCCTCCCGCGCCGATGATGTACTCGGAGATCTGGTTGATCAGCATTACCTCGGACGCCAGGCTTTGCCGGATGACGCGGTTGACCTGCTCCATGTCAGCGGCGATCGGGGCAAGCAGGGTAGTTGCGCTGGGGGTAGGGGTGGCGGTGGACGGCATGATGACGTTTATCGATAGTGCCGCGGATTATAAGGCGAATCGCGCGATTCCCGGACGTTGTCATTCTGTCCTGGTCGCTTCCGCGTCGGTTCCTGATCGCTTCCGTGCAGCTTTCTCGTAGTTTCCAGGTGGCGAGCGGCGATCCCGTCAGGGGCGGCGCCCGGAAAAGGCGCGCCGGGCGGTGCCTGGACGCCTGCTCGCGTCCGGCGTCAAGGAGTTTTGACTGCGCAGCTAACCCCATGTATAATCAGCGGTTTCCAGCGCCAAATGCAGTTCGCAGGTTTGTCAACAAACAGGCTGGAAAGTATTCTCAGAGTGAGGTTCTCAATGTACGCGGTCATAAAAACCGGCGGCAAGCAGTATAAGGTTGCCGTTGGCGAAAAACTTAAAGTAGAACAGATACCGGCAGACATTGACGCAGAAATCACGCTCGACCAGGTTCTCGCAGTGGGCGAAGGCGAATCGATTAAGTTCGGTACGCCGCTGGTCAGTGGGGCTTCCGTCAAGGCTACCGTTGTCTCGCAAGGTCGTCACGCCAAAGTGACCATCTTCAAGATGCGCCGCCGGAAGCACTACCAGAAGCACGGCGGCCACCGCCAGAACTACACCGAACTGCGCATCGACGCGATCAACGCTTAAGTCGACGCAAAGCGCACGAAGGTAAAGGAGCAAACAAATGGCACACAAAAAGGCTGGCGGTTCCTCGCGGAACGGCCGTGACTCAGAGTCGAAACGACTTGGCGTGAAGGTGTTCGGCGGCCAGGCGATCCTCGCAGGCGGCATCATCGTTCGCCAGCGCGGCACCCGCATGCACCCGGGCAACAACGTCGGCATCGGCAAGGACCACACGCTGTACGCGCTGGTTGACGGCCACGTCACGTTCACGACCAAGGGCGCAGCGAATAAGCACATGGTCAACGTCGTCCCGGCAGCGGCCTAAGCTTTCTAGCCCGCTCGCAATCGACGCAAGGAAGGCCCCGCGAAGTTTGCGGGGCCTTTTTGTTTATTGTTGTTTATCGTTGTCGATTGGCCCGGGCCATGCCGGCAGCAGACGTTCGGCCAGGTTGGTCAAGCGAAGCTGCGCGCGGCAAAATAACGACATCCACGGGACGGAGTAACGCATGAAGTTCATTGACGAAGCGAAGATCGAAGTCATCGCCGGCGATGGGGGCGATGGCAGCGCGTCGATGCGGCGCGAGAAATTCGTCCCGTTCGGCGGCCCGGACGGCGGCGACGGCGGGCGCGGCGGCAGCGTCTACGCGATTGCCGACCGCAACATCAACACGCTGATCGACTACCGCTATACGAAGAAGCATCAGGCGCGCAACGGCGAGAACGGCCGCGGCGCGGACTGCTATGGCAAGGGCGGCGACGACGTCACGCTGCGCATGCCGGTGGGCACGGCCATCACCGATCAGGATACGGGCGAGGTGATCGCCGACCTCACCGAGCACGACCAGCGCGTCATGGTCGCGCAGGGCGGCGCGGGCGGCCTCGGCAACCTGCATTTCAAGTCGTCCACGAACCGCGCGCCGCGCCAGAAGACCGACGGCAAGCCCGGCGAGCGCCGCATGATCAAGCTCGAACTCAAGGTGCTGGCGGACGTCGGCCTGCTCGGCATGCCGAACGCGGGCAAGTCCACGTTTATTTCGTCCGTGTCGAACGCGCGGCCGAAGGTGGCGGACTATCCGTTCACGACGCTTGCGCCGAACCTCGGCGTGGTCCGTGTGGGACCGAGCAAGAGCTTCGTGATCGCCGATATTCCGGGCCTGATCGAAGGCGCGGCGGAGGGCGCGGGCCTCGGTCACCAGTTCCTGCGCCATCTGCAGCGCACCAACCTGCTGCTGCATCTCGTCGACCTCGCGCCGTTCGACGAAGCGGTCGACCCGGTGGCGGAGGCGAAAGCCATCGTCGGCGAACTGCGCAAATACGACGAGTCGCTCTACGAGAAGCCGCGCTGGCTTGTGCTCAACAAGCTCGACATGGTGCCTGAAGACGAGCGTGCCGCACGCGTGGCCGATTTCGTGAAGCGCTACGAGTGGGACGGCCCCGTGTTCGAAATCTCGGCGCTCACGGGCCAGGGCTGCGAAAACCTCTGCTACGCCGTGTACGACTACGTTTCCGCGCATTCGGATGCACGCCGTGCCGAGCTGGCTGAAGACCTCGCGTCGGACGTCCGCTTTCGCGACGCTCCGCCTGCCGAAGGCGGCGTGAGCCAGCCGCAGGAGTAATACCTCGCCAGTGTCGGCGCGCGGGGCGCGCCGGCGGTCGCATCGTCATCCGTTATTTGGGGAGATCGCGCAGTATGCGTTCCGTCATCGCCGATTCCCGGCGTCTGGTAGTGAAAGTCGGTTCGAGCCTCGTCACGAACGACGGCCGGGGGCTCGATCACGCGGCGATCGGCCGCTGGGCCAAGCAGATCGCGGCGCTGCGCTCGCAAGGCAAGGAAGTGGTGCTGGTCAGCTCGGGTGCAATTGCCGAAGGCATGCAGCGGCTCGGGTGGTCGAAGCGCCCGCGTGAAATCGACGAACTGCAGGCAGCCGCGGCCGTTGGCCAGATGGGGCTCGCCCACGTGTACGAGAGCCGTTTTGCCGAGCATGGCATCCGCACGGCACAGATCCTGCTCACGCACGCCGACCTCGCAGATCGCGAACGCTATCTGAACGCGCGCTCGACGCTGCTCACGCTGCTGCGTCTCGGCGTCGTGCCGATCATCAACGAGAACGACACGGTCGTCACCGACGAAATCAAGTTCGGCGACAACGACACGCTCGGCGCACTCGTCGCCAATCTGATCGAGGGCGACGCGCTCATCATCCTGACCGACCAGAGCGGCCTTTACACGGCCGATCCGCGCAAGGATCCGTCGGCGACGCTCGTTCAGGAAGCGGACGCGGGCGACCCGGAACTCGAAGCGATGGCGGGCGGCGCCGGATCGAGCATCGGCCGCGGCGGCATGCTGACCAAGATCCTCGCGGCCAAGCGCGCAGCGCACAGCGGCGCGAATACCGTGATCGCGAGCGGTCGCGAGTCCGAGGTTCTCGTGCGTCTTGCTGCGGGCGAGGCGATCGGCACGCAGTTGATCGCGCGCACCGCACGCATGGCCGCACGCAAGCAGTGGATGACCGACCACCTGCAGGTGCGCGGGCACGTCGTGATCGACGATGGCGCCGTTCAGAAGCTGACCACCGACGGCAAAAGCCTGCTGCCGATTGGCGTGACCGGCGTGCACGGCGCTTTTGCGCGCGGCGAGGTGATTGCGTGTCTGAACCTTGCGGGCGTCGAGGTCGCGCGTGGACTCACCAACTACAGCAGCGCGGAAGCAAACCTGATCCAGCGTCACGCGAGCAGCGAGATCGAGAGTGTCCTCGGTTACATGCTCGAACCCGAACTGATCCACCGCGACAATCTCGTGCTCGTCTGACGTCCTTCATACGCGCACCCAGCAAAAAAGCCGCGCCGGCGCAGAGCCGGGGCGGCTTTCGTACTTGAAGGACGCAGCTTCAGGACGTAGCGTCAGCGAACGAACGAGGATTGCGTGCGTCCGTAACGCAGGTTCTGGAGGATGACCGACGCTTTCGCCACGGGCAACTTGTTCGCGCAGAAGTAGTCCTGATAGAGCGAGGCGTGATACGCGTTCAACGAGCCGTTCTCGATGCGCGACCAGTCGTTCGCCACGGTTTTGTCCCAGCCGTTGTGATCGGCGTCGAGGCTCGCGTAGAGGCGCCACTCGTACGTATCGCAGCGAATTCCTTCGTAGTTCACGTTGCGCGCGCCCGTAGGGCTCGTGATGACGATCGTGTAGCGCACGACGCCGTCCGTACCGACCGTCAGCGATGCGGGATCGACGGCGAACTTGAGCGGCGTGTTGTTGGAGACGTCGAACGGCAGCAGCTTCGCGCCGGCCTGGGGCAGCGACGGCAGCCCTTCGAGCTTGTTTTCCTGCCAGTCGCCTTTACGGTCGAGCAGATAGACGAACGCGCTGTCGTCCTTGTTGGTGGGGCCAGAGCTGCCGCAACCGGCCAGCAGGACGCTACTTGCGGCTGCGGCGCACACCGCAGCAAGAGCAATTCGGTTCAAATTGATTTCCCTTCGTAGCAACGTCGCGACGCGCGCGAAGAGCGCCGCGACGCAAATGCAAACGGCGACGCGAGTCTCGCTCGCGCCGCCGGTTCTCGTGTCCAGCGCGCCGTCGTCGGCTTGTCAGTCATGCTCGTCCGGCGCAGGCACGATCATACTCTGGCCCGGCCCGCAGTCGCTTTCGGCCTCTGCGCCGTCCGGTTCGTGGACGAGCGCAGGCTCGGCCTGCACCGCGTTGGCGTGCGCCGACGTGACGACGCGCGGATAGCGCACTTCGTGAGCGTGCACGCAGGCACGATCCTGCCGCGCCGCTGCGGGGCGCCGCAGGAAGCGCGACAATTCCGTCAACGCGAGTTGATAGACGTCGCGCTTGAACTCGATGACCGCTTCGAGCGGCACCCAGTATTCGTTCCAGCGCCACGCATCGAACTCGGGATGCTCCGTTGCCCGCAGGCAGATATCGCAATCGCGCCCGACCATGCGCAGCAGAAACCAGATCTGCTTCTGACCGCGATAATGGCCGCGCACTTCGCGCTTGATGAACTTGTCCGGCACCTCATAACGCAACCAGTCGCGTGTGCGACCGACGATCTTGACGTGCTCAGGTAGCAGCCCGGTTTCTTCTTGCAACTCCCGATACATTGCCTGCATGGGGGTCTCACCATATTTGATGCCCCCTTGCGGAAACTGCCAGGAATGTTCGCGAACCCGCTTGCCCCAAAACACCTCGTTATGCGCGTTCAAGAGGATGATGCCGACGTTCGGGCGAAAGCCTTCACGATCCAGCATACAACCACCTTCGAATCCTTTAAAATTGCTTTGATTATAAACAGATAACGGTCCTCACGCACCCGAGCGCCGGAAGATTGGAGCGATTTACTGCGCATTCTCGCAAGAGCGCGCAAACGACGCGCGCAATCAAGGTACGAAGGGGCGTTCGCTCGCGAGGTCGGCCCGCGCCCTGTTTAGTGCGCTAGCATGTCGACACCGCGCAGTTCCGGGAATTCCTATACCCGTTTCACCTTGTTCGGGCGGTCCGCACGGGCCGCCGCTTTTGGAAAATCTGAATGAAAGCCTCCCGTTTCTTTATCGGCACCCTGAAGGAAGCGCCTGCTGACGCCGAGATCGTCAGCCATAAGTTGATGGTTCGCGCGGGCATGATCCGTCGCGTCGCAGGCGGCATCTACAACTATCTGCCGATCGGCCTGCGCTCGATCCGCAAGGTCGAGCAGATCGTGCGCGAGGAAATGAACCGCGCGGGTGCGATCGAACTGCTGATGCCGTCGGTGCAGCCGGCCGAGCTGTGGCAGGAATCGGGACGCTGGGAGCAATACGGGCCGGAGCTGCTGCGCTTCAAGGACCGCAAGCAGAGCGATTTCGTGATGGGGCCGACGCACGAGGAAGTCATCACCGACATTGCGCGCAACCAGATCAAGAGCTACCGGCAGATGCCGGTGAATTTCTATCAGGTGCAGACGAAGTTCCGCGACGAAATCCGTCCCCGTTTCGGCGTGATGCGCGGCCGCGAGTTCATCATGAAGGACGCGTATTCGTTCGATAAGGACGTCGACGGTCTCAAGGTTTCGTACCAGAAGATGTATGACGCCTACACGCGGATCTTCACGCGTCTGGGCCTCCAGTTCCGCGCCGTGGCGGCCGATAACGGTTCGATCGGCGGCAGCGGTTCGCACGAATTCCACGTGATCGCCGAGACCGGCGAGGACGACATCGCCTACTGCCCGACGTCCGATTTCGCGGCGAACGTCGAAGCCGCCGACGCGCTGCCGCTCATTGCGCAACGCGGTGCGGCAACCGAGGCGCTCACGAAGACCGCTACGCCGGGCGCGCCGAAGTGCGAGCAGGTCGCCGAGCTGCTCGGCATTCCGCTCGAGCGCACGATCAAATCGATCGTGCTGGCGACGGATCACGGCGAAGGCGCCGAACCGACGATCTGGCTGTTGCTCCTGCGCGGCGACCACGATCTGAACGAGATCAAGGCGAGCAAGCTCGAAGGCCTCGGCAATTTCCGCTTCGCGACCGAAGCCGAGATCGTCGAATGGTTCGGCACGCCGCCGGGCTACCTCGGCCCGATCGGCACGAAGAAGCCGGTGAAGGTGATCGCCGATTCGACGGTCGCGAACATGAGCGACTTCGTCGTCGGGGCGAACGAAGTGGACTTCCACACGACGGGCGTGAACTGGGGCCGCGATCTGCCGGAACCGGTCGTCGCAGACATCCGCAACGTGAAGAAGGGCGATCCTTCGCCGGACGGCAAGGGCGTGCTCGACATCTGCCGCGGCATCGAAGTGGGCCACGTGTTCCAGCTCGGCACGAAATACTCCGAAGCGATGAACGCCACGTTCCTCGGTGAAAACGGCAAGCCGCAACCGATGCAGATGGGCTGCTACGGCATCGGCGTCACGCGTATTCTCGGTGCCGCGATCGAACAGAACTTCGACGACAAGGGCATCATCTGGCCGGAATCGATCGCACCGTTCCAGGTCGTCGTGTGCCCGATGGGGCTCGACCGCAGCGAGCTCGTGCGCGAGCACGCCGGGCGCGTCTACGACGAGCTCGTGAAGGCGGGCGTCGACGTGATCCTCGACGATCGCGGCGAGCGTCCGGGCGTCATGTTCGCGGACTGGGAACTGATCGGCGTGCCGCATCGTCTCGTGATCGGCGAGCGCGGCCTGAAGGAAGGCAAGATCGAGTACCAGGGCCGCCGCGACACGGAAGCGACGCTGCTGCCGGCCGACGAGGCCGCGCAGACTGTGGCGCAGAAGGTCCGCGCCGCACTCGCGCGCTAAGCGTCACGGAGCACGGCAAGCGTGGAGTACAGCTTTCTGTCCGCGACGGTCCTGCTGCTGCTCATCACCGATCCGCTCGGCAACATTCCGCTCTTCATCGGGTGTTTGCACCATGTGGCGCCGCAACGCCGGGCGATCGTGATCCTGAGAGAAGTGGCGATCGCGTTCGTGATCCTGCTCATCTTCATGGTGGCCGGCAACGGCTTCCTGCGGATGATGGGGCTCACGGATACGTCGCTGCGCATCGGCGGCGGCATCGTCCTGTTCCTGATCGCGCTGCGCATGATCTTTCCGCATCCGGGCGGTCCGTTCGGCGGCAGCGACAAGGGCGGCGAGCCGCTTATCGTGCCGCTCGCCATTCCGGCGCTGGCGGGGCCCTCGGCGCTCGCGACGGTCATGCTGCTCACCTCGCAGGCGCCGGGCAAGCTGCTCGAATGGATTGCGGCGCTCACAGTGACGATGGTGGTTTGCGCGGTCGTGCTCGTGCTGGCCGAGCGCATTCAGCAGTGGCTCGGCGAGCGTGTGGTGACGGCGTTCGAACGGCTCATGGGACTCGTGCTCGTGGCGATTTCGGTCGAGATGATCCTCGCGGGGATCAGCAAGTTCGTCCACAGCCTTTGATATCCGGCGAATGCGCCAACGAAAAAGCCGCCCTTCGGGGCGGCTTAATAGGATCGGGCTGACCATAGATTTTTATGCTGCGCGTTACGCGCGAGCGGCGGGGCGCATGAAATCGCTTCTGTGCTTGCTTATGCGTCCGCCTATGCGTCTTCCGTCAGCGCACGGATGGTCGGCAGATTGCGCCAGTAGCCCTTGGCGTCCATGCCGCAGCCGAACACATAGCGATCCGGCACCGGGAAGCCGCAGTAGTCGGGATGCAGCGGCTTCGCCTTCGGGATGATCTTCTCGCACAGCACAGCCGACAGGAATCGCTTCGCACCCATCGCGAGAATGCGGTCGCGGATCGCGGCCATCGTCTCGCCTTCGTCGAGGATATCGTCGAGCACCAGCACCACGCGATCCTTCACCGACTCGCGCGGCGCCACGCGCCACTGCATTTCGGCGCTGCCCTTGATGGCATTGCGATAGCGCGTGAGGTGGATGTAATCGAATTCGAGCGGGAAGTCGAGGTGAGGCAACAGCATGCCGGTGAAGACGGCGGCGCCGCCCATCACCGAAAGCACAAGCGGGAAGTCTTCGCTGACTTCGGCGCGGATGGCGTCGGCCATCCGGCCGATCGACTCATCGACCGCTTGCCTGGAAACGATCTCTTCGGAGTGGCGGAATATGTGCAGGGCTTCTTCGCGATTCATGACTCAGGCGGGATCGTAGCTGTAGCTATTCAGTGTGGAAAATAACGCTGGCGCGCGCTACAGCATAAACCCGCGCTTTCCGGCTCGCGCGCCGCATTACGGAGATGGACCGCCGCGCGGCGCCTGAACGCATCCGGGCGCCGCGGCAGGGCCCGCAAGATTACCGCATGCCGGGCATCATGCCCTTCATGCCGCGCATCATCTTCTGCAGATTGCCGCCCTTGAGCTTCTTCATCATGGTGCGCATCTGCTCGTACTGGTTCAGCACGCGATTCACTTCCTGCACCTGCACGCCCGCGCCCGCCGCGATGCGGCGCTTGCGGGTCGCCTTGATGAGTTCAGGCTTGGCGCGCTCGGCGGCCGTCATCGAATTGATGATGCCTTCCATACGGCGCAGCTGCTTTTCGGCGATGCCCATGTCAGCGCCCGCGGCGGCCTGCTGGAACTGCGCCGGCAGCTTGTCCATGAGCGTCGAGAGACCGCCCATTTTCTTCATCTGCGAAAGCTGCGCGCGGAAATCGTTGAGATCGAAGTCGCCGCCTTTCTTGACCTTGTCGGCGAGCTTCTGCGCGGCCTGCACGTCGACGCCGCGCTGCGCTTCCTCGACGAGCGCGAGAATGTCGCCCATGCCGAGAATCCGGTTCGCCATGCGATCCGGATGGAAGACTTCGAGGCCGTCGAGCTTTTCGGCGACGCCGACGAACTTGATCGGCTTGCCCGTGATGTGGCGCACGGAGAGCGCCGCGCCGCCGCGCGAGTCGCCATCGAGCTTGGTGAGCACGACGCCGGTGAGCGGCAGTGCGTCATTGAACGCCTTCGCGGTGTTGACGGCGTCCTGGCCGAGCATCGCATCGACGACGAAGAGCGTTTCTGCGGGATTGAGCGCCGAGTGAAGCGCGGTGATCTCGTTCATCATCGCTTCGTCGATGCCGAGACGGCCGGCCGTGTCGACGAGCAGCACGTCGTGATAGTGGCGCTTCGCCCAATCGACGGCCGCATTGGCGATGTCGACGGGTTTCTGGTCGGGCTGCGACGGGAAGAACTCGGCGCCGACCTGCTCGGTCACCGTCTTCAGCTGCGCGATGGCGGCCGGACGATAGACGTCGCACGAAACGGTGAGCACCTTCTTCTTGTGCTTGTCGCGCAGCAGCTTCGCGAGCTTGCCGACGGTGGTCGTTTTACCGGCGCCCTGCAGACCGGCCATCAGGATGACGGCGGGCGGCGAGACGGCGAGATTGAGTTCGGCGGCCTTGCCTTCGTAATCGCCGCCGATCACGGCGGTCAGCTCGCGCTGCACCACGCCGACGAGCGCCTGCCCGGGCGACAGGCTGCCGATCACTTCTTCGCCGAGCGCCTTTTCCTTCACCTTGGCGATGAATTCGCGCACGACCGGCAGCGCGACGTCCGCTTCGAGCAGTGCGAGACGCACTTCGCGCAGCATTTCCTGCGTGTTGGCCTCGGTCAGCCGGGCTTCGCCGCGTAGCGTCTTGACGACGCGCGCCATCCGTTGAGTGAGATTGTCGAGCATGGGGAGCGGTAGACAGTGCAGCCCGAGTCACAAGCGCGCGGGTGTAAGGGTGTAACCGTCGCAGCCTGAGGGGGCTATAGTAAACTTCGAATATGGATATTGTACTGTATGCCCTCACTGCACTCCTCTACGGCGGATTGTGCACCGCCGACTGGCGCGCGCTGCGCCGCGCAGGCGCGCGCCCGCTCCTCGGCAGCGTGCCGCCGGTGCCGATCACGGCGCCGGTAGACGTCGCCGGCGACGGAGTGCCGCGCACGCGCAGTTTCGGGCCGATATCGCGCACCTTGCTGTTCATCGCGCTCGCGGCGCACGGCCTGCTGCTGCACACGACCATCTTCCACGATAACGAAATGATCTTCGGCTTCGCGTTCGCGTTGTCGGCGATGTTCTGGCTCGGCGTGGGCATCTACTGGATCGAGAGCTTTTTCTTCCAGCTCGACGGGCTGCGTCTCATGCTGTTACCGCTCGCCGTGGTGGCGTCGCTTTTGCCCATTTTGTTCGGTGGCGTGCGCGTGCTTCCATATGCCGCAGCGCCGATGTTCAAGCTCCACTTCGTCATCGCGAACGTCGCTTACGGCCTCTTCGCCATCGCCGCTTTGCACGCAATCCTGATGCTCGCCGTCGAGCGCCGTCTGCACGCGCTGCGCGGCGGCGGCATGCCGCGCAATGCGCTGACGCGCGGCGGCGGCTGGCTGTCGAGCTGGATCGAGACGCTGCCGCCGCTCCTCACGATGGAGAAGCTGCTGTTCCGCCTGATCAGCGCGGGCTTTGCACTGCTCACGCTCACGCTTATCTCGGGCATCGTGTTCAACGAGCAGTTGATCGACAAGCCGCTCTCGCTCGACCACAAGACCGTCTTCGCGATCCTCTCGTGGCTGATGTTCGGCGCGCTGCTCACGGCGCGCAAGATTTCGGGCTGGCGCGGCCGCGCCGCGCTTCGCTGGGTGATCGCCTCGTTCGTCGCGTTGCTGCTGGCGTACGTCGGCAGCCGGTTTGTCTTCGAGGTGCTGCTGCACCGTTCTGTCGCCTGAGCGCGTATCGATGCCATGAGACAGCTTTTCCTTCTGATCCTGCTGTTCGTCGTCGGACAGTGGTTCGTCAAGTCACTGCGCGGCGGACAGTCGCGTTCCGGCTCGCAAGGGCAACGCACGCCAGGCGCTCAGGGTGCTCAAGGTGGCCAGGGCGCTCAGAGCGCCCGGAACGGGCAGGGCGCAAGGCGCCCGAATGGCCAGCCGGCGCTCGCTGAACCGATGGTGCGCTGTGCCGAATGCGGCGTGCACGCGCCGCGCAGCGAGTCCGTGATGATGGGCTCGCAGTCGTTCTGCAGCGACGAACACGCGCGCGCCTACGCTGCACGCACGGCGAGCCAGGATCGCGCCGCGCGATGAGCGCAGCGTCACCGTTCGAGGCGGACGCGCAGGGCTGGGTGGCCGCCGCGCGCCGCCGGCCGTCACCGAACTTCGAAGCGCGTCCCGCAGGCGCCGTGCCGACGCTCATCGTCGTGCACAACATCAGTCTGCCGCCCGACACCTTCGGCGGCCCTGAAATCGCCGACCTCTTCCTCAATCGCCTCGACTGCGACGCGCATCCTTACTTCGATCGGCATCTGCGCGGCGTGCGTGTGTCGGCGCATTTCGTGATCCATCGCGACGGCGTGCTCGAACAGTTCGTCTCCTGCGACGCGCGCGCATGGCACGCGGGCGTGTCGAGCTTCTTCGGCCGCGAGCGCTGCAACGACTTCTCGATCGGCATCGAACTCGAAGGCAGCGACACGACGGCATTCGAGCCCGCGCAATACGCGACGCTCGCGGCGCTCGTGAAGGCGCTCGCCGCGCGCTATCCGATCAGTGCGCTCGCGGGTCATTCAGACATTGCACCGAGCCGCAAGACCGACCCCGGGCCGCATTTCGACTGGGCGCGCCTGCAACGCGACACGCAGCTTGCCGACGCGTACTTCCCCTGCTTTCGTCAACCGGGCGCACCCGATGCGACGCAGTGACACTGCGTTGCTGGCATAAAAAATCACTCTGACAGTTGCGTTACCGCAAGGGGCCGGCGCGCCGGAGCGTTTCTAGTTGTCAAGAGTTTGCGCTGAAATAAATTGGTTTGATCGAATCCGAATCTTCACTATACTTGGTGAACAACATTCGCTTTTACACCATATGTTGTGTTGTGATGCGGCGCCCGGCTCCATGAGCACGGCGCCGCGTGCATTAGCGGCACAGGAAAAAAAGAATGATGTGCGGTGTATCCGGCGCAAGTAGTGGCTAGCCGGCGCACCGGCTGTAGTCGGGAAAGAGGGCGCAGCCAATGATCGCGGCATGCACGATGAAGCTCGTATCGCGTTTGTCCCATCTACCTTGCCGCATCCGGCAGCCTCGCCAGGCTGGCTTTCTTTCTCCACCCGATCGACCGCGCACGGGGGCGCGGCATCCGATTTAATCCGCGAAAACGCTTCGCACACTTCCAGGACCAGGAGCTTTGCACATGCAAACGACCGATAACGTCTCGAGCCGGGTAGAAGGCGCGCCTGTTGCGCACACGCCGGGCGGCCAGCCGCAAGCCGGCCAGGCGAGCACGTCGCAGTTCGAGGACCACAAGGTGATCCGTCGCAACGGCAGCGTGGTGCCGTTCGAGCCGTCGAAGATCGCGATCGCGATGACCAAGGCATTTCTGGCCGTCAACGGCGGACAAGGCGCGGCGTCGGCACGCGTGCGCGAACTCGTCGAACAACTCACGCAGAACGTCGTGCGCGCACTCGTGCGCAGCCGTCCGAATGGCGGCACGTTCCATATCGAAGACATCCAGGATCAGGTCGAACTCGCGCTGATGCGCGGCGGCGAGCACAACGTCGCGCGCGCTTACGTGCTGTATCGCGAGAAGCGCAACCAGGAGCGCGGCCACGCGCTCGAAACGCAGGCAGCGGCGGCGCCTGGCCTGAACGTCACCGACAACGGCGTGACGCGTCCGCTCGACATGGGCGCGCTGCGCGCGCTGATCGTGTCGGCGTGCGAGCACCTCGGCGATGCAGTGAACCCGGATCCGATCGTCGCGGAAACGGTGAAGAACCTCTACGACGGCGTGCCGATGGCACAGGTCTACGACTCGGCCATCCTCGCCGCGCGCACGATGATCGAAAAGGACCCGGCATACAGCCAGGTTACGGCGCGCATTCTGCTGCACACGATCCGTCGCGAAATTCTCGAAGAGGAAGTGACGCAGGCGCAGATGGCCGAGCGCTATGCCGAATACTTTCCGCAGTTCGTGAAGCGCGGCGCGGAAGCGGGCCTGCTCGACGACAAGCTGCTCCAGTTCGATCTGAAGCGCCTCGCAGCGGCGCTCGACGCGAACCGCGATCTGCAGTTCGGCTACCTCGGCCTGCAGACGCTCTACGACCGCTACTTCCTGCACGTCGAAGGCACCCGCATCGAGATGCCCCAGGCATTCTTCATGCGCGTAGCAATGGGCCTGTCGCTCAACGAGATCGACCGTGAAGCGCGCGCGATCGAGTTCTACAACATCCTTTCGTCGTTCGACTTCATGTCGTCGACGCCGACGCTGTTCAATTCGGGCACGCACCGCTCGCAGCTTTCGTCGTGTTATCTGACGACCGTCTCCGACGATCTCGACGGCATCTACGAGGCGCTCAAGGACAACGCGCTGCTCTCGAAGTTCGCCGGTGGCCTCGGCAACGACTGGTCGCGCGTGCGCGCGCTCGGCTCGCACATCAAGGGCACCAACGGCAAGTCGCAGGGCGTGGTGCCGTTCCTGAAGGTGGTCAACGACACGGCGGTCGCCGTGAACCAGGGCGGCAAGCGCAAGGGCGCAGTCTGCGCGTACCTGGAGTCGTGGCACCTCGACATCGAAGAGTTCCTCGAGCTGCGCAAGAACACCGGCGACGACCGTCGCCGCACGCACGACATGAACACGGCGAACTGGATTCCCGACCTGTTCATGAAGCGCGTGATGGAAGGCGGCGACTGGACGCTCTTCTCGCCGTCTTCCTGCCCGGACCTGCACGACAAGTTCGGCGTTGCATTCGAGCAGGCTTACGTCGCTTACGAAGAGAAGGCCGCGCGCGGCGAGATCAAGCTGTACAAGAAAATGCCGGCCGCTCAGCTGTGGCGCAAGATGCTCGGCATGCTGTTCGAAACCGGCCATCCGTGGATCACGTTCAAGGATCCGTGCAACGTGCGCTCGCCGCAGCAGCATGTCGGCGTCGTCCACTCGTCGAACCTGTGCACGGAAATCACGCTCAACACCAACGACAACGAGATCGCGGTCTGCAACCTCGGCTCCGTGAACCTCGTCGCGCACATGGTCAAGCAGGCCGACGGCAGCTACGCGCTCGACCAGGACAAGCTCAAGCGCACGATCAGCGTCGCGATGCGCATGCTCGATAACGTTATCGACATCAATTACTACGCGGTGCCGAAGGCGCGCAACTCGAACCTGAAGCATCGTCCGGTCGGCATGGGCATCATGGGCTTCCAGGACTGTCTGCATCTGCTGCGTACGCCGTATGCGTCGCAGGCGGCGGTCGAGTTCGCCGATCAGTCGATGGAAGCGGTCTGCTACTACGCCTACTGGGCGTCGAGCGAACTGGCCGAAGAGCGCGGCCGCTACTCGACGTATCGCGGCTCGCTGTGGGATCGCGGCATCCTTCCGCAGGACACGCTGAAGCTACTGGCCGACGCGCGCGGCGGTTATGTCGAAGTCGACACGAGCGAGACGATGGACTGGGCGTCGCTGCGCGCGCGCATCGCGACGCACGGCATGCGCAACTCGAACTGCGTGGCGATCGCGCCGACGGCAACGATCTCGAACATCATCGGCGTCGCGGCGTGCATCGAGCCGACGTTCCAGAACCTCTACGTGAAGTCGAACCTCTCGGGCGAGTTCACGGTGGTCAACGAGTACCTGGTGCACGACTTGAAGGCGCGCGGTCTGTGGGACGAGGTGATGGTCGCCGACCTGAAGTACTTCGACGGCACGCTCTCGCGCATCGACCGCGTTCCGGCCGATCTGCGCGCGATCTACGCGACGGCGTTCGAAGTCGATCCGACGTGGCTCGTCGAAGCGGCGTCGCGTCGTCAGAAGTGGATCGACCAGGCGCAGTCGCTGAACATCTACATGGGGGGCGCGTCGGGCAAGAAGCTCGACGAGGTCTACAAGCTCGCGTGGGTGCGCGGCCTGAAGACGACCTACTACCTGCGCACGATGGCGGCGACGCACGTCGAGAAGTCGACGGTCGCGCACGGCGCGCTGAACGCGGTGCCGACGAGCGGCAATAGCGGCGCTGGCGGCAGTGGCCCGGCTGGCTCCGGTGGTGCATTCGGCGGCGCGGGTTTTGGCGCGGGTTCCGGCGCAACAGGTGGTGGTGCCGACTCGACGCTCCTGCGATCGGCAGCTGCGGCTGAGCCGGTCGCGGCAGCGCCCGAGGCCGACGGTCCCGTGTGCATGATGCGTCCGGGCGATCCGGGCTTCGAAGAGTGCGAAGCCTGCCAGTGATGCACGCTGCAGTGCACCGCGTTTGAAGCGGCACAGCAGCAGTACTAGTAGTAAACAGTAGGCGGCAGTTAACAGGAAAGGGCGGCGCGTGCGATGCGCGCCGCCTGCCGCAAAGTTCGCGGCGCTCGCATCAACCGCGTCCGCACATTTCCCGGCACGCAAGACACGCGCAACATGCACGGCACGCACGCCGCGACTCGCACCAAGATTGGCGAGAGGGCATCAGGAATCCCTGGAGTTTTCGCCGATGCACGCGGGTTGCTTCACGGGTTGCTTCACGACGACCGGCGACGAGCATGCGAAGTCCGCCGGTGAAGCAGTGAACGAGGCATGCAGTGCTCTTGCACGTCGTGCGTCGCGCGCTGCGAACACACACTCTTTCACGACTCATTCGACACACGCGAAGGCATTCACTCACGCAGTTATCGCAGCGCTTGCGCGAAGCGATCGACACGATGCGATGACAAAGTGTTGTATGCAGGTCGCACCGTGAATCGAAATCAGAACTTTTCGTGTGCGAACCCTTTTACCGCTCACGAAAAGATGGTACAAACCGATCTAAATTGATGGTGACATTTATGCTCAACTGGGATGACGAGATCACGGCCGTAAATCCGTCGAGCGGTGCGCAGCAAAACACGATGCGTAACGCCGCGGGCCAGGCTGTCCCGGCTGCCGATGTGCAGTTCGGTCTGCGTTCCACTCCTCAGGCAACCACGGCGGAAAATATTTTCTCCAGCGACTTCGCAGTTCCCCCGCCGCCTCCGGCGCCGGTGTCTTCCGAAGCGCGCGTGAATGTCGCCGACAAGCGCATCATCAACGGTCAGACCGACGTGAACCAGTTGGTCCCGTTCAAGTACAAGTGGGCCTGGGAAAAATATCTGGCGGGCTGCGCGAACCACTGGATGCCGCAGGAAATCAACATGTCCCGCGACATCGCGCTCTGGAAGGACCCGAACGGTCTGTCCGACGACGAGCGACGCATCGTCAAGCGCAACCTCGGCTTCTTCGTGACCGCCGACTCCCTCGCCGCGAACAATATCGTACTGGGCACCTACCGCCACATCACGGCGCCCGAATGCCGCCAGTTCCTGCTGCGCCAGGCGTTCGAAGAGGCGATCCACACGCACGCTTACCAGTACATCGTCGAATCGCTCGGTCTGGACGAAGGCGAGATCTTCAACGCGTACCACGAGGTCAAGTCGATCCGCGACAAGGACGAGTTCCTGATCCCGTTCATCCATACGCTCACGGATCCGTCGT
The DNA here is from genome assembly GCF_024281035.1 of Paraburkholderia sp. Classification (GTDB taxonomy): domain Bacteria; phylum Pseudomonadota; class Gammaproteobacteria; order Burkholderiales; family Burkholderiaceae; genus Paraburkholderia. The sequence continues at coordinate 50,066 of NZ_JAMXLH010000035.1, forward strand.
TCAAGACCGGCACGCTCGAAGCCGACCAGAAACTGCTCAAGTCGCTGATCGTGTTCGCCTGCATCATGGAAGGCCTGTTCTTCTATGTCGGCTTTACCCAGATCCTCGCGCTTGGCCGCCAGAACAAGATGACTGGCGCGGCGGAGCAATATCAGTACATCCTGCGTGACGAGTCGATGCACTGCAACTTCGGCATCGACCTCATCAACCAGATCAAGCTCGAGAACCCGCACCTGTGGACCCCCGCGTTCCGTGCAGAGATCGCTGATCTGTTCAAGCAGGCGGTCGACCTCGAATACCGCTACGCGGAAGACACGATGCCGCGTGGCGTGCTCGGTCTGAACGCGGCGATGTTCAAGGGCTATCTGCGCTTCATCAGCAACCGTCGTTGCCAGCAGATCGGTATCGATCCGCTGTTCCCGAACGAGGAAAACCCGTTCCCGTGGATGAGCGAGATGATCGACCTGAAGAAGGAGCGTAACTTCTTCGAGACACGTGTGATCGAATATCAGACAGGCGGTGCACTGTCCTGGGAGTGAGCGGGACGCACCGCGATCAAGTCTTTGTGGGGATGCCGGCGGCGCTTGCGCAAGCGCGCGTACCGGCTAGATGATTAGGAGCAGGAACGCCTGATGCAAAGCGTGCCCCGAGCCCTGGCGGCTCACCGATATGACTGGCACTTTGCGAACCCTTCAGAGGGATGGGCAAACTTCCCCCCGGAAAAAGGCGCGGGCCGTGTGGCCGGCGTCTTCAACGAACGTTGGCCGGCGTCGGTATCCGATGCCGGATTGACATGGCGCGCGGTGCCAAAGGGCATCGCGCGCCTTACCGCATTCATTAGCGTAAGCGCGCGGGATCAGCGTACGCCGATGAATAGCCCGCTTCGCAGCGTGCGCCCTGAGAAGCGTTCGCGGGAAGCGGGTTTTGACGAAGGGCGATGTTTGAACTGACTCTCATCTGAACCTGAAGGAGAAGAAAATGGTTACTGCCAAGAAGAAACCGGCGGCCAAGAAGGCTGCAGTGAAGAAAGTCGCAGCGAAGAAAGCCGCTCCGGCAAAGAAAGTTGCTGCGAAGAAAGTAGCGGTCAAGAAGGTCGCCGTGAAGAAAGTCGCCGTGAAGAAGGTTGCTGCGAAGAAGGCCGCGCCGGCGAAGAAGGCTGCTGTGAAGAAGGTTGCAGCCAAGAAGGTCGTAGCGAAGAAAGTCGCGGCCAAGAAGGTTGCAGCGAAGAAAGTCGCCGTGAAGAAGGTCGCAGCGAAGAAGGCTGCACCGGCGAAGAAGGCCGCAGCGAAGAAGGTTGCAGCGAAGAAAGTCGCGGTAAAGAAGGTCGCGGCTAAGAAGGCTGCACCGGCGAAGAAGGCCGCTGCGAAGAAGGCTGCGCCGGCGAAGAAGGCCGCTGCGAAGAAGGCTGCGCCCGCCAAGAAGGCAGCGCCCGCGAAGAAGGCCGCTGCGAAGAAGGCTGCGCCCGCCAAGCCGGCTGCGCCTGCCAGGAAGGCTGCACCTGCGAAGAAGGCCGCTGCGAAGAAGGCCCCGGCGAAGAAGGCTGCTGCCAGGAAGGCCGCCGCCGCGCCCGCACCCGCTGCCCCTGCTGCTGCGCAACCGGCCGCTCCCGCAGCAGCCGTGAAGACTGCCCTGAACCCGGCCGCAGCATGGCCGTTCCCGACCGGCAGCCGTCCGTAATACGCAGTACCAGGCGAGGCGCGCATCGCGCGCTTTGCGCTTCGGGCAGATTCGGCCCGATGCAGATCCCGTCGCAGGGCATGCCCGCGACGGGATTTTTTTCGCCCCTCATCGGCGCGAACGCCCGTGCTCAGGCATGAAAAAAGGCGCATGCACAGGGGAGCACATGCGCCTGAGGTTCCGCGTGTGGCGAGAGGCGCCTTTCGCGGTACAGGGGAAATCGGTGTCGCTGTTTTAGTGCGTGACGCGGGTGACGCCGCCGCTCGAGAGCAGCCGTACGCGGTCTCCGGCGTTGAAGACTTCGCCGGTGGCGGTCTGCGTGATCGCACGCATATCGCCGGTGTCGAGGCGCACCGTGATCTCGAGGCCGTCGTGCATCGCGAGACCGTTTTCCGCCGCGTTGCCGGCCACCGCACCCGCAATGCCGCCAATGATGCCTGTGACGATCGAACCGCGCCCGCCGCCGATCGCGCTGCCGGCCACCGCGCCGAGCGCACCGCCGCCGATGGCGCCCAGGCCGCTCGGCTGGCCGTCGTTCGAGCTGATCTTCACGACACGCACGCTTTCGACCGTAGCCATGCGAACCGTGGCCTCGCGCTGCGCTTGCGACGCCGTGTAGACGTTGGCGGAACTGCTGTTATACGCACACCCCGTGACCGCAAGCGAGCCTGCGATCAGAACTGCAACAATTGGACGATTCATTATTCTGATACCCCGTAGTTCTCAACCGCATTCTCAACGGCATTCTCAAAGGCCCTCGCGTGGGGCCCGGGTTCAATTCGGCAGTTCGTATCCGAACGCCTGCCTGAACCGTTCATTGATCTGCGAGCGCGTGGGCGCGTAGGTCTGCGGACCAAGATGTTCGATCTTGAGCGCGCCCATCAGGCTGGCGAGCCGGCCGGCGGTTGCCCATCCGAGACCGTTCTCGATGCCGTAGAGCAGGCCGCCGCGGAACGCGTCGCCGCAACCGGTCGGATCCAGCACGCGAGCAGCCTGTACCGGAGGAATTTCCTCGACGCTGCCGTCGTGGTAGATCTGCGAACCGTGCTCGCCGCGCGTGACGATCAGCGCATCGACCTTGCTGGCGATTTCCTCGATCGACCATCCGGTGCGGTGACTGACAAGGTTGGCTTCGTAGTCGTTGACCGCGACATAGGTCGCAAGTTCAATCGCGTGCCGCAGCGACGGACCGTCGAAGAGCGGCAGACCCTGGCCCGGATCGAAGATGAACGGCACGCCCGCGGCGGCCATCTGCTCGACGTGCTGGACCATGCCGTCGAAGCCGTCCGGCGCGACGATGCCGAGCTTGATGCCGGGCGCTTCATCGGCGCGGTTCAGGTGCGACTGCATCATCGCGCCCGGGTGGAATGCGGTGATCTGGTTGTTCTCGAGGTCGGTCGTGATCATGGCCTGCGCCGACCACGTGTCGGGCAGTACACGCACGTGCGCCTTCGACAGGCCGAGCGTGTCGAGGCGGTCGAGGTAGGGTTGCGCGTCGGCGCCGCCGAGCGTCGCCATGATGCGCGCATCGCCGCCGAGCAGATGCAGCGAGTAGGCGATGTTGCCCGCGCAGCCGCCGAATTCGCGGCGCATCGTCGGCACGAGGAAGCTCACGTTCAGGATGTGCACCTGTTCGGGCAGGATGTGCTCCCGGAAGCGACCTTCGAAGGTCATGATGTTGTCGTAGGCGAGCGAGCCGCAAATCAGCGTAGCCAAAGCTGGAATTCCTGTAGGGCGTGGAGAGAGTTGAGAAAGCCGCACGTCGCGCACTGCACATGCAGGGCGGCGGCGCGCGGCTGCCAGATTACTTCAGTGCTGCGAGCGCAGCGTCGTAGTTCGGTTCGTTCTTGATTTCGGCCACGCGCTCGGCGTAGACGACCTTGTCGTTCGCATCGATGACGACCACCGCGCGCGCGGTCAGGCCGGTGAGCGGGCCGCTCGTTACATCGACGCCGTACGCCTGGGCGAAGTCATGGCCGCGGAAAGTCGAGGCCGTGACGACGTTGTCGATGCCTTCGGTCGTGCAAAAGCGCGCAGCCGCGAACGGCAGATCGCCCGAGATCACGACGACGACCGTGTTGTCGAGCTTGCCCGCGGCTTCGTTGAACTTGCGCGTCGAGGTGGCGCAGACGGGCGTGTCGAGGCTCGGGACGATGTTGAGCACCTTGCGCTTGCCCGCGAAGTCGGCGAGCGAGACGGGCTTCAGGTCCTTGCCGACGAGCGAGAATGCCGGTGCTTTCTGCCCGGCAGTCGGGAACGGACCCGCGACGTCGATCGGGTTACCACCCAGCGTGACTTGACTCATGATGTGCTCTCCGGAGGTTCATGTAGCAACGAAAGACGCACCCGGCAGCGCCGGGCGCAGGGAGCGCGCGAGCCGCGCGATAGCGGCTCGCGCCGAGGGAACGCGCATCAGGGATAAAAGATCTCGATGCGGAAGTTCGATGCGACGACCGTGCCGGTGTCGAGCCGCACGACGATCGTCTGCGTGGTGCGAGCGGGCAGGCCCGCCTCGATACGCGTGCCGGGCGCGACGTAATCCTGCGGCCACAGCACGCGGCGCACGACCACGTTGTTCTGACGGTCGAGCAGCGTGAGTTCGATGGCCGGATACGCGAGCGCCACGTCGAAGTGATTGCGCAGCGGCACCTTCAGTTCGAGATGGTGCGGATCGTCGACCTGGCGCAGATCGGACGGCTCGACCTGGAGGCCGTCGATGTCGCGCGGCGGCAGCACGCGGCAGCCGAGTTGCTCGCACGCCTGCACATAGAACCGCTGCGAGGCGGGCCAATTGACCATCACGGTTTCGCGCATCCACCAGGCAACCTGAGCTGCGAGCAGCGCGAGCAGGACAAGCGCGAGCAGCGCGCCGACGATGCGCCAGCCCGTGCGGCGCGACCCGCGTGCGGGCGCTTCGCGGGTGACGGCGAACGGTGCGGCGCCTTCATCCGGTGAAAGCGCGCTGAAGCCGGGCTGAGCGGATGCGGCCGCGGCGGCTGCTGCTGCGGCGGCAGCGCCCGGCAGCACGGGATCAGGCGCGCCGGTGCGCGCGGACGATGCTTCGTTCGCCGAAAGGGTCGGTTCGGTGAGATCGGGTGCGACTTCTCGCCGGTGCGCGGCAGCCGCTGCTTGTGCAGCACCTGTGTCCGCTGGCGGTTCGGGCGGGAGGTGCGGCTCGGCGGGGCCGTGCACGATCGTCGGCGTGACGCCTGGCGTCAGTGCGGACGACGGCAGATGCTCGGCGTTGTAGAGGAAGCGGTCGTCGATATGAGTGTCCGCGCGCGGCGCCCACGGATCCCATCCGGGGTTCGCGAAGTCGCGCCCGCCGGGTGTACCGGGTGTACCGGGTGTACCGGTTGGCCGGCTCGCCGCAGGCGAGCCTTCCGGCGGATGCACGGCGGCGGGCGCGGGCTGCGCTGAAGTCAGGCCCGCAACGACGTCGGCGGCAACGGGTACGGCACTGGCGAAATCGCCGCCCACTGGCACGTCGAACAGGCTGCCCGACGCGTCAAACGTCTCCTGACAGTGGCCGCAGCGCACAAGGCCGCGCCGCGTGGCGAGCTGCGCGGGCTGGATTCGGAAGACGGTTTCGCAGAATGGGCAGCGCGTTGCCAGGAGCATGTGGGCTGTGGATCCGGGTAGGCCGTACAGTTGGCGATACCCGTCATTCTACTGGCATTCAGCGGTTAGCCGCGCCGCGTGCCTGCGAGGCACACCCAGCCTTCGTGTTCGCGCCAGACCGAGATGTCGATCCACGGCTCGTAGAAGCGCGCGACTTCCTCCGCCTGGCGTGCGAGGATGCCTGACAGCGCGAGGCGTCCGCCCGGCTTCACGCGCGACGAGAGCATCGACGCCATGAGCTTCAGCGGGTTCGAAAGAATGTTCGCGACGACGATGTCGAATTCGCCCGGCGGGCAGTCGTCGGGCAGGCCGTAGGTGACATCGGCGTGATTGCGCGCGCTGTTCTGGCGTGCCGATTCGACGGCCTGCGGATCGATGTCGATGCCGATCACGGGATGGGCGCCGCACTTCTTCGCGAGAATCGCGAGGATGCCCGAGCCGCAGCCGTAGTCGAGCAGCGAAGCGCCCGGCTTCACGTTCTGTTCGAGCCACTCCATGCACAGACGCGTGGTGGGATGGCTGCCGGTGCCGAACGCAAGACCCGGATCGAGTTCGAGCACGAGCGCATCGGGATCGGGCGCATCGTGCCATGACGGCACGACCCAGATGCGCTCGCCGATCTGGATCGGCGCGAACTGCGATTGCGTGAGCCGCACCCAGTCCTGCTCTTCGACTTCGCGCAGCGCGAACGTCGGCGTTTCAGCGAGGCCGACTTCGTTCGCTGCCGCCGCGAGCAGCACCGCCGGATCCTGATCGTCGCCGATCAGCGCGATCACGCGCGAGTGCTGCCATGCCGTGCGCTCGGGCGTGAGGCCCGGCTCGCCGAAGAGCGGCTGTTCGTCGGGCGTGTCGGCGTCGGCGTCTTCCACCGATACCGACAGCGCACCGAGTTCGATCAGCGCGTCGGAGAGTGCTTCGGCGCGCTTGCGATCCAGCTCGACGATCAGTTCGCGATAGCTCATGAATTACGCTTCTTCCTTCTGAACCTGCTGGCGCGCGGCCAGACGGTTTTCGAGGTAGTGGATGCTCGTGCCGCCCTCGACGAACTTCGCGTCGAGCATCAGCTCGCGGTGCAGCGGGATGTTGGTCTGGATGCCTTCGACCACCATTTCAGACAGCGCGATACGCATACGCTGGATCGCCTGCTCGCGCGTCGCGCCGTAGGTAATCAGCTTGCCGATCATCGAATCATAGTTCGGCGGCACGAAATAGCCGTTGTAGGCATGCGAATCGACGCGCACGCCGGGGCCGCCCGGCATGTGCCACGACGTGAGACGTCCCGGCGACGGCGTGAACTTGAACGGATCTTCGGCGTTGATGCGGCACTCGATGGCGTGACCCTTCAGCTGGATGTCGCGCTGGCGGAACGAGAGCTTCTCGCCCGCGGCGATGCGGATCTGTTCCTGCACGATGTCGATGCCGGTGATCAGCTCGGTGACCGGGTGCTCGACCTGCACGCGCGTGTTCATCTCGATGAAGTAGAACTCGCCGTTCTCGTACAGGAATTCGAACGTGCCCGCGCCGAGGTAGCCCATCTTCTTGCAGGCGTCGGCGCAGCGGTCGCCGATGCGGTCGAGCAGGCGGCGCGCGATGCCGGGCGCCGGAGCTTCCTCGATCACCTTCTGGTGGCGGCGCTGCATCGAGCAGTCGCGCTCGCCGAGCCACACGGCGTTGCGAAACGAATCCGAGAGCACCTGGATTTCGATGTGGCGCGGATTTTCGAGGTACTTCTCCATGTAGACCTGCGGATTGCCGAACGCACGGCCCGCTTCCTCGCGCGTCATGTTGACCGCGTTCACGAGCGCCGCTTCCGTGTGCACGACGCGCATGCCGCGTCCGCCGCCGCCGCCCGCGGCCTTGATGATGACCGGATAGCCGACTGCGCGCGCAATCTTGACGATCTCCTTCGGATCGTCGGGCAACGCGCCTTCCGAGCCCGGCACGCACGGCACGCCGGTCTTGATCATCGTCTGCTTCGCGGTGACCTTGTCGCCCATCATGCGGATCGTTTCCGGGCGCGGGCCGATGAACGTGAAGCCCGATTGCTCGACGCGCTCGGCGAAGTCCGCGTTCTCGGAGAGGAAGCCGTAGCCGGGGTGGATCGCTTCGGCGTCGGTGACTTCCGCCGCGCTGATGAGCGCCGGCATGTTGAGGTAGCTGAGGTTCGACGGCGCCGGGCCGATGCAGACGGCCTCGTCGGCGAGCCTGACGTACTTGGCTTCCTTGTCGGCTTCCGAATAGACGACGACCGTCTTGACGCCGAGTTCGCGGCACGCGCGCTGGATGCGGAGCGCGATTTCGCCACGATTGGCAATGAGGATTTTTTCAAACATGGTGGGTATTCGACTCTTCAATGGGCGCCGCAAGGGGTTCTGGCGGGCCGCCTCAGAGGATCGGCCGCGCGTGCCTCGCGAAGCGAGCGCCTCATACGCGGCGCAGGTGGCACAGGCAACTCATGCGCTGCGCGCGCGGCAACGCCGCTCGCGCCTGGCGCATGGCTTTAAGCGACCACGAAGAGCGGCTGGCCGTATTCGACAGCCTGGCCGTTCTCGACGAGGACTTCCTTGATCACGCCGGCCATGTCCGATTCGATTTCGTTGAGCAGCTTCATCGCTTCGATGATGCACAGCGTCTGACCTTCCTTGACCGTGTCGCCGACCTGGACGAACGGATCGGCGCCCGGCGACGGTGCGCGGTAGAACGTGCCGACCATCGGCGAGGTCACGACGTGGCCCTGCGGTGCAGCCGGCGCGGCGGGAGCGGCTGCGCCTTCAGCGGCCTGGCCCGGCGCGGCGAGCGGCGCCGCGAACTGCCCGGGGGCCGGCGCCGCGTACTGGGCTGCCGGCTGGACGTACACCGGCGGCGCATTTTTGACGATACGCACCTTGCCTTCGCCCTCGGTGACTTCGAGTTCCGAGATGCCCGATTCGGAGACGAGGTCGATCAGAGTCTTCAGCTTACGTAGATCCATGGTGCAGCCCCTTTGAATACGTGAGTGCCGGACGCGCGCGCCGGCACGGGATTAGTGTTGTCTGTCAGAGTGCGTCGGTTATCCGACCCGCGAATCAGGCGCCCTTGGCGGCGGCAAGCCGGTCAAGCGCGAATTCGAGCGCGTACAGATAACCCTTCCAGCCGAGGCCGCAGATAACGCCTTCGGCCAGGTCGGAGAAATACGAGTGATGCCGGAAGGCTTCGCGGCGATGCACATTCGACAGGTGAATCTCGACGAACGGAATGCCGACGCCAGCCAGCGCGTCCCGGATCGCCACGCTCGTGTGCGTGTACGCAGCCGGGTTGATCAGGATGAAATCGATCTGTTCGGCGCGTGCGGCCTGAATCCGGTCGACGAGCGCCCCTTCGTGATTGCTCTGGAAAGTCGCGAGCTCGACGCCCGCATCCGCGGCGTGTTTGGCGAGTGCCTGATCGATCTGCGGGAGCGTCACGCGCCCGTACACCTCAGGTTCCCGGGTGCCGAGAAGGTTGAGGTTGGGGCCGTGCAGAACCAGCAGTCTCGTCATGGTCGCTTCTTTTTCTGTGGAATTGCGCGAACTTTAGCGCTGATTAGAGAAATTTGTCTAGTTTTCCGAGCGACTGATATGGCCCCGGGATCGGCTGACGTCCGACAGCGGCCCTGATCTCCCGCCAAAACGCATAAAAGACGCAGCAAAAAGTGCCGTACGGCGCCTAAGGCCCGGTCAATTGTTCTGCCGCGTCAAAGTGCGTCGAGCGTGTGACGAAGTTCGTCTGGTTTGATTTGGCCTAATTTTGTCGCGCGTACGGTGCCGTTCGCATCGATTACGACCGTGTAGGGCAAGCCGCCGACCGAGTTGCCGAACGCGCGTGCGACATCGGCGCCGCCGAATCCGGCCACGTAGACGGGGTAGTCGACCTGCACTTTTTGAAGGAAAGCTTTGACGTTGGTGCTGGAATCGACGCCGAGGCCGACGAACTGGATGCCCTTCTTCGCGTATTCGCGCTGCAGGGCGGACAGCTCCGGCATCTCCGCGACGCACGGTCCGCACCACGAGGCCCAGAAGTTCACGACGATCGGCCGGCCCTTGTAGGCCGCGAGCGACTGGGGCTGGCCGTCGGGCGTGGTGACCGCTGCACTCCAGAGCTTGCCGAGCGCCTCCTGCGGGTTCACCGTCGCCGCCGCGTTGGCCGCGGCCGCGCCTGCGCCCGCGCTTGCGTCCGAATTGCCGCCGCGTGTCCAGTAACCGGCCGCAATGCCGCCGCCGACAGCGACCGCAACGACCGCGAGTGTGACCAGAATCCGCTTTGAGTTCATCGGTGCGCCTGAAATCCGTAGATCGTGCTGTTAAAGGTTATCAATAAGGCTGACGAGATCATTGGGCCGGGGTTGTCGCGCCGCTCTCGTCGATCAGCGCCTGGAGCGCCTGGGCGTTCGCGCGCGGCAGACGGCCTCGCAGGTCGGCACGCACGGCGCCGCGCAGGTCGTCGGTGTCATAGAGAGCAACATGGATGCCCACAGGTTCCTCATCGCGCGATGCCCGGTACATAAAGCTCAGCGTCTCCACGTAGCCGCGGGCGGCAAAATGGCGCGTCTCGGACACGTCGTATTGCACATTCGCGTTAAGGAGCCAGATGGCGACGTCTTTCGGGTTGTCGCAGAAGATCTGCAGATGGATGTCGGAATGCGCGCCCGCCGTACCGTTGAGCACGGCGCCCGTGACGAACGGGTTGAACGCGCCGAGCCGGCGCATCCAGTCGAGCGCGACTTCGCGCAGGCGCCGCAGCACCAACGGCTGGCTTTCGCCCTGAAAGAGAGCCTGATATTCGCGGATCTCTTCTTCGATCTGATCGTTGTCGGGCAGCCAGGCGCTTTCGATGCGCGCATCCCCGGCGACCTGCCGCGCCGCCTTGCGTTTGGCGCTTGCGTAGTCGAGCCCGTCCTCGGCGATCATCCGTGCTGCCGCGATGGCGATTTCCTCGCGCACGCGTTGCGGATCGAAATGTGATCTGCGAACCATCCATCCATCATACTAGAGAATGCTGTGTGGACCTTGCGCTGTCAGGGAAAGCGGCGCAGTGCGCCTCGCGCGCTCGGGTACAATAGCGTCCTTCGTTGTGGCGGTGCGGGGCGAACCGCGCCGCCGTCTTCGCGTTCCCCATCCAGATAACCCGTTTCCCGACGCCCGCGCGGCGCGACAGGCTTATGCACATCCATATCCTCGGCATCTGCGGCACGTTCATGGGCGGTCTCGCGGTGCTCGCGCGCAGCGCAGGCCACACCGTGACCGGCTGCGATGCGGGGGTTTATCCGCCGATGAGCACCCAGCTCGAAGCGCAGGGCATTCGCCTCATCGAGGGCTACGACGCCAGCCAGACCGATCTGAACCCCGATCTCTACGTGATCGGCAACGTCGTGTCGCGCGGCAATCCGCTCATGGAGGAGATCCTCAACCGCGGGCTGCCGTACACGTCGGGGCCGCAGTGGCTCGGCGACCACGTGCTGCGCGACAAGTGGGTGCTCGCGGTCGCGGGCACGCACGGCAAGACCACGACGACATCGATGCTCGCATGGCTGCTCGAAGACGCGGGCCTGAATCCCGGCTTCCTGATCGGCGGGGTGCCGCTGAACTTCGGCGTCTCGGCGCGGCTCACCGATTCGAGCTTCTTCGTGATCGAAGCCGACGAATACGACACCGCGTTTTTCGACAAGCGCTCGAAATTCGTCCATTACCGCCCGCGCACGGCCGTGCTGAACAACCTCGAATACGATCACGCCGACATTTTTCCCGATCTCGCCGCGATCGAGACGCAGTTTCATCACCTCGTGCGCACGATTCCCGGCATCGGCCGCATCGTCACGAACGGCCGCTCGGATGCACTCGAGCGCGTGCTCACGCGCGGCGTGTGGAGCGAGGTGGAGCGTTTCGGCGTCGATGGCGGCTGGCAGGCGCTGCCCGCCGAAGACGGCGTTCCCGTCGACGAACGCTTCGCCGTCTATCACCACAGCGAGCGCGCGGGCGTGGTCGACTGGCAGATTCAGGGCGACCACAACCGCCTGAACGCGCTGGCGGCGATTGCCGCCGCGCGCAGCGTCGGCGTGCCGCCCGCGCAGGCGGCGCAGTCGCTCGCGACGTTCCGCAACGTGAAGCGCCGCATGGAAGTGCGCGGCAGCGTGGACGGCGTGACGATCTACGACGATTTCGCGCACCATCCGACCGCAATCGAGACGACCCTCGCCGGGTTGCGAACCCGCGTGGGACGCGACAACACGCGCATTCTCGCCGTGCTCGAACCGCGCTCGAACACGATGAAGCTCGGCGTGATGAAGGCGCAATTGCCCGCAAGCCTCGCCGACGCCGACCTCGTATTCGGTTACGGTGCACCGGCGGGCAAGGATGCGCTCGGCTGGGATCTCGCCGGTGCGCTCGCACCGCTCGGCGGCAAGGCGCAGGCATTCCACGATCTCGACGCGCTCGTGAAGGCAGTGGTTGCCGCTGCGCGCCCGGGCGACCAGGTGCTCGTCATGAGCAACGGCGGCTTCGGCGGCGTGCATCAGAAGCTGCTCGATGCGCTTTCGGCACGGAGCGCCGCGTGATCGTCTATCTGCATGGCTTTCGCTCGTCGCCGGAATCGTTCAAGGCGAAGCTTCTCGCGGCGCGCCTCGCCGCACTGGGCCGCGCCGACGAATGGTTCTGCCCGATGCTGCCGGTGTCGCCCGCCGAGGCCGTCGCGCTCGCCGGGCGCGAAATCCGCGAACGCCTGAAGCCGGGCGAGCGTGTGACGCTGATCGGCAGCTCGCTCGGCGGCTATTTCGCGACCTGGCTCGCCGAGCAGCACGGCTGGCGCGCCGCGCTCCTGAACCCTGCAGTGGTGCCCGACCGCGATCTGTCGAAGTATCTCGGCGAGCAGCCGCTCTGGCACGGCGGCGGCAGTATCGTCGTCGAGCCGCGCCATCTGGACGAATTGCGCGCGCTGGCCATCGCGTCGGTGACGCAGCCCGCGCGCTACTATCTGATCGCCGCCACCGGCGATGAGGTACTCGACTATCGTGAAATGCTCGCCCACTATCCGGGCGTGCACACGAAGCTGATCGAGGGCAGCGACCACGGCATCAGCGAATTCGCCGACTATGTCGACGACGTGATCGCCTGGTGCGACGCGCCCTGACGCATCCCATGTGAAGGCTTCGCGCCGCGTGCGAACGCCTATATGTATACGGCACCGCTGCGGCGTACGACGTACGGCGTGGGCGGTCCATGCAAGTCTGAACGAGAGTATTGAGTGAACGTTTTCTTTGAGGAATCGGGCAGTTTCAAGGCAGGCAGCGTGCTGTCGCGCCAGGGCGATGCGTTTCAGGTCGAATTGCCGGGCGGACGCCGTGCGAAGGTACGCGCGAAGGACGTGCTGATCGAATTCGAAAAGCCCGCCGCCGGCGAGTTGATGGAGCAGGCGGACGCCGCCGCGCAGGAGATCGACCTCGACTTTCTGTGGGAATGCGCGCCCGCGGACGAGTTCGCCTTCACGGCGCTCGCCGCCGAATACTTCGGCGAACACCAGAGCGCGGTCGAGCGTGCCGCGCTCGTGCTGTGCCTGCACGGCTCGCCCGTCTACTTTCGCCGCAAGGGCCGCGGCCAGTACCAGCGCGCGCCCGAAGAGCAGTTGAAGATGGCGCTCGCTTCGCTGGAGCGCAAGCGTCAGCAGGCGCTCGTGCAGGCGGGCTATGAAGAGGAACTGAAGGCGGGCAAGCTGCCCGAGGCACTCAAGGGCAAGGCGCTCGGCCTGCTCACGAAGCCGGACAAGAACACCATCGAGTACAAGGCGCTCGAAGCGGCCGCTGCCGCGCGCGGGATTTCGATGCCGCGCCTGATGCTCGAATGCGGCGGCATCGCGTCGCCGCGCGCGCTGCACGAAGCGCGCTTCCTCGCGGAATTCTTCCCGCACGGCACGGGCTTCCCGGCGGTCGCCGTGGGCGCGCTGCCCGAGGATCTGCCTGAAGCGCAGGTCGAGGCGTTCTCCATCGACGACGTGACGACGACCGAAATCGACGACGCGTTCTCGATCGAGCATCTCGCCGATGGCCGCGTGCGCATCGGCGTTCACATCGCGGCACCGGCGCTCGGCATCCAGCGCGGCGACATGGCGGACACGATCGCGCGCACGCGCCTGTCGACCGTCTACATGCCCGGCGACAAGATCACGATGCTGCCCGACGATTTCGTCGATGCGTTCACGCTCAAGGAAGGCGGCGTGCGTCCGGCGCTGTCGCTTTACTGCATCGTGAATCGCGAGACGCAGGACATCGTCGCGACCGAGACGCGCGCCGAGCGCGTGTTCGTGAAGAACAACCTGCGCCACAACACGCTCGACGAACTCGTCACCGAAGAGACGCTGGCGGCCGGCAGCGGCGAGTATCCGCACAAGGACGACATCGCCGTGCTGTGGCCGTTCGCCCAGGCGCTCTTCGAAAAGCGCCAGCAGGCGCGCGCGGGCTACGGCCTGCGCCGCGAAGTGCAGCGCAATACCGACTTCAACTTCTACGTGGACGGCGAGCACGTCACGATCACGCCGCGCCGCCGCGGTTCGCCGCTCGATCTGATCGTCGCCGAACTCGCGATCCTCGCGAATTCGACGTGGGGCGCGTTCCTGCACGATCACGGCGTGCCGGGCATCTATCGCTCGCAGCGCGCGTTCGGCGCTCCGAGCGGCCCGAAGCGTACGCGCATGCAGACGAGCGCGGCGCCGCACGAAGGGCTCGGCGTCGCGCAGTACGCGTGGAGCACGTCGCCGCTGCGCCGCTACGTCGACCTCGTGAACCAGTGGCAGCTGCTCGCGTGCGTCGAGCACGGCGTCGCCGCGAAGCTCGCTGCACCGTTCAAGCCCAAGGACGCCGATCTTTTCGCGGTCGTGCAGGGCTTCGACGAGACGTATACGGCCTATGCCGATTATCAGCGCCGCATGGAGTACTTCTGGTGCCTGCGCTGGCTCCAGCAGGAAGACCGTCGCGAATTCGCCGCGACCGTGGTGAAGGACGACCTCGTGCGCTTCGAGGAAGTGCCGTTGATCATGCACGTGCCCGCGCTCGGCGTGCATGCGCGCGGCACGCGCGTGCTGCTCGAAGTGATGTCGATCGACGAGCTGACCATCGAGGCGTCGGTGCGCATGCTGCGCGTGCTCGATGCGCCGGTCGTGACGAGCGGCACCGAAGCGCAAGAGGAAGAGGGCGAGGAAGAAGAACTGATCGAAGCCGCCGATGCCTCGGCGCAAAGCGAAGCCGAAGCGCTGGCCGAGTCGGATGTGCCGGAAGGCGCCGACGAAGTTGCCACCGACGCCGCTGCCGAAGCCGAGGCCCCGGTCGAGGCGAACGGACAACAGGCCCAACACGTCCAACACGCAGCGGAGACCCGCGAATGAGCACCGGCGGCGCACAGGCGGACGCAGGGGTTGACCGCTACGCCGTGATCGGCAATCCGATCGCGCACAGCAAGTCGCCCGCCATCCACGCGCAGTTCGCCGCACAAACCGGCGAGCACATCGAATACGGACGCCTGCTCGCGCCGCTCGACGGTTTCGTCGCAGAAGTCAATGCATTCAAGGCCGCGGGCGGCCGCGGGCTGAACGTGACCGTCCCGTTCAAGCTCGAAGCGCACGCGCTCGCGCACCGGCTCTCGGCGCGCGCGGCGGCGGCGGGCGCGGTCAACACGCTGCGCTTCGACGCCGACGGCATCTTCGGCGACAACACCGACGGCTTCGGCCTCGTGCGTGACATCGAAGCGAATCTCGGCGTGGCCTTCAAGGGCGCGCGCGTGCTGCTGCTCGGCGCGGGCGGCGCGGCGCGCGGCGTCGTGCTGCCGATGCTCGAACGCGCCCCGCGCGAGATCACCATCGTCAATCGCACGGCTGCGAAGGCGCACGAACTGATCGCCCAGTTCGGCGCGGCGGCGGCCGAGGCCGGTTGCCTCATCAACGGCGGCGGTCCGCGTGCGCTCGATCCGGCGCCCTACGATGTGATCGTCAATGCGACGGCGAGCAGTCTCGACGCCGCGCTGCCGGAATGCGACGAGCGTGCGTTCGGCGCAGGGTCGCTCGCCTACGACATGATGTACGGCGCGCAGCCGACCGTGTTCATGCGCCACGCGCAGGCGCTCGGCGCGCGCGCGGCGGACGGACTCGGCATGCTGGTGGAGCAGGCCGCCGAATCGTTCTACATCTGGCGCGGCGTGCGTCCCGACAGCGCGCCGGTGCTGGCCGCGTTGCGCGCGCAGCTCGCGGCGCAGGCTTAACGCCACCGCACGCGCGCCGTACGCGCAACGGGACCGCGATGCCGAAACGCGAAGCCGCGAAACGACCGGGCATGCTGCGCTGGACGGCGTACGCAGTGGCCGTGTTCGTCATCGCGTGGATTGCGCTGCAGGCGTTCTACTTCGCGCAGATCGCGGCCTGGAATTTCATCGATCCTCAATCGACGGCGTTCATGCGCACCGATGCGGCGCGCCTTGGCGCCGATCGTCCCGATCTCTCGATCCAGCATCGGTGGGTGCCCTACAGCGAGATTTCGCGCAGCCTCAAGCGCGCGATCATCGCGTCCGAAGACGCCAACTTCGTCAACAACAGCGGCTACGAAACCGACGCGATCCTGGAGGCGTGGGAAAAGAACAAGCGGCGCGGACACATCGTCCGCGGCGGTTCGACGATCACGCAGCAACTCGCGCGCAACCTGTTCCTGTCGCGCGAGAAAAGCTATATCCGCAAGGGCCAGGAATTCATCATCACGTGGATGCTCGAAACGCTGCTCGACAAGGAGCGCATCTTCGAGATCTATCTGAATTCGGTCGAGTGGGGCAACGGCGTGTATGGCGCGCAGGCGGCGGCGCATTACTACTTCCGCACGTCGGCCGCGAAGCTCACGCCCTGGCAGTCGGCGCGGCTTGCCGTGATGCTGCCGCGCCCGAGGTACTTCGACGCGCATCGCAACTCGGCCTGGCTCGCGCAACGCGCCGCGGTGATTGCGCGGCGCATGGGCGCCGCCGAGCTGCCGCACTGATTGCATGAAAGAAAGCGCCCGGAAGGGCGCTTTCTTTCATTTGGCGTTACGACTTGGCGTTATTGCCGAGCGAGCCGCGCATTGTCCGGCATCGGCATGTTGAAGTTGGTGCGGAACGGATTGATGTCGAGCCCGCCGCGGCGCGTGTAGCGCGCGTAGATCGCGAGCCGGTCCGGTTTGCAGGTGCGCAGGATGTCCACGAACATGCGCTCGACGCATTGCTCGTGAAAGCCCGTGTGATTGCGGTACGAAATGATGTAGCGCAGGAGCCCGGCCTGGTCGATCTGCGGCCCGACGTAATGGATCTGGACGCTGCCCCAGTCGGGCTGGCCCGTCACGGGGCAGTTCGACTTCAACAGATTCGAGATCAGCGTCTCTTCGACCGGCGCTTCGTTGAACGCGGCGGTGAGCAGCGACGGCTCCGGCTGATAGACCTCGGCTTCGAGATCGAGACGGTCGAGCGAGAGACCTTCGAATTCCTCGAACTGAATCTTGTGAAAACCGCCCGGCTGGTCGAGCCGCACCGACGCCGTTGCGCCGCAGGCCGCCGAAACATCGCGCTTGAGTAGATCGCGCACGGCCTCGGCGGAATCGAGCTTCGTCTGCGCGAACGAGCCCAGATAGAGCTTGAACGACTTCGACTCGACGATATTCGGCGAATCGGCGGGGATGAAGAACGTCGCGATTGCGATCTGCGGCTTGCCGCGCGCGTTCAGCCACGAAAGCTCGTAGGCGTTCCAGATATCGGTGCCGAAGAAGGGCAGTTGCTCACCGATGCCGATCGCTTCGCGTGCGAGCGCGCGCGGAATCGGGAACAGCAGTGAGGCGTCGTACTGTTCGGTGTAGGCGGCGGGCTTGCCGAGCGGAGATTGGTCTGGAGTCATGATGCGCTGGTTACGGTTGCTGCAGGGGTTGCTGCCGGGGTTATCACCGGCGTTGCTGCCGGGTTTGCCATCGGCGTTGCCTTATTGGCCACGCCGCTCGCCACGTGCCCGGTCGCCGTGACCGAGCTGGCCGATTCGCAGTGGCGGATCTGGTCGTCGAAGAAAAAATCGGGTTCGAACTCGCGCAGGAACGGGCCTTTGTCGAGTCCGCCGAGGAACATCGCCTCGTCGATTTCGATGTTCCATGCCATCAACGTGCGGATGGCGCGCTCGTGCGCCGGCGCCGAGCGCGCGGTGACGAGTGCCGTGCGGATGCGCATCTGCGTATTCGCACCATTCGCCCCATTCGCACCATTGGTACTATTCGCGCCCGCCAGCTTTTGCAGGCGGTGGAGCGCTTCGAGCAGCGGCTTGAGCGGGCCTTGCGCAAGCGGCAGTTCGCGGTTGTCGCGCTCGTGGCTCACGAAGGCGCCCAGGCCCTCGCGCTGGAAGATCTGCTCGGCTTCGTCGGAAAAAAGCACGGCATCGCCGTCGAATGCAATGCGAATTTCGTTCGCGTCGCCACGCGCCATTGTCGCCGAATCCGCGGAATCCGTATCGACGCGCGGAAACACGCGTGCGGCAGGAAACCCGGCGGCGAGCGCATCGCGCACGTCATCCTGGTTGGCCGAAAGAAATAGCGACGCATTGAGCGGCTTCAGGTACGCCCAGGGCGCGCGTCCGCGCGTGAACACGCCACGCTGGATTTCGAGTGCGTGCTCGCGGCACGAACTGAACGCCCGCAAACCGCTGATCGGATCGCTGCGCGAGAGGATCACCACTTCGACGCGATGCGCGCCGTCGTTGAGCGCAAGCAGCTTGCGGATCGGCGCGAACGCGACGCCGGGCTGCGCGGGCACGTTCAGCCGCGCGCGCTGTAACGCCTCGTAGGCCGCGAGGTCGCCGGCCTCGAAGACGCGGTTTTCCTCCTCGAAATCGAAGAGGGCGCGCGACGAGATGGCGACGACGAGTTTGTCGGAGAGCGAAACGCCCACGTTGGCGGCCCCTTGCACGGATTACGATGATTAGGACGATTACGCGAGAAACAACCGGTAAGCCGGATTCTGCGTCTCTTCCCAGTGCGGATAGCCGAGCGTCGCGAGAAAGCGCCGGAATTCTGCATCGTCGGCGCCCGGCACCTGAATGCCCACGAGGATCGAGCTGTAGTCCGCGCCCTGGTTGCGGTAGTGGAACAGGCTGATGTTCCACTCCGGCGCCATCGACGACAGGAAGCGCATCAGCGCGCCCGGCCGCTCCGGAAATTCGAAGCGGAACAGCCGCTCGTCGTGCGCCAGCGGCGAGCGCCCGCCCACCATGTAGCGGATGTGCTGCTTCGACAGTTCGTCGGCCGTGAGGTCCACGCTCGCAAAGCCGTGCTCCACAAACGCCTGCGCGATCTGCGCCGACTCGCCCCGGTTGCGGATCTGCACGCCCACGAAGATGTGCGCGCGCTCGGCGTCGTCGATGCGGTAGTTGAACTCCGTCACGCTGCGCGTGCCCACCAGCGCGC
>NZ_JAMXLH010000036.1 GCF_024281035.1 Paraburkholderia sp.
GATCGAAGCCTGCAAGCAGCTGAAGTATCTGTTGGGCAGCGCCCGGGCCGCATCCGCGGGCCCGGGCGCCGACGCTTGATGCCAGGGCGCACTGATTTACCGCGCCCGATATAAGTCCGCAGTTCGTGGCGTCGCCTGGCTCCGCGGCGACACGCCGCGCGCGGCAACAGGCGCGAGACAAAGCACCACAACAAGAAATCGCACTTGCGCCAGATAGAACGAAGCGGACCATTGATCGTGCGCGGCAACGTACCAGCTATTGTGCAGAACGTCGCTCACGATTATGAACACCGTAAGCCACACACCCGCTCGTGGTTTGAGAAATAAAAGCACGGCAGCCAACGGATCGAGGACCGCCAAGGTATCCCAGTAGACCTTACTGAGTGGCGAAATTGCCGTTCCGTAGCCGTAATCCCAAAGCAACCCGTGTTGCGCGATCGTTCTGAGATGATTGAACGTTGCGCCGAGTAAGCACAACGCAAAAAGTGCCCGGATTGCAAGCGATGCACGTCGCATGATGAAGATCCACAAGAACGAATCTCGCAGCAGCTTATCAGACGTGCCGTCGCGCAGAGCGCGTCACGCTATGGTGCGTGTCTCTCGCAGCACTTCTCGTTCGATGAGTCGTTGGTTCGCCTGAACGCGCACGCCGCCGTACGCGCTTCTCTGTGAACGAGATGGCATTGCGCGTAGGGCCGCGTGGCGGCGACAAGAAAAAATACTAGTGAAGAAATCAGCCCGTTGGCCGGAGCGAGTGCATCGCTTGCGGGGTGCATCTCCCATACACGCTATTGCACTGCTCGTCGGCGCAGGTCCGCCTTCTTTCCCGCGGCCGATGATAGCCACTGACAATCAATACGCGATTGCCGGATTGCGCCTCAGGCCGGAAGCATTTTCAGCTCGTGTGCGGGCGCGTGCGTGTGCGTTCCCTTGAGGTGAAATGCGTGTTGTGGTGGAGAGCTGATTGAAAGTTGATCAAAATGTGAAACTACCTGATCAACAAATGCACGTACCTTGCCTGGCAGAAATTCACGTCCCTGGTAGGCAACCTTGATCGTGACGTCGTTGTTCTCGATGCGGAAACTGTCCAGCACCCGGACTAGCGTTCCCATCTTCACGTCATTCGCGATCATGAATTCCGGCAATAGTGCTATACCTGCGCCAGCCAGTGCGATCTGCCGCTGCAGCTGCGCACTGTTGACGGCGAAACAGGCATCGAGGTGCACGCTGTGGTTCCGGCCTTTCCCGTCTAGCCAGCGAAAGGTTTTCCCGTGAGCCACGTGCGTGATAACGCGATGCTCGCCGAGGTCTGCCGGCCGCCGCGGCGACGAGACATTCATCATGTAAG
Source organism: Paraburkholderia sp. (assembly GCF_024281035.1). Taxonomy (GTDB): domain Bacteria; phylum Pseudomonadota; class Gammaproteobacteria; order Burkholderiales; family Burkholderiaceae; genus Paraburkholderia. Next base: position 1,349 of record NZ_JAMXLH010000036.1, read on the forward strand.
CAGGCGATGCAACGGCGACAAGTGGCGCGTGTACGAGCGTGCGCGAGACCAGAGAAAGCGAACTAATCATTCTTTCGGCCACAATGCCGACGTCAAATCCTCCGCCGAGCAGATCGACGTCGGATTCGGTTAGCGTGATGTGCAGCGACACATCGGTATGACGCTCGCGGAAATCGGCGAACAGCATGGCAAGCTCGGGCGACATCAAGCTCGCAAGCACGACGACATGCAGGTCGCCCGAAATTTGCGTCGATTCTTCCTTCGCCAGCGATTCGATTTTTTCAAGCTCGGATAGCAGCGAACGGCATCCTTCCGCATAGCGCGAGCCCACATCGGTCAGCGCAATCTTGCGGGTCGATCGCTGCAGAAGCCGCACACCGAGGTGTGACTCCAGTTCGCTGATATGCCGTGTTACGCGTGCAGGGGAGAGATGCAATTGCTCGGCTGCGCGGCCAAACCCTTGCACATCGACGATCTTCAGAAAGGTTCGCATTGCTGCGATAAGATGATTCACAATGGTGCTCAAATATGTTTGATATGCGGGTACTCGTTTCGAGTACACATATCACGATAACCCGCTCACATAGTTGACCAGACTTGCAAGTTATCCTGAAGACAGGAAGAAAACGCTTGCCGATAAATACGGCGTCAGGCTATCTTCCTGCTCTCGACAGGAGCGAAGCGAATCAACTGGGGACGGCGCTGCGGTTTCGCACTTCGTAATCAGTCCTGGTGAATCTGGACTGACGCTGTTCGAAAATGCGTCAACTGCCGAAATAGATGTTGCAAAAACTTACAGGTCCAACGCACTCTGCCGCTTTGCGGTTTGCCGGTGCCGTTGTGGAAGGTGCCGTAACAATCACCGCATGATCGGCAGGGGTGACCGGCGTTGCGGCGATCTGCTGGGATTGCGTGTTGCCGGATGCGACGGCCGGTTCTTGATCGGCGGTACTTTGCTGCGCGAGGGCGTTTACACCGAAGCCAAGCAACGTAACAAGCAGGAAGATGCCTTTAGTGGGCTGCAATTTCAACATTTCACACTCCAAATGCGGCCAGGCTCGAAATCACGAGCGACTAGCTCAGGATGAAAATTCTGGATCTGTATTTATTGTTTTTCATCAATAGTGAAATGATCCGGCAAATCAGGAATCGCGTCAAAGCGGAAATTTCGATCTTGTCTATAAGGACAAGCGATTACGCGCCAACCCCAACTAGCCCGCGGATTCCCGGGTGCCCGACCGGGCTGCCGATGCCGCACTAAAGACGCAACTATAGTTGGCCCCATTTTTCGGGGACTACGCAGCTGGATTGCGCAGCTGGACTGGGCGAAGGAAAGGCCGGTCTGAGAGCCGTGGCTATCGCAACGGAAGAACGTGTCCTGACTGAGGGCGCTGCATACGATGATCGGCCGTGCGCATGCGTTGCCGGTCTCGCGGCAGGCGCGACGCGTGGGTATCGGAAGATCGAGGGCGTATTACCGGGCGCAGCCGGTGAGCGAGGCAGAGCAGGATAGACCGGTCGGTCAACACTGCGTGTGTCGTGCGGCGATCCTGTGTACAGGCAATCGCACCAGATGGGCACGCAACGGCCAGGGCAACCGGCTTACGGTCCCGGCGCGAGGGAAATCGTGAGCCGAAGCTGGCTCAGCGTGGCTCATCGAATCGATTTGATGGAGAAAGTGCGAACGTTGCGCCCGCCGCTCGTTGCGGCACCTGGATTGCACGCAACGTCGCACTTTTAGATCAGAAGTACCGCGATCCGCTGAACGCGGCGCATCGCTTAGAAGCGATGTTTGAGGCCGACAGCAACGACCACCTGCTGATTGTTCCTGGACGGGTTCATCGTATAGATACCGGCATTAAACGCGGAAATGCCGTTGCCGCCGCCCACGCGCTGGTAGACGCTTTCCAGGTACACGTCGGTACGCTTCGAGAAATTGTAATCGGCTTGCGCCATCACCTGATTCCAGTGCGGATGTGCGTTGCCGGTCGGCGAACTGAACGACGCCATCGTGTACGTGTAGGACGCACCGAGACTGAAGTCCGGACGCACGAAGTAGCGGCCATTGATTTCGAAGTTGTCGAACTTGATGTAGTTACCCGCACCGTTCGACGCTCCGGGCAGTACGCCATTGGCGGTGTTGCCGCCGAGCCAGAGACTCGTCGCACTTTCCGTCGAAGTATGCGTCCACAGCACGCCGACCGAAGAACTCCCGAACATGTACTGCGCGCCCAGGCCGAACATGCGCTGCAGGCCACCCGTCGTCAACGCATCGCCATCGTTGGTGCTGACCGCGCCGGTCGCGTTCGGCGAGTTCGCGTCGCGATTGATCTGCAGGTATGCCGCCGCGAGGTTGACCGGACCGACCGAGTAGCTAATGCCCGCGCTGTAGGCATTATTGTTGGAGACCTGGCCCGGCTGGTTCGAAAACGCGTACATCGCGCCGACCTTTACTCCGTCGAACGACGCGCTGCTGAACTTCACCGAATTGTTCAGGCGCATATCGTTGTTCAGGTTGTCGTTGTCGTACGGGTGCTCGGCGACGTTGCCGCCAAAACCGGAACCCGTGGCGCTCAACGGCGCAAGGTACGTGACCATGAAGTCGTACTGGCGGCCCAGCGTCAGCGTGCCGTACTTATTCGACGCGAGACCGACCCATGCCTGCCGGCCAAAGAGATCGCCGCCGTTCTTGGCCGAGCCCTTGGTCGCGTCGAAGCCGTTTTCCAGCCAGAATACCGCGCTCAGGCCACCACCCAGATCTTCATTGCCGCGCAGGCCCCAGCGTGACGTATAGACGGTCCCCGAAAATTCCTGCCACTGTGTGCCGCCACCTGCGGATGGCTTTGCGGGATTGACGGTGGCGTTGCTGCTATAGGCAATGCTCGTATCAATCAACCCGAACAGCGTGACGCTACTTTGCGCGTGTGCTGCACTGGCGCACAGCATCGATGCAGCGATGGCAAAACACCCGTATTTCATTCAATTTCTCCGTCGTTAATTCTGGTTTGTGCCACGAAACAGTTATAGTGAGTTCGGGAACGGACGGAGTATAGAAGGACGCAGAATGCGGTACACCTCGCTGATAGAAACAATACTCACTAATTAGCAGCGTGTTTTTTTCATAAAAGATTCATCGTCCGATAAGCGCCCTTCACACGGTGCTCAGCGGAGCGGATCCACTCGGTCGGGATCGGTAAAGCGTTGTGCGAACACGCGCAATTTTTGATGACGTTGTGCTGATGCAACGGCCACATCAGCGGGTGTGGAAGGGAGCGCTTCGGGCCATTGGCCCGGATATCGCCGGCATGGGACGTTTTCTCTCCCGGACCGCGAACGACGCTCGCTGCGTGTTCCGTATGATCGCAGGTTTTCCACCGGAAAAAGAAGCGATGTTTCCGGAGTCCGACGCCTGCAGGTTTGCCGTGATGGTGCCGATGCCGGGAATGGACATCAGGCGCACCGCGCGCGCCTGCTCGCACAGTTTCGTGCGCAATTACGTGCGCAATTACGTGCGCAGTTACGCGCCCGGATTCCGCTCGCCGTCGCCAGTCTGCCTGTCGAGACAAGGGTAATTGGCGTTGAGCCGATGAACGAGCTGAATCGGCAGAGGCGGCGGATGATGCAGCGCAAGCACGGGGGAAGCCCGCGCCGCGTGCGGAAAATCCCGGGGGCCCCGGCCGCCTGTGAGCGGCGTCGAGAGCCCCCGGCCGTAGCCTTGCGACTACGAGGTCAGTTGGCGTTGCCTTGCATCGACAAGAAACGCGTTCGTCGACGGATCAGAAACGGTGGCGAATTGCGGCGCGCAGAACCACTTGATTGCGGGTCGATGAGACGCCGTCCGCACCCGGAATGTATGCGACGTCCAGCACCGAGCCGGTCGTGTCGCCGCCAACATGCTGGTACAGCCCCTGGAAGTACAGATCCGTGCGGTTCGAGAGGTTGTAATCGGCCATCAAGCCGGCCGTCTGATAGTTCGGATGCAGCTTCCCGGACGCCGACGAAAGCGTTGTCCGCGTGTAGACATACATAGCCCCCACATAGAACGCCGGTGTGAACTGATACTTGCCGTTCACCTCGAAGTTCTGGAATCGCAGATTCGAAATTGCGCCGCCAGTCGGCGTAATCGCACCGACATACGTCGAACCCGTTGCGTTGGCCACGTCCGTGTTCGAGAAGGAGAAGCCAACCGTGGTATTTGCCAGGGTGTAGGTTACGCCGGCTCCGAAAATACGCAGACGCGTGCCGACAAAATTCTCGTCGCCGGCATTCGTGATCGCGCCCGTGGCGTTCGATGACGGGTTATCCGCCTGAAGGTACGACGCGGCAAGAAGAAGACCGCCGTTTGTGTACGATGTGCCGAAGCTGTACTGCCGGTTATTGGCGAAGTTCGTCGTATTGGAGAAGGCGTAGGTTCCCCCGAACTGTACGCCGGCGAATACGGGACTGGTGTATTTCACGGAGTTGTTCACCCGGAAACTGTCGTCCGTATTGTCGTTGTCATAGGGGTGCGAGAACAGATATCCACCCCAGGTGCCGTTGGCTGTCGTCATCGCCAGGAAGTCGACCACGGAATCATATTGGCGCCCCAACGTGATCGCACCCCAGGTGTCGCTGGACAATCCAACAAACGCCTCGCGGCCGAACATCAGTCCGCCTTCATTCAAATGGCCGGTGTTGACGTCGAAGCCGTTTTGCAGCTCGAAAATGCCTTTCAGGCCGCCGCCGAGATCCTCCGTTCCTTTCAGTCCCCACCGGCTGCCTTGAACGTAGCCGCTTTGAAGCTCGTATACCCGGTTTCCTCCAACGTTGTTGGTGAAATCAAAGCCCTCATCGATAAGGCCATAGAGGGTTACCGAGCTTTGAGCATGCGCCGTAGATGCGAGCACCGCGAGGACGGACGCCGCGAGCAGTTTCCTTGCCATTTGTTTGTCTCCACCAAATACTTTGAAAATTCAGGTTCTCTGGAACTACCACTACACCCCTTATGGGGGCGTTCAGCTTTGCTACTGCTAAATCTATCGAGTCGAAAATCGCGGCCGTGATTATTGTTGAGTTATCCTTCGCGTCCCCGGCGCGTCCTTGCATGCGAAACGAACTGCGGACTTATATCGGGCGCGGTAAATCAGTGCGCCCTGGCATCAAGCGTCGGCGCCCGGGCCCGCGGATGCGGCCCGGGCGCTGCCCAACAGATACTTCAGCTGCTTGCAGGCTTCGATC
>NZ_JAMXLH010000037.1 GCF_024281035.1 Paraburkholderia sp.
AGAAGCTGAAGACCGAAGCCAAGGTGCTGTAAGGGTTCAAGGAGATTACGAAATGACGGTTCTGGTTATTGCCGAACATGACAATGCGTCCGTGAAGGCCGCAACGCTGAACACGGTTGCTGCTGCAACGAAGATCGGTGGTGACGTGCACGTGCTGGTTGCGGGCCACAATGCTCAGGGCGCAGCGGATGCCGCTGCAAAGATCGCGGGCGTCGCGAAGGTGCTGCTGGCCGACGCGCCGCAGCTCGAAGCGGGCCTTGCTGAAAACGTCGAGGCGACGGTGCTCGCCATCGCGAAGCAGTACTCGCACATCCTCGCGCCTGCAACGGCTGCGGGCAAGAACGTCGCGCCGCGCATCGCCGCGAAGCTCGACGTCGCGCAGATCAGCGATATCACCGCAGTGGATTCGCCGGACACGTTCGAGCGTCCGATCTACGCGGGCAACGCAATCGCGACGGTTCAGTCGGCCGATCCCATCAAGGTCATCACGGTTCGCATGACGGCGTTCGACGCCGTTGCTGCAGAAGGCGGCAGCGCAGCGGTCGAGAAGCTCGAAGCCGCAGCCGACAGCGGCCTGTCGCAGTTCGTGAGCCGTGAAGTCACGAAGCTCGACCGTCCGGAACTCACGAGCGCAGCCATCATCGTCTCGGGCGGCCGCGGTCTGGGCAGCGGCGAGAACTACACGAAGATCCTCGAGCCGCTCGCCGACAAGCTCAATGCAGCGCTCGGCGCCTCGCGCGCAGCGGTGGATGCGGGCTACGTGCCGAACGACTACCAGGTCGGCCAGACCGGCAAGATCGTCGCGCCGCAGCTGTACATCGCGGTGGGCATCTCGGGTGCGATCCAGCACCTCGCCGGTATGAAGGACTCGAAGGTGATCGTCGCGATCAACAAGGACGAAGAAGCGCCGATTTTCAGCGTCGCCGATTACGGCCTCGTGGGCGATCTGTTCACGCTCGTGCCGGAGCTGGTCAAGGAACTCGGCTGATCGCCAGCGCGGACCAGTGCGACGCTGGATGCAAGGCGCGATGTAACGCGTACTGAGCGCAAGGCATCAGGCACAACAGGAAGGGGCGCTGCGGCGCCCCTTTTTTTACGCCGTTCACAAACAGTGGAGAGAGGAGACCGACATGTACAACGCGCCGACGAGCGACATGCTGTTCGTGATGAAGCACCTGGCGGGCCTCGACGAAATCGCGGCGCTGCCGGACTACGAAGAGGCGACGCCGGAAACGGCCCAGGCCGTGCTCGAAGAGTCGGCGAAGCTGTGCGGCGAAGTGCTCGCGCCGCTCAACGTCGAAGGCGATCGCAATCCGAGCCGCTGGGACAACGGCAAGGTGAGCGCGACGCCGGGCTTCGCCGAGGCGTTTCGCCAGTTCGTCGCGGGCGGCTGGCAGGGCGTGAAGCATCCGCACGCGTACGAAGGCCAGGGGCTGCCGAAGCTGGTGGCGACGCCGTGCGTCGAGATGCTCAACGCGTCGAATCTCTCTTTTGCACTGTGCCCGCTCCTGACCGACGGCGCGATCGAGGCGCTGCTCACGGCCGGCACCGAAGAGCAGAAGCAGCGCTATGTGCCGCGCCTGATTTCCGGCGACTGGACCGGCACGATGAATCTCACGGAGCCGCAGGCCGGTTCCGATCTCGCGGCGGTGCGCACGCGCGCCGAGCCGCAGGGCGACGGCACGTACCGGCTCTTCGGCACGAAGATCTTCATTACGTGGGGCGAGCATGACATGGCCGAAAACATCGTCCATCTGGTGCTCGCGCGCACGCCCGACGCGCCCGCGGGCGTCAAGGGCATCTCGCTCTTCATCGTGCCGAAGTTCCTCGTGAACGACGACGGGTCGCTTGGCGCGCGCAACGACGTGCATTGCGTCTCGATCGAGCACAAGCTCGGCATCAAGGCGAGTCCCACGGCCGTGCTGCAGTACGGCGATCACGGCGGCGCGATTGGCCAGCTCATCGGCGAGGAGAATCGCGGTCTCGAATACATGTTCATCATGATGAACGCCGCGCGTTTTGCGGTGGGCATGCAGGGTGTCGCCGTGTCGGATCGCGCGTACCAGAAGGCCGTCGCCTACGCGAAGGAGCGCGTGCAGAGCCGTCCCGTCGACGGATCGTCGATCGAGGCCGTCACGATCATTCATCATCCGGACGTGCGCCGCATGCTCTCGACGATGCGCGCGCTCACCGAGGCGTCGCGCGCGCTCGCGTACGTTGCGGCAGCGCAGAGCGACCTCGCGCACAGCCATCCCGACGCAGCCGCGCGCGCGCAGCACGAGGCGCGCTACGAATACCTCGTGCCGATCGTGAAGGGCTGGAGCACCGAACTCTCGGTCGAGGTGGCGAGCCTCGGCGTGCAGGTGCACGGCGGCATGGGTTTCATCGAGGAAACGGGCGCCGCGCAGTTCTATCGCGACGCGCGCATCCTGCCGATCTACGAAGGCACGACGGCGATTCAGGCCAACGACCTCATCGGGCGCAAGACGCTGCGTGACGGCGGGGCGGCAGCGAAGGCGCTGATGGCCGATGTCGCGCTGACGGTCGCCGCGCTCGGCGAGCAGGACGGCACGCCGTTCAAGTCGATGCAAAAGCATCTCGCGGCGGGACAACAGGCGCTGGCGTCCGTGGTGGATTACGTGCTCGCGAATGCGAAGCGCGATCCGAACGCGGTGTTCGCGGGCAGCGTGCCGTACTTGATGCTGGCGGGCATCGTGCTGGGTGGCTGGCAGATGGCGCGCGCGATGCTCGCATCGGCGCGTCTGAAGCCGGAGGATCCCGCGTTCCACGGCGCGAAGATCGCGACCGCGCAGTTCTATGCCGAGCATGTGCTGCCGCAGGCCGTGGCGCTCGAAACGGCAATCGTCAGCGCGAAGGGCGACGAAGGCGTGCTGGCGCTGTCGGTGGATCAGTTCTGACTGCGATGTGCGTCGCGACAGACGCCGCAATGAAAACCGGCGCCGCTTCTTGCGAAGTGCGCCGGTTTTGTGTGTGCCGTGGAGCGGCTGCTACGTTATGAGCACATTATGCGTAAGCGGGGCGGCCCGTGCCTTGCGTGTCGCCGAGGTAGCGATGCACGGAGAGGTCGTCGGCGCGGATCGCCGGCTGCTTGCCCGAGATGAGATCGGAGAGCAGCTGGCCCGAACCGCACGACATCGTCCAGCCGAGCGTGCCGTGGCCCGTGTTCAGGAACAGGTTCGACAGCGGCGTGCGGCCCACCACCGGCGTGCCGTCCGGCGTCATCGGACGCAGGCCGGTCCAGAAGGTGGCTTCGGTCGTGTCGCCGCCGCCCGGGAACAGGTCGTTCACGCACATTTCGAGCGTGGCGCGGCGCTTTTCGCGCAGCGTCTTGTCGAAGCCCACGATCTCGGCCATGCCGCCCACGCGGATGCGGTCGTCGAAACGCGTGATCGCAATCTTGTAGGTTTCGTCGAGCACGGTCGACACCGGCGCTTTGTCGGCGTTGACGATCGGCGTGGTGATCGAGTAGCCCTTGAGCGGATAGACGGGGATCTTCACGAGGTTCGCGAGCATCTTCGTCGAGTACGAGCCGAGCGCCACCACATAGGCGTCTGCGCGCACGAGTTCGCTGCCGCACTGCACGCCCGCGATGCGGTCGCCCGTGACGGCGAGACCGTCGATCGGCGTGTTGTAGCGGAATTTCACGCCGAGTTCCTCGGCCATCGCGGCGAGCTTCGTCGTGAACATCTGGCAGTCGCCGGTTTCGTCGCCGGGCAGGCGCAGGCCGCCCGTCAGTTTGTGCGACACCGCGCCGAGCGCCGGTTCGGCGCGCTGGAGTTCGGCAGCGGTGAGCAGCTCGTAGGGGACGTTCGCTTCCTTGAGCACGGCGATGTCCTTCGCCGCGCCGTCGAATTGCTGCTGCGTGCGGAACACTTGAAGCGTGCCGCCCGTGCGGCCTTCGTACTGGATGCCTGTATCGGCGCGCAGCGCCTGCAGACAGTCGCGGCTGTATTCGGCGAGGCGAACCATGCGGCCCTTGTTGAGCGCATAGCGTTCGGCCGAGCAGTTCATCAGCATCTGCCACATCCACTGAAGCTGGAACTTCGTGCCGTCGAGGCGAATGGCGAGCGGAGCATGCTCCTGGAACATCCACTTGACCGCCTTGAGCGGAATGCCCGGCGCGGCCCACGGCGCGGCATAGCCCGGCGAGATCTGACCTGCGTTGGCGAAGCTGGTGTCGAGTGCGGGGCCCTCTTCGCGGTCGATGACGGTGACCTCGTGGCCCGCACGCGCGAGATACCACGCACTGGTCACGCCGACCACACCACTGCCCAAGACGACAACTCGCATAGCTGCTCCGATTCGATTGTTGATGCCACGCCGACTGTGCGCCTGTGCAGGTCAGTTACCGCCCTGGAGGCCCGCTGGATGCGGGAAACAGGAAAAAATACGGTTTAAACGGTGTGGCTAGTAATAACAGCTATGTTATTGTTGAATGTCTAGATTTTGTTATTGTATTTTTGAGATATTCAGGAAAAAGACATGAGAACGCAGCGCCAACCGGTCCGTGCGCTCGACCGGCTCGATCACCGCATCCTCAAGCTGCTCCAGGAGGACGGCCGCATGGCCATGAAGGACCTCGCCGAACAGGTCGGACTCTCGGTTACGCCCTGCATCGAACGGGTCAAGCGCATGGAGCGCGATGGCGTCATCACCGGCTACTACGCGCGCGTGAATCCGGCGGTGCTGGGTGCGGCGCTGCTGGTGTTCGTCGAGATCACGCTCGACCATAAAAGCGGCAACATGTTCGAGAAATTCCGCCGTGAAGTGCAGAAGATCCCCGAGGTGCTCGAATGCCATCTGGTCTCGGGCGACTTCGACTATTTGATCAAGGCGCGCATCGGCGAAATGGCCGACTACCGCAAGCTGCTCGGCGACATCCTGTTGCAGTTGCCCGGCGCCGTGCAGTCGAAGAGCTACGTCGTGATGGAGGAGATCAAGGAGACGCTGATGATCGCCGTCCCTGAGTAACGGCGCTCCGGCGCTCCGGCGCTCCGGGTTTCGGGACGCGAAAGGCCCCTCTTTTTCGGACTCGACAAAGCGGCCATGTACTGTATATTTATACAGTACATGGCCGCTTTTTATCGTTTCGAATTTCCCCGTGAATATCCCCGACCACGATCGCCACGACGATCCCGACGCATGGCAACCCGTCGCGCCGCCCGCGCCGAGGAAGGGGCGCGGCGCGGTCACGAACCTCCAGGGGCGCTACGAAGTGGATCAGCGCGAGGCGTTCGACGACGGCTGGCAGCCGTCTCCGGACGACCCGCTTGACTGTGCGCCCGCGCTCTCCACGCAAGTCTTCGAGGAGCGGGCGAAAACCATCCTCACGCGCAACCAGTCGCCGGATCTTCCGTTCAACGTATCGCTCAATCCCTATCGCGGTTGCGAGCACGGTTGCATCTACTGCTTTGCGCGGCCCACGCACAGCTATCTGGGGCTGTCGCCGGGGCTCGATTTCGAAAGCCGCATCTACGCGAAGATCAACGCGCGCGAACTACTCATGCGCGAGCTATCGAGGCCGTCCTACGAACCCGAACCCATCGCACTCGGCGTCAACACCGACGCCTGGCAGCCCGTCGAGCGCGACTTGCGCATCACGCGCGGCGTAATCGAGGTGCTGGCCGAACGGCAGCATCCGTTCGCGGCGATCACCAAGTCGTCGCTGATCGAGCGCGATCTCGACCTGCTCGTGCCCATGGCGCAGCGGCGGCAATTCATGGCGGCGATCACGATCACGACGCTCGACGCCGGAATCGCCCGCACGCTGGAGCCGCGCGCCGCAGCGCCCGCGCGGCGTCTGCGCACGATCCGTACACTGGCCGAGGCGGGGATTCCGGTCGGCGTGAGCATCGCGCCGGTGATTCCGTTTGTCACGGAACCCGATATGGAACGGGTGCTCGAAGCTTGCGCCGAGGCGGGCGCGACGAGCGCGAGCTACATCGTGCTGCGTCTGCCGTGGGAAGTCGCGCCGCTGTTCCAGCAATGGCTCGCCGCGCATTTTCCGCAGCGCGCCGGGCGCGTGATGAACCGCGTGCGCGACATGCGCGGCGGCAAGGACTACGACGCGTCGTTCTCGCAACGCATGAAGGGCACCGGGCTCTGGTCCGATCTGCTCAAGCAGCGCTTTCGCCAGGCCGTGAAGCGCCTCGGGCTGAACGAGCGGCAACACGGCATCCTCGACATGTCGGCGTTCGTCGGCGCGAAGGTTGCGCGTGAGAAGCCGCAGCTCGATCTGTTCTAGCGCGTGCGTCCGCGTGGTGGCGGGTGTCCGCGTGGGTTGGCGTGCGTTATTGCGAGATCGCCTTGGCGGCTTCGACCTGCGATTCGAAATAGGTTTGGAACGAGAGGGCGAGGCCCGTCATCAGCAGGAAAGCGCCGATCAGGAGCGAAAAGATCACGATTAAAACGACGGTCCAGCCCGAGCGGCTTGTGCGGCCGGTCTGCGCATTGAACTGCGCGTCCCATTTCTCGTCGGGGCGCAAGCCATAGACGATGGCCGCCAGAAACGCCGAGAGCACGGAAACCGCGCCGATCACGGCGAGCGCCCAGCCGGGAATCGAGGCGCGCGCGGTGGCGGCGAGCAGCAGGACGCCGGGGATGCCGATCAGCGTGCCGATGACGTGCGCCCAGCCCCAGACGTCGCGCGGGCCGTACAGATAGAAGCGGTGCGCGCCGAAGCTGCCGAGGAAGCACGCGAGCGCGGCGGTGAGCGTCCTGGAGCGAAAGCGTGCGGGATTGTTTTCGTTGGACATGGGCGGGCGGAGTCGTTGGCGCCGTGGGCGGCGCGGACAATTGGGGATTGTACGTCGCACCCGTGACCGTGCGCGCAACCTGCGGCGAGACCGTACCCGGCGTGCCGCCGCCGTCTGCTTACGGCTTCGTATAGGTCACGCGATAGATCGCGCCCGCGTAGTCGTCGCTGATAAGGAGCGAGCCGTCGGGCAGCGGCAGTACGTCGGCGGGCCGCCCCCATTCGGTTTCGTCGGCGTTGAGCCAGCCTTGTGCGAACACGTGCTCGCGCGCGTTCGTGCCGTCGGCGTTCGCCGTGATCCGTACGACGCGGTAACCGGTTTTCTTGCTGCGGTTCCACGAGCCGTGTTCGGCGATGAAGATGCTGTCGCGATAATCGGGCGGGAACATCGCGCCGGTATAGAAGCGCATGCCGAGCGACGCCACATGCGCGCCGAGCTTCGCGACCGGCGGCGTGAAGCTGCTGCACGGATGACCCGCTCCGAAGTCGGGATCGGCGATATTGCCGCCGTGGCAGTAGGGGAAGCCGAAATCGAGACCGGTGCGTGCGAGGCGGTTGAGCTTGTCGTCGGGGATGTCGTCGCCCATCCGATCGCGGCCGTTGTCGGTGAACCACAGTTCGTGCGTCTGCGGATGCCACGCGAAGCCGACCGAATTGCGTACGCCGCGCGCAATCGTCTCGTAGTGGCTGCCGTCCGGGTCTATGCGGCCGATCATCGCGTAGTGCGTACGCTGCAGATCGTTCGCGGGGAGGCAGACGTTGCACGGCGCGCCTTGCGGCACGTACAGCTTGCCGTCCGGCCCGAACGCGATGAATTTCCAGCCGTGGTGGCGCGCCGCAGGCAGGGCGTTGGTCACGACGACGGGTTTCGGCGGATCTTCGAGATGCGAGTCGATGGCGTCGAAGCGCAGGATCGACGAAATGGCCGAGACATAGAGCGAACCGTCGCGCCACGCCACGCCGACCGGCATCGGCAGCCCCGATGCAATCACATGGCGCCGCACGAGCTTGCCGTCGCGCAGTTCGAGGGCGTAGACGTGGCTGTCCAGGCTGCCGACATAGAGGATGCCGTTGGGCGAAAGCGTCATTTCGCGGGCTGCGGGGACGTCGTCGGAGAGCACTTCGATGTGAAAGCCCGGCGGCAGCGCGATGCGCTCGATTGGCAGCGCCGCGTGTACGAGCGGCGCTGTCAGGGCGAGGAGGGCCGCAAGGGTGGGGAAAAGCGCAGCGGCGCGCGCGCGGCGTGTCAGAATGGCGTCGTCTGTCTCGCGCGGGGCTGCGCGGGCCCGACCGGCCTGGTCAGCAGACGGGGAGCGAACCGGGGAACGATCATCCTGTGGCGTTCCGGCATCGCGCCGCGATTGCGCAATAATGCACACAACAACTCGCAAAACAACCCGCACAGCTGGCCCAAAGCGCCCAACGAGCCGCAGCAGCGCCGTGAGAGCCCGCACGCAGCGGCCATCCGTCCGTGATCGACTGCCATTCATCGCACTCTCCCGCTCGGTTTTCCCAGTTAAGTGTTTGTTATGGCTTCGGTTTCGGGATATAATCGCCGGTTTCAGTGGTTCCGAACCCCGGTTTTCAAGGATTCTAGTATGGTCATCATCCGTCTGGCACGCGGCGGCTCGAAGAAGCGCCCTTTCTACAACATCGTCGCAACCGACTCGCGCAATCGCCGCGACGGCCGTTTCATCGAGCGCGTGGGCTTCTACAACCCGGTCGCGACCAAGGGTGAAACGCTTCGCATCGCGCAAGACCGCGTGACGTACTGGCAAGGCGTTGGCGCACAACTGTCGCCGGCCGTCGAGCGTCTCGTGAAGGAATCGCAAAAGGCGACGGTTGCTGCTTAATTGCGGCGTTCGTGTCTTTTTGCCGACTGGTTTTACGCACGCACGCGCAGCATGAGCCGCGCGTGCGTGTTGGTTTTACAGCAGGGTTTGCAGCGGATTTCGCCGCAGGCTTTGCCAAGTGAGTGGGTTGTGAGGTTCGCCGATGCATGACGACGCAAAAGCGGACGCACCAGCCGCTGATAAATCACCTGACACGGCGGCCGGCAAAGCGGTCGACAAGCCGCGCCAGGGCGCAGCCGATGAGGCCGGGCGCCGCGCTGCACCGTCCTTCGGGGCGTTCGTGCGCAAGCCTGCGCGCGAAGGCGCGGCAGGCGCGAGCGGCAAAGCTGCGGCAGCCGTGGCTGAAGGTCTGCGCCCCGAAACCGAGGCGAGCTTTCCGGCGGACGCGCTCGAAGTGGGCGCCGTGGTCGATGCTTACGGTCTCAAGGGCTGGGTGAAAGTCGCGCCGCACGCGCAGGGCGGCGGCGCGTTGCTCTCGGCGAAGCGCTGGTGGCTCGTCAAGGGCCGCGAGCGGCAGTCGACGGCGCGTGTTGCCGCGAAAGTGCACGGTGACAGCGTCGTCGGGCAGCTTGCCGGCGTAGCCGACCGCGACGCCGCGATGCTGCTGCGCGGTTCGCGCATCTACGTGAGCCGCGCCGAATTCCCCGCTCCCGCAGCCGACGAGTATTACTGGGTCGACCTGATGGGTCTCGATGTCGCCAACGAGGCGGGCGTCGAACTCGGCAAGGTCGCCGACCTGATCGACAACGGTGCGCATTCGGTGTTGCGCATCGAGTATCCGTCGACGGGCAAGGACGGCAAGCCGGCCACCGGCGAGCGGCTGATTCCGTTTGTTGGCGCGTATGTCAAGACGGTGGACCTGACGGCGAAGCGCATTGTCGTCGACTGGGAAGCCGATTACTGATCACGCAACTGAGCCCGCGCCGTTGTTTTGTACACCGCTTTGTACACATTTCGCTGACTGGAGAGGGCGATGCAGTTCGATGTCGTGACGCTCTTTCCCGAGATGTTCCGCGCGCTGACCGACTGGGGCATTACCAGCCGGGCGGTAAAGCAGGCGCGTTATGGTCTGCGCACGTGGAATCCGCGCGATTTCACGACCGATAACTACCGCACGATCGACGATCGTCCGTACGGCGGCGGCCCCGGCATGGTGATGCTGGCGAAGCCGCTGGAAGAGGCGATCGGCGCGGCGAAAGCCGCGCAGGCGCAGGCGGGCTTGCCCGCGCCGCGCGTGTTGCTGATGTCGCCGCAAGGCGCGCGCCTCACGCACGAGCGTGTGATGGAGTTCGCGGCCGAACCCGGGCTCGTGCTGCTGTGCGGCCGTTACGAAGCGATCGACCAGCGTCTTGTCGACCGTTGCGTCGACGAGGAAGTGAGTCTCGGCGACTTCGTGCTGTCGGGCGGCGAATTGCCCGCGATGGCGCTGATGGATGCCGTCGTGCGGCAGCTGCCGGGTGTGCTCAACGATGCGCAGTCGGCGGTGCAGGACAGCTTTGTCGACGGTCTGCTCGACTGTCCGCATTACACGCGCCCCGAGGAATACGACGGCGTGCGCGTGCCCGATGTGCTGCTTGGCGGCCATCATGCGGAAATCGAGCAGTGGCGCCGCCGCGAGGCGCTGCGCAATACGTGGAACAAGCGGCCCGATCTGATCGAGCGGGCCAGAAAGAACAAGATGCTGAGCCGTGCCGACGAGGCATGGCTTGCTAGTCTCGCGAAAGGTCCGGGCGAAGCGTAAGGCTTCGGACGGGCGCGCCGCGAGGCGCCCAGGCGGCGCCGCTTCATGCGTGAACGGCGCCAGTTGTGAACCCATCCTCTATCGGGGCCGTGGCTGCCGGAATCCGGCACAGGTGCGAACGCCGACAAGATGGCTTTTGGAGTGTATCCATGAACCTGATTGAAAAACTCGAACAGGAAGAAATCCAGCGCGTGCTGGGCGAGAAGACCATCCCCGAATTCGCCCCCGGCGATACGGTGATCGTCAACGTGAACGTGGTTGAAGGTAACCGCAAGCGCGTTCAGGCATACGAAGGCGTCGTGATCGCGAAGCGTAACCGCGGCCTGAACTCGTCGTTCATCGTGCGCAAGATCTCGTCGGGCGAAGGCGTCGAGCGTACGTTCCAGACGTACTCGCCGCTCTTGGCCAGCATCGTTGTGAAGCGTCGCGGCGACGTGCGTCGCGCGAAGCTCTACTACCTGCGCAACCTGTCGGGCAAGAAGGCTCGCATCAAGGAAAAGCTGGTGTCGAAAGACCGCGCAGCCGCTCCGGGCGAGCAAGCGTAAAAGCTGTAAGAAAAAGCACCCTCCGGGGTGCTTTTTTCGTTTTCGACGCAAAATATTTGCCATGCAGGACAGTTCGCTCCGCCACCTTGCCAACGGCCGCCAAGGGCCACCCGCGGCAGGGAAGTGCGGATCATCCGCACCCCGGGTGCGTGTATTTCGAGAGAACCGTTGATTCGCCCAGTTTTTGAACCTGAAAGCTTGCCGATCGAATCGACCGGCGCCAGGCTGCCGCTCGTGGCCGCCGAGCGGCTCACGCCACCGGGTTTGCGCGCGCGCTTCGAACAGAGCCTGCCGTGGGATCCCGAGCCGCAGGAAGCCGCGCTGTTCGACGTGCGCGATCCGCGCCGCGCTGCGGTGCTGATGCCGCTCGCGATGCGAGAGTCGGGCGTGACGGTGCTGCTCACGCAGCGCGCCGATCACCTGAGCAACCATGCGGGCCAGGTGAGCTTTCCGGGCGGCAGTCTCGAACCCGCCGATCCCACCCCGATTGCCGCCGCGCTGCGCGAGGCGCATGAGGAAGTGAATCTCGATCCGGCGCGCGTCGAAGTGCTCGGCGCGCTGCCCGACTACCTGACCGGCACGGGCTTTCGCGTGACGCCGGTGGTCGGCCTCGTGCACGAGCCGTTCAGTCTCGCCGCCGACGCGCTCGAAGTGGCGGAGATCTTCGAAGTGCCGCTCAGCTTCCTCATGGATCCCGCGCATCATCAGGTACGCGTGCTGCGCTGGGCGGGCGGCGAGCGCCGTTTTTTCGCGATGCCGTATTCTGGCGCCGATGCGGGCGGCATACTCGCGCCGCATTTTATCTGGGGTGCGACGGCGGGCATGCTGCGCAACTTCTACCGCTTCCTGTTGGCCTGATACCGTGCCGTGCGCGCAAACACCACAGCGTTTTTGCGCCGTAGTGTTGTAGGTTTGCCTCCCGCGCTCAGGCACATCTGGCCCTGTGATATCGTTGCAACCAACTTTACAACCACAAATCGCACGGCGCGTCGCATGACCTTCTTCTCCGTATTGCTCGCTCTCGTCATCGAACAGATGCGGGCGCTTTCGCCGAACAACCCCATCATGGGTCTCGTGCGCCTCAATGCGGAATGGGCGGCGCACGGCTTCGACGCCGGCAAGCCGAAGCACGGTCTGATCGCCTGGCTCGTCGTCGTGCTGCCGTGGACGCTCGTCACGGCGCTCGTCTACTACGTGCTCTATCACATCAGCTTCGTGCTGGCGTTCCTGTGGAACGTGGTGGTGGTGTACCTCACGCTCGGCTTCCGGCAGTTCAGCCACTATTTCACCGACATTCACCTCGCGCTCAACAACGACGACCTGCCGCACGCCCGCGAAGTGCTGCAGGAGTGGACCGGCATGGACACCGTCGACATGCCCGCGAGCGAGATCGTGCGCCACACGCTGATCCACGCGGTGGTGGCGTCGCACCGGCACGTCTTCGGCGTGTTTTTCTGGTTTCTCGTGCCGATCGGCCCGGCTGGCGCCGTGCTGTACCGCATCGCCGAATATCTCGCGCGCGAGTGGTCGCGCCCCACCGGCGAGCGCAGCGAACCGTTCTCGAACGTCGCGCAGCAATTGTTCTTCGTGATTGACTGGGTCCCCGCGCGCCTTACGTCGCTCGGTTTTGCGATCGTCGGCAATTTCGAAGATGCGATCTACGCCTGGCGCAATCATGCGAACCAGTGGCCCGACACCAACGAAGGCGTGTTGCTCGCGGCGGGCAGCGGCGCGCTGGGCGCGCGCCTGTCGGGGCCGCTTGCCGAGCCGTCCAGCCTCGACGAGCTCGCCACGCCGGGCGAGGGCGGTCCGTACACGTTCGGCGACGACTGCACGCCGCGTACGCTCCAGTCGGCTGTCGGCCTCGTGTGGCGCGCCGTGATTCTGTGGATGATCCTGCTGCTCATGGTCACGATCGCCCTGTGGTTCTGAGCTTCTGAGCTTCGGCGCTTTCTGACGCTTACATGCAAACGGCCCGCTTCGAGCGGGCCGTTTGCATGATGTGCCGTGATTCTGTGCCGTCATTCGTCGCGCACGTCGCGCTCCCGCCCGCACTGCCAGCAGACCGTGAACTGAGCCTCCAGCGTTTCGCCGCAGCGCGGGCAACGCCAGGAAGGCGCGCCGGCGGGCGGCCCGCTCTTCGCTTCGTCGATGAGGCGAAGCGCGAGCGTTTCGTCGCGTTCGTCGACGAGCCAGATTTCCGGCGCGCACTGCTCGGCAGGAATCTCGCCCATCGCGCCGCTCAGGTAGCGGTTGTGCAGCTCGCACGGCACGCCCGCCGTTTCGAGGATGTTCATCCAGTGCTGGGCGATCAGCAGGTTCGGAGCGCGTACGAGCTTGAGCATGGTATTGGCCCGTTCAGCGCACGATCTGGCTGATCTCGTGCATGAGCTGCGCGTAGAGCGCCTGGCGCTCCGGCGCGACGCGGCCGTCGTCGATCGCTTCGAGCACCGCGCAGCCCGGCTCGTGCAGGTGATGGCAGTTGTAGAAGCGGCAGTGCGCGAGCAACGGCCGGAACTCGGGGAATGCGCGCTCGAGCCGGCCTTCGGTCAGGTGATAGAGGCCGAACTCCTGGAACCCCGGCGAATCGATCAGCGCGCCGTCGCTGGCTGCTCCGTCATCCGGCAGCTTGTAGAGGCGCGTGAACGTCGTCGTGTGGCGGCCGCTGTTGAGCGCCGTCGAAATCTCGCGCGTGGCCGCCTCGGCGTCGGGGATCAGCAGGTTCACGAGCGTCGACTTGCCCATGCCCGATTGCCCCAGCAGGATCGTCGCGTGGCCGTGCAGATGCTCGGCGAGCGTCGCGCGCGCCGCTTCCGGCTGGCCTTTCACCGACACTTCGAGCACCGTGTAACCGAGCGCCCGATAGCGTTCGAGCCGCGTGCGCGCAAGCGGCAGCGCGGCTTCCACGTCGATCTTGTTCAGCACGATCAGCGGCTTGAGGTCGTTGGCTTCGGCGGCCACGAGCGCGCGACCCAGCAGATCCTCGCTGAAGTGCGGCTCGGTGGCGAGCACGATCAGCAACTGGTCGAGGTTCGCGGCAAAGAGCTTCGACTTGTACTGGTCGGAGCGATAGAGCAGGTTGCGCCGCTCGCCGATCGCGACGATCACGCCCTGGTCGGCCGAGGTCGACTGGTACTCGACGCGGTCGCCCACGGCCACCTCGCTCTTCTTGCCGCGCGGGAAGCACTGGAGCGGCGCGCCGCCGTCCTCGGGCGCCACGAGATAGTGGCGGCCGTGCGCGGCGATCACGAGCCCGTGCAGCGTGTTCCCGGCAGTACCTTTCGCGCCGCCTGCGCTGCCCTTCGAGACGCGCCGGTTCATGCGTGCGCGAGCAGCCGGTCGATCCGCTGCGAGGCGGGCGGGTGCGAGTAGTAGAACGCGGTGTAGACGGGATCGGGCGTCAGCGTCGACGCGTTGTCCTCGTAAAGCTTCACGAGCGCGCTGACGAGGTTCTGGGCGTCGGTTTGCGTCGCCGCGAAGGCATCGGCTTCGAATTCGTGTTTGCGCGAGCTGAGGCTGCCGAGCGGCGTCACGAAGAACAGGAACACCGGCACGGCGAGGAAGAACAGCACGAGCGCAAGCCCTTCGTTGCCGCCGAGCAGCGACGGCCGCACGCCAAGCCCTTCGTAGAACCACACGCGCTGCGACAGCCACCCGAGCAGCGCGAGCAGCGCGAGGCTGATCGCAAACGTCACGGCCATGCGCTTGACGACGTGCCGGCGCTTGAAGTGCCCGAGTTCGTGCGCGAGCACGGCCTCGATCTCGCTGCCTGACAGGCGTTCGAGCAGCGTGTCGAAGAACACGATGCGCTTGGCCGCGCCGAAGCCCGTGAAGTAGGCGTTGCCGTGCGCCGAACGGCGGCTGCCGTCCATCACGAAGAGACCCTTGGCGGCGAAGCCGCAGCGCTGCATCAGTGCTTCGATGCGCGCGCGCAGCGCTTCGTCCTTGAGCGGCTCGAACTTGTTGAAGAGCGGCGCGATGAGGCTCGGATAGAGCACGAGCACGAGCATCTGGAACGCGACCCAGACGACCCACGTCCACAGCCACCAGAGGCTGCCCGCCTGCTGCATGAGCCACAGCACGACGAAGAGGAGCGGAATGCCGAAGAGCGCGCCGATCAGGAGACCCTTGATGCGGTCGACGAAGAACATGCGCTTCGTCATGCGGTTAAAGCCGAAGCGCTCTTCGATCACGAACTGCCGGTAATAGTCGAGCGGCAGTTCCACGATGCCGCTGACGGCGAGCACCGCCGCAACGAGCGCCATCTGCCCGACGTAACTGCGGCCGAGCCAGCCCGAGATGCCGAAATCGAGCGCCTGCACGCCGCCAAGCAGCGTCAGCACGATCAGCACTACGGCGGAGAGCAGGATTTCGAGCACGCCGAGCCGCGTGCGCGTGATCGTGTAGTCGGCGGCGCGCTGGTGGGCGGAGAGCGGGATCGTGGCCGAGAATTGCGCGGGCACCGCGCCGCGGTGCGCGGCGACGAATCGCACCTGGCGCGAGGCGAGCCAGAGTTTGGTCGCGACCATGGCGACCGCTGCGATCACGAAGAGGGCACTGAAGATCAGCGCAGGAGACATATTGGGCATCCGGGGGATCCGTAGTATCTATGCGAGAATTATATGTTCTAGTCGGCTGTGCTACTCATCCTCGCGCATTTCGCGCGTCGACAGCGCGCAGCTGCGTCCTTACCGATCCGGGTTGCAACTCATGACAGATACAAATTCCGCCACGTCGAACGGCGAGGCACCGCTTATCGAACGCACCGACATGAACCTGATCTGGCTCGACATGGAGATGACCGGGCTCGATCCCGACAACGACCGGATCATCGAAATTGCCGTGGTCGTGACGAATTCGACGCTCGACAAGGTGGTGGAAGGTCCGGTGCTGGCGATCCATCAGACCCCGGCCGATCTCGACCGCATGGACGAGTGGAACCGCAATACGCACGGCCGCTCGGGCCTGATCGAGCGCGTGCGCGCCTCGACGGTGACCGAGGAAAGCGCCACCGAGCAGATTCTCGCGTTTCTGTCGCAATACGTTCCGCCGGGCAAGTCGCCAATGTGCGGCAACTCGATCTGTCAGGACCGCCGCTTCATGGCGCGCTGGATGCCGACGCTCGAGCGTTTCTTCCACTACCGCAATCTCGACGTGAGCACGCTCAAGGAGCTGTGCCGCCGCTGGCAGCCCGCGATCTACAAGGGCTTCCAGAAGCGCGCGATGCATACGGCGCTCGCCGACATCCACGAATCGATCGACGAACTCAAGTACTACCGCGAGCATTTCCTCGTGCCGGCTGCGTCAGGCGCGGCGCCGGAAGGCGAACCGGCGGGCGGCGTGGCGAAGTGAGCGTGCCGCGCCGGGCTCGCCCGGCGCACGGCAGTCAGGCGCTCCTCACGCCGCTTATGCCCCTCACGCAAGTTATGCGCGCGGCGCGCGCTGCGCGCTCTTCGGGCGGAACGCCGCGACGACTTTCGGATCGGTTTCGATATACGGTCCGCCGATCAAGTCGATGCAGTACGGCACCGCCGCGAAGATGCCCGGCACTTTCACCGCGCCGGTTTCGTCGCGCAGACCTTCCAGCGTTTCCTTGATCGACTTCGGCTGACCCGGCAGGTTGATGATCAGCGCCGAGTGGTCCTCGGTCTCGCGGATCACGGCCACCTGGCGTGACAGGATCGCCGTCGGCACGAAATTCAGGCTGATCTGGCGCATCTGCTCGCCGAATCCCGGCATTTCCTTCGTTGCGACCGCGAGCGTCGCCTCGGGCGTCACGTCGCGTCGCGCCGGGCCCGTGCCGCCCGTCGTCAGAACGAGGTCGCAGCCAACGCCGTCCACGAGCGCCGTGAGCGTCGCCGAGATGGTCGCGGCGTCGTCGTGAATCAGGCGCGTTTCCGCTCGCCAGGGCGACTTAAGCACCGCGCCGAGCCATTCCATCAGCGACGGAATCCCCTTGTCCTCGTAGACGCCCGCGCTCGCGCGGTCGCTGACCGACACGAGGCCGATCACCAGTTCGTCCGGATGGTTGCGCTCAGGCTTCGTCATCGCCGGCATCCTCTTGTGCGTCGTGGTCTTCCTCGTCGCCTTCGGCCGCACCGCTCGCGGTCTTGATCCACTGGAACAGTTCGCGGTAGTACTTCGGCGGACGGCCTTGCTGCTGCTCGCGGCGCACGTTGCGGATCAGCGTGCGGCCTTCCTGCGGATCGGCGGCGGGATGCTGGCGGATGAAGTCGGTGAGCGCTGCGTCGTCGGCGAGCAGTTTCTCGCGGGTGCGCTCGATCCAGTGCAGGCGCGCCGTGGCGGCCTTGTTCACGCCGCGGTGCTCGTCGAGCGCGGTGCGCAGCGCAGCCGTTTCGGCTTCGGTCAGGCCGCGCATCATGCGGCCCACGTACTGGAGCTGGCGGCGCTTGCCTTCGTGGTCGGTAATCCGGCGCGCCTCGTGGACGGCGTCCGCGAGATCCTCGGTCATCGGCATGCGCTTGAGGGCGTCTTTCGGCAGCTCGACGAGCGCCGTGCCCAGTTCCTGGAGCGCTTCCATTTCGCGCTTGATCTGCGACTTGCTCGGGCGGTCGTAGCCGTTGTCGTCGTCTGCGGCGGCAGCGTCGTTTATCGGTTGAATGCGGGTTTTGCGTTTCATGGGCGGTATTGTAGCGTGCCGGGGCGGCGCGGCCGCACGCGCAGGCGCTGCCTGCGGTGGCCCGAAACCGCCCGAATCAGGCCGAATCAGGCAGATGCCGCCGCGCGCAGCCCGGAACGGACCGCGCCTGGAGGCCGAGGCGCGTTTTCGTCGCTGCCCGACTGCGGTGGAGAACCGGATACCTTGCTATGATCGCGGGATGCGCCAAGGGCGCCGAATCAACCGACACACGACACCAGCGGGCCCCGGTCATTCATGGGCCCAGAACCGGACAGTAACGACAATGGCAGCAGACATCGAAGCCCGGCAGCGCTTTTTCCCGCACACCCAGGACGAACTGAAGGAGATCGCGTCGGACATCCTTCGTCACGCGAAGGCGCTCGGTGCGAGCGACGCGGCGACGGAAATTTCCGAAGGCGACGGGCTGTCCGTCTCCGTGCGGCGCGGTGAAGTCGAAACCATCGAGCACAATCGCGACAAGATGGTCGGCGTGACCGTCTATATCGGCAACAAGCGCGGCAATGCGAGCACCTCGGACTTCTCGCCGCAGGCGCTCAAGGACACGGTCGCAGCCGCGTACAACATCGCGCGCTTCACCGCCGACGACGACTGCGCGGGCCTCGCCGAGCGCGATCTGCTCGAAACGTCGCCGCGCGACCTCGATCTCTATCACCCGTGGAATCTTTCGGCGGAGGAAGCCGTCGAGATCGCCCGCCGCGCCGAAGACGCCGCGTTCGCCACCGATCCGCGCGTGAAGAACTCGGAAGGCGCGAGCGTTTCCGCGCAGCACTCGCAGTTCGTGCTCGGTACGACGGGCGGCTTCCTGCACGGCTATCCGTATTCGCGCCACTACGTTTCGTGCGCGCCGATCGCGGGCGAAGGCCGCCACATGCAGCGCGACGACTGGTACACGTCGCGGCGCAGCGCAAGCGAGCTGGCTTCGCCCGAAGCCGTCGGCCGCTACGCCGCCGAGCGCGCGCTGTCGCGCCTGAACGCACGCGGCCTCGATACGCGCAAGGTGCCGGTGCTGTTCGAGGCGCCGCTCGCGGCCGGGCTGCTCGGCGCGTTCGTGCAGGCGACGAGTGGCGGCGCGCTCTATCGCAAGACGTCGTTCCTCGTCGACAGCCTCGGCACGCAGGTGTTCGCGCCGCATATCCAGATCGTCGAGGATCCGCATGTGGCGCGCGCAGCGGGCAGCGCACCGTTCGACGAAGAGGGCGTGCGCACGCATCGCCGCGAAGTCGTGAAGGACGGCATCGTGCAGGGTTATTTCCTGTCGTCGTATTCGGCGCGCAAGCTCGGCATGCAGACCACCGGCAACGCGGGCGGCTCGCACAACCTGCAGTTGAAGAGCTCGCTGACCGAGCCCGGCGACGACTTCGAGGAAATGCTCAGGAAGCTCGGCACCGGTCTGCTGCTGACGGAACTCATGGGGCAGGGCGTGAACTTCGTGACGGGCGACTATTCGCGCGGCGCGTCGGGCTTCTGGGTCGAGAACGGCAAGATCCAGTATCCCGTGGAAGAGATCACCGTGGCCTCGACGCTGCAGGAGATGTTCCACCATATCGTCGCCGTGGGCGCGGATACGCTTGCGCGCGGCACCCGGCAGACCGGCTCGGTGCTGATCGAGCGGATGACGGTGGCGGGGCAATAACGCGGCTTTCGGTCTGAATTCGGCCTGAATTCGGCCTGAACCAACGCAAACGGCACGCTTTTCAGCGTGCCGTTTTTGTTTGTGCTTGCCTGTGAGCGGCATGTGCTTAAGAGCAGTGTGTCAGTCGCGGCGTTCGTAAGTCACGAACGCGAAGTCGAAGTCATTGGGCGGATTGGCGTGCAGCGTCTCGCGCGACGTTTCGCGCCACAGCGCGGGGTCGGGCGCGGGGAAACTGGCATCGCCCTTGAAGTCGGCGGCGATTTCGGTGACCACGAGCTTGTGGGCAAGCGCGAGCCCGTCTGCGTAAAGCTGCGCGCCGCCGATCAGAAAGGCCTCGGGCGCCTCGTCCTGCGCCGCGAGCGCGAGCGCCGCTTCGAGGCTCGTCACCGTGTCGCAGCCGGGAAAGCGCTTCGAGCCGTCGCGCGTGACGACGATGTTGCGCCGTCCGGGCAGCGCGCGGCCGATCGATTCGTGCGTCTTGCGGCCCATGACGATGGGCGCGCCCATCGTGGTCCGTTTGAAGAAGGCGAGATCTTCGGGCAGCCGCCAGGGCAGTTCGTTGTCGCGGCCGATCACGCCGTTGCGGGCGCGCGCGACGATTACCGTGAGGGTTGTCATCGAATGGAGCAGAGGGTTGGGAACATCGCCCCGATTTTACCCGAGCGCCGCTTTGCCTCTCTCGTGTGCTCGCCTCGGACCCTGCCGGGGCACTACGGCTCGTTTTCGGCCTCGCCGCCGAAGATCGTTTTTTCGTCGCGCAGGCCATGCGTGCCCATCAGCCGGTAGAGCGTCACGCGGGAGATGCCGAGGTCCGCGGCAGCTTCCGCGAGACGGTGGCGATGACGCAGGAGCGCGGCCTCGATCGCGCGCTTCTCGGCCGATTCGCGCGCCTGCGAGAGCGTCACGGTCTGCTGTGCGGTGAAGTGCGCGAGGTCGAGATCGTCAGCGGTGATCAGCTTGCTCTCGGCCATTACGATCGCGCGCCGCACGCGGTTGATCAGCTCGCGCACGTTGCCCGGCCAGTTGTAGTTGTACATCGCCTCGATCGCGTCGGGCGCAAAGCCGCGGATCTTGCGCGCGCTGTCCATCTTGAACTTGTGCAGGATGTGATGCGCGAGGATTTCGATGTCCTTGCCGCGCGCGCGCAGCGGCGGCTCGTCCACGCGCAGCACGCACAGCCGATGAAAGAGGTCGGCGCGGAAGCCGCCGGTGCGCATCGCGGTTTCGAGATCGACGTGCGTCGCCGAGATGATGCGTACGTCCACCGGAATCTGCTCGTGGCCGCCGAGGCGCTCGATCTTGCCTTCCTGGAGAAAGCGCAGCAGGCTCGCCTGGCTTTCCATCGGCAGGTCGCCGATTTCATCGAGAAAAAGCGTGCCGCCGTTGGCCGCCTCGACGCGCCCGATCTTGCGCTGGTTCGCGCCCGTGAACGCGCCGCGCTCGTAGCCGAATAATTCGGATTGCAGAAGATGATGCGGAATCGCGCCGCAGTTGATCGGCATGAACTGCGCCTTGCGGCGCGACGAGCGCTCGTGGATCGCGAGCGCCGTGAGTTCCTTGCCGGTGCCCGACTCGCCCGAGATGAACACGGTCGCGTCGGTGCCCGCGACCTTGCGGATCGTGCGAAAGAGCTGCTGCATCGCTTCGCAGGTGCCCACCATTTCGTCTTCGTCCTGGACCGTGGCCGCGGGCGTGTCGAGGTCGCAGAGCGACACCATGCCGTACGCGTGCGTCATGAGGTAGTCGAGCGTCGCGTTCGTCACCGGCAGATGCACGAAATCGAAGCAGAAGTGGCGGATCAGCCGGCGCACTTCGGGGTCGATGAGGTGCGCCGCGTCGGTGAGCGCGATCCAGCCGACCTGCTGCAGCCGCAGCACCGCTTCGAGCCCCGCGCAGTCGCGCAGCGCGAAGCCGGTCAGATCGATGAGACCCGCGTACGCGGGTTCGGGCTTCACGAGCCGCGCCGCCTCGTGGGCGGTGCGCGCCGTCGCCAGCTCCCAGCCGCGGCTTTTCAGGTAGGCCGAGAGCGCCGCGTCGGGCGTGCGGGCGAGATAGATCAGCGTGCGCACGGGATCCGCCACGGGATCCGAAGCGGGCTTCGAAGCGGGCTGTGAAGTGGGCTTCGAAGCGGGCTGTGAAGTGGACTGTGAAGCGGGCTGTGAAGCGGGCTTCGACGCGGGCTTTGAAGCCGGTTGTGTAGCGGGCTCGCCGGTCTCGTGCGTCGCGCCGGGCACATCGGGCGGCCTCGCGATAGCAGGCCGCTGGCCCGCGCCTGCGAGAGGCGTCACGGTGGCGCTGATGGGAGAGGATTCACGCACAATCGTCCTCGTGTTCGTCAGAAGGTATAGGGGAACCGCACGCCGACGACGAAGTTCGGCGCGTCGGGCGTGAGGCCCACGGCGACCGCGCCGTTGATCGTCAGGTGCTTGTTGACCACGTGATTCAAGCCGAAGTTGAGCACCGACGCGGTGGTCTGGCTGCCCGGCACGCTGGCCCAGGCGCCGCCCGGCGCCTTGGTCTGCGACTGCGGCGAGATCGCCATCGTGTAGGAGATGCTGGCCGAATCCTTGTCGGAGAACGCAAGCGCGACGCCGCCGCCGAACTGGTAGATGTCGCCGAGCTTCACATCGGCTGGCTCGACTTGCCCGACCACCGACGAAATGTCGGCGAACGAGCGTGCAATGTTGTACGTGTACGAGAAGCTGCCGAACAGCACGACCGGGTCGTAGGTCTTCAGCACGGACAGGCCGGCCGTGATGTTCCAGAAGCCGGTGCCCGTGGGCAGCCTGGTCGGCGCGACGAGGTTGGTGTTGTCGGCGCTGATCTGCACGAGCTTGATGCCGAACGGCGAGCTGCCGGTCGGCGTCTTCACGCGCAGGCTGCCGACCACGTCGGGCAGGTTGTTGGTTTCCTTCAGGAACTGGTAGTAGACCCCGAACGTCACGTCGCCGATGTCGGACGAGTTGACCGAGGCATCGGAGAGCGTGCCCGCCGCGCCGCCCGCGCCGCCGATGATGAAGCTGCTGTGGCGGTAGATATAGGGCACGTCGACGTCGACGCTGATGCGGTCGGTCAGGCCGTAGCGCGTGTCGAGATCGGCCTGAAGCTGGTGCGATTTCGTCTCGCCCAGATTGATGTTGCCGAGGAAAATCGCGTCCAGCGCGAGGAAGCCCGAAAGCTGCAGCTGGCGCCGGTCGTAATACGTGTCGCTGATGCCCCAGTCGAGCGTGAGCCGGCGGTCGAAGAGCGGCGCGTGCTCGCGCTCGACGACAGCCTGCTCGGCCTGGGTGCGCTGCGGCTGCGCTTCTTTCTGCGTTTCGCCAATCGTGGGATTCACGCCGACGGGCGCGCCCTGTTGCGGGCCGCTCGACGCCGAACCGCCGGTTGCGCCGCCGCCCGGCCCGGAATCGGGCGAGGGCGGATTGACCGGCACGCCGGTCGCGGTCCCCGTGAGCGAGCCCGGCGCCGTCGCGCCCGGCAGCGCCTGGGCGAGCGGCGGCAGCGGCATTGGCAGGCCGTCGTCGCCGGGCTGTTCGGCAACCGCCGTATCGGAAGCAGCCGTAGCGGAGGCGGCGCCAGGCACGCCGCGACCGCGCTGCGCCATCTCCAGATTCGTGACCTGGCGTTCGAGCGACTGGATCTGCTTTTGCTGCTCGTCGACCACACGCATGAGCATGTTGACGCGCTCCTCGATCGACTGATTCTGAAGCTCCTGGGCACCCGCCGAATGCGCGAGCACGAGCAGCACGGCGGCTGCGGGGATCGCTGCGAGCTTCGGGCGCGGCGGTCCCGCCCTGAACATCGTGTTCATTCTTGTTTCCCCCGGGGTTTCGAGGCGGGTGGCCGACCGGTCGTCGTGCAACCCGCTCCCGCATGTCGCGATGTGCCTCGTCCCTGCTGTGCCAATCGTGGGGCGCGCACCCGCGCTGCTTTCTCCGTGTCAGTGCAAGTTGCGCAACGCCTGCAGTACGCCGGTCTGCCGGATCACGGCGCCGCCCATCTGCTGCGTATGCAGCGCGAGCGACAACTGATTGGCGACCTGCTGGTTATTCCCTGCGATCTGGAGCAACTGGGCGATGGCGCTTGCCTGTTGTGCGCCGCCAGGCACGATGTTCTGGGTGGCGATGCCGGCTGGTGTCTGCACCGTTACGTTGATGCTGTTATTGGCGAACGTGATGCCCGCCTGGATGCTGCCGTTCGCGTTCGTGGCGAACGCCGCGGTCTGGTTGCCCGCGGCCGGGACGCCCGGCTGCGGCGCGCTGCTGCTCACGTTGTTGCCCGCGCCGTTGCTGTATTCGACGATCGCGCCGTTGGTGCCGACGTTGTTGTTGCCCGCGACCTGCGTGACCTGCGACACGCCGTTGACCGCCACGTTCTGTCCGCCCGCGGCGACCGCGGCGGGATCGGCGCCGCTGTTGTGCAGGTTGGTCCCGCGGCTCGTATCGGTGACTCTGGCCGCGGTCTGGATCTGCGCGGTGAGCTGGTTGGCGAAGTCGCGCGCGACCGTCAGCGCGCCCTGGGCAATGGCCGTGGCGCCATTCGGCAACCGCCATTGGGTCAGCACGCTCAGGACGAAGCCGGAAATCATGTCGCTGCCGGCGTACTTGCCGCTCTGACTGGCGAGCACGTCGTCGCCGACGCTCTCGCACTGGATGCCGTGCTGCGCGACGCTGCCGGGGCTCAGGAAGGCCGGCGGCGTCGGGGCGTCGATGCTGCCTGCGCTCGCATGACTGCAGGCCAGCGCGAGGAGCGCTGCCGTGACGCCACGGGGTGAGAGGCTGCGTTTCATGGCTCGATCAGGACATCAGAACATCACGGCCCGCTCGAGGCCGTAATCGACGAAGGGCGTCGCCGCCGTGCCGTTCGCCAGTGCATTGGCGCGCAGCTTCAGCGCAAGCGACTCGTTGTTCTGCAGCAAAGGAGAATCCTCCCTGAACGGTTTGCCGAGCACCGCGAAGACGAGACCGTTCCAGGTCTTCGCGAAGTCGCCCTCGGCGACGATGCGGTTGCCGAGCGCCGGGTCCGCGAGGAAGATGCGCCCGTCTTCGGCATGCTTGACGATCACGAAGTGCTCGTAGCCATTGATGTTCATGAGCACGAGCACGGGAATCTGCAGGTGATACAGCGCGTCGGTGTTGACACGAAACCCACGTCCGCGCAGGCCGATCGTTTCGACGAACTTCTTCATGTCGAGCATCGAAAAGCCGTTCTTCTGGACCACTTCCGGTTTCGAAAACGTCATCATCCGGCGGATCAGCTCCACCTCCGGAATGTCGATGCCGTAGCCGTACTTGAGGAGGGTCGCGAGCGCCGCCGCGCCGCAGCTGTAGTCGAACTGCTGGGTGACGATGCTGCTGTAACGGATGTCCTTCATCGAGCGGATCGGCAACTTCACCGGCACGCCGATGAGATTAGTCGCGTCGAGGCTCGACTGTGCGTGGGCGAGCGCACACAACGTGCACGCTGCGAGCGCTGCGACACAAGCCTTCAGCGCCGGGAACCGGTCGAGCCCGGACATGGTTGCCTCCTGCCGAAATCGCGCCGGCTGCGGACGTCGCAGCCGGCGCGGGTCCTGGCGCTTACTTCGATACGGTCAGCGCAGCGATGGCGAGGCCGTTGTGCTGCACGTTGCCCGCGCCACCGGCGATGTTCACGCCGATGTTGCCGCTTGCGCCGGCGAGCGCGTTCGGCGCCATCGTGGCGGTGCCGCCGAAGCTGCCGGTGAAGTTCAGGCCGGCCGACTGGCTGCTCTGGTCGGTGGCGACCATCGCTGCGCTACTTGGGGCCGACTTCTCGATGCTGCTCGATGCGGCGAGGCTGTTGTTCTGCACGTTGCCCACGCCCGCGGCAATATTCACGCCGATATTGCCGCTTGCGCCGGCGAGCGCGTTGCTGCCGACCGACGCGTTGACGTTGAAGTTCTTGATCTTCGCGTTGCCGGTGGACGACTGGCTGTTGAAGATCTGTGCGTTGCCGAACACATTGCCTGCATCGATCATGGCGAGCGATGCTTCGTTGTTCTGCGCGTTGTCGACGCCTTCCGAGATGTTGATGCCGACATTGCCCGAGACGCCTGCGCCGGGCGCGCCGGTGCCGCCGATATTCGCGTCGAGCGAGCCGGCCGGAATGCCGTTGTAGTGCGTCGTGACCGCGCCGACCGTCGTGACGTCGGTGGTGTTGTCATGCGCCTGCACGTTCCAGTTGGCCGCGACCGAGTGCGAGTCGATGGAGCCGGATATCGAATAGCCGCTCGACTGCTCGTGGAAGGCCTGGTGGCCCGAGCCCTCGTTTGCCGAGAAGCCCCAGACGGCAGCCTGACCGGAACCCTGCGTGCCTTCGAAGTAGCCGCCGATGCCCGAGCCCTTCGCGTAGCTCGACGCGTGGTAGCCGCCGGAGAAGCCGCCCGCCACATAGCCTCCGCCGCCGCCCCACTGGTTGTCGCCGTAGCTGTAGTGGCCATACGAGCCGCCGGCGTGGCCGCCGCCCGATACATGGGCGCCGTGGCTCTGGTTCACGTCGTAGAAGTAGCCGCCGATCCCGGAGCTTTGCTGGCTATATTCGTAGCCCCCGCCTGCCACGCTCGCCTTCTGGTTCGCGTAGGAATACCCCGATGATTCCTGGAAGCCTTGCGCACCCCCCGATGCCCTGAAATTCGTCTTCGTGACCGAAGCGGACGCGGTGCCGCCGGCGTCGACCGTCCGCGACGTGTTGTGGACGAAGGTGGTCAGGTGACCCGTCGTGTACGTGCCCACCGGCTGGTTCGGTGTCAGCGTGACGGCGTCGAGGTTGACGCTCTGCGTGTTGTTGACGACCGCGCCGGTGGTGTTCGACACGTCCACGCAGCCGAACAGCAGGACGCCGCCCCACAGGTCGACGCCTTGATGGATGACGGTGGAGTTGAAGATGTACGGATCCGTCCCGCCGTGGGCGAAAACGCTGCCCGAGGAGACCGCGAGAACGGCCGCAGCGATGAGAGTGCGCTTCATGATGTCGCTCCGATACTGATTTGTTCAGTTAGAAAAGAGTGCCCGCCGGGGGACGGAGCACAAAACTGTTCGCCGTAGCATTACCGGCTCCGACGGTCTGGTTCACCTGCACGAGACCCGTCGCATTCCTGAATGCGGCACTGCCGATACGCGCTTCACGAATGCCATTGGTCTCGTTCGATCGACCCGGACCCCCGTTCGTCGCTGCCGCCGCGGACAGTTCCGCATCCGAGGCGACATCCACACCGATCACACCAGTGCCGATCCGCGCACTGTTGCTCTGCGTATTTCCCACGCCCGCAGCCTGGTTGACCATGACTGCACCCGACGCGTTGGCAAAGGCGCCCTCGCCGATGCTCGCGCTCGCATTGCCGAGGCGCGCCCGCGCGCGTGCGTACTGTTCGCCGCTGATGCCGTTGACCATGACCGGGCTGCCGCTCGTGACCGTGAGCTGATTGGCCTGCGCGTTGTTGAGGCCGGCTGCCTCGTTGACGGCGACCGCGCCGAGCGTGCCGTTTGCCGCGCCCGCGCCGATGTCGGCGCTCACGCTGTTGACCGTCTGCGCCTCTGCTTGCACTTGTGCCGCGCCTGCGCAGACGAGGCATGCGGCGAGGGCGAGCGCTGCCCGCTGCGGCCAGCGCGGACACATGCGGGACGCGCTCATTTGAGGGCTCCGAGGGCGGCGGCGAGCGGTGCGAGCGCGCCGCTCACGCCGGACGAGATCGTGTTGCCGATACCGCCCGTCTGGGCGCCTGCGCCCATCGCCACAGTGCTGCCGGTGTTCCGGCCGCTCAGGATGCCGGTGAGCGCCTGCATGCCCGCGGCGTTGGCGTTGTTGGCCGGGCCGCCCGGCGCGACGCCGGCGGAGCCGCGTGCGTTCGTGAGATCGGCGTCGGAGGCGACGGCGGCCATCGCCGGATCGAAGCCGCTGGCGGGGAAGGTGGTCGCGCGCACGGCGACCGGATCCTGGCGCTTCGGCACGTTGGCGAAGGCGCTGCGCGGAGTGATGTCGCGCGCGACGATGATGTCGCCTGGATTCTCGCCCTGTTGCGCCGCGGCGACGGCTGAAACACCGACCGCAAGGAATCCGCAGACAACTGCGGCGCCCCTGGCCGAACGCCGGGTGTGGGCCGGTGTCGTGATGCAGGCTGGCATGCTGGTCTCCAACGAGTCCGGCCTGCGTGGCTCACGCCATGCCGGACGCCGTTCCGCGCTAGCGGCCCGGTTTACTTTCTCGTGTAATTAGCGATGTTTCCTTGCGCCGCCTGCGAGTTGTCGACCGGGATCGGCAATGGTGCGGGCGGGGCGATTTCATCCCACAGGGTGACGCTGCCGCCGCCGCGCATGAGCTGCGGCGTGGCCGCGACCATCACCATGCCGACCGCGCCGCCGCGCTGGTGCGCGAGCGTCTGGTCGTCCAGCGGGCTGCCGGCTACCACGGGGTCGTCGGCGGGCGGTGTCGAGTCTTCA
Source organism: Paraburkholderia sp. (assembly GCF_024281035.1). GTDB lineage: Bacteria > Pseudomonadota > Gammaproteobacteria > Burkholderiales > Burkholderiaceae > Paraburkholderia. The sequence continues at coordinate 27,665 of NZ_JAMXLH010000037.1, forward strand.
GCGAGTGCGCCGGTGTCCGCGTGCGCGCTGTCCGTCGGCGGCGGGCTCGTGTCGAGCGCCGCCGGGATGAGCGCGGGCGCGGACAACGTATGGAGCGTTGCAGGAATGACATCGGCGGACGCGGCGGCGCGCACCTGGGTGGCGGGCGTACCGGCTGCGTCGTTCGCTGCGTTGTCCGGCGTCTGCGCGCGCACCGCCGGTGCAAGCCCGAGCAGCGCCGCCGCCGCGAAGGCAGTGAAGGCAGTAAGGGCTGCGGTGCCGCCGGTGACAGGGCGCCTGACGATGAGGTGGTTGAGTCGCATGGCGTATCTCCTCGTGCCGGAGATTTAGCGAAACGTGTGCCATGCGCCGCAATCCATTGATGTACTTCGGTGGGCGCTTTTCCCGCCGATTCTCGAATGGCGGATTTTCGCCAAAACGTTTCAGCGCTGAAACGTGAAACCCTTAAAACAGCGTGAAGTATTGCGTATGCAATACATTCTGGAAGCGCAACATTAATGATGGTGTTATGTTGGAAACAACTGCTTTATTAATTTTCCTGGCGGCAATAAGCTGCGCCGGGCGCTGAAAACCTTTCCATCCGGCCCGTTTTGATTCGTCAGGCATAATTTCTAACCAGAAATGTTGCGCATAGAGTAAGCTTGATCAAAAGACTCTTGAGAAAATTAGAATAAGACCCCCTCGGGGGCAATGACACACACGCCGCGTCTCGGGGATTCATCGTCGCCCAAAGCATGTTCGTTCGCTTCTAATCGAGGCAGAATGATCGGTGCTTTATGCTCCGTGTCTGGGCATTCAGGTGCGTGTCGTCATTTTCAAACAATATGTCGGCGAGAGGATCTGAATAATGGAACCCGCAACGCGGCAACTGGTGTATGTATCACGCAGTCCAAGCGACGCGCTGAATGAGCGGTTCCACGAGCGCGGCTGGCAGGTGGAAGTGGTCGGCAACGCACGTGACGCGCGCCGGGTGCTGCGCGCCGGGTCGCCCGCGGGCGGCCTGCTGGACCTCTCCAGCCATTTCCATCTGGAGGAGATCGGCTCGTTCGAGCCGTGCCTCACGTTGCCCAACGTCGGCTGGGTCGCCGCCACGACGACCGGCCAGCTCCAGGACGCCACGCTGCGCCGTCTCGTGCGCGATTACTGTTTCGACTACGTAACGGTCCCATGGAGCGGCGAGCGCATCGTCGATTCCGTCGGACACGCGTATGGCATGGTTTCGCTGGGCGAAGCGGCCTCGAACGACACGACGGGCGGCGCCGAAGGCGAGATGGTCGGCTCGTGCGAGGCGATGCTCGCGCTCTTTCGCTCCATCCGCAAGGTCGCCCTGACCGACGCGCCGGTCTTCGTCTCGGGCGAGTCGGGCACCGGCAAGGAACTCACCGCAGTCGCCATTCACGAGCGTTCGTCGCGGCGCGGTGCGCCGTTCGTGCCGATCAACTGCGGCGCGATTCCGCCGCATCTGCTGCAGTCGGAACTGTTCGGCTACGAGCGCGGCGCGTTCACGGGCGCGAACCAGCGCAAGATCGGGCGCGTCGAGGCGGCCCATGGCGGCACGCTTTTTCTCGATGAAATCGGCGACCTGCCGATGGAAAGCCAGGCGAGCCTGCTGCGCTTTCTCCAGGAGGGCAAGATCGAGCGCCTCGGCGGTCATCAGTCGATGCCGGTGGATGTGCGCATCATTTCGGCGACGCACGTCGACATGCGCGCCGCCATGGCCGAAGGGCGCTTCCGGCAGGATCTGTATCACCGCCTGTGCGTGCTGCAGATCGACGAGCCGCCGCTGCGCGCGCGCGGCAAGGACATCGAACTGCTCGCGCGGCACATGCTCGAGCGCTTCCGCAAGGACGGCAGCCGGCGTCTGCGCGGCTTCTCGCCCGACGCGATCGCGGCGCTCCACAACTACAGCTGGCCGGGCAACGTGCGCGAACTGATCAACCGCGTGCGGCGTGCAATCGTGATGTCGGAAGGGCGCTCGATCACCGCGCGCGATCTCGAACTGGGCGACTACGTCGAGGTGATGCCGGTGTCGCTCGCGCAGGCGCGCGAGTCCGCCGAACGCCAGGCGATCGAACTCGCGCTCCTGCGCCATCGCGGGCGCCTGGGCGACGCCGCGCACGAACTCGGCATCTCGCGCGTGACGCTGTACCGGCTGCTGTGCGCGCACGGCATGCGCCACATGGAAAGCGAGCCGCTCTCGCCGCATCCGGGCGGGATGGTTTCAGCGGTCAGCCTGTAAGTCCGGCTTGCACCGCGCCACGGGCGGCCCGTGTCTCGTCCCGGTGCGTCTCGTCTTCTGTGCGCGCCGCGTGCGCGTTCATGCGGCACCCGCTCGCCGGGGCGGTTTTCCTGACCCTGGCGGCGCGCTTGCTAAAATCGGGGTTTATCGATCCGAACCGGGTGCTGCTCGCCCGCCGAAGGGACCCCGCATGAAACAGTATCTCGAGCTTGTCCGCTCGATTCTCGACACCGGCACCTGGCAGGAAAACCGCACCGGCATCCGCACGATCAGCCAGCCCGGCGCCATGCTGCGCTTCGATCTCCAGCAGGGCTTTCCCGCCGTGACGACGAAAAAGCTGGCGTTCAAGTCGGCGGTCGGCGAACTGATCGGCTTTTTGCGTGCGTCGAGCAGCGCGGCCGATTTTCGCGCGCTCGGCTGCAAGGTCTGGGACGCCAATGCCAACGACAACGCGCAGTGGCTCGCGAATCCGTATCGCGAGGGCACCGACGATCTCGGCGACGTCTACGGTGTGCAGTGGCGGCGCTGGCCGGCGTACAAGGTGCTCGATGCCGACGCGACGGCGCGTCTCGCCGACGCCGAAACGCGCGGCTACGCGCGCGTGGCGCAGTTCGTCGAGGACGGCCGCCCGAAGGTGCTGCTTTACAAGGCCATCGACCAGTTGCGCCAGTGCCTCGACACGATCGTGAACAACCCCGCCGACCGGCGCATTTTGTTTCATGGCTGGAATCCGGCGGTGCTCGAGGAAATCGCGCTGCCCGCGTGCCACCTGCTCTATCAGTTCCTGCCGAATCCAGTGAAGCGCGAGATCTCGCTGTGCCTGTATATCCGCAGCAACGACGTCGGGCTCGGCACACCGTTCAACCTGACCGAAGGTGCGGTGCTGCTGCACCTCGTCGGGCGCTTGACCGGCTATACGCCGCGCTGGTTCACGTACTTCATCGGCGACGCGCACATCTACGAAAACCAGCTCGACATGCTCAACGAGCAACTGCGCCGCGAGCCGTTCGAGAGCCCGCAGCTCGCGATTTCCGAGCGCGTGCCCGAGTATGCGAAGACGGGTGTCTACGCGCCCGAGTGGCTGGAGAAAGTCGAGCCCGCCGATTTCTCACTCGTCGGCTACCGGCATCACGAGCCGCTGACCGCGCCGATGGCGGTCTGATTCCTCGCTGCTTTTATCCCCGATAGAAAAACCGCAGTCCTGATGAGGGCTGCGGTTTTTTGTTGACGCTGCTGCATGCCGCGATGCCGCGATGCCGCGATGCGTGCGGTGCAGGCGCTTAGCCGTGCGGATGATCCTCGTGGCCGCGATTTGCGTTCGGATTCGGATGCGGCGCGGGGGCCGGAGCCGGAGCCGGGTGCGGCTGAGGTTGCGGCTGCGGGTGGAACTCAGCTCGCGGCTGAGGCTGAGGTTGCGGCTGCGGGTGGAACTCCGGGCGCGGCTGCGGTTGCGGCTGCGGACGGAACTCCGCGCGCGGCTGGGGTTGCGGCTGCGGTTGCGGGCGGAACTCCGCGCGCGGCTGGGGTTGAGGCTGCGGCTGCGGACGGAACTCGGCTCGCGGCTGGGGTTGAGGCTGCGGCTGCGGGTGGAACTCCGCTCGCTGCTGGGGTTGAGGCTGCGGTTGCGGGCGGAACTCCGCTCGCGGCTGGGGTTGAGGCTGCGGTTGCGGACGGAACTCCGCGCGCGGCTGCTGCTGCGGCTGCGACTGCGGTTGGAATGCCGCATGTTGCTCTGGCGACTGCGGACGAACCTCAGGGCGCGCTTGCTGCTGCGGCTGCGGCATGCGTTCGGGCGCGGCCTCGCGCATCTGGGGCTGCGGCTGGCCGCGGGACACGTCGCGCGGCTGCTGCATCGCGAATTGCGGCGAGCGGTTGTTCTCGCGCGCGGCGGGCTGGTCGCGCGTGGCCATCGGTGCATGCGGCTGCGTCCACATCGGCTGATGCGTTTGAACCGGCGCCGCATTCGGTGCGCGGCCCGGCTCGCGGGCGGGCGTGCCAGGCATACCGCCGGGCGCGGCCTCCATCGGCCGCCCCGCAAACTGCGGCGGGCGCGGCACGCCGTGGCCCTGCGCGGCGGGACCCGGAACGCGCGGATTCGCCATCGCAGGCACCATTCCCGCCTGGGCACGGTCCTGCGCGGGCGCACGCGCGGCGAAATCGGGCGCACGACCGGGCTGCGGCGCCACGCTGCCGGGCCGTCCGTTCCCGGCGATCACCGGCGAATGCGGCGGCACCACGCGCACGTTCTGCTGGCCCCATGTGCGCTGCGGTGCGCCGAACGGCGCATGCGCGGGCGCCGAAGCGCGCACCACTGGCGCGCCCGCGCCCGGCACCGTGCCGTGCTCGCGCGCGAAGCGTTGGGCGAGATTGTCGTGCAGGGCAGGCGGTGCTACAGGCGCGCGCGTCGCCACGACCTGACGCTGTGCGAGCGCACCCGGCGGACGATAGTCGGCGCGTCGCATATTGCCGCCGAAGCTGCCCGACACCGGTGCGATGCCCGGCGTGCCAGATGCGATGTGCGCGCCGCGCCATTGCCGCGGATCGACGCGCTGCGCGAAGCGCGCAACCGGCTGGCCGTGGACGAACGCCGTCGCGGGGACCGCCGTCACGGCGCCTGGCACGCGATAGTTCACGTACGTATTGTTCACGTACGAATTGCGGATGTTGATGTTGTTGACGACGGTCCGGTTCACCCGCTCGTAGTAGTGCGGGCTCCAGTCCTCCGAACGCGGGTGCCACGGCTCGCCCGGGCCGAGCGCGAACCACGCGACGCCTGCCGCCGCGATGCCGCCGCCGCTCAGCGCGACGCTCCAGTCGGGGCCGCCGTCTCCGCCGCCGACGAAGGCGACGAGCGCAGGTGCATAAACCGGCGGCTCGCTGTCGACCAGCGGACCCGGAACCCAGGCCCACTCATCGTCGATATTGGCCCAGCGTCCGTAGTGGTAGGGCGCAAAACCCCAGGGCGCGTCGTCGACCCACGTCCAGCCCCACGGCGCCTGCCAGACCCACTGGCCGTCGTGATACGGCGCCCAGCCCTCGGGCTGCGCGTTCGGCTCCCAGACTTCGCCGTATTGCGGGTCGTCGTGCCAGGTGCCGTTGGCGTCGAGGTCCTGATAGCCCGGCATGTCGCGCGAAACATAGCGCGCCGAGATCGAGCGGTCCTCCGCGGCGTCGCGCGCGCGCGCCCACTGATCGAATGAATCAGGCGGCGGTGCGGGCTCGGCGGCCTCCTCCTGCAGGTCGGTTCCGGCGAAGCGGATCTGCTGACCCGCCGACATCGGCAACTGGCCGTTCTCGCCGTAGACCGTCGCGCTGCCGCTGCGCACCGTCACGGTCGTCGAACTGCCGTCCGGCGCCACGTCGACGCGATAGTCGCCGGGGCCGTTCACGCCGAGCGCGAGATTCGGCGTGTCGATTTCCCAGGAGGTGCCGCGGGGCAATTCGCGCACCCGCGTCGAGAGCGTGCCTTGCGCGACCTTCAACTGGGCTGTCGAGTCGTCGAGATTCAGGACGTCGACGCTCGTTTGTGCGCCGACGCGGACCGCCGTCGATCCGATGTGCAACTCCGAGCGCGCGTTTGCGTCGTCCCAGAGCTGGTCGCCGGTCGTGAGCGGCCGGTTGAGCTGGGCGTAGGACCAGTCGGTCGCGCCGGCCGGTTCGGTCGTGACGGGGCCTGCCATGTAATCGAGCCGCGCGACGCGTCCTGGCGGATCGATGCTGGCGCTCTGGGCGGCCGGTGCGCCGCCCGGCGCGGACTGGGCGAACGTCGGCGCGGCAGCGAGATTAATCGCCGCCAGCGCGGCGCCGGCGATGAGCGTGAGGCCGGTGGTCCGGCGAAACTGGATGATCGTAGCGGTGCGGTGCTTCACGTTGTTTCTCCACAGCACGCCTTCTAGTTCAGCGTGTTCTGTCAGGAACTGTAGCGGCCCCGCTTGTTTCCATGCGCGCGGAATTGTAATGGGTCATCCTCGTTATGTAACAGAACGTGTGTCGCCCATTGAGCGTGAAAGATTGCACGGAGAAACCGCCAGTTTTGCGGGCGAAAATGCGAAGCGCGCGGCCTATACAACACCGCGCAACACCGCGCAACGCCGTGCGACATCGCGCGACGAGGCTCAATCGCGCGATAGCACCGCGTCAGCTCGCGGTGAGCGCGTCGAATGCGCGCTGACCCTTCGGCGTGATGCGCAGCACGCGCGGCAGGCTCGCGCGTTCGACCCAGCCGCCCGCGATCCACGCGTCGAGAAGCGCCGCGCCCAGTGCGCCGCCAAGGTGCGGCCGCCGCTCGCTCCAGTCGAGGCAGGTGCACGCGAAACGGCGGCGTCGCGAGCGCAGCGCGCCGATGTCCACGCCCCAGTCGCGCAGGCGCGCGGCGCCGTCGGGTGTCGCGTCGATGGTCTCGCCTTCGCACACCAGCACGCCGTCGCCGACCAGCCGCTCGAACACTTGCACCGCGACTTCGCCCGCCATGTGGTCGTAGCAGGTGCGCGCGTGGCGCATTTCGAGCGGCACGGTGCGGGCGGGCTTCGTCGCGGGCAATGTCGCGGTGCTCGCCTGGGCGATATTCATCAGCGCTTCGATTGCCGCGGCGACATCGGGCGTCGCAATCCGGTAGTAACGGTGACGGCCGCGCACGTCGAGTGCGAGCAGGCCGCCGTCGGTGAGGCGCGCGAGGTGGGCGCTCGCAGCCGATGGCGAAAGTCCGGCGATCAGCGTGAGTTCGCCGGCCGGGCGGGCGCTGCCGTCCATCAGCGCCCACAGCATGGCGGCGCGGCCGGGATCGGCGAGCAGCGCGCCGATGCGCGAGAGGCCGGGAAAGTGGCGGGTATCGGCGGCGGGTGTGGCTGGCATGGCGATTCCTCGATAGTGGTCCGGCGGCGGCATGCGGGTGCTCGTGGGTGCCCGCTGGCGTGCGCGGGGGGGCGCGGGGGGGCGTGTAACGTCACTTTAGCCGCACGCAGCATTCGACGTTTCAGCGCAGCATGAAATATCGAATGCGGCGTTCGTGCAGGCCGTATGCTCACGGCGCTAGAATTCAAGTTCCTATCCCGACTTCACCCACTGTCATGACGCGTCTTCTCGCCAGCGCGGCCGCGTGCTCGCTCGCGATTCTGTGCACGGCGTGCGCCGGCGGCCCTGTGGCGTCGAGCGACGCAAGCGGCATCACGATGTACGGCACGCTCGACGAAGGCATCGTCATCCGCCACTGATCGCCGCGCTCGAGCACCGCGCTGGCTGGCAGGAATTGACGCAAAATTGACGAGACTGCCAACCGCATCGATGCGACGATGAGGGCATCGTGTCCGACTCGATGTCTTCGCCATGTCTCCTCCAGTCTCTAACGCGCGCCACGTCGTCTTCGCCGTCGCTCCCAATCTCGTGCTGCTCGACGCCTGCGGGCCCATCGAGGCGTTCTGGCGCGCCGAACTCATGGTGCGCGCCGGACATCTGGCACAGCCCGCACAGCCCGCGCACGGCGAGCCGTGTGCCTACCGCGTCACCGTCGCCTCGCTGGCGGGCGGCGTGCTGCCTACCTTCGCGGGCCTGCCGGTCGTCACGGAGCGGCTCGACGCGCTCGACTGCGCCAGCATCGATACGCTGATCGTGCCGGGCGTCCCCATCGACGACACGACGCTCCTGCAGCCCGAACTCGTCGCGTGGATTGCCGCTTGCGCACCGCGCGTACGGCGTGTCGCGTCGATCTGCACGGGGGCGTTCTATCTCGCGGCGGCGGGGTTGCTCGACGGACGCCGCGCGACGACCCACTGGCGCAATGCGGAGCAACTGAAGCGGTGCTTTCCGGCGGTCGATGTCGATCCCGATCCGATCTTCCTGTGCGACGTGCGCGGCTCAAGCGTTGTCTGGACGTCGGCGGGCGTGACGGCGGGCATCGACCTCGCGCTTGCGCTGATCGAAGAGGATTGCGGGCATGCGGTGGCAATCGAGGCCGCGCGGCGGCTAGTCGTGTTCATGAAGCGGCCTGGCGGCCAGGCGCAGTTCAGCGAGCCGCTGGCCGCGCAGACGTCGGCGGGCGGCACCTTCGACGCGCTGCACGGCTGGATGGCGGCGAATCTTCATCGGGAACTGAGCGTCGACCGTCTGGCCGAGGCGGCGCGCATGAGTCCGCGCACTTTCGCGCGCCGCTATGTCGAGGCGATGGGGCGCACGCCCGCGCGCACCGTGGCGGCGATGCGCGTCGAAGCCGCCGCGCATGCGCTCCTCCAGTCGCGCCGGCCGCTCAAGCGGATCGCCGCCGATTGCGGCTTCGGCAGCGAACAGAACCTGCGACGCGCGTTCGAGCGCTCGTACGGCGTGCAGCCGCTCGATTACCGGGCGCGTTTCGCGGCGGCGTAGTTCTACACATTCTTCTGCACATTGCTGTGCGGTTTTCGACAGGGCTTTCCGTGCGGCGCGGTTCGTGGGACGCTTGCTGTGCGGCGCGTGCCAGACGGGGCACGCGCAGGCGCAGCGCCGCGATGGCTGCGCCCGTATAATCGACGCCTCCCGAGACAACCCCCCCGCGCGAGCGGACATCCCACGAGCGGAGCCCATCATGAGTACGCCATCCCAGCCGCTGGACCGTTCGGAAACGACGTTTCGCTTCCTTGCCGAGCCGACCTCGGTGAATTTCGGCGGCAAAGTGCACGGCGGTGCGCTGATGAAATGGATCGACGAAACCGCCTACGCGTGCGCCGCCGTCTGGTCGGGCCGCTATTGCGTGACGGTGAGCGTCGGCAACATCCGCTTTCGGCGGCCGATTCAGGTCGGCAACATGGTCGAGCTGCGTGCGCGCGTCGTCGCGACGGGCCGTACGTCGATGCACATTCACATCACCGTGCACGCGGGCGATCCGAAGAGCGGCCAGTTGCGGCTCACGACCGATTGCCTGGTCGTGTTCGTCGCCGTCGACGAAAACAACAATCCGATTCCGGTGCCGTCGTTCGTGCCGGAAACCGACGAGCAGAAGCGTCTTGCCAAATACGCGCTCGACGTGAAGGAAGCGCTCGATGCGATCGTCGAACTGAAACCCGACGAAGTTGCGAAGGGCGTCGTTTAGTGCGTCTTTCAGGGCTTCGTTTGAAGCGGCGATGAAGAACGGGCGGCCTGGGCCGTCCGTTTTCGTGTTTGCTTGCGTGCGCAATGAACGCCGCTACGCCTTCAGATTCCCGACCATCTCCTCGGGACGCACCCACTGGTCGAATTCCTGCTCGGTGACATGGCCGAGCGCGAGCGCCGCGGCCTTGAGCGTCGTGCCTTCCTTGTGCGCCTTCTTGGCGATCTGCGCGGCCTTGTCGTAGCCGATGTGCGGATTGAGCGCGGTGACGAGCATCAGCGATTCGTTGAGCAGCGTGTCGATGCGCGCGCGGTTCGGCTCGATGCCCACGGCGCAATGGTCGTTGAACGAGAGCACGCCGTCCGCGAGCAGGCGAATCGACTGCAGCACGTTGTGCGCGATCATCGGGCGAAATACGTTCAATTCGAAATTGCCGCTCGCGCCGCCCACATTCACGGCGACGTCGTTGCCGAACACCTGGCAGCAGAGCATGGTAACTGCTTCGGATTGCGTAGGATTAACCTTGCCTGGCATGATCGAACTGCCGGGCTCATTCTCGGGAATCGACAATTCGCCCAGCCCGCAACGCGGTCCGCTCGCGAGCCAGCGAATATCGTTGGCGATTTTCATGAGGCTCGCGGCGACGGTCTTGAGCGCGCCGTGCGCGAATACCAGCGCATCGGCGGCGGCCATCACCTCGAACTTGCTCGGGGCCGTTACGAAGGGCACGCCGGTGAGCCTGCCGATCGTTTCGGCCACCTTCTGCGCGAACTGCGGGTGCGCATTCAGTCCCGTGCCGACTGCCGTGCCGCCCTGCGCGAGTTCGTACAGATGCGGCAGCGCCGATTGCACATGGCGGATGCCCTGATCGAGCTGCGCGACATAGCCGGAAAACTCCTGGCCGAGCGTGAGCGGCGTGGCGTCCTGCAGGTGCGTGCGGCCGATTTTCACGATGTCGGCGAAAGCCCGTGACTTGCCGTCGAGCGTGTCGCGCAGCGTCTTCAACGCGGGCAGCAGATGCTTGACGACGCCGTACGCGGCGGCGACGTGCATCGCCGTGGGGAACACGTCGTTCGACGACTGGCCGCGGTTCACATCGTCGTTTGGATGGACGAGGCGCGCTTCGCCGCGCTCGCCGCCCAGAATCTCGCTCGCGCGGTTCGCGATCACCTCGTTGAGGTTCATGTTGGTCTGCGTGCCGGAGCCGGTTTGCCAGACCGCGAGCGGGAATTCGCCGGGATGTTTGCCGGCGATGATCTCGTCGGCGGCCTGCATGATGGCGTGCGCCTTTTTCTCGTCGAGCACGCCGAGCCCGAGATTCACCTCGGCTGCCGCGCGCTTGATCGTGGCCAGCGCGGTGATCAGCTCCGGCGACTGCTTCTCGGTGGAAATGCGGAAATTCTGCAGGGAGCGCTGCGTCTGCGCGCCCCAGAGGCGCGCGGCCGGCACGGCGATTTCGCCGAACGTGTCGCGTTCCATTCTTGTGTCTTCGGTCATGGTCCACTCCGGTGGATGGTGCGGCGCCGACTCGCGGGGTCGAAGCCCGACGTCGGATCGCGCACTCAAAGCGCGCGGTCGGCGTTTGCAGTCGAAGCTCGCGGTTAAAGCTGATTGTCGAGCGGCAACAGCAAGAATAGCCCGGTTAGCACGTTCCGGTAGAAACCCGCGTGGGGATCGAGGTTGTAGGTGTGAACCACGCCGTTCTCCACGTCGGTCCACACGAGCGGTGAATGCGCGGCGGTGTTGCCCGTAAGCTGCGCACCTTCTTCGGGCGTGGCGAGCGTCACGCGGTAGCTGAGTTCGGGCGAAGTCGCGCGCGCGAAATAGCTGGCGACTTCGTGTGCGAGCGTGGGGCTGTCGATCGTGAGCGCGAGTTCGGTGTTGAGACGCGCCGAGCGCGGATCGAGATTGAGCGAACCGATCACGAGCGTGCGCTCGTCGATCACGTAAGCCTTCGCGTGCAGGCTCGCTCGCGAGCCCGAACCCGCGATGCCGCGCAGGCGCAGATCCCGCCGCCCGGGTTGGGTCGGCTTGAACTCGTAGAGTTCGGCGCCCGCGTGCAGAAGCGGCACGCGGTAGGGGCTGTAGCCGGCCTGCACGGCGATGGCGTCGGTCGCGGCGAGCGAGTTGGTGAGGATCGCGACGCGCACGCCGTGCGCGCTCAGCTTGTGCACTTCCTGTACGCCCGTATCGTGCGGCACGAAATACGGCGTGAACACGAGCACGCTCGTCTGCGCGGTGCGGATGCGCTCGATCAGCGAGCGCATCGCGTCGCCTGGCTGTGCGCTCTGCGTCTCTTGTGCATTGGCGATCTTGCCGGGCGAATCGGCGACGAACGTGCAATCCGCCCAGTCGAGCCCCAACTGGTGCCCGGCGATCTGCGCGGCAAGCGGAGTGGCGTTCAGCGGCTTCGCATCGTACGGGTCGGCGTTCTTGTGCCAGTGCTCGCGCAACATGTTGCGCGCGTTGTCGAGTTCGTGCTGATCGAAGGTCTGATGATTCAGCGCGCTGAGCGGATACGACATGCTGCTGTTCCAGTAGTCGTCGAAACTCGCCGACACCTGCGCGGCGACCGGACCGGCCGCGAGCACGTCGAGGTCGGTGAACTGCAGCGTCGGGCTTGCGCTGAAGTACTCGTCGCCGAGATTGCGGCCGCCGACGATCGCCAGCTGGTTGTCGACGATCATCGCCTTGTTGTGCATGCGGCGCGTGAACTGGTCGAGGTCGGTGAACAGGTTCGCCGTGCGCGTGAACAGGCTCTCCTGCGCGCTGCCGTACGGATTGAACACGCGGATCTCGATCAGCGGGTGCGTGTTCAGCGCGGCCATCAGGCTGTCGATGTCGTGAAAGTTCAGATCGTCGACGAGCATGCGCACGCGCACGCCGCGATCGGCCGCGTAGAGCGCCGCGCCGAGCAGCAGCTTGCCGGTCGTGTCCTCGTTCGCGATGTAGTACTGCAGATCGAGCGTGCGCGTCGCCGCACGGGCGAGTGCGATGCGCATCTGGAGCGCGTCGGTGCCGGTGGCGAGCAGGCGAAAGCCCGACTGGCCAGGATGCGCGGCCTCGGGCGCCGCGAGCGCGGCGTGAAGCGGCGTATCCGCGGAGGGTGACAGTGCGTGCGTGGTCTGGCGCGGGAGTGCCGTGGCGGGCGGACGTGTCGCGCACGCTGTGACGAGCGAGGCGCAGAGCACCGCGAAAAGCAAGAGGAGACGGGTTCGTGCAAAGAACACGATGCGCCGTGTGCGGCGCGCGCGGGAGCGGGCGGGGGACGGCGAGACGCGCTGCGCGTGCGTGGCCGCGCGGTTACGGCACGGCGAGGAATCGGTTGGGACTGGATGCGCGGTCAAGCAGAGTCTCCGGGGCGAACGAGGCGCGCAGCGTTTCGTATTCGTTTCACGGCGTTCGCGAGGATTCTACGGGAAGCGGCGCAGCGGGCGCCGCGAGCCGTCCCGACGGCCGCCGTCGTTTCGGATCGGCTGGAAACGTCGGGACACGGGCGCATGCGACACTGCATTCGTCCTGAACGAATGGAGATGGCGATGCATGCAGCGAAGCCTGTGACGACCTTGAACGTCGCACGCGGAACGTGCCGCACATGGCGTGCCGCGCGTGGCGGCTGGCTGATCGTGCGCGCGTGCGCGTGGCGCGCGTGGGTCACGGTGGAGGGCGATCCCGCGGATTACTGGCTCGCGCCTGGCGAGGCGCTGCTTTTGGCGCACGGGGAGCGGGTCAGGATCGGCGGATGGAACGAGGATGTCTGTTGCGAATGGCGCGCGCTCGATGCGGTGCCGAGGGTGCCGTTGGCGCTGCTGGTGCCGTCGATGCCATCGGTGCCGCTGGCGCCTTTGCGCGGCACGCACTGAGCCTGACCCTCGCGGCGCTTCAGCCGCGCGCCGCCGATCCAGTGTCGCGGCGCAGGCTCCTGCGGTGAAAGCGCCACGTCATCAGCAGCGCAACCGTGGCGAGCCCTGCGGCGAGGCCCCACCAGAGGCCGCGTGCACCAAGGCCGAAGTGGAACGCGAGCACATAGCCCGTGGGAAAGCCGATGCCCCAGTAGCCGAGCGTGGCCGCCAGCATCGGAATACGCGTGTCCTTGAGTCCGCGCAGGCAGCCCGATCCCACCGTCTGCACGCCGTCGACGATCTGGAACAGCGCGGCCACACCGAGCAGCGACGTTGCGAGCGCGACGGTTGCCGCGTTGGCGGGGTCGTCCAGATGCAGATACAGGCCGACGATCCAGCGCGGCGCGAGCACCATCACGAGCGCCGACATCGACATGAATCCCACGCCGAGCCCGAGCGCGGCGAATCCCGCATGGCGCGCCGCGTGCGGTTGTCCCGCGCCGGCCCAGTAGCCGACGCGCACGTTGGCCGCCTGGCCGATCGCGAGCGGCACCATGAACGACACCGATGCGACGTTCAGCGCGATCTGGTGCGCCGCGAGCGGCATGGCGCCGAGCAGGCCCATCAGCAGGCCGGTGGCGAGGAACAGCGTGGCTTCGACGGCATAGGTGATCGCGACCGGCCAGCCGATCGAGACGAGTTCGCCCATCAGCGGCGCCGTGGGCCGCCGCGCGGCAACGAAATGCTGGTGCGAGGGCCGCAGGTGCAGGAGCGCCATCAGCACGATGGCGATGAGCCAGACCGTGATCGCGGTGGCCGCAGCCGAGCCGAGGAACCCGAGCCGCGGCAGGCCCCACACGCCGTGGATGAGCCCGTAATTGAGAAAACCGTTGACGAACACGCACGCGATCGATACCCAGAGCAGCCGTTTTCCCGCACCGATCGCGGGCAGGAACGAGCGCATGAGCCCCACGCCGATCAGGCTTGCGGGCGCGCCCCAGCGCAGCACCGCTGCGTATTCGCCGACGTGATGCGCAAGCAGCGCCGGCTCGCCGAGTGCGAGCAGGATGGGCGTCGCAAACGAGAGCAGCGCGAACGCGGGTAGCGCGAGCATCAGGGAGAGCGCGAAACCGGTCCAGTAGATATGCGGCACGTGGCTCTCGTTGTCCGCGCCGCGCGCCTGCGCGACGCTCACGCTCACTGAGGTCAGCACGCCTTGCAGCACCGTCACGACGACGAAGAACAGGTTCGCGCCGAGCCCGCCTGCGGCGAGCGCGTCGGAGCCGAGGGAGCCGAGCAGCACCGTGTCCGTGACGCCCATCGCCATCTGCGAAAGTTGTGCGATGGCGAGCGGCGCGGCGAGACGGGCGGTGTCGGCGGCGTGGCCGGTCAGCGTGGGTGGCGCGATGGCGCGCGCGGCGAGCGTCGGTCGAGTCATGAAAAACAAGCGGCGCGAATAATCGCGCCGCGTATACGTTAGAGAGGAGAGGGCGTTCTGTCGAAGCTCACAGCTTATGGCCGGATGGCGGCGTTGTCGATCACGAAGCCCATTTTTGGTGCGAATTCTTTCAATCGGCTTCTTTCAATCGGCTTCGCGCACGGCGATGCGCGTGTCGCCGAGCAGCACCACCTGGCCCGCGCGAATCTTGCAGGTCTTGCGCAGTTCGACTTCGCCGTCCACCTTGACCGCGCCCGAAGCGACGATCTGTTTGGCCGAGCCGCCGCTATCGGCGAGTCCGGTGATCTTCAGGAGGTTGTGCAGTTCGACGAAATCGCCGGTCAGCGTGAAATCGAGGTTAGGCATGGCGTGTACGGTTCTCCGGCCTTTCAGACGGCCGGAATCGGGTGAGTCGAAGGGTTCGCATCATAAGCGATGTGATGCGGCCATGTGCTGCGGTCTTGTACCGTGCGTTGACCCAATGTCGGTGTTCTCGCACGCAACATGGCTTCAGAGAGGATACGCCGTGGCGCGCTGCGCCGAACCGCTGCCGTTCGGCCATAAATGCCGCCAGATCGCGGTGCGAACGGCGCTTGCGGGCGCGGGGTGTATGGATATACAGTATGCGTCGCCGCCCCCGATCCCTGACGCCCACTGCCGTGTCCACCGTTGTCGAAAACCCCGCTCCGAGCACCGCCGCCTGGCTCGCGAAGCTCAACGACGCGCAGCGCGCCGCCGTCGAACATGGCGGCCCCGGCGCATTCGCTCCGGGCGCGACGCTGCCGCCGCCGCTGCTCGTCATCGCGGGCGCGGGTTCGGGCAAAACCAATACGCTCGCCCATCGCGTCGCCCATCTGGTTGTCAACGGCGCCGATCCGCACCGTATCCTGCTGCTAACTTTCTCGCGGCGCGCGGCGCTCGAAATGACGCGCCGCGTCGGCCGCATCGCCGCCGGCGTGCCAGGCGCGGCGGCTACGCTCGCCCAGGGGCTCACGTGGGCGGGCACGTTTCATGGCATCGGCGCGCGCCTGCTGCGCGAGTACGCCGAACACATCGGCTTGTCGCCCGCGTTCACGATCAACGACCGTGAGGATTCCGCCGATCTGATGAACCTTGTGCGCCATGAGCTTGGTTTGTCGGCGAAAGACAAGCGCTTCCCGTCGAAGTCCACGTGTCTGGCCATCTACTCGCGGGTCGTCAACACCACGGATACGCTCGCGGAGGTCCTCAATCGGGCGTTCACGTGGTGCCTCGAATGGGAACCGCAACTGCGCGCGCTCTTCGCGGCGTACGTCGATGCGAAGCAGAAGCAGAACGTCCTCGACTACGACGACCTGCTGCTCTACTGGGCGCACATGGCTGCCGAACCGTCGATTGCCGCCGATCTCGCGGCCCGCTTCGATCACGTTCTGGTGGACGAGTATCAGGACACCAACCGCCTGCAGGCCGCGATCCTGCTCGCGCTCAAGCCCGACGGGCGCGGGCTCACGGTGGTCGGCGACGACGCGCAGGCGATCTATTCGTTTCGCGGCGCGACCGTGCGCAACATCCTCGACTTCCCGGCGCACTTCGATCCGCCTGCGCGCCAGGTGACGCTCGAGCGCAACTACCGCTCGACGCAGCCGATTCTCGCCGCGTCCAACGCCGTGATCGACGCCGCGCGCGAGCGCTTCACGAAGAACCTCTGGAGCGAGCAGGCATCGGCGCAGCGTCCGCGTCTCGTGACCGTCGCGGACGAAGCCACCCAGGCGCGCTATGTGGTCGAGCAGATTCTCGCGGCGCGCGAGGAGGGCATGAAGCTCAAGCAGCAGGCCGTGCTGTTTCGCGCCGCGCACCACAGCGCGACGCTCGAAATCGAACTCGCGCGCCGCAACATTCCGTTCGTGAAGTTCGGCGGGCTGCGCTTTCTCGATGCCGCGCACGTCAAGGACGTGCTCGCGGTGCTGCGCTGGGCCGAGAATCCGCTTGACCGCGTCGCGGGCTTTCGCGTGACCCAGCTGATGCCGGGCGTCGGTCCGGCCACGGCTGCGCGGCTGCTCGATCAGGTTGCGGCGTGTACGGGCGCGTATCGCGCCGCCGAGGCGCTCGCCGCGTTCGCGCCGCCGCCGCGCGCGGCGGCCGACTGGGCCGCGTTCGCCGCGCTGATCGAGAACGTCGGTGCGCGTGCGACGCCGTGGCCCGCCGAATTCGAGCTGGTGCGGCGCTGGTACGAGCCGCATCTGGAGCGCAATCACGAAGACGCGTCCGCGCGGCTCGCGGACCTGCTGCAAATGGAGAGCATTGCGAGCACCTACGCGTCGCGCGAGCGCTTCCTCACGGAACTCACGCTCGATCCGCCGGATGCGACGAGCGCCGAATCGGCCGATCCGCTGCTCGACGAGGACTACCTGATTCTCTCGACGATCCATTCGGCCAAAGGGCAGGAGTGGCGCAACGTGTTCGTGCTCAACGGCGTGGATGGCTGCATTCCGTCCGATCTGGGCGCGGGCAGCGACGAGGAACTCGAGGAAGAGCGGCGTCTGCTGTATGTGGCGATGACGCGCGCGAAGGAAGATCTGCACATTGTCGTGCCGCAGCGCTTCTACGTGCACAACCAGACTGCGTCGGGCGACCGCCATGTCTGGGCGTCGCGGACGCGTTTCATTGCGGCGTCCGCGCTGCCGCTCTTCGAGTCGTGCGCCTGGCCGCCCGCGCCCGTGGTGACGGCGCCGGGTGCCGCAGGCCTCGCGGCCGCCGCGAAAGCGAAGATCGAGATCGGCGCGAAGCTCCGGAAGATGTGGGAGTAGGCCGCTTCAGCGTGGGCGCCGGCCGGCCTGGTGTGGCTTGGTGCGGCTTACTGCATCTTGGTGGGATTGTGGCCGTGCGGCTCGTTGTTCCGGGGCGGGATGAACACGTTGCGCAACCAGGCGGCCATGCGCGAGAAGAGGTCGTCGGGTTCCTCGACGAAAATCTCCGGCTTTAACAGGCGCAGATACTCGACGATCTGCTGCGCTTCCTGCTTCTGGAACGCGCCGTGGTTGATCGCAAGGCGCAGCAGCCCGCGCAGTTCGCCCAGGCGCTCGCGCGCGGTACTGCCGGTGCTCGTTTCGCAGCCGATCTTCGCTTCGTAGATGCGCTGGCGCATCGATTCGGAGAGGCGCCACGCGGGCGTCTGCATCGTCTCTTCGAGCACCCGCATGTCCTGCACGGACGCCTTGATCTGCGCCGCGAGCGGATCGATCAGCATCGATTCGCCCTGCGCTTCGGTGACGATCGCCTCCGCCCAATCCCGGCACTGCTTGGTCAGTTCCTCGGGCGTCCACTCAGGGCGCGACGCAAAGCCGAAGCCAAATTCGGTTGCCTGCCGCATCAGGATCGAGACCACTTCGGGGAATTCCTTGTCGAGCGTGCGCTTGGCCCAGGCATACTGCCCGCCCGCCAACATGCGCTGCACCGCGTGCTCCGTGAGCGGCACCATGTTGTCGAGCAGCTTGGCGCGCAGGAAATCCTCGAACGACGGCGTCGCGAACTGCGGATCGAGCTTAAGCGACACGCGCAAGAAGGCTTCGAAGTCCTTGCGCAGCGTCGCAAGCGTTTCGTCCTTGAGATTGAGGGTGATGTGCCCCATGTGGTCGTCCCGTGTAATCCGTGCCGTATTGCATCGTGCCGACGCAAGATGCACCGCGCGCAGGAACCGCCGACCGCGAGCACGTGGTCAGTGGCGCCGAAGCAGGCTTTGACGGGATTAACGGCGAAACGAAAGGAAACTTGAGCGGGGACGCGCGGGTCGCGCCTGGCGGGGCGAACCCGCCGGCGGTTTTGCTCGCGGTTTGCTGGCGGCTTTGCCTGCGGTTTTGCGTGCGGTTTTGCCTGCGGGTTTGCCAGATCAGTCAGCGCAGGACGACGCCTTGCCAGAGGAAGAACACGGCAAGGCCGACTGCGATCGTGACGAGCGGCCGGCGCGTGAGCGCGCTGACCACGATCGCTGCGAGCGCGCCGACCAGCTGCGGATTGCGCCACGTGAGTTCGGCGCCCTGGCCGTGCGGCGAAACGGCCATCGGCACGATGATCGCGGTCAGCACGGTCACGGGCACGAAGCCGAGCGCGGTGCGCACGAGCGGCGGGAACACGAGCCGCTCGCCCAGCACGAAGACGGCGGTGCGCACGAGCCAGGTGATGACGGCCATGCCGAGAATGAGGACAACGTAGTTCATTGGCCGGCTCCTGCGGTATTGCGCGCGGCGCCTGCGGGGCGTGCCGGACCGGCACTGTCGCGCGAGCCGCGCGGCAGCGAGAGCACGACGCCGACTGCGACGCCCGCCAGCACGGCGGCGAGCAGGCCGAGCTTGTACGGCCAGGCTTGCCAGAAGAACGCGAGCGCACCGGCGGTCACGGCAGCGGCGATGTAGCGCACGGCGACGAGCTGCGGCACGACGATGGCGATGAAGGTGGCGACCATCGCGAAGTCGAGGCCGAGCGACTGCAGGCCGGGAAACGCGGCGCCGAACAGCAGGCCGACGGCGGTCCAGATCTGCCAGTTGACGTACATCGCGACGCCGGAGCCGAAGAAGTGCCACGGCGAGATGTCATCGCCGGGCGGGTGGCGGCGAAAGTGAGCCCAGGCGACGGCGAAGACTTCGTCGGTGAGCAGGCCGCCCAGCACGAGACGCCAGCGCAGCGGCAGATGCGAGACGTAGGGCGCGAGCGTCGCGCTATAGAGCACGTGGCGCAGGTTGACGACGAGCGTGGTCGCCCAGATCACGATGAAGCTCGCGTGCGAGGCGATCAGGCCGAGCGCAATGAACTGCGCGGAACCAGCGAAGACGGCGAGCGACATCAACTGGCCATGCCAGAGCGCGAGCGGGCCCGAGGTGACGAGCGTGCCGAAGATCACGCCGAAGGGCGCGGCGCCGACCATCATCGGGATGGTGTCGCGTGCGCCCGAGACGAATTCCTGGGAGCGGGTGGGATGCGTGGTCAAACTGTCCTCCTGATACAGGACGACAGCATAACGGGCGCGCGTGCGCGCGGCTTGTACGTTCTTGCGCCGGTGGCGGGCGGGGACGGATGGGAGCGTGTGGCGTGGGGCCGGAACCGATGGGCCGGTTGCACGCGGGTTCTACGGGGTCTGCCGTGCGTTCTGCGGCGGGTTCTGCCGGTTTTGAGGCTCTACGACGACTGCCAGCGCCCAGGCGGCACACCGAACACGCGCCGAAAGTGCCGTGTGAAATGGCTCTGATCGGTGAAGCCGCTGGCGGCGGCCACATCGGCGACCGACGCGCCCGCGCGCAGCGGCGCGAGCGCGCGCTGCAAACGCAGCTGCGTGCGCCACGCGTGCGGCGGCAGGCCGGTCGCCTGGGTGAAAAGCCGCGTCGCATGGAACGGCGAGAGGCCGACCGCTTCCGCGAGGTCGGCCACGCGCAGCGGCGTGGCGAGGTCGGCGGCGAGCAGGGATTTCATCGTCTCGACGCGCGGATCGTTCGTCTGCGGGCGCAACGGTGCTTCGGCCGTGCTGCCGTGGCGCACGAGCAGCGTCGAGAGCGCGTCGAGGAGGGCGCCTTCCACGGCTAGCGCGTCACCAGCGGGTACGGAATCGGCGCCGATGCCGGAGCCTGAGCCTGAGCCTGAGCGGCGCCGGTCGGTGTCGGCTTCGAGCAACTGGTGGGCGCGCGAGAGGCGGCGGGCCAGATCGGGATCGCGGATCACATCGGCGCCGAACCACGGCAGCGGCTGCGCGCGGCCCGCGATTTCGGCGGCGAGAGCTTGCAGATAGTCGACGGGAACGTACATCACGCGATAGCGCCAGCCCTCGTCGACCGCGCGCGAGCCCGTGTGCAGCTCGCCCGGACTGATGACCGGCACCGTGCCCGCTTCCGCGACGTACTGCGTGCCCCGATAGCGATAGCACTCGGCGCCTTCTTCGATCACGGGGATCGCGTAGGCGTCGTGCCAGTGCGGCGCGAACGTGTGCTCGTGATATTCGGCGGTGAGCAGATCCGCGCCAGGCAACAGCGGCGTGCGCCAGTAGCGGGCGGAATCGCGAAAACGGCGGGCGGTCATGACGGGAGTCCGAAGCAAGCCCCAAGTTTAGCGCGGCGGCTAGCGCAGCGGGATTGCCGTTTCAGGCGGCACCGGCACGGCGCTCACGCTGTTTTTCGCGCTGCCGCTCACGACACGGTCGCTGTAGGTCAGGTAGACGAGGGCGTTGCGCTTGGCATCCACGACGCGCACGACGTGCAGCGTCTTGAAGAGAAACGACATGCGCTCGCTGAAGACATCGGCTTGCTGCTTGAGCGGGCCCGTGAACGACAGCGGCCCGACCTGGCGGCACGCGATGGAGGCTTCGGTGGGATCCTCGGCAATGCCAAGCGTGCCCTTCACGCCGCCCGTGCGTGCCCGCGAGACGTAGCAGGTGACGCCCTTCACCTGCGGATCGTCGTAGGCTTCGACGACCACGCGATCCGATCCGGTGATGCGGAAATTCGTATTCACGCTGCCGATCTCTTCGGCGTGTGCGGTGGCGAGTGCGCCGAGGCATGCACCGGCGACGGCGGCGCGCGACAGCAGGGAGGCGAGACGAAACACTTTCATGGGGATTCCCGAAGAGGACCAGACGCTATTATCGGGCAGGGCGCGGGGCTTTCGTGACGTTGCTGTGGCGTCGGATGCGCACGAGGTGAGAAGCCGCGAAAAAGAAAAAAGGCGTTGCACGAAATTCGCGCAACGCCTTCGATTTTTGGCTCCCCGACCTGGGCTCGAACCAGGGACCTACGGATTAACAGTCCGGCGCTCTACCAACTGAGCTATCGGGGAACAGCAATACAGCAAATCTTCACTACATAAAAAAACCCGTTATGGTCAACGGGCTTTTGCAATCCTGTGCCAAATTCTTGGCTCCCCGACCTGGGCTCGAACCAGGGACCTACGGATTAACAGTCCGGCGCTCTACCGACTGAGCTATCGGGGATCAACAAAAGCAGAGAACGAAATTCTATGGGGCGCTGTGGGATCTGTCAACACCTCTTGCGCCATCCTTAAGGCAATTCGTTGCCGGACGACGCAACGGCCGTGAAGACCGCAATGGAGAGTGTGATGTGGCTGCTCACCGCAGCCGTGGCAGCTTTAGCAGCAACCGCGCCAGCAGCCTCAGCAGAGACCACGCACAGCACGCTGCTTTGCGCCGCGCTTTTACAACGCGGCGCGAGGCACGCCGGAAGCGCTGTTTAGCGCTGGAGCATCCCGAGCTTGTCCTTCACGTCCTTGAACTCGTCGGCTTCGGGCAGCGGCGACTTGGTCTTCGTGATGCTCGGCCAGCCCTTTGCCAGTTCGGCGTTCAGGTCGATGAAGTTCTGCTGGTCGCCAGGCACGTCTTCTTCGGCGTAGATGGCGTTCACCGGGCACTCAGCCACGCACACGGCGCAGTCGATGCACTCGTCCGGGTCAATCGCGAGGAAGTTGGGACCTTCGCGAAAGCAGTCCACCGGGCACACATCGACGCAATCGGTATAGCGGCACTTGATGCAGCTTTCGGTCACAACGTGGGTCATTCAGGCAACTCCTGCATGCTTTGTATCGGGGGGATGGTGCGTGCGCCAGGCGCCTGCGCCAAAAACGCTATTGTAACTGAACGCGAATTCTCCCAGCCAGAGGCAAGCGCCCGTTATCAGATCGTTTCGTGATTAGTTTATTGCAGCCGCGAGCGTGCGTGCCCATTGTCCCTGCTGTCCGCGCGGGCGTGCAGCCGCGCAGCGGTGCGCGCGCGCGTGCAGTCCGCCCGGCAAGGCGCGCATGCAATCGGGTAACATTGTCGCACCGCTGGCGCGGCGCCTGCCGGGACCCGCGCGTGCGCTGTTGCGCCGCGGGTCCGGGTGTTGCGCAGGTTTTCGCAGGCCCGCGTCCTCAGAATGCAGTCCGGCCGATTCACCATGATCATTACTTCGCTGCTCGACACCGATCTCTACAAATTCACGATGATGCAGGTGGTGCTGCATCACTTCCCGGCCGCGAGCGTGGAATACCGCTTTCGCTGCCGCACGCCGGACATCGACCTCGTGCCCTACGTCGACGAAATCAGGAGCGAAATCCAGAAGCTCTGCCGTCTGCGCTTCACCGAGGCCGAACTCGAGTATCTGCGCCGCCTGCGCTTCATCAAGAGCGATTTCCTCGATTTCCTCGCGCTCTTCCATCTGAGCGAGAAATACATTTCCGTCACGCCTTCGCCGAAGCAAAACGGCGAGATCGACATCGAAATCACGGGCCCCTGGCTGCACACGATCCTCTTCGAGATCCCGGTGCTCGCGATCGTCAACGAGGTGTACTTCCGCAACACGCAGCAGGCTCCGCAGTACGGCGAAGGCCGCGAGCGCCTGCGCCACAAGATCGAACTGCTCGGCGCGAAGCCGGAATTCGCAGACTGCAAGATCGCCGACTACGGCACGCGCCGCCGTTTCTCGAAGCGCTGGCACGAGGAAGTGATCCTCACGCTCACGCAGGATCTCGGCGAGCAGTTCGCGGGCACGAGCAACGTGTACTACGCGATGAAGCACAATCTCACGCCGCTCGGCACGATGGCGCACGAATATCTGCAGGCCTGCCAGGCGCTCGGCCCGCGTTTGCGCGACTCGCAGATCTACGGCTTCGAGATGTGGGCGAAGGAGTATCGCGGCGACCTCGGCATCGCGCTTTCGGACGTCTACGGCATGAAGGCGTTCCTGCGCGATTTCGACATGTATTTCTGCAAGCTTTTCGACGGCGCGCGCCACGATTCCGGCGATCCGTTCGACTGGGGCGAGCGCCTGCTCCAGCACTACACGGACAACCGCTGCGACCCGCGCACGAAGACGATGATTTTTTCGGATGCGCTCGACATCCCCAAGGTGCTGCGCCTTTACGAGCGCTTTCGCGGACGTTGCAAGCTTGCGTTCGGCGTCGGCACGAACCTCACGAACGACCTCGGCTACCAGCCGCTGCAGATCGTCATCAAGATGGTCCGCTGCAACGGTCAGCCGGTTGCCAAGCTTTCGGATTCGCCGGGCAAGAACATGTGCAACGACCGCGCGTATCTCGCGTATCTGCGCCAGGTGTTCGGTATCGAGAGGCTGCCCGACGAAGACTGCGCGAACGCGTAGTTGAAGGGGCGCGAGGTGATGCTCTCGCGGTTCATGGGCGCGCAGCAGCCGTCTTCCGCGCACATCGCGCCGGTATAATCGGCGCACGTCCGACTTCAACAAACCGAGGACTCCCTATGGATACCACGGCTGCCCGCCACAGCATACTCGCGCGCATTCGCGCGGCCCAGGGTCGCAGCGCGACGCCGGACGCCGCCGAGCGCGAGGCCGCAACCGACTACCTCGAGCGCCATCCCGAAGGCCCGCGTCCGCCGGTCGAGGGCGATCTCGTCGCGCACTTCGTACGCGAGGCGCAGAAGATGTCCTCGACCGTCGACGAGGTCGAAGGCCTCGCCGCGGTTCCCGCCGTCGTCGAGCGCTATCTCGCTCAGCACAACTTGCCGATGCAGGCCGTCGCCTGGCAGACGCTCGACGCGTTCGACTGGGCTGCCGCAGGACTTTCCGTCGAATTCCGCAAGCCGGGCGACCGCGATCTCGTCGGCCTTACGGGCTGCTTTTGCGCGACCGCCGAGACCGGCACGCTCGTGTTGCTGTCGAGCCCGCAAACGTGGGCTTCGGGCGCGCTCCTGCCCGAGACGCACATCGCGGTCGTGCCAGCCTCGCGCATCGTGGCCGGTCAGGAAGATGCCTTCGCGCTGATTCGCAGCGAACGCGGCGAGTTGCCGCGCGCGGTCAACTTTGTCTCGGGGCCGTCGCGCACCGGCGACATCGAGCAGACCATCGTCCTCGGCGCGCACGGGCCGTACCGCGTACATGTCGTCGTCGTGCATGGCGCGTAAGGGGACCATGCCGGCGCGCGGGCCACGCGCGCACACCGGGAGCTGGCATGCGGCGCTGCGCCGTTGCGGGCAAGTCATGAATGGGACGCGTCGCGCAGCGACCGGAACAGGCGCCGCGCTGGCCTGGGGTTTGATGCCCGAGTACGCGTATGCCGAGGGCGTCGAAGTGGCCACACTCTCCGCGAGCTGGGCCTTGCCGTTCGCAGGCCTGCTGCTGTCGATCGCGCTCTGTCCGATGCTCGCGCCAGCATTCTGGCATCACCATTTCGGCAAGATCGCCGCCGCCTGGTCGCTCGCATTCGTGCTGCCGTTCGCCGCGCTGCACGGCGTCGCCGCCACGTGGCCGATGTTGCTGCATGCGCTCATCGACGAATATCTGCCGTTTATCGCGCTGGTCGGCGCGCTATACACGATCGCGGGCGGCATCTGCGTCTACGGCAACCTGCGCGGGTCGCCGCGCACGAACACCGCGATGCTCGCGCTCGGCACGCTGCTCGCGAGCGTCATGGGCACGACCGGCGCGGCCATGCTGCTGATCCGCCCGCTCCTGCGCGCCAACGACAACCGGCGCCACAACGCTCACGTCGTCGTGTTCTTTATCTTTCTCGTCGCGAATGCTGGCGGCTTGCTCACGCCGCTCGGCGATCCGCCGCTCTTTCTCGGCTTCCTGAATGGCGTTGGCTTCTTCTGGACTGCTCAGCACCTTGCGCTGCCGATGCTGTTCGTCTGCGGCGTGCTGCTCACGGTGTTTTACGCGCTCGATGCGTGGCTCTTCAGCCGGGCAGGCGATGCGCGCGCCGCCGCCCTCGATACGACGCCCGATGTGACTCCCGACTCGACGCCCGATTTGACGCCCGATGTGACGAGCGACAGCGGCCAGTCCGGCATCGGCGGCAAGATCAACTTCGTGCTGCTCGCGCTCGCCGTCGCGCTCGTGCTCATGAGCGGCATCTGGAAACCCGGTCTGTCGTTCGCCTTCGCGGGCGCGCACGTCGAACTCCAGAATCTGCTGCGCGACGCGGGGCTCGTGGCGCTCGCGCTGGCGTCGCTTGCGCTCACGCCGCGCGCGGTCCGCGCCGCCAACGACTTCAGCTGGGCGCCCATTGTCGAAGTCGCGAAGCTCTTCGCGGGCATCTTCGCGACGATCACGCCGGTTATCCTGATCCTGCGCGCGGGGGAGGCGGGCGCATTTGCGCACCTGATCCAGCTCGTGAACGCGACGCCGGGCCAAACCGACGGCATCGCCTATTTCTGGGCGACCGGTCTCCTGTCGTCGTTCCTCGATAACGCGCCGACGTATCTCGTGTTCTTCAATCTCGCGGGCGGCGACGCCCCGACGCTGATGACGGCCGGCGCGAAGACGCTCGCCGCGATTTCGGCGGGCGCGGTGCTGATGGGCGCGATGACCTACATCGGCAACGCGCCGAATTTCATGGTGAAGGCGATCGCGGAATCGCGCGGCGTGCGCATGCCGGGTTTCTTCGGCTATCTTGGCTGGTCGTGCGCGATACTCGTGCCGGTCTTTTTGGCGACCGCCTGGCTCTTTTTCGCCTAGCGGCGCCGCAAGCGGTGCCCGACAATGACGCAACGCGGGCAACGCATGCGCAATCGAACCTGAAGTGGAGAGCAATGATGCAGAAGATCCTTGTGGCGCGGCCGATCTTTCCGGACGTGATCGAGCGGCTCAAGCAATATTTCGACGTCGACTGGAACAACGGCGACGCACTTCCCGCCGGTGAACTCGCGCGCCGTCTCGCCGACAAGGATGGCGCATTGACCGCGGGCGACCCGATCGGCGCCGCGGTGCTTGCCGCCGCGCCGAAGCTGCGCGTGGTCGCGAACATGGCCGTCGGCTACAACAACTTCGACATGGCCGCGTTCAATGCCGCGAACGTGCTCGGCACCAATACGCCCGACGTGCTCAACGAAACCACCGCCGATTTCGGCTGGGCGCTGATGATGGCCACGGCGCGCCGCATCACCGAATCGGAGCACTTCCTGCGCGCGGGCAAGTGGCAGAAATGGGCGTACGACATGATGCTCGGCGCGGACGTGTACGGCTCGACGCTCGGCATCGTCGGCATGGGCCGCATCGGCCAGGCGATCGCACGGCGCGCGAGGGGCTTCAACATGCGCGTGGTCTATCACAACCGTTCGCGCGTCGCGCCCGAAATCGAGGCGGAACTGAACGCCGAATACCGCACGAAAGAAGCGCTTTTGCGCGAAGCCGATCACGTCGTGCTCGTCTTGCCGTACACGGCGGACAATCACCACACGATCGGCGCGGCTGAATTCGCGCTGATGAAGCCCACCGCCACGCTCACCAACATCGCGCGCGGCGGCATCGTCGACGATGCGGCGCTGGCCGAGGCGCTGCGCGAGCGTCGCATCGCGGCTGCGGGCCTCGATGTATTCGAGGGCGAGCCGAGCGTGAATCCGGCGCTGCTGACCGTGCCCAATGTCGTGCTGACGCCGCACATCGCGAGCGCGAGCGAAGCGACGCGCCGCGCCATGGCGAACCTCGCCGCCGACAACCTCATCGCCGCGCTGGGCGCCGGTCCGCGCGCGGGCCAGCCGCCCAGTCCGATCAATCCCGCCGTGATGGGGAAAGCCCGTTCATGAGCCCGTTGTTCCTGATGTCCGCTGCGACGCTGCTGGTCGCTGTTGCACTCGTGGTGGCGCTCGTCGCGTTGCAGCGCGCGCGCAGCGGCGATGACGCCGACGCCGACGCGCTCCACCACGCGCTCGACGCCCTGAGCGACCGGCTCGCCGCATCGACCGACACGCAGGCGCGCGCAGCCGAGCGCATCGAGCGCGAACTGCGCAACGAGATCGCGCGCACCGCGCAGGCGTCGCGCAGCGAGTTCGGCGGCGGCTTCGCGCAGGTGCAGCAGGCGCTCGCGTCGCATCTCACGAGCATTGCGACGGTGCAGAACAGCCAGATCGACGGTTTTGCGCAGCAGCTCGTCAAGCTCACCGAGACCAATGCGCAGCAGCTCGAAGCCGTGCGCCAGAGCCTGCAGCAGCAGGCGCAGCAGGCGCGCGACGAGCAGGGCGCGGCGCTGCGCCACTTCGGCAACGTGCTCGCGCAGCAGCTCGCGCAGCTCACCGAGGCCAACGACCGTCGTTTCGCCGAAGTGCGCGCGACGCTCGAGCAGCGCTTGAAGGACATCGAGGCGAACAACGCCGCGAAGCTGGAGGAAATGCGCCGCACCGTCGACGAGAAACTGCACGCGACGCTCGAACAGCGCCTTGGCGAATCGTTCAAGCTCGTGTCCGATCGGCTCGAACAGGTGCATCGCGGGCTCGGCGAAATGCAGACGCTCGCGGCCGGCGTCGGCGACCTGAAGAAGGTGCTCACGAACGTAAAGACGCGCGGCACGTGGGGTGAAGTGCAGCTCGAAGCACTGCTCGAACAGGTGCTCACGCCCGATCAATATGCGAAGAATGTCGCGACGGTGCCGAAGAGCAGCGAGCGGGTCGAGTTCGCGATTCGCCTGCCGGGCCGCGGCGACGCGGGCGCGGGCGCTGGCGCGGGCGCTGGCGCGGGTGTGGCCAATGGGGCCGCGCCGGTGTGGCTGCCCATCGATGCGAAATTTCCGCGCGAGGACTACGAGCGCCTGATCGATGCGCAGGAGCGCGCCGACGTCGCGGCCATCGACGAGGCTGGCCGTGCGCTGGAGGCGCGCATCAAGGCGGAGGCGCGCACGATTGCCGAGAAGTACGTCGCGCCGCCGTACACGACCGATTTCGCGCTGCTGTTCCTGCCGACCGAAGGTCTCTACGCGGAAATCCTGCGCCGCCCGGGTCTCACCGATCTGTTGCAGCGCGACTTCCGCGTGACGGTGGCGGGGCCGACCACGCTGACGGCGCTGCTCAACAGCCTGCAGATGGGTTTTCGGACGTTGGCTATCGAGCGTCGTTCGAGCGAGGTGTGGCAGGTGCTGGGCGCGGTGAAGACCGAGTTCGGCAAGTTCGGCGACGTGCTCGCGAAGACCAAGACGCAGCTTGAGACGGTGGCGCGCTCGATCGAGGCAGCGGAGGTGCGCACGCGTGCGATGAACCGTAAGCTGCGCGACGTGGAGGCATTGCCGGGCGAAGAGGCGACGAACCTGCTCGGCGACGCGCTGCGCAACGGCGCTGGCGACGAGTAGTCGCGCAAGCTGCGCGAATGACGACTCAAGAGACGCAAGACTTAAGACTCAAACGTCAACGCAAAACGGGCCGCCTGCGAGGAAGCGCAGGCGGCCCGTTTTTTTTCTGCCAGTAGTGCCGCGCCGTCAACCGGCCTGGCTGGCGGCCTGTTCGACGGGTGCGGCGAGTTGTTCGAGCGCCTCGCCGGTCATGCGAACGACGCGCCAGTCGGGCAGCACGGTCGCGCCCATTTTTTCGTAGAAGCCGATGGCGGGCTGATTCCAGTCGAGCACGGTCCACTCGAAGCGGGCGCATTTCCGTTCGACGGCGATGGCCGCGAGTGCGCGCAGCATCGCGGTGCCGAGGCCCGTGCCGCGCTGCGACGGCTGGACGTAGAGGTCTTCGAGATAGAGCCCGCGGCGTCCGAGGAACGTCGAGTAGTTATGAAAGAAGAGCGCGTAGGCGACGATGCGCCCCGCGTCCTCGGCGACGAGCGCCTCAGCCGCAGGCCGGGCGCCAAAGAGCGCATCCGCGAGCGCGTCTTGAGTCGCGACGAACAGATGCGTGAGCTTTTCGAACTCGGCCAGCTCGTACATCAGCGCGTGGATCGCGCCGACGTCGGCAGGCGTGGCCGCGCGAATCGCAGCGGTCATTACGCTTCCTCCGGCACGTCGGAGAGCTGGATCTCGATGCCGCCGAAGCGCGACGCGACCCAGTTGTACGCGTGGCAGGCGATCCACAGCAGCACGAAGCCGAGAATCGCGTTGAGCAGCAGCGCGCTGAAAATCGTCGAGAGTTCGACCGAACCGTAACGGATGAACGCGACGAGCACGCCAAGCAGGACGATCGGCACGCTGAACGTCAGATAGACGAGGATCAGCGCCTTGGCCGTTTGCCCCGGAGCGATGAACGAGATTTGTTTTTTCATATGAGTCGGTCCGTATGACGTGGTGGACGTGTCGAATTTGACAATGGCTGGTAAGGGGGCGGCCCGTCTCAGACGAGTCCGTCGAAAAGCATGATGTCGACCGTGTCGCCGGCATCGAGACTGGCGGCTTCATGGGCGAGCACGATAAAGCAATTTGCCTCGCTCATGGTGCTCAATGCACCGGAACTCTGGGAGCCGGTCGGCGTGACGAGCCAGTGGCCCTCGTTATCGCGCACGGCGACGCCGCGCTGGAATTCGGTGCGCCCCGGACGTTTCTTGATCGGTATCTCGCAGCGGGCCGGGATCAGCGGCACGGGCTGCGGCGCCGCACCGGCCATGGCGAGGAGCGCCGGGCGCACGATCTGGTAGAAGGTGACCATCGTCGCAACCGGGTTGCCCGGCAAGCCGAAGAGGAGGGCCGGGTGCCCCGCGCCGGGCTGGCCGCCCGACCAGATGCGCCCGAAGGCGAGCGGACGGCCCGGGCGCATCGCCAGGCCCCAGAACTCGACGTCGCCGAGCGTCTGCAACTGCGTGCGTGTGAAGTCGGCATCGCCGACCGAGACGCCGCCCGAGGTCAGCACCACGTCTGCGCTTTGTGCCGCCGCTTTGAGCGTGGCCGCAAGCGCGGCCGGCTCGTCGCGCACCATGCCGAGATCGATTGCCTCGACGTCGAGACGCTTGAGCATCGCGCCGAGCGTGTAGCGGTTGCTGTCGTAGATGCAACCCGCATCGAGCGGGCTGCCTGGCGTGCGCAGTTCGTCGCCGGTCGAGAAGTACGCCACGCGCAGGCGCTGTTTCACGTCGACATCGACGATCCCGAGCGAGGCCAGCAAGCCGATGTCGGAGGCGCGCAGCACGCGGCCGGCGCGCAGCGCGGCGCGGCCCTTCGCAAGATCCTCGCCCTTGCGGCGGCGGTTCGCGCTGCGCGACACGGCATTCGCCGCGAACGTGACGCTGTCGCCTTCGCGCTGGGTGTTTTCCTGCGGCACGACCGTGTCGCAACCGGTGGGCATGGGCGCGCCGGTCATGATGCGCACGCAGGCGCCTGGCGGCATCTCGCCCGTAAACGGGTGCCCGGCGAAGGCCTTGCCTGCAATGTTCAATGTGAGCATGCCCGTTGCAGCAGCAAGCGCCGCGCCGTCGAATGCGTAGCCGTCCATCGCGGAGTTGTCGTGCGCGGGAACGTCGATCGGCGAGATCACGTCGTGGGCGAGCACGCGCGCAAGCGCGTCAGGCAGCGGCACCCGCTCGCTGGCCGTGATCGGCGTGACCCATTGCAGCACGATGGCCTGGGCGGCGCTGACGGGCAAGGCTTGGGGATCGTACTGGGTGACGCAACCGGACAGAGTGTTATGCGTGGTCATCGGGGGGAGCAGCGTCGCGTCCGCACCATGAGTGCGGCGATCGTCCTGTTGGGCATGCCGGAGAGTAATGGACGGCGACAGGAAGCAGGCCGGCCGCGTTCTTCAGGCACGGTCGAGGTCGGCGAGTTCCTGTAAGGAATTGATATTGTAAAACGCACGCTCGTCGGCAAAGTTCACTTCAATTGTCTTGTGGCGCGCGTACCACGCGCGCACCTTGCGTTCGCCCGCGCCCAGAAAGGCCGCGAGGTCGTCGGCGAGCGACGTGCGCACGAGCGCGAACACCGGATGCAGTGAGGTTTCGCCCGCGTTGTTGCCCGTAGCGTTCGTCGTGACGACGGTGGCGATGTCGGCGTCGTGCGCGAGCACGGCCGCGGCCAGGCGCGCAGCGAGATCGGCGGGCAGCCAGGGCGAGTCGCACGGCGCGGTTAGCAGCCATGGCGTTTTCGCTGCCTGAAGCCCGGCGAGGAGACCGGCGAGCGGGCCGGGAAAATCCGGCAATGTATCGGCGAGGACGGCGGCGTGCCACGGCGCGCCGAGCGCCGCGTACACGTCCTGATGCCGGTTTGCGCTGATGGCGAGCGCGCCAACCTGCGGCGCGAGACGCGCGAGCACGTGCGCCGCGAGCGGCTGGCCATGCAGCAGCTGCAGGCCCTTGTCGGCGCCGCCCATGCGTTGGCCGCGCCCGCCCGCGAGCACGAGACCCGTGATGACGGCGGCAGACAGAGCGGGAACCATCGATGCGTCAGCCACCGATGTAGGACATTTCGATGCGGTGCTCGTCGGAGACGGCCGGTGCGGCGTCGCTGCCGCGCAACTGCGAGTAGCGGTCGGCGCGGCCTGACCAGATCTGCGCAATGGCGGCCGAGATCGTCTCGTCGCTCGTGCCGTTGCGCACGAGTGCGCGCAGGTCGTAGCCCATCGAAGCGAACAGGCACAGATACACCTTGCCCTCGGTCGACAGGCGGGCGCGCGTGCAGTTGCCGCAGAACGCGCGCGTCACGCTCGAAATCACGCCGATTTCGCCCGCACCGTCGGCATAGCCCCAGCGCTGCGCGGTTTCGGCTGCGCTGTGCGCCTCGAGCGGCACGAGCGGGAAGTGTTCGGCAATGCGCGCGACGACCTCGGCGGACGGCATCACTTCGGCCATGTTCCAGCCGTTCGACGTGCCCACGTCCATGTATTCGATGAAGCGCAGCGTAACGCCCGAGCCGCGGAAGTGACGCGCCATCGGCACGATTTCGCCGTCGTTGGTGCCGCGCTTGACCACCATGTTGAGCTTCAGCGGCGCGAGCCCGACGGCGTGTGCGGCCTCGATGCCGTCGAGCACGTCCGCGACGGCGAAGTCGGCGTCGTTCATGCGGCGAAAGAGGGCGTCGTCGAGCGCGTCGAGGCTCACCGTGACGCGTGTGAGCCCTGCGTCGCGCAATGCGCGCGCCTTGCGCGCAAGGATCGAGCCGTTGGTGGTGAGCGTGAGATCGAGCGGCTCGCCTGTGGGCGTACGCAACGCAGCAAGACGTTCAATCAGGAATTCGATGTTCTTGCGCAGCAGCGGCTCGCCGCCGGTCAGGCGGATCTTCGTGACGCCTTGCGCGACGAAAAGCCGCGCGAGTCGTTCGATTTCTTCGAGCGTGAGAAGCGCGTCGTGCGGCAGGAATTGATAGTTCTTGTCGAAAACCGCACGCGGCATGCAGTAGACGCAACGGAAATTGCAGCGGTCCGTGACCGAGATGCGCAGATCCTTCAACGGACGTGCGAGCGTGTCGAGCACCTCGCCAGAGGGCGTGCGCAGACTGTCGCCAGCCGTCAGGGGCGGCAGCGAGCGAGCATCGGCAACGGGGATGATGCGTCGGGGCATGATGGTTTCGTTCAGATGTTGTAAAGATTCTAGCCGAACCTCTGCCCGGCCACCGACAAGGGAGAACGCTGATATATCAAAAAAAAGCCCGCCGTGGCGGGCGGGCTTGCTTACGCGTATCGACGCGGAGACGGCGGGCGCGATGCCCGGCGTCTCCCGTCTAAACGGGCCTTACTGCGCCTCGTGATGCGTTTCGACCTGCTGCATCGGCGTCGTATCGGCCGGCGGCAGCGCCTTGCGCTCGCGCGGCACGCGTGCGGGCTTCACCACCTGAGCGGCGGCCGCCTGGGCGTCGCGCAGCTTCTCGGTGTTGGTGTTGACCCAGACGAGACCGGCGGAGGCCAGCATCGGCTCCAGTGCCTCGGACGACAGCGTGCTTGCGGCAGCAGGGCGGGCGACGGCTTGCGTCACGGGCTCTGCGGCAGCGGCGGGCGCTGCGGGAGCTTCGGCGCGTGCTTCGGGCTCGACCGGCTGCGGCGCCGGTTCTGCCGTGGCGGCCGACTGCTCGGCGACCGGGGCTTCCACGTGGTGCTCGCGAGCGGCCGGTTCGACCGGAGCCGGTTCAGCGGCGGGGGCTTCGGCCAGGGGCGCTTCTGCAGTCGCTGCAGCTTCTGCGACCGGAGCGGCGACCTCGGCTGCTGCCGGAGCGGCCTGTTCGACCGGCGCGGCAACGTGCGCTTCGTGCGCTTCGATCTTCGCCTCGACGAAGTGCGCGGCTTCCGGCAACGGCGTCACGACGACCGTTTCGGCGACGACTTCGTGCACGGTCACGTTCGACGACGGCGCTTCGGCCTCGACTTCAGGCTGCGCGACGACCGGCGCCGCAACGGGGGCCACAACCGGCGCTTCAACCGGAGCGACGTCGACGGGCTGCACGGGCGCCGATTCCTCGACGTCCGCGCCGCGTTCCTGCGCGCCCTCGGCCGTCAGGCCTGCGGTGCCTTCTTCACGCTCGCGACGACCGCCACGGCGGCCGCGGCGGCGGCGGCGGCGTTCCTCGCCGTCACGCGATGCGCCTGCATCCTCGTCGGTGGCGCCGGGTGCGAGGCCTTCGCTCTGCACGGCGCCAGCGGCTTCGCTGGCGGCCGCGTCGAGACGCGTTTCCTGGGCTTCGGCAGCCGCCGCTTGCTGCGGACGGCGGCGCTCACCGCGTTCGCCACGCTCACCGCGTTCACGGCGCTCGCCGCGCGGCGCGTCGGCTTCCGCCGTCTCGCTGCGGTCCTGACCGCGTTCTACGCGTTCGATGCGCTGCTCGCGCGGTTCGCGTGCCTCACGGCCTTCGCGGCCCTGGCGACCTTCACGCCCTTCGCGCGGCTCGCGTGCCTCGCGGCCTTCACGCGGCTCGCGCGCCTCACGGGGTTCGCGACCTTCACGCGGTTCGCGACCCTCACGCGGTTCACGGCCTTCACGCGGCTCACGACCCTCGCGCGATTCACGCGGCTCACGCTCTTCGCGGCGCGACGACGGCTGGCCGCCGCGTGCACCGCCGGCGCCTTCGCCGCGGCCTGTTCCATCACGGCCGCCGGGGCGGCGGTTGCGGTTACGGTCACCCGTTTTTTCGCCGCGCTCGGTGCGCTCGCCGCGGGCCGGACGGGCAGTCTTGTCCTGCTGCTCGGTCGCGACCGGTGCGGGGGCCGCAGCCGGTGCGCCGCCGAAGAGGCGCTTGAGCCAGCCGAAGAAACCGCCGCCGGCTGCCGCCGTGGCAGCCTGTGCAGCCGCCGGTGCGGCCTCGGCGGCCTTCGCCGCCGAAGTCGGGGCCGGACGCTCCGGCGTAATGCCCTTGACCGCGGCTTCCTGCTTCGGCTTGGTCTCGGCGGTGCGCTTGCTGTAGCCGGTTTCCGATTCGAGTTCGCGAGCCGCTTCCTCGGCCATCTTCCAGGACGCGCGCGGGTCGTCGAGGCGTGCATCGTCGTGACGCAGGCGCTCGAGCTTGTAGTGCGGCGTTTCGAGATGCTTGTTCGGGATCAGAACGACGGCAACCTTGAAGCGCGACTCGATCTTGTTGATCTCCGAGCGCTTCTCGTTGAGCAGGAAGGCGGTCACTTCGACCGGCACCTGGCAGTGGATCGCCGCGGTGTTTTCCTTCATCGCCTCTTCCTGGATGATGCGCAGGACCTGAAGCGCCGACGATTCCGTATCGCGGATATGGCCCGTGCCGTTACAGCGCGGGCAGGTGACGTGGCTGCCTTCCGAGAGGGCGGGGCGCAGACGCTGGCGCGACAGCTCCATCAGGCCGAAGCGCGAGATCTTGCCCATCTGCACGCGCGCACGGTCGTGGCGCAGTGCGTCTTTCAGGCGCTGCTCGACTTCGCGCTGGCTCTTGGACGACTCCATGTCGATGAAGTCGATCACGATCAGGCCGCCCAGGTCGCGCAGACGCAACTGGCGCGCGACTTCGTCGGCTGCTTCGAGGTTGGTGCGTGCGGCGGTTTCCTCGATATCGGCGCCCTTGGTGGCGCGCGCCGAGTTCACGTCGATGGCGACGAGCGCCTCGGTGTGGTCGATCACGATCGCGCCGCCCGAGGGCAGCGGCACCGTGCGCGAGTACGCCGTCTCGATCTGGTGCTCGATCTGGAAACGCGAGAAGAGCGGGACGTCGTCGTGGTAGCGCTTCACCTTGTTGACGTTGTCCGGCATCACGATATCCATGAAGGCGCGGGCCTGGTCATAGATCTCGGTGGTGTCGATGAGGATTTCGCCGATATCGGGCTGGAAATAGTCGCGGATCGCGCGGATCACGAGGCTCGATTCGAGGTAAATCAGCATCGGCTGGCCGCTCTGGCCGGCCTGCGACGCGGCTTCGATCGCGCGCCACAGCTGCATCAGGTAATTCAGGTCCCACTGGAGCTCTTCAGCCGAACGGCCGATGCCGGCCGTGCGGGCGATGATGCTCATGCCGTCGGGCAGTTGCAGCTGCGCCATGGTTTCGCGCAGTTCCTGACGGTCGTCGCCCTCGATGCGGCGCGACACGCCGCCGCCGCGCGGGTTGTTCGGCATCAGCACGAGGTAGCGGCCCGCGAGCGAGATGAACGTGGTGAGCGCCGCGCCCTTGTTGCCGCGCTCTTCCTTCTCGACCTGGACGATCAGTTCCTGACCTTCCCTGAGGGCGTCCTGGATGCGCGCGGAGCGCATGTCGACGCCTTCGCGGAAGTACTGGCGGGCGACTTCCTTGAACGGCAGAAAGCCGTGGCGGTCTTCGCCGTAGTTCACGAAACACGCTTCGAGCGACGGCTCGATGCGGGTGACGATCCCCTTGTAGATATTGCCTTTGCGCTGTTCGCGCCCGGCGGTTTCGATGTCGATGTCGATCAGCTTCTGACCATCGACGATGGCGACGCGCAGTTCTTCCTGCTGCGTCGCGTTGAACAGCATTCGTTTCATTGAACGGCTCCAGAGCGGCTTCGCGCGCGGCCCGCGCCGGCGCCAGGAACGAAACCTGGCGGCACAGGACGGGCAGCGGCATGCCGCGCTTTATTGTGTTTTCACAAGCACGCTGGAGCAGGAACGATGGCGGGGAGAATTGCCTTCAGGGCGCCCGGCCAGGCGGTGCGCAGCATACGGCTGCGCCACCCTGGACGGGCCGCGGGGCACATGCGAATACGGCTTCAACAAGCGGCGTGACTTGCCGCGGGAGCGCGACGGCGCGTTGTTCCAGAGCTTCCGGTCTGCCCGCCGGGTGCGCGATGCAAGGCGTGCGCACACACAAAAAGCGATGCAGCCCTGCCGCAGCGGCGAACCGCGCGCGCTGCCGGCAGATTCAGGTTCGCGGCCCATGCCGCAAACGGGAAGCATTCAAGGAACGCCCGTCTTCCCCCTCGGGGTGTCTCGCCACCTTTTGACGTCGCCTTGTCCCGCACGTTGCCGGGATGCTTCAGGCGCTCGCCGTATTTCGCCACCGGCGCGTCCTCTCGCCGGTCACTTCGACCGCGCGGCGGGACTCGCCGGATGAATTCTTTATACCAACCTTCCGTTACCGTCGGAAACCGCTACTGACCGAACGTGCCTGTGGGCGCCGTCCCTGCCGCTGCGGTTTTCCGTGCGTGCAACTCGTTGCTTCTCATCATACGGGGTGAGCAACCAGCCCCGGGCGCAAGTAAAATATCGGTTTATCGCTTGCTGCCTGCGCCGGCAGCGCGGTTCGAGAACCTGACGGAACTTGTAGCCGTTCGGTCGACCGTCGCGTGGGCGCTGGGCAAATTATATTCAGAATGAAAGGGTTAGGCAAAACATCCCAGAATCAGGTCGCAGGCGACCAGGTTTCGTTCGTCGAGATCGACGAGGGCGCGGCCGGTCAGCGCATCGACAATTTCCTCCTGCGCATCTGCAAAGGCGTGCCGAAAAGCCATATCTACCGGATTCTGCGCAGCGGCGAAGTCCGTGTGAACAAGGGGCGGATCGACGCGCAGTACCGGCTTGCCGAAGGCGACGTCGTGCGCGTGCCGCCCGTGCGTACGGCGCAGTCCGGCGCGGTTGCCAGTGCGGCGCCGGTGCCTGCCGCACAGTTCCCGGTGCTCTATGAGGACGAGGCGCTGCTCGTGATCGACAAGCCCGCGGGCGTCGCCGTCCACGGCGGCAGCGGCGTGGCGTTCGGCGTGATCGAGCAGTTGCGCGAGGCGCGCCCGCAAGGCCGGTTCCTCGAACTCGTGCACCGGCTCGATCGCGAGACCTCCGGCATTCTCATGCTGGCCAAGAAGCGCGCGGCGCTGGTCGGCCTGCACGAGCAGATCCGCGAAAATGCGATGGACAAGCGCTATTACGCGTGCGTCCACGGCGACTGGGCGAGCGACTGGGGCCGCCGTCGCGCGGTGAAGGAGCCGCTTCACAAGTATCTGACCCCGGAAGGCGAGCGCCGCGTGCGCGTGCAGCCCGACGGCCTGCAGTCGCATACGGTCTTCAACCTCGTCGAGCGCTGGCCCGCCTACGCGCTCCTCGAAGCCGAGCTGAAAACGGGGCGCACCCACCAGATCCGCGTTCACCTCGCGCACCTCGGGCTGCCGATCGTCGGCGACGCCAAGTACGGCGACTTCGCGCTCAACAAGGCGCTTGCCCGGCAGGGCGCGAATCCGGGGATCAAACGCATGTTCCTGCACGCGTACCGGCTGAAGATTACGCACCCGGTCACGGGCGAGACGCTCCAGTTCGAGGCGCCGCTGCCGCCCGAATGCCGCCGCTTCGTCGACGAACTGCGCGCGCAGCGCGATGGCGCGCACGGCCAGGAAAGCCCGCAAGGCGCGGTCAGGCCCGCCGCACGACAGGACTAGAAGCACGATTGGATCGCCACCGTTTTTGGAGAAGGACCGCATGGCCCGAGAGCAATTTGACCTGATCGTGTTCGACTGGGACGGCACGCTAATGGATTCGACCGCCCACATCACACGTAGCATTCAGGCTGCCTGCCGCGATCTCGGCCTGCCCGTTCCCGGCGACGAGGCCGCGAACTACGTGATCGGCCTCGGTTTGCGCGAGGCGCTGCAAATCGCCGTGCCGACGCTCGATCCGGCCGACTATCCGCTGCTCGTCGAGCGCTATCGCGTCCATTTCCTGACCCGCGAGCAGACGACCGAACTCTTCGTCGGCGTGCGCGAGATGCTGGCCGAGCTGCGCGAGCGTGGCTACCTGCTGGCCGTTGCGACCGGCAAGAGCCGCGTCGGCCTGAACCGCGCGCTCGATGAGGCACGCCTGACGAGTGTCTTCGACGGCACGCGCTGCGCGGACGAAACCTTCTCGAAGCCGCACCCGGCGATGCTCCACGAACTGACGCGCGAACTGGGGCAGGATGCCGGCCGCACGGTCATGATCGGGGACACGACGCACGACCTGCAGATGGCCATCAACGCGGGCGTGGCCGCTGTCGGCGTGGGCTACGGCGCGCATCCGGCGAATTCGCTCGAGGCGCTTGCGCCGCGTTACGTCGCGCCGGACGTCGCGTCGCTTGCTGCATGGCTGAGGGCATACGCGTGAGCGAACCGGCCATCGATCCTGTGCGCGTCTGCGCGGCGGAGGAACTGCTCGAAGGCGGCATGGGGCTGCGCCTGAACGCAACCTCGGCGGGCGGCGACGCCGTGGTGTTCTTCGTGCGCTACGGCGGCGAGGTCTACGGCTATCTGAACCGCTGTGCCCACGTCCCCATGGAGCTCGACTGGGTCGAGGGCCAGTTCTTCGAATCCTCCGGTCTATACTTGATGTGCGCGACGCACGGCGCGATCTACCAGCCCGATACCGGCAAATGCGTTGGCGGACCGTGCCGCGGGGGGAGTCTGCGACGGGTACGCGTCGAAGAACGCGATACGCCTGATGGACGAGCGGTATTCTGGCTCCCCGACAACGATCTGCGTCCGCATCAACCCTGATAATTCACCGCACGCATGTCCGATAATCCGACCCCTGAACCGAACGAGCCGGTTCGTCCCTCTTCGGCGGACCGCAATGCGCCCGCCCCCGGCTGGGAGCGCGAGGTGCTCGAGCGGATCGCGCTCGCCGCCATCGAAGAACAGCGCGCCGCCCGCCGCTGGAAGATCTTTTTCCGCTTCGCGTTTCTGGGGGGGCTGTTGGCGATCGCCTGGGGTGTGCTGAGTCTGTCCGGCACGCGTGTCGAAACCGGCACGCGCCATACGGCGCTCGTGTCGCTTGACGGCGAAATCTCGTCAGATACGAACGCGAACGCAGAGGATATCGGCAACGCGCTCAACGAGGCATTCGACGACGACGGCACGGCCGGTGTCATTCTGCGCATCGACAGCCCGGGCGGAAGTCCCGTCCAGGCGAGCATCATCAACGAACAGATCCGGCGTCTGCGCGCGAAGCACCCGGCCATTCCGCTCTACGTCGTGGTGGGCGACATGTGCGCTTCGGGCGGCTATTACGTCGCCGCCGCCGCCGACAAGATCTACGTGAACAAGGCCAGCATCGTCGGCTCGATCGGCGTGCTGATGGACGGCTTCGGCTTCACCGGGTTGATGGACAAGCTCGGCGTTCAGCGCCGCCTGCGCAAGTCGGGTGAGAACAAGGGCTTTTACGATCCGTTCTCGCCGGATACGCCGAAGATGGACGCGCATGCACAGGTCATGCTCGACCAGATCCACCAGCAGTTCATCGACGCCGTGAAGGCCGGCCGCGGCAAACGTCTGCACGACTCGCCGGACATCTTCTCGGGGCTCTTCTGGACCGGCGAGAAGAGCGTCGAGCTGGGTCTGGCGGACGGCTTCGGCGACACCGACTACGTCGCGCGCGAAGTCATCAAGGCACCCGATATCGTCGACTACACCGTCAAGCAGAGCCTGACAGACCGGCTCGCCAAGCGCTTCGGCGCGGCCGTGGGTACCGCGGCGGTGCATGCGCTGATTGCCGGCGGGAACATGGTCGTGCGCTGACCCTCGCGCTGAACTTCGGCGGTACCCCACGAACGACCGCTCACGCGCCGCGCGAGCGGTCGTTGTCGTTTCAGGGCCCGATCTCAGCGGGCCAATCAGACGCCGAGCAGCAGGAAGATGGCCGGACGTTTGTGCAGATCGGGCGCGGGCCGTTTCTTCCAGTCGGCGACCGTGCGGCTCACGATGGTCTCCGTCGGCAGCGTGAGGTCGGCGGCGACGCAGACGAGCGTCGACGGCGCGCAGCCCGCGAGCAGCGCGTCGAGCATCGTGCGATTGCGGTACGGCGTTTCGATGAAGATCTGCGTCTGCTTCGCCTTGCGCGAGTGCTGTTCCAGCTCGCGCAGCTTCTTCGCACGCTCGTTGGCGTCGACGGGCAGATAGCCGTGGAACGCAAAGCTTTGTCCGTTCAGGCCCGAAGCCATCAGCGCGAGCAGGATCGAACTCGGCCCGACGAGCGGCACGACCTTGATGCCCTGCTCGTGCGCGCGCCGCACGAGCAGGGCGCCCGGGTCGGCCACGGCGGGCACGCCCGCCTCCGAAACCAGGCCGGTATCGATCCCGGCGCGAAGCGGCGCGAGCAGCTTGTCGATTTCTCCGGGCGGCGTATTGACGTTCAGTTCGCGGATCTCGATTTCCTGGATCGGCCGCGTCGTGCCGACACGCTTCAGAAACGCACGCGTCGTCTTCGCGTTTTCACCGATATAGCTCGCGAGTGTGCCCGCGCGCTCGCGCACCGGCGCGGGCAGAACCGCCGCGAGTGCGGCTTCGTCGCCGTCGCCGAGCGTGTTCGGAATCAGGTAGAGCGTGCCGGTCATTGCACCTCCAGCAACGGGTAGCCCGCGGCGAGCAGCATGCGCGTGAGCGCGATCAGCGGCAGGCCGATGAGCGCGGTGGGGTCGTCCGATTCGATCGCTTCGAGCAGGGCGATGCCGAGCCCTTCGGATTTCGCGCTGCCCGCGCAGTCATAGGGCTCTTCGGCGCGCAGATAGGCGTCGAGCGCGGCGTCGGGCAGATCGCGAAAGCGGACCCGGGTCACGATGTCGACGGTATCCGTTTGGCCAGTAGCGGTGTCGAGCAGACTGAGCGCACTATGGAACAGCACTTCGCGGCCGCGCATCGATCGCAGTTGCACGAGCGCGCGCTCGTGCGTGCCGGGCTTGCCGATCTGCTTGCCGTCGAACGTCGCGACCTGATCGGAGCCGATCACGAGCGCGCGGCCCGTGGTCGCGGGCAGGGCGGCGGCCACGGCGCGCGCCTTGGCGGCGGCGAGGCGCAGGGCGGTGGCTTCGGGCGTTTCGCCGTCGAGCGGCGTTTCGTCGACGGCGGGCACGGCGGTCTGGAACGGAATCCGCAGCCGTTCCAGCAGCTCGCGGCGATAGCGCGACGTAGAGGCCAGAATCAGAGCGGGCCGGCTCGTGGCCGGGTTGGGGAGC
Organism: Paraburkholderia sp.; assembly: GCF_024281035.1. Lineage (GTDB taxonomy): Bacteria > Pseudomonadota > Gammaproteobacteria > Burkholderiales > Burkholderiaceae > Paraburkholderia. The sequence continues at coordinate 69,208 of NZ_JAMXLH010000037.1, forward strand.
GAGGAATCCTGCATGGTCGATCGGTTAGAGAAAACGGGGCGGGACGCCGGAAATGCGAGGCTGCACAGGCACTTGCATGCGTGATCTTAAGTGTTTGACTCGTAAAGACAATAGCGATATGATTTTGGGCTTTTCATCGGTGCGCTCATTTCGCGCGCGTTTTTTTACGCTGTCTGTGGATGTTCGCCAGCACGGCATTCAACAAACATCGCGGAAAACGAGGCGTTGGAACATGCTTCGCCGGAGCTGGCAGATCCGATCGGCGGGTCTGTCTGGGTTGTCCGGGGAGTGTCCGGTTCGACGTGAGCAGGCCGTCTGAACGCATCGAAGCCGCTTTCCGGGGCCGCCAGTTACCTTTAGCGGTAAGTGACGACACGGGAGCACGGATAGCAGGAGCGCACATGACCGAGCCAACGGGTAAGCCTGCGGGCGCCATCGATTCGCTGAATCCGCGCGATCTCGATATTTTCGAATTTGCGCGTAGTGCTCGCGAGGCTGCGGGGGCAGTGCGTCTTTCGCAACTGCCGCGCATGTTAAACGAAGTGGCAGCCGACGCGCCAGATCGCGATACCGCGTTCACCTGGCAGGCGGCGGGCTTCACGCAAACGGAGCTGCAGGACGACGGCACCGAGGGGCCGCAGCCGTATTTGCGGCTCGCGCTTCACGGTAGCGCGTGGCTCACGTGTCAGCGTTGCCTTGCTCCCTGCGAGCAGGCGTTCAACGCAGACCCGGTCTTCCGTATCGTCCAGACGGAAGAAGAGGCGGAGGAGTTTCCGCTCGACGACGATGAAGCCGAAGTGATCGTAGGCTCGCGCCATTTCGATCTCGTCGACTTGATCGAAGAGGAGCTGTTGCTCTCGCTGCCGCTCGTGCCGAAGCACGATGTTTGTCCGGAGATCCACGAAAGTCTCGCCTCGGGTGCCGATGGCGCGGACGGCGTGGATTCCGTGGACGACGTACCGGAGCAGGAAATCGAGGCGGAAGAGCGCGTCAATCCGTTTGCGGCGCTCGAATCGCTCAAGAAGGACGGTCCCGGCAGCGGACACTAAAGCGGCTGCAGGTGGCGTGCAGTACTAGATTCGTGGGCCTCGCCCCGGAGTCGGGCTATCCCCAGGGTGGCGGCGGCCGGATCGGGCTGTGTTAGAATTCGGAAAATTTTCAGGAGTTATCATGGCAGTTCAACAAAACAAGAAGTCGCCGTCGAAGCGCGGCATGCACCGCTCGCACGATTTCCTCACGGGCGCTCCGCTGGCTGTCGAGCCGAGCACGGGTGAAGTGCACCTGCGCCACCACATCAGCCCGAACGGCTACTACCGCGGCAAGAAAGTCGTCAAGACCAAGAACGACTAATCGTTCCATTGTGCGGCGCCGGTTGGGTAACCAGCCACGAAGTGCTGCGCATGGCGATCCCGTTCGCTTGACAATTTTTCGGCTTGGCAAAAAAGGCGGCATTCACCTGCCGCTTTTTTGTGCCTGAAATCCGTCGCATTCCATGACTGTTACGCTCACGATAGATTGCATGGGAGGCGACAACGGTCCGTCCGTGACCGTGCCTGCCGCAGTCAATTTCGTTCGCTTGTATCCCGACGCGCATCTTCTGCTCGTCGGCATCGAAACGGCTATCCGCGCCCAGCTGAAAAAGCTGAAGGCGCTGGATAATCCCGCGTTCACCATCGTCCCTGCCACCGAGATCGTCGAAATGGACGATCCGGTCGAGGTCGCGCTGCGCAAGAAGAAAGATTCGTCGATGCGCGTCGCGCTCAATCGCGTGAAAGAAGGCGAGGCCCAGGCGTGCGTGTCGGCTGGCAACACCGGCGCGCTGATGGCCGTGTCGCGCTACGTGCTCAAGACGCTGCCAGGTATCGAACGCCCGGCCATCGCTTCTGCATTGCCGAATCCCGCCGGCTACACGACCGTGCTCGACCTCGGCGCCAACGTCGACTGCGAACCGCATCATCTGCTCCAGTTCGCCGAGATGGGCCACGCGCTCGTCGCCGCGCTCGAAGGCAAGGAGCGCCCAACCATCGGGCTCCTGAATATCGGCGAAGAAGTCATCAAGGGCAACGACACCATCAAGCGCGCGGGCGAACTGCTGCGCGCGAGTACGCTGAATTTCCGCGGCAATGTGGAAGGCAACGACATTTACAAGGGCACCGTCGACGTGATCGTATGCGACGGTTTCGTTGGAAATGTCGCGCTGAAGACGTCCGAGGGCCTCGCGCAGATGTTCAACGGCATGATCAAGGAAGAGTTCGGCCGCTCGTGGCTCACGAAGCTGATGGCGCTGCCCGCGATGCCCGTGCTGATGCGCTTCAAGAAGCGCGTCGACCATCGCCGGTACAACGGCGCGGCGCTGCTCGGCCTCAAGGCGCTCGTCATCAAGAGCCACGGTTCCGCGGATGCCTACGCGTTTGAGTGGGCGATCAAACGCGGGTATGATGCCGTCAAAAATGGCGTGCTGGAGCGCCTCGTGCGCGCTATGGACGAGAACGCCGGTTCACTCGAACGCGCTGCCGGCGAATCCGGCAGCAGGCAGTCCGGCGGGCCGCTCGCAGGCGAGACGCCGCCCGGCACCGCATCTTCCTCGAAGGCATAATGGTTCAATCGACTCTATATTCCCGCGTGCTTGGCACGGGCAGCTTCCTTCCGCCTGAGCGCGTCACCAACCAGGAACTGGCTGAACGTCTCGCTGCGAAGGGCGTCGAGACGAGTGACGAATGGATCGTCGCCCGCACGGGCATCCATGCGCGCCACTTCGCCGCGCCCGACGTCACCACGAGCGATCTCGCGCTCGCCGCATCGCAGCGCGCCATTGCCGCGGCCGACGTCGATCCGCAATCGATCGACCTGATCATCGTCGCGACCTCCACGCCCGATTTCGTGTTTCCGAGCACGGCCTGCCTGCTGCAGAACAAGCTCGGCATCCGCAATCACGGCGCGGCGTTCGACGTCCAGGCCGTATGCGCGGGCTTCGCGTACGCCGTTTCGATCGCGGACAGCCTGATTCGCACCGGCCAGCACCGCACGGCGCTCATCGTCGGCGCGGAAACCTTCTCGCGCATTCTCGATTTCAACGATCGCACGACCTGCGTGCTGTTCGGCGACGGCGCGGGCGCGGTCGTGTTGCAGGCGTCCCAGGAACCGGGCGTACTGTCGAGCGCGCTTCACGCCGACGGCAGCTACGCGCACATCCTCTGCACGCCGGGTAACGTTCACGGCGGCGTGATCGCGGGCAACGCGTTCCTGCACATGGACGGCCAGGCCGTCTTCAAGCTCGCTGTGAACGTGCTGGAAAAGGTCGCGAACGAGGCGCTGGAAAAGGCGCAACTCAAGCCCGAGCAGATCGACTGGCTGATTCCGCACCAGGCGAACATCCGCATCATGCAGGGCACCTGCCGCAAGCTCGGCCTCCCCGCCGAGCGCATGGTGGTCACGGTGGGCGAGCACGGCAACACGTCGGCAGCCTCCATCCCGCTCGCACTCGATGTCGCGGTGCGCGACGGCCGCATCAAGCGCGGCCAGAACGTCCTGATCGAAGGCGTAGGCGGCGGTTTCACCTGGGGCGCTTCCGTCATCCGCTATTGATTTCGACCGGGCGCGCGGCGCCACGCTTTCCGGCTGACGCGCGCGCCGCTTGCTGTGGCGCGCGGCTTGCCGCAGCGCGCCGCCCGTCTGCATGAACAGAATTTGGGGACGTTATGAAATTCGCTTTCGTTTTTCCGGGCCAGGGCTCGCAGGCCGTGGGCATGCTCGACGCCTTCGCCGATAGCGCCATCGTGCGCGAAACGCTGCAGGAAGCCTCCGACGCGCTCAATCAGGACCTCGGCAAGCTGATCGCCGAAGGTCCCGCCGACGAGCTGAACCTCACGACCAACACGCAGCCGGTCATGCTGACCGCGGCCTACGCGGTCTATCGCGCGTGGCAGCAGGCGGGCGGCGCTGCGCCCGCGATCGTCGCCGGCCACAGCCTCGGCGAATACACGGCGCTCGTCGCCGCCGGCGTGCTGGCGTTCCGCGACGCGGTGCCGCTCGTGCGTTTTCGTGCGCAGGCGATGCAAAGCGCGGTGCCGGTGGGCGAGGGCGGCATGGCTGCCGTGCTCGGTCTCGATGACGACACCGTGCGCGCGGTTTGCGCCGAAGCCTCCGCGGCCGTGGGCAACCCCGGCGGCGTGGTCGAAGCGGTCAATTTCAACGCGCCGTCGCAAGTCGTGATCGCGGGCCACAAGGCCGCGGTCGAAAAGGCCTGCGAAGTCGCCAAGGCGAAGGGCGCGAAGCGCGCGCTGCCGCTGCCGGTTTCGGCGCCGTTTCACTCGTCGCTGCTCAAGCCCGCGTCGGATCAGCTGCGCGAGTATCTCGCGAACGTGAAACTCTCCGCGCCGCAGATTCCGGTCGTGAACAACGTCGACGTGGCGTTCGCCACCGATCCCGCCGCGATCCGCGACGCCCTCGTGCGCCAGGCCGCGGGCCCGGTGCGCTGGGTCGAATGCGTGCAGGCGATTGCCGCGCAAGGCGTGACGCACGTGATCGAGTGCGGTCCGGGCAAGGTGCTGGCAGGCCTCACGAAGCGCATCGACGGCAACCTCGTGGGCGCTTCGGTGGCAGACCCGAAGTCGCTCGAAGAAGCGCTCAAGCTCGTGGCCGCGTAAGCGGCGACCCGAGTTACATCCGCAACGGATTCGACAGATACATGGACAAGACTCTCGATAATCAAGCCGCCATCGTGACCGGCGCCTCGCGCGGCATTGGCCGGGCGATCGCGCTCGAACTGGCGCGCCAGGGCGCGACGGTGATCGGCACCGCGACGAGCGAATCGGGCGCGCAGGCGATCACGGCAGCGTTCGCAGAAGCGGGCCTGAAGGGCCGCGGCGCGGTGCTGAACGTCAACGACGCGGCAGCAGCCGAAGCGCTGATCGACGCGACCGTGAAGGAATTCGGCGGTCTCGCGATTCTCGTGAACAACGCGGGCATCACGCAGGACAACCTCGCGATGCGCATGAAGGACGACGAGTGGGACGCGGTCATCGACACGAACCTGAAGTCGGTGTTCCGTCTTTCCCGCGCCGTGCTGCGCCCGATGATGAAGGCGCGCACGGGCCGCATCATCAACATCACGTCGGTGGTGGGTGCGTCGGGCAATCCCGGCCAGGCGAACTACGCGGCCGCCAAAGCCGGCGTCGCGGGCCTGACCCGTGCGCTCGCGCGCGAGATCGGCAGCCGCGGCATCACGGTGAACTGTGTCGCGCCGGGCTTCATCGACACCGATATGACGAAGGACCTGCCCGCCGAACAGCAGGCAGCACTGAAGCAGCAGATTCCGCTTGGCCGTCTCGGCAGCCCGGACGACATCGCTCACGCGGTGGCGTTCCTCGCATCGCCGCAGGCGGGGTACATCACCGGCACGACGTTGCACGTGAACGGCGGCATGTACATGTCGTAACCAGATTCGGGTACTATCCGCGCCGCGATGCGTTTGCTTCAGTCGTTTTCAAACGCCGTTGCGGATAGCCCATCCGGAACCTTGAGCGCCGCTTTTCTGCCAGGTCAAACCTGCTAAAATGCGCGCACTCGCATTCATGAACTAACTTTTTTCCCTTGGAGGGGTAATGGACAACATCGAACAGCGCGTGAAGAAGATCGTCGCCGAACAACTGGGCGTCGCCGAAGCCGAAATCAAGAACGAAGCATCGTTCGTGAACGATCTGGGCGCCGACTCGCTCGACACCGTCGAACTCGTGATGGCTCTGGAAGACGAATTCGGCATGGAAATCCCGGATGAGGAAGCCGAGAAGATCACGACGGTTCAGCAAGCCATCGACTACGCTCGCGCGAACGTCAAGGCCTAAGGGCATTCAGACGCGATTTGTCCGCGGTTGCGCATTTGTGCGTAACAGGGGCCTGCGCCGCCATGGCGCGCGCGGCCCAACAGGACTCTCGTCAGTGAACCCGCACACGCCCGCACCCGCTGCCGGGCTCTTGCCGGTCAACTAGCCACAGGGCTCACAGGAGCATCTCCTGCGGCCTCTGTGGCTTTTGTTTTTGTCATCTATGGAAAAGGGGTTACCGTGAGCCGCCGTCGAGTTGTTGTTACAGGCCTGGGGCTGATTTCGCCTGTTGGCAATAATGTTGCCGACGGCTGGGCCAATGTGGTCGCCGGGAAATCCGGCATTGCCAACATCACGAAGTTCGATGCCACGAACTATTCGACCCGCTTCGCCGGTGAGGTGAAGGGCTTCAACGTCGAGGAGTACATCCCCGGGAAAGAAGCGCGCCACATGGATGCGTTTATCCATTTCGGCATCGCCGCGGGCATCCAGGCAATGCAGGACAGCGGCATCGAGATCACCGAGGAGAATGCCGAGCGCATCGGCGTCGTGGTGGGCTCGGGCATCGGCGGCCTGCCGATGATCGAAGTCACCCAGACCGAACTGCTGAACCGCGGCCCGCGCCGTATTTCGCCGTTCTTCGTGCCCGCGTCGATCATCAACATGATCTCCGGCCATCTGTCGATCAAGTACGGCATCAAGGGCCCGAATCTCGCGATGGTCACGGCCTGCACGACCGGTCTGCACTGCATCGGCGAGGCGTCGCGTCTCATCGAGTACGGCGATGCCGACGTGATGATCGCGGGCGGCGCGGAATCGACCGTTTCGCCGCTCGGCGTCGGCGGTTTCGCTGCGGCGCGCGCGCTTTCGCAGCGCAACGACGATCCGGCAACGGCGAGCCGTCCGTGGGACAAGGATCGTGACGGCTTCGTGCTGGGCGAGGGCGCAGGCGTGATGGTCCTCGAAGAGTACGAGCACGCGAAGAAGCGCGGCGCGAAGATCTATGCCGAAATCACCGGCTACGGCATGAGCGGCGACGCCTATCACATGACCGCGCCGCTCGAAAACGGCGACGGCGCGCGCCGCTGCATGCTGGCGGCAATGCGCAACGCGCGTGTGAATGCCGACGAGGTGAACTGGCTGAGTGCGCACGGCACGTCGACGCCGCTTGGCGACCTCGCGGAAACCAACGCGATCAAGCGCGCATTCGGCGACCACTCGAAGAACATCGTCGTGAACTCGACCAAGTCGATGACCGGGCACCTGCTCGGCGGCGCGGGCGGTCTCGAATCGGTGTTCACGGTGCTTTCCGTGCACAACCAGATCTCGCCGCCGACGATCAACATCTTCAACCAGGATCCCGAGTGCGACCTGGACTACTGCGCGAACACCGCGCGGGACATGAAGATCGATATCGCGCTGAAGAACTCGTTCGGGTTCGGCGGCACGAACGGCACGCTGGTCTTCAAACGTCACGTTTGACCCGCATCGAGCGTGAAGCGGCTGCGCCGGATTCTCCGGCCAGCCGCGATTCCGTTTTTCTCACGCGGCGCCCCGGCGCGCCGTGCATCCTGTTGCGACGCTCCGCGGCGCTTCATGTTGTCCTTGCCGCCGGTATCGGCGTGGCGGCCGCCGCCGTCCATACGTCGCTCGCACCCTGGCTGGGCGACGCTCGCGCCATCGTTCCCACACTCGCTTCCCTTGCCCTCTGCGGACTGGCCGCTGCGGCGTGGCATCGCACGCAGCCTGCCGTCATCGAAATGGGGCCCGATTTTCTCGCGGCCTATGGAAAGGATGGCGCTTGCACCGCGCGGGGACGTTTGACCGGCGCGTCACAATGGGGCACCAGCCTGCTCGCGCTGACGGTCGAGGGGAGCGCCGGGCGCACAACCGTGCTGGTCGCTGCCGATGCGCTCGAACCCGATGCCTTTCGTACGCTGGCCGTACGGGCGCGGTGCGCGGCCGGACGCTGAGTGAACAGCGATTCGACCGTGCGCAACGGATTCGCTGTAACGACTGTAACGGCCAATACGGGCGTAACGTGACGGGAGGGACAGGGCGCTACAATGGTGCCCCGCATCTACCATGAGCTAACGGATTTTTCAGGTGAGCGAAAAAGAAATCGACCAGATGCTGGTTGAGCGCGTGCAAAAAGGCGACAAAGCCGCATTCGAGCTTCTGGTTGCCAAATACCACCGCAAGATCATCCGTCTGATCTCGCGCCTTGTGCGGGATCCCGCGGAGGTCGAGGATGTGGCCCAGGACGCCTTTATCAAGGCGTACCGGGCGTTGCCGCAGTTTCGCGGCGAGTCCGCTTTCTATACGTGGTTGTACCGGATTGCCGTCAACACGGCGAAGAACTACCTTGCGACCCAGGGTAGACGCGCCCCGACATCTACCGAAGCAGATGCAGAAGAGGCTGAAACTTTCTCGGATGCCGATCAACTAAGGGATATCAACACGCCCGAGTCGATGTTGATGAGCAAGCAGATCGCGCAAACGGTCAATGCTGCCATGGCGATGCTGCCGGAGGAGTTGCGCACCGCCATTACACTTCGGGAAATTGAAGGTTTGAGCTACGAGGAAATCGCCGAGATGATGGGGTGCCCCATAGGCACCGTCAGATCACGGATATTCCGCGCTCGCGAAGCCATTGCGGCAAAATTGCGTCCGTTGCTGGACACGCCGGAAGGCAAGCGCTGGTAACCACGCCGGTAACCAGTGCGCCGCCGGCCACGAATGCGATTTACCGGGTTGGTGTCACCGCGTGTATCACAACAGGGCAGTCTGAAAGGAAATGGGGAGCATCATGGGATCGGTCTCGATGCAATCGGTGCTAGGCTCGCGCGGCGAGCGTCTGTCTGCTTTTGTTGACGGAGAACTGACCGCTGGCGAGCGTCCAGACGGGATATTTTCTGATTTCGATCAAGAAGGGCGTGCGAGCTGGTCGGCGTACCACCTGATCGGCGACGTGCTGCGCTCGGACGATCTCGCGCTCAGCGCAGCCGCAAGCCAGTCGTTCATGGCGGGCTTCGCCGCGCGTTTCGAGACGGAGCCGCACGTGCTCGCGCCCGCCGCGCTGCCGGTCGCGCGTCCCGCCTCAGGTGGGTCCGCACGCGGTGCCGCACGCATTCTCGCGCTGCGTCACCGCATCGTTCCGACGCTCGCGGTTGCCGCTGCCGCCGCCATGCTCACGTGGATCGTCGTGCCGCAGATGCACGGCGTGGGCAACGTCGGCGGCGCGCAGGTCGCGTCGGTATCGTCCTCGGGCGACGGCGTGCAGCGTGTCGCGATGAACGCGGTGCCGGCGCAGACCGCTGCCGTGCAAGACGGCAATATCATTCGCGACGCGCGTCTCGATGCGTATCTGGAAGCGCATCAGCAGTTCGCGCAACAGCCCGTCATGTCGGATTCCATGCCGCTGATCCAGGCCGCTACCCTCACCACGTCTCGCCAGTAAGTCTGATGCCGACACCGCAGCGCTATAAAACGACAATCTGGGGGCGGCTGCCGGCATTCCTGTGCTACGCGGCCGTATTGCTGACCGTACTGTCCGCGGCTGCGCACGCCGCCGCACAGCCCGCGCCGCAAGACGCCGCCCAGTGGCTCGACCGCATCCAGCAGGCGGCCCAGCAGCAGAATTACGAAGGCACGTTCGTTTATCAGCGCGGCCCGTTCGTGCAATCGTCGCGCATCACGCACTACGGGACGAAGAACGACGGCGAGTACGAGCAGCTCGAAAGTCTCGACGGCAAGCCGCGCAAGCTCCTGCGCCATAACGACGACGTCTACACGTTCGTGCCCGAGCGCAAGTTCTGTGTCGTCGAAAAGCGCCAGAACAAGGACGCGTTCCCCGCGCTGCTCGCCACGAGCGGCGACCACGTGCTGTCCGTCTACACCCCGAAAATGCTCGGCACCGACCGTGTCGCGGGCATCGAAAGCCAGGTCATCGCACTCCAGCCGAAGGACGGCTACCGCTTCGCCTACAAGTTCTGGGCCGACGCGAAGACGGGGCTCCTGCTGCGTGCGCAGACGATCGACCCGGCAAGCGGACAGGTGCTCGAACAGCTGTCGTTCACGCAGATCCGCATCGGCGTGCCGCTCGACAAGGCGCCGATCGTCAGCGGCATGCACAACACGGCTGGCTGGACCATGGTGCATCCGCCGCTCGAACCGGTCGACATGGAAGCTCAGGGCTGGAAATTCGGCTCGCCCGTGCCCGGTTTCCGCAAGGTCCGCGAACTGCGCCGCCCGATGGCCGCAACCGATGCGAACGAGCCGCCCATCCCCGTCGATCAGGCGGTTTTCTCCGATGGGCTGGCGGCAATCTCGATCTTTGTCGAGCCGGTCAAGAACAACAGCCGCAAGGAAGGGGCCGGTAGCAACGGCGCGACTCACGTCCTCGTGAAGCGCAGCGGCGACTACTGGATCACGCTCCTCGGGGAAGTGCCCCAAAGCACGTTGCAGCAGTTTGCGTCTGCCATAGAATACAAACCTCCCAGGTAATTCCTTCGGCTGACAACGATATGACGATTTTCCCGCTGCGCAAATTGTTCGCGGCCGCGGTGGTGGCAGCGTGCCTGCCGCTCGCACCGCACGTGGCGTCGGCGGCGCCCGCCGCCAATCTGCCGGACTTCACCGATCTGGTCGACAAGGTCGGACCATCAGTCGTCAACATCCGCACTACGACCCACGTGAGCGCCTCGCCGCACGGCCTGCCGCCGGGCACGGACGAAGGCGACATGTCGGAATTCTTCCGCCGTTTCTTCGGCATTCCGCTGCCGCAGGGCCCGCATGGCCAGTCGCCTCATGGTGGACAGGGTGGACAGGGCGGCGGCCAGGGCGGTGGCCAGGACTCGTCGCCGCCCGACAGCGGCAGCGACGCGGAGCAGAACAGCGGCGTCGGCTCGGGCTTCATCCTGTCGACTGACGGCTATGTGATGACGAACGCGCACGTCGTCGACGACGCGGACAGTATCTATGTCACGCTCACCGACAAGCGCGAGTTCAAGGCGAAGCTGATCGGCGTCGACGACCGTACGGACGTCGCCGTCGTCAAGATCGAGGCGCACAGCCTGCCGGCTGTGACCATCGGCGACTCGAACAAGCTGCGCGTGGGCGAGTGGGTCGTCGCGATCGGCTCGCCGTTCGGGCTCGAAAATACCGTCACGGCCGGCATCGTCAGCGCGAAGGGCCGGGACACGGGCGACTATCTGCCGTTCATCCAGACGGACGTGGCTGTCAACCCCGGTAATTCGGGTGGTCCGCTCATCAACATGCAGGGCGAGGTCATCGGCATCAACTCGCAGATCTACAGCCGGACCGGCGGCTTCATGGGCATTTCGTTCGCGATTCCGATCGACGAAGCGATGCGCGTCGCCGATCAGCTGGAGCGCAGCGGCAAGGTCACGCGCGGCCGCATTGCGGTGGCGATCGGCGAGGTGACGAAGGATGTCGCCGACTCGCTCGGGCTGCCGAAGGCGCAGGGCGCGCTGGTGTCGAGCGTCGAATCGGGCGGCCCGGCCGACAAGGCCGGCATCCAGCCGGGCGACATCATCCAGAAGTTCAATGGCCAGACGGTCGATAGCGCGACGGATCTGCCGCGCATGGTCGGCGACACGAAGCCGGGCACGAAGGCGACGATCACGATCTGGCGCAAGGGCCAGACGCGCGAACTGCCGATCACGATCGCCGAAATGCAGGCCGACAAGACCGCGAAGGGCGACCAGAAGAAGGCGCCCGCGCCCAAGCCGCGTGCGTCGAATTCGCTCGGCCTGTCGGTGACGGACGTTCCCGCCGATCAACTGAGCCAGCTCAAGATCAAGGGCGGCGTGCTGGTGGAATCGGTCGGCGGTCCGGCAGCGCGCGCCGGCCTTCAGAAAGGCGACATCATCCTGCGCGTGGGCGATACCGACATCACGGGTGTGAAGCAGTTCGAGGAAGTAACTGCGCGCCTCGATCCGCAGAAGATGGTGGCGGTGCTCGTGCGGCGCGGCGAGAACACGCAGTTCGTGCCGATCCGCCCGCGCAACCCGGGGCAGAAATGATGCAGACACGCACGAAACCGCCGAGCCTCGTGCTGTACGGCCGCACATGGTGTCATCTGTGCGACGACATGCACGCGGCGCTTGCACCGCTCGCCGCGGCGGCGGGCGCGCAGATCGAGGTGATCGACGTCGATTCAGACCCCGCATTTCAGGCCCTCTACGACGAACTCGTGCCGGTGCTCCTGTGCGATGGCGTCGAGTTGTGCCACTACCATCTCGACGAGGCGCGCGTGCGCGCCGCGCTCGGGTTGGGTGTCTGAGCCGCGGCGCTTTCCCGCCCCTGCCTGCCGAACCCCTTTTCGGCTAAAATAGGCCGGTTTTTCATCTGTTTACGAGGCGTGCTCTGCTTTTCGTCCGGGCGCGCCTTTTTCGCTTGATCGGCACTGAATGGATCATATTCGTAACTTCTCGATCATTGCGCACATCGACCATGGCAAGTCGACGCTCGCCGATCGCATTATCCAGTTGTGCGGCGGCCTGTCCGACCGCGAAATGGAAGCACAGGTGCTCGACTCGATGGATCTCGAGCGCGAGCGCGGCATCACGATCAAGGCGCAGACCGCTGCGCTCTCGTACAAGGCGAGGAACGGCCAGGTCTATAACCTGAACCTCATCGACACGCCGGGCCACGTCGACTTCTCCTACGAGGTGAGCCGCTCGCTCTCCGCGTGCGAGGGCGCGCTGCTCGTCGTCGATGCGAGCCAGGGCGTCGAGGCGCAGACCGTGGCGAACTGCTACACGGCGATCGAACTCGGCGTCGAGGTCGTGCCGGTGCTCAACAAGATCGACCTGCCGGCCGCGAACCCCGAGAACGCGATCGAAGAGATCGAGGACGTGATCGGCATCGACGCGACCGACGCCACGCGCTGCAGCGCGAAGACCGGCCTCGGGGTCGAAGACGTGCTCGAAGCGCTGATCGCAAAGGTGCCGCCGCCCGAGGGCGACCCCAATGCGCCGTTGCAGGCGCTCATCATCGACTCCTGGTTCGACAACTACGTCGGCGTCGTGATGCTCGTGCGCATCGTCAACGGCACGCTGCGTCCGAAGGACAAGATCAAGCTGATGGCGACCGGCGCGCAGTATCCGGTCGAGCACGTCGGCGTGTTCTCGCCGAAGTCGCGCGACCTCGACGAGCTGTCGGCGGGGCAGGTGGGCTTCATCATCGCGGGCATCAAGGAATTGGCCGCGACCAAGGTGGGCGACACCGTCACGCACGCGGGCAAGCCGGCCGACACGCCGCTGCCGGGCTTCAAGGAAGTGAAGCCGCAGGTGTTCGCGGGCCTGTATCCGGTCGAGGCGAACCAGTACGACGCGCTGCGCGAGTCGCTCGAAAAGCTCAAGCTCAACGACGCTTCGCTGCAATACGAGCCCGAAGTCTCACAGGCGCTCGGGTTCGGTTTCCGCTGCGGCTTCCTCGGTCTTCTGCACATGGAGATCGTGCAGGAGCGTCTCGAGCGCGAATTCGACATGGACCTCATCACCACGGCGCCGACCGTGGTCTACGAGGTCGTGCAGCACGACGGCACGACGGTGACGGTCGAGAATCCCGCGAAGATGCCGGAGCCCTCGAAGATCGAGGAAATCCGCGAGCCGATCGTGACTGTGAACCTGTACATGCCGCAGGATTACGTGGGTTCGGTCATCACGCTCTGTACACAGAAGCGTGGTAATCAGATCAACATGCAGTACCACGGCCGCCAGGTGCAGCTCACGTACGAAATCCCGATGGCCGAAATCGTGCTCGACTTCTTCGACCGCCTGAAGTCGGTGTCGCGCGGCTATGCGTCGATGGACTACGAGTTCAAGGAATACCGCACGTCCGATGTCGTCAAGGTCGACATGCTGATCAACGGCGACAAGGTCGATGCGCTGTCCATCATCGTGCACCGTTCGCAGTCGCAGTATCGCGGCCGCGAAGTCGCGGCGAAGATGCGCGAGATCATTCCGCGCCAGATGTACGACGTGGCCATTCAGGCGGCCATCGGCGCGCATATCATTGCGCGCGAGAACATCAAGGCGTTGCGCAAGAACGTGCTGGCCAAGTGCTATGGCGGCGACATCACGCGCAAGAAGAAGCTTCTCGAAAAGCAGAA
>NZ_JAMXLH010000038.1 GCF_024281035.1 Paraburkholderia sp.
CTCACAGGCGCTCGGGTTCGGTTTCCGCTGCGGCTTCCTCGGTCTTCTGCACATGGAAATCGTGCAGGAGCGTCTCGAACGCGAGTTCGACATGGACCTCATCACCACGGCGCCCACCGTGGTGTACGAAGTCGTGCAGGCCGACGGCAGCACGATCAAGGTCGAGAACCCGGCGAAGATGCCCGAGCCCTCGAAGATCGCCGAGGTCCGCGAGCCGATCGTGACTGTGAACCTGTACATGCCGCAGGAGTACGTGGGTTCGGTCATCACGCTCTGTACGCAGAAGCGCGGCAACCAGATCAACATGCAGTACCACGGTCGCCAGGTGCAGCTCACGTACGAAATCCCGATGGCGGAAATCGTGCTCGACTTCTTCGACCGTCTGAAATCGGTGTCGCGCGGCTACGCGTCGATGGACTACGAGTTCAAGGAGTACCGCAGCTCGGACGTCGTGAAGGTCGACATGCTGATCAACGGCGACAAGGTCGATGCGCTCTCCGTGATCGTCCACCGTACGCAATCGCAGTATCGCGGCCGCGAAGTGGCGGCGAAGATGCGCGAGATCATTCCGCGCCAGATGTACGACGTCGCGATCCAGGCGGCGATCGGAGCGCACATCATCGCGCGCGAGAACATCAAGGCGCTGCGCAAGAACGTGCTGGCCAAGTGTTACGGCGGCGACATCACGCGCAAGAAGAAGCTGCTCGAAAAGCAGAAGGAAGGCAAGAAGCGGATGAAGCAGGTCGGCTCCGTCGAAATTCCGCAAGAGGCCTTCCTCGCGATCCTGCGTGTCGAAGACAAATAAGACTGGATAACGGATAACTCAATGAATTTTGCGCTGATCCTTTTTGTGCTCGTGGTCCTCACGGGCATCGCCTGGGTTGCAGACAAACTGGTCTTCATGCCGCGCCGCCGCCTCGCTGCCGATGCGGCCGTTGCGGAGTTCGATCGCCAGCAGGCGCGCATCGGCGAGCGCTTCGCCGATGAAAACGCACCCGTCACGCGTCAGAACCTGCGCAACGACAAGTTGCGCCAGCCGTGGTGGCTCGAGTACACGGCGAGCTTCTTCCCCGTGATCCTGGTCGTGTTCTTCGTGCGCTCGTTCATCGTGGAGCCGTTCAAGATTCCGTCGGGCTCGATGGTGCCGACGCTGCTCGTGGGCGACTTCATCCTCGTGAACAAGTTCGAGTACGGCATCCGCCTGCCGATCACCAACACGAAGCTCACGCAGGGCAGTCCGCTTCAGCGCGGCGACGTCGTCGTGTTCCGCTATCCGAAGGACGAATCGGTCGACTACATCAAGCGCGTGATCGGCCTGCCGGGCGACGTCATCTCCTATCAGGACAAGCAGCTCACGGTGAACGGGAAGCCCGTGCCCGAGATTGCGCAGCCGGATTACTTCGACGAAGAGCGCATCGGTTACGCGAAGCAGTTCACCCAGGATCTCGGCGGCCGCAAGAACAATATCCTGAACAACCCGGCTGTGCCGCCGTTCATCGTCGGCGCGGAGGATTATCCGTATCGCGACAACTGCCAGTACAACGACCGCGGGATTATCTGCAAGGTGCCGCCGGGTCATTACTTCATGATGGGCGATAACCGCGACAACAGCGCCGACAGCCGCTATTGGGGCTTCGTGCCCGACGCGAACGTTGTCGGCCGCGCGTTCTTCATCTGGATGAACTTCAGCAATCTGAAGCGTATCGGTTCATTCGAGTGACGGCTTGCGCGATTGGCATGCCGATATGCGCATCGCGATGCGGCGATCCGCTTGCGCGATGCGCATGATGTGTTCGCACGCTACTTGAAGAACCCGCGGTAACTCCGCTTGACCACGCTTTTTCACCGACCACCCGGCGTTTTCGCCGGGCCGGGCCGGCGCGTTATACTCTGCCCATGCCCCAATCTCCGTTGGAAAGCCGACTGCGCTACGAATTTCGCAATGCGGAATTACTGCGCCAGGCTTTGACTCACCGCAGTCACAGTGCCACGCATAACGAACGCCTTGAATTTCTCGGCGATTCGGTTCTGAATTGCGCGGTGGCGGCCCTATTGTTCCAACGTTTCGGCAAGCTCGACGAAGGCGATCTCTCGCGTGTTCGGGCAAATCTCGTCAAACAGCAGTCGCTCTACGAAATCGCTCAGGCACTCAATATTGCGGACGGCCTGCGGCTCGGCGAGGGCGAACTGCGCAGCGGCGGCTTCCGCCGCCCGTCGATCCTCGCGGATGCGCTCGAAGCGATCTTCGGCGCAATTTTCCTCGACGCGGGCTTCGACGCTGCCCAGACGGTCATCAAGCGCCTCTACATCCCGATCCTCGATCACATCGATCCGCGCACGCTCGGCAAGGATTCGAAGACGCTGCTGCAGGAATATCTGCAGGGCCACAAGATCGCGCTGCCCACGTATACGGTCGTCGCGACGCATGGTGCGGCGCACAATCAGCAGTTCGAGGTCGAGTGCACGGTGCCCAAGCTCGACGTGAAGGTGTCCGGCTCGGGAGCGAGCCGGCGAGCGGCCGAGCAGGCTGCCGCGAAGAAGGCGCTCGAAGAAGTGATGGCGGCCGCGCCCGCAGTTGTGGGGAAGCCGCGCCGCTCGAAGGGCGCGCGGGCTGCCAAGGCCGAACTCGATGTCGTACCCGGTGTGATGGGCGTGCAGGGCGCACTGGATTTGCGTGCGCCGGAGCGCCGTGAGCGCGCCGCGCGCCAGCCGCTGCCGGCCGAGGCCGGCGACCGCGTGCCGCCGCCGTCGCAAGCTGCGCCACTGGCCGTCATTCGCGCGGCGCATGTGCAGGAGCGTCTTGCGGAGAAAGAGAAGGCCGAAGGCGGGCAATCTGCTCAAGCCGCTCAAGCCGCTCAAGCCGCTCAAGCCGCTCAAGCGCGCGAGAAGCCTGCCGACAAGTCCGGCGCTCCGGAGGCCAGCGCAACCACCGGTCATACGCTGCACCGCACGTCCGCGGCGAAGGCCGATCCCGCTGCCGAAGCGGGCACCACTGCCGCGCTGCCCGCACGCGCGGCCGACGCCAGCCACTGATCCAGGCCGTGCGCACTCCGCGCACGCGCTGCACCCAACGTTTTCTTGCCCGGTCCGATGATGAACGCACCCACTTCCACTCCTGCCGGTTTTCGCTGCGGCATGGTCGCGATCGTCGGCCGGCCCAACGTCGGCAAATCGACGCTGATGAACGCCCTCGTCGGGCAGAAGATCAGCATCACGTCGCGCAAGGCGCAGACCACGCGCCATCGCATCACGGGTATCAACACGATCGACGACGCGCAGTACGTCTTCGTCGACACGCCCGGCTTCCAGACCCGCCACAGCACTGCGCTGAACCGCTCGCTGAACCGCGCGGTCACCTCGACGCTAAGTTCGGTCGATG
Source organism: Paraburkholderia sp. (assembly GCF_024281035.1). Taxonomy (GTDB): domain Bacteria; phylum Pseudomonadota; class Gammaproteobacteria; order Burkholderiales; family Burkholderiaceae; genus Paraburkholderia. Next base: position 3,380 of record NZ_JAMXLH010000038.1, read on the forward strand.
CCGTGCTCTTCGTGATCGAGGCGGGCAGGTTCGGGCCCGACGACCAGAAGGTGCTCGACCTGATTCCGCCGAACGCGCCGACGCTGCTCATCGCCAACAAGATCGACCGCGTGACCGACAAGGCAACGCTTTATCCGTTCATCGAACAGGTGCAGAAGCTGCGCGAGTTCCGCGAGATCGTGCCGCTGTCGGCGAAGAATGCCGACGACATCAAGCACCTGCTCGCCACGCTCAAGCCGTATCTGCCCGAAGGCGAGCCGATCTACGGCGAGGACGATCTGACCGACCGCAGCGAACGCTTCCTCGCCAGCGAAATCCTGCGCGAAAAGGTGTTCCGCTGGACCGGCGACGAACTGCCGTACACGAGCACCGTGATCATCGACAAGTTCGAGCAGGAAGGGCGCCTGCGCCGCATCTTCGCGACGATTCTCGTCGAGCGTGACACCCAGAAGGCGATGGTGATCGGCCAGAAGGGCGCGAAGCTCAAGCAGATCAGCACCGACGCGCGGCTCGACATGGAAAAGCTGTTCGACGGCCCGGTTTATCTCGAAACCTTCGTGAAGGTGAAGAGCGGCTGGGCAGACAACGAAGCCGGGCTGCGTGCCTATGGGTACGAATGAGGATATGAATGAGGGTACGAGTGACGGCGAAGCCGTAACCACTCACGACCCCTCCACGTCACCCGAGGCCGCGGACGACGATTCGCTCTCGTCGCTTTCGTTGCCCGCGCGGCCCACATCCGCTGCGCCGCGCCGCAAGCGCACGCGGGCGCAGTCTTCCGCGCTCGCCGGTGAAGGCGAGGCCGCCCAGCCCGCCCGCCGCGCATCATTGCCGCGCGCGCCCCGTGGCGCATCCGCCGATTTCCGCATCGCCGAGCAGCCGGCCTTCGTGCTGCATAGCTACCCGTATCGCGAAACCAGCCTCGTCATCGACGTGCTGTCGCGCGACCACGGCCGCATCGCGCTCGTGGCGAAGGGCGCGAAGCGGCCGCATTCGGCGCTGCGCGGCGTGCTGCAGACCTTTCAACCGCTCGCGCTCTCGTGGACCGGCAAGGGCGAAGTGCGCACGCTCACCGGCGCGGAATGGGTCGGCGGTATGCTGCCGCTTACCGGCGATGCGCTGCTCTGCGGCTTCTACGTGAACGAACTCGTCGTGAAGTTCCTCGCGCGCGAGGACTCGCATCCCGAGTTGTTCCGCCACTACGTCGTCACGCTGACGCGCCTCGCGCACGACGAACCGCCCGTGCAGGTGCTGCGCTCGTTCGAGCGCGTGCTCCTGCGTGAGACCGGCTATGCGCTCGCGCTGGACCGCACGGTGAACCGCAAGGCCGTGGTGGCCGACGGGCGTTACGTGTTCGATCCCGAGCGCGGCGTGCGCGAAGCATCGGACGAATGGCCCTCGCAGTGGCCGGTGCTTTCGGGGCAGACGTTGCTCGACATGGAGCAGGACGATTACCATCGTGCACAGACCGTCGCGCAGAGCAAGGCGCTGATGCGTTTCCTGCTGAACACTTACCTTGGCGGCACGCCGCTCGCGACGCGCCAGATCCTGATCGACCTGCAGAACCTATGAGCTTCTTCCTGACTTCGCCTCACGTGATCGACCTCGGTGTGAATATCGATCACGTCGCCACGCTGCGCAACGCGCGCGGCACGGCCTATCCCGATCCGATCCGCGCGGCGCTCATGGCCGAAGACGCGGGCGCGGACGTCATCACGCTGCATCTGCGCGAGGATCGCCGCCATATTCTCGACGCCGATGTGCGCGCGCTGCGTCCGCTCCTGAGAACGCGAATGAATCTCGAATGCGCCGTGACGCCCGAGATGCTCGACATCGCGTGCGAGATCAAGCCGCAGGACGTCTGCCTCGTGCCCGAAAAGCGCCAGGAGCTGACGACCGAGGGCGGCCTCGACGTCGCCGGCAAGTTCGACGCCGTGAGCGCCGCCTGTCGGCAGCTTGCGGACGCGGGCGTGCGCGTATCGCTCTTCATCGACCCGGACGAAACGCAGATCCGCGCCGCCCACGAAAGCGGCGCGAGCGTGATCGAACTGCACACGGGCCGCTACGCCGAAGCGCACGACGCGGGCGAGCAGGAGCGCGAGTACGAGCGCGTCGTACGCGGCGTGAACTGCGGTATCGGCCTCGGGCTGAAGGTCAATGCGGGGCACGGCCTGCACTACACGAACGTGCAGCAGATCGCGGCGATCGACGGCATTCACGAGCTGAACATCGGCCACGCGATCGTTGCGCATGCAATTTTCGCGGGCTGGGAGAATGCGGTCCGCGAGATGAAGGCGATCATGGTCGCGGCGCGCCTCGGCGCACGCGCGTAATTAGTCGCAGCGAGCCGTGGCGCTCATCCGCGAGCCGCGTGTGAGCCACGCGTAAGCGTAAGCGTGAGCGGCTGCTGCGACTGCATGTACACGAGGAGCATATGGCCATCTACGGCATCGGCACCGACCTCATCCAGGTGAGCCGCGTCGCGGCAGTCATGGAGCGCACCGAAGGTCGCTTTGCGACGCGCGTGCTCGGCCCGGACGAAATGGCGGTCTACGAAGCGCGCCGCGCACGCTCGGCCGTGCGCGGGCTCGCCTACCTGGCGACACGGTTTTCGGCGAAAGAGGCGTTCTCGAAGGCAATCGGGCTCGGCATGCATATGCCGATGACCTGGCGCGCCGTACAGACCCTCAACGAGCCGAGCGGCAAGCCGATCATGGTCGCGTCGGGCCCGCTCGCGCAGTGGCTCGACGAGCGCGGCATCACGATGCGCGTGACGATCAGCGACGAACGCGACTACGCAGTCTCGTTCGTGATTGCCGAAACCGACGGCCCCATCCGGTGACTGCCCACTGCGCAGCGCCCACCACATAAGACAAATCGATGAAGACAATTCCCGGACAGGTGATGCTCGACGTGGTTGGCCAGACGCTGACCGACGATGACGTGCGCCGCCTTGCGCACCCGATGACGGGTGGTGTGATCCTGTTTGCGCGCCACTATGAGAACCGCGCGCAGCTCGTTGCGCTGACCGACGCGATCCGCGCCGTGCGCGACGATCTGCTGATCGCCGTCGACCACGAAGGCGGGCGCGTGCAGCGCTTTCGCACCGATGGTTTCACGGTGCTGCCCGCGATGGGGCGTCTGGGCGAGTTGTGGGACAAGGACGTGCTGCTGGCAACGAAGCTTGCGACGGCCATCGGCTACATCCTCGCGAGCGAGTTGCGCGCGTGCGGCATCGACCTGTCGTTCACGCCCGTACTCGACCTCGGCTACGGCCAGTCGACGGTGATCGGCGATCGCGCGTTCCATCGCGACCCGCGTGTGGTCACGCTGCTTGCGAAGAGCCTGAACCATGGTCTCGCGCTCGCGGGCATGGCGAACTGCGGCAAGCATTTCCCCGGGCATGGCTGGGCGCACGCGGACTCGCACGTGGCGGTGCCGGTCGATGAACGGCCGCTCGAAGAGATTCTCGGCGAGGATGCGATGCCGTACGACTGGCTCGGCCTCTCGCTCGCGGCGGCCATGCCTGGGCACGTGATCTATCCGAAGGTCGATACGAAGCCCGCGGGTTTTTCGCGCATCTGGGTGCAGGAAATCCTGCGCGGCCGGCTGCGCTTTACGGGCGCGATTTTCAGCGACGATCTTTCGATGGAAGCCGCGCGCCAGGGCGGCACGCTGACCGAAGGTGCGCGCGCCGCGCTCGATGCGGGCTGCGACATGGTCTTGATCTGCAACCAGCCGGACGAGGCCGGGAAAGTGCTGGACGCGCTGCGCGTCACGGAGCCGACGCAAGCCGCGCGCGAGTCGGCCAGGCGCATTCGCCGCCTGCACGGACGCGGCAAGGCGCTGCGCTGGGACAAGCTCGTGGCGGATCCGGGCTATCTCGCCGCACAGGCGTTGCTGCGCAGCGTGATGCCGTGAGGTGACGCGGGACATTGCCCCCAGGTGAAGCGAATTGCCGTTCTCTCTTTACGTGGGATGCCTGGGATGGCGAGATTGGGCGAGAGAAATGGCCCGCTGAATCGCCGTGCGTGCTTGCGGGCTGTTCTTCCAGCAGGTGGTTCCCAGCATTGCCGATGCCGTGGCGACGATATCCAGCGCATTGGCCTGGCTCAAATGCGCCAGCGATTCAAACCCCATTTGTTCCAGCCTGGCAATCACTGTCGGGCCGACGCCCTTCACGCCGAGTAGCGCTCTACGTTCATCGAGAGGAAAGGGCATAACGGGCTCCGCGCCGGGTTCGAACGGCGACGGTATCACGGTGCGTTGCGCACATAGGCGGATTTTGCTTTGGACTACTGTTTTAATTCATTGAAATGTTCCGGGGCAGTCGCGACTGCCCCGGATGGTTTTAGCTTGCCGCGTTGAGCCGACGTGCTCAGTTCAACCGCATCCGCTGCAGCTTGTTGTAAAGCGTTTTCGGACTGATCCCAAGCAGCGATGCTGCGCGATGGCGCGTGCCGCCCACCGCGTCGAGCGTCGCGCGAATCAGCATTTCTTCGACGTCGGCAAGCGGTGTGCCCACCGTGACCTGCACACGGCCTGTGCGCATGTCATGCGCTTGCCCGCCGCTGCCTTCCTCGGCCTGCAGCGTTTCCAGCACCTCGCCCGAAGCTTCGTACGCTTGCCGCACGCGCTCATGCAATTCGCGCACGTTGCCGGGCCAGTCGTAGGCGAGGCATTCGCGAATGAACGAAGGTGCGATGAGCCGCGCGCTGCCGTTGCCGTGCACATGCGCTTCCTGATTGAGTTCGTCGATCCATGCCGCGGCGAGCAGCGCGGCGTCGTCGCCGCGTTCGCGCAGCGGCGGCAGCGTGAGTGCCGCCGAGTCGAGGCGCAGCCAAAGCTCCTCGTCGAGTACGCCGCGCGCGACGGCTTCGCGCGGAACCGCGCGCGTCGCCGCAATGAGACGGAAGTCCGTGCCGACTTCGCTGCTGCCGCCGACCCGGATGAAGGTCTGCGAATCGAGTGCGCGCAGCAGCGCTTCCTGCTCGCCGCGCGGGAGGTCAGTGATTTCGTCGATGAAGAGCGTGCCGCCGCAAGCCTGATCGACGAGGCCCGGCTCGCGCTGGTCCGCGCCGCCGAACGCGCCGCGCTCGTGGCCGAACAGCAGGCTTGCGGGCGGGCGTCCGCTCGCGGCGTCGGCGCTTGCCGCACGCGCGTCGTGTACGACGAACGGCCCCTTGCGGCGCCGGCTCAGTTGATGCAGCGTGCGGGCGGCCATTTCCTTGCCGGTGCCTGCTTCGCCATGGATCAGCATCGCGGATTCCGTGGGGGCAAGCCGTTCGATCGAGTCGTAGACGTGCTGGATCGCGCTGCTGCGGCCGAGCATCGGACCGAAGCGGCCGATCTGGCGCAGCGCGGTGCGTAGCGTGCGAACCTCTTCGGTGAGTTCGTACGGACGCGGGATGCGCGCGAGCAGGCTGCGCAGGCGCGGGATGTTGACCGGCTTGAGCAGATAGTCCCAGATGCCGTGGCGCAGGCCCTCGATCGCGCTTTCGATGGTGGCGTTGCCGGTCATCACGATCACCGGCAGCGCGCCGCCGGGCGGCTGGGCGGGCAGATGCTGCAGCAGATCGAGTCCGCCGCCGTCCGGCAGGTTCAGGTCGACGAGCACGACATCGGGGATGACGCGCGTCAGCGCGGCGCGCGCATCGGCGAGCGTGGCGGCGGTGTCGACTGAAAAGCCGTCGGCGGCCAGTATCGCGGACAGGCCGGACAGGCTGTTGGGATCGTCTTCGACAATCAGTGCGTGTGGCATGGCGAGTGCGGCGTGACAGAAGATTGGAGGCGCTTGATCGCGCGGCGCAGTCCGGATGCGCCGCACCGCGCTGTGCGCGAAGCGGTACGACTGGATTCAGCGGGCAGAGACGGAGCAGTCAATTCAGATCTGGTCCTCAAGTATGGCGGCGGCGTGCCTGCCGCGTGGCGATGCGCTGGCTGGCGGCAGGCGCAGTGGCTTGCGGGGGCAACCCGGTTGCGATGCTTGCTCACGGAGCAGCAGAAATCGTGCCGCGGGCCGCGCCTCGCGCGGATCGCGCCGCGCAATGCCACGCAATGCCACGCAATAATTGCGCGTGGAAAAATCAGGTAAGGATTTCCTGTGCCACTGACAAACATACACGCTAGCGAAAAAAAGAAAAAGCGCCCCGGGGGACGCTTTTTCTCCGAATCCACCCGCCGCGCATCGGCGCAGCAGGCGCGCGGCACGCTTAGGCGCGGCTGCGGTATTCGTTCGTGCGCGTATCGATTTCGATCTTGTCGCCGATATTGCAGAAGAGCGGCACTTGCAGCTCGAAGCCGGTGTTCAGCTTGGCTTGCTTCATGACCTTGCCCGACGACGTGTCGCCCTTGACGGCCGGTTCCGTGTAGATGATCTCGCGAACCAGCGTGGTCGGCAGTTCGACCGAGATGGCCTTCTCGTTGTAGAACACGACTTCGCAGCCCATGCCGTCCTGAAGATAGTTCAGGGCGTCGCCCATCATCTCGCCTTCGACTTCGAACTGGTTGTAGTCGGTGTCCATGAACACGTACATCGGGTCGGCGAAGTACGAGTACGTCACTTCCTTGCGGTCCAGCACGACGACTTCGAACTTGTCGTCCGCTTTGTACACGGTTTCCATACCGGCGCCGGTCAGCAGATTCTTGAACTTCATCTTCACGACGGCGGAGTTACGGCCCGATTTGTTGTATTCGGCCTTTTGCACGACCATGGCGTCGTTACCGATCATCACGACGTTGCCGACGCGGAGTTCCTGTGCGGTCTTCATAAAACAGTCCTGTCCAGATTAAATAGCTTCGAGTGTGCTCGACGGCAAACGTCGCAAGCGGGTTCGGATGGTGCGATCCCGAATCAGGGCGCGGGGCATGTTGCTCCTGCTGCCGTGCCCAGAACCGGGTTCTTGCCATCTTGGCGGGCCGTCGCAATGCAACCACAGTGAAGCGCTTGCAGTGAATCGCTTGAGACGGCTGCCGTCGGATAACCGCTTATTTTAACTGAGTTTTTGCGAATTCGGCGAGATTTCCGGCGAGGTCGCCTGCGCGTGCGAGTTCGCCCGCCCACGACGCCGCGCGGGCAGTGAATTCCGGCAGATGTGACGCGAAATCCGCCCAGTCGGGCGTGCCGCGGCCATTCCACGCATGCCAGAAGCGTTCGAGCGCAGCGCGCGCTGCGGCGCTCAGCGATTGGGCGTAATGATCGAGGGCCGCATCGAGCTTCGGCAGATGGGCGTCGTCGGCCTGCGGGTAGATGTGCCAGACGAACGGCCGCGCGGCCCACTGCGCGCGCACGAACGAATCCTCGCCGCGCACGAAGTTGAGGTCGCTCGCCCACAGCAGCGGGTCGTAACCACGCTGTTCCGTGAAGGCGAGGCCGTGCGCATGCAATGCGCCAAGCGTGGCGTGCGCGCCGGCTTCGAACGCGGGAAGACCGAAAAAGCGCGCGACCGCGCCCGAGATCCGGCCTTGCGGCACGAGCAGCACAATCTGCGTCACACTGTCACGCCACTGCGTGAGCAGGCTGTCCAGCGCGGGATTTTCGTAGGCGAAGAGCGAGATGACGGTCGCGTCCGGCGCGGGCGGCTTGCCGCCGGTCGCGCGGTGCCACCACGCGATGCGCGCCTTTGCCGATCGCTCGAAGGATGCGCGCGCGGCATCCAGATCGCGTTCCTTGAGCACGCCGCCCGTGCCGGGTTGCAACCCCGGAAAGAAGAAGTGCTTGACGAGCGGATAGCGCGGGTGCGGCGAGGGACGCAGATGGAAATCGGCCACCCAGTCCTCGGCGCTCAGGTATTCCAGATTGAGCCACACCGGACGCTGCTCGCGTCGCGCCATCGCCACCACGTAGACGGGCGGCAGCTCGCACGCGAACGCCTCGATCACGACATCGGCGATTTGCAGCGTGTCGCCTGCGTGCGCGCGCTCGTGCCAGTGCTCGACGACGACGCCCTCGACGGTCTGCGTCGCACGTGCGGCGTCGAGCGCCGGGCAAAGCTTCGCGAACGCATGCAGATCGTCGACGAACACGCGGACTTGCCAGCCGTGTTCGTGTGCGAGTTGGCGCGCGAGCCGCCAGCACACGCCGATATCGCCGAAATTGTCGATCACGGAGCAGAAGACGTCGCAGGCGATAGCGGAGGCGGCGGCGGATGTGGCGGCGGATGTGGCGGATTCAGCGGATGGGGCGTTCTGGGGCGCGTCGGTCATGGCGTGGGGCGCGGGTGATGTCGGGTCGAAGGGTGGCGCGCGTGCGCGCTGTCCGTGGCGGCCGGTTCGGCCCGGCACGGAATGATCTAAACTGACAATTCTAAGACACCGTGGGACACACCCGTTAGCTGCACGAACGGGCCTGAGCGCGTCGCGACGGATGACGCGGCCTGTCCCCGAGACTCCCGATACTGCATGACAGATTCCGACGTTTTCGACCCGAAGCCGACGCTGGCACAGCTTCCGCATCTGCCCGGCGTTTATCGCTACTACGACGCGCAAGGCGCGGTGCTCTACGTCGGCAAGGCGCGCGACCTGAAAAGGCGCGTCTCGAGCTATTTCACGCGGACCCAGCTCTCGCCTCGCATCGCGATGATGGTGACGCGCATCGTGTGGATCGAGACCACGGTCACGCGCTCCGAGGCCGAAGCGCTGCTGCTCGAAAACAACCTCATCAAGGCGCTCGCGCCGCGCTACAACATCCTGTTTCGCGACGACAAGTCGTATCCGTTCCTCAAGCTCACGGGCCACAAATTCCCGCGCATGGCGTATTACCGCGGCGCGGTCGACCGCAATAACCAGTACTTCGGGCCCTTTCCGAGCGCGTCGGCGGTGCGCGAGAGCATCCAGATCCTGCAGCGCGTGTTTCAGTTGCGCACCTGCGAGGATTCCGTGTTCAACAACCGCACGCGGCCATGTCTGCTGCACCAGATCGCGCGCTGCACGGCGCCGTGCGTCGGCGCGATCAGCGAGGAGGATTACGCGCGCGATGTGAGTAATGCTTCGCGCTTCCTGCTCGGGCGGCAGACCGAAGTGATGAAGGAACTCGAAACGAAGATGCACGCGTTCGCGGCCGAACTCAAGTTCGAGCAGGCGGCGGCCGTGCGCAACCAGATGAGCTCGCTTGCGACGGTGCTGCATCAGCAGGCGATCGAGACCGGCAGCGAGAGCGACGTCGATATCCTGGCGGTCGTGGCGCTCGGCGGGCGCGTCTGCGTGAATCTCGCGATGGTGCGCGGCGGGCGGCATCTCGGCGACAAGGCGTATTTCCCGGCGCACGTCGAACGTGCGTTGACGGACGAAGAGGGCGGGATGGCCGAGGAGGTCGATAGCGAAGCGGTGCTGGCCGCTTCGGCGTTGACCGCGTTGCCGTCGCTTGCGCGCCGGGCGCTCGAAGCGGCCGCGGGTTTGTCAGCGGGAGCGGGAGCGGAAACGGAAACGGACGGCGATGCGCAAGATGCCGAAGCAGACGACGCCCGCGCCGATGCCGATCCGCTCGCGATCGCGGCGGACCTGCCGCCTGAGCCGGAAACGGCTGGAGCCGATGGTGCCACCGAAACCGGCGACACGGGCGGCAATGAAGGCGACGAAGACACCGACGCCGCGCCGCCTGCGGGTGGCCGAAAGAAGGGCGAGACCGGCATCGAATCGGAAGTGCTCGATGCCTTTATCGCGCAGCATTACTTCGGCCATCGCGTGCCGCCGGTGCTCGTGGTCAGCCATCCTCCGGCGAACCGCGAGCTGATCGACGTGCTCGCCGGGCAGGCCGGTCACAAGATCGCGCTGCTGCGCCAGCCGCAGGGGCAGAAGCGGGCGTGGCTCGCCATGGCCGAGCAGAACGCGCGGCTCGCGCTTGCACGGCTGCTTTCCGAGCAGGGCTCGCAGCAGGCGCGCACGCGCACGCTTGCGCAACTGCTCGGACTCGAACTCGACGATCTCGCGTATCTGCGCATCGAATGCTTCGACATCAGCCACACGATGGGCGAGGCGACCCAGGCCTCGTGCGTGGTCTATCACCATCACAAGATGCAGTCGAGCGAGTACCGCCGCTACAACATCACGGACATCACGCCGGGAGACGATTACGCGGCGATGCGCCAGGTCCTCACGCGCCGTTACGAGAAGATGGTTGCGCAGGCAGCGAGCAACGAGGGCAACGTGGCCGGCGAGGCGCAGTCGCTGGCGGGCGGCGATCCCGCCGATCCCACGGCGGGCACCGGGCGCGCGGAGCCGGCCTCGGCGGGCGCCACGCTGCCGAATATCGTGCTGATCGACGGCGGCAAGGGGCAGGTGGAAGTCGCGCGTCAGGTGTTCACCGAACTGGGTCTTGATCCGGCGATGCTGGTGGGCGTCGCGAAGGGCGAGGGCCGCAAGGTCGGCCTGGAAACGCTCGTGTTCGCCGATGGCCGCGCGCCGCTCGAACTCGGCAAGGAGAGCGCGGCGCTGATGCTCGTCGCGCAGATCCGCGATGAAGCGCACCGTTTCGCCATCACCGGCATGCGTGCGAAGCGCGGCAAGACGCGTCAGACCTCGCGCCTCGAGGAGCTCGAAGGCGTGGGCGCGAAGCGCCGTCAGCGCCTGCTCGCCCGGTTTGGCGGGCTGCGCGGCGTGATGGCGGCGAGCGTCGAGGATCTGGCGAGCGTCGAGGGCATTTCGCGCGCGCTTGCCGAGCAGATCTACCAGCAGCTGCACTGACGCGGGACGTGCGCTTTTTGCGCGTCCTCACGGTCGCTTGTGGCAGGTGCTGTGACACGGCACAATTGCAACTCCCTCGACAGACAGCGCCCGCCAATGCCGTTCAATATTCCGATTCTCCTGACGTGGCTGCGGATCGTGCTGATCCCGCTCGTGGTCGGCGTGTTCTATCTGCCGCAGACGGTGCTCGCCCCGATGCAGCAGAACGTGGCCGCCATGCTGATCTTCGTGCTGGCGGCGCTCACCGACTGGTTCGACGGCTATCTGGCCCGCAAGTGGCACCAGACGTCGTCATTCGGCGCGTTCCTGGATCCCGTCGCGGACAAGCTGATGGTGACGGCGGCGCTGCTGATCCTCGTGCACCTCGGGCGGCTCGACACGGTGTTCGCACTCGTGATCGTCGGACGCGAGATCGCGATCTCGGCGCTGCGTGAATGGATGGCGCAAATTGGCGCATCGAAGAGCGTGGCCGTGAATTCGCTCGGCAAGTTCAAGACGGCATGCCAGATGGTTGCGATTCCGATGCTGCTCTTCTACGCGCCGCTCACGATCGGCGGTGTGACGCTGTTCGATTCGCGGGTGTGGGGCACCTGGCTCATCTACGTCGCGGCATTCCTCACGATCTGGTCGATGCTGTACTACATGAAGCTCGCATGGCCGCAGATCCGCGAGCGCGGGGTGCACTGAGCGCTTCGTCGCGCTTCGTCTCGTGTCACACGTCTGAAAAAAGATCGCCATGGGGGGTTGACACGTTTCAGCGGCTTATACATAATCTCACTTCTCCGCTGCACGACGTTGTGGCAAACGGCAGAAGCGGTGGAGATAGCTGAAGATAAGCGCTGAATAGGCTGCAGATCGACGGTGAAGCGGTAAAGCAGCAGTAAAAAGCAATGCGGGAGTAGCTCAGTTGGTAGAGCGCAACCTTGCCAAGGTTGAGGTCGCGAGTTCGAGACTCGTCTCCCGCTCCAGAATTCGGGTGCGGTGTTTGCAGTAACCGGCAGCGCACCACTGGCAGTAACGAACAGTAGCAAGCAGGATCAAGCAGCACCACGCGGGAGTAGCTCAGTTGGTAGAGCGCAACCTTGCCAAGGTTGAGGTCGCGAGTTCGAGACTCGTCTCCCGCTCCAGGTATCCCGGGGAAGCAGCGCTTCCCCTTTTGTTTGGCGGGCCGTGATCAGTATGTCGGGCCGCTACGCAAATCTGTCCGGTTGTTGCGGGCGCAGCAAGCCTCGCTAACCGGCAGTCCGCTTCTGGCGCGATAGCAAAGCGGTTATGCAGCGGCCTGCAAAGCCGTGTAGGCCGGTTCGACTCCGGCTCGCGCCTCCAGATGTAAAGAAAAAGCCACCTTCGGGTGGCTTTTTCTTTTTCCGTCCGGTCTCTGTCTGGTATCTGGCTCGCTTCGGGCGCAGATCATCATGCACAATAGCCGGATCGTTCCGTTTCCGGTTGCTCGCGATGCCCATTGAACTCCCCGAAGACGCGCGCCGGGATGCGATTGCGTCGATCCAGCGCTACTTCGACGCCAACATGGAAGAGCCGATCGGCAATATCGCCGCGCAAGCGCTGCTCGGCTTTTTTCTCGAAGAGATCGCGCCGTCCGTCTACAACAAGGCCGTCGCCGACGCGCAGGAAAGCATGCAGGCGCGCATCGTCGATCTCGACATCGATCTGCACGAAGAGCCGTTCCAGTACTGGCGCAAATACGCACAGCCGAAGCGCCGCACGTGAGGCGGTGTTTCGACGGTCGTATCGAAGGTCGCGTCGAGGGGTGCGTTGAAGCGCACATGCAAGGCGCGGCATAATTGCGGATCGTCCGACGCTTGCTGGAAATCAACGATGAATACGCCGCCCTCCGCACTGCCGCTTGCGCATCTCGACTGGTGCTGGAAACCCTTCGACGCACTCGACGCGCGTGAGGTCTACGAAATGCTCAAGGGCCGCTCGGAGGTGTTCGTGGTCGAGCAGAACTGCGTCTACGGCGACATCGACGGCCTCGACACGGCGGCGTGGCACCTGTTTGCCTGGGACACGGATATGGTTGGCGAGCGCGCGGTGCTGGCGGGCTATCTGCGCGTGCTGCTGCCCGATTCGAGCGACCCCGACGTGCGCATCGGCCGCGTGCTGACCACGGCGGGCTACCGTGGGATCAAGCTCGGTAACGCGCTGCTCGAACGCTCGATTCGCCATATCGCGCAGCAGTGGCCCGGCGTGCCGATGCGACTGCACGCCCAGGCTCATCTGCAGCAGTTCTACGGCGCGTTCGGCTTCGAGCCGGTTTCGGAAATTCACGACGAAGACGGCATTCCGCACGTCTGGATGCGCGCGGCGTAGGCTCGGCAAAAGCGACTGCGTGCGCAAAGCCGCATGCGGCGGCGCAGGGCGAACCAGCGCGTTGAACACGCGCATCCCCTGCAGGAACGCGCGTCGATCACACGTTGCCTGCGCGCGTTACTGCTGCGCGGGCGTTTTCACGGCGAAGGGCGTGTCGAGCTTCGCGCCATTCGAGAACTCCAGCTTTATATGCACCGTGTCGCCCGGCGCGATCTTGTGCTTCGGCTCTTCCAGCATCAGGTGATAGCCGCCCGGCGCGACCGACACCGAGCCGTGCGCCGGCACCGTCAGCTTGTCCACCATCACCATCTTCTGCGTCGATCCGTTCGAGATCGTCTGATGCAGCATCACGCTGCCGTAGTCGTCGCTGTCGACGTCAACGAGATCGACGTTCTGGTCGCCATCGTTCTTGAGCGTCAAATAGCCAGCTGCGGGCAGGTTGCCGGGCAGCCAGCGCACCCATGCGTTCTGTACGCTGATCGCCTTGTCGGCGGCGTGCGCGGCCGGTGCGAGCATCGCGCATGCACAGGCGAGCGCGCCGCCCAGTGCGGCGGCAAGTGATGGCAGTTTTTTCGTCATGGTGGTTCCTGTGGCGGGTGAGACATGAAATCGGAGGCTGGCCCGCGCCATCGAACACGTAGGCCGCCGAAGTGTACGCGACCTTGTCGCTGCTGCCGGGGCCGCGCGTTTCCTTCCGGCATGCCCCGCGATAGCGCTTCGCGAGCGATTCCCGAGCAATTCGATCTGGCTGTCGGTGCCGGTCAGGCCCGCCGCGTGCTGTGCGTCGAATTGGTCGTTGTCGACGGTCGGTTTGGCGTCGGGATCCGGCAGATGGCCCGCGACGTTCGCGAGCCGTGCCATTGCGTTGCAACGGTGCTGGAGAGCAGGCGAAAGCATGGAAGGGGCAAAGAGGGCGAACGCGGGAGGCAAAGGCTGTATCGGCAGGTCGATTCGGGACGTGTTGGTGTGGCTGGCGCGACTGCGCGCCGCATATCGCTGCGAATGTAGCAAAATTAGCGGCAGATTACCGGGATGCGCGGATATTTTTCCGGCGTGAGGCCATGTGCCACATCGCGCTCGCATGGCGACCCGGGAAACCACGCGGCAAGGGCCGCGCACCTTGCCAACTCGAAAATCGGTTGAAGGCGCGGTAAGATGCGCACACTTTCTCCGACAGCCCGACAAGCCGCCGGAACCATACCCGGCCAGCGCGCCGAGGGGTGAAAAACACGGAATGCAAGCACTACCGGCCGTATTGCCGCCTGATCAGACGGCCTTCTTCTTCGATTTCGACGGCACGCTCGTCGAACTCGCACCGACACCCGACGGCATCCAGGTGCGCCCCGACATGCTCTCGCTGCTCGCCGAACTGCGGCGCGTGACGCACGGTGCAGTGGCGATCGTCTCGGGCCGCGGCATCGACAGCATCGACGCGTTCCTCGGCATGCCGGACCTGCCGGTGGCGGGCCTGCACGGCGCCGAGCGCCGCGACGCCAATGGCGACACGCAGCGCGTGGGCTTCAACGATCAGCGGCTCCTGCACATGGAGCAGGTGCTCGCGGAAGTCGTGCGCACCCATCCGGGGATGCTCCTCGAAATCAAGGGTGCGGCGCTGGCCTTGCATTACCGCAATGCGCCCGAGCACGAGCCCGCCGCGCGCGAGGCGACCATGCATCTGGCCGGCGAATTCGCCGATGCCTACGTGTTGCAGCCCGGCAAGATGGTCTACGAGATCAAGCCGAAGGACGTCGACAAAGGCCGCGCGCTGCGCGCTTTTCTCGACGAGCCGCCGTTCGCGGGCCGCTGTCCGGTGTTTGCCGGCGACGATCTGACCGACGAAAAGGGCTTCGCGGTCGTCAATGCGCACCAGGGGCTCTCGATCAAGGTGGGCGGGGGCGACACGATCGCGCTCGCTCGCATCGATTCGGTCGATGCCCTGCTAGGCTGGCTGGCAGCGCTCATCGCGACGATGCGCGGTGCGTGACGCGCCGCTCCCCAGTATTCGAATTCGCGCCGCGCAGCCGGCGCTCACTCACTGATACCTGCACGGAAACCCGCACCTCATGAGCCGATTGATTATCGTGTCGAACCGCGTCGCGCCGATCTCCGAAGGCGGCCCGGCGGCGGGCGGCCTCGCGGTGGGCGTCTATGACGCGCTCAAGGAAACGGGCGGCATGTGGTTCGGCTGGAGCGGCGACGTGCTCGCATCGGGCCAGCCGCAGATCCAGATCGAGGAGCGCGGGCCGGTCACGTTCGCGACGATCGGCCTGCTGCGCCGCGACTACGACCAGTACTACCGCGGCTTCTCGAACGCGACGCTGTGGCCCGCGTTCCACTATCGCGCCGATCTCGTCCAGTACGACCGCCACGACTTCGAAGGCTATCGCCGCGTCAACGGCTGGCTCGCGCATCAGCTCGTGCCGCTCCTGCGCGACGACGACATCATCTGGGTCCACGACTATCATCTGATCCCGTTCGCCGAGGCGCTGCGCGCGGCGGGCGTGAAGAACCGCATCGGCTTTTTCCTGCATATCCCGTTTCCGGCTTCGCAGGTGCTGCTCGCGGTGCCGACGCATCGCGAACTGGTCAAGGCGCTGTGCTCGTTCGATCTGCTCGGCTTCCAGACGAAGCCCGACTTGCGTGCGTTCTGCGACTACGTCGTCAACGAAGCGGATGGGTCAGTTGCGCACCAGCCGGACGGCCTGACGCGCGTCGAGGCGTTCGGCCAGACCCTCTTCGCGGGCGACTATCCGATCGGCGTCTATCCCGACGAGATCGCCGAACTCGCGCGGGCGGGCGAGCGCGGCAAGCCGGTGCGCACGCTCAAGGCGACGCTGCACGGCCGCAAGGTGATCATGAGCGTGGACCGGCTCGATTACTCGAAGGGGCTCGTCGAGCGCTTTCGCGCGTTCGAACGGCTGCTCGACCAGCATCCGACCCAGCGCAACAACGTCTCGTTCGTGCAGATCGCACCGCCCACGCGCGCCGATCTGCACGCGTATCAGGACATCCGCCTGCGCCTGGAGGCGGAATCGGGCCGTATCAACGGCCGTTACGCCGAACTGGACTGGACGCCGATCTGGTACATCCATCGTCAGTACGAGCGCGCTGTGCTGGCGGCGCTGTTCCGGGCGTCGCAGGTCGGCTATGTGACGCCGTTGCGCGACGGGATGAACCTTGTCGCCAAGGAGTACGTCTCCGCGCAGGACCCGGAAGATCCCGGCGTGCTGGTTCTGTCGCGCTTCGCGGGCGCCGCGCAGGAGCTGACCGGCGCGCTGATCGTCAATCCTCTCGATATCGACGGCATGGCCGATGCGCTTGCCATGGCGCTCGCGCTGCCGCTTGCCGAGCGCGTGGCGCGCCACCGCGACATGATGGCGCAACTGCGCGAGAACAACGTGTCGGTCTGGCGCGACCGGTTCATGCGCGACCTCACGCAGATCGGCGACAAGCGCCGTGCGGCGCTGCCGTTGCGCTCGAAGGCGGCGCACGAAGCGGTGCAGGGGCAGGACTGAGCGCGCGCGGCAGGCGCCGCTGGCGGGTTCGCACGCAAAGCCGTGCGCAAAACGAAAAAGCCGCTTCGATCGAAGCGGCTTTTTTCGTTTCCGGGCGGACGCTGTAGGTGAGAGTCAGGCGACGTGTTTCTCGTCGGCCTTCTTGGGGCCCAGATGCAGCGTGGAATGCTTGCCGTACTGCTTGGCGAGCAGGTCGCGATAGAGCCCCGGCCGGTTGCGCAGTTCTTCGGGGGTGCCGTCGTCGATCACCTTGCCCGTGCTCATCACGATGATGCGGTCGAAGTTCTGCAGCGTGGAAAGCCGGTGCGCGATGGCGATCACGGTGCGGCCGACCATCAGACGGTCGAGCGCCTGCTGGATCGCCTCCTCGGATGCGCTGTCGAGCGCCGAGGTGGCCTCGTCGAGCAGCAGGATCGGCGCGTTCTTGAGGATCGCCCGCGCGATCGCGATGCGCTGGCGCTGGCCGCCCGAAAGCTTCACGCCGCGGTCGCCGACGATCGTGTCGTACGTCTCCGGCATCGCCTCGATAAAGTCGGCACAGCGCGCCTCGCGGGCGGCGGCGAGCACTTCCTCGCGGCTCGCTTCGGGACGGCCATAGGCGATGTTCTCGTAGATCGAGCGGTGCAGGAGCGAAATGTCCTGCGGGACGAGCGCGATGGCGTTGCGCAGGCTGTCCTGCGTCACTGCCGCGATGTTCTGACCGTCGACCTTGATCGCGCCGCCCTGGGTTTCGTAGAAACGCTGCAGCAGCGCGAGAACCGTGGTCTTGCCCGCGCCCGACTTGCCGATCAGGCCGACGCGCTGTCCGGCTTCGATACGCAGGTCGAAACGGTCGAGGATCGCCTTGCGGTGCGGATAGGCGAACGTCACGCTCTCGAAGTCGACGCGCCCGCCCTGGGCGACGAGTTCGGTGGCGTCGTCGCGGTCGGGCATGCCGTGCGGCTCGAGCAGCGTCTGGACGGCTTCGGAGAGGCGCGCAACGTGCTGCGTGACGTCGACGAGCGCGACGGCGAGGTCGCGCGTGCCGTGCAGGATGGTGAACCCGAGCGAACTGACGAGCACGATGTCGCCCGACGTAGCGCGGCCCTGATCCCAGAGCCAGAGCGCCCAGCCGAGCAGGCCCGCCGAGAGCATCGCCGTGATCACGGCGTGCAGCAGACGCAGCTTTTCGAGGTACAGCAGGCTGTCGCGGCGCGCGTCCATCTCGGCCTTCACGGTCCCGCGAAAGCGCCTTTGCTCGCGAAACGTCATGCCGAAGGCGCGTACGAGCGCCATGTTGCCGATCACGTCGACCAGCTCGCCGTCCACGGCGGCGGCTCTCGACGCGAACGTGTGGTGCCGCGCCGAGCCGCGCCCGGCGAGCTTGAAGAGAATCACCGAGAGGATCGCCGAGCACAGCAGGAGCCCGGCGGCCATCAGCGGGTTCACGGTGATGATCATGACGATCGCGCCCGCCACGGCGATGCACGGCGGCAGCACGTTCCATGCCGTGGTGTTCTCGGCGGTGTAGACGGCGTTGGAGGTGGCGGTTATGCGGCTCGCGAGGGTGCCGGGCTGCTTTTCCGCGTAGTAGCTCGGCGAATGGCCGCTCAGGTACTGGAACAGGTCGCGCCTCAGGTCGCCCGTCACGGCGACGAACGTGTGCGCCGCGAACCAGCCGCCGACGCGCCAGAGCAGGTTGTCGGCGGCGATCAGGCCGACGAGCAGCGCGAACGCGGTCCACAGCGGTCCCGGATGATGGCGCCCCGTGCCGAGCACGTCGATCAGATGCTTGATCGCGTATTGCGAGGCGAGCGCGCAGCCGACGGCCGCGAACACGCTCGCCAGCACGATGGCATGGGCGAGCGGGTGACGACGGATGTAACTAAACAGGAACGCAAGCGGCCGCCGCGCATAGCTCGCGAGCTTTGCGTTGTGGGCGTTACGCTGGGCGATGGTCAGATGTTCCAATTGTCTGTGATGGGTGGTCGGTCTGACGGAGCGAATCCGTGCAAAGTCAAAGAGAAGAGGGAAGGCGAGCTAGCCGTCACGATCGCGGAATTTCATCCATTGTAAACACCCCTTGCGCATGGCGCATCGCCCACGGCCACGGGACGCGCATGATATCGCGACAGTACGGCGCACGGAATGTCTTGCCGACAGCTTGTTGCGATGGAGGTTCAACAGGCGTGCAAGATTGTTTTAGAGATATAATTACGGATTGCATTTGAAACGTCGTTGTGCTTGGTGGTCAACGCCGGGCCAGCGGTGAATCGACAGCGCAGCGATAGAAGGATGCGCACGCAATGGAAAACTGCGGAACAGCTACGGTAGAGCCGTGGTCCGGGCCGCAGGACACACGTTTCAGCCCCAGGTGGAAATTATGTTTTAAAACATGGGGTTGGCGCATGTTTCCGAGTTGTAACAATGTAAAGTTTTTGAAATGTCCTAGGCGGCATGGGTAGTGGACCCGGATAATGCCGACTCGAATAGCGTAGGGAATCTGACAGCAAGTGTGTCAACGACCGCGAGCCCTGCGCGTTTACCCGACTGTGCCGTTCCGTCAATCTGAAACTACGACGGCCAGTGTGTCGGCGATGCCGGCGTGGTTAGCGGTACGGAACGCCTCTAGTGGTGAACGGCAAGGCTGCCGGCGCCGGCGAGGGTCGATTGTCAAACTTGCAGTACTTTGCCCGATTTATTACGAGGAAGGAGTTCACCACTATGCGAATCGCTCAAATCGCTCCGTTGCACGAGGCGGTTCCTCCCAAGCTGTACGGCGGCACGGAACGGGTGGTCTCCTACCTGACCGAAGCGCTGGTCGAACAGGGTCACGATGTCACGCTGTTCGCAAGCGGCGATTCGATCACCTCGGCGAAGCTCGAAGCTTTCTGGCCGCAGGCGCTGCGCCTCGACCCGACGATTCGCGACGTGATGGCTCCGCACATGCTGCTGCTCGAAGAAGTGTGCCGCCGCGCGGACGAGTTCGACGTGCTGCATTTCCACATCGACTATTACCCGTTCTCGCTGTTCCAGCGTCAGCCGGTGCCGTTCGTCACGACCATGCACGGCCGTCTCGACCTGCCGGAACTGCAGCCGATCTTCAACGCATTCAGCGACGTGCCGGTCGTTTCGATCTCGGACAACCAGCGCATCCCGCTCCAGCAAGCCAACTGGCAGCAGACCGTCTACCACGGCCTGCCGGAAAACGTGCTCACGCCGATTCCGAACGTCGAACCCGGCTACCTCGCATTCCTCGGCCGCGTCTCGCCGGAGAAAGGCCTTGACAAGGCGATTCGCATCGCCGGTCAGGCGGGCATGAAGCTCAAGGTCGCCGCCAAGATCGACAAGGCCGATCGCGCCTACTACGAAGAAGTCATCAAGCCGCTGATGGCGCTGCCGCACGTCGAGTACATCGGCGAAATCGGCGAAGCCGAAAAGCGCGAATTCCTCGGCAACGCGCACGCACTGGTGTTCCCGATCGACTGGCCGGAGCCCTTCGGCCTCGTCATGATCGAAGCCATGGCCTGCGGTACGCCGGTCGTCGCGTTCAAGCGCGGCTCGGTGCCCGAAGTGATCGAGAACGGCGTGTCGGGCTTCGTCGTCGAAGACGAAATCAGCGCGGTCGCCGCCATCAAGCGTGTGTCGTCGCTGTCGCGCGAGAAGGTTCGCGGTGCGTTCGAATCGCGCTTCTCGTCGAAGGTGATGGCGCAGAACTACGTTCGCGTCTACGAAGAGCTGCTGCGCCAGAAGCGCCGCACCGTGCTGCGCGAAGTCAACGCCGGCTAAGTAGCCACCGAAGTAGCCGCTGCCCGGGACGCGCGCCACGGCGCGTCTGCCGTCCCGCGCGAATCCAGCGCCCCTGTGCCACGCACCGGGGCGTTGTCGCATTTGCGCCGCACCTGGCCTCGCAAGGCACTGTTGCACGCGCGCGAGCGTGAGGGGCGGCGTCA
>NZ_JAMXLH010000039.1 GCF_024281035.1 Paraburkholderia sp.
CCGGGCAGGAGCAACTGGTGCACGCGTGGCGGATGGGCCTGAGCGGCACCAACCCGCTTCCACCGAAAGTGATGGCGCTTTTTGACCTGCTGGTTCACGACACGATGTTGACGAGCTGGCACGATCATCTGCTTTCGCCGATGCTGTACTTCCAGACACGGGCAACCGATACGTTCGGTGCGAGCGATTACGTCGGGGAAGAGAAGCAACGCGTGCGCGACGAGCGGGCGGCGGAGCACGCGAGGCACATCAGTGAATCGATGGTTCCAGCGCCAAGGTAGCCTCAGGTTCTCGGCTTAGACGACCTCGGGAATCGTCGCATCAATCGCTTCGGCAAGCGTATTGAACGCCGGAGCGATCTCCTCATCGGGCACGCACGCATAGCCGATCAGCAAGCCCGACGCCGCGCTCGAACGCGCCGGATCCGAGTAATACCCCGACAGCGGCCGCACGACGATATTGCGCGCCAGCGCGGCCTCCGACACCGCACGGTCGTCGCACCCCGCGGGCAACTTCATCACGACGTGCAGCCCCGCATCGCCGCCCATCGCGGGCAGCGCGTGGCCGTAGCGGCTCGCGGCGGCGTCCAGCAGCGCCTCGCGGCGCTGACCGTACAGCGCGCGCATCTTGCGAATATGCGACGTGAAATGCCCTTCCGCGATGAATTCCGCCAGCACCGCTTGCTGCAGCAACTGACCTTCGCGATACAGCTCGGCGCTCGCGGTGGCGAAGCTCTCGGCTAGCGCCTCGGGCGCCACGAGGTAGCCCACGCGCAGCCCGGGGAACAGCGTCTTGCCGAAACTGCCCACGTAAATCACCTGGCCCGCGTCGTCGAGGCCCTGCAGCGACGCGAGCGGACGGCTGCCGTAGCGGAACTCGCTGTCGTAATCGTCCTCGATGATCCAGCACTGATGCTGGCGCGCGTATTCGAGCAGCATGCGCCGGCGCGCGAGGCTCATCACCATGCCGAGCGGATACTGGTGCGACGGCGTAACGAGAATCAGCTTGGGCGGCGCGGCGAAGTCGTCCGCCGAGGGATTGATCCCCTCGCCGTCCACGGCAATCGGACGCGGATTCAGCCCCGAAACGTGCAGCACGCTACGCAGGCCCCAATAGCAGGGATCCTCGGTCCAGATGACATCGCCGGAATCGGTCAGCAGCCGCACGGCCAGATCGACCGACTGGTGGATGCCGGTCGTGATGATGATCTGCTCGGGCGAGCAGCGCACCGAGCGCGAGGTGCGCAGGTAATCGGCCAGCACATGGCGCAGCAGCGCGAGCCCGCCGCCGGGCGCGTATGTGAGCAGATCCGGGCGCAGGCTGCGCCAGTACTTGTTATGGAGCCGCGTCCAGACACGTGCGGGAAACCGCGAGACGTCCGGCACGCCGGGCATGAACGCACCGCCCTGGCGCTTCGACACGCCCGCGCCTGAGACCAGCCGTGCACCGCGCGCGGAAAGCGCGCGTACCGCGTCGCGCGGCGCATGCGAGCCGCCTGTCGCGACCAGCGGCGCCGCACTGGCCAACGTGCCGGCCATATCCGCGCGCCCAAGGCTGGCTGGCACAACCGTGGACCCACCCGCTGGCGCGAGCGCGGGCAGCCGGAGCGCTGCGCCGCCCGCGGCCATCACCCGATCCGACCCGAAAGCGCCCCGTTCATTCGCGCCCACGATCTCGTCGGGCGACGTATCGGCAACGTACGTCCCGCGCCCGGTCGTGGAGGTCACGTACCCCTCCAGCACCAGTTGCTCGTAGACCTGCGTGACGGTATTGCGTGCAATTCCCAGCTCGGCCGCCAGCAGCCGCGACGACGGCACCCGCGCGCCAGCGGGCAATTCGCGCGACAGGATCGCCTGCTGCAGCAGCCGGTGCAGCTGCCGGTAGACCGGCTGACCGCTCCCGCGCTCCAGCCGCTGGGCCAGCCAGTCTGACAGCACGCTCGCTCGCATCGCAATTGGCTCCTATGAATTTTATTGAATGGCTCTGAAAGTTAGAGCCAAACGTGAGTATAGTCGCTCCATCGGCCGCCAGTCGGCCCGAGTCCCACCCATACCCAGAATCGACCGTGAAGGAGATAAACCGTGAATAACGCTGAACTGCAAAGCCGCAAGGACGCCGCCACCCCGCGCGGCGTGGGCGTGATGTGCAACTTCTACGCCGAGCGCGCCGAGAACGCAGAACTGTGGGATGTCGAAGGCCGCCGCTTCATCGACTTCGCAGCCGGCATCGCCGTCTGCAACACGGGCCATCGTCATCCGAAGGTCATCGCCGCCGTGCGCGAGCAGCTCGATCACTTCACGCACACCTGCTACCAGGTCGTCCCGTACGCGTCGTATGTCACGCTAGCCGAGAAAATCTCGAAGCGCGCACCCGGCAACTTCGCGAAGAAGACCACCTTCTTCACGACCGGCGCGGAAGCCGTCGAGAACGCCGTGAAGATCGCACGCGCCGCAACCGGCCGGCCGGGCGTGATCGCCTTCGCGGGCGGCTTCCACGGCCGCACGCTGATGGGCATGGCCCTCACCGGCAAGGTCGCGCCGTACAAGCTCGGTTTCGGCCCGTTCCCGTCGGATGTCTACCACGCACCGTATCCCAACCCGATCCACGGCATCACGACCGCCGATTCGCTGAAGGCCATCGAAACGCTGTTCAAGGCCGACGTCGATCCGAAGCGCGTGGCCGCGATCATCTTCGAACCGGTTCAGGGCGAAGGCGGCTTCACCCCCGCACCGACGGACTTCGTGCAAGGCCTGCGCAAGATTTGCGACACGCACGGCATCCTGCTGGTCGCCGACGAAGTACAAACCGGCTTCGCGCGCACCGGCAAGCTGTTCGCGATGGAGCATCACGGCGTCGCGCCTGACCTGATGACGATCGCCAAGAGCCTCGCGGGCGGCATGCCGCTGTCGGGCGTGGTCGGTCGTGCGGAGATCATGGACGCGGCAGCGCCCGGCGGCCTCGGCGGCACGTACGCGGGCAACCCGCTGGCCATCGCGGCGGCGCACGCGGTGCTCGACATCATCGACGAAGAGAAGCTCTGCGAGCGCGCCACGCGCCTCGGCGACAAGCTCAAAGCCAGGCTGAATGCGATGAAGGCCGAAGTGCCGCAAATCGTCGACGTGCGCGGCCCGGGCGGGATGATCGCAGTCGAATTCGGCAAGGCCGGCACGACCGAGCCGGACGCCGACTTCACGAAGCGCGTGCAGGCAGCGGCGCTCGAGCGCGGCTTGATCCTGCTCGTGTGCGGCGTGTACGGCAACGTCGTGCGCTTCCTGTTCCCGCTGACCGTCCAGGACAATGTGTTCGACGAAGCGCTCGGCATCGTCGAAGAATCGATCAAGGAAGCGGTCGGCGTCGCGGCCTGAGTTGCGGCCTGAGTTGCGGCCTGGTACGCGCGCGAGTACGCGTGTCACGACGCCAGGCGAACGGCACAGCGGCACGCGCCGCTGTGCCGTTCGCGCTTAACAGATCAATCGAATCGAAGTAAGTCTGGAGTTCCACCATGAACCTGAAAGACGCATCGCTGCTGCAAAACAAGGCCTTCCTCGCGGGCGAATGGCAAGCCGCCGAAGACGGCGCCACGCTCGACGTGACGAATCCCGCCACCGGCGCGCTGATCGGCACGGTGCCGCGTATGGGCGCGTCCGAAACGCGCCGCGCCATCGCCGCCGCGAACGCCGCATGGCCGGCATGGCGCGCGAAGACCGCCAAGGAGCGCGGCGCGATCCTGCGCAAGTGGCACGACCTGATGATGGAGCACGCCGACGACCTCGCGCTGATCCTCACCACCGAACAGGGCAAGCCGCTCGCCGAAGCGAAGGGCGAAATCGGCTACGCCGCCTCGTTCCTCGAATGGTTCGCGGAAGAAGGCAAGCGCATCTACGGCGACACGATTCCGACGGTCGCGCCCGACCGCCGTCTCGTCATCACGAAGGAGCCGATTGGCGTCTGCGCCGCGATCACGCCGTGGAACTTCCCCTCCGCGATGATCACCCGCAAGGTCGGCCCGGCGCTGGCCGCGGGCTGCCCGATCGTCGTGAAGCCCGCTGAAGCGACGCCCTTCTCGGCGCTCGCGATGGCCGTGCTCGCGCAGCGCGCAGGCGTGCCCGCAGGCGTATTCAGCGTCGTGACCGGCGACCCGAAGGCCATCGGCGGCGAACTGACGGGCAACCCGACCGTGCGCAAGCTGTCGTTCACGGGCTCGACGGCGGTGGGCCGTCTGCTGATGGGCCAGTGCGCGCCGACCGTGAAGAAGGTCTCGCTCGAACTGGGCGGCAACGCGCCGTTCATCGTGTTCGAAGACGCCGATCTCGATGCGGCCGTTGCAGGCGCCGTCGCCTCGAAGTATCGCAACAGCGGCCAGACCTGCGTCTGCACGAACCGCTTCTACGTTCACGACAAGGTGTACGACGCGTTCGCGGCCAAGCTGCGCGACGCCGTCGAGAAACTGAAGGTCGGCCTCGGCACCGAGAGCGGCGTGACGCAAGGTCCGCTCATCAACGAAGCGGCCGTGCTGAAGGTGGAATCGCACATCGAAGACGCACTCGCGAAGGGCGCACAGCTCCTCACGGGCGGCAAGCGCCACGCGCTTGGCCACGGCTTCTTCGAGCCGACCATCCTGACCGGCGTGACGACCGCGATGAAGGTCGCGCGCGACGAAACGTTCGGCCCGGTGGCGCCGCTGTTCCGTTTCTCGTCCGATGAGGAAGTGATCAAGCTGGCGAACGATACCGAGTTCGGTCTTGCCGCCTACTTCTTCAGCCGCGACATCGGCCGCGTGTGGCGCGTGGCCGAAGCGCTCGAATACGGCATGGTGGGGATCAACACCGGCCTGATCTCGAACGAAGTCGCGCCGTTCGGCGGCGTCAAGCAATCGGGCCTGGGCCGCGAAGGCTCGCACTTCGGCGTGGATGACTACGTCGTCGTCAAGTACCTGTGCATGGGTGGCATCTAAGGCGCGGCGGGCGCCGCCACACGCGGCGCCCTCGAGTCGTAGACGACAGCGCCGGCGCGCAGCGATTGGCACGCTGCGCGCCGACGTCGACGAGATGGTCAGCCTGACCGAAACAGCCCGATCGGCTTACGCCGATCGGGCTGTTTCCTCTTTGGAGATCGTCATGGACACCATCTCATTTGCAAATCGTCACCGCCACCACCTTGCGGCTAGCAGACTGCGACAGGACCGCTGCGACCGCGGGCGACATATTCCGAAGCCAATTCGACAAAAGCCCGAACCTGTCCGGGGAGAAACTCCCGGCTCGGATACACGAGCGATATGTTCATGCCGTCGTCCGACACGCGATAGGCGTCCAGCAGGCGTACGAGATCGCCGCGTCGCAGTTCGTCTTCAATCAGGCATTCAGGGAGCAATGTAATGCCCGCTCCGACAATCGCCAGCTGTTTTTGCATCATTCGGCTACTTGCGACGAATGCTTCGCTCACGCGAACGCAATAATCTTCGTCACCCGTGAAGTTCCAATACTTGTTTCTCCCCCACGCTGCAAAACCAATCACACGATGCGCATCCAGGTGATCCGGCCGCAGCGGTGCGGCCGCGCATTCGAGATATGAGGGCGCAGCAACGGGCACCAACCTGGAACGAATCAATGTGCGCGATATGTGGGTGGTGGACTTGATCATCTCATCGCTCAAGATTCCCACATCGAATCTGCCACTCACCAGATCGACTTCCGTCTCAGTCGACGTTACATACAGCGACACGTCCGGATAACTGGCACGGTATTCGGCGAAAAGCGCCGCAAATCCCTGCTGGGCAAGACCGCTGATCATGGCGACACGAAGCTCGCCGGCGATTGCCGTGGACGCGCGCGTTGCCGAGGCCTCAACACTGGCGAGGCTTGACAGCAACGTTCGGCATCCACGCGCGTATTGCGCACCAACGTCTGTGAGAACCGATCTTCGAGCGGATCTTTGAAGCAGCTTTACACCGAGGCGCGACTCGAGATCATCGACATAGCGGTTCACGCGCGATGGGGACAGGTTGAGTTGCTGAGCGGCCCGCGTGAACTGCTCAGTGTCGGCAACCTTGAGGAAGACCTGCATCGCGCTAAATAAGTGATTCACAATAACCGTACGTTGACGTTCGAGAAAATGCGTGTCTTACGCACAGCGTTTTCATCAAAACCGCAATGAATCAGGCAATTAACCGCGTAGTAATGCGTAAGCTCAGCTGCCGAAGAACACATTGCAGAAGCTAACGGGGCCGACGCACTCCGGCGTTGCGGGACCGCGATTCCAGCGTCCGTTGTGCTGGTGAGCGACCGCGTCTGCCGAACCAGCCGTCGCGCCGTGCCCATCGACGGCGCCTGCTTGCTGCACGTCAGCCACTTGAGCCAGTGCTGCGGGTTGGGTTTGTGCCTGCTGATGATCCACCTGTGCGTAAGCCTGTTGCGATGCCATCGAGAATGCACCAACAGACGCAAGAATAACCACCGAAAGATGAAGCATCGATTGCTTTTTCATTATGAATTCCTAACTTAAAGACTGAATTTCAGAAGCGTCGATTGATCAGATGGCGATCTGGCGAGAAGATGTGCGGCTTGACCTTGACGTTGCTGCACTCTGGCTAAAGATTCTTCTTCGTCGTTTCCCTACGTGATCTCGAACCGACAGGGAGAAGCATGAATTGTTCGATGTATAAAGTCCAAGGAGAATTTTCGATCTACGCCATTAGGTAAACCGATAAGTCAGGATCGCACCGTGCAAGACGTCCTCCTCGTTTGCTCCCGCAAGTTCGTCAGGGCGCACGACGCACTGCCGTGATCGCAATTCGATCCCGGCACAGCAACGAGATACTCATAAGCCAGGTCGATCACTGCTTTCGGAAAACCGTCTTGGACACATTTGCGGTCAACGGGCACAATTTTTTGTATCGCAATCGAGCAAAACCCGAATCCGCTTTTCAAGTTCGTGTTAGCTCTGCTTTGTCAAATGCGCGTCGTCACGCTTACAGATTAATGACGCAAGCTGCGCGCTAATGCCTGAAATGCCCGCAAAAACTACACATTTCGTGTGGGATTGTTTTCCCGATCCCGACCTGGCCCACTCCAACGCAAGCCAAACGAAGCAGCCCATGTGGCCTCTTCCAGCGGATCAATCCGGTCGTTCGCCGTCACAGGTTTGACGTCGCCATCCGTCGTTGCGCCAAAGGAATTCCCGTGCCACAAGCTTCAGCCGCTCCACTTCGGTCGTGCGATTCAACTGCCGTCGATTCTGGAGAACCGCGTTTCTCATCGAGTGTTTTTCCTGTCCGGACGGCAGCGATTATTTGCGCCCTTTTCCGGCGTGGCGACATTCACCCGGTCACACATGAGCATGCTCTCCCCTTCGTGGCCGCCCGGCAGTCGGCAATACGCAAAGGCCCGGCCTCGATGGCGCTCGCCGGCATGCGCTGCCCATTTTTTCTGAGCGCGTATTCATCTGGAGGCGCTGTTCAATGATCGAAGAAATCCGCCTTTTCGGCGTTTATATGCCGTCCGCCTTGTTCTGGGCGGCCATTGCGCTAACCGTCACGTTTCTTTCGCGCGGAATCCTGGCGCGCATTCCGTTGCGCCAGTTTCTCTGGCATCCCGGGCTGATCGACCTGGCGACATTCTTCCTGCTCTGGTGGGGAATCACGCGCCTCGCCGATGCCTGTTTCCCCCACGGTTTCATTTCCTGACATGCAGCGATTTACCAGTCTCCTCCGAACCGCCCTCACTGTAGCAGTCGTCCTGGGCGTACTGGGGGCCATCTACGCACTGTGGGTCCGCTATCAAATCGAGCCGCTCACGCGCGACGGCAAGGTTCGGGCGGACATCGTGCCGATTGCCCCCGATATCAGCGGCCTCGTGACAGAGGTGCGCGTGCGCGACAACGAATCAGTCAAGCAGGGGCAGGTTCTGATGGTGATCGATCCGTCGCGCTACAGGATCGCGCTGGATCAGGCCAACGCCAATCTCGCGAGCGCACGCGCAGACCTGGACGAGGCAGTACGCGAAGACAAGCGGAATCACTCGATGCCTGACGTCGTCGCGACGGAATCGACGGAGCAAGGCACGGCGAAAGTGGAAAAGCTGCGTGCCACGGTTGCGCAGACCCAGGCCGCGCGCAATCTTGCAGCATTGAATCTCGAGCGCACACTCGTGCGGGCGCAGGTCGACGGCGTCGTCTCCAACGTAGGACTCCTGCCCGGCACCTATCTCACCGCAGGACAAGGTGCGATGGCGCTTGTCAACAATCAGTCGCTGCGCGTGGAAGGCTATTTCGAGGAGACCAAGCTCCCGGCCATTCACGTCGGCGACCCCGCGAGCATCTATCTGATGGGCGTGGCCAGCGAAATCCGTGGCCATGTGCAAAGCATTGCCGGCGGGATACAGGATCGCGAACGCGAAGGCGGCGACGCGAAGCTCGCCAACGTGAATCCGTCGTTCACCTGGGTGCGTCTGGCGCAGCGGATTCCGGTGCGCATCGCCATCGATTCGGTTCCACCCCACGTGCGCCTCGTGCCGGGCCAGACCGCATCCGTGGAGATTCATTCCCGTGCGGGCGATGTCGTGGTGCGCCGAAGCCTTCCGTGGTAACCGCCCGGGACCTCGTGCGCGTGAACATCGCCATGCAATCGGCGCCCGCGTACCCGGGCCTTTACAACGCCACGACACTGGAGCCGGCGACACAAACAAAGGCGAAATAAAAACATCGCGCCTCAACACTCGACCTCTCAGAATCAGAAGCCCATGCAGCGTACTCCCCTACTTCGAAACATCAGTTATTTGCTCGCGATCGACGAGCATCGGAACTTCACGCGCGCAGCGGATGCGCTCTGCGTTTCACAGTCAGCGCTTTCGCAGAAGGTGCGTCAACTGGAAGAGGAACTGGGAGCGCAATTATTCGACCGCAGCGGGCGAGTCGTTCGTCTGACCGATTTCGGCACGGTCTATCTGGAGTACGCGCACCGCGCCTACAACGATCTGCTTACCGCGCAGCGTGCCATGCATGACGTACACGATCTGTCGCGAGGGCAATTGCGGATCGCCTTTACCCCAACGTTCACTGAGTATCTCATCGCTCCGGTCGTCGCACATTTTCACGAGCAATATCCCGGCGTGGTCGTCGAAATGACGGAAATGTCGCTCGACGCCGTGGAAAGCGCGCTCATCGCCGACAAAGTGGATCTCGCGTTCGGGTTCACCGACATTCGCTCCGACGAGATCGAAGCCGCGCCGCTCTTCCCCGAGCAACTGACGCTCGCGGTCGGCAGGACACATGCGCTCGCCAAGCAGCGCTCGCCGGTCACGCCAAAACAGTTGTCGAAGATACCGCTGGCGCTCCTGACACGGAGTTTCGTATCGCGCTTCTATGTCGACAGCTATTTCGAGTCCTGCGGCATGGAGCCCACCGTCGTGTTGCAGGCGAATTCGATCAGTGCGGTGCTCAAGATCGTGAGCCACGGAAAGATCGCGACGATATTGCCGAATACGATCGAATTCGAGCATCGCGACCTGCAATATGTTTCACTGAATCCGCCGTTTCCGATGCGGACGACGGCTCTGCTTAGATCCCGGCGGGCGTACCGGTCCGCGCCCGCAACGGCCTTCTCCGCCGCAGTTCTCGGCTTGCTCACCAGCGGATGCCTGATACCGCTGCGCATGCCGACAAAGAGCTTCGACAACCCGGCCGGAAGCGCCACGCAACATCAATCGCAGCTGCAATCCAGGAACCTGTCAGGTACCTCTCGATAGATCACGGCACCTGATGACCCGCGCCCTTCACCAGGGCCGTCGGGTTTCCGGCAAATCCATGGTCCACGCTTTTTCTGCAATCGTTATTTTTGACGCAGTGGTGGGCCCGCTCGAATCTATCCGGCTATTGGGCGTCCGGGTCGGCGATCCCACCTTTCAACGTCCGAAGCGATGAAAGGCATCCATCGTCGAGCAATTCCATGACAGACGCGGCAAAGGCTGTCGAGGCGACGGAGCGGTAAGCACGTTTGTAGCGCAGCAGCGCGGCTGTCCGCACGGGGAACGCCGGATTCAGGGACACGTATTGAAAGTTGCGATGCTCGAACTCGATCGAACTCGGCAAGATCGTCGCGATTTTTCCGTGGCTTACGATTTTGAGCACGGCGCTGATCGAATTCGCCTGCAATGCAACCGTGGGCTGCATTTCGCGGGACGTGAAATAGCTTTCGACATAAAAGCGTGACACGAAATTCGTTGTAAGCAGCGCAAGCGGTATTTTGGCGAACTGCTCCGGTGTGACTGGAGTGGACTGCGTTGCCAAAGGATGGTCGTTGCCGACCACGAGCATCAATTGCTCGGGGAAAAGCGGCTCCGCTTCAACTTCGTCGGAGCGCACGTCGGTGAAGCCGAATGCGAGATCGACCTGATCTTCGACGAGCGCGGTTTCCACCGCATCCAGCGACATTTCGGTCATTTCGATGATGACGCCGGGGTACTTCTCGTGGAAATGCTCGATGACCGGAGCGACGAGATATTCGGTGAAGGTCGGCGTAAAGGCAACACGCAACTGACCGCGCGAAAGATCGTGGACATCCTTCACGGCGCGCTGCGCGGTCAGGAGATCGTAATAGGCGCGGCGCGCATACTCGAGGTAGATGTTGCCGAATTCGGTCAGGCGGACAACTCTTCCGCCGCGGTCGAACAGCTGGGCTCCAAGCTCATCCTCCAGTTGACGCACCTTTTGCGAGAGTGCCGACTGCGAAACGCAGAGTGCATCCGCTGCGCGCGTGAAGTTCCGGTTCTCATCGACGGCGAGCAGATAACTGATGTTTCGCAAGAGCGGGTTGCGCGGCATGAGCCCCCTCTTTCGCAGGCCGAATTGCGCATGATCGTCCATCTGTTTTCCGTCATGGTTTTCGGATTCCCTGCTCCCGCCGTTGCCCGGATCGACGGCTGCTTTCGCTTTCGTAATTGCGTGTGCGGCGCATGCGTCGTGGAATTCACCGGCGGCGGGGAGGTTGTTTTTCGGCAGTGTCAAAGGTGAAGTATCGAACATCGAATGAAAATCAGGTAATTGATCAAGGCATGAGCGACGTGCGGCGAGCGATGGCGGCAGATCTACTGCCACCCGCCCCCCAATGCCAGAAACGTTGATATCTGGTCATTGTTGACGTCCGACTGTGCGGCAGCGACCGCGTTCTCGGCGGCGAGCCAGGTGCGTTGGGCGTCGAGTGCTTCGAGACCGCCGACTCGCCCGCCGCGCCACAACTCGTCGGTGCGCTCGTCGACTGCGCGCGCTGAGTCACGCGCGGATTCGAGTCGCTGCAACCGGTCAAGCGCGGAGGCGTAATTGTCGAGCGACGTTTCCGTCTCGCGCAGCGCCGTAAGCACCGTGCTGTCGAAACGCGCGAGGCTCACGCGGCTCTGTGCCTGAGCGGCCGTTATCCGGTCGCGGATCGCGCTGCGATGCAAATCCCAGCTCACCATGGGGCCCACGGCAAACCGGTTTGTAAGCGGCGTAAAGAAACTGCTGGCTGCGCCGGTCGATCCGATCGACGCGCCAATCTTGATGTCGGGATAGAGCGCCGCCGTTTCCACGCCGATTTCCGCCGTCGCAGCGGCCAGATGGCGTTCCGCGGCGCGTACGTCGGGCCGCCGGCTCAGCAGCGTGCGTCCGTCGCCTGCCGGAAGCAGCGTCTTCAGTTCAAGCGGTGTGTGGCAAGCGAGAAGCGCTTTGTCGTAGTTGGCGGGCGGCTGGCCCATCAACGTGGCCAGACTAAAGGCGGCATTCATCCTCTTCGCCTGAAGCGGGGCAAGCTGTGCGCGACTGTCTTCAATCGCGCCGCGTTCCCGCTCCTGATTGAATGAGGGAGAGCGGCCATTGGCGATCAGTTCGCGTGTGAGCGCGAGACGGCGCTCCTGCACGGAGATTTGCCGTTGCAGGATATCGATTTCGTTGCCGGCGTTGCAGAGATCCGAGTAGGCGCGCGCCGTTTGCGCGGCGACATTCACGCGCACGAGATCGCGGGCGGCGACGACGGCTTCGCGGTCGGCTGCGGCGGCTTCGATCCCGCGGCGGATGCCGCCGAAGAGATCGAGGTCGTAGCTGATCGTGAAGCCCGCATTGTAGATTTCGTGCCTGGGCGGCTCGACATGCGACAGCGACGCTTCCGCCGATTGCTGCGTATAGGCGGTGGACGCGTCGAACCCCACAGACGGTTCGCGTGCCGTGCGTGCGAGCCCGAGCAGCGCGTCGCTGCGTTCGAGATTGGCCTGCGCGGCCTTGAGATCGACATTGCTGGCAAGCGCGTTCTCGATCAGTCGATCGAGAGTGGAATCGTCGAAGAGACGCCACCAGTAATCGGGCACGGGCGCTTCCGAGGCGACCGACGTGCCGGAGATAAACGCGCCATGCGCCGCAGGTGCATTGACGACCGCTTGCGGCGGCACCTTGTAGTCCGGGCCGACTTCCGCGCAGCCTGCGCAGGCCACGCAGATCGCCGCCATCACCATTCTCCGGGCGCTTACCATGCGACGCTCCTGCGCTCGGCGACATCGCCTGCATGCGGGTGAATTTCAGCGGAAGCCGCCTGGCCGGACACGAGGCGCACGCCAGGCATATCGCCCCCGAAATTGTGGTTTTCTTCAATCATCATTCGGCCTCCCGGTGTTGATGCGTGTGCGGGAAGAGATTGCAGCGCAAGCCGACGAGCGCCATCACGGTTGAGTCTTCGCGCTTCGCGGGCTGGCTCGCGGCGACGTCGATGGCCCGTTCGAGCGACGCCAGCAGGACCGCCGTGCCCGGCAACGGATGGTGTGCGGAAAGCCTTGCGCGATACAGCGCCGACACCTCGCGAAGCGCTGCTTCGATCACCATGCGCGTGTCCGCATCGCGATCTTCCAGACCGTGACGCACGCGGATGATGTTGCGGCCGATGCGCAGATCATCGAGGCCGTTGGCGGCGTGCAGCACATCACCGGCGTTCGCCAGCGCCATGCGCCCCGCGATCTGGCCCAGACGGTCGACGGCCTGCGCCGTCCACGCACGCTCCGCGAGCGGCTGGGCCGGGTCGGCCAGTTGCGCCAGATCCGCCCAGTTCTGACGCACGATGCGATACGCGGTCCAGCGTGAGTTAGCCGACCGGAACAGTCTGGTGACAACGAGCGTGGTGATGATGCCGCCCACCTGCGCGAGCCCGGTGTTGACGAAGCCTGCGAAGTCCGCCTGAAACCGGTCGAGGAAACCCATGGCGACGATGAAGCAGGAGAGCATCGGCAACGCGCGCGCGCTGCGCGCGGGGTCGGCCTGCAGGTATCCCATCCAGATGAGCGCCGGTGCAAGCGTCAGGATGAGCATGGCGGCCCCGTCGACGCGCGGCAGGATCACGAACAGATAGAGCGCAGCGAGCGGAAACGTCATCAGCGTCGCGATCAGATACCGGCCGATCGCAGGCGCGGGATCGTCCTGCGCAGCAAACGAACAGGTGACCAGCGCGGCGAATGCCGCAGTCGCCGCACCGTTCGGCCATGCCAGCAGGATCCATACCGCGCAGTAGATCATGATGGCAGTCGTCATCGCGGCGCCGGCGAGGAGCGCGACGCCATGATCCCGAGCCAGCGGAAAATTGCTGCTGCTTCTCGCGACCTGAGCCTGAAGTCCCTGGTCGAGCTTGCCCTCGGCGAATGCGCGAACCAGGCCGCGCGCAGCTTGCAGCGTCTCGAGGAACTCCGCGGTGCGTTCAAAGAGGTTTGCCGCGAGCAGCGATGTCCATTGCCGGTGTTGCAGGCGCTCTTCGGCGAGCGCCCTGCAACGCGACACCAGTTCGCTGTCGCGAGACTCGCCGATCTCTTGAGTGGAATGCAGGCTGTTGACCAGCGAGTCAACCAGCTCGCCGGTTTCGCGATCGACTGCGTTGAGCGAGCGAAGCTGGTCGAGCCGGTTTGCGGCTGCCGAAGCAATCGAAAGCAGGATCGCAAGCCTGTGTTGCAACTCCGTCACGGTGGCGCGCGTCGCATGCGCGAAGCGCCGGTCGAAACGCAGATTCACAGCCATCATGCCGAGCTCGGTCACATCGGCAGCGAGCTTGCGCCGGTGCTCATATTCGAGTCGCGTGTGATGCACGCCGAAGGCTTCACTCGTCCAGCGGCAGGCATCGTTCAAAAACGAAAGCGCGCGTTCGTGAATGACCGACCGGATATCGGTGGGGCGCAGAACGCGGTGCGTGATGGTCACGCAAAGAATCGCCACCGTCATTTCTTCGACGCGCGAAATCGTCGTCGTGAAGATGTTCGACGGGTCGTCCAGATAGGGAAAGCAGATGACCGCGGAACTGAACGCGGCCATCTGGAACAGGAAGGCTCGCGGCGTGCGGTCGAGGACGGCCAGGTACATGCACAGACCGATCCAGATCGCGAGACACAGGACCAGCAGCATGGGAGAGTTCTGCAGATTGGGCGCGATCAGGATCGTGACGAGCGCGCCTATGCCGATGCCGGCAAGACGATGAAGCGCCCGCGGGGAAAACGCGCCTGCCATGGGCTGTGCCGTGACATAGACAGTCAGAAGCGCCCACCACGGCCGCGGCAAACTTGCAACAAACGCGATGACTAGCACAAGCGCCGCTGCGAAATAAGTGCTCAGCGAGAAAAGCAGCTTTCCAGAATCAATAGTAAATGCGTCGCGCGACCGAAGTGGCGCGGCAGAGGCGTGCGGCACGTGAAATCCTTTCGGAAACAACTAACGAGACTTTCAGATGCCTAACGACAAATGGCTCGTACTGGGTAATGCGCGCCGACTTTGCCCCTTGCGACGCAGGACGTCGGTGCCGGCTGGAACACCGGTGAAGTTAGTGTGGGAAAAAAGCTCCACACAAAAAGTGCTGGATTTACAGGCATTTTCGGCGTGAGCGCTCCGCATGCCTCTTCAAGGCTGGGCATGCGGACGTGCACTTTGACAAACGGGGTCATTGACAGGTCCGACAAACTGATGCGGGTTTCACTCTATTGCAAACATGTCGAATTGTGCGCCTTTACCAGCGATGCGTCCAACACAGATTTCCGAAAGAGACAATGTGCTCAGCTTATGGCTCCTGCGATAGCTCAAGTCATCGCTTTACCATGCGTCAATAAAAAGGGACGTAGCTGAAAAGCCGAAATGAGAGATCGACTCCAGCAAACGCGAGAGCGTCCACGTCTGTATCGGCGGGACCACTGGACACGATACGCGCGTCGCAAAGATGCGTTCCGGCCAACGCGAATGCATCGATTCCACCGTGACGAAATGATCGGCTTCCCTTATCGCGTGGATCGTTTTTTCGCCTTGGACTTTGCCTGTTCGGCGCCTCATGCTTGCGCTCATCGGCCCATTATCTCAATGCAGAGCGATTGAGACGATAAGTAAGCTTAATGAAATGCAGCGTCATCTCTTAGCAATTTTTCTCGTCGAGATTGCGATCGGTTGAATCGACTGACTTTGCATTTGAATTTTTGGAAGAATTGAAAGAAATGAATAAGCAAAAACTGCTGCGCCTCCCGGTAGTTGTTCTCGCTACCTTCGGTGCGATCGCGACTGCATCGGCGCAGACTCGGGCCCACAACGACGCCGCGATTGCCCGGAACCAGGTCGTCAGCAGCGGACCTGTCATGCAAGCAGCGGTCGATCAACGGGCAGCAGCGGACACGGGACGCAATGCGGCAGACAATCCGGCCAACGCAGGCTCTATCCGGCACACACAGAAGAGTGAAGCGGCGCAGCCGTGCAATGGCCCCGTGACCTGGTGCACGATTTACTTCTGAAGCTGAGCTGAACCGCCCCGAGGTTTGGCGGCATCCTGCACGATTTCCGGAGTAGTTCAGTTAATTAGTATTGCAAATCTATGGATGCGATATGCCATGCGGAAGATGCTTCACGCTCGCCTGAGAGGTTTCATTGCCATCTACATGACGCCCCTGCAGTGTCGCGCGATTACCACAGCAAAATGACTGTCCCGTGACTACGCCGGGCTCGACATTTTCCTCTTCATAACAAAGAGTTGATGGCAAGTTCAGAAAGCACCTTTGATTTCGGAAAGAATCTGTTTCACAGACAGCGTGCCCGCTGGAGCAGGTTTGACGATTAAATCTCGTCCGCAACCTGGCTCCGACATTCGCAGCCATTTCATTGCAGTATGAACGTCAATATGGGAAATATCATGAAGAACACTTTGATCGTCGCGGGCGTCCTGAGCGTGTTCGCCATTTCGGCTCAAGCACAAAGCAGCGTCACGCTGTATGGCTCGCTGGATGCGGGCATCGTCTACG
>NZ_JAMXLH010000040.1 GCF_024281035.1 Paraburkholderia sp.
CTCGAAACAGCCCGCCTGAATCCAGCGTTGCGTCTGCTTCCGGTGCAGCGCGTTGAACATCTCCCGCAAATCGTAGCGGCGCTGCGGAGCGTCCTTGTTCATCAAGGTCAGGTACGGAGCGGCGAAGTGCCACCCTTCATCCGATACATCCGTTGGGTAGGGCCTGCGTTTTCTCATCCCGCCAAGATGCCAGACCAGTAGGTCCGCCTGCTTGTCTCGAACGGATGCAACCACATCGCGTTGCTAAGTATTTGGCTAGTTTCGAGTGCGACAACAGTTTGATTTCGCTTTATAAGATTCTGCGCGATAGATAAGTATTCCGGTTACACGATCGCCATAACCCATCACGCAGGTGCCGCCCCTCCATCAAGCCTTCACCGCCCGCGCGGCGCTTCTGCCGCGCAACCATTCGAGCGAAAGCAGCAGACACGTCGAGAACACGATGAGAATCGTTGCGAGCGCAGCGATGGTCGGGCTGATGTTCTCGCGAATGCCCGTGAACATCTGGCGCGGCAGCGTCGTCTGGTCGGCGCCCGCCAGGAACAGCGTGACGACCACTTCGTCGAACGACGTCGCGAACGCGAACAGCGCACCCGACATCACGCCCGGCGCGATCACGGGCAGCGTGATGCGGAAGAACGTCGTCAACGGGTTCGCGCCAAGCGAGAGACTCGCGCGCACGAGGTTGTAGTTGAAGCCCTGCAGCGTCGCCGACACGGTGGTCACCACGAACGGCACACCGAGCGCCGCGTGGGCGAGGATCAGGCCCGTGTACGTGTTGGCGAGGCCGAGCGGTGCGAAGAACAGATACATGCCGACGCCGACCACCACGACCGGCACGATCATCGGCGAAATGAGGATCGCCATCAGCAGCGCCTTGCCGCGGAAATCGGCCTTCGTGATGCCGATGGCGGCGAGCGTGCCGAGCACCGTCGCGATAATCGTGGCCGACGGTCCGACGATAAAGCTGTTCTTCGCGGCCATGCGCCACTCGTCGGACATCACGAGATTCTGGTACCAGCGCAGCGACCAGCCCGGAATCGGATAGACGAGGAACGTGCTCGACGAGAACGACAACGGCACGATGGCGAGCACCGGCAGCACGAGATACAGCAGCGTGAGCACGCACAGGCCGCGCATCACGAAGTACCACAGACGCTCCATGCCGGAGGTGTGCGGCGCAAAAAGGGGTTTGGCGAATTTCATCGCTTGCGTCTCCGTGAAGGCGTCAGCCGAGGCTCAGTTGCGAGCGCGTGAAGCGCCCATAGACGAAGTACAGCACCGTCGTCGCCGCGAGCAGCAGTGCGCCGAGTGCGCACGCCATACCCCAGTTGATCGAGACGTTTGTGAAGTACGCCACGTAATAGCTCACCATCTGGTCGCCAGGGCCGCCGAGCAGCGCAGGCGTGATGTAGTAGCCGATCGAGAGGATGAACACGAGCAGCGCGCCCGCGCCGATGCCCGGGTAAGTCTGCGGCACATACACGCGCCAGAACGCTGCAAACGGATGGCTGCCGAGCGAGACGGCCGCGCGCTGATAGGTCGGCGGAATCGACTTCATCACGCTGTAGAGCGGCAGCACCATGAACGGCAGCAGGATGTGCGTCATCGAGATATAGACGCCCACGCGGTTGAACAGCAGCGGGAGCGGATGCGAAATCAGTCCCATGCTCATCAGCGACTTGTTGACGAGGCCCTCGCCCTGGAGGATCACGATCCACGCGGCCACGCGCACGAGGATGGACGTCCAGAACGGAATCAGCACCATGATCATCACGAGGTTCGCGCGGCGATCGGAGAGCGTCGAGATCCAGTAGGCGAGCGGATAGCCGAGCAACAACGCGAAGATCGTCACGAATACGCTGATCGTGAAGGTACGGGCGAATACATCGAGGTAGATCTGGTGGTCGGCATCGGCGGGCTGGATGCTGCCGAACGCATCCTGACGATGGTCGAGCGCCGCGAGCAGATAGAACGGCGAATAGCGCCCGCTGTTCTTCGCGATGGCCTGCCAGTAGCTCACGTCGCCCCAGCGGTCGTCGAATTCGACGAGCTTCGCGCGCGTTTGCGCGGGCGTCAGCGTGAGCGGATGGCCGTCGTCGTCGGCGAGCGGCATGGCGCGTGCGGTCTTCGCCACCAGCGAGCGAAAGCCCGGAATTTCAACGTTGAGGCGCCGTGCGAGCGCGCCCATCGCCTCGCCGTCCTGGATGGCGCCGAGATCCTGCGTGAGTGCGACGTAGGCCGCATCGGGCGGCGTGCTCTTGCGGTCCCACGCGCGCAGCGCCGTGATCGTCTGCGGCAGCGCCGTGGCCACTTCGGGGTTCTGCACGGCGCGCGTGAGCAGTGCCGCAATGGGCACGACGAATATCAGCAGCAGAAAAATCGCGAGCGGCGCGATCAGCATCAGCGCCATCGTGCGCTTCTTCGCCTGCGCCACGCGCAATTCGCGCTTGAGCCGGGCGGCCGGTTCGCCTGCGGTGTCGGCGGCGTTGGTCACGGTCGTCATCGTTGTCACAGCTTGTCTCCTCAGCCTCACCACCTGCTCAATACAGCAAGCCGCGCGCACCATTCGGCAACTCAGGCGCGCGCGGCCACTCCTGCTTTCACATGCTTACTTCGCGGCCCACGATGCGAAGCGCTGCTCCAGCTCGTCGCCGTGATCCGTCCAGAACGCGAGGTTCTGCTGAACCGCATTCTTGGCGTTGGCAGGCGAGTTCGGCAGATCCGCGAGCGTCTTCGCGTCGAGGCCCTTGATCGCGTTCTGGTTCACCGGGCCGTACGCGATGTGCTGCGCGTACTGCGCCTGCGGCTGCGGCGAAATCGTGTACGCGATGTACTGCTCGGCCAGCGCCTTGTTCGGCGAGCCCTTCGGAATCGCCCAGTAGTCCAGATCGTAGATGCTGCCGTTCCAGACCACCTTCAGGTTCTTGCCTTCGCGGCGCGCGGCGTCGATGCGGCCGTTGTAGACCGTCGACATCACGACGTCACCCGCGACGAGGAACTGCGGCGGCTGCGCGCCTGCTTCCCACCACTGGATGTACGGCTTCAGTTCGTCGAGCTTCTTGAACGCGCGGTCCTGGCCGGCCTTCGTTGCGAGCACCTTGTAGACGTCCTTCGGCGCAACGCCGTCGGCCATCAGCGCGAATTCGAGGTTGTACTCGGCGCCCTTGCGCATGCCGCGCTTGCCCGGGAATTTCTTCACGTCCCAGAAATCGGCCCAGCTCGTCGGCGCGGTCTTGAGCGTGTCGGCGTTATAGGCCATCGCCGTCGACCACACGAAAATGCCTGCGCCGCAGGGTTGCTGCGCCGCCTTCATGATGTCGGCCTTGTTGCCGAGCTTCGCCCAGTCGAGCTTCTCGTAGAGACCTTCGTCGCAGCCGCGCGCGATATCGCCGGTTTCGACTTCGACCACGTCCCAGTTGACGTGCTTCGCTTCGACCATCGCCTTCACTTTGGCCTGCTCGCCGTTGTATTCGACGACCGTGACCTTGTTGCCGGTCTTGGTCTGGAACGACTCGTTGAACGCTGCTTTCTGCGCATCACCGTTCGCGCCGCCGAAGTTCACGACGGTCAGTTCGGAGGCGTGTGCGACGCCGAATGACAGTGCGAGCGCAGCCGCGATCGCTGCAACGCGCGTGTTGCCGATCTTCCTCATGGTTTTGTCCCTTCTCCTTGGTGGTTGTCATGCCGGGCGTTCCACCCGGTCTCCTCGACGACAGCGCAACGGCCCGCAAGGGCCGCCCGCTCAGGCGAACACGCGCAGATGTTCCGGCGCGAATTCAAGCGCGACCGGCTGCCCGGGCGCGAACCCTGCAAGCGCTTCGGTGCCGAGCGGCACTTTCACGAAGCACTCGTCCTGTTGCGGCAGGCCACAGCGCATGCGCACGTGGTCGCCAAAATAGATCAGCCCGCGTGCCTCGCCCGCGATCGCGTTCAGGCCTGCGCGCGCCGCGCCGTTCACGGCGAGCTTCATGCGCTCGGGCCGGATGCACGCCACGGCGCCGCTGCCCGCCTTTGCGCCCGCAACGTTGCGGCCGGTGAGGCGCGTGCCGTCGGCGAGATGGAGTTCGCAGAACTCGCCGTCGACGGCGGCGATGGTGCCGCGCAGGCGGTTGCTGTCGCCGATGAAGTTCGCGACGAACGCATTGCACGGCGATTCGTAAAGACTGTCGACGGTGTCGAGCTGCTGGACGATGCCCTTGTCGAACACCGCAACGCGGTCGGACATCGTGAGCGCCTCGCCCTGGTCGTGCGTGACGTAGACGAACGTGACGCCGAGCTTCTCGTGCAGCGATTTCAGTTCGTACTGCATATGTTCGCGCAGTTGCTTGTCGAGCGCGCCGAGCGGCTCGTCCATGAGCACGAGTTTCGGCTGGAACACGAGTGCGCGGGCGAGCGCGATGCGCTGCTGCTGGCCGCCCGAAAGCTGCGCCGGATAGCGCTTCGCGAAGCTTTCCATGCGGACCATCTTGAGCGCGTCGTTGACGCGCTGGGCGCGTTCGCCCGTGGGGACCTTGCGCACGCCGAGCGGATACGCGACGTTCTGCTCGACCGTCATGTGCGGGAAGAGCGCGTAGTTCTGGAACACCATGCCGATGTCGCGCTTGTGCGGCGGCACGTTGTTGAGCAGCTTGCCGTCGAGCCGGATCTCGCCGCCGGTGGGGAACTCGAAACCGGCGAGCATCATCAGGCAAGTGGTCTTGCCCGAGCCGGACGGTCCCAGCAGCGTCAGGAATTCGCCCTGATAGATATCGAGGTCGAGTTGCTTGACCACCAGCGTTTCGCCGTCGTAGGTCTTGCGGACGCCACGAAAGCTGACGATCACGTCAGAATTCTTCATCGCACTGTCTCCTTACTTTTTCTGTCACCGCGGGTTGAAACCTCTTTCGGGCCACCCCCGTTGATCCGGCGCGATTAAAAATGCTGCATGGCGCATTAACCAGATCTGACGTCCGGATTACTATAGACGCTCACGGCTCCACGTCATGGAGCCATTTCATTATTCCTGATGGAACCACTTTGTCATGGACATTTTGTCTGACTGGCTCTCGGCACAGCTCGACAAAGACAGCACCGAACCGGCCTACCGCCAGCTCCTGCAACTGATGCAGCAGGCCATCCTGACCGGCCGGCTCGCGCCGGGCACGAAGCTGCCCAGCTCGCGCACGCTCGCGCTCGACCTCGGTGTCGCGCGCAATACGGTGCTGCATGTCTACGACCAGTTGAGCGCGGAAGGCTATGTGATTTCGAGCACCGGCAGCGGCACCTATGTCGCCGACACGCGGCCCGATTCCGCCGCCGTGGGACTGCGCCCGCCCGCCGGGGCGAACGCGTCGGCCGAGGCCGGTTCCGCGACAGCCGCTGCGGCCTGCCCGCGCGGCGACATGTCGGTGCGCGGGCAACGGTTGATCGACGAGGCCGGCGTGTCGGCGAAGCAATGGGGAGCCTTCATGCCGGGCGTGCCGGACGTGGCCGAATTTCCGTCGCGCACCTGGAGCCGCCTGCAGTCGCGGCTGTGGCGCTCGGCCAGCCACGATCTGCTCACCTACGCGCCCGGCGGCGGCTACCGGCCGCTGCGGCGCGCGTTGTCGGACTATCTGCGGGTCGCGCGTTCGGTGCGCTGCTCGCCCGACCAGATCATCATCACGACCGGCATCCACCAGTCCATCGACCTCGCCGTGCGCCTGCTCGCCGACGTCGGCGACCGCGCGTGGGTGGAAGAACCGTGCTACTGGGGCGCGCGCAGCGTGCTGCAGTCGTCCGGGCTCAAGCTCGCGCCGATTCCCATCGACGACGAGGGGCTCAATCCGGGCGAAGCGGACCTGCGCGAGCCGCCGCGCGTCGCGCTCGTCACGCCGTCACATCAATATCCGCTCGGCATGGTGATGAGTCTGGCGCGGCGGCGCATGCTGCTCGAATACGCGCGCCAGCACAAGGTGTGGATCATCGAGGACGACTACGACAGCGAATTCCGCTACGGCAGCCGCCCGATCGCATCGCTGCAGGGCCTCGACAATGCCGACCGGGTCATCTACGTGGGCAGCCTCGGCAAGATGCTGTTTCCGGGTCTGCGCATCGGCTACATGGTCGTGCCCGAGCGGCTCGCGGCCACGTTTCGCACCGGCGTCGCCGAGCTGTACCGCGAAGGCCAGCTCATGCAGCAGGCCGTGCTCGCGGAATTCATCATGGACGGTTATCTGACCTCGCACGTGCGCCGGATGCGCACGCTCTACGGCGAGCGCCGCCAGTTGCTGATCGACGCGGTGACGCGCCATTTCGGCGATGCGCTGCCCGTGATGGGCGACGAAGCGGGGCTGCATTTCGTGCTGGGCCTGCCCGAGCACTGCGACGACCGCGCGATCACGGCGGACGCGCTCGCTAACGGGGTGATCGTGCGGCCGCTCGCGTCGTATTACAGCCGCAGGCAGGAACGCAAGGGCATCTTGACCGGCTACGCGTGCGTGCCGCACGAGCAGATCGACCCGGCCTTCGCGACGCTCGCGCGCGTGATCGAGGAACACGCCTTTACGCGCGCGCCGCGCGCGTTGCAGCGCACGGCGTGAGGCGTCTCGGCGCCGTGCGCATGTACCGCCGTTCCCTTACTTAAGCCCGAAATCGACGCGCGTGGTGGCGCCCTTGTCCTGAATGCCC
Organism: Paraburkholderia sp.; assembly: GCF_024281035.1. Taxonomy (GTDB): domain Bacteria; phylum Pseudomonadota; class Gammaproteobacteria; order Burkholderiales; family Burkholderiaceae; genus Paraburkholderia. The sequence continues at coordinate 6,652 of NZ_JAMXLH010000040.1, forward strand.
TTCGCGTCGAGCTTCGGCGCGACGATGAACACGCGGCTCGGATCGACCTTCCCTTCGAGGTACTGCTGCACGGCCTGCGCGCGCTTTTGCGCGAGATCGCGCAAGGCCGCCTCATCCACAGGCGCATGTTCGGCGAGCGCCTGTTTCATGTCGGCGTCGGGCAGCGTCTTCGTGAAGCCGATCAGGTTGTGCGGCTTCTTGAAGTCCGCCGACTTATAGGCCTTGGTGAGGTACTTCTCGTATTCCTTGTCGTCGACCTTCACCTCCGATGTGTCCACGCTCTCGCCATTGCCCACCGTGTCCTTCACTTTCTGCAGGCGCACGAGGCGATCGACGTACTGGTCGCGCAGCGCGGGCGTATCGATGGCCGGATCGACGCGGCCGATCAGGTCGAGCTTGATCGACGGCTTGTCGTCCAGCGCCTTCACGATCGTGTCGAGCTTCTTCGTGTCCGCATCGCTGAGCGTGGCCGTGCCCGGCGCGAACTCGACGTAGCCGAGATCCTCGCCGCCGCCGCCGAACGCATTCGCCAGCAGCGAGAACGGCGCGGTCACCGCTTTCTCGATCAGGTGCAGCACCGCCGTCCAGATCAGGCTGCCCAGGCTGAACTCGGGATTCGCGAGCGAGCCCGACACCGGAATGTTCACGTCGATCTCGCCGGCCCGGTTCTTGAGCAGCGAAATGGCGAAGCGCACGGGCAGCTTCGTGGCCGTGGTGTTGTCGACGTGATCGCCGAATGTGAGCTGGTCGATGAACAGGTGGTTGTTCGCCGTGAGCTGGTCGTTCGCGAGCTGGTAGTGCAGATCGACGTTGAGCTTGCCCTTCGTGATCGGATAGCCCGCGTACTTCGCCGAGTACGGCGTGAGGTTCGTGAGTTCGATGTCGTGCGCGCTCGCGGTGATGTCGAGCGACGGTTTCTCGATGAGCGGATTCACCGTGCCCTTGATCGTGATCGGGCCGTTCGGGACGAGCTTCGCGGAGACGTCGACGGGCGCGGGCGTGGTCGATTGCGTGCCGATCGCGCCTATCCTGCCCCGGATCTGCACGAGGTCGGCGGTGTAGTTCGGTTTGATGAAGTTATCGGTGTAATTCATGCTGCCGTCTTGCAGCAGCAGCTCGCCGATGTGCAGCCGCACCGGGTTCTTAGGCGGCTCGGCTGCCGTGACCATGGCGGGCGCCGACGCCGCGTGCGGTGCGGACGCCGTCTGCGCTGCGGTGGCCTGGGTGGTGGCCTGGGTGGTGGCCTGGGCAGTGGCTTGCGCGGCGGCCCCGGAAGGCGCCGACGCCTGCGCAGGCGCGCCCGCAACGCTTGCGGCCTGCGGCGAGAGCGGCACCGGCTCGTGGCTGCCGCCAGCCGCCGCGCTCGTGTCGTGCGTGAGCGATTGCGCTTCGCCGGTCTGGTGCGCCACCACGTCCTTGAGGTTCAGCTTGCCCTGCGCATCCAGCAGCACGCGGCCGTAGAAGCCCGCGAACGTCACGCGGCTCGCATCGACGTCCGCGCCGTGCGTGTCGTCGAAGCTCGCCTTGAGGTTCGAGAACGCGAGCGAGCGCCAGCCCGCGAACCGGCTTGACGTCGCCTTGTCGAGCATGCGCACGTCGACGAGCGCCGCGTCGCCGCGATAGTTCGCCCGCGTCCCCTTGCTCTGCTCGAACGCCAGTTGACCCTTCATGTTCAGCAGCGCGCTCGCGATCACCGCATTCAGCTGGCTGCCGAAGTACGGCTCGAACGCGGCGGCGTCGAGCCGGTTCGCGTCGATCTTGAGCGCCGCCTTCAGCGGCGTCGGGCTCACATCGCCGTTGAGCGCGAGCGTGCCCTTGCGGTTCAGCGTCGCCTTGAGTTCGACCGGCAGCGCGTGGCCGAGGTCGTCGCTGATCTGCTGGACCTTCAGGTCGAGCGGCGTGATGGCGAGCTTCACCGGGCGCGGCGTCGTGCTGTCCGTGAAGTTGACCGTGCCGTTGTTCAGGTTCAGCGCGTCGATCTTGTAGTGCCAGGCCGGAGCTTCCGGCGCGGACTTCTGCGCTGCATGATTCGCCGCATGAGTCTGCGTGTGATTCGCCGCATGATGCGGCGCGGCCTGATGCGGCGCGGCTTCGTGGCCGCCCGCCAGTTGCATGAGATTGATGCTGCCGTCCTTGCGGCGCTCGGCGTTCACGACGAGGCCGGTCGCATCCACCGAAGCAATCTGCGCGGTGTGCGCCGCGAGATCGACCTGATTCACCTTCACGACGCCCTGCCCGAGCGCGATCGCGGGCGTCTTCTCGCCGCGCGCCGCCACCTTGAGCGTTTCCAGATTCAGCGTGCTGTCGCCGACCACCACGGCGGCGGGCGACTTCGACCAGTCGGCGGTGATCGTCGTGTCGAGGCCCAGCTTGCCGTCGAGGATCTGCGCGCCGCTCACGCTGTCGAGATACGGCTGTTTCGGCGCGAGTTGCACGCCCTGGACGTCGATTTTCGCGTCGGCGGTCTTCGCCACCATGCCGAACGAACCCGAAGCCTTCACCGTGCCGCCGTCGTTCTCGGACATGCCGAACGTATATTGCGCGGTCGTCTTCGCCGTGGTCGAGAAATTCGCGAGCGTGACGTCGACGTTCGAAAACACGTTGTCGACCGGACGTGACGTCGTTTCGTCGTGCAGGTGCACGGTGCCGCCGTTGATCGCGACCTGGCGAATCGAGAGGTCGAGCGGTGCTGCCTTTGCTTCGGCGGGCTTCGATGCCGCTTCGGAAGCCGCCGGCGGCGCTGCCGCCGCTGCGCCGCTGGCTGCGTTCGGGCTGCCCGCGAGCTTTTCGACACTCAGCGCGCCGTTCTTGTCGCGCGCGATCCAGACGTTGGGCGCGTCGAGGCGTATCTCGTCGAAGTGGAAGACGTTGCTGAGCGGCGCAAGCGACGCCGCCGCGACGTGCAGGCTATGTGCGCCGAAGAACGGCGCGTTGGCCGAGTCGGCGGTATCGAGGTCGTTCAGATCGGCGGTGCCCGACACGCGCAGTTCCGGCTTGTCGCCCGCCATCACGAAGTTGAGCTTGAGATCGGTCGAGAGCTTGCCGCTCTTCACCTGGATCGGCAGCTTCGTCGGCGAGTACGTGAGCAGGCGCGGCACGTCGAGCGAATCGAGCTTGACCGCCACCTCCGACTCGCGCGACGCCGCAAACGGCTTGGTCTTGCCGTCGAGGGCGAGCGTGCTGTTGCCGTCGAGACGCGCGCGCAGGAGCGGCTGGACGAAGATATCGGTCTTCGACGGCAGCGTCGCAATGAACGGAATGCCGAGCGTGAAGCGGTCGATCACGTGCTTTTCGTTGAGCAGGCGGTCATCGAAGGTGATCTGGCCGTTTTCGATGCGGATATTCGAAACCGAAAACGGCGTCGGCTTGCTGGCCGGTTGCGAGGGCTTCGAGAACTTCTCGATCAGGTCGGTGAAGTTGAAGCGTTGCGCATCGAACCGCACGATGTTGACGCGCGGGGAGTCGAGATGCACCTGGTCGACAATGGGCGCGGCCCGGAAAATCGACGACCACGAGGGCTGGACGACAAGACGCTCGACGTCGAAGAAATCGCCGTTGCCGCCGCGCTCGCCGATATGCACGCGGTCGGCTTCGAGGCGCAGCGTGTACGGATTGAGCGCGATGCGGCCGATGCTGACCGGACGGTCGAGCTGCTTGCTCAACTGCTGGGCCGCGATGTGGCGGATGAGCGGCGGCGCGGCGAAAAAGCCGAGCAGCCCGAATACCACGAGGAAGATCAACACGCCGGTCAGGATGTGCCGGGTGCGGGGTGCTCGCGCGATGGCGCGGACCGATTGCAGCGAAGAATTCAGAGGACCTTTGTTGAGACTTGCCATACTCGCTTGCCAGTGACGCGGCCGCAAACCGGCCGTATGGAATAGGACTGGAATGACGATCGAAGACCCCGACAGGCGAAAGTATAGGCCCGATGGGGTGACTCGCGTCAGGAGAATGCCGCGGTGCACGAATACGCCGTGATGAGACAGTGCCTGAAGGTGGCGCGCGCGCTGGCGTTCAGGTATTCAGGCGGCGGACTGCCGGCTGCGCGCCTCGGCTGTGTGTCTCGATTGCGTACCCCGGTTACACGTCTCGGCTGCGTACGTCAGCGACGCTCGACTGCGGGCGGCTGCCAGCTGCCGTCGACGGCCGTGTGTTTCGGCGCGTACAGGCGCATCACGAGCCGGAAGTCGCCGCGCGGCGCGTTCACCCAGTTCGCGACGCCGCGCGGGCGCTCGGCAGAAACATGCACGTCGAGCGAGCCGTCGCGGTTGCGCCGCGCGCCGGTACGGTCGCCGAACGCCACGCGCACAGGCGCGTGCTCGTCGAGCGCACCGTCGGCCGTGTACGCCGTGATCGACCAGAACCCGCGCACGGGCGGCAGTTGCTTCGCCGTGAAATGAATCACGTAGCGGTTCGCGCCGTTGAGCGGATGGCCGTCGCTGTCGAGCGACACGCGCGCGCGGACCTCATCGGAGGTCTTCGGCAAACCCGGCTGCATATACGCCGCGTAGGCGCGCAGCGCGTAGTCCGGGCCGTAGTCGCCCGCTTCGTCGCCGACCCACAGCCAGCCGTTGCCCGCCAGCAAATTCGACGGCGGCGTCGCGACGCGCGCGCGGCCATCCGCGTAACCGGCCGCCGCCGCATCTTTCGCGTCGCTCGGAAACTCCACGGCGTCGCCCGGATGCACGCCGATATCGGCCAGAATCTTGAGCGCGTGCGGATCGTCGGGCGTGCTCGGGTTATCGCTCAGCGACTGCGAAAGACGATCGAAAAAGGCGTTGGCATCGAGCGACGCGACGCGCGAGGCGGGCGTGCCCGGCGCAACCGGATCGCCGCTCTGGCTCGCACCCGTGGACGCCGGTTCGGCGCCGCGCCCGCCATGCTCGTCCCAGGTCGAAAGCGGCGCGACGCGGATCGCGCGCTGCAGCTTGCGCACCGCAGCCAGATCGCCGCCGCCGCGCGTCTCGATTCGCGCGAGGAACCAGACGTAACGCGTGGCCACCTCGATGCGCTGCGCGCGCGCGGGCAGCGTGCCCTTCCAGCCGGCGGGCACGAACGCAATCGTTTGCGCTTTCAGGCCACCGCCATGCTCGCCGACTTGCGTCCCCGTGGACCACAGGACGTTCGTCCACATGTCGAGCGCACGCGCGTCCATATAGCGGCCGTGCGAATCGGGCAGGCTCACTAGCACCGGCCCGCTGTCGAGATCGAGCCAGCCGGTCGAGCCGAGCGTATCGAGATTGGGTTCGGGCGGATTCGAGGCGCCCACCGGGGGCAGCGACTGCGCGTGGCGCAGCGTGTTCGGCGCGGCCTGCCCCGGCGCGTTGCCCGTTGCCGCTTCGCGCGACACGTCCATCAGGACGAGCGGAAAGCCGAAAACGTAGGAGTCGGACACTTCGTCCCTCACCCACCCGGTGTCCTTGGGCGCGACGCCTGGCGCTGTCGCGCATCCGGCAAAGATGGCGAGGCCTGCAAGCGCAAAGCAGGTGCGGGAAAATGAATACGCTTGACGTTTTTTTGTCATTTGTAGGTTTTGTGTGCGATGCAGACGGTCCGGCAGCCGACGTCGACGTGTCCTCGACGATGCGCGCCGTCCCCCCTGGGCCGTGCATTTTTGCGCTGCATTGTGAGAATGACGCCGGGTGGTATCGTATCGCTCGCGCCACGGCATGAAAAGCGTTTCTATATGCATTTCTGCGTGCAAGTCCGCACACCGCGCTACAAATCGTGACTGGCCGACGCCCTCAGGAGACCTATTACATGTACGTACCCGCCCATTTCGAAGAAAACCGCCGCGACGTGCTCGACGCGCTGATCGCCGCACAGCCCTTCGGCTCGCTCGTCACGCATGGCCCCGCCGGGCTCGACGCGAACCATATCCCCGTCGAATTCGAACCGGCCAACGGTCCGTTCGGCACGTTGCGCGCGCACGTGGCGCGCGCGAATCCGGTCTGGCAGGAAGCCGCCGCCGCGCCGGACGCGCTCGTCATCTTCCAGGGTCCGTGTGCCTACGTTTCGCCGTCGTGGTATCCGAGCAAGCACGAGACGCATCGCCAGGTGCCGACCTGGAACTATATCGTTGTGCACGCACATGGTCACATCGTCGTCCATGACGATGAAGATTACGTGCGTGGCGTGGTGGCGCGGCTCACGCGCAAGATGGAAGCGGGCGAGCCGGTGCCCTGGAAAATGGGCGACGCGCCCGCGGACTACCTGACGCAGATGCTCGGCGCGATCGTCGGCATCGAGATCCAGGTGACGAAGCTCGTCGGCAAGTGGAAACTCAGCCAGAACAAGGCCGCCGCCGATGTCGACGGCGCCGCCACGACGCTCCTCGCCCGCGAAGGCGAGGCGCAGCGCGCGGTCGGCCAGGCGATGCTCGACGTGGCCGCCAGCCGCAAATAACCGGGTGAAACAGTTCGCGCGCGACGGCGCTGGCCCGCGCCGTGCGCGGCATGATCCGGAGCCGAATTCGAACACGTCGATAAAGTTCGCAGATTCGGCTCATCATCAACGCTTTATCGATATTTTTGATTTCTAAGGCTGGATTCTGCACAACGAAGCGTAATTAAGTGTGATTAAGCGTAATTCGAGGGGTGCGTCGAAAAACCAGTCTTGACCTTCCCATCGCTGGAACGTACATACTGCGTGACGTTGAAGTAAACCATTGCGTCAGAGCCAGCCATCATGAACGAACCTCTCGTTGAAGAGCGCCCCGATACACGCGTCGCCGAATTCGAAATTCACGGCATGACGTGCGCCTCGTGCGCCACCCGCGTCGAAAAAGCGCTCGCCAAAGTGCCGGGCGTTGCGCGCGCCACAGTCAATCTCGCCACCGAAAAAGCCACCATCGAAGCGCAAGACGGCGTCACGCCGGAAGCGCTCGTGGCCGCCGTCGAAAAGGCCGGTTACGAGGCCGTGCCGGTCGCCACCGAAACGGCCGTCTTCGCCGTCGGCGGCATGACCTGCGCGTCGTGCGCCACCCGCGTCGAGCGCGCACTCGCGCGCGTGCCCGGCGTCGCGGGCGCCACCGTCAACCTCGCGACCGAACAGGCCACCGTCAACCTGCGCGCGCCGCTCACCGGCGACCTGAGCGATCAGCTCGTCGCCGCCGTGAAGAAGGCCGGCTACGAAGCGACGCCGCTCGCGGCCGAAGACTCCGCCGCAGCCAGCCAGGAAGCCGAGGCGCGCAACGCCGCCGCCCGCGACGCCACGCGCCGCGAATGGCACGCCGTGCTGATCTCGGCCGTGCTCACCGCGCCGCTCGTGGTGCCGATGTTCACCCGCGGGCTCGGCATCGACTGGATGCTGCCCGCCAGCGTGCAACTCGTGCTCGCGTCGATCGTGCAGTTCGGCTTCGGCGCGCGCTTCTACCGCGCCGCCTGGCGCGCACTGCGCGCGGGCGCGGGCAACATGGATCTGCTCGTGGCGCTCGGCACGTCGGCGGCGTGGGGCGTGAGCGTCTACGCGATGCTCGCGCATCCGGGCGAGGACGCGCATCTCTACTTCGAGGCATCGGCGGTTGTCATCACGCTCGTGCGCTTCGGCAAGTGGCTCGAAGCGCGCGCGAAGCGCCAGACGACCGACGCGATCCGCGCGCTCAACGCGCTGCGCCCCGACCGCGCACGCATCCGCGAAGACGGCGTCGAACGCGAAGTGCCGCTCAACGCCGTGCGCGTGAGCATGGTGGTCGTCGTGCGTCCTGGCGAGCGGCTGCCGGTGGATGGCGTCGTGCTGGAAGGCCGCACCCACATCGACGAATCGCTGATTACCGGCGAAAGCCTGCCCGTGGCCAAGCAGCCCGGCGACCCCGTCACGGCGGGCTCGATCAATGGCGAAGGCGCACTGGCCGTGCGCACCACGGCCATCGGCGCGGAAACGACGCTCGCACGCATCATCCGGCTCGTCGAGAGCGCGCAGGCCGAGAAGGCGCCGATCCAGCGGCTCGTCGACCGCGTGAGCGCCGTGTTCGTACCCGCGATTCTCATCATCGCGGCGATTACGCTCGTGGGCTGGCTCATCGCGGGCGCGTCTGCCGAAACCGCGATCCTCAACGCCGTTGCAGTGCTTGTAATTGCGTGCCCGTGCGCGCTCGGACTCGCAACGCCTGCCGCGATCATGGCGGGCACCGGCGTCGCCGCGCGCCACGGCGTGCTGATCAAGGATGCGGAAGCGCTGGAAACCGCGCACAACGTGAGCGTGGTCGCCTTCGACAAGACCGGCACGCTCACGCTCGGTCAGCCGTCGCTCACGGCGTTCGAGACCGCCGATGGCGTCGTTCGCGCCGAGGCGCTCGCACGCGCAGCCGCCGTGCAACAGCAAAGTGAGCACCCGCTCGCCAAGGCGGTGGTGAAGGCGTTCCAGGCGCAGGCACAAGGCGCGGCCCTGCCCGCCGCGCTGCCCGCCGCCTTACATGCACGCGCCGTGCCGGGCCGCGGCGTGGAAGCGGAAGTCGACGGGCGGCGCTACGCGCTCGGCAGCGGCCGCTGGCTGGACGAGCTCGGGCTTGCTGTGCCGGCCGGGCTGAAGGCGCGCGCGCAGGAACTCGAAGCGGCGGGCAACACCGTCTCCTGGCTGATCGGTGCGGGCGCAACCGGTGAACCGGACGCGGTGCTCGCCCTGCTCGCCTTCGGCGACACGGTCAAGCCGAGCGCGCAGGAGGCAATTGCGCGCCTGAAGACGATGGGCATCCGCAGCGTGCTCGTGACGGGCGACAACGCGGGCAGCGCGGCGGCAGTCGCGGCGCAGCTCGGCATCGACGACGTCCATGCGCAGGTGCTGCCCGACGACAAGGCCCGCACGATCCGCGACCTGAAGATCCGCACGGGCGGCATCGTCGCGATGGCGGGCGACGGCATCAACGACGCACCGGCGCTCGCCGCCGCCGATATCGGCATTGCGATGGCCACGGGCACCGACGTCGCCATGCACGCGGCCGGCATCACGCTGATGCGCGGCGACCCGGCACTCGTTGCGGCCGCAATCGACATTGCGCGGCGCACGTGGCGCAAGATCCAGCAGAACCTGTTCTGGGCGTTCGTGTACAACCTGATCGGCATTCCGCTCGCGGCCTTCGGCCTGCTCAATCCGATGATCGCGGGTGCGGCGATGGCGTTCTCCAGCGTGAGCGTCGTCACCAATGCGCTCTTGCTGCGCACCTGGCGCGACAAGCGCTGAAGCAAACGGGCGACTGTAACGGACGGCGGCGGGCGCATTTCGTGCCCGCCGCCGTAAATCCTTTGCGGATCAGCGTGTTGTGCAGGATGCGGACAGCTTGTCCACAGGGCTTTCCACGAAAAATGTGGACAACCCGATGCGTTCTCAACAAACGCCTTCAGGTGCGGTAGTGCCGGGAAATATGGCGCGCTTATGGCCCACTTTCGGCTGCGCCGTGCTCGCGGCGCGGTGCTAACGCGACTTTCCTTGTGCGTCAGACACTTAGGTCCGATGTCCCAAACTTGCCCACAACCCTTTCCACGATTTCTGTGGAAAAGTGCCGCGTAGCCAGGCACGCCGTGCCTGTCGCGCGGCTTCGACGCATCATCCTTTACGCATCAGGCACTTAGGCGCGCTATCCCAAGCTTGCCCACAAGCCTTTCCACGAAAACTGGGGATAATTTGCGCGCCCCTGTGCGTCGCTGTGTGTCTCTGTGCATCCCCGCATAGCCCGCCGCTATGCTACGTCGTGCTACAGGGGGTGTCGCTGGCAAGTTGGCGGCGACAGGATGATCGGCATCCGAAGAGGCGGTATTGAATGAATAATTTCTATGAAATTTCCTATGGCTTTTTGCTAGAGCTGTTAGGCACTTTGGGGGGACGCGCCTGAACGGCGCACAGGTTGTCTGGGGGATGTTCTGGGGCGCAGCGTCAAGCACGCATCCCGCGGTGCGTGAGCCAATGCGCTTCCGGCATCACCGAATCGCGCGTCGTCTCAGCCAGCAGTTGCGCGAGCATTGGCTTGTCGAGCGGCACGCAGTACACCGGCCTCTGCCGCTCGAAGCGCCAGCCTTCCGCGAGCTGCCCGCCATCGACCGCGTCGTAACCGAGGCGATCCATTAGCGCGATCGTCGTGCTGCGCGCGTCCGCGTCGTCGCCGGCGATCGGCAGCGCGCGGCGGTCCCGCGCACCGGCAGGCCGCGCGTCCGGCACCACTTCCTCCACCAGGATGGCGTTGAATGCCTTGACGACGCGCGACTTCGGCAGGTGACGCGCGAGCACATCAGCCGTCGTCATCACTCCGCTCTCCAGTTCGGGCAGCACGCCAAAATGCGGAAAATAGTTCTGCGGGTTGAGCACGATCTTACCCTCGAGCGGCTCGGCCGGCACCGCGCGACAGGCCTGCAGCGGAAGCGCCGCGAACACGATGTCGCCGTAGGCGGCGGCCTCATTCACCCACCCGACTTCGCAGCCAAGCGGCTTACGCAGCGTCTGGATGGATTCTGGTCCGCGTGAATTGCTCAACATGACCTGGTAACCGGCACGGGTTGCGAGCCAGGCGACAGACTGCGCCATACGCCCGGCGCCAATGATTCCAATCTTCATACTCTCCCTCCTTTTCGGTGTTTTCATCCGACCGCGGCTTCGCTGGCTCTGCCACATCGAGGCGCGACGGGGATGAGCGACGGCTCGCCGACCAAACACAATGTGCGGGTGGCGATCGAGCTGTCGATGTTACGAAATATAGCCATCATCAGACAATGCTACGATCGAACATAACAATGACAGCAATCCTTAATAGATCGTGAGCAAATTGATCCTGGACGTCGATGCCATCCAGGCATTCGTGACCATCGCGGAATTCCAGAGCTTCACGAAAGCGGCGGAAGCGCTCGGCACGCAGCAAGGCGCAATCAGCGTGAAGCTGAAACGCCTGGAACAGCGCCTCGGTCACAAGCTGATCGAGCGCACCCCGCGTCTCGTGCGGCTATCGGCCCAGGGTGCGCTGTTCCTCAATGCCGCGCGCGAGTTCCTCGCCGCACACGACCGCGCGGTGGCCGAACTGTCCGCCAAGCGCCGCCACTTCAGGCTCGGCATCGCCGAGCATGTGGCCGGGCCAGAAATCCCGGTATTGCTTGCGCGCCTGTACGAGCGCGATCCGGCGTTGACAACAGAAGTGCGCCTTGAGCATTCCCGTGCCCTGCTCGATGCCTTCGACAAAGGCGAACTCGACGCCGTGATCGTCCGCCAGGGAGACGATCGTCGCGACGGCAGCGACCTTGGCCCAGAGAATTTTGGCTGGTTCGCTGCTCCTGGTTTCACTCACCGCGCGGGCGAACCGCTGCGGCTCGCGGCACTGGCGCCTTGCTGCGGAGTGCGAGACATCGCAATGCGCGCGCTCGACGACGCCGGCATCAGCTGGACCGAGGTGTTTGTCGGCGGCGGCCACGCCGCGGTCATGGCGGCGGTGTCGGCCGGTCTGGCGGTAGCGGCTTTTTCATGTCGGCTCGCACCGCCGGACACGATCGAGGTCAGCCAGCGTTTCGGCCTCCCCAGCCTGTTGTCGTCGCGAATTGTCCTGCATTCGACGCTGTCGGACCAGCGCTCTCGCGACGCGCTGCGCACGCTTGCCGCGACCTACCGTGAACATCGGGCGTCTCGCCCAGTTCCGGCGCTACACGAGACGTCCATCGTTGATCCGGAACGTACCGCGGCCTTTGCCACGATCGCGTAGCCTACCCGGACCTTCTGCATACCCAACGACAGGTCTCACGCCGCGTGGCCAGCGACCGGTCCCGCGTGTCGCGCGCAGTGCATGTCGCATCGCGTGAGCACGGCCCCGGTCCACGGCCCGAGGCCGCGCGTCCTCCCGTCCGCTTTCGCGATGGCACGGTACACGACGGCCGGCTCATCCTGCGGCCGGAGTCGGCAGCCATCCCCCGGTGAGTTAGTCAAAAACACAGTCTTATACCTACCCGCTAGTTTAAGTGGGTGGCGGTGCACGGTGTTTCAGCGGGCTAGTCCATTAACTTTCCGAATATCTAATTCTGTTATTACAGAAATCTTTATTTTCAGTGAATGAAATGCCCGATCTCACTGTTATCATCGGGCCCATTAACGATTTGGAGTGCGAATAAAATGCCTGTAGACGTATCGCCGAAAAACAAGATCGCACTTGCAGCGATCTGCTTGTCGGCAGTGATGCTGGGGCTGGAAATTACCAGCATCCCTTCCATTCTTCCGACGCTGGAGCATGTATTACCAGCCGATTTCAAGCAATTACAGTGGATCATGAATGCCTATACGATCGCGATGTGTTCGTCGCTCGTGGCAATGGGTGCCTTGGCGGATCGTTTCGGGCGCAAGCGCGTGTTCACGATCGGCATCGTGGTCTTCGGTGTGGCGTCTTTGATATGTGGATTGGCGTCCAGCGCGCCGCTGCTGATCTCAGCCAGATTTCTCCAAGGGGTGAGTGCCGCAGCGATGCTGTCGTGCCAGGTCGCGGTGCTGTCCCATCAGTTCCAGAACGGCCCGGAGCGTGGGGTCGCGTTCGCGTGGTGGGGCGTCGTGTTCGGGCTCGGGCTGGGCTTCGGGCCCATCGTCGGTGGCTCGATCGTGAGCTTCGCCAGTTGGGAATGGGTGTTCCTGATTCACGTACTAATCGCCGTTGTGGCGGTGTCGCTGGCACGCGTCGGTGTCGTCGAGTCGTCCGATCCGCATGCGCTCAAGATCGATTTCGGCGGGATGGTGACTCTGTCGCTGTCGGTGTTTTGCCTGGTGTATCTGATTACCCAAGGGCAGAAGCCCGAGGCCGGCAATCCGCTCGGCGTGGCTGCAGTCGCGGTCGCCGTGGTCAGCTTTATCCTGTTCGTCATCATCGAGAACCGGGTCGCGAGGCCGATGTTCGACTTCAAGGCGTTTCGCGTCCGTAATTTCTCGGGCGCATTGCTCGGCGCGTGCGGGATGAATTTCAGCTTCTGGCCGTTCATCATCTACTTCCCGATCTATCTGCAGTCGGTGCTCGGCTACAGCAGTGTCGCTGCGGGCCTGATCGTACTGACCTATACGTTACCGACGATCATTGTGCCGCCGGTTGCCGAGCGGTTGCTGCTGAAGCGCGGACCGAACTTCGTGATTCCCGTCGGGCTGTTCACGATCGGGGCAGGCTTCCTGCTACTCCACCTGATCGTGATGGCTGCGCACGCGAGCTGGATCACCTTACTGCCGGGTTGCCTGGTGGCGGGCATCGGCCTCGGGCTGACCAACACGCCCGTGACGAACGTCGCCACCGCGTCGCTGCCCCCCGAGCGGGCAGGCATGGCATCCGGCATGGAGTTCAGCGCGCGGATGATTTCGCTGGCGATCAATATCGCGATCATGGGCTTCGTGCTGGTGAACGGTGTATCGGCGGGCCTGTTGGGTGCGCTGCCGACCGGCGCGAATATCGGTTATCTGGTCGACGCGGTTTCGGCGGGTAACTTCCAGTTGGCCGAAGCCGACGGAATTCCAGTCGTCGCGGCGCGCGCTGCGCTGACTCAGGGATTCGGCTGGGTCACGCTCTACGGAACCATCGCGCCACTGGTGCTCGGGTTTGCCGCCGCGATCGTATTCGGCCGTAAAAAGTCGGCACCTGGCTAAAAGAACGACGCACGTTACGTGCAAGGAAGCGGTACTCAAGTGCCTGGGTTGCGGATTAACTCGTGATCCGAAGCGAATTAAGGTGTTCATCGACAACGATGGCGTGCGGCATTCGATCGTACGCGAGTATTCCAGCCAGGGTGAGCTGGTCGGAACTTACCGGATTATGCCGCTGCCTTGGTCGCAGGACATGGTGGGTGTGATTGCCATTCAGTGTACGTAACCTACGAGGCGCATCCGCATCTGCGCCAGTCTCCCGGGAAACGCCGTTGGTCACCTCGGCGTCAGCCGTTCGCATCCGCCGCGCGACGATCACCCAGATGCGCGCGCAATTCCGAGAGTTACTTGGGAACGCCCACCTCAATGCCGAACCCGACTTCGAGCACGAGCATCCGGCCAACCGCCACGCGCCTCACACCACGCTCCCACGCTCCCACGCTCATCCGCCACGCGCCACGCAACCGCCCAAACGAGCGGCGCGCGCCGCACCTCACTGCCCCGGCTGCTGCTGCACGGGCGGCGTGTACTGCGCACCGCCGCCCGGAGCGGGCTCGGTGTCATCAGGTGTCGGAGTCGGCGCGAGCGCGGGCGCCTGCGACGGGAACGGCGACGCCGCAGGCGGCGCGCTCGCCGGTCCGATGATCGGCGGCACGCCCGGTTCGTATGGCTGCGGCGCAGCGGACGGCGCCGAAGCACCCACGGCCCCCGAAGGCGCCGCTTCCGGCGCTGGCGCCGGTGCCGGTGCTGGCGCCGGCGCGGATGCCGATGGAGCACGCGGCGCGTGAACCGGCGCGCGTTTGACCGGCGCCGCGGCCTTCTGCTTCGGCGCAAACAGCATGTCGATCCAGACACTGAGGTTCGTGCGGAACGTATCGAACGCGCTCGGCGCCACTTCGGTATCGAAGCGCGCGTGCGAATCGACAATGCGCGCGCGCAACGCGCGCTGGAAGAAGTCGCCGACGATCGGCAGCGCGCTGCGCGCACCCTGCCCCCAGTAGTCGTCCAGCGTCACGCGGCCATCGTCGAATCCCACCCACGCGCCCGCCACGAGCTGCGGGTTCATGAGGATGAACCAGCCGTCCGTGTTGCCCTGCGTGGTGCCGGTCTTGCCCGCGACATCCGCGTGGATGCCGAAGCGCGAGCGAATGCCCGACCCCGTGCCGCGATTCACCACGTCGCGCATCACGTCGATCAGCGTGCGGTCGGCGGCAACGGAAAGCGCGCGCTCCGGCGACGCGCTCGGGAATTCGGCGAGCACTTCGCCATGCTTGTCCTCGATGCTCGTGACCATGCGCGGCTCGATGTACTCGCCGTCGTTGGCGATCGTGCTGTACGCCGACACCATTTCCTTGAGCGTCACCGGGCTCGTGCCGAGCGCGAGCGACGGCACCGGGTCGAGCCGGCTGTCGCGCACGCCCATGGCCCGCGCGAGGCGCGCCACCTTGTCCGGGCCGACCTCCTGCATGACCTGCGCCGTGATGCGGTTACGCGAAAAGGCAATCCCGTCGCGCAGCGTCATCGGCTTGTTGCTCGGCGGCACATCGTCGTCCGGACGCCAGATCTCGCCGCCCGCGAGCGTAATTTCGACAGGCTGGTCGATGAAGGTATCGGTCGGCTTCGCGCCGCCCGCAAAGGCCGCGCCGTACACGAACGGCTTGAACGTGGAGCCCGGCTGACGCCGTGCCTGCTGGACGTGATCGTAGGGCTCGCCCGTGAAATCGCGGCTGCCGACCCACGCCTTGATCTGGCCGTTGCGCGGATCGATCGCGAGGAAGCCCGCCTGCAGTTCCGTCTTGTCCTTGCACAGCGCGTGCATGAACGCGCGATCGGCCGCAAGGTGCTTCACGGCATCCGCGTCGCCCGCGCCCGCGTCGCGCGCCGTCTTATAGTCCGGCGTCTCGCGCATGAATGTCCTGAACAGCTCGTTGCCCGGCGTGCAGCCGTTGCGGCCGCTCCACGCGCCGTTGGCGATGCCCTGCAACTGGTTCGCGTGCTGCGCGAGCGCCGCCGTCGCCATCGCCTGAAGACGCGCGTCGATCGTCGTGTGCACAACGAGTCCGTCCGAGTACACGTTGTAGTCGTTGCGGTCGGCCCACGCGATCAGCCATTTGCGCAACTGCTGCGCAAAGTGCGGCGCCGGGCCGGGCGGCTCGGTCTGACGCTCGAAGTCGAGGCGCAGCGGCTTTCTGGAGAGCGTCGTGTATTGCGCGGGCGTGAGCTTGCCGTACTTCACCATCTGCCCGAGCACCGTGTTGCGCCGCGCGAGCGCGCGCTCGGGGTTCAGCACCGGGTTGTAATAGGCGTTGCCCTTGAGCATGCCGGTCAGCGTCGCGCTTTGCAGGATGTCGAGTTGATCCGCCGACACGCCGAAATACGTGCGCGCCGCCATCTCGATGCCGTAGGCGTTGTACAGAAACGGCACCGTATTCAGATACGTTTCGAGAATCTGCGGCTTGCTGTAGACGGCCTCGATCTTGAGCGCCGTGATGGCTTCCTTGATCTTGCGCGTGAGCGTCGGCGCGCGGCCGATCTCGTCGGGATAAAGATTGCGCGCGAGTTGCTGCGTGATCGTCGAGCCGCCCTGGCGCTCGCCCGAGAACGTATGCAGCGCAGCGCCCGCCGTACGCTTGAAGTCGATGCCGTGGTGTTCGTAGAAGCGGTGATCCTCGGTCGAGATCAGCGCATCGACCATGTGCGGCGAAATCTCGCTGAGCGGCACCCATTCGCGATTCGACGGCTTGAATTCGGCGAGCACCTTGCCGTCGGCGGAGAGAATCTGCGCGGGCTCGTCGACGCGCGCCTTGCGGATATCGCCGATGCTCGGGGTGAACGGGATCAGCACGAGCACGTAGAGCACGACGAGCGCGGGCACCGCGGCCATCGCGTACAGCACGCCGCGCCGCGTGGGATGCCGCAGATGATGCAGCGCGCGGGCGACGAAGGGCTGCAACCGGGCGCTCGTGGAAACCACAGTGGGCCTCAGGCGGGCAGACCATTTCGCGATTTGATCGCGGACAAACGACACGAAGCGCTTCACGCGGGCAAGGGATCGGCTGGAAAGCGTGCATCGTATCAAAATTCTGCGCGCCCTCCGGCGACAAGCCCCGTGCAGCCGGTGTTCGGCGCCGAACCGCAACTCGCACCACCGTTTTATTTCACTTCGATGAAACGTTTCTTCCAGATTTTGGAATAATCCTGTCCAGTCACAGGCGGTTTTCTGGCCGCGCTTAATTCTTACACTCCTGTCGCTGTTTCAACCAAAACGGAAACCATCAGGAGTCTATCCGTGAAAAACAAGATTTCGGCCGCCGCGACGGCCGTCGCCGTGGGTACCGCCTTCGCCACTCTCGCCCCCGCTGCCCATGCGCAAAGCTCGGTCACGCTGTATGGCCTTATCGACGCCGGCATCGCCTACACGAACAACGTGAACGGCAGCGGCCGTGTCGCCATGCAAAGCGGCAACATCAGCGGCAGCCGCTTCGGCCTGCGCGGCGGTGAAGACCTCGGCGGCGGCCTGAAAGCCATCTTCGTGCTCGAGAACGGTTTTAACGTCGGCAACGGCGCGCTGGGCCAGAGCACGTCGAACGCGAGCCGCATGTTCGGCCGTCAAGCGTTTGTCGGCCTGACGAGCGACACATTCGGCTCGGTCACGGTGGGCCGTCAATACGACAGCATCGTCGAGTTCGTCTCGCCGCTCTCGGCCACGTCAGGCACGTTCGGCGACTCGGGCTTCGCCCACCCGTACGACAACGACAACCTCCAGCACACCATCCGCTTCAACAACGCGGTCAAGTACACGAGCCTGGACTACAACGGCTTCAAGTTCAGCGGCATGTATGCGTTCAGCAACAACGCCGAGTTCGCCGTGAGCCGCGCCTATAGCGCGGCCGCAAGCTACAACTACGGCCCGCTGAGCGTCGCGGCTGGCTACCTCCAGACCAACGGCACGGGCATGAAGTCCGGCAGCAACTTCGCGAACACCGGCGGCGCAGTCGACCAGGGCGAACTCAAGCCCACCGCCAACGGCAACAATCCCCTCACGTCCGACGTGCAACGCACGGTCGCCGCGGGCGCGCACTATGCGTTCGGTCCGGCTGTCGTGGGCTTCGTCTATTCGCACAGCCAGTACCAGGGCACGAATGCATTCGGCCTGAACAGCGGCTCGGCACGCTTCGACAACTACGAAGTCAACGGCGTGTACACCGCGACGCAGGCCCTGAAGCTCGGCGTCTCGTATGCGTACACCGACGCGCATCTGAGCGGCCCGACCACGTTCGGCGCCGATCCGAAGTGGAACCAGGTGAACGCGATTGCACGTTACTCGCTGACGAAGCGCACCGAACTGTACGGCGAAGCCATGTACCAGCACGCGACGGGCAACAAGAACGTCGCGGTCATGTACAACGCAGGCGGCTTCTCGTCGACGGCCAACCAGGTGATGTGCGCAGCCGGCATCATGACGCGCTTCTAAGGCGCTTCTAAGGCGCTTCTAAGGCGCTTCCAAGGCCACTTCCAGGCGCGCTTTCAAGCGCGCTTTAGAGCCGCTTTAGAGCCCGTCCTCTGGCCCACCTTGCGAGGTGGGCCAGATGCGTTAACGGCGCGATGCCTGACCGCGACAGCCCGTCCCGGCAGGCTTATTCCGTTGGCCGGATCATCTGGAACATCTCGCCGATGGCCGCGTAATCGGCGCGATACCCCGCGCGCATGACGGGCTGCGCGGCGTGCGTATCGAACACGCCATCCATGATGTACTCCTCACGAATATGCACGCCGACCACCTGGCCGAGCGCGAGCCAGTTGTCCATCGGCGTGCCGTCTATCGTGTTCAGCCGCACAACCCGGATCAGCTTGCATTCCAGCGCGGCCGGCGATTCGCCGACATGCGGCACGTTCACGTTGCGCCCCGGCGCGGGCGTGAGGCCCGCAAGCGCGAATTCATCGATATCGGCGGGCACCGGAGCCGAGGTGCGGTTCATCTGTTCGGCGAGCGTCTTCGACGTGAGATTCCAGACGAACTCGCCCGTCGCCTCGATGTTGTTGATGCTGTCCTTGCGGCCTTCGCTGCAGAATCCGATCACCGGCGGAAACGTTGCGAACGCACCGAAGAAGCTGTACGGCGCGAGGTTCGGACAGCCCTGCGCCGACCGGCTGGAAATCCAGCCGATCAGGCGCGGCGCGACAATCGCCTTGAATGGATCGTGCGCGAGGCCGTGGCCTTCGATGGGGTCGTAAAAGTAGGTATTCGACATGTTGCGCGAGGCAGGGTTGAAGCACGCGCGCTACGCGGCGTGCGGCGGGAATCGGTTAGCACTATGACACGCGCCGCGCCGGATCGCAGCCGGGGATGCTCAGCGGCGACGATGCCCATTGGATCGTCGCGTCGCGTGCTGTCTTGAACCACGCCACCCACACGGCCCGGGTTCCGTCAAGCCGACAAGCGCGGCGCTCGGGGCCCAAGGACGACCCGGATCAACGGAATCCAAGCGCAAACAAAATAACGGCCGAGCCCCATTGACTGACACTATAGGTGGTGTATACGATGCCGACATCAACAATATGTCGTATCCACCGGAGAATCCATGGTGTCAAGCCCTCTTCCCGCTTCCAGCCGCGTGGACACGCCCGCGAGCGCCCAAAACGCCACGCCCGATCGCACCAATCGCAATCCGCAAATCGAAGTCCAGTCCTCGATCGACGAGTATCTCGAACAGCAGGACTGGCGCGTCAACGCCAATGCGAACCAGGGTTATTCGCTCGGCGGCTTGATTCTGAATGTGTCGGGGAAGGTCGTTGCCAACTACTGGCTCAGCCATATCTATCCGCAGGCCGTCGGACAGGCGCACCGCGATGCCGATCTGCATATTCACGATCTGGATATGCTGGCCGGATACTGCGCCGGATGGTCGTTGCGCACGCTACTGACCGAAGGCTTCAACGGCGTGCCGGGCAAGGTGGAAGCCGCGCCGCCGAAGCACATGTCCAGCGCGGTCGGCCAGATCGTCAATTTTCTCGGCACGCTGCAAAACGAATGGGCGGGCGCGCAGGCGTTCAGCTCGTTCGATACGTACATGGCGCCGTTTGTCCGCAACGACAACCTGTCCTATGGCGAAGTCCGCCAGCACATCCAGGAACTGATCTTCAACCTGAATGTGCCTTCGCGCTGGGGTACACAAACGCCGTTCACGAACCTCACGTTCGACTGGGTGTGCCCGGAAGATCTGCGTGAGCAGGTCCCGCTGATCGGCGGAAAGGAAGTGTCGTTCACCTACGGCGAGTTGCAGGCCGAGATGGACATGATCAACCGCGCGTACATCGAAGTCATGATGACGGGCGATGCGAAGGGCCGCGCGTTCACCTTCCCGATCCCCACCTACAACATCACGCCCGACTTCGACTGGCACAGCCCGAACGCGAATCTTCTGTTCGAAATGACCGCCCGCTACGGGCTGCCCTATTTCCAGAACTTCATCAATTCGGAACTCAAGCCCAACATGATCCGCTCGATGTGCTGCCGGTTGCAGCTCGATCTGCGGGAACTGCTCAAACGCGGCAACGGGCTGTTCGGCTCCGCCGAGCAGACAGGTTCGCTCGGCGTGGTCACCATCAATTGCGCGCGTCTGGGTTATCTGTACGCAGGCGACGAAGCCGCATTGTTCCGGCGTCTGGACGAACTGCTCGAGCTTGGCAAGGTCAGCCTGGAAATCAAGCGCAAAGTCATTCAGCAGCATCTGGACAACGGGCTGTTCCCCTATACGCGGCGCTATCTCGGCACACTGCGCAACCACTTCTCGACGCTCGGCATCAACGGCGTCAACGAAATGGTGCGCAACTTCACGTTCAATTCGCACGATCTCACGAGCGAATGGGGCCATGCATTCGCCGTGCGTCTGCTCGACCACGTGCGTGCGCGCATGCTCGCGTTTCAGGAAGAAACCGGACATATGTACAACCTGGAAGCCACGCCGGCTGAAGGGACGACCTACCGGTTCGCCAAGGAAGACCGCAAGCGTTTCCCGGAAATCCTGCAGGCCGGCACGCCGGACATGCCGTACTACACCAACTCGTCGCAACTGCCGGTCGGCTTCACTGACGATCCGTTCGAAGCCCTGGAGCGTCAGGACGAGCTGCAGCGCAAGTACACGGGCGGCACGGTATTGCACCTGTACATGACCGAGCCGCTCTCGACCGCCGACGCATGCCGCACGTTCGTCCAGCGCACGCTCAACCGTTTCTCGCTGCCGTACATCACCGTCACGCCGACGTTCTCGATTTGCCCGAAGCACGGCTACCTGGGCGGCAGCCACAAGTTTTGCCCACGATGCGATGAAGAACTCATTCAACGCAAACTTTCTCAACTCGAACCCGCTGGAGTCTGAACCATGACCGCAATCGCTCAATCCGCAGAAGCTCGTCACGCCGCTATCACGCTGTCCGACGAAGAACGTCAACCGTGCGAAATCTGGACGCGGGTCATGGGATATCACCGTCCCGTGTCGTCATTCAACACGGGCAAGAAGGGCGAATTCCACGAGCGCAAGTTCTTCAGCGAACACGAGGCATCGGTTGCAGCCTGAGCTCGCATCGCCAGACGTCGAACCCGGTTCGACGCAACCCCGCCCGCTCCGCGTGGGCGGGGTTGTGCCGTTCACCGCGACCGACTACCCGGGCCAGCTTGCCGCAGTCGTATTCGTGCAGGGCTGCCCCTGGCGCTGCGGCTATTGCCATAACCCGCATTTGCAGCCGCGAACCCGCCAGGGCGCGGTTCAGTGGGACAGCGTCATGGACCTGCTCAAGCGCCGGGTGGGTTTGATCGACGGTGTCGTATTCAGCGGCGGAGAACCGGCAACCGATCCTTCGCTCGGCCATGCCATCCGCGAAGTCAGGCAACTCGGATTCAAGGTCGGCATGCATACCGCAGGGACGCATCCGCAGCGGATCAAAGAGGTCTTGCCGTTGCTGGACTGGGTCGGCATCGATATCAAGGCGACTTTCGACAACTACCCGCGCATCACGAAGAAACCGGGCAGCGGCGATCGCGCACGCGAGAGCCTCGAAGCCGTGCTGGCGAGCGGCGTGGACTACGAATGCCGCACGACGTTGCATCCCGAACTGTTGCCCGAAGACGAAATAGTGCGCCTTGCGCAGACGTTGTCGGCGATGAACGTGAAGCAGTACGCGCTCCAGATCTTCCGAACCAACGGTTGCAATGACAACGGCCTGAACGCCGCGTCACTGGCCGGCTACCCTGGCAACGACGTCGTGACGCAGGTCGAAGCGCTGTTTCCCACCTTTACGCTTCGCCGCGGATAAAGCCACACGTATGTTTATCCGGGCCGCGATGTCATCGCGGCCCGTTTGCGTTGTCCAAAAGCAAATGTCCCGAGACTGGCTCGGGACATTAACAACTTGATTCGCCGCATCCGTCGCGCGTGCGGCGGATGCTAGCCCGGAAGCACGCCGCGCTTATTGCGCACGCAACGTCTTCGCAGCGGCGACCATGTTGGTAAGCGCCGGAATCACCTCGGCCCACTGACGCGTCTTCAGACCGCAATCCGGGTTCACCCACAGACGCTGCGCCGGAATGCGCTCGGCGGCCTTCTGCATCAGTTGCACGATATGCGCCTCGCTCGGGATGTTCGGCGAGTGGATGTCGTACACGCCCGGCCCGATGTCATTCGGATAGCGGAAATTGTCGAACGCATCGAGCAGTTCCATATCGGAGCGCGAGGTCTCGATCGTGATGACGTCCGCATCCATGTCGGCGATCGAGGCGATGATGTCGTTGAACTCCGAATAGCACATGTGCGTGTGAATCTGCGTTTCGTCCTGCACGCCGTTCGCGGCGATACGGAACGATTCGACGGCCCAGCCCAGATACTCGGTCCACTGCGAGCGGCGCAGCGGCAGCCCTTCGCGCAGCGCGGCCTCGTCGATCTGAACCACGCGCACGCCGGCCTTTTCCAGGTCGAGCACTTCCTCGCGGATCGCAAGCGCAAGCTGGTAGCACGACACCGAACGCGGCTGGTCGTCGCGCACGAAGGACCAGTTCAGGATCGTCACCGGGCCGGTCAGCATGCCCTTCATCGGCCGGTTCGTGAGCGACTGCGCGTAGGTGATCCACTCGACCGTCATCGCCTTCGGACGGCTGATGTCTCCGAACAGAATGGGCGGCTTCACGCAGCGCGAACCGTACGACTGCACCCAGCCGAACTGGCTGAACGCGTAGCCGTCGAGTTGTTCGCCGAAATATTCGACCATGTCGTTGCGCTCGGCTTCACCGTGCACGAGCACGTCGAGGCCCAGCTTTTCCTGCTCGCGCACGCTGCGCTCGATTTCGGCGCGCATCGCGACCCGGTAGCCCGCGTGGTCGAGTGCGCCGCTCTTGAACTGGCTGCGCGCCTGGCGGATTTCCGCCGTCTGCGGGAACGAACCGATTGTCGTGGTCGGGTACGCGGGCAGCTTGAGGATCGCGGCTTGCTTCGCTGCACGCTCGGCGTAGCCGTTCTGACGATGGCCGAGTTTCGCGTCGATGCGCGCAAGCGCGGCCTTCACCGCCGGGTTGTTCACGCGCGGCGAGTCGCGGCGCGCCGCGATGGCGGCTGCATTTGCGGCGAGTTCCGCAGCGATCTTGTCGCGGCCTTCATTGAGCGCGGTGGCCAGCAGCTTCACTTCGTCGAGCTTTTGCAGCGCGAACGCGAGCCACGAGCGGATTTCCGGATCGAGTTTCTCTTCGCTCGCGAGATCGACCGGCACGTGCAGCAGCGAGCACGACGGCGCAATCCAGAGCCGCTCGCCGAGTTGCTTCGCGAGCGGTTCGAGCCATTCGAGCGTCGCAGTCAGGTCCGTCTTCCAGATGTTGCGGCCATTGATCGCGCCGACCGACAGCACGCTCTGCTCGGGCAGCTTGCGCGCGGCGAGCGCGACTTCTTCGCGTGCATTGATCCCGTCGATATGCAGACCGTCGACCGGCAACGCGCACGCGAGGTCGAGATTCTCCTTGAGCGGGCCGAAATACGTCGTGAGCAGCAACTTGACGCTGCGCTCCTCGAAGCCTTCATACGCGGTCGCGAATGCCGCACGCCACGCCGGATCGAGTTCGGTCACGAGAATCGGCTCGTCGATCTGCACCCACTCGACGTCCATGACGCGGCAATAGTCGAGCAGCGCGCGGTACACCGGCATGATGCGCGGCAGCAGCGCCAGCTTGTCCGAATCGTCCTTGGCCTTGCCGAGCCACAGGTAGGTCAGCGGCCCGATGATGACAGGCTTGGCTTTCACGCCCTGCGCACGCGCTTCGCGCAATTGTTCGAGCAGATGGGACGTGTCGAGGTTGAACTGCGTATCGGCTGTGAATTCGGGGACGATGTAGTGGTAGTTCGTGTCGAACCACTTCGTCATTTCGCCCGCTGCGACGCCGCCGCAGCACGCGGCGTGCTCTTCGGCTCCCTGCGCCGAACGGCCGCGCGCCACGCGGAAGTAATTGTCGAGTTTGTCGCCGTGAAAGCCCTGCACGCGCTCCGGCAGGTTGCCGAGCGTGAAGCTCATGTCCAGCACCTGGTCGTAGAACGAGAAGTCGCCCACGGGCACGAGATCGAGCGACGCCTGGCTCGCCCAATTGCGCGCGCGCAGATCGGCGCCGAGCGCCTTCAGTTCGTCGCGCGAGGCTTCGGCCTTCCAGTAGCGTTCGAGGCCGAACTTCAGTTCGCGTTTTGCGCCGATGCGCGGAAAGCCGAGATTATGTGTAGTGACCATGTGCGCTGCCATCCGTAGGAAAAGTACTGAAAACAAAGCGGAGTGGCTGCGATGATAGAGGTATCAGTTAATGAAATAAAATGGCATTATTTCATTTATCCATTAGTTTTCTTCATTCGAAAATTCAGTCTCGCTTGCCATGCTCGAACGCATTCATCTCGTCATCGTCCGCGAAGTCGCGCGCCAGGGATCGCTTACGGCGGCGGCGAGCACACTCTTTCTCACGCAATCCGCGCTGAGCCATACGGTCAAGAAGATCGAGCAGCAGCTCGGCACGCCCATCTGGGACCGCGAAGGCCGCAGCCTGCGCCCCACGCAGGCGGGCCAATATCTGCTCTCGCTGGCCGAACGTCTCCTGCCGCAGTTCGAGCTCGCCGAGGAACGCATGAAGCAATATGCCGCCGGCGAGCGCGGCACGCTGCGCATCGGCATGGAATGCCATCCGTGCTATCAGTGGCTGCTCAAGGTGGTGTCGCCCTATCTCGCGCGCTGGCCCGATGTCGATGTCGACGTGAAGCAGCGCTTCCAGTTCGGCGGCATTGGCGCGCTGTTCGGCTATGACGTCGACGTGCTCGTGACGCCCGATCCGCTCAATCGTCCCGGCCTGCGTTTCGAGCCCGTGTTCGACTACGAGCAGGTGCTGGTCGTGGCGGAAGGTCATCGGCTTGCCAACGTGCGCTATGTGAAGCCCGAGCAGCTTGTCGACGAGACGCTCATCACGTATCCCGTGGAAACGGACCGGCTCGATATCTACAACCAGTTTCTGCGCCCGGCGAGCATCGTGCCGCGCCGTCACAAGACGATCGAAACGACCGACATCATGATGCAGATGGTGGCCAGCCTTCGCGGCGTGGCCGCCCTGCCCCGATGGCTCGCGGAGGAGTACGCAGACCGCATGCCGCTCGCCATCGTGAAACTCGGCAAGGAAGGCATCGCGAAGCAGATCTTTCTCGGCACGCGTGAGGCAGATGGCGCGGTCGATTACTTGAGATCGTTCGTCCAGTTCGCGCGGGAATCGAACTGGCAGGCGTCCCGCATGCGGCGATGATGCCTCGTCGTGCGCCGCACTTTTCCACAGCGCAGTTTTCCACAGTTTTCGTGGACAGGGATGTGGACAACCTGGGCACATCCCAGCCAGACCGCTGACGCACAACGCTTTTTTGGGGCACTGACAGATTTGTGCAGCGCCGCGCTTTTGCCGTGCATCCTGCGCCACTTCTAATCGCTTGCGGTTACTCGTGGTCGCTTGTATCGCGCAGCGTTCACGCACGCGACGTGTGCATCGTCCTTGTCGTGGCCACTTGAGCGCGCCCATGCGAACAGGGCCGGCTCTCTGTCGAGAGCCGGCCCTGTTTGGCAGACTTCAAACTTGTTTCGCGGACGAATCCGGCGCGGTGAAACCGGCGGTGAACGCCGCCTCGAACCGCGCTCGTGCGACTTAGCCGCGCGGTACGTTGAACGGCAGGTAGTGCGAGCGGCGGATGCGCTCTGCTTCGCGAGACCGTGCTTCGTACGAATAATCCGAATCCATCGGCAGATACGGCGAGGCGAAGAGATCGCTCACCTTTTCAAACAGTGCAAGGATAAAGCTCATGGCGACTCCCGGTTAGTTGGACGATCAGGGTTTTCCCTAGGACAAGGCCATTATAGGGTTTTCCCTGACAGACTGCTAGTGCGGCGCAGCAAAAAAACTGCGGCGGCCTGCCACAGGGCGTGAGTACCTATGATGCGCTGCATCAATGCAACGCACCGTCGCCTTCCAACTGGGGTCGAAATGTGTTTATTGGCTGACGAGGCGCGCACGGTGGGCGTGCGCGGCCGCACGTCGGGTGCGGTGTGCGGGACCGGGCGCAGCGGGACGGGCGACGCTTTGCGGCACGGCCTGCGCGGAGGATGCTTCAGCGGGCGGCGCCGGTAGTCGCGCCAGCGCGGCAGCGAACGCCGCTTGCTGCTCCTCCATCATCTGAGTGAGGCGCTGCTGCTGGGCGCGGGCGTCCGCAGCGACGCGCGAGAGCATGACCGTCTGCGCGATAGCGGCGGCCACGGTGACCACCAGCGCGCCCACCGCCGTGCCGAGCATCCACCGCATCCGGCGCGACAGATCCGCGGACGCACGGCGCTGGCTGGCGATCAGGCCATCGAGCGCATCGACTGTGCTCGGTGATGCGGCGGAACGCGCACGGTCCGGTTCGGGCCGCGCCGTGCGGGCTGTGTCGGCGGCTGCCGGTACAGCTGCGGCAGCCGCGCGCGCGATAGTCGCGGCGGCGTTGCGGGTCTCGGATGCTTTACGACCGCCAACCGGCGAGGTTTCGGCGCGCGGCTTGTGCCCCGGTACAGCGGCCTCCATCGGGCCGGAGCCGGACGTGTCGCCAGTGGTGGTGGTAGCGTTTGCGGCATCGGCAGCCGCCGCTTGGGCTGCCGTCCAGCCGTTCCTTGGCCGCTGCGCCGCCGTGGCACGGGCCGTATGCGCCTGCGCGAGTGCCTGGCCGGGCAGCATCGGTTCCGCAACGGGCGCCTCTACCGTGGCCGGGACAACCTCCGGCACGTTCGCCACAGCGGCAGCATCGCTCTCGACGGCGGCAACGCCTTGCGCCGCGTCCGTTGCTGGAGCAACCACTTCTGCCGCGCGTTCGTCGCCAACTGTGCCGTCGACTATGCCGTCGGCAGGCTTCAACGCTGCTGCAAGTTCGCCAGGCACGCCTCCGCCATCCACTGCGGACGGCGAACGCTCCTCGGCGGCAGCCACACCTTCCGCCCGCGCAATCGTGCGCGACACCTCAACCTTCTCTTCGACGGCAGCCACAGGGAGCGTCTCCACCGCCTGCGCTACCTCGCTCGCCTCGTCCGCCTCGTCCACCGATCGCACCGGACGCGACCGCTCTCCACCGCTCGACCTGCCCCGGCGGCGTCCGGTCTCCACCGTTTGAGCAGGCGCATGCGCCGGATCGCCGGCAAAAAGATCGAGCGTATTCTCGTCGCGCACCGGCTCGCCCGGCTGCGCGGGCTGCTGAGCCTCGCATGCGGGCTGGTGCGCGGAATCGGAGGGGATGGACGATGCCCGACGTCGCTTCGACGGCGCGCGACGCGCCTCACGTGCGGGGCTCAGGGATGCGGTATCTGCGTTTTCTGCCATGAGGGATTCGAGGCGCCTGGCGCCGCGCGACGGCTGGTCCGGTCCGTCGCGCAACATCCTCGTGTTTTTTATTCGAGCCGCCATTGTCGCATGGCCGCAAGCGGGGGCAGCGCCGTACACGCGTCGCGTGTGGGCCATTCCTGCTCGCCGTTTTCGCGGAAATCCTTGCCCGTGAATTGCGCCGTAATCCACGGCCGATATCGGGTACGGCGCACGCACGCGTGCTCCGGACGCCCGCTTGCGGCGCGTGGCGCAGCGTACAATCGCGAGCGTCGCCTTCAAGCCGTGCACCCGCGTGCCAAACGCCCCACTCATGAACGCATTCCCAGGCGCAGCAGGGCTGCGCGATCACTTCGAACGCATCGTCTTGCCGCAGTGGCACGGCCCGGGCTTCAACGCCGCACTGCGCCTGCCCTACGAGGCGCTGGACGCAGCGGGCGCCGCGCCGCTGCCAGTCGTGCGCTACCGCGCGATGGCATGCGCCCGCCAACTGTTCGTGTTCACGCAGGCGGGCGACGCCGCGCACGCGCACACGCTCTTCGAATCGCTGCAACACTGTTTCCACGACCGCGCGCACGGCGGCTGGTTCTACAGCGTCGATCCGCACGGTACGCCGCTCGACACCACCAAGGACCTCTACACGCACGCCTTCGTCGTGTTCGCATGCTCGATCTACGGTCAGCGCTTCGGCGTGGACGCCGCGCTCGAAATTGCCCGGTCGACCTCCGCGCTGATCGTCGACCGCTTCGACGCCGGGAACGGTCTCTTCAATGCGTCGCTCGACGCGCCGTTTGCCGCTGTCACCGGCACGCCGCTGCAAAATCCGCTGATGCATCTCACCGAAGCCTGGCTCGCCGCCCGCGAAGCCACCGGCGACGCCGCTTTCGATACGGCGCTCACGCGGCTCGTCGAGGCCGTCGCGCGGACATTCCTGCATGAGCCGACGGGCTGCATCGCCGAACTCCCGATCGGCGCGGCCGACAACCGGCTCGAACCCGGCCATCAGTTCGAATGGTTCTGGCTCGCTTCATGTGCTTCGGAGCGGCTGGGCGCGTCGGGCCTCGCCGAGGCGCTCGCGCGCGCGTTTCGCTTCGCCGTCACGCACGGCATGGACCCGGCGAGCGGCGCCGTGGCGGCTGCGCTCGACGAACAGGGCCGCGTCATCGACGCGACGCAGCGCATCTGGGCGCAAACCGAGTATCTGCGCGCCATCGCGACGCACGGCGATGCCGATGTGAACGCCACGCTGCCCGCGCAGATCGGCCGCTTCGCAGCACGCTTCCTCACGCCGCAAGGGTGGGTGGAATGCCGGAGGGCGTCCGGCAACGTCGCGCGCGCCGACATGCCGTCGACGACGCCTTACCACCTGCTATCGGCTTATCTCGCGTTGCCGGTCTGAACCACGTACCCGGCACGCGCAGTACGGCGCCCTGGCGCGCGGCGTGACGCTCATCGCGAGGCCCGCGAGCGCGACCAGCGCCACGAGGAAAAACGCGCCCGCCGTGCGCAGGAACGTCATGCGCACGTGAATCGCGTCGCGCCAATCGTGCCAATCGTTAGAACCGGACGCATCGCGGCTCGCCGCCGCGCTGAACTGGGCGAACCCACGCAATTCGGCGACCCAGGCGTCCAGGTACGACTGCGTCGGCTGATCGAAAAACGCCCGGAGATCACGCGCGTCCAGATCCTGGACCAGCGCGCCCAGCGCACGGCGCAAGACCTGATAGCGCCGCGCAAGCGCCGCAACGTGGGCACGGTCTGCCTCGTCGGCAGGCGGCACGTCCACCAGCGCCGCGAATGAGCGGTCGGCCGCCGCGAGTTCCTCGCGGGCGTGCTCGATGACATCGCGCGGGGCGGCGTCGCCGCCGGCCATGCGCGTACCTGCGCGCGCAAGATTGCTGCGCGCATCTTCGAGATGCCGGGTGGTTTCGTCCGCCGCGCTGGTCTGGTGCTGCGCGACGCGCGCAAGATCGTCCACGTCGTCGCGCGTGTGCGCGCATGCGCAGAAAGCCGGTCCTTGTGCCACGAGCGGCGGCACGCAGAACAGGAAGAGCGCACACAACAGGCTAGCTGCGGTCTTGAGCTTGCCGGACATCTTCGAACACCTCGGGACGGAGAACGGGAAATCGCGTGGAGCGAAGCGTGTGATCGCTCGCAGCCAATCTGTGTTACGGCTGCGCAAACGTTTTCTTGAGCGCCAGACCGCGACAAAACGGTCCAAAGCGCGGCCCGAAGCGCAGCCCGAAGCACAACCCAACGCGCAGCCTGCGGTGCACCAAACCGGCGCACCAGGCGGTTGCGGAAACGGCGTACTCAACCTTCCGGCGATTTTCATCGGCAGCGCATAAACGCGCCGTTCGATTCACCTTGCGCCGCAGCGAAGCACTTCCTAGAGTGGTTAGGAAACCATGCGGGCGTGGGCCCCGCCGAGGAATCCGACGATGACTGATCTTGTGGATCGTGCGCGCGGTGCGTTGCACGCACAGCCGTTCAGCGTGCTGCTCGGCACCGAACTGACGCACATCGGGGCAGACGACCTGACGCTGCGGCTGCCGGTACGCGACGAGCTGAGGCAGCAGCATGGCTTCGTTCATGGCGGCGTGATCAGCTACCTCGCCGACAACGCGCTGACTTTCGCGGGCGCGCTCGCACTCGGGCCGCGCGTCGTGACGGGCGAATACAAGATCAACTATTTGCGCCCGGCGCTGAACGGCACGCTGCTGGCTCGCGCGAAGGTGGTCTACGCGGGACGCCAGCAGGCCACCTGCCAGTGCAGCGTGTTCGTGATCGAGAACGGAGACGAGCGCCTCGTCGCGCTCGCGCAGGGGACGGTGAACCGGCTGTCGGAGCCGGCCGCGCGCGGCGAGCCGGAGCCCGCCGGCTGAGCCGCTCAAACGCCATGCGGGAAACGTGGAAAACGCAGGGTTTGCGGGGTTCTCGTGGTGAGCGGCCCCGCGTGCGATGACGAATCGCGGCGTTTGCGATGCGCGCTTATTCGGCGGCGCGCGTGCGCTGGGTTTGCTCGCCGAGCCCCTCGATGCCGAGACGCACGGTCTGCCCAGGCTTCAGGAACACCGGCGACGGCTTGATGCCCATGCCGACACCCGGCGGCGTGCCGGTCGAGATCACGTCGCCCGGCTGCAGGCTCATGCACTGCGACAGGTACGACACGAGCTTCGCCACCGGGAAGATCATCGTGCGCGTGTTGCCGTTCTGATAACGATGGCCGTCCACTTCGAGCCACAAACCGAGGTTCTGCGGATCGGGCACTTCGTCGCGCGTGACGAGCCACGGGCCGGTCGGGCCGAAGGTATCGAAGCCCTTGCCCTTGTCCCACTGCCCGGCGCGCTCGATCTGCCATTCGCGCTCTGAAACGTCGTTGACGATGCAATAGCCCGCCACGTAATCGAGCGCGTGCGCCTCGTCCACGTACTTCGCGTGCCTGCCGATCACCACGCCCAGCTCGACCTCCCAGTCGGTCTTCTTCGAGCCGCGCGGAATTTCGATGTCGTCGTTCGGGCCGACGATCGCGCTCGTCCACTTGTTGAACACCACCGGCTCGGGCGGCACGGGCATGCCTGCTTCGGCGGCGTGATCCGCATAGTTCAGGCCGATGCACACCATCTTGCCGACATGGCCCACGCACGCGCCGATGCGCGGATTGTCGCCAACGATGGGCAGCGTCTCGGGATCGATCGAGCGCAACTGCGCGAGGCCCGCGTCGGACAGCACGCCGCCCGCGATATCGGGCACCGCGCCCACGAGCGAGCGAATGCGGCCTTCGGCGTCGAGCATGCCGGGTTTCTCATGGCCTTTCGGCCCGTAGCGAAGCAGTTTCATTGCGTGTCTTTCCTCCGGTTCTCTTCGGTGCTATCGAGGCGATGCGAGGCGCTGCGAGGCGCTGCATCGCCTCCTTCTCAGTTCGCCCAGCCGCCGTCTATCACATGAGCCTGGCCGGTCGTAAACGACGATTCGTCCGAGGCGAGATAGAGTGCGAGCGCGGCGATCTCCTCCGGCTTGCCGATGCGCCCCATCGGCTGACGCGCGACAAAAGCGGCGCGCGTTGCATCGGCGCTCGTGCCCTGTTCGGAAGCCTGCACCGCGATGCGCTCTTCGAGCGAGGGCGACGCAACGGTGCCCGGACAGATCGCGTTGCAGCGGATGCCGCGCGTGACGAAGTCGGCCGCGACCGACTTCGTCAACCCTATCACAGCCGCCTTCGACGCACCGTACACGCAGCGGTTGGGCACGCCCTTCACGCTCGACGCCGCCGACGACATGTTGATGATCGACCCGCGCCCCGCTTCGAGCATTGCGGGCAGGAACGCGCGGATCATCCGGTACATGGCCTTCGCGTTCAGGTCGAACGCAAAATCCCAGTCCGCTTCGCTCGCTTCGAGGATCGAGCCTGCGTGCACGAAGCCCGCGCAGTTGAACAGCACATCGATGGCGCCGAGTTCGCGCGCGAGCGCGGCGATGGCCTGCGGGTCGCGCACGTCGAGACGCCGCGCTTCAACCGGCAGCGACGCGAGCGCATCGGGCCGGATATCGGTGGCAATCACACGCGCGCCTTCGCGCGCGAACAGTTCGGCGGTCGCAAAGCCGATGCCCTGCCCCGCCGCCGTAATCAAAGCCGTCTTGCCCGCCAGTCTTGGTGCCATCTGTCACTCCGGTTGGAATCGCAGCCTCAAGTAGCCTCAAGCAGCCTCGAGCGGCCGCGTTCAGGGGATGAATGCTTCTTGGCGCTGGCCGCACGCGCTCACAATCGATAAAACGCCGCTGCGTTCGCGCCGAACACCGCATCACGCCCGGCGTCCGTGAGCGGCGCGAGCAGACGCTGTGCGCACGCATGCCAGCGTTCATAGTCGCCGTTGAGGTTCAACACCGGCCAGTCGCTGCCCCACATCACACGTTGCGGGCCGAAAACAGCCAGCACGTGTGCGATCCACGGGCGCAGCGTGGCGTCGCCCCAGCCCGGCGCGGCCTCGGTGGCAAGGCCCGAGAGCTTGCAGCACACCTGCGGAAAGCGCGCGAGGCGCGCGAGCGCGTCGGACCATGCCGACCAGCCCGCGTTGCCGTCGCGGATCGGCGGCTTCGCGCTGTGGTCGACGACCACGCGCAATGCGGAATGTTGCGCGAGAAACGTTTCGAGTGCAGGGGCGTGGCGCGTGAAAATCAGCGCGTCGAATGCGAGGTCGTGCGCGATCAGCGCCTGAACCGCGCGTGACGTATCGGCAGTGGCGATCCAGTTGTCATCGGGCAGGTCCTGCAACATCGGGCGCACGCCGCGGAATTTCGGCTCGCGTGCGAGATCGGCGATGAGATCCGGTGCGTCCGGATCGTCGAGCGGCACCCAGCCCACCACACCCGCAATCGACGCATCGTTGCGGGCGAGCGCAAGCAGATAGCGTGTCTCCTCGACAGTCGGCGCAGCCTGCACGACCACCGTGCGCGTCACGCCGCAACGCGTGCGCAACGGCGCCAGATCGGCGGGAGCGAAAGTGCGGTACAGAGCGGGCATGGCGGGCGTGAGCCAGCCATAGTCGCCGCGCGCCGGATCCCAGTAGTGCTGGTGCGCGTCGATTTGCGCCGCCATGGCGCGCGTGCCAGGCGTCGTCATGTCAGCACGCGGGCAGCGGTACGCGCGAATCGATGAGGCCCTGCTCGCGCAGCGCGATCCACAGATCGGCGGGGATGGGCGTCTCGAACGACGCGGCGTTCTCGCGTACTTCGGCCACGCTGCGCGCGCCGTTGAGCACCGTTGCGAGCGCGGGATGCGCATACGGAAACTGCAGCGCGGCGGCGGCGAGCGGCACGCCGAACGTCGCGCACACGGCATCGAGCCGTGCGACGCGCTCGATTACCTCAGCCGGTGCATCGGCGTAGTTGAATTTGCGCTCGCCCTGCAATCCGTGCGCGAGAATGCCCGAATTGAACGCACCGCCCAGCAGGATGCTCACGTTACGCTCGACGCAAGCGGGCAGCAAATCGTCGAGCGGTGCTTGTTCGAGCAACGTATAGCGGCCCGCGAGCAACGCGCAGTCGATGTCGAATTCGCGCATCGCGTCGAGAATCACTTCGCGCTCGTTCACGCCGAGGCCCACGGCTTTCACGACGCCCGCCGCGCGCAATTCATCGAGCGCAAGGAATCCGCCGCCATCGGTCAATTGCTGCCAGTAGTGCGCATGACGCTCGCCGTGCGTATAGCGGCCGATGTCGTGAACAAGTGCAATGTCGATGTCCACCATGCCGAGGCGCTGCTGGCTGTCCTCGAACGAGCGCAGGATGCCGCCATAGGTGTAGTCGTAGATCGCCTCGAACGGCAGAGGGTTCTGCCAGCCTTCGCTGCCGTCGTAGGCATGCACGCGCGGCACGAAGCGGCGGCCCACTTTGGTCGAAAGCACGTACTCGCTGCGCGGATGGCGCCTGAGCGCCGCGCCGAGTCGATGTTCCGCTTTCGTATGGCCATAGTGCGGTGCGGTATCGAAGAAGCGTATGCCGGCTTCCCAGGCGGCATCGACGGTGGCCTGCGCCTCTTCTTCGGAGAGATCGCGATACAGGCCGCCGAGCGGCGCGGTACCGAGGCCGAGTGCGGTCACTTCAAGCGCCGTGCGTCCGATGCGCCGCCTGTGCGCCACCTGCGGATGTCGCTCCTGCACCATGCGCGTGTCTCCCGGTGAGTGTTTGCGACAGATTACGCCATGTACGGCGCGCGTCAATGCGGGGCAATCTCGACCGATCGTTTGAAGCTGCTGGAGTTGAGAAACAGGCTTGCGTAGCGGGATCAGGAAGCGGGCGACGAAACCGGTCGTGCCGCCCTGGTAATCGCAGGCCGCGGCGCGTTCGCTGTCCGCGCATCTGTTGCACGAAAGGATGGATCGCACTGCGAGCGCCATCTTTTCGTTAATTAATATGCACTTCTATAGATATGAAAATCACGCGCCCATGCCGAGAGTGCGTTCCTGTTCATGTCGTCTCATGCGGTCGAAACAGGCAATGCCGCATCCGCGTTCAGGCCCCACACAATCCGCTTCAACCTATTTCCGTTGTGTTTTTTTGACTGGAACGTGTGCGCACAAAACGATAGAATGGCGTCCCTCCAAATTTCCGGCGCGCCGTGTCCATTTCTCGGGACTTCTCGGGACTTCTCTGGACAAGCGGCAGCAGCGCACGTACACCTCATGGCGAAACTTCTGAACGACCAGGAATTCCAGCGTTTTTCCGAGCTTCAACAAAAGCAGGCGAGCTTCACGATCACGAGCGAGGAAGCCGACGAACTGCGTGACATCGTCGCGCGCGCGCAGAAGAAGCGCGACGACCGCGCGAGCGCGATGAAGACAGCCGAAGAGGCGATCACGCAATTCGAAATCACGCCGGACGAACTGTTCTCGCCGGAGCAGATCGCCGAAGCCGCACGCAATTTCGGCCTGATTCCGGCCACGAAGAAAGAGCGCGTGCTGCCGCCTTCGCTCACGTTCAACGGCAAGACGCATCAATGGACGCGCGCGCTGCCCGTGGAAATCCGCGAGCCGCTGTTCGAGGCGTTCCAGGGCGGGCAGTCGGTCAAGGTCTTCATCGCGACGCCAAAGGACGCCACGCGCTGCGCGGCGACCATCGCACGGCTCGAAAAGGAAACCGGCGTGCAATACGCGCAGGCCTGGCTCGAAGAGCTCTCGCTCACGCGCGGCCAGGTGGACGACGCACTCGCGAAGCTCGCAGCCTGACGCACGCATGCGCCGCACTTGGTCTGCTGACTGCGGCCTGGTTTTTCATCCGTTCGAACCAGGTCGCAGGCGCGGCGCATTGCATCAATCCAGCGGCATGCGAAAGCCGACAACACCGGGATCTTCGGTCGGCGTCACCGTGAAGCCACAGGCGCGCGCAAGGCCGATCATCGGCGTGTTCTCGCGCAGCGCCTCGCCGAGGAGCCAGTGCGTGCCGCGCGAGCGCGCGTACGCAATGATCCGCTCCATCAACATGCGTCCCAGACCGTGGCCCTTGATGTTCGAGAGCACCGTCACCGCGAATTCCGCGGTTTCGTTGTCCGGATCCGAAACGGCACGCACCACGCCGAGCGTGCGCGGCTTGCCGTGCTCGTCTTTGACGGTTGCAATGAGCGCCATCTCGCGGTCGTAGTCGATCTGCGTCATGCGCGCGAGTTGTGAATGGTCGAAGCTGCGGACCGCCGAAAA
The DNA here is from genome assembly GCF_024281035.1 of Paraburkholderia sp. Lineage (GTDB taxonomy): Bacteria > Pseudomonadota > Gammaproteobacteria > Burkholderiales > Burkholderiaceae > Paraburkholderia. Next base: position 42,304 of record NZ_JAMXLH010000040.1, read on the forward strand.
GAATCGCAGGCGCAAATCGTCGGGCGTCATCGATTCGATCAATGCGCGGTGCTGCTCCTCGTCTTCGGGGCGGATCGGCCGGATCGTGAGGCGCTCGCCGCACCAGTCCAGCGTCTCTTCCAGGCGGCGCGGATACGGCATGATCGCGAAGCGGCTGCGCGTCGCGGCAAGCCGCAGGCGCGGCGCCACGACCAGTGTTTCCGCAGGCAACACCCGCAGTGTCAATTCCATGCCGACGATCTCGCGAACGTCGCACGTCACCTGCGAGAGTTCGGTGAGCGCGGTGAGCGTCGGCTCGGGCGAGTTCACGCGCTGTGCGTGCGGCGACTGCGTGACGATGTCGCGCGCCAGGATCGGATTGAGCGGCGGCAGCCCGTAGACGCGCAACGGCGGCGAGATGCCGTCCATTGACGGCGCAACGAAGTAGAACACCGGGCCGAAGTTTTCGTCGTCGCGAAACTCCACCCTCACGTCGACCACAGGCGATAGCGAATCCAGCGTGCCGCTTTGTCCCGGCGTCCAGGTCCGCAGGCCGAACAACCCCAGCAAACTCGCCGCCGCCTCGCCATCCAGCTCCGACTGCCCCGCAGCCAGCGCCGCGCGCGCCTGCGCCTGCGCGGCCTCGATCGCGTCCGCGCGCTGCGCGGGCGTGCCTTCGGGGGTCTGCATCAGCAGCTCGCGGCCAAGCCGGTAGTCGACCAGACGCGCGAACGCGCGCGCGAGCCGTCGTGGCGTCGTATGCACCGGGATGCCGTGCGCGTGCAGCGCGTCGCGCGTGGCAGCGTCGACGCCGCCGAAGAAGCACGCAAGCACCCCGCGATACGCCACGCGGTGATGATCGATAAGCATGCGCGCCACAGCGTCGACCGGCGCGCTGTGCGTCGGCGCGTGCACGACGAACACCGTGCCCGTCTTCGGATGCGGCCCGAGCGTGTCGAGCGCGAGCCCGAAATGCTCGGGCTTCGCCGTTTCGCCGAGCACGAGCGGATTGCCCGCCTGCACCTGCGGCAGCGCCTTCTGCATCGCCGCGCGCGCCTCATCGGTCCAGGCCGCGAGCGTGTCGCCCGCCGCGTTGAATGCGTCGCGCGCGAGTATCGCGACACCGCGGTCGCTCGTGATGAGCGTCGCCGTGTCGCTCGCGGCGACGCGGCCCACGCCGAGCGTTTCGATTTCGTCGAGCAGGTCGTCGAGCGTGTCCACGCGCACCATGCCGGCGCGCCGGAACGCCGCGGAATAGAGCGCATCGCCCGGATCGTCGCGGCCGCTGCGCAGCGCGAGCACCGGCTTGTTGCGCGCAGCCGCGCGCGCCGCCGACATGAACTTGCGCGCCGCGCGCACGGTGTCGAGTTCGAGCAGGATCGCGCGCGTCGAAGGATCGCTTGCGAGGTAGTCGAGCACGTCGCCCGCATCGACGTCGGCTTCGTCGCCGAGCGTGATCACATGTGAAAAGCCGAGCCCTCGCGCATCGGCCCAGCGCAGCACGGCATTGGTGAGCGCGTTCGACTGCGAGACCCACGCCACGCCGCCTGGCCGCGCGAGCGACGCCGCCGCGCCGAGTTGAGCGTTGAGCGCGGGCGTGAGCACGCCGACGCTGCCCGGCCCGACGATACGCAACAGGTGCGGGCGCGCGGCGGCCAGTGCGTGGCGCAGATCGGCGCGGTCTTCGTCGTTGCGTACCTCGCCGATGAGGATCGCCGCACGTGTGCCCATGCCGCCAAGACGATGCACGAGGCCGGGCCATGTGGAGGGCCGCGTGCAGATCACGGCGACCGTGGGCGCGGCGGGCAGATCGCCTGCGTCGGCCAGAACCGGGCGGCCGTTGAAGTTTTCCGAATCGTTCGCGTGGCGCGGATTGACGGCCCACAGCGGGCCGGTGAAACCGCCTTCGATCACGCGCCGCCACACCATCTCGCCGATGCTGTCGGGACGCCGCGAAGCGCCGATCACGGCGACGGATTTCGGCTGGAAGACCGCGTCGAGGTTGCGTACTGTCACAGATTCTCCTGAATCATCGGATGGACGGCATACGGAGTCAGGATAGGCTAATCGCCCCGGCGGCGCGCAGATTTCGCGCAAGGGTGCGGCGGGTATGAAAGACACGCAATCGTGTGCGCGGCGACGACACGCACTTGCGGGAACGGGAGAGGTAACGCGGACGCTATCGCGTCGTTATTCGTGATGGGATTTGTGATGCGAAGATGCGTCCGATGACCGTGGAGCGTCGCGAGCAGTCGATGACTGTCTCGCGGTCCATCGGCACGCAGAGCGATTATCCGGCGCTGCAACGCGCGGTGTTCACTGCGACCGAAACCGAATGGCTCGATCGCGTCGTTCCAGACCTGCGGATTGTGCGGATTGTGCCGATTGTGTCGATCATGTCGATCGTGCCGATCGCCGCGCAGGTCCGGAAATTTTCATCAAATGGGATCGACCGGCAGCGCGGCCGGCACACTGACCGGCGCCTCGTCCTGCATCGCGCGCAGCCAGCGCGTATGCGCCTCGCGCTCGGCAATCAGCAGCTGCGCGCGCCGCAGCGTCGTCGCCGCCGCCCACGCCCACGCCGCCACACTGCACAGCAGCATCGCCCACAGCATCACCGGCGCCATGCTCGCCCCGCTCGCGCGGATCGTCGCCCCCTGGTGCAGCGTGTTCCACCACCGCACCGAGAAGTACATCACCGGCAGGTTCAGCGCCCCCAGCAGCGCCAGCACCGCGCACGCCCGGTCCGCGCGCTGCGGGT
>NZ_JAMXLH010000041.1 GCF_024281035.1 Paraburkholderia sp.
GGCAGCGCGAATGCGGGTCCGAAGGTTGCGGGCAGCAGTCCTCCGCCATTGCCGCCCGCAGCGCTCGCTGCCGCGAAGCGCGCGGCTATCGAGTTGCCGCACGGTGCGGTGCCGGAGGTGGAATGAATCTCGGAGAACTGTTTAGAAGCCTCTTTCCGGCGCGCGAAAATGCGGGCGAACTCGCGCGTGCGCGCCTCGATGCGTGGGCACCGTGGCTGCAGCCGCTCGCGGGCGAAACCAGCATTGGCGAGGACGATGTTTCGCGGGGCGTTGGCCGCGATCCTGGCTACGAAGACGCATTTTTCGCACTCAGGGACGAGGCTGGCAAGCTCTCGGGTATCGATGAGCGTCTGATCGTTCGTTCCTGCGAGCAGCTTTTGAAGGAAACCGGCAAGGATCTGCGTCTCGCGGGCCATTACGCGTTTGCGCGGCTGCGTCTGGATGGACCGGCGGGTTTTGCCGATGGGCTTGAACTGGCCGCTGCGCTGGTTGACCGGTTTGGCGAGGCGGTGTTGCCCGTACGCGCCGAAGCAAAGAAGGGCGCGCTCGACATGCTGGCGACGACGCGCGTGCTCGACCTGCTCGACAGCCGAGGTCCGTTCGCGCCGGAGGATCTCGAACGCGCGCTCGCGGCGCTCGATGTGCTATTGACGCTCACGGGCGCCTGGCCCGATGCCGCGCGGCCGAATCTGCTGCCGCTCGTGTCGCGGTTCGAGCGCAAGGATGCTACGGAGCGCAGCGACGCCGCCGCCGAGGTTGCGCCGCTGCCGCCCGCTGCGGCAAGTCACGCTTCCAGTCCGGTTAATTCGATTACTTCGGCGCAGGAGCTGCTCGCTCAGGTTCGCACGATGGCAACGTGGCTGCGTGGCGGGGAGGGCGGATATCTGGCTGCGGTGCGGCTCGTGCGCTGCGTGCGCTGGGACGCGGTGCATGAAGTGCCGTCGTCGAATGCCGCTTCGCATACGCGGCTCGCGGAGCCGCGCGCCGAACTGCGGCAGCAGCTGAAACGGCTCGTGCTGCAGAAGCAGTGGCACGAACTGCTCGAACGCGTAGAAGGTGCGTTCATGGAGGGCGTCAATCACCTCTGGTTCGATCTGCAGTACTTCCAGCACGCCGCGCTCGATCAGGTGGGCGCACCTTACAGCGCGTGGCGCGAACTGCTGCGCGCGGACTTTGCACTTTTCCTCGACAGGCTTCCCGGGATCGAGCGGCTGTCGTTTAGCGACGGCACGCCGTTCGCCGACGATACGACACTCGAATGGATTGCCCGGCACGCTGTCGTGCGCAACCTGGAGGCCGGGGAGAGTGTGGTGCCTTTGCCGGTCTCGGCCCAGAGCGAGGAGGGCGGCACGGGCGACTGGCCCGAGATCGAAGCGCAGGCGCGCGATCTGGCCGCGCGCGATGGTATCGAGGCAGCGTTCGCATGGCTCGAAGCGCTGCCTGGTTTGAAAAGCGATCGCCACCGCTATTTGCAGCGGCTCGTTATGGCGCGTCTTGCCGATCATGCGGGACGCGCGGAGACAGCGCTCGCCCTGCTTGCCGAACTGGATGCTTCTGCGATGTCGCTGCCGCTCGCGCGCTGGGATCCGGCGCTCGCCTTTGAGGTCAAGCATCAACTGTTCCGGGCACTGAAGACCGTGAGCAATCGCAAGGACGCCGACAAACCGGCGCTCGCGCGCCGTATCGGCGAACTTCAGGGCGAGATGACCGTACTCGATCCCGCGCGCGCGCTGTTGCTGGCGCACTGAAGCGGAGGGCGAGGATTACCGGATAAAAGTATCCATGTCGATATGGACTGCAGAATAAACCACAGGAAATTCTAGATGGACGATCCGATCCTGCGCTACTACGAAGCCGAGATGCGCTACTTGCGCGAGTCCGGCAAGGAGTTCGCGAAGGCGCATCCCGACCGGGCGCGCATGCTCAACCTCGATCGCGTGGGTGAGCGCGATCCATATGTCGAGCGTCTTCACGAGGGCTTCGCCTTTCTGGCAGGACGTCTTCAGCAGAAACTCGACGACGAATTGCCGGAGCTGACCGAAGGGCTAGTGAGCCTTTTGTGGCCGCATTATCTCCGGATGATTCCGTCGCTCTCGATCGCCGAGCTGGTGCCGCTGCACGAGAAACTCCAGCGAACCGAAACGGTACCCGCTGGCGTGCCGGTGCGTTCCACGCCGATCGGTGTGCCGCCCGCGGCGGGTGGCGAGGGTACGACGCCACGCACCGTGCAGTGCCTTTACCGAACCACCCAGGCCGTGACGCTGCAACCGCTCAGCATCACACATGCCGATGCAGGTGTACGGCACGATGGCCGTTCGATCATCCGGCTGGGGTTCTCACTCCACGATTCTGCGCGGCGCAACGAAACCGATCTTTCGCGCCTGCGCCTGCACCTGAATGCGGATCTGCCGGTGGCGTTTTCCATGCACCTCGCGCTGACGCGCCAGGTCGATACGATCCTGTGGCGCGTCGGGCAGGCCTACAACGGACACGCCGCGGGTGAGGCGGTGCCGTTGCCCGGCATCACGATTGAGCCCGCGGGTTTCTCGGCAGAGGAACGGTTGTGGCCCAAGGCGGATACCGCGTTTTCCGGCTACCAGCTTCTGCTCGAATATTTTTCGTTTCGCGAAAAATTTCTCTTCGTCGATCTATGCGGTCTAGCGGTCGACATGCTGCCTGCGGGCGTCAACCAGTTTGAACTCGAACTCGTCCTGAAGGGCGCGTACCCGCCGGATCGGCGCTTCAGCCGCGACAATCTGCGGCTGTTCTGCACGCCGGTGATCAATCTGTTCGAGCTCGATGCGGAACCGGTCGAAATCGACCATCACGAAACCGAGTATCGCGTTGTGCCGGCCGGGCATCAGGGCGAGCACGTCGAAACGTATTCGGTCGACGCGATCGGGGCGTTCGATCATGCGACAGCAGAGCGCTATGAGTACGTGCCGTTCGCGACGTTCCGGCATCGCGGAGGCATGCTGCGGCATGAGGCGCCCGAGCGGTATTTCCACGCGCGCGTGCGCTCCGGCGTGTCCGGACTGCACGAGACCTGGGTGATCCTCGGCGGGCACGCGTGGGAAACGATGGAGACACTGCCGGAGGAAAGCCTTTCGTTGCGCGTGACCGGCACCAACGGCATGCTGCCGCGCAAGGGGCTGCGCGAGGCGAGTCTTTGCGAGTTGGCGGTGAGCACGGCGAACGTCGATGGCGTGCGCAACCTCGTTGCACCCACGCTGCCCCTTTATCCGCCCACGGGCGACCGGTTCCAGTGGCGTGTGCTGTCGCATCTCGCACCGAACTTCCTCTCGATGATGGACGCGGAAGTGCTGCGCGGCGCGCTCGCGCTCTACGACTGGACCGACGACGAGCTGAACCGCCGCCGCCTCACCGGCATCCTGAGGGTTTCGCAGGAACTGCTCGAAGAGGTGACGGGCGGTGCGGTCGAGCGCGGCGTGCTGATCGAGGTGACGCTCGATTCCCATGCGTTCGCGGGCGAGGGCGATGTGATGCTGTTTGGCGAGCTGCTGCACCGGTTTTTCGCGCTGTACGCCGAAATCAACCTGTTCACCCGACTGTCGATCGTGAGCCTGCCGTCGCAGACGCGCACGCTCTGGCCGCGCAGCAAGGCACAACGCGCTCCGCTATGAAACCACGCGATCTTCCTGACCTGGAGCCGCTGGTCGCGTCGTTGCTGGCACGTGCGCCCCGGATGAGTTTCATGCAGTTGTGCCGTCTGCTCGAAGTGCGTGCGCCCGATCGACCGGGATTCGGCACGCGCGACACGCCCGGGCACGAACCCGTGCGTTTCGCGTCCTGGCCGCGAGTCGGCTTTCCGGCAGGCGAAGTCGCCGCAGTCGAGTTCGCCGATATGTGGGACGAAACGGCGGTGCAGGCGCCGCCCACCGTGCGTACGGCTTTCATGGGCCTGTACGGGGTCGATGCGGCGATGCCGCCGCACATGATCGACGATATCGTTTTGCGCGAAGAGGGACATGAGGCGGTGGAATCGTTTCTCGACCGGTTCAATCATCGCTTTGTCACATTGCTGTACCGCGCATGGAAAAAGTACCGCTACCCCGAGAGTTTCCGCGCAGGCGGAAACGATGCCCATTCGCGTAACCTGCTTAGCCTTGTCGGCTTCGGCTGGGGCGAGAAGCCGCAGCGCGCCGGTCTGCCGGATTCTCGCATGCTGGCACTCCTCGGGCTTTTGACCCAGAAGACGCGCACGCCTGAGGGGCTGGCCGGTGTCATTGCGCTGGCCGTGCCGGGCGTGGAGGTGCGCGTCGACGAATTTTTTCCTGCCGTCACCCGCACCGGGCAGCCACGGCCATTGACTTCGCAACCACCGGCGGGGGAGTCGAGGGACGGCGCACCACGCGGCCTTGGCCGTGGCTATGTGCTGGGGCGGCGGCTGGTCTATCGCAGCCGTGCGGTGCGCGTCACGTTGCACCCCGGTCATGCGCAGCAGGCTCACGATCTGCTGCCCGGTACGTGGCTGCATCGTGAGCTGATGGCATTCGTGCGGCTTTATGTGGGCGTCAAGGCAGACGTCCACTTGCGCATGCGAGTGTCTTCAACGATTGCGCCGCTACCGGTCATCGGCACGGTATCCGCAGGACCGGCACCGCGTCTTGGCTGGACCACCGTGCTGCCTGCCCGCGAGGCGCGCACGATCGATATTCCACTCGGTGTCGCCGAGGCGTTTCCCGCACCGGCACCCAATCCATACTTGCGTCCACAACTAACCTGACCGGGGAGCCGCGATGTTTATCCGCCTGACCATGACCACCGTCACATCCACATTGCTGCTCTCGGCCTGCGGCGCGTGGCAGGCCGTTTCCGACACGACGGCGAACACATTTCATGCCGTGGTGTACAAGCAGGTCAAGGAACTCGATATCGATCTGTCCGCGCGCGACGCGCTGAATCCTGACGATACGGGCCGCGCAACGTCAGTCGCCGTGCGTGTGTATCAGTTGAAAGACCGCAAGCGCTTCGACGGCGCGACCTACGACGATCTCCTGAAACACGACCGCACGGTGCTCGCGCAGGACCTGCAGGACAGCATGGCTGCCGCGCTGCGCCCGGGCGCCTCGGCAAGCCTGTCTCAGCCGATGAACGCCGATACGAAGTACGTTGCCGTCGTCGCGTTCTACCGGAGCCCGGATAGCGATAACGGCTGGAAATACGTCGTGGAGAAAAAGAGGCTCTACGCGGACAAGCCATTGAAGCTCGAACTGGTCGATCAGCTTTTGCGCGCCGCTGGCGAATCGCCGGAAAAGCCGGGCCGATCGTGACGGGATTAGCTGGGTTATCCGTGTGCCGTGCCCGCCTTCAAATTGCCGCGAATCACGATCCGTGCTGAATTCACCGCCTCCTTTTTTCGAAACGACATCATGACAGAACCCGATTTCGTTCTTTATCACAGCGTGACTGACGAATACGGCGACCAGTACGCCACCGCGACGCTGACCCCCACGGAAGACACGCGCGAGAAGATCGTGCTGGCCAAGCCATACATCATCCCGATTCTCTTTCTGCCGGGGATCATGGGGACGAACCTGCGCAAAAAGGACGGCAAGGGCAGCGTCTGGCAGCCGCCCAATGCCGATTTGCGCGGCTCGGCGGACCTGATCGCGCAGTTGTTCAGTTATCTGTTCAAGAGTACGGACGAACGTGCGGGGGACATGGTGACCGACTCCGTGGAGATTGACCCGAGCGGGCCAATCGATGCAGGCGAGAGCGGTCTGCCGAAGAACGTGCTGGTCGTGCGCGGGTGGGGTGCCCTGATGAGGTCGAGCTACCACCCGTTCCTGGCGAAGCT
>NZ_JAMXLH010000042.1 GCF_024281035.1 Paraburkholderia sp.
CGCCGTGCGCCTCGGCGTCGGGAGCGACTCGCGCATCGGCAAGCGCTTTCTCTATCCCGGGCCGGGATACGGGGGTTCGTGCTTCCCGAAAGACGTGCAGGCGCTCATCCGCACCGCCGCCGAATCGGGGCAGCACCTGCGTATCCTCGAAGCCGTCGAGGACGTGAACCACGATCAGAAGGAAGTGCTGGTGGGCAAGATCGTCGGCACGTTCGGCGACGACCTGAAGGGCCGGCACTTCGCGTTGTGGGGCCTCGCATTCAAGCCCAACACCGACGACATGCGCGAAGCGTCGAGCCGCCGCCTGATCGAGGCGCTGCTCCTGCGCGGCGCGACGGTCACCGCGTACGATCCGATCGCAACCGACGAAGCGAAGCGCGTGTTCGCACTCGACCTCAAGGGCGCGCCGGAACTGCTCGCGCGCCTGACGTTCGCCGCGAGCCAGGACGAGGCGCTCGTGGGCGCGGACGCGCTCGTGATCGTGACGGAATGGACGGCCTTCAAGGCGCCGGACTTCGCCTACCTGAAGTCGGTGCTCAAGTCGCCGCGTATCTTCGACGGACGCAATCTCTATGAGCCGGACGCCATGGCGGAACTCGGCATTGACTATTACTCGATTGGGCGGCCGCATGCCAAGCTCGCAACCGACGCAACCCCCGCAGTCTGATATCGCCGCCACGGCGCAGGCGCCCGCCATCGAGCGGGTGCCGCGCGAGAAGCTCGCGCGCTCGCGCGTGCTGGTGGTCGGCGACGTCATGCTCGACCGTTACTGGTTCGGCGACGTCAACCGCATCTCGCCCGAAGCGCCGGTGCCTGTCGTGCATGTGCAGCGCCAGGAAGACCGCCTCGGCGGCGCGGCGAACGTCGCGCGCAACGCGGTGGCGCTCGGCGCGCAGGCGGGCCTGCTGTGCGTGGTCGGCCATGACGAGCCGGGCGAGTGCATCGTCAAGCTGCTCGGCGAGAGCGGCGTCAACGCGTTTCTCGAACGCGATCCCGCGCTGCCCACCACGATCAAACTGCGTGTGCTGTCGCGCCAGCAGCAGTTGCTGCGTGTGGACTTCGAAAACACGCCCGCGCACGAAGTGCTGCTCGCGGGCCTTGCGCGCTTCGACGCGCTTTTGCCGGAGCACGACGTGGTCCTCCTGTCCGACTACGCGAAGGGCGGGCTCACGCACGTGACGAAGATGATCGCGATGGCGCGTGCAGCGGGCAAATCGGTGCTGGTCGATCCGAAGGGCGACGACTGGGAGCGCTATCGCGGCGCGAGCGTCATCACGCCGAACCGCGCGGAGCTGCGCGAAGTCGTGGGCACGTGGAAATCGGAGGACGATCTGCGCGTGCGTGTGACGAAGCTGCGCAAGGAACTGCAATTCGACGCGCTGCTGCTCACGCGCTCGGAAGAGGGCATGACGCTCTTCACCGACGAAGGCGTGCTGCACGCGCCCGCCGATGCGCGCGAAGTATATGATGTGTCGGGTGCCGGCGACACGGTGATCGCGACCGTTGCGGTCTCGCTGGGCGCAGGCCTGCCGCTCGTACAGGGCGTCGCGCTGGCGAACCGCGCTGCGGGCATCGTGGTCGGCAAACTCGGCACGGCCACCGTCGACTACGACGAACTCTTTCACTGATATTGCGCACACGGTGCGCTTTTTGCGCGCCGTGTGTGCGGTGGGTGCGCGGCTGGTGCCGGGCACGACTTCTTCTTGACAGGCACACCATGACCCTCATCGTGACCGGCGCGGCCGGCTTCATCGGCAGCAACATCGTCAAGGCGCTCAACGAACGCGGCGAAAACCGCATCATCGCCGTCGACAATCTCACGCGTGCCGACAAGTTCAAGAATCTCGTCGACTGCGAGATCGACGACTACCTCGACAAAACCGAGTTCGTCGAGCGCTTCGCGCGCGGCGACTTCGGCAAGGTGCGCGCGGTGTTCCACGAAGGCGCCTGTTCGGACACGATGGAGACCGACGGCCGCTACATGATGGACAACAACTTCCGTAATAGCCGTGCGATCCTCGATGCGTGCCTCGCGCAGCGCACGCAGTTCCTGTATGCGTCGTCGGCGGCGATCTACGGCGGTTCGAGCCGTTTCGTCGAGGACCGCGAAGTGGAAGCGCCGCTGAACGTCTACGGCTATTCGAAGTTCCTGTTCGACCAGGTGATCCGCCGCGTGCTGCCCACCGCGCAAACCCAGATCGCGGGCTTTCGCTATTTCAACGTTTATGGCCCGCGCGAGACGCACAAGGCTCGCATGGCGTCGGTGGCGTTCCACAACTTCAACCAGTTCCGCGCCGAAGGCCGCGTGAAGCTCTTCGGCGAGTACAACGGCTACGCAGCGGGGCAGCAGACGCGCGACTTCGTGTCGGTCGAAGATGTCGTGAAGGTGAATCTGTTCTTCTTCGATCACCCCGAGAAGAGCGGTATTTTCAACCTCGGCAGTGGCCGCGCGCAGCCGTTCAACGATATCGCGAGCACGGTCGTCAACACGCTGCGCGCGATGGAAGGCGCAGCGCCGCTTACGCTCGACGAGCAGGTGAAGCAAGGTCTGATCGAGTACATCGCGTTCCCCGACGCGCTGCGCGGCAAATATCAGTGCTTCACGCAGGCCGATCTGACGAAGCTGCGCAACGCGGGCTACGACGCACCGTTCCTCAGCGTGCAGGAAGGCGTCGATCGTTACGTACGTTGGCTGTCCGGCCAGGTTTAACGCACAGCGGCTTCTTTCTAAACTGGACTCTCCCTGCCGGCGATGGTCGTCGGCAGGCGGTTTAAAGGGAGCTCCAGCATGATCAGAAAAGCACTTGCGGCGATTTTGCTGCTCGCTGCATTCGGCCAGGCGTTCGCCGCGGTCGACGTCAATACGGCCAACGAAGACGCCCTGCGCGGCATCAAAGGCATCGGTCCCACGCGGGCCAAAGCGATCCTCGACGAGCGCAGCGCGCACGGCCCGTTCAAGGACGCCGCCGATCTCGCTAAACGCGTGAAGGGCATGGGCGGTCATACCGTTGAACGTTTGCAGGCCGAAGGATTGTCGCTCGGGCCGGCGAATGCGCCAGCGGGCAAAAGCGGCGGGGCGAAGCAGGCAACGCCAGCGAAAGCCGCGACGCCCGGCCAGCCCGCGACCACGGTGACAGTCAAGAAGTAGCGCGGCGCCCGCGTATTCATGCAGGTCAGTCAGGCACGGCACCAACCCTGAACGGTTAGTCTCCTTCAGGCGCCGCTTCGGCGGCGTTGACCCGCGGCCCAGGCCGCGGGGCTTTTTGAATGCTTCGTTTGCGTGCAACGTGTAGACCGCGATCACGCAATGCGGGCGCGCAGGTGTGTGTGCCGGTGCGTTGTCCGCTTCACTGTCAGGGCTCCCCTACGTTGCTGTGCCGTGTGGTTTAGAATCGACACATCATGTTACCTGCGCTTTGCCCTGTGCATTGCGCCCGACCGCACTCAGCCATGTCATACAAGACCATTGAAGACACGATCGGCAACACGCCGCTCGTACAGCTTGTCCGCCTCCCGGACGACGAAATCCGCGCCCGCAACAACGTCGTCCTCGCCAAGCTCGAAGGCAACAATCCGGCGGGCTCGGTGAAGGACCGTCCGGCGCTCTCGATGATCCGCAAGGCGGAAGAGCGCGGCCGCATCAAGCCGGGCGACACGCTGATCGAAGCGACGAGCGGCAATACGGGCATCGCGCTCGCCATGGCCGCGGCGGTGCGCGGCTACAAGATGGTGCTGATTATGCCCGAGGATCTCTCCGTGGAGCGCCGTCAGAGCATGGCGGCCTACGGCGCGGAGATCCTGCTCACGCCTGTGAAGGGCGGCATGGAATACGCGCGCGATCTGGCCGACCAGATGCAGCGCGACGGCAAGGGCATCATCCTCGACCAGTTTGCGAACCCGGACAATCCGCTCGCGCATTACGAGGGCACCGGTCCCGAAATCTGGCGCGATACGGAGGGCCGCATCACGCACTTCGTTTCGTCGATGGGCACGACCGGCACGATCATGGGCGTGTCGCAGTATCTGAAGGAGCAGAACCAGGCGATCGAGATCGTCGGCGCGCAACCGGAAGAGGGCTCGCGCATTCCGGGCATCCGCAAGTGGCCCGAGGCGTATATGCCGAAGATTTTCGACCGCAGCCGCGTCGACCGCGTCGAGAACGTGAGCCAGGCCGCAGCCGAAACCATGGCGCGCCGCCTGGCTTCCGTTGAAGGCATTTTTGCGGGGATTTCGTCGGGCGGCGCGTGCGAAGTGGCGATGCGCCTTGCGCGTCAACTGGAGAACGCGACAATCGTGTTCATCGTCTGCGATCGCGGCGACCGCTATCTCTCGACGGGCGTGTTCCCGGCCTGAAGTGTCGCGCGGCGTGCGGGCGGCGGTGCTGCGATTGCTGCCCGCGCCCAACGCCGCGTGTGACGTGAGGTGATGTGTAGTGATGCGAGGCGGCTCGCAGCCGCCCTGTAGACCCGCCGTTACTGCTGGCCCGCGCCCGGTGCCGGTACGGCCTTCGGTGCGTTCCCGCCATTCACCGATCCAGCAGACCCATTCGCAGACCCGTTTCCGATTCCCGGTACCGCACCTGCGCCGTTAGCTGCACCGTTACCCGGGTCGATACCATTCCCGGTTCCATTCCCGTTATTCGGCTGCGCCGCCAGCATCTGCGCCTTCACGCGCTGCCCCAACTGATACACGGCGAGCGCATAGAAGAAGCTGCGGTTATAGCGCGTGAGCACATAGAAGTTCTTCAGGCCGAGCATGTACTCGGTCGCGCGCCCCGGCGTCGGCAGATCGATCACCGTGACGGGCGTGCCCGCTTCGGTTGCGATGTCCAGATCCGGTTCGTTCAGCAAGAGCCCTGAACGCAGCAGTTGTTCCAGCGGCCAGCGCGGAGTCGGCTGACCATCGGCCGCGGCCTGCGCAATGCCCTGGCTGCCCGCGTCAGCGGCGATCTTCCACACCACCGGGCGGCCCGTCTCCCAGCCGTTCGACTTCAGATAGTTCGCGACACTGCCGATCGCATCGGCCTTGCTTGCGCGCAAGTCGATATGATTGTTGCCCTCGAAATCGACCGCGTACTGCACGATGCTGCTCGGCAGGAATTGCGGAATGCCGATTGCGCCCGTGTACGAGCCGAGCACCGACGACGGGTCGATCTGCGCATCGCGCGTCCACACCAGATAGTCTTCGAGATTCTTGCGGAAGGTCGCTTCGCGATCGGCGCGGTTCGGTGTGTTCGGGTAGTCGAATGCGAGCGTCGTGAGCGCGTCGAGCACGCGGAAATTGCCCATGTAGCGCCCGTAGATCGTCTCGACGCCGATGATGCCGACGATCACCTCCGGCGGCACGCCGAACTGATCCGCCGCGCGCTGCAGCGTGGCCTGGTTTTCGCGCCAGAATTTCACGCCCGCGTTGATGCGCACCGGATCGAGAAAGCGCGCCTGGTATGCGCGCCAGTTCTTGATGCTGGGCGTGGGCGACGGCGTGACGAGCTTGACCGCCGTCGCCGAATAGCTCGCGCTTGCGAACAGCGCATGCAGCGCGTTCGGGTCGAAGTCGTAGCGGGCGACCATGTCGTTGATGAACGCATCGACGGTCGGATTGTTCGCATAACGCTGCGGGACGATCTCCTCTTCGAATGTCTGTCCCTGCGATGCCGGCGTCTGCGGCTGTGCCTGCGCGACGATGAGTTGCGGGTGCTGCAACGTCTGCGCGTGTGCGTTGCCGCTCGCGAGCGGCAACGCGGTACTGAATGCAAGGGCAAAAAGCGTGGTAAGCGTGGTTCGCAGGCGGCCGGAGGCAGACAGAGCGGACTTGAGCGTCATGGGAAGCGGAGTGGTCGGTGCGAGGGTAGAGGATCCGGGGCAGTATACCTGAGCGCCTTGGGGGAAAGAGCGGGGAAACAGCGCGGAAAGAGCGGGGGAAACGGTGTATTTCCGGCAATCACGGTGCTGTCATGAAAGGCCGCTGTGGTAACGTGTTGGCTGTTCGCGCGCAATCTGGCGCACCCCGAGCATGGAGACACGGCGACGCGCACGCCGCGGCAAATACAACGATGACAACCGGATTTTTCTCGCACCCCGACTGTCTGCTGCACGAAATGGGCGAATGGCATCCTGAATGTCCGGCTCGCCTGCAGGCCATCGAAGATCAACTGATTGCAAGCCGTATCGACGCGCTGTTCGAGCGCGACGAATCCGCACCGCTCGCAGACGAAGCCTCTCTATTGCGCGTGCATACGCAGGCGCATATCGACTTCATTCGCAAGACCTCGCCGATCGAAGGCTATGCCGCGATCGACCCGGACACGTCGATGAATCCGCACACGTGGCAGGCGGCGTTGCGCGCCGCGGGCGCCGCGATGGCCGCCACCGACGCCGTGATCGCGGGCCGCTACGAGAATGCGTTTTGCAGCATCCGGCCGCCGGGACATCACGCCGAGCCCGATCGCGCGATGGGTTTTTGCTTCTTCAACAACATTGCCGTCGCGGTGCGTCATGCGCTGGAAGTGCACGGACTCTCGCGTGTTGCGGTCATCGATTTTGACGTACATCACGGAAATGGCACGGAAGCGGCATTCGTGGGCGAGTCGCGCGTGCTGATGTGCAGCTTCTTCCAGCACCCGTTCTATCCGTTCTCGGGCGCCGACGAGGTGCGGCCGAATATGGTCAACATCCCGCTGGCGGCGCGCACGAAGGGCATGGACGTGCGCGAGGCCATCGATCTGCTGTGGCTGCCGCGACTGCACGCATTCAAGCCGGAGATGATATTCATCTCGGCGGGTTTTGACGCGCACCGCGAGGACGATCTCGGCAACATGGGTCTCGTCGAGGACGACTTCGCGTGGATCACCGATCAGTTGCGCATGATTGCGGAACGCTACGCGAAGGGCCGTATCGTGAGCTGCCTCGAAGGCGGCTACAACCTATCGGCGCTCGGCCGCAGCGTAGTCGCGCATCTGCGCGCGCTCGCCGATCTCTGATCGCGCGGCAACGCGTAGTACCTCGCGGCACTGCGCGGCGCCTCACGTCGACTTGCCGCGCAGGCGCGTTGCTCGAATCGCGCTGCGCGTAGCGTGTGCCGTCGACCGGTGAGCGCGCGAAAAATACCATCGACATTCAAGGAGACACGACATGAACGCGCATCCGTCCTCAGCGGCCACGACCGGCGCCGAACTGCCGCTCGTCGAACTGACGCACGACGCTTACGGCGTCCCCGGCGTCGTGCTGCTCACGCTCAATCGCCCCGATGCGTTCAATGCGCTCTCCGAAGCGCTCATCGACGCGCTGCAGGAACAGCTGAGCGCGCTTGCGTCGTCGGCGGCGCGCGTCGTCGTGATTGCCGGCGCGGGGCGTGCGTTCTGTGCGGGGCACGACCTCAGGGAAATGCGCGCGGCGCCGTCGCACGACTACTACACGCGACTCTTCGCGCGCTGCTCGAAGATGATGCTGACGATCCAGAAGATGCCGCAGCCGGTGATCGCACGCGTGCACGGCGTCGCGACCGCGGCGGGCTGCCAGCTCGTGGCGATGTGCGACCTCGCCGTTGCAGCCGACACCGCGCGCTTCGCCGTGTCGGGCATCAACCTGGGCCTCTTCTGCTCGACGCCCGCCGTGCCGCTCACGCGCAACGTTTCGCGCAAGGCGGCGTTCGAGATGCTGATGACGGGCGAGTTCATCGACGCTGCGACGGCGCAGCGCGAGGGCCTCGTGAACCGTGTGGCCGCCACGGACGGACTCGATGCCACCGTGAGCGCGCTCGCGAAGAGCATCTGCGCCAAGTCGCGCGAGGCCGTCGAGGCGGGCAAGGGGCTCTTTTACAGGCAGCTCGAAATGGGCATCGAGGCCGCGTATCAACTGGCCGGTCAGACGATGGCCTGCAACATGATGACCGACCCTGCGCTCGACGGCGTACAGGCGTTTGTCGAGCGACGCGGGCGCTGATCCGGCCGATCGTCGGAAGATTGTGGCCGCGCACGCCTGCTGCGGGTTTCTAATATTTCCCCGTTATGAAAATATCGGAATTGATTATTAAAAGGAATTTTACGGGCCAGGGTAAAATCGCGGTCTGAATTCAGACCAGCAACGGCGGCTGTCTGCCTGCACACGACGATTCCGGCGAGTCCGCACGATTCGCCCGGACATCGACAGTGCGCGGCACGCCCGCCGTTTTGTTTTTTCCATGATCGAAATACGCAATGTGTCGCAGCGTTTTGCCGGGCCAACGGGCTGGGTCGAGGCGCTGCACAACGTCAATCTGACGGTTCCGCCGGGCGAAGTGTTCGGCATCATCGGGCGCAGCGGTGCGGGCAAGAGCACGCTCGTGCGCACCATCAACCTGCTCACGCGGCCCACCGAAGGCGACATCGTCGTCAACGGCCGCACCCTCACGTCGCTCGCGCCCGCCGCCCTGCGCGAGGCGCGCCGTGAGATCGGCATGATCTTCCAGCACTTCAATCTGCTCTCGTCGCGCACCGTGTTCGACAACGTCGCGTTGCCGCTCGAACTCGCGGGCATGAAGCACGCGCAGATCGAAGAGGCGGTGCTGCCGCTGCTCGAACTCGTCGGGCTCGCCGCGCAGAAGGACCGCTATCCGTCGCAGATCAGCGGCGGGCAGAAGCAGCGCGTCGGTATCGCGCGCGCGCTCGCGAGCAAGCCGAAGGTGCTGCTCTCCGATGAAGCGACCTCCGCGCTCGACCCCGAAACGACCCGCGCGATCCTCGACTTGTTGCGCAAGATCAATCGCGAGCTGAATCTGACGATCGTGATGATCACGCACCAGATGGAAGTGATCAAACAGGTTTGCGACCGCGTGGCCGTGCTCGAAGCGGGCCGCGTCGTGGAGACGGGGCCGGTCATCGACGTGTTCCTGCAGCCGCGCCACGAAGTCACGCGCGCGCTGCTCGGCGACGTCATTGCGCAGGAACTGCCGCCCGCACTCAAGGTGCGCGTGGCCGAGCGCCTCTCGAAAGGCCACGGCCATCTGCTGCGGCTGGCGTTCACGGACACGGGCGTCGACCAGCCCGTGCTTTCGGAGACGATCCGCCGCTTCGAACTCGATTTCACGATCCTGCACGGCCAGATCGACGAGATCCAGGGGCGCCCGTTCGGCTCGCTCGCGGTGCTCGCGGGCGGCGATCCGGTCAAGGTGGTGCAAGCGGTGAGCTGGCTGCGCGAGCAGGGCGTTGTGGTGGAGGAACTGTCCCATGTTGAGTGAAATGTTCGACATGTTTGTCCAGTCGTTCTGGGAGACGCTCGTGATGGTGGGCATCTCGGGCGTCGTCGGCGCTGCTGCCGGCCTGCCGCTCGGCGTGCTGCTCTATCTCACCGATCGCGACGGCGTGCTGCAGAACCTCGCCGTGAACCGCGTGATGGGCGTGATCGTCAACGCCGTGCGCTCGACGCCGTTCATCATCCTGCTCGTCGCCGTGATTCCGTTTACGCGCCTCGTGGTGGGCTCGTCGATCGGGACGGCCGCCGCCGTCGTGCCGCTTACGATTGCCGCTGCGCCGTTCATCGCGCGCCTCGTCGAAACGGCGCTGCGCGAAGTCGACCGCGGCCTGATCGAAGCCGCGCTCGCCATGGGTGCGAGCACGCGCCAGATCGTCTTCAAGGTGCTGCTGCCCGAGGCGCTGCCGGGCGTCGTCGCGGGCCTCACGATCACGTTTATTTCCCTCGTCGGCTATTCGGCGATGGCTGGCGCGATCGGCGGCGGCGGACTCGGCGACCTCGGCATTCGCTACGGCTACCAGCGTTTCGAACCGGAAGTGATGCTGATCGTCGTCGTGATCCTGATCGTGTTCGTGCAACTCGTGCAGTCGTTCGGCGACTGGCTCGTGCGGCGGCTGAGCCACAAGTAATCGGTCGCTCCCCATATAAACAACGCGAAAACAACGCAAAACACGGGTCGGGTACGCAATAGCGGGTCCGGCGGCGCGGTAAGCGCCGCCGGGTGATAGGGCGGCATGCCGGACCCGGTTTTAGAGACAGTTAGAGATAACAATCGGGATCCGGGCTTGAAGCCCGGGTTTTTTTCGGCTTAAAATCGCACGACCGTTCGCTACTGTCGACCCAGGGCGCAGAAGCGGTTGTTCGTGAAAAGTGCCGGCGGTAGTCGCGCGCGTCAGGGCGCTCGCTATAATGTCCGCCAGGTTGACGTATTCGTAACTTCGGAGCATGTGAATGAAAGTCCTTGTGCCAGTCAAGCGCGTAGTCGATTACAACGTGAAAGTCCGCGTGAAGTCGGACGGCACGGGCGTCGATATCGCAAATGTGAAGATGTCGATGAACCCGTTCGATGAAATCGCCGTGGAAGAGGCGGTGCGTCTGAAAGAAGCGGGTGTCGCAACCGAAGTGATCGCCGTGTCGTGCGGCGTCGCGCAGGCGCAGGAAACGCTGCGCACGGCGCTCGCGATCGGCGCGGATCGCGCGATCCTCGTCGAATCGAATGAAGACCTGCAGCCGCTGGCTGTCGCGAAGCTCCTGAAGGCGCTCGTCGACAAGGAGCAGCCGCAGCTCGTGATCCTCGGCAAGCAGGCCATCGACGACGATTCGAACCAGACCGGCCAGATGCTCGCCGCGCTCGCGAACCTGCCGCAGGCGACGTTCGCCTCGAAGGTTGTTGTCGCAGACGGCAAGGCCACGGTATCGCGCGAAGTGGACGGCGGCGCGGAAACGCTGTCGCTCAAGCTCCCGGCGGTCATCACCACCGACCTGCGCCTGAACGAGCCGCGCTACGTGACGCTGCCGAACATCATGAAGGCCAAGAAGAAGCCGCTTGAGACCGTCAAGCCGGAAGACCTCGGTGTGGACG
>NZ_JAMXLH010000043.1 GCF_024281035.1 Paraburkholderia sp.
CCCGAAGCCCGAAGCCCGAAGCCCGAAGCCCGAAGCCCGAAGCCCGAAGCCCGAAGCCCGAAGCCCGAAGCCCGAAGCCCGAAGCCCGAAGCCCGAAGCCCTAAGCCCTAAGCCCGAAGTCCTAAGCCCGAAGCCCTAAGCCTCAGCGCAGGCTCGCCGCCGATCGCTAATCGCGGCGGTGCACTACCGCCCGCGCGCCGCCTCACACCGTCTGGTTCCCCGCCGCGAACACGGGCCCTTGCACGAACCGCACGTCGTATTGCAGCAGCTGCTCGAACTGCGCGGCATCGGCGACGCGGTTGAAAATGAGCGGAATACGCAGCCGCGCCGCGTAGCTCACGAGCGGCTTGACCACCGAATCGCGCAGCGCCGCGGTTGCGTCCATCTTCACGAAATCGAGCCGCGCCATATCGGAGATCGACAGGATCTGTCCGGCGTTCGGCAGGTTACCCGCCACCTTGAACCCATAGCGCTGATAGCTTTTCGTCAGGTAGCCGACGAAGGTCCGGTGCGCGACCGCCGCAGCCGGCAACTCGATCACGATGCGCCCGGGGTTGAGCCCGAACGACACCAGCACGTTCGAAAAGTGGTGTCCGTGGTCGTATTTCACGCTCTTCAACAACCGTTCGTGGACGCGCAGGAACAACAGCCCGTGCTGCTGCGCGCCGAGGAAGTTGATCGCGTGCAGCGCGCGCACCATGCGGTCGAGCGCGACGAGCTCCTGGTCGTCGCGCGAGTCCTCGAACGGATTGAACGGCACCGTGCCGCCGTTCTGCTCGCGCAGCGTCACCGCCTGGAAGCCCAGTTCGTCGCCGAAGCGCGATGCGTTGGCGAGATCGGCCGTCAGCGATTGCACGCCGCTATGGACGGAAATGTCGTAGATCGGCTCGTAGGCCGAGAGCAGTTCGATGCCGTGGCATGTCGCGATGGCCTGGGCCGCGTGCGGGCCTGTTCCCATCGCGAGATGGTCGGCAAGAAACGGGTATTCGGTCGCGAGGGCGACAAGCTCGGAAATGGTCGGAGCAATCATGGTGGCGTCAATGGCGGCGCTGGCCCCCAGGCGCAGGAGCGGGGCCGCATGACTGGATGTTAGCAAGTCGGCGCGCTCGCGGCTTCTACTTCCTCGGCATATCGATATGGTTGCCGCGTGCGGGCGCGGTCTTTGGAGGGCGGTTCAGAGCCGCACAAGGCCGGAGCGACGGCACGACCGTTCGGCCTTTGGGAGAGTTTCGCTGCGGAGCAGGTATCCTGCGGCGCTTTTCAAGGCTCGGCGGGATGCGGTGCCGGATAATCGCGCGCCACGTCAATGGGTGCCGTATGCGGCGAATTCCACCACACCTGGTGCAGTTCGCGTACGCGCTGCGCCATCTTCGGATCGCGCATCACGACTTCGAGGTTTCGCGAGTTGTCGAGATAACCGCCGCTCCAGTTGCTCGTCCCCACCCAGGCGATTTCGTCGTCGATCGACATGATCTTGCTGTGGACCACGCGCGCATACGGAATGAAACCGCTCGCCGCTGGCGGTACGGTCACGACCCGCATCTCGACATTCGGCACAAGCGCGAGACTCTGCAGATAACTGACGTCGGGCTTTTTCAGATTCCAGTTTGCAACCAGGAGTTGTACGCGGACGCCGCGTGTGGCTGCGGCTCGCAACGCGGTGTCGATCACGGGGTAGTACACGCGCTTGTGCGTCTCGCTGAATTCAAGCGGCGCATAGGTCATCACCTGCACCTGGATCGAGCGCTTTGCCGAGCCGATGAGTTGCGGCAGGACCTTCCCGGAATCCGCCACGCACGCAGGGTTGTAGGCAGCCGGACTCGCCGCGAGGAACGATGCGCGGCTCTCGCACGCACCGCTGCGGGCGGCTGTCGGGCGCGGCGGAACACGTCCTGCAGCGAGCGCCTCCTGTGCCTTCCAGTCCTGCTCGAAGATCGCCGATATCTGGCGCACCGTCACGGGATCGCCGATTCGCAAGCCCGTTTCGTCGATGTGTTCCAGCGCACGCCAATCGAAGTTCTGGCTGCCGAGGAACGCCGTACGCCGGTCAACCACGAAATACTTCGCGTGGATGATCCCGCCGCTCAGCCTGCCGAAGTCCATGGTGCGGAATGCCAGGTTCGGAATGCTCCGGATCCGCGCGAGCGTCGGCGCATCGGATAACTTCAAGCCCTTCTGGTCCATCAGGAAGCGAATCTTCACACCGCGCCTGCCGGCGGCTTCGAGACTGTCGAGCACCTTGTCCAGCTGGCTGCCCGGCTGGCCCGCCACGTAGAACTGCCCGACGTCGATTGTCTTGCCGGCCTCGTCGAACATCCGGGTCCACACGGTGACGGGGTCGCGCAAATCCGGACTGTCCGCGTTGCTGTTCGTTGGCGCGTTGTGGACCAGTTCGAAACCGGGGATCGTGAACGGATCGAGCTGTGCGCAGTGGGCCGCAGCGCTGCATAGCAGCAGGGCGAGGCAGGACAGGTGTTTGCGCATGCGGCGTTTTCTCCAAGGCTTTCCATGGCATCGCATTCTGCATTCGTTTCTATTTCATTAAGCAATGAAACGATGACGAATTCGTTCAATTCTGAAATCTTCGTGCTCGCCTTCGAAACGCGCGCCAGTAAGTGCCGGGCGCATAGGAATCGTCCCGTCGCTGCTGCTTGCCTTTCACGATCCTTTCATTTGTGCTTCATGGATATTTCGTTTAGCTAACGAATAATGCGGACTGCATCTAATCCGGAGCAGTCATGATCCACTTCGAAGAGCCTCAACAGCGTCACGCCCGCATAGAAATTATCCCGATGATCGACGTGATGATGTTCCTGCTGGTGTTTTTTGTACTGCTTAGCATCAACGTGATTTCCGCGCGCGGCGTGCAGACCAACCTGCCGCAGTCGTCGACATCTACCTCCATCGATCCCGGGAAGCCCCTGGTCGTCACGGTGACCCGCGAAGGTCCGCTGCAGGTCAACGGCGCCGACACGACACTCGCCGCGCTCGCCGAGGCTGTGCGTGGCGAAGCCCGGGACAACCCTGTGCCGACCGTGACGCTCAGGACGGACGAGGCTGCCACGATGCAGCGCGTCATTGACGTGATGGACGTGCTCAAGCGCGCGTCCATCACCAAGGTCGCGATTGCCACGCGCAGCAAGCCGGAGTAATGCGCGATGTCGACGCACCGTCTCATGTACGCGCGGCGCGAATCAGTCGCGGCCGGGCTGACCGTCATTCTCGCGCTGCTGTTTCAGGCCGGACTGTCCAGCTGGACGCCGAAGCCGCTCGAAGCCGGACAAAAGGCGGAGGAGAGGCTCGAGCTTTCGCTTGTCGAACTGCCGGAGCCGGAGCCGGAGCCAACGCCGAAGCCGCCCGCGCCTGAAGTTCCGTTACGCGTCACTCGCCCGCCCGAGCCGGTCGAGCCGCCCCCACCGAAACCGCAGATTCAGAAGCCGCAACCGCAACCGCAACCGCAGACGCAGACGCAGACGCAGACGCAGACGCAGACGCAGACGCAGACGCAGACGCCAATAAGGACACCGGCGCCAGCGCCTGTGCCGACGGCAACGGAGGCGAGCACGCTTGAGCCCGCCACGGCGCCTGCCGCACCTTCAACCGACGCGGCGCAACAGGAGGTGGCGCGCGCTCAGCCGAGTGTCGCTGCGCTCCAGGCGCCCAAAAATCCCCATGCCGATCAGGACTACGAAACGCGTGTACGTGCGCTGATCGAATCGAAAAAGCGCTACCCGACGAGCCGCCAGGCGTCGATCGAGAAGCCCGCCGGCACTGTTGGCGCTTGCCTGACGCTCGGTCGGGACGGCGCCGTCAAGGAATCGAGCATCACCACCAGCTCCGGCTCGGTGTTGCTCGACTCAGCAGCGAAACGCCTGATTGAAGGCGTGTCGTATCCGCCGTTCGACGAGGCTCATTTCAAGGGACAACCGTCCCGTGTTTTTTGCATGAGCATCGATTACCAACTCCCATCAAGCTAGACATACCAAAGTGACCCACGCTACTTCTCGCTCCATACGGAGCGTGCACGCGCTGCGCGTGACCGTCGTTGCTGTAAGCCTGCTTTTTGAAGTCGCCGCCGCTCATGCACAGGAGGCCAAGACCGCCGAATCGACCGCCGCGTCGTCTTCGAATATCGGCACCGTCACGATCACCGGCGAAGGCGACAAGCTCGGTAATGGCCTGCTCATCCGCGACGACGAGCCGAAGACCCGCAGCAACATTACGCGCGCGGAACTTGAAAAGGAACGTTCGACTGGCAATCCGTTTCAGTCCATGAACATGTTGCCGGGCGTTGTCACCTACAGTCACGACGGCAGCGGTCTGTTCGGCGGCGGCCTGTCCGTGCGCGGCTTTAACAGCGATCAACTGGGTTTCACGGTCAACGGCGCGCCGGTCAACGATTCGGGTAGCTACGCGGTTTACCCGCAGCAGCTCGTCGATACGCAAAACACCTGCTCGCAGTCGGTCACGCAAGGCGCGACCGATCTCGACGCGCCACACGTCGGCGCGACCGGCGGCAATATCAGCATCGTGACGTGCGAACCGGAAGACACGCATCGTCTGCGCCTGTCGCAAACCGTCGGTGGCCTGAACCTGCTGAGTTCGTTTGTGCGGGTCGATTCCGGCCGTTTCGCAAACGACATGGCCAAGGTGTTCATGTCCTACTCGCACAGCAATGTCGAAAAGTGGAAGGGGCCCGGCAAGGCCGACCGCGACCACATGGACTTCGGTTTCCGCTTCGACGTGGACAAAGCGAACTACGTTTCCGGTACGGTGAACTACAACCGTGCCGTGAACAACAACTTCCTGGCGGTGCCGCTTGGCACCCTGAATCAGTACGGTTACTACCTCGACACCTCGCCGACCTTCATCGGGCACCTGCCGCCGGAAAATGGGACGGAGCAGAACGAAGGCGTGTTGCCGCCGGGCCAGCAGACGTACTACAAGCTCTCGACCAATCCCTTTGAAAACATGCTGGCGTCGGTCACCGGCGTGTTTCGTCTGACGCCGACCACGCAGCTCAAGCTGCAGCCGTACTACTGGTATGGCAACGGCACGGGTGGCAGGCAGCAACAAAGGTTGTGGGAACAAGGTTTCCTGCCGGTCAATCCGGACGCCCGAAAGCTCGGTGGCGCGATGGACCTCAACGGTGACGGCGATACGCTCGATACGCGAATTGTCGCCAGCAGCGGCGTGACGCACACCGATCGTCCCGGCATGACGGTCTCCGTGACCCAACAGCTTGCCAATCACCAGATTCAGGCCGGCGTGTGGTTCGAGCGCGCAGTGCACCGCCAGACCAGTCCGGCAGTGCACGTCAACGCGGACGGCACGTCGAGCAACGTGTGGCTCGACAGCGGCTGGATTACTGGTCCGAGTGGCAAGCCGTTCCAGTCGCGTGACTGGAAGACGGTCAGCACGGCGTGGGAGTTCTTCGTCCAGGATTCCGTTTCGATGCTGGCTGACAAGCTGAACGTGCAGGGCGGCTTCCGCATCCCGACGGTTCGCCGCGATTTCACCAACAATGCAAACGAAGGTGGCTTCGCCACAGCGACGTTTCAGCCGAATTCGCTCAACTGGCGCACGTATAACATCAACAAAAACTACACGGCCTTTTTGCCGCAGCTTGGCGTTCGCTACTCGATCAACGACGCGTTGCAGATCTACGCAAGTGGCGCCCGCAACTTTCGTGCGCCGCCCAACTTCGCGTTTTCGCCGACTAACGGTAACGTTTCGATCGTCGGCGGCAACGCGGTCATGACGGGTAACGTCAAGGCCGAAACCTCGAACATCTTCGATATCGGTGCGCGCTACCAGACGGACTGGGGGATGCTGTCGGGCTCGGTGTTTTACGTCGACTACCAGAATCGCCAGGCCACAGCGTACGATCCCAACATCAATAAATCGACCTACACGAATGCGGGGGCGATCCGCAACTTCGGCTTCCAGCTTGAAGCCGGAACGGCGCCGATCCACGGGTTCTCGCTCTACGGCTCGCTGACGAATAACCACAGCCGGATCAAGGACGACGTGCGCGTGTCGAAAACCGTCACGGCGCCGACAGCGGGCAAGAAGTACCCGCTGGATCCGGACTGGCTGCTGGCGCTGTCCGCGCAGTACGCCCGCGGGCAGTGGTACGCGCGTGCGCAGACGAAGTTTACGGGACGCCAGTTCGCGACGCTGACCAACGATGAAGCCGTTCCGTCGTACACCACGGTTGACCTCGATGCCGGTTACCGCTTCAACGGCAACACGTTCCTGAAGAATCCCACGCTTCGCATGAACGTCAGCAACCTGCTCGACAAGCGGTACCGCAACCCGCAAAGCCTGCAAACAGGTAACGGCAACGGCACGGTGAATTACTACCTTGGCGCACCGCGTCTGATTTCGGCGACGCTGACCGCCGACTTCTGAACGCCGAATTTTGAACGCACAACGGTACAGACGGATTTCTCTGGATTCAGAACATGACCTCGCAACTACTGCACGATTCGACCTTTTACCTGATGTACGGCTGCCTCGCGCTGTCTGTATTTATCAGCGTGGAACGGATCATCTTCTATCGCTACACCGGCCGCCATGCGCGCGAACTGAACCAGATGCTGTCCGGCGACACAGCATCGCTCGACGACCTGGCCATGCATCTCGAGAGCAATGACAGCGTGCCCGCAGCGGCGCTGAAGTCGCTCGCGCGGGCGCGCCGCAAGGCGCGCACGGCGGAAGAGATGGAAAACCTGTCCCAGGCGCTTTATCTCGCGATGAAGACCCGCCTCAAGCATCGTCTGTGGATCCTCGATACGATCGTGACCGCAGCGCCGTTGCTGGGTCTGCTGGGTACGATTCTGGGCATCATCGAGACGTTCACCTCGCTCGCTGCGTCTGGCATCTCCGATACGAAGGGCGTGTCGGCGGGCATCGGCACCGCACTGTACGCCACGGCCCTCGGTATCTCGACCGCGCTCTTCGTGCTGCTGTTCCTCAATCACTTCAACGACCGTATCGAGCGCATCGGCGATCACCTCAAGATCCTGCTGCTGCGTGCGAATGTCGGATATCGGACGCTTGAGAGCGGCA
This sequence comes from Paraburkholderia sp., assembly GCF_024281035.1. Taxonomy (GTDB): domain Bacteria; phylum Pseudomonadota; class Gammaproteobacteria; order Burkholderiales; family Burkholderiaceae; genus Paraburkholderia. The sequence continues at coordinate 7,075 of NZ_JAMXLH010000043.1, forward strand.
GTGGGCACGACAAGTCGGCCGGTTCGCATCGCGCCGTACACAGCGCGGTCGCGACGGAATTCGCCGACTAAACACGCTGGCTGCCGTTTCTGCTGCCCCGGGTGGCGGCATGCATTGACCCGCCCCCGACGCCTTCGCTTGCGAGGGCGTCGGGGCGCAGCGATAGCGCGCACGCTCGGGCAAACCTCGTAACCTGTCGCAACGACGGACCGCCAGGCATCATCGAAATCTGTATCGGATGAAGCATGGGACTTCGCCGCGCCGCGTAGGAGCCAATCGACGATCGGCGCATACTCTCTCTTGACCGGCCGTATCGGAAGGACAACATGAGCGAGAAGCCAGCGATGAATGCATCCCAGCGGCACCATAACGAAGCTGTCGACACCGGGCGCGGCGACACGAACGACACCAACATCGGCCGCACGCGCGGCGACTTACGCAGCTACATGAGCGGCTTCGCCAACGAATTCGCAACCGAAGCGCTGCCCGGCGCACTGCCCGAGGGCCGGAATTCGCCGCAGCGCGTCGCCTACGGCCTCTACGCCGAGCAGCTTTCGGGTACCGCCTTTACCGCGCCGCGCTCGCACAATCGCCGCTCCTGGCTCTATCGCATCCGCCCAGGCGCCGTGCATCGGCCATTCACTCCGGCTGTTGCACCGGCCGTCTCGCCATCGCCGCGCCTCGTTGCCAACTTCAGCGCCGTGCCGCCGACGCCGCCCAACCAGTTCCGCTGGGATCCGCTGCCGATGCCGAAGGCGCCCACGGACTTCATCGACGGCTGGGTGACGATGGCGGGCAACGGCTCGGCTGCGTCGATGAGCGGCTGCGCGATTCACCTCTACGCGGCGAACCGCCCGATGCTCGACCGCTTCTTCTACAACGCGGACGGCGAATTGCTGATCGTCCCGCAGCATGGCCGCCTCGCGATTGCCACGGAGATGGGCCGGCTCGATGTCGAACCGTTCGAGATCGCCGTGATTCCGCGCGGCGTGCGCTTTACCGTGGCGCTGCCCGACGGCGAAGCGCGCGGCTATATCTGCGAGAACTTCGGCGCGCTGCTGCGTCTGCCGGATCTGGGCGTGATCGGTGCGAATGGTCTCGCGAATCCGCGCGACTTCCTCACGCCGTGTGCAGCCTATGAGGATCGGGAAGGGCAATTCGAACTCGTCGCGAAGATGAACGGCGAACTCTGGCGCGCGGACATCGGCCATTCGCCGCTCGACGTCGTGGCCTGGCACGGCAACTACGCACCGTACAAGTACGATCTGCGCCGCTTCAACACGATCGGCTCGATCAGCTACGACCATCCGGATCCGTCGCTCTTCCTCGTGCTGCATTCGCCAACCGACACACCGGGCGTCGATTCGATCGACTTCGTAATCTTTCCGCCGCGCTGGCTCGCAGCCGAGAACACGTTCCGTCCGCCCTGGTTTCACCGCAACGTCGCGAGCGAGTTCATGGGTCTCGTGCACGGCGTCTACGACGCGAAGGCCGAAGGCTTCGTGCCGGGCGGCGCGAGCCTGCACAACTGCATGTCGGGACACGGACCGGATGCGCAGACGTTCGAGCGCGCGTCGCAGGCCGATACTTCGAAGCCGCACAAGGTCGCCGATACGATGGCGTTCATGTTCGAAACGCGCACGCTGATCCGCCCGACCCGCTACGCGCTCGAATCGCCGCAGCTTCAGGCCGACTACTACGAATGCTGGCAGGGTCTCGCGAAGTATTTCGATCCGCACAAGCGCTGACTTGCCTGATTGATTGACCCGATTGATTTCCCGCTCGACTTGTCCGCTTGACTTGGCCGATATCGGGCGAACTTCAGCCGAAGCCCAGGCGTCTTTTGAGTGCTACTTGTTCGCAGGCATCCACTCGTATCGATGCGTATTTGCTCGCATCGGCGGACTGCCGGGCGAGCGATCCTCCACGATTTCTTCAGCTTGCGTCCATGGTGCAGGCAAACGGCGCGTCGCACGATCCTCCTACGATCCAGTCCGTGCACGCAGGGTGCGGGACGCCTCGATCGTCCGCTGCGCGCATGGCGGACGGGATCATGCGCAACCCTTCCGGAGCGATGAGATGAACAAGTCAAGTACAACACGTATCGCGCTGGCCTGCGCGGCTGCCAGCTTCGCAGGATTTGTCTTTGCCGCCGATTCACAGTCCGACCCGTCGCAGGCCACGAGCCCGCCGGCGGCACAGGACGTGGGCGGTGCGCCGATGTCGACTGGCGCCGCTGGCGGCCCGATGGCCATTACCCATGCACAGGTCTATCAGGAACTTATCCGTTCCGAGCAGAATGGCGAACGCGATCGCCTCGACAGCTCCGTTTATCGCGGACAGTAAGTGTCGTGCCTGCGCAGCGACGCTTGTCTGCCGCCCGCCGCTGCGCTGGAATGCAGTATGTGGTCGCCACGGTTCAATACCGTGTGCACCATCAGCACAATGAGACACGATGAAATACTAAGCCTGCCCGGTGCCGATGTGCTTTTCGATCATGCGCATACGGCCGGTGGGCCGGTAGGGCTGGAACCACGGATTCGAGCGTAGCTCGCACAGGCGCGAACTGCGCTCCGCGAGCGCCGCTTCGAGCCAGTGGAACATTTCATGCGGTTGCGCGAGCCGCGCATAGGCCTCGGCAATCACGAGCGGCGACGTGTAGCGGCTGCGCCGCCGCACGAGCAGGTCGTCCAGATACCAGCGCAACACCGCGTCGTAGCCGCCCGCTTCCCATTGCGCGCGAATGGCCGTTGCCCGCGTCTGCTGTCCGCAACTCACGAGCGCTTCGACGGTTGCATCGACGGCCTCGGCAAAAAGCTTCTTCACTTCGAACGCAGTCGCAAGCAACTGATAGACGAGCGGCGGATGTTCCAGATGTCCAGGTGACAGATATTCGCTAACGACCTGGGCATGCTTGCCCGATAGCACCATGCCGAACGCACGCGCGCCCTGGAACGCGAGCGGATCGATGCGTTCGGCGCGCTCCATGGCGGCATCGCCCTCGGCGCGGCGGCCCATTGCGGCGAGCAGGCGCGCATAGAGGCGATGCGAGTCCGCGTAGGTCGGATTGCGCCGCAACGCTTCCTTGAAACCCGCTTCGGCCTTGCTCCAGTCCCATTCGAAAAAGTAGTGGACTGCAGCGAGCGCGTGGTGCGCTTCGGGCAGATCCGGATCGAGTTCCAGCGCGTTTTCGGCCAGCTCGCGTGCGAGCGGCCAGCCTTCGATCGGCGCAATGAGGCCGTGGACGACCGTCGATCCGTAGTAGTTCGAAAGGCCCGTGTAACCGAGTGCGTAATTGGGATCGCGTTCGACAGCGGTTTCGAAATACGCGCGGCTGCGGAAGAAATCTTCGCCGTCGACGGCGTGATGCGCGCTGAAGCCCGCGTCGAAGTGCACGCGGCGGTACCAGTAGAAGCGCCCGCGCAAGTAGGCGTCGTGCGCGGCCGGATCGACCGGCAGGCGGCGCGTGAGCGTGATGCGGCGCTGCTCGCACAGCGTCGGCGCGAGGTCCAGTGCAAGCGCGGCGGCCACTTCCTTGGGAATGTCGAGCGCGCCCAGTGCGACGGGTTCGTGCGCGCAACTCCAGATCTGCACCTCGTCGACACAGCGGATCAGGCGCGTGAGGACACGCATCCGGCTCGCTTCCTTCGTGAGCGAGCCTTCGAGCACGTAATCGAGTTTCAGCTCGTGTGCGATTTCGCTGATGCTTTTTCGCGCGTCGCGATAGCGTGCGGCCGTGGTGCGCGCAAGCAGCAGGAGCCGTTCGGGGTGGAGTGCGCCGAGCGTCGCCGAAATTTCGTCGGCGAGCGCGTTGCACAGGCTTTCCTGCGCCGCGTCGCCGGTGAGGTTTGCAAACGGCAGCACGAGCGCGCGTGCCGCTGCGGGCAGGGGCGTGGCGGGATCGGCCACGGCGGGTTCGGGCGCGGCGCGATGCGCGCCATCGAGCCGGTAGCCCTTGCCCTTCACGGTGATGAGATGGCGCGGCTGCGCCGGGTCTTCTTCGAGTGCGATGCGGATCTTGCGGATCGCCGTATTAATGCCGTTTTCGGTGTCGCGAAACAGGCTGCCGCCCCACAGACGGTCGACGATATCCGTGCGCGCGACGAGTTCGCCATGGCGCGACGCCAGCATGATCAGCAGATCCATCGGCAGGCGTTCGAGCCGGATCTGCTGGCCCGCGCGTCGCAATTGATAGCGTTCGACGTCGAGTTCGTAATCGGCGAACCGGATAAGTCGATCGGTCGGCATGGACTCCCCCGTGATGCCGATTCAAGAGCGCGCGATAGTGCGGTTCATTAGAGGAATGCCGCCGTATCGTGCGGTATTGCGCTCGATGCGCAAGAGCGGAGCGGCGCAGCGTGGGCGACGTCATCCTCGTTTCAATCTAGTGGGTCGCGCGGGCGCCTTCAACCCGAATCAGCTATCGAATGCGCTGCCGTGACGACCTTTACCCAATGCGAATAATTCGGCGCCCGCGAGTCCTTCGTCGAGCACCGCGCGATAACCTGCCGCGCCTTCGCGGCGCAATGCGTCGGCCATGTCGTCAAGCGGACTGTAATCGAGCGCCGAGCGGCGATCGGCGAGCAGCGCCGCCTGCGGAAATGCCGCGATTTGCGCGGCCAGTTGTTCGGCTTGCGCGCGGGCCTCGCCGTGCGCGACGACCCGGTTCGCAAGACCGAACGCGAGTGCTTCATGCGCGTCGACGGGACGGCCCGTGAGGATCAGATCGAGCGCACGCGAGAGGCCGATCAACCGCGGCAGCCGCACGGTGCCGCCGTCGATCAGCGGCACGCCCACGCGGCGGCAAAACACGCCGAGCACCGCGTCTTCCTCCACGACGCGAAGATCGCACCACAAGGCGAGTTCAAGTCCGCCTGCGACGGCGTATCCTGTGATTGCGGCGATCACCGGCTTGCTGAGCGTCATGCGTGTCGGGCCGAGCGGGCCGGGCCCGCTGCCATCGGCATGGATTTCGTTGCGGCGGTTCTCGTCGCCAAGCGCAGTCAGGTCCGCGCCCGCGCAGAACGTTCCGCCGGCGCCGAACAACACTGCGGCGCGCCATTGCGGATTCGTTTCGAAACGCGTGAAGGCGCTGGCGAGTGCGTTCGCCGTTGGCCTGTCGATGGCGTTGCGCCGCGCGGGACGGTCGAGCACGATGGTCGCGACGGGGCCGTTCGCTTCGATACGCACTTCAGTGCCGGAATCGGCGCCGAACCTTTCGATTTGCATGGCGGGTTTCCTTGATTGCGTGCAACCGCTTCAGGTCACATTCAGGTCACACGAAAGTCATGATTCACCCGTAGCGTAGGCCACTTTTAGCTCGGGAAGCCGTTCCCTCTTTTGCATGCAGTCGCTGCCCATGTTCGCGCCCGCTTCCACTCTCTCGCCGCCGTCTGTTTCCGCATCGCTGTGGGTCGTGCCGCTGCCTGCTCATCATGCTTACGATCATGTCTGCCTCCAGCGCGTCTTCACGGCGGACGGCCCGCGCCACGAGGTGGTGATCGTCGATCTCCACAGGCTGCTCCAGTGCGCCGACCGCGACGACACCGACTACGTGCTGCGGCCCGTGGGCGACTGGCATGCGGGCAAGGTGCGCGGAATCCGCGAATTTCTCGACCCGCACAACGAGCGTGTGCCGCAGATGCCGTATGTGACGGTCTCGATGCGCCGCGCAACCGGCCTCGCGGGCTGGCTGCGGCTCGCGCACGTGGGGGTCGTGGCGTTTCACAACGGACAGCACCGGGCGCGCTATCTGGCGTGGGCGGGCGCGGAATGTCTGCCGGTCGAGGTGGACGAGCGCGAAGCGCCGCTGCTGCGCGCGCTGTGTGGCGTGAGTGACGCTGCCGAAGCCGTCACCGTGCAGTATGCGGGCGGCGTGTAGGCACCGGTCGTGCAGTTGATGAGGCGTGCATGTCGCGCTTCACGCCGTACATCGAGATCCCCGAACACAACGCGAACTCCACGCGAACTCGACGATGACGAGCTCGATGTCATCATCCTGATCGACGACGTGTACGGCACGTTCGCCGACAACTTCGTCTCGCCTTCGTCTCGCGCTCGGCGCTCGCGCCGAAGAATGCGATTCGCGTGGACTCCTACTCGAAATATTTCGGCGCGAATAGCGGGCCTATTCGGCCGTTGGCGCGGTTGCGCTGGCAGCCGGCGCTGCGCGCAGGCTGCGCCGGTGCAGCGACACGGAGAGCGCGACGGCGGCTGCCGCCGCGAAGGCCGCGAACAGGAACACCGAACCGAAGCCGAAGCGGTTCGCCACATAACCCGCGAGCGGGCCGGTGATGCCGAGCGACAGATCGAGGAACACCGAATAGGCCGAGAGGGCGGCGCCGCGGCTCGCGGCGGGCACGAGTCCCACGGCCTCGACGCCCAGCGCGGGGAACACGAGCGCAAAGCCGAAGCCCGTGAGCGCTGCGCCCGCGAGCGCGATGCCCGGCACGGGTGCGAGCCATAGCAGCAGCAGACCGGCGCACTCGCACGAGAACGAGACGATGGCGACGCGAAAGCCGCCGAATCGCTTGATCGTGTGGGCGAAGAGGAGGCGGGCGCCGATGAACATGAGGCCGAACACGGTCAGCGTGAATGCGGCGTTGGGCCAGTGCTGCGCGGCGTAGTAGAGCGTGATGAACGTGGCGATCGAGCCGAAGCCCGCGGAGCCGAGTGCAAGGCCCAGGCCGTGCGGGAGCACACGCGTGAACACGCTGCGATACGACATGCGTTCGCCGTGGACGACGGGCACGGCCGGGACGGGCTTCGCGAGCCAGTAGCCGAGCGCGGCGAGCGCGATGACGGCGACGCCGAGCGTCCAGTAGCCGACGTAATGCGCGAACGCGACGCCGAGCGGTGCGCCGAGTGCGAGCGCGCCGTAGGTGGCGATGCCGTTCCAGGAGATCACGCGGGCGTTGTGCGTCGCGCCGACGCGGCCGATGCCCCAGAGGATCGCGCCCGTGCCGCACAGGCTTTCGCCGCAGCCGAGCACGAGACGGCTCACGACGAGCAGCCCGAGCGAGAGCGCGGGCCAGTGGGCGACGAGCGTCGCGAGCAGGAGCAGCACGCCGCTTGCGCCGCAGCCGATCAGGCCGAGGGCGACGGTGCGTTTCGGGCCGATCGTGTCGGCCGAGCGTCCCGCGAGCGCGCGCGAGGCGAGCGTCGCGAAATATTGCACGCTGATGGCGCCGCCCGCCACGATGGTGCTGAATCCGAGGTCGGTGTGCACGAAGCCCGGCAGCACCGCGAGCGGAATGCCGATGGTGAGGTAGCAGAGGAAGGTGAAAAAGACGACCGGAATGATCTGCAGGGTCGCGGCGAATGTGCTGCGCTCAGGCGCCGTGTCAGCGGACATGGGGAAAAATGCGGGTGGAAGACGGCGAATATCGCGTGAGTACCGCGTCAGTAGCGCGTGAAAGAAGGCGAGGCGTGATTCTCCCACGGAACCGGTTTTTGTGCAGATGCACATCAACCGGTTCGTGCAGCAGGACGGCCCCGAGCGCTGCGCCGCGCCGTGCCGGTCCTCAGGACATCAGGCTGCGTCGGCGTTCACGAGTCCCGACGGCAGCGCGCTGATGCGCTCGACCTCGCGCGACTCGAGCCAGCTTGGCGAGCGCGCGCAGTAGAGCACCATCGGCAGGGCGTCTTCGCCCCAGAACAGTTGCTTGTTCATCAAGAAAGTCGGCACGCCGAACACGCCGAGCGCAATGGCGTCGTTGGTGTTGCGGCGCAACTGGACCCGCACGGCTTCCTGCTCGATCAGCGCTTCGCCGTGCGCGATCCCCACGTGCGCGCACAACTGCTCGAAGCCTTCGTCGGTCGACGGGTCTCGGCCATCGCGCCAGATGAAACGGAAGATCTCGCGCACGAACGTGATGTCCGCGCCCCCCGCGATGGCGAGCAGCAGCGGCTTGACCGGATCGAACGGATGCGCGGGCGGCATCTTGAACGGAATGCCGAGCTGTTCCGCGCGAAAGAGCGCATGACGGTACGTGAAGACGCGCTTCGCGCCAATGCGATAGCCGAGCGGCTGGCCCCAGTGGCGGTACAGGTCGGATAGCAGCACCGGACGCGGTTCGAAGTCGATCCCCGGCCACCTGTCGTACTGCTCGAGCAGCAGGTACGAGAAGGGCGACACGAAGTCGTAGAACCACGTCGGCTGGTTGGCGTCGATGCCGCTGATCATGCTGTTCCTCCCGATCTGTTTTTCATGCGGGCCGCCTGGTGAGCGGCCCGTCGTTTCGATTGTGTTGTTGCCTGCATGCGGGTGCGGGGCGGGTGCGTGGTCAACTGCACAGCCGGGTGCCGATGCCCGATCTTGCGCGAGCCTCGCGGCGTGCGCCATCGGTGTCACTCCGGGCTGCCCGCGCCGGCGTGCCCGCTGGCGGACTGCGCCGCCTCGCCGCCGTGTTCGCCGGGTTCCCCGTCTGCCGCAGCTTCATCGCGCTCGCTTCTGCGCGTGCGCGCGTGCGCCAACCGTGCGCGCACGAAGCCGATGTGCTCGCGCAGCACGTAGAACTGGTCCGCGTAGGAGAGCGGCATCTTCATGGCGTTCACCGAATCTTCGATCGCGTCGACCTGGCGCACGAGCGCGTGGCGCTCGGCGGACGTCGGGTCGTTCATCGAGGCCCGCTCCAGCGCGATGAGCGAGCCGTACCAGCGGTAGATCCGCGATTTGACCCGCCACGCATAGAGCGACGGCACGAGCCGCAAGCCCGGAATCAGCACGACGATGATCGGCACGAGCAGCACGATCAGGCGGTCGGCGAGGCTCGCGAGCCAGAACGGCATCATGCGGTAGAGGAAGCTCTTGCCCGACTTGTAGTAGCGCGCGGCGTCGTCGCTGATCGGGAAGTCGTGCGAGCGCGGCGCGGGGAATTCGCCCGCTTTCTGCAGGAGCGTCGTGCCGCCGTGCACTTCCTTTGCCGCCTCGATCAGCAGGTCGGACAGCGCCGGATGCAGGGAGTCGCGGGCGATCAGTTCGACAGTCGGAGCGATGATGCGGATCGGCGCGGGCGGCAGGTTGTGGCCGAAATCGAACGCGCCCATCGGGATCGTGAGCGCCGTGAGATAGGCGAAGCGCCGTGCGTAGGCATCGGCCTGGGTGAAGTCGAAGAAATGCACGCCGGGCATGTGCACGAGGCGCGCCATCACCGGCGGCTGCGCCGAGTCGCCCGTGAGGAACGCCGCGTCGATCTCGCCTTTGACCAGCGCGCGGGCCGCGTCGTCGCCCGAAAGCGGCAGCAGCGTGGTCGCGCCGCCCGGCTCGATGCCGTTGGCCTTCAGGAGCGCGAGCGCCAGTTCGCGCGTGCCGCTGCCTTCCTGGCCGATGGCAAGACGCTGGCCTTCGAACTTCGAGAGGCGCGTCACGACCGGCCCGTGATAGAACACGGCGAGCGGCACATACGACACGCTGCCAAGCGATACGAGCCCCGCGGGCGCCTTGCCCGTCTTGGTCGCGAGGCCGTCCTGCACGAACGCGACGTCGACCGTCGATTTCGGATCGGCGAGACGCTGAAGGTTCTGCACCGAGCCTTGCGATTCGAGTACGTCCAGCGTGATGCCGTTGCGCGCGAGGATCGTCTTGTACTGCTGTGCGGCGTTCCAGAAGGTGCTGCCCTGCGGTCCCGCGCTGATCGTGAGCGTTCGGGGCGGCGCGGGCTGGATGAGCCGCACGGCGACCCAGATGGCGGCGATGCTCACGAGCAGGATCGGACCGAACGATACCGCCAGGTCGCGCCACGAAATCGCTACGAATCGCGCGACGAGACGGCGAGGAGGTTTGCGGCCGGTGCGTTGCTTCATCGGGGAAAGGCGTGCCTCTGAGTTCGGTGGTGGGTGGGCGGCGCGAGCGCCGGGTCCGACTGTGCGTCCGACTGCGAGTCTGACAGCCGATGGTACATGAGATTGGCCGTGGCGGCGCTCGGGCTCGGGCCGCTGCGCGCGTCGTGGGGCCGCGGCCGGGCCGCCGTGGGCTGTCTCGTTAAATTCTTTGCGCTTGGTGTCCGGCCAGGCTAAATTGATTTTCGCCGCCGCGGTAAACGTACAGGTACGTACCAGCACGTACAGGCACATAAAAGCGCGCCGCGCCGTCACGCTGACTGCGGGACTGGCTCACCTTGCCAGCCCGCGCTCGCCAGGACCGGCGACAGGCGCAATCCAGACTCAGACGCAGGCACGCCGCAGCGGGCGGATCGTGGCGCCTTTAAGGGGCGCGGCCTTGCGCGCGTCTCTCATCCTTGTCTCTCGCACGTCGTGTCCAGACCACGGCAGTCCGCCCGCGCCGCGCGCGTGCCGGACGCGCTGGCGGAAGTCGTAACGAAGCCGCCACACCGCGACCGACCGGCGACCCTTGTGTCGTCCGGCGGCATCGGCAGGCGGTCCTATCCAGAGCAACGAGGAGGGAACATGAAATCGGTCGATTTGCTGAAGGTGCTGGGGATGGCGGTGTGCGTGTCGGTGGCATGCAGCGCGTATGCGCAGGACAACTCGGCGCAGAGCGCTTCGCCCGCCGCCGCGGCGACGGCGCCGGCCAAGCCGGCCAGGGCGGCGAGGCGGGTGGATCGCAAGCTGGGTTTCCAGGTGCGCCACGCGCTCGCGCGCGCCCAGGGCCTCAATGTCTCGAATATCGCCGTGCGCGCGCGTGGCGGCGCTGTCACGCTGACCGGTTCGGTGCCGAGTCAGGGGCAGGTCGATCAGGCGGGGCAGGTCGCGCAGGGCGTGGCAGGCGTGACCTCGGTGACGAACAAGCTCACCGTGGTTCAGCAATAACGGTTGTCGCGCTCGCGGGATGGAGTGCGGCAGCAGGACGAACGGGCTGCGGCGCATGGCTGCAGCCCGTTTTTTTGTCTGCATCGCGCACCGCGCGTGCGGATTGACACACAGATTCCTGCGGAAACGGCGTATACCTTAAGGGTGCTGTGCAAGAACCCGAGGCCGCCTTCGGCCCCACTGCCGGACTACTGACATGGCCATCCGCACCTACACCGATCTGCCGCTCGACGACCGCGCCGCCTTCGAGCTTGCCTGCGCCCGGCACGGCTTCACGCCTATTCACTTCGACATCAGCGGCCAGGCCGATCCCGACGATCCCGCGCATAGCGAATTGCTGGTCGTGCGCCGCGGCGCGTGGGCCCAGGCTTACCGCGTCGACTCGCGCGGGCAATGGCTGCGCCAGTTCGAGGTCGATCTGAACGGCCGCTTTTTCCGTCTTGCGCCGCACGCGTGAGCGGATTGATAGGGATGTAAGCGGCGGATGTAAGCGGATCGCCGCAGCGCCGGGCCTCGGGCGACTGGCTCAGGCCATGACGAGGCGCACGCCGACGATCGAGAGCGTTGCCGCGAGCAGCATGCGCAGCAGCCGTTCGGGCGCGCGCGCGGAGAGCAGGCTGCCCGCCACGACGCCCGGCAGCGAGCCGCACAGGAGCGAAACCAGCATCGACCAGTCGATCGAACCGAGCAGCCAGTGGCCGGCGCCCGCGAGCAACGTGAGCGGCACGGCGTGCGCGACGTCCGAGCCGACGATGCGCACGGTCGGCAACGCAGGATAGAGCAGCAGCAGCACCGTCACGCCGATCGCACCAGCCCCGACAGAAGTGAGCGATACGAGCACGCCGAGCACGGCCCCCGTGAGCACGGTCAGCAACAGCGTGCGCGCCTCGCCCGGCGCGTGGCGGTGGCGCATCGCGAAGGCCGTGAGCTGCTTCCGGAAGATCAGTGCGGTGGCGGTGACCAGCAGCGCGATGCCGAGCACCAGCTGGATCAGATGACCGGCGCGCGGCGTGTCCATGCCATAGCGGTGCAGCAGGATCAGCGTGATCGTGGTGGCCGGCACGCTGCCGGTCGCGAGGCGCAGCGTGACGCCCCAGTCCACCGTTTTCTTGAACCCGTGCACGAGCGTGCCGACCGACTTGCTGGCGGCTGCGTAGAGCAGGTCCGTGCCGACGGCCGTCGCCGGGTGAACGCCGAACAGCAGCACGAGGATCGGCGTCATCAGCGAGCCGCCGCCCACGCCGGTCAGCCCGACCAGAAAGCCGACGAACAGGCCGGAAAGCGAATACAGCGGGTCGATATGAGGTAGAGACATCGCTTGCGCACCGGGCCGGGTCAGAGTTGCCGTCCGCCACGACGGATGCACAACGATCGCAACGATCGTATATGCGCCACTCGATGCACCTTCCGGTGGACAGCGGCAAAGTCGGGCGGCGAAAATCGGCTATTGTCGCAAAACCGGCAGATCGGTGCAGCGTTAAACGAATCCGGGTTCGTCGCGAATCGCGTTTCGAGGCGCGCTGCGATCCGCTTGCGCGCGCTGCCGCCGGCGCGTTTTTCCGCGCTTGAGCCGGGCAATTCAGGACGAAACCAGCAAAAAATCAGGGCAAAGCCAGCGGCCAAGCGGCTATGCATCGGCTGTGAAGCGGCTGTGAAGCGGCTGTGAAGCGACTACAAAGCGGCTGTGAAGCCGCGTGCCCCGTCACGGAAAATCATGAATCCCGGCATCCTCTACGCTTTTTTCGCCTTCGTCATCTGGGGCCTCTTTCCCGTCTACTTCAAGACGCTGCATCAGATTCCCGCACTCGAAATGCTTGCGCACCGCATGGCGTGGTCGCTGCTCTTCGTGCTCGCCGTGCTGCTCGTGCGCCATCACTGGCGCTGGCTCGGGCCGGTGCTGCACGACCGGCGCCTCGTCGGCCGTTTTGCGGCGAGCGCCGTGCTGCTCTCGGCAAACTGGGGCACCTATATCTGGGCCGTCAATGCCGGACACATCGTCGAAGCAAGCCTCGGCTACTTCATCAATCCGCTCATCAACGTGCTGTTCGGCTATGCGTTTCTCCACGAACGGCTGCGGCCGGTGCAGTGGACGGCCGTCGGCATCGCCACCGCCGGCGTCGCGTGGCTCACCTGGCAGAACGGCGCGCTGCCGTGGATCAGCTTCGCACTCGCCTTGAGCTTCGGCGGCTATGGGCTGCTGCGCAAGACCGCCCAACTGGGCGCGCTCGAAGGCCTCGTCCTCGAAACGCTATTGCTCTTTCCCGTCGCGCTGATCTATCTGACGATGCTCGGCGTAAGCGGCGCGAGCCACTTCATGCATGCCTCGCTGCCGCTGCAACTGCTGCTGGCCGCCGCCGGTCCGGTGACCGCCATTCCACTGCTTCTGTTCGGCGCGGCGGCGCGGCGCATCCCGCTCTCGACGCTCGGACTCATCCAGTACGTCACGCCCACGCTGCAACTGCTCACTGGCGTGCTCGTGTATCGCGAGCCGTTCGGCGCGGTGAGCGCGGTGGGTTATGGCGCGATCTGGGTTGCGCTCGCGCTCTATTCGCTCGAAGGGCTGCGCCGCTCCGTGGCCACGCGTCAGGTGCGCGGCGCGCCCTGATCTCCAGCTTGCGCGTAAGCGTCGCACCGACAGCAGCCCTGAGAGTGGCTCTCCCCGTTATGGCGCGGTAGCATGTTCGGACGACTGGCGACTGGCGACTGGCGACTGGCGACTGGCGACGGGCTTCGCGATGACGCGTAACCGCAGGCCGCGTCCTTTGGCGTGCGCGGCTGCGGCTGCGCGCCGTCGTGCCGATGTACCGTCGTACCAGCGCGCCAGCGTGCCGGTGACGACCGTCCCGGCCGGAACGATCCGTGGAGTGAGTCACGCATGAGCCATGAGGTTGCCCACCGCTTCGAGGTGGAGTTCGCCCCGCGTATCGCGGCGAAGCTTGCGAGCCAGTTCGGCCCGGCGGTGCGGGTGGAGGTCGTGCCGCGCGAAGGGCGCGGGCATCCCACGCGTGTGCGCCTTGTCGGCGCGACGCACGGGCCCCGGCATGTCTATCCGTATGCGCTGAACGTCTCGCTGACGTGGGATGTCGACGAAATCGAGCGTCTGATGGAGCCTGGCGGCGAAGCGCGTTTCGAGCACTACCTGGAGGCGACGGTGCGCAAGATGGCGTCGTGGGAGTCGGCCCGTTTCGTGGATTTCGCTTCGTGCACGCAAAACGAGCCGGAAGTGCTGATCGGCGGACTCGATTTCGAAGGGTAAGTTTGGCGCTGCAGCGCCTGGGTGCGCGCCCCGGACGTCCATCACGAATCCAGCAAGTGACGGTTTGAACCGCGCGCCGCCGATGACCCGGCGGCGCGTTTAACGTTTTGCGCGTGTCAGTCCGGCGCTAATCCCACGTTTGGCCCACGTTTGGCCGACGTTTGTGCCACGTTAATCCCGTCCAGCCCGCGTGAGCCACTCGCGGCCCTTGAGCACGCCGAACCAGTAGAAGCGCGGCAGCACGGCGGCCTTGAGGAACCACATGAGCCGGCTCGCGCGCGTCGGGTTCAGCGGGAACGTGGGCAGCAGCTTGCCGCCGTAGCCGAATTCGGCCAGCACGACCTTGCCGCGCTCGACCGTGAGCGGGCACGCGCCATAGCCGTCGTAGCGGTACGCGAGCGGCTTGCCGCCGCGCGCGGCGAGCAGGTTCTCGGCGACGATTACGGCCTGCTTGCGTGCCGCCGCGCCCGTCTTCGCGTTCGGCGCGGAGCACACGTCGCCGAGTGAGAACACATTCGAAAAGCGCGGATGCTGCAGCGTCGCGTGATCGACTTCGCACCAGCCGCCATCATCGGCGAGTTCGCTGTCGCGGATGAAATCGGGCGGCACCTGCGGCGGCACCACGTGGATCATGTCGAAACGCTTCTCGACGCGCGCGACCTTGCCGCTCGCGTCCTTCGTCTCGAACGTCGCCGTGCGCGACGGGCCGTCGATGGCCACCAGATTCGACGAGAACGCGAGCTTCGCGTTGTAGCGCTCCACGTATTTCATGAGCGGCGGCACGAAGACCGCGACGCCGAAGAGAACCGCGCCCGCGAGATTGAACTCGACGTTGACCTTCGACAGCACGCCGGTGCGCCGCCAGTAGTCGCACGCGAGGTACATCGCCTTTTGCGGCGCGCCCGCGCACTTGATCGGCATGACGGGCTGCGTGAAGAGCGCGGTGCCCGCCTTCATCTGCTCGACGAGCTGCCACGTATAGGGCGCGAGGTCGTAGCAGTAGTTCGATGTGACGCCATGCTTGCCGAGTGTTGCCTCGAGCCCCGGAATGCGCTCCCACGCGAGCCGCAGCCCCGGCGTGACGATGAGGTCGCGGTAGGCGACGGTCTCGCCGTTGTCGAGGCGCACGAGGTTGTTGTGCGGCTCGACGCGCGTCGCCGCCGCGCGGATCCATTTCACGCCCTCGGGAATCACGCTTGCCATCGGACGACGTGTCTTCTTCGCGTCGTAGACCCCGCCGCCAACGAGCGTCCAGGCCGGCTGATAGTCGTGATGGTCGGCCGGCTCGACGATCGCGATATTCAGGTAGGGCTGGCGGCGCAGCAGGCTCGCCGTGACGGCGATGCCCGCGAAGCCCCCGCCGATCACGACGATGTCGAATCCCGCGCCGTCCCAGTCGCATGCGGGCAGGACGGCCGGCGCACTCGGCGCCTGCGCGGCGGCTGGCGAGGCGGCGAGCTGATAAAGCGTCGTCGCACGGTTGCCGCTGCGGCAGTACGCGAGAATCGGGTCGGGCAAATCGTCGAGCAGTTGTGCGAAGCGTTCGGCGTCGCTCGCCGTGATCTGTCCCGGCTTCACCGGCAAATAGGCGAACTGCAGGCCGTGCTTCGCCGCGGCGGTGCGCAGATCCTGCGACGTGGGCTGATCCGCGCCGCTTTCGCCGTCCGGGCGGGTGCAGATGATCGAACGGTAGCCTGCGCCGGCAATGCGGGCGACGTCGTCGGGGGTGATCTGGTCGGCGCTGGCGAACCGGTCGCTGTGCGGGACGATTTGCATGATGGGGAAGACTCCTGATCAGGGTCGGTGACGACGGCGTTCGAGGACAGTGTAGAGCGCCATCCCGGCGAGCATGGCGGCCACGAAGAGCCACGCGCCGGGCTGGCCGCTGCCCACGTTGACGAGCGCGGGGCCCGGACAGAAGCCCGCGAGTCCCCAGCCGGCGCCGAACAGCAGACTGCCGCCGACGAGGCGGAAATCGACGCGCGTGGCCGTGGGCAGGTGCATCGGCGCGCCGAGCACGCTCGTGCGGCGCGTGCGCGCGAAACGATAGCCGAGCGCGCCGAGCGCGATCGCGCCCGCCATCACGAAGGCGAGCGACGGATCCCAGTGACCGGCCAGATCCAGAAAACCCAGCACCTTGGCCGGGTTCGCCATGCCGGAGAGGATCAGGCCGACGCCGAACACGAGGCCGCTGACGAATGCGTTGACGACCTTCATTTCAACCTCCAATCAGGTGGCGCACCACGAAGACCGTGACGAAACCGGCGGCCATGAAGCTGCCGGTCGCGACGAGCGAGCGCAGCGAGCCGCGCGAAAGACCGCACACGCCGTGGCCGCTCGTACAGCCCGAGCCGTAGCGCGTGCCGACGCCGACCAGGAGGCCTGCGGCGATGAGCGTGACGGGCGTCGATTCGATCACGGGCGCGGGCAGCGGGGCGGCGAGCCGCCAGAGCCAGGGCGCGGCGATGAGTCCGGCGATGAAGGCCGCCCGCCACGCGCGCTCGCCGCGCACGGCGTTCAGGAGTCCGCCGACGATGCCGCTGATGCCCGCCACGCGCCCGTTGCCGAGCACGAGCAGCACGGCGGCGGCGCCGATCAGCAAACCGCCCGTGAGCGAGGCGACTGGTGTGAAGTGTGCCAGATCGAGACTGAAATTCATGAATTCCCCTTGGGCGGACTGCAATAGAGGTCGGAGAGTGTTTGCATGATGCGGATGATGTCGGAGCCGGCGAGGCTGTAGTAGATGTATTTGCCTTCCCGGCGCGTCTGCACGAGGCCTTCTTCGCGCAGCACGCCGAGGTGCTGCGAGAGGCTCGGCTGATGCACGCCGACGAGCGCTTCCAGCTCGCCGACATTGCGCTCGCCTTCGATGAGCTGGCAGAGCAGGACCAGACGGTCTTCGTGTGCGAGCGCCTTCAGGAGCGCGCAGCATTTCCCGGCGGATTCGCGCAGGGCGCCGAGGGCGTCGGGTGTGAGCTGGGGGGGCTTTCGTTGCACGGATCGATCACAGAGTACTTTGTCGGCGAACATTATATATATTTCTAATATGTTGCTCAATTTGGCCCTGGCGGCGGCGCAGGTACAAATCCACATCGCTAGATCTGAAGTCCGCTCCGTTGCATGCAACGCGGCTGCGCGCGCTTTTGCCCCGCCGGCCCGGCACGCGAGGGCAGCCTGCCCGCACGGCTCGCTGCACTCCGTTTAGACTTCGTTGCAGATCGACGCTGCAGTTCGACGCACATGCGAGTGCGTCGCCGCGGCGTGCAATCCGCCCTCGAGGAGTCGTGCCATGAAAGCCATCCAGTTCAAGTCCTTCGGCCAGCCGGACGTGCTCGAATACGTCGATCTGCCCACGCCCGTCCCGGCCGCGGGCAATGCGCTCGTGCGCGTGCTCGCGGCATCGGTGAATCCGAGCGATGTGAAGAACGTGTCCGGCCATTTTGAACACACGGTCCTGCCGCGCGTGCCGGGGCGCGATTTCAGCGGCGTCGTCACGGCGGGCCCCGACGACTGGATGGGCGCCGAGGTCTGGGGCACGGGCGGCGACATCGGCTTCACGCGCGACGGCACGCACGCCGGGTTCATCGAGATTCCGGTGGCCGCGCTCGCGCGCAAGCCGGCGTCGTTGAGCCACGCGCAAGCGGCGTCCATCGGCGTGAACTTTGTCGTGGCGTGGCTGGGCGCTGTCGACTACGCGCGTGTCGCCCTGGGCGAGACGGTCGCGGTGATCGGCATTTCGGGCGGGGTGGGCGGCGCCGTTGCGCAGATCGCGCATGCTCGCGGCGCGCGCGTGATCGGCATCGGGCGCGAAGCGCCGCACCCCGATTCGCCCGCGGCGCGCATCATCGACGCGTTCGTGCCGCTCGATGACGGCGCCACGGCGCGCGTGCGGGAACTGACCGGCGGCGCGGGCGCGGAGGTGGTCTACGACGCGGTGGGCGGCGTCGCGTTCGAGCTTGCGCTGTCACTTGCGAAGCGGCGCGCGCGCGTGATCGAGATCAGCGCGACCGGCAAGCGCCGCGTGGAGTTCGACCTGATCGACTTCTATCACAACGAGACGCAGCTTTTCGGGGCGGACAGCGCGAAGCTCGGCGTCGCGGATTCTGCGCCGATGATGGCGGCCATCGCCGAAGCGTTCGACGCGGGTCACTTCGAAGCGCCGGTCGTCGCGCTGCGGTTCCCGCTCGAACGTGCGCGCAAGGCTTACGAGGCCGTGGCGGGCGGCACGCGCGGACGTGTCGTGATCGAGATGACCTGACGTGACGTGACGGTGTGAACGCACGATGGCCCGTGCGGCGGCATCGGTCGTGGATGCGCGCCGCCGCCGATCCTGCTGGCCGGTCTGCCGGTCTGCCGGTCTGCCGGTCTGCCGGTCTATCAGGTTTCTCAGGTTTCGCTGCGCACGAGCCGCTCGGGCAGGCGTGCGCGCAAGGCGCGCGCGTCGAGGTGTGCGAGATCCTTGTCGAGTTCGAGCGTCACGGTGTTCTGAGTCTGCGCATCGAGCGCCTTGCGCAGCACGCCGAGAAAGCCGGGCGGCGCCGCGATCACGAGCGTCCCGTAGCGCGCTTCAGTACGTGCCCGCGCGAGCGTCGCCGCGATCTGGGCGGCGAACAGGGCGGCTTCGCGCGCGTGCTGTGTCGTGTCGGGATCGCTCGATTGGCGGCCCGGGCCCGCGCGGTCGGTCGTGCGGCCCGGCTTGTCGCTCACGAGGCTCTGCTCGGGTACGCGGCTTTCGGGGTGCAGCAGCGTCTCGACCTCATCGATTGCGCCGAGCGGATTGTCCGCCGCGAAAATGCGCGCCGTCACGCGGTTGGCGACGACGATCCAGATCGTTTTCGACATGTTTCCCTCCCAGCCTCGGCTCGCTTGCGTGTTCCGTGAACACGCGCCGCTGCGCGAATTTAAAGGGTAGCGCGATCGGGTCTAGCGCGTTCAGGAAGGTGCGGACGCTCGCTGCGGGCCCTTCGGGCAGGCCTCCCGAAAACCAGGAGGATGATTCCCGGCTTTGACGGATTATCTTTCGCGGTGGGAGGGGCTACGCTGCAGATTCCAACCGGTCAGAACCGAAGGAGCACGCGATGACCTCCGCTGTCCGTCACTTTCCAGGCGATGCCGTCTTCACGACCAGCGTAAAGGCCATGCAGCAGCGTCTGGGCTCGCGCGAGATCTATGCGCACGTCGAGTCGGAGGGCGGCTGGCCCGCCGCCATTCCGCCCGTGCTGAAAACCTTCATCGAAGCGCAGACGAGCGTGTTTCTCGCCACCGCGAATGCCGGGGGCCAGCCGTATATCCAGCATCGCGGCGGCCCGGCTGGCTTCCTGCAGGTGCTCGATGAGCGCACGATCGCATTCGCCGATTTCAGGGGCAACCGCCAGTACATCACGCTCGGCAATCTCGCGGACAACCCGCGCGCGCATCTGTTCCTGATGGACTATGCGCGCCGCCGACGCGTGAAGATCTGGGGCACGGCGCGCGCCGTCGAGGATCGCGAACTGATTGGCAGGTTGATGCCGCAAGGCTACGCGGCGCTGCCGGAGCGCGCGATTCTTTTCACGGTCGAGGCGTGGGATCGGAACTGCTCGCAGCACATCCCGCAACGCATCGATGCGGCAGATGTGCAGGCGGCGCTTTCGGAGCGCGATGCGCGGATTCAGGCGCTTGAAACAGAAGTGGCGCAGCGCGCGCAACGCGTGCACGCGCTGGAGGAGGAAGTCGCGCAGTTGCGCGCGCGCAGCGCGAGCCAGATCGATACGAACCGGCTTGCATCAACTTGAATTGCTTTAAATCGATTTGAACCGGCTTGAATGCGCATCGCCGGGTGCGGAAGATGCCGCCGCCGGCGACGGCGGCCAACGGGCCGCGTTATTTCACTCGCATTACTTCACTTTCTCGGCCTCGTTCGTGATGGCCTGACCGCCTTTCGAGAGGTCCTGGCCTGCGCCGGCGATGGTATTGCAGGCAGCCAGCGCGACGGTGAAGAGTAGAAGCGCAAACCCAAGATAACGGCTCATGTCGGTTCTCCTGTTGTGCTTGTTCCCCAGTGACGATGCGAAGCGGCGTGCATCGCGCCAGCCCGTGAGGCAAAGCGCGCGCCAGCCGCTGCGCCGATTGTACCCGTGCTGTACCTGTGCTGTACCCGTGCCGCGCGAGGCGTGTCGCCGGGGTGCTTCAGCCGCGCCGATGCGACTTGCGCACGACGAGCCACTTCGGCGAGCGAAAGCGCACGATGCTCACGTAGAGCCAGACGTAGGTGATCGCGAACACCACCACGAAGCAGAACAGATGGAGCGTGTGGCGCCAGAAAAGCGTCGCGGGGATGACTGCGAGCAGGCACAGCAGCCACAGGTAGGGCGACGTGAGCGAGTTGCGGCGCGTGAGTTCGTGTGCGGTGCGTGCGCCCACGGCCCAGCGCATCAGCCGCTTGTAGACGAGCATGTGCAGGTGCACGCCATCGGGAATGCCCGGCGACATGCCGCGCACGAACTTCTTCCGGTAGATCGAGAAGCAGGTCTCGAAGATCGGGTACATGAAGAGCAGCACGGGATACCAGGCCGACACGTCGCGGTTGCGCATCACGAGCAGGATCGACAGCTCGGCGAGCATGAAGCCGATGAAGTACGCGCCGCCGTCGCCGAGGAAGATCAGCCCGGCGGGGAAGTTCCAGATGAAGAAGCCCATGACCGCGCCCATCATGATGAGCGACGCGGAGAGCACGACCGGATCGTGGACCTGGAAGGCCACGTAGGCGAGCGAGGCGAACATCATGAACGCGACCATCGAGGCGAGGCCGTTGAAGCCGTCGATGATATTGACCGCATTGGCGAGCGCGGCGACCGCGAGCACCGTGACCACGAACGAAACCGGCGCGTAGGAGAGCAGGAAATCGAGCGGCGGCACGCTGATGCGCGTGACCGCGATGCCGAGCAGGAACCAGGCGAGCGCGGCGGCAGCCATCGTGCAGATGAGGCGAGCAAGCGGCGAAACGCGCTTCGTGAGGTCTTCGGTCAGGCCCGACGCGAACGCGGGAATGCCGCAAGCGGTGATGCCGAGGATGCCGCCCGAAACGGCCGGATAGGCGCCATGCAACTGCACGGCGGCCACGATGAGTCCGGCGACGATGCCGGTGCCGCCAATGCGCGGCACGGGGCGCGCGTGGAATTTCTGCACGCCCGCGAGATCCGAATCCACGGAAAATTTTTCATGCAGGTGCGCGTACCGCACGATCAGCAGCGTGACCAGCAAAGAAACGAGGAAACCAAGCGCGAAGCTAAGCATGAAAGCGGGCAGGGCACGAAGAAGGGATGCGCGATTATACAAAGCCAGCGGGGCGTCTTTGCGGCGCGACGGGCTCATGCTGTCTGCAAGCGTTGTCCGAATCCGGTCATCCGGTCAATACGGTTAGTGCGGTTAGTGCGGTTAGTGCAGTTAAAGCAGTTAAAGCGGTGCGGGCGAGCCGAGCGGCTATCTTGTGCCGCCGCGCGAAACGGCACATTACAAAACGCCAACATCTGCGCCGGATTGCAGCGCGCCGGTACCGCTTCCGTGGAGCGTCGCCTAGATTATGGTTTGGCGCCCGCGCGTGCGGCGTTGTGCCATGATGGCGATGCGGCGCGCACGATGTTTCCGGCGCGCCGCACATCGTCTTGCCGGTTGTCCTGCCAGTTCAAGTCGGGAGTTTCCATGCCCCACAAAGAATGGATCCGCGACGCGATCCGCAAGATCGACGCCGACTTCAACCGCTCCGCCGATACTCACCTCATCGCGCTCGATCTGCCCGGCTTCCCGGGCATCCGCTTTTACCTCAAGGACGAATCGAGTCACCCGACCGGCAGCCTCAAGCATCGCCTCGCGCGCTCGCTCTTTCTCTACGCGCTGTGTAACGGCTGGCTCAACGAAAAGAGCACCGTGGTGGAAGCGTCGAGCGGTTCGACCGCCATTTCCGAGGCGTATTTCGCGCAACTGCTCGGCCTGCCGTTCGTCGCCGTGATTCCGGCCAGCACGTCGCGCATGAAGATCGAGGAAATCGAGTTCTACGGCGGCCACTGCCACCTCGTTGCGAATCCCGCCGAGATTTACGTGGAATCGCACCGCATCGCGCAGGAGTCGGGCGGGCACTTCATGGACCAGTTCACCTACGCCGAACGCGCGACCGACTGGCGTGCGAACAACAACATCGCCGAATCGATCTTCAAGCAGATGGCCGACGAAGAGTATCCGGTGCCGACGTGGCTCGTTTCGAGCGGCGGCACGGGCGGCACGATTGCGACGCTCGGCCGGTATGTCGCCTATCGGCGGCACAACACGCGCGTGATGTGCGCCGATCCCGAGCACTCCGTGTTTTTCGATTACTTCAAAAGCGTGCTCGCGGGACATCCCGATAGCGGCCTCACGCTCGACGTCGGCTCGCGCATCGAGGGGATCGGACGGCCGCGCGTCGAGCGCTCGTTTATCCCGACGTGTATCGACGCCATGGTGAAGGTCCCCGATCCGCTGTCGTTCGCGGCAATGCGCTATCTGGCGGCGCGGCTCGGCAAGCGCGTGGGCGGCTCGACGGGGACCAACTTCGTCGGCGTGCTGTTTCTCGCCGGGCGCATGAAGGCGCAGGGCGAATCGGGGGCGATCGTGAGTCTGCTGTGCGACAGCGGCGAGCGCTACAGGACGACTTACTATCACGAAGCCTGGTATGAGGCGCAGGGCATCCGGATTACCGAGGCCGATGCGCTGATCGCGCGCGCTGTGAGTGGCGAGCCGATTTTCGCGGGGCCGGAAGCGGGCGTGCTCGCGGCGCAACGGTGAGATGCGCCGCGGCGCTTTGCGTGCTGCGTTTCATATGCTGTGCTTCACGTGCTGCGTTTCACATGCTGCGCTTTGCGTGCTGCGTTTCACATGCTGTGTTTCGTATCCTGCGCTTCACGTACGGTGCTTCACCCGTGCGGTTTCACTGCCGCCGCGCGCGGTGCGACGTATCCCGGATCGGATCTTGCACGCTTGCGGGCATGGCCTGCGCTGCGCGGCGCTTCGCATCGTCGAACATCTCCCGCAGTTGTTGCCGTTCGCCGTCGGTGAGAAACGCGGCTGCGTCCGGGATCGTCAGCACCAGTTGCAGCGTCAGGGTGCCGCGCGTGCCGTGACGATCCGCGAGCCCAAGGCCGGGCAGCCTGATGGCGGTTCCCGGTTGCGCGTTCGGCGGAATCGTCACCTGCAGCGTGCGGCCGAGCATGTTGGCTTCGATGGTGCCGCCGAGTGTGGCCGTCATGAAATCCACTTCGAACTCACGGGCGAGATCCAGTCCGTTGCGGCTGAACGCCGAACCGCAGACGATCGCAACCGAGAAAATCGCGTCGCCCGCCGGGCCGCCATTGACTCCGGGATGACCGCCGCCTTCGACGACGAGCCGCTGGCCGTCCCACGCGCCCCCCGGAATCGGAACGATTTCGGATTTGCGCCAGGTCCGCATGCCGGTGCCGAGACACTGCGCACACTGCAGGTTCCCTTTCGTTTTCTCGCACGGATGACACGGTCCCTTTACGGGGAAGCTCGCGTCGACTTCGCCGCCATCGATCGCAACTTCGAGCGGTACGAAGAGTTCGACCAGACAGTTCGCGCCGCGCATCGGCGGCGCGCTGCGGCGCTCGCGCGGCGCGGCGTCTTTGCCGTGACTTCCGTTCTGTGCCGCTGCTGAACCTGACGCAGCCGGACCCGATGCGGACGGCGTGCGCTTGCCGGTCAGAACCTCGAACGCCTCCTGAATGCGCTTGAACACCGGCTCGACCGCCTCTTCGCGCCCCTTGTTGCGATCCGGGTGGTACTTCGCCCTCAGTCGCCGGTATGCGCGCTTGACCTCAGTCAGCGACGCCGTGTTCGGCAGTTTTAGCTGGCGGTAGTGTTCGTCGAAGCTCAAGCGTTTTCCCGTTCGTGATTTTTCGGCCCGAATTTCTGCTGTGACGCTGCTGAGACGCTGCTGTGATGTGTTAATCGCCGCGCGTCGCGAATCGTTTGCCTCGTGCGCGGCCATTGTGTCATCGTGGCGACGCGCTGCGTCGACCTGAGGCGAACCGAAAGCGCCAATTACGCTCCAGATCCGATTAAGTCGGGCGTCAGCTTACGCAATCGCGTTCTGAAGCGCCATGATTTCCTGCGTTAACCTGGGCGTTTTTATTCTGTTTGCTTCAGGCACGCACGGTGTTGCGATCCGATGGCGGTTTTGTCTCGAGCGTTAAAGCTTTTGCGCAAACGGTGTTGCGCAAAAGTTGAATGCGCGGCTGCGTATACCGTGTTTTGCGTTACGCGTTGCGCGTCGACCGAAGTCACGCCGGCATCAAGACCAGAATCCAGCCATCGCGCCCACGAAGCCCGCGATGCATACCAGCGCAGCGGTTACGCACAGCAACTTGAGATAGGTGCCGGTTGGACGCCGCCCGGGCGGGAGCGCCTTGACGCTGATAACGATCAGCAGCCCGATGACAAGCGGCAGCATGACGGCGTTCACGACCTGGGCTGCCACGTTCAGCCACACGAGATCCGGAACGAATTCGACCACGAGTGCACTGAATGCAACGGCGAGCGCATAGACGCCATAAAACCAGGGCGATCTCGACCGGCGTCCATCGAGCGACCGGCTGCGGCCTGTCACTTCGCACAGTCCCCACGCCAACGCGAGGGAACAGATAATGGCCGCCACGAGCGAAGCGCCGAGCACCCCGGCGCCGAAGATCATTTGCCCCGCGCGCTGGCCCAATTCACTGGTAAGCGCGTTGCTGATTTCGCCCACGCTTTGCAGGCTCTGCTGCCCATGCGGTCCCGACAATCTGGCTGCGGCCGCAACGAGTACGGCGGCGGTCAAAAGCTGTGTCAATACCGCGCCGGCTGCCGTTTCGATTCGCGCTGCCCGGTAGTCGCGTGTGGTCAGCTTTTTATCGGCCACCGCGGCCTGCTGATAAAACAGCATCCACGGATTGAAAGTCGCGCCGATGAGCGCCGCCGCGAGCCACCCGAACTGCGGCGTGCTGAACGGCATGTCGCGCAACTGGTAGCTCATGGCGCGCAGATCGGGCCGGGCATGCCAGGCGACAACGAAAAAAGCGAGTTCGAACGCGCCGATAAACATCGCGACGCGGTCCACCCGCTTGTGCGAGCCCGTGAGAATCACGAACATCAACAGGCCGACGGCTGCGGAAAGCGTCATGCCGCGCGGCACGCCATACATCTCGCCCACGCCCGCCACACCCGTGAATTCGGTGACGAGCGAGCCCAGCACGGCAATCACGAGGCCGGCTGTCGCGACCCACGCCCAAACGGGGCCAATGCGCGCACGGATCAGTTCGCCGTGTCCTTCACCCGTAAAAATGCCGAGCCGGACGGTCAGCTCCTGCGTCATGTAGAGCAAAGGAATCAGCGCGATGAGCAGCGGCAGGAACCGGATTCCCCACTGCGCACCGCTTTGCGCCGCGGTTACGACATTGCCGGAGTCGCAGTCCGCGAGCATGACGAGCAACCCCGGCCCGATTGCGGCGGTGCGGCCCAGAACCCCGAGCGTCTTCTGCCTGAACGATATCGAATGACGCATAAACCGCAAATCGGATGCCATCTGGAAAACAAGCTCCCATTATCGCCTGAGGTCGTGCCGTGCTTTCCAGTCATCGACTCGTTTTAAATGCCCGGTTGCGAACCGGGCCCGCGCATTAGCGATACTCGCTCGCGCGCGATGCTTTTTCTCGTGCGTCGACATCCGTGACGTTTGCGTTCGCCAGTGCGTGCGGCGCTGCGCCCGAAGGCGTTTCGGCAGCAGGTATTTCGCCTTCGCGCATGCCGTCCTTGAATCCCTTCACTGCGCCACCGAGGTCGCTGCCGATATTGCGCAGCTTCTTCGTGCCGAACACCAGTGCCACGATCAGCAAAACGATCAGCCAGTGCCAGATACTCAACTCACCCATGACATTTCCCAGACTTCGCTGTTGCCTTGAGACCCGGTGAAAAAAAACGATCTCTCGACTCGGCAAAAAATTAAAACGCGCGAAAACCGTTCGCGCGACGGTTACCCCACGCGAAATGCGCAGGTGGATGTTACGGAAAACTATCTATTCACGTTCTACGTACTCCTTCGCCGAACGTCAATGCGATCACGCGTCGCGGCGGCTGATCCGCCACACCACGAAAACACCCGCCACGGCGAGACAGGCTGCGAGCGTCGCAACCGAGCGTGCCGGTGCGATCGCGTATTGCATCGTCAGCGCGCCGCGCATTAAATCGACGCCGTACGCGGCGGGATCGAATGAGGCGGCGAGTCGAATCCAGCCCGGCGCGAGATCGAGCGGATAAAGACCGCCCGACAAGAAAAACATCGGCAGTAGCAGCGTGTTCGACACGACCGGAAATACGATCACCGAGCGGAACGGCAACGCGAGTGCGAGTCCAAGCGCCGAGAACACGAGCGCGGCGAACGCCATCGCAACGACGACGAGCACGAGATTCATCGCGCTCAGTCCGATTCCGATTGTCGGCGCGAACGGCAACAACAACAGACTCTGTATCCAGGCGACGACAGCGCCCGCGCCGATCTTGCCCGCCGCGATTTCGACGCGGCCCACGGGCGAGACGAGCAATGCTTTCAGAAAACCTGTTTGCCGGTCGTGCACGATGCCGACCGCAGCAGAAATGGCGGTAAACATGAGCGACAGGCCGACGACACCAGGAAAGATGTATGCCTGATATCCGCTGACCTCGGCGTAAGTGCCGCTCCTGAGCGCCGCGCCGAGCACGAACAGATACAGGAGCGGCTGCGTGAGACCGAACAGGATGCGCAGCGGCGACGCCCAGAACCGTTTCAGGTCGAACCAGACGATGGTCAGCGCGTTGCTCATGCGGCCGCCTTTCCAGTCGCCTTCGCAGTCGCCTTCGCAGTCACCTTCGCAGTCGCATTCGCAGCCGCATTCGCAGCCGCATTCGCAGCGAGATGCGCGGCGTCGCCCGATTGCGCGGCAATCCAGTGGCCGACCACGTCCATGAGGTCGGGCGCTGCAATGTCGGCGCCGAGCACGCGGCACGGAATGCGTTGCAGCAGCGCCGGCAATACGGCCTGCGGATCCGTGCCCGAGACGATGATGCTGTTGTCGTCGCTGATTTCGACCGGATAGCCCTGCGCGGCGAGCCAGCGCTGTGCTTCGGCGATATCGGGCACGCGCAGCCGGATCGTGCCGGGCACGGGCGCGTGCATCGCGGGCCACGGGCCGCCCGCGAGCAGGCGGCCTTGATGCAGCACGACGACGCGGTCGGCGTCGCGCGCCTCTTCGGTATGGTGCGTCGAGCACAGGACCGTGTGGCCGTCGTCGACGAGCGTTCGGATTTCCGCCCAGAACGCGCGGCGCGCGGCGATATCGAGGCCGAGCGTCGCTTCGTCGAGCAGCAGCACTGGCGGACGCGCGATCAGTGCGCGCGCGAGTTCGAGCCTTCGGCACTGGCCGCCCGAAAGCCATTGAACCGGCGTTTCGGCTTGCGCCTCGAGGCCGAACGTCGTCAACAGTTCGTTGACCCGCTGCTGCACGGCGCGCCCCTTCAGTCCCTGGCAACGCGCGATGAACCACAGGTTGTCGCGCGCGCTCAGGCGCGGTTCCAGCGCCGACGTTTGAAACACGACGCCGATTCGTGTACGCGCAACGGCCGGATGGGCAACCACGTCGACGCCGTCGATGAAGATGTGCCCGCTTTCCGGCACCGCGAGCGTGGCCAGCAGCGAGAGCAGGGTGGTCTTGCCTGCGCCGTTGAGCCCGACCATCGCGACGAGTTCGCCGCGTCCGATCGACAGGCTGATGTCGTGCAGGATCGTGCGGCCGCCGCGCTGAAAGCTCACGTTGCACAGATCGATGCTGGATTTCTCCGACATGGCGGTCGCCTCAGTTCGCTTATTGGTTGCCAATCAGGTTGCCAGGCAGGTCGCTTATTGGAGAAGCGCGGGTTGCACGGACGGATCCGTGAAGTGTACGCGCGCCGCCATCGGCGCGGACACCCACACTTTGCCGTTGCTATCGACCATCAGCAGCGACTCGACGCCGGCCTTGTGCGCCATCGCGAGTGCCTGCGCAGGACCGGCGACGAACGGCGGCTTGCTCGCGCCATCGGACAGCGCGCCCGCGTGCGGCCCGGGTTTCACGAGCACGGTGACCGACTCGCTGACTTCGACGGGAAACCCGGTGCGCGGATCAATAATGTGGCAATACCGCACGCCCTTGGACTGATAGAAGCGTTGGTAGTCGCCGCTCGTGCCGATGGCTTCGCCGTCGTGCAGTTCGAGCGTTGCGAGCGCACCGGGTTTGCGCGGGTCCTGGATGCCGACCTGCCAGGGCATGCCGCCCTTGCTGCCGATCGCGAGCAGGTTGCCGCCGACGTCGATCAGCGCGTTTTCGACACCGCGCTGCTTCAGGATGGCCGCCGCTTCGTCGAGCGACCAGCCCTTCGCATAGCCGCCGAGATCGAGCGAAACCGCGCGGTTCGTGCTCGTGACGACGCCCGATGGCGAGATCGCGAGGTCCGCAATACGCGGGCGCAGCGCCGCTTCGCGCAGCACCGCATCGCGCGGCGGCGGCTTCACGTCGAACTGGTCGGCCTGAAAGCCCCACAGCCGGATGAGTCTGCCGATGCCGGGCTCGAAGAGGCCCTCGCTTTCGATCGACAACTGCTGCGCCGCGCGCAGGATCTGTGCAAGCTCGGGCGACGCCTGGAACGGCTCGCCGGACGCGATGCTCTGATTCAGGCGCGTGACTTCGGACGGCTGCCACGCGTGCAGCTCGCGGTGCATCGACTGGAAATGGGAAAACACGGCGTCTGCGTCCTGCTGCGCATCCTTGAGCGGCACACCGTAAAGCACCAGTTGCACGCGGGTGCCGAACACGTAAGTGCCCTGAACGTACACCTCGGGGGACCTGAGCGTAAGCCACAGCCCGACTGCAATGGCGGCGGCGAGCACCAGCACGATTCCCGCGGCCTTTCTGAAATTAGACAATTTTCTGGTACTCAATCAGCTTCAAATCAAAGTGGCCTGCCGATCAGGTGCACACCGGTCAATGAAGAAACATACATAAAAAAATCATGTTTTGAGGTTATCTGTATATCTGATATCGATCAACGAGGCGGGGAGCCGCAGTGCGACATTTAGGCTGCGTCAGACCGCCGCATTCGGACATCGGGTTTTGTTGCGACATTTTGCCCAAATGCCTGAATCAATGACTTATCGGGTGGAAGCGTATTGCTGCGGCAATTTGCCGGGAGTTGTCACACGAAATAAAGCGTAAAACGCATCTGCAACAACGTGCTTTGCCTGGCTTTATCTGGCGGGCCGTTGTCGTAAGTGGTTGTAAACAGTTGGCAAGGCGCAGATCAACGTCATCCCGTTCACCAGTTTGTGCAAAAAGGCCCCTATGTTATGCTTTTTTATGCGGAATAAGGCTGGCTGACGGGTAGACCAACCAACTACGCGGACTGAAACTTTCAGTTCAATTACAAAGAAGGACGAGGATAAAACTTCATACACGTGACGAAGGGTTGTTATCCGGAATCATTTTCGGGGTCTGCAGCCGTGGTTTTAACGCGCGACATAGTGCCGCATTGCGGTAACGGTCCCGGAGCGTATTGCGTTATTCCCCTCCAGCGCGAGAAACCCATTGGTTGCCTGGCGTTGAAACGAATCGATGAGTGAGATTGTCATGACGAATGCAAAAGGAAAAACTGAAGAAACCGTAGTCCCGGGCCGTCGCCGCTTCCTGGCGTCGTCCGCTGTGGCGGGTCTCGCGGGTGCGAGCCTGTCGCTGGGTCTGGCGGGTTGCAACAAGGGCAGCAGCGATGCAGCCCCCGCAGCAGGCGCCGCGAGCGCTGCAAGCGGCGCTGATCCGCAGGCGAGCATCAACTGGGAGAAGTATGAAGTGCATCCCGGCAAGCTCGACACGTACTACGGTTTCTCGAGCGGTGGTCACTCGGGCGACCTGCGCATTCACGGCCTCCCGTCCGGCCGTGAAATCCGTCGCGTTCCGATCTTCAACGTCGACTGCATGTCGGGTTGGGGCATCACGAACGAATCGCGCGCGATCATCGGCACGAAGCCGAATGGTCAACTGAACTACACCACCGGCGATACTCACCACGTCCACCTGTCGTACACGGACGGCGTCTACGACGGCAAGCACCTTTTCGTCAACGACAAGCTCAATGGCCGTATTGCGCGCGTGAAGCTCGACACGATGGAGTGCGACGCGATCACGCAACTGCCGAACGTGCAGGGCTTCCACGGCATTTTCCCGGACAAGCGCGACCCGGTTGACGACAAGATCAACTACACGACGCGTGTGTTCTGCGGTAACGAATTCCATATTCCGCAGCCGAACGACGGCCGCGACATCAACGATCCGTCGAAGTACTTCTGCCTGTTCACCTGCGTCGACGCGGTCACGATGCAACCGCGCTGGCAGGTCAAGATCGACGGCAACATGGACCTCGTCGCGACCTCGTACGACGGCAAGATTGCGTGCTCGAACCAGTACAACACCGAGAACGGCGTTCACTACGAAGAGATGATGGCCGCCGAGCGCGACTCGTGCATCTTCTTCAACGTTGCGCGTATCGAAGAAGCAGTCAAGGCCGGCAAGTTCACCCACATCAGCAATTCGAAGGTGCCGGTCGTCGACGGCACGAAGGCCGGCAACACCGACCCGAAGACGGCGCTCGTCCTGTACGTGCCGGTTCCGAAGAACCCGCACGGCGTGAACATCTCGCCGGACGGCAAGTACTACGCGTGCTCGGGCAAGCTGTCGCCGACCGCCACCCTGATCCAGCACGATCTGGTTCTGAAGTGGTTCGACGGTGGTCTTAAGGATCCGCGCGACACGGTCGTCGCCGAGCCGGAAATCGGCCTCGGGCCGCTCCACACGGGCTTCGACGGCAAGGGCTTCATCTACACGACGCTGTTCCTCGACAGCCAGATCGTCAAGTGGGACCTCGAAGCCGCGAAGAAGGCGTACCAGGGCGACAAGAACGCGAAGGTCGTGGTCGACCGCATCGACGTTCACTATCAGCCGGGTCACGGCTTCACGTCGATGGGCGAAACGGCTCAGCCGGACGGCCAGTACTTCATCTCGGACAACAAGTTCTCGAAGGACCGCTACCTGCCCGTCGGCCCGCTGCACCCGGACAGCTCGCAGCTGATCGACATCAGCGGCGAGAAGATGCTGCTGATCGGCGATCACCCGCTCTATCCGGAGCCGCACGACTCGATCATCGTTCGCCGCGACATCATCAAGACGCGTCAGATCTATGACCTGGATGAATTCCCGCTCGCAGTGAAGAGCGTGAAGGACAACCGCGTCGAGCGTAACGGCAAGAAGGTCACGATCCACCTGACGTCGCAAGCGCCGGCGTACGGTCTGCGTGAGTGGACAGTGAAGAAGGGCGACGAAGTCACGATCATTCTCACGAACCTGGATAAGGTCGAAGATCTGACGCACGGCTTCGGTATCCCGAATTACAATATCAGCTTTGTCGTACACCCGCAGCAGACTCAGTCTGTCACGTTCATCGCTGACAAGCCGGGTGTGTTCTGGTGTTACTGCTTGAACTTCTGCCACGCACTGCACCTTGAGATGCGTTCGCGGATGCTCGTCGAAGCGTAAGCGCGCCTGAGTACGCACCGCGCGGGGCGGCAGGTTTTTTCCACCCCGCGCGGATCATGCTGCCTGCGATCCGTATAAACCCTGAAGTCAGAAGTCGAGCATGTTGAAGTTCCCACTCGCTGCGGTGCCGATCACAGCGTTGCTGTTGATGCGTGCCGTCGCTGCCGCTACGCTCACGGTTCACCCTGGAGAGCGCATCGGGGCAGCCGTCGACGCGGCGAAGCCCGGGGATACGGTCGTCATTTACGGCGGCCACTATGCCGAAAATCTCCGCATCACCAAGCGCCTCACGTTGCGCGGAGTCGGTCGACCGGTGGTCGACGGCAACTACGTGGGTGACGTTATCCGCGTCACCGCGCCCGATGTGACGATCGACGGTCTCGACGTCGTCAACAGCGGCGCCGATCTCACCGCGCAGAACGCGGGGATCTATGTGCAACCCGGCGCGAACCGCGCTGCTATCAGCCATTGCCAGCTCGCCTACAACCTGTTCGGGATGTGGCTCGAGGGTTCGGCTGACCTGCGAATTTTCAATAACGTGATCGTCGGCAAGCGCGACCTGCTGTCGGCGAATCGCGGCAACGGCATCCAGCTGTACAACACGACGGGCGCGCAGATCGTCGGCAACACGATCAGCTACTCCCGCGACGGCATTTACGTCGACGTGTCGCACCATGCCCTCTTCAAGGGCAACACGATTCATAACGTGCGCTACGGTACGCACTATATGAACTCGTATTTCAACACGTGGGATGGCAACAACGTTTTCCACAACCGCGGCGGCCTCGCGATCATGGAGGCGCGCAACCAGACCGTGAGGAACAACCGGGTCTGGGGCAATAGCGGTCACGGGATCATGCTGCGCACGGTCCAGGATTCAGTGGTCGAGAACAACGTCGTGGCGGGCAACCAGAACGGTTTCTTCATCTACGACGCCGAGTACAACAAGATCCACGGCAATCTCGTTGTGGGCAACGAGGTTGGCGTGCATCTGTGGGGCGGTTCGGTCAGGAACGACGTGACCGGAAACGATTTCATCCGGAACCGCCAGCAAATCCGCTACGTCGCCGCATACGACGTGGCATGGCCAGGTAACTACTGGAGCAATTATTACGGTTGGGACAAGCGCGGCCGGGGCATCGGCGATATCCCATACAAGTCGAACGACCTCGTCGACCGGCTCACGTGGCGTATCCCGGCGGTTAAGGTGCTGATGAACAGTCCCGCCGTGCAGTCGCTGAAGTTGATCGCACAACAATTTCCGCTGATGACGGTGCCGAGCGTCGTGGACGACGCTCCGCGGATGCAGCCGGTGCATACCGGCTGGTCGCAGTGGATGGGGAAGTAGCATGATTGAACTTAAAGCCGTCGCGAAATCGTTTGGCTCGCTGCGCGCAGTCGACGGCGTGGACCTGCACGTCCGCAAGGGCGAACTGTTCGGCCTCATCGGCCGCAACGGCGCGGGCAAGAGCACGCTGTTCCAGCTCATGCTCGGCCTTCTCGTGGCCGACGCAGGGCACGTGCACGTCGACGGCGGGCCCGTTGGCGGTGCGCGCTTTCGCGCCGTCAAGCGCATGCTCGGCTATCTGCCCGAGAACGTGGTGCTGTACGACAACCTCTCCGGGCTCGAGACGCTGCGTTTTTTCGCGCGCCTCAAGGGCGTTGGCATGGCGCAGTGCGAGCCGCTCCTCGAGCAGGTCGGGTTGAGCCACGCCTCCGGGCGCAAGGTGCGCGAGTACTCGAAAGGGATGAAGCAGCGTCTTGGCTTCGCGCAGGCGCTGCTGGGCGATCCGCAGCTCCTCTTTCTCGATGAGCCGACCAACGGCCTCGACCCGGAAGGCATTCGCGAGTTTTATCAAATCCTGAAGACGCGCCAGCAGGCCGGCACGACGATCGTCATCACGTCGCACATCCTTGCCGAAATCCAGCAGCGCGTCGATCGCCTCGCGATCCTGCGCAGCGGCCGGATTCAGGCGGTGGGCAGCGTGCAGGCGCTGCGCGCCGAAACGAATCTGCCGCTGTCTTTCGAAGTCGTTGCGAAGAGCGACGACACGCAGACAATCGAAGCGGCGCTGCGTCGCGCGCCGTTCGGCGAGCTGACGGTCAGCGCTCGCAGCATTGCGTTCTCTTGCCCGCGCGACGCGAAGATGAGCGCGATTGGCGCGCTGGCGCCGCTGTCCGACCGGATCGCCGATCTGCAAATTCATGAACCGTCGCTTGAAGACGTGTTTCTCGGCTACACCGGGGTGAACGCATGAGCCTCTCCAATTTCCCGCACTGGGCGCAAATCCGCGTGATCGCCGGCAAGGAGTTCCACGACCGCATCCGCAACCGCTGGGTGCTCGCCGTGTCGATCGTCTTCGCGGCGTTCACGCTCGCCCTTTCGTACTTCGGCGCAGCCGCGCAAGGCGCGGTCGGCTTTCAGGGCATCGAGCCGCTGATTGCAAGCCTCGTCAGTCTCACGATTTATCTGCTGCCGCTGATCGCGCTGATTCTCGGCTTCGATGCGCTCGTGGGCGAGCGCGAGCGCGGCACGCTGAATCTGCTGCTGTCGTATCCGATCAACCGCGTCGAGCTGCTGCTCGGCAAGTACGTGGGCCTTGCCGCCGCGCTGACCTGCGCGACGCTCGCAGGCTTCGGCGTCGCGGGCGTGGCGATCGTGGTGCGCGCACCCAACGCCGACTGGTATCAGTACGTGGGTTTCGTCGTTAGCGCCGTGCTGCTCGGCTGGGTGTTCCTGAGCCTTGCGGTGTCCGCCTCGGTATTCTGCGCGAGCCGTACGTCGGCAAGCGGTGTTGCGATTGCGTTGTGGTTCTTCTTCGTGCTGGTCTACGACCTGCTGCTGCTGGGTGCGCTCGTGCTCACCGGCGGCGCGGCGCTCGGCCCGATGTTCCCGTTGTTGCTGATGCTCAATCCGGCCGATATTTTCCGGATTCTGAACATCTTCGGACCGGGCGACCTGCACACGATGTTCGGCTTGATCAGCGTCTTTCCCGCTACGCTCGCGGAGCCGTTCTTTCTCGGCCCGGTGATGCTCCTGTGGATCGTGGCGCCGCTCGGCCTTGCAGCATGGAGATTCAATCGATGAACCGCACTCTCACCACCCTTCTCCGCACGACGATTGCCGCGTTTGCGCTCGTGCTCGTCGCCGCATGCCAGAACAGTTCGAGCGTGCCGCCGGCGCCGCACGAAGTCACCGATTCGACCATTAGCGTGCTCGACGGCATGAGCCTGAAGGACTATCCGGGTCCGAAGGCACAGATTATTTACGCGGACGGCCACACCGACTTCTTCTGCGACACGCTGGGACTTTTCTCGGTGTATCTGCGCCCGGAAACCGACCGCAAGGTGGGCGCGATGTATGTGCAGGATATGGCGGTTGCCGACTGGCAGCATCCGGCCGGGCACTGGATCGACGCGAAGCAGGCGTTCTACGTGGTCGGCTCCAAAAAGCTTGGCGCGATGGGCCAGACGTTCGCGTCGTTCGCGAAGGAAGGCGACGCCGCACAATTCGTCAAGGAACAGGGCGGCAAGCTGTATCACTTCGACCAGATCACGATCGACATGGCATCGTTCGATGGCGGTGTGTCTAAAGACGAAAGCATGTAAGGGAGCTGAGATGTCTGATTTTTTCCATAATGTGCCTTCCGAGGCCGCAGTGCAGATGGACGCGTTTAGCCGTCTGATTTACGATTTGCGCGAAGATCGCAAGCTCCTGCTTAAACAATACGACGCAGCCGATGAAGCGGAACTGCTCGCGAAGATCACGTCGGGTGAAGTCGCAGAACACCCCGCCTACGATCACTACCTCGGCGCAAAGATGCTTGCAGATACGCGCGAAACCATTCGGGAACAGCTGCGCGAGCTGCTGGCAACGGGACTCTGATCATGCTGCATATCGAATTGAAGGAACAGATCGAAGCGACCTTCGACAACACGCAGGTCGTGTCGGTCACGCTGTGCCGTGACGCGCTCGAACTGAAGCTGGCAAACGGCGTCGAGATGGTGCTGCGTGTCTTGAGCCCGACCGAATACGCCATGAACTGGCGCTGGGGCGACGCGGCGCAGATGAGCATCGACACCGCGCCGGTGCACAAGTCGCTGAAGACTTTTCCGAACCATTTCCACACGGTCGACGGCAAGGTCGTCGACGATCCGGTCACCGAGATCGGCGCCGAACCGTGGCGCAACGTTCGCACGCTGATCGAACGGTTGCTCGCGCAACCGATGCTGGGCTAGACGCCTGCGTTTGCGCGTGGGCCCAGAGGCCGCGCAAACGGACGCATCTTGAAGATTTTTAACGAGGAAGGACCCATGAAGACCCGTAACTTGATGCTTGTTGGACTTGGATTCGCACTGACGCTCGGCCTCTCGGCCTGCGGCAAGAGTGACGATGCTTCGCAATCGGCCAGCGCCGCTTCGGCAGCGGTTGCACCTGTCGCGTCCGTCGCGGTCGAGGCGTCCGCGCCGGCCGCAGCGCCCGCAGCAGCAGCCGCCAGCGACGCAGCACCCGCTGCAGCCGTGGCGACCGCCGCAGCCGGTGGCGATAACTCGGCGGTTGGCGAGAAGACGTTCAAGGGCACCTGCTTTATGTGCCACCAGACCGGCGCTGCCGGCGCACCGCTCTTCGGCAACAAGGCCGACTGGGCGCCGCGTATCGCGAAGGGCAAGGACACGCTGTACAAGCACGCGCTGGAAGGCTTCACCGGCAACAACGGCACGATGCCCGCACACGGCGGCAACCCGAGCCTGAAGGACGACGAAGTCAAGGCAGCCGTCGACTACATGGTTGCGAAGGCACAGTAACACCGGCCACAACACCGCGCTTCCTGCCCACGGGCCGGCGCGCGGTGTTGCGCTCGTAAATGGAGGTGTTCCGACACCGGCCGTCTCTAAGTGGCAAAAATGAAAGTATTGCTCCGGATCATGCTGTTAGTACTGCTCCTCGTAGCGGCCCGCCCGGGTTTCGCTTCGATTTACGAGCAGGAATTGCCAGACCAGTTGTTCAGTCAGCCCGAGATGTGCAAATGGACCGACTGCGCCGGCGTATTGCCGGGTGCGAACGAGTTCTCGGCACGCAAGGGTAACCCGCCGTATGTGGAGGGTTGGGCGAACGATGGCCATACGCGTGTGCTCAAGGGCTACGTGTTCCTGTCGACCGACATCGTCGACATCATGGGCTACTCGGGCAAGCCGATCGTGACGCTGATCGGCATGGACACCAAAGGCGTGATCGCGGGCGTACGTGTGCTCAAGCACAGCGAGCCGATTCTGCTCGTCGGGATTCCCGAGGGCAAGCTGCTCGATTTTCTGCATCAATATGTCGGCAAGTTCGCCGGCGGCCGTTTCGAGATCGGGCGCGGCGAAGGCGGCGCTCCGGGCCTTGACGCCATCTCGGGCGCAACCGTGACGGCCATTGCCGAAAACCAGCTGATCTCGCGCGCCGCAGTCGCGATCGCAAGCCAGGTCGGCATCGTGAAGGAAACGGTCCTTCCGCAAGCGAAGCTGGTGCAGTCGGATACGAACTATAGCTGGAACGATCTCGTCGACATGGGCGCGGTCCAGCATCTGGAAGTGCACGCGAAAGACGTCGGCGAGGCCGACATCGGCCGCCCGTACCTCGATCTGTACTTCGGCTATCTGAATTCGCCGTCGATCGGCAAGAGCGTGCTCGGCGCGTATGACTACGCGCAGGTCATGAGCCGGCTCAAGCCCGGCGAGCATGCCATTTTCGTCGTCGCTAACGGCACCGAATCGTTCAAGGGTTCGGGCTTCGTGCGCGGCGGCATCTTCGACCGCATCCAGGTCCGCCAGGGCATCAACGCATTCACGTTCAAGGACTCCGACTTCCTGAACCTCTACTCGCTCGAAGCGAAGGGTGCGCCGTCGTTCAATGAAACCGGCATCTTCATCCTGCGCAGCCCGAGCTTCAGCGCGGCCTATCCGTGGAAATTCGTGTTCCTCGGCCACAAGGTCGACAAGGAAACGGGCGCGAAGTCGTTCTCGGCGTTCAACACGCCGTACTGGCTCCCGGCCCGCTTCCTCGAAGGCGGCCGTCCGCACGTCGAAGAGGAAAAACCGGCCTGGTACAACGCATGGCACGGCAAGACGGTCGAGATCGGCTTCTTTGCGGCCTGGGCGCTGGCCGTCATCGGCTTCTTCATCACGCGCGACCGCTGGGTGCGCAAGGCGAAGCGCGTCGACAAGCGCTGGGTTTCGTGGCCGAAGTACGCGAGCTGGCTGATCGCCATCGTCT
The DNA here is from genome assembly GCF_024281035.1 of Paraburkholderia sp. Lineage (GTDB taxonomy): Bacteria > Pseudomonadota > Gammaproteobacteria > Burkholderiales > Burkholderiaceae > Paraburkholderia. The sequence goes on from NZ_JAMXLH010000043.1 coordinate 45,008, forward strand.
TTGCGGGCTGGCATGAAATGGCGCAGCCGTCGATCACGCAGGTGCTCACGTTCGTCCATTCGCTGTTCGGCGGCTGGAATATCGGGCTCTTCCTGTCCGATCCGTTCATCTTCATGTTCTGGATCGTGATCGCCGTTACCGTGCTGGTGTGGGGGCGCGGTCTTTTCTGCGGCTGGATGTGTCCGTTCGGCTCGCTGTCCGAGTTGCTCTTCAAGATTGCGGCCGCAACGGGTCTGAAAAAGCTGCAACGCAAGCTGCCGATGAAATGGCACAATCGCCTGCGCAAGCTGAAGTACGTCGTGTTCGCCGTGCTGCTCGTCGTGTCGGTCTTCTCGATGCCGTGGGCAGAAAAGCTCGCCGAAGTCGAGCCGTTCAAGACGACGTTCCTCGTCGGCGTGCTCAACCGCTCGTGGCCGTTCGTGCTGTTCTGGACGGTCGTGATCGGTGCGTCGATCTTCGTCGAGCGGCCGTTCTGCAAGTATCTGTGCCCGCTCGGTTCGAGCCTCGCGCTGCCGGGTTTCCTCCGGTTCCTGCAGCTGCGCCGCAAGCCCGAGTGCACGTCGTGCCACGCATGCGCGGTTGGCTGCGGTTCGCAGGCGATCGACGAGAAAGGCAAGATCGACCAGATGGAGTGCATGCTCTGTCTCGACTGTATGGTGTTGTATTACGACGAGCATGTTTGCCCGCCGCTGTCGAAAGAAAGAAAACGCCGTGAGCGCGAAGGCCTTCCGCTCACGCCGGTGGCAGGCAACGGGCATTACATTCCGATCAAGAAGATCTGATCGACTTGCATGATCGATGATCGAGGCGGCGCACGAAGGTACGTCGCCTCGCTTGCTGTCTGGACCATGGATTCACGTTTTTCGTAAGCTCCGGGCAAGGCATGATGCGGCCCGATTGGCAAGTGCGATTGCGTGCATTTATTTGTAATTCACTTTTCGCGCGCAGCCTTCGCGAACAGCTTGCTATCGGTCAACCGTTCTACCTCAAGGTTTTTTTAAAATACGCATTGCATTGGTGTCTTTTATAGGGACAGCACGAGCGCTTCTGTGGCAGTACGGTCGTCGTCGTGTTTTGCAATACCTCTAACTCCCACAGAATGAAACGGGGCGAGCGAATGAATCGGATGTGCAAGATCTGGATGATGTTTCAAGTGATGGCAGGCCTTTCGGGCGGTGCAGTTCTCGCACACGCGGCAGACGTGGCCAAACCCGACGCGAACCGTGGGCAGCAAGTCGTATCGACGGTTTGCGTAGCGTGCCACGGCGCGGACGGCAACAGCGCGAGCGAGTTGTATCCGAAGCTCGCAGGTCAGCACGCCGAGTACATCGCGAAGCAACTCAAGGATTTCAAGCCGCAAGCCAGCGGGCAAGCCGCCCGCGTCAATCCGATCATGGCGGGCATGGCGGGCGGACTGACCGATCAGCAGATCGCCGACATTGCCGCGTACCTCTCGTCCCAGACGATGAAGCCGGGCGCCGCGCATAACGCGGATACGGTCGCGCTTGGACAGAAGATCTACCGCGGCGGCATTGCGGAGAAGGGCGTGCCGGCGTGTGCAGGCTGCCACGGACCGGCAGGTCAGGGCATTCCCGCGCAGTATCCGCGCCTGTCGGGTCAGTGGGCCGCGTATACCGCGAATCAGCTGAGCGCGTTCACCCAGGGTGCGGGCGCGCGCAACAACAGCGAGCCGATGCATGCGATCGCATCGCGTCTCTCGGACAACGAGATCAAGGCGGTGGCCGACTACATCTCGGGACTGCACTAAGGATCTCCGGCTAGCTCAGACAAACCATCGATACGGCGCGACGGCCGCGACGAAGGGGCGACACGCCCCGGCGTCGTGCCGGTTCGCGTGACGCACGATGCCGGCATTGCGGCATTACGTGCGCGGCCAGCACGAAAACTGGTAGCGCTTCGAAGGTTTGTCGCGCGGTGTCGCGTTGAGCACGCGAACGCGCATTCGGCAAAAGCGGCTGAAGGAAACATTCAATTTTGAAGTGGGGGTTGTAATGAAAAACAAGGAAGATGATCACGTCGATGGCAGCCGCCGTACATGGCTGGTTGCGGCGACCGTGGTGGGCGGCGTTGGCGGGGTGGCAACCGTTGTGCCCTTCGTCAGCTCGTTCGCGCCTTCGGAGAGAGCCAAGGCGGCAGGCGCTCCGGTGGAAGTCGATATCAGCAACTTGAAGCCCGGTGAAATGATGACCGTGGCATGGCGCGGCAAGCCGGTGTGGATTTTCAACCGCACCGACGAGCAGCTCGCCGATGTCAAGAAGGCCAACAACGACGTGGCCGATCCGAACACCGCGAAGCCTTTCTCGATGCCGGATCCGGACTACTGCAAGAACGAATTCCGGTCGCGTCCCGAGCGCAAGAACATTCTCGTCGCCGTTGGCGTGTGCACGCATCTGGGCTGTACGCCGACGCCGCGCTTTCAGGAGGGTGCACAGCCCAACCTGCCGGACGACTGGCCCGGCGGCTTCCTGTGCCCGTGCCACGGCTCGACTTACGACCTGGCAGGCCGCGTGTTCAAGAACAAACCCGCGCCGCAGAATCTGGATATTCCGCGCCATATGTTCGCGTCCGAGCACCGGCTCGTGATCGGCAAGGACGAAAAGGGAGAAGCGTAAATGGCGACCGAAAAGACTGTGGAGACGACAGGCCTTGTCGGCTGGATCGACAGGCGGTTTCCGCTCACCTCGATGTGGCGCGACCATCTCTCCGAATACTACGCGCCGAAGAACTTCAACGTCTGGTACTTCTTCGGCTCGCTCGCGATGCTGGTGCTGGTGAACCAGATCGTCACGGGCATCTTCCTCACGATGAACTACAAGCCCGATGCAACGCTCGCGTTCGCCTCGGTCGAGTACATCATGCGCGAAGTGCCGTGGGGCTGGCTGATCCGCTACATGCACTCGACGGGTGCATCGATGTTCTTCGTGGTGGTGTATCTGCACATGTTCCGCGGGCTGCTGTACGGCTCGTATCGCAAGCCGCGCGAACTCGTGTGGATCTTCGGCTGCGCGATTTTCCTGTGCCTGATGGCAGAAGCGTTCTTCGGCTACCTGCTTCCCTGGGGGCAGATGTCGTACTGGGGCGCGCAGGTGATCGTGAACCTGTTCTCGGCGATTCCGTTTGTCGGCCCGGACCTCTCGCTGTGGATTCGCGGCGACTACGTGGTCTCCGACGTCACGCTGAACCGCTTCTTCGCTTTCCACGTGATCGCGATTCCGCTCGTGCTGGTGGGTCTCGTGGTTGCGCACATCATCGCGCTGCACGAAGTGGGCTCGAACAACCCGGACGGTATCGAGATCAAGGCGAAGAAGAACGAGAAGGGCATTCCGCTCGACGGCATTCCGTTCCATCCGTACTACTCGGTGCATGACTTCCTCGGCGTTTGCATTTTCCTGATGGTCTTTGCAGCGATCGTGTTCTTCCTGCCGGAGATGGGCGGTTACTTCCTCGAAGCGAACAACTTCATCCCCGCGAACCCGCTGCAGACGCCGCCTGAAATCGCGCCGGTCTGGTACTTCACCGCGTTCTACGCGATGCTGCGCGCCACGACCGATCCGTTCAAGCTCGTGCTGATGATCGTGATCGCGCTGCTCGGCGTGCTCGCACTCGTGCGCGCACGCGGCAAGTGGAAGCTGGCCCTGCCGGGTCTCGCCATCCTCGTGGTCCTCGCGATGTACTTCACGCAGTCGAAGTTCTGGGGCGTCGTGGTGATGGGTTCGGCCGTGGTGTCGCTGTTCTTCCTGCCGTGGCTCGATCAAAGCCCGGTGAAGTCGATTCGCTATCGTCCGTTCTTCCACAAGGTCTTCTACGCGATTTTCGTGGTGGTGTTCCTGACGCTCGGGTACCTCGGCACGCGTCCGCCGGCGCCTGTCGCGACGCTGATCGCCCAGGTTTGCGCGCTGATCTACTTCGCCTTTTTCCTTGGCATGCCGTACTGGACGCGGCGTGGCACGTTCAAGCAGCCGCCTGAGCGTGTGAACTTCAAGGCCCATTAATCGAGCGAGGAGTACGTAAAGATGAAAAAACTGCTTACGAGACTGGCGCGCGCGGGCGCGGCGTCGGTCGCCCTCGCATTCGCGCTTGGTAGCGCACCGGTCCACGCGGAAGAAGGCTTTCCGCTCGACCGTGCGCCCGAGGCCGCCAATCTGGCTTCGTTGCAGCATGGCGCGCAATTGTTCGTCAACTACTGCCTGAACTGCCACAGTGCGAGCCTGATGCGTTATAGCCGCCTGCAGGCTATCGGCATTCCGAACAAGACGATCGAAGACAATCTGCTGTTCACGACCGACAAGGTCGGCAACACGATGACTGTCGCGATTCGCCCCGACGATGCGAAGGCATGGTTCGGCGCACAACCGCCCGATTTGTCGGTGGAAGTGCGTGCGCGCGGCCGCGACTGGCTGTACACGTATCTGCGCAGCTTCTATCGCGACGAGACGCGTCCGACCGGCTGGAACAACATGGTCTACCCGAACGTGGGCATGCCGCACGTGCTGTGGCAGCTGCAGGGCCAGCGCACGGCGAAGTTCGAGGACGTGGTCGACGCGAAGACGGGTGAGAAGAGCCACAACTTCGTGGGCTTCGAGCAAGTGACGGCCGGCACGCTGTCGCCGGCTCAGTACGATGCGTCGGTGGGCGATATCGTGGCCTACCTGTCGTGGATGTCCGAGCCGGAGCAGCAAACGCGCAAGCGTGTCGGCGTCTGGGTACTGTTGTTCCTCGCCGGCTTGACGCTCGTCGCCTGGCGCCTGAACGCAGCCTACTGGAAAGACGTGAAGTAACTCTGCAGTAAGCGGTGTGGAGCCGGTACGCGTACCGGCTCCGCCTTCTACCGGGTGCCGTGGCCTTCGCCACTCATCGCCACCCACCGCCACCCATCGCTACGCATCACCATCAATAGCACCCGTCATCGTGCGACGACGCGCCTTGCGTCGCGAATCGGCCGGACAGCGCCGCCACGGCTGACGATCGAATCGATACAGCGCTGAATCCGCACAGAATCCCCGCAGATTCGAAGCGTCGGCCAACCGCTTTTCGCAGTCCTTTGCACACCGGAATCGGCCGGTCGTTTCAATTCTGTTTCCGCCTCGCATCCGGCTTTTATGCTGGTTCGCCGACGTGCCGCATCATCTTTCCCAGTGCATTTGTGTTGCGGTGTTTTTCGAACGTTCGTTTCGCGTAGTGGATCCAGGCAATCCTCAATGATCGAATTATGCGGATTCACACTGCGCAGGCGGTGCGGCCGTGTTGCGCCATGGGTAAGTTGCCGTGCTGACCTCAAGTTTCAAGCCTTACGACCGTTAAACAAATGGGGCGTCATTCGGGCGACCATGTTGTGTGCGTGTACAACCGGCCGTTGAGCGTGATGACATGACGGGGTTGCGCCCGAACGTGCGCAACAACCGTGCTACCCCCCGGTAATAATTCGCATTTCGAGGCGATGCAATGCGAATTCGAGAACAAACGTTTGCAGTCGGTCGCCTCGGAGCAGGAGCCCTGCATCGGTGCGGGTAGCGTTCCCTGCGTTTCCGATGCCTTTTCGCGAGGACTCACAAAGACCTCGATTGATTGAGATTTGGGTTGCGGGCCGATACAGCCAGATGCAGCCAGATGCAGCCGATGGATGGGTGCGACGACGATAAGTCGGGCCACAGAGCCAGTCGCACCGAGGGTGTGGTCCTCAAGGAGAACCGTACCGGGCATCCGGACGTAAGTTTATTTATTAAAAAGTCTCATGGGGGGTAAGTAAATGGGCTTTAGCTTGAACAGCGTGCGCATTGGTGCACGGCTAGGCGCCGGTTTCGGAATACTGCTGGTGTTGTTGTGCGCAGTCGGCGGTTTTGCGGCGTTCGAGGCGTCGCGCATCAACGCGAGCACGGTCGATATTGCCGACAACTGGCTGGTGGGCGTGCGGAGTCTCGCTCAGGCACGTATGGCCGGGAATGCCGTGCGGCATTCGACCCTGGGTTCCGTACTCGAAAGTCAGGCCGACAAAAAAGCGGCGCAGCGCACGGCACACGACGAGGCGCTGAAGCAGTTCGACGCCGCAATGAACGCGTATGAAAAGACCGTTAGCGGAGGGGAAGAGGGACAACTGACGCAGCAGATCAAGTCGGCCTGGAACGACTATCTGGCACTCGACAAGCAGGTGCTCGACCAGTCGGAGGCGAATAACGATGCGGCCGCGCGAAGTCTGGCCGTCGGTGCATCGGAAAACGCGTTTCAGGCCGTGACGGACGCTTTCAAAGCGGATATCGCGTTTCAGAAGAAAGGTTCCGACGCTGCACGTGACGACGCCGCTTCCACCTATCGCATTTCGCTCGAAGCGACTGTCGCGTTAATCGCCATTGCCGTGGTGTTCGGCATTTTCATGGCCGTTCTGATCACGCGCTCGATTACGAATCCACTTCAAACTGCTGTCACGATTGCGCAAACGGTTGCCAATGGGGACCTGACCTCGCGCATCGAAATCAGCGGACGCGACGAGACATCGCTGTTGCTTCGTGCCCTGCGCACGATGAATACCAATCTCGCCAATCTGATCGCCTCGGTGCGCAACAGCAGTGAAAGCATCGCGACCGGAGCGGCGGAAATCGCCACGGGAAATACCGATCTTTCCTCGCGCACGGAGGAACAGGCTGCGTCGCTCGAAGAAACGGCGTCGAGCATGGAGGAATTGACGGCGACCGTTCGTCAGAACACCGAAAGTGCGAAGCAGGGCAATATGCTGGCCGCGAACGCGTCCGAAGTCGCGGTGCGCGGCGGCGACATCGTGGGGCGCGTGGTCGAGACGATGCACGAAATTTCTGATAGCTCGGCAAGGGTGGCTGAAATCATCGGCACGATCGAAGGCATTGCTTTCCAGACCAATATCCTCGCACTCAATGCGGCCGTTGAAGCTGCGCGAGCGGGCGAGCAGGGCCGCGGTTTTGCGGTGGTGGCGGGCGAAGTCCGTACGCTTGCGCAACGCTCCGCCGTTGCGGCGAAAGAGATCAAGGAACTGATTCACGCGTCGGTCGAGCGGGTCGATGCGGGAACGGCTCAGGTGGACGAGGCGGGACGCACCATCACGGATGTCGTGTCGGCCGTGCGCCGCGTCACGGATCTGATGGGCGAGATTTCAGCCGCTTCTCACGAGCAGCATACGGGCATCGAGCAGGTCAGCCAGGCCGTCGTGCAGATGGATCAGGTGACGCAGCAGAACGCCGCGCTGGTGGAGCAGGCTTCGGCAGCGGCGCAGTCGCTGGCCGAGCAGGCCGGGGGGTTGCGCGACGCGGTTTCCGCTTTCAAGGTCGCGGATTCGCAGATTGCAGGCCGTAACGTTGCTGGCACAACATCTCATCGCACAGGCGGCTCATCGCCTAAAGCGACGATCAGCGCGGCACCGCGTGCTGCTTCGAAACCGGCCGCGAAGCATGCTGCCGGGAAGGGCGTGGCGGAGCAGTCCGTAGAAGAGCGTCCGGTCGCGCAGATCTCCCGGCCCGCCAGTACGCCCGACAACAAACCCGATACCAAACCGGATACCAGCCAGACGGACGATTGGGAGACGTTCTGACGACGGTCCCATTGAGTCTGAGCAGGCAGTAAAAGCTCGATTTGCCGCCCATCCGTTGGGCGGCCATTCACTCGAAAGCACGAACCATGAAGACGCTACTCGCCCGGATCGGGCTACCTGCAAAATTCGGCATTCTCGCGGCGCTGGCGCTCAGCATGGTCGCAATTCCAACCGCGCTCTTCATTTACAGCGCGGACATCGGCGGCACCAATGCGGCTATCGACCTCAAGCATCGCGAGGCGGGCGGCATACCTGTCGAGCGTGCCCTGCTGCACGCCGTGCAACTGACTCAGAAGCATCGAGGCCTGTCGAGTATCGCGCTTGCCGGCACGGATGCAGGCGTGGCGGAACAATTGCGTGCGAATACCAGCGAGGCCGATGCCGCCTACAGCGAAGTGACCAGCCGTCTGCAAGGGCTCAATGCAAGCGGTCCCGCGCTTGCGCAATGGAACAGCGTGATGCAGGCCTGGCAATCCTTGCGCGACAAGGTCGGCAACCATCAGATCGATCCTGAGGGGAGCGTGGTCGGTCATGGGAATTTGATTGCGCAGCTTTTGAAAGTCAACGGTTTGCTTCTCGATGAATCGGGTCTCGCCATCGATCACGATATCGACAGCTACCGGATGATCCTGAGCGCACTCGTGGACGTACCGGCGCTGACCGAGGAACTGGGGAAGACGCGCGCGAAGGGGGCGAAGATTCTGGCGCAGGGCACGGCCTCGCCTGCCGATATCGTCGAGATGACGAATCTCGTGAATCGCTCCAATGAGCGTTCGGATGCGGTCAAGTACGATCTGGATACGATGGCGCGGGAGAATCCGAAGCTCGGTGCATCGCTGAGTGCGCCGCTTGCGCAGGCACAACAGCTTTCGGAGACGGCGCTGGAGGCGGCGCAGCAGCGCATTATCCATGCGTCGACATTGGACCTGCCCGCGAAGGAGTATTACGGCGCGTTCACCCGTGCAATCGACGAAGACTTCAAGGTCGATGGCGCCCAGATCGGCACACTGGAAGACCTGCTGAACACGCAGGCGTCGAACATGCGCTTCTCGCAGGAAGCACAGGAAGCCGCGCTGGGCGTCCTCGTGATTCTGATTGCCGTCGCAACGTTTCTCGCGATTGCGATTGTCCGGTCGGTGGCCGATCCGATTGCGAGCGCAGTGACATTCGCAAAAAATGTGGCGCAGGGCGACCTGACCGGACACATTGCGGTGGTCGGCACCAACGAGAGCGCGCAACTACTGCTTTCGCTGAACGATATGTCCGGCAACCTGCGCCGCCTCGTCGGGCATGTGCGGTCGAGCGCCGATTCGATTGCAGCGGCTGCCCGGCAGATTGCCGCGGGAAACAGCGATCTGTCGCAGCGCACGACGCAACAGGCCGCATCGCTCGAAGAAACGGCGGCGAGCATGGAACAACTGGCCACGACCGTCAATCAGAACGCGCAGCGCGCGAGCGACGCGAGCCAGTCGGCGCAGGGCGCTTCGGACGTGTCGCGCGAAGGCGGCATGGCGGTCGATTCGATGATCGACATGATGGAGAAGATCATCGCCAGCACCCAGAAGATCAGCGAGATCATCGGTGTGATCGACGGCATCGCTTTCCAGACCAATATCCTCGCGCTCAACGCCGCGGTTGAGGCTGCGAGAGCCGGCGAGCAGGGCCGCGGATTCGCCGTGGTCGCGAGTGAAGTGCGTGCGCTCGCTCAACGCAGCGCCGTGGCGGCCAAGGAAATCAAGACGCTGATCGAAAACACGGTCCAGACAATCCGCACCAGCTCCGACACGGTGAATACCGCAGGCGAAGCCGTCAAGCGCGCGGTGGGCACCATCGGGAATGTGTCGACCATTGTCGGCGAGATCGCCGTGGCATCTGTCGAGCAGGGTAAGGGCATCGATCAGGTGAATATCGCCGTGTCGCAGATGGACAAGGTCACGCATCAGAATGCCGCGCTGGTCGAAGAGGCGATGGCTGCGTCCACCTTGCTCGCCGATCGGGCCGGAGAACTCCAGACGGCGGTATCGGTATTCGTCGTCAGCGGCGGCAAATCCGCGTTCGCAGCAGCCTGATCGTCATCGGCTTGCCTCGACCCGCGAGGGTCGACCTGCGGCGGGTCAGGTTCGTCTTTCGGGAAGAAAACGAACGCCCGCCGTGTTTAGACCGAGAAGAAACGCGCCGCCACCCGGATTGGCCTGGATCGTGACGGTTCGCCCCCTTTTGTGAAATTTATCTGTTTAATCAGATCTTTTTGCGCTCCAGATAATGCTGCGCTATTTTGTCCCGGTTCTCGGTAAACGCTGAAAATACTTCTCCTGAATTTACTCGTTCTCGCAAACGTTGACGTAAAAGCTAAATTGATTTTCGTCAGTTTGATTAAAAGAGGATGCTGTAGACTCAAGATCGAGAATGCTTGTGTTCGCTTTTGATGGCCATGGCGCGCGAATGCGCCAGACAAGCCCGGGCGCAAGGCTGGCGGGGCTGCTTCTGCACCGAAGCGGAGAATCCAGAACATCGATAAAGAATAAACCCATGCGTATTAATCAGCCGGTCACAAATCACGAGTATGTGTTGCCGCAGGACGATATCATCATTACTCGTACGGACCTGAAGGGCAGAATCGAATACGCGAATGATGCATTTCTTCGCGCCTGTGGGTTCTCTCGCGAAGAGGTGATAGGCAAAGCACAGAATATCGTCCGGCATCCCGATATGCCGCCGTGCGCGTTTGAAGATCTGTGGGCGACGATCAAGCGCGGCCGTCCGTGGACCGGCGTCGTCAAGAACTGGCGCAAGGACGGCGGATTCTATTGGGTACGCGCCAATATCACGCCCTCGGTGCGCAATGGCCAGGTCACCGGATACATCTCCGTGCGCACGCGTCCGACCGAAGCGGAGATTGCGTTATCCGAGCACCTGTACGAAGACCTCAAGCGTGAGCACGGGGGCAAGTGGCGGCTGAAAGGCGGGCGCGCCATCCGCAAGGGCATTCGCGGCATTCCGCAGCGCGTGCTCAATCTTCCGGCCAGTGGACGCCTCACCGCACTGATGGCGATTCAGGTGTTGATGATTCTGCTGGTGCCGATCAGCACGGCGTCCGGGCTTCTCGTGCATACGGCGGGCGTACAGCTTGGATGGTCGATTGCCATCGCGGCCGCATTGTTGTGCGGGGTGATGGCCGTCTACTTGTCCCGCAATATTTTCGCGCCGCTCGCCGAGATGAACGCAAGCGCGCTCAAGGTCCTCGCAGGCGATCTGCATCATCGTTTTCTGGAGCGCGGCGACACGAACACGCAGCGTCTCGGGCGCGTGCTGAACCAGATGAACGGCAAGTACATCGGTGTGTTGATGGACACGCGCGGATCGATCGACAGAGTGCGCGACGCCTCTTCGGGACTCGCCAACGGGAATGCCAATCTGTCCGCGCGTACGGAGCAGCAGGCAAGCGCAATCGAACAGACCACCGCAACGCTGAGTCAGATCACCGATACGGCGAAGCACAACGCCGAATCGGCGAAACAGGCCAGCTCCGAAGGGGAGCGCACGGCTGAGGCAGCCTCGGCCGCCGCGGAGGCCGTCCGCCGCTCGGCACGGCTCACGGACGAACTGGCAGGTCACTCGCGGCGGATTTCGGAAATCACATCCACCATTGACGGCATCGCGTTTCAGACGAACCTGCTGGCCTTGAATGCAGCAGTCGAAGCTGCGCGGGCCGGGCAGAACGGACGTGGATTTGCCGTGGTCGCGAACGAAGTGCGTACGCTCGCGAAGCAGTCGGAGGCCGCGGCGCGTGAAATCAAATCGCTGATCGACAACTCGCTCGAACTGATGACGGCAAGTGCCCAGGCCGCGGCGAGCGCCGGGGGCGACATGGGCAAGGTCGAGCAATCCATTGCGGGCCTCACGCGCACCATTTCAGACATTGCGCGCGCAAGCAGTGGACAAAGCGTCGAGATCGGCGAGTCGCAGATTGCCGTGGAGCAGCTTGCGCAGATCACCCAGATGAACGCGGCGCTCGTCGAAGAGTCGACTGCTGCGTCGGCCGCGCTCAACCAGCAGGCCCAGGCGCTTGAAGACGCCGTGAATGTGCTGATGGCGTGACGAGGTAAGTTGCGTCGTCTTTTTTCGACCGCCGTGCCAATAGCCGTTACCTAAGTAGATAAAACGCATCAAGAAACCCATTGGCGTGGGGCTGCCGATACGCCTCGTCTAACGGCCACCGGGAGGTGAACCGGGAGCGTCCGGTGCATGCGCGATATCGGGTAGGCTTGAGACTCGGGCTGAATGCCAGGTCGTCTGATTCGGCTTGTCTACTTGGTGTGGCACGTTATGAAACAAGCTAAGTACCCTGATAACAGCGGCGACTCCGTTGCCAAACGGGTCCACGGTATCGCCGTTCTCGCCGCCAGCGTTGCATTCGCCGCCGCATGGTTCGCCGGCATCGCACCTGCCAATGCGCAGGTCATGATGTTCGCGCCGCCTGCACCGGTTCACGAAATCGTGCCGCCGCAGCGCCTGGGCAACGTGTGGGTGCCCGGCTTCTGGACCTGGCAGCACGGCCGCTACGTGTGGATGCCGGGACACTGGGTTGTCGTCGCGCATGGCGCGCCCGTGCCGCCACCGCCTCCGCCAGTCGCAGAGGTGATGCGCGTTTCTGCCGATGCCCTGTTCGCCTTCGATCGCGCCTCGCTCGCAGACGTATTGCCTGGCGGCCGCGCCGAGATCCGCAACATCGCCGCGAAGCTGAACCGGATGCACTTCGATCACATCGAGGTGCGGGGCTATACGGATCGAATCGGCTCCGCTGCGCATAACCTGCAACTGTCGCAACGCCGCGCCGACTCGGTGAAGTCGCTGCTCGTCCAGCAGGGCATTCCCGCCGGGCGCATCGATGCACGGGGTTTCGGGATGCAGGACCCGATTACGAACCATTGCGTGGACAACCGGCCGCGCGAAAGCCTCATTGCGTGCTTGCAGCCGGACCGTCGTGTGGAGATCGTGGCGTACGCGCGTCGAGATCGTCGCCACGCGCCGCCGCCGCCGCGGGCCGCGCGAATGCCGCGGTGATCCGCGCAGGCGGCATCCGGCACGTATCCGGATGCCCCGTACTTTGCCTTTAGCGATCAGAACGTGTGCTTGATGCCGATGTTGGCGGCCACGGTGGTGCCGGTCACGCCGATCAGATTGCCGTTCTCCATGGTCGGGCCGATATGCTCACCACCGCTGTTGTTGACCACGGCCACCTGACCATACAGCGTCGTGCGCTTCGAAAGGAGGTAATTCAGGCCGCCGGCCACCTGGAACGCGTGACTTCCGGAGATATCGGGGTCGCGTATATACGAGACGGCGGCATTGGTACCGAACGCCGGCGTGATAGACCAGTCAGCACCGAGGCTATAGATATCGTTGGCGCCATTCAGCGCATTTCCGAGCAGTTCCGGCGCTCTGAACGTCGTATACGATGCCGCGACCCTGACGGTCGAAAAGGTGTATGAAAGCCCAAGTGTTTTCGCGACCACAGGCATGCTGAAGATAAACGCCGCATTCGTCTCCGGCGTACCGCTGGCCTCTACCTGGTCCATGGCGCCCGCCACGAACTTGAAGCCGCCGATCTCGTACATCAACATGCCGGAATAGCCGAACCCCTCGCGGAAATTTCCGGCGTGACCACCCAGATTGGTCATCAGGCGCACCGTGAGCCCACGGATGTTCGGGCTGCGATATTCCAGCGCATTCTGGGAAAACGTCCCCGTGACGATGTTCGCGCTATACAGCGTGATCAGACTGCCCAATTGCGAGAACTCGCGCGGGTCCAGTTCGTACATTGCATCTTCGAACGGCGAGAACTGGACGCCGAATCTCAGTTCGCCATAGGGACTGCTGAGACCAAGCCACGACTGACGCCCGAAAAAGCTGCCAGCCAGGTTGTTATCGAAGCCGCCGGTGCCGAGGTCGATACCGCTTTGCAAATCGAATTTCGCGGCATAACCCCCGCCGAGATCCTCGGTCCCCTTGATGCCGAAATTCGTCGGCGACAACCCGGCATTTTCGAATGAAACCGTCGAGCCGGCGTTCTGGCCCGCAGCATTGGGCGTCTTGCTCGTGTAAAGAATCCCTGTGTCCAGCGTGCCATACAACGTGACGCTGCTTTGCGCATGCGCCGACGCGGCAGACAGAAGGTATGCCATGCCGCCAATCAAAAATGCACCACCTCTTACGGCTTTGTTCACGATGTCTCCTTGTTTATTTTCATTGCTAATAAGATGCACTGCTAATCATCTGCAACCGAACCTTTCCGCTGGGGAAAGGTTCGGGTCAGTGGTAAATCGCCCGGGTTATCGATGCTGCGCGACGCAACCGGCGCCGGGCGCGCCGTCCTCCACCAATAAACCGGCTTCCTCCAATACCTCTTCCGTGTGTTGACCCAGCGTCGGCGCAAGACTGCGGATGCAAACCGGCGTTTCGCTGAAGCGTGCCGTCGGCCTGATCTGGCGAATCCTGCCTTCGGTCGGGTGCTCGACATCCTCGAACAACCCGACGGCCTTCAGATGCGGATGCTCGGCCAGGTCTTCGAGTGCATAAATCGGCGCACAGGGCACGTCGATCTCATCGCAGATGGCAGTCCATTCCGCAGTGGTTTTCGTGCGCGTAATTTTGCGCAACTCGGTATAGATCGACTGGATATTGGCATTACGTGTATGGCGATTCGCAACACCCAGGGTTTCGAACAGATCTGCGCGCCCGGCCAGCTCAAAGAAGGCATGCCAGTGCCGCTCGGTATAGGGCAGCACGGCAATCCAGCCATCCGCTGTGGGCGAGGGCTGACGGCCTCCATGCAGAAGCCGGGCGTAGCCCGCGGGCAGTTCCGGGTGACCAGGAAACGTCATGCCGCCCATATGCTCGGTCAGCATGAATGCGGTCATGGTTTCGAGCATGGGCACTTCAACGTATTGCGCAATGCCCTGCCGCTCCCGGCACACCAGCGCGGCCAACACGGCATTGACTGCGGCGAGGCCTGCGGTCTTGTCGGCAATCAGGCTGGGCGTGTAATCCGGCTTGTCCTGCCCCAGCGCGTTGACGCCAACCAGTCCGCACGATGCCTGAATCACATCGTCGAAAGCCGGCCTGTCGTAGTGAGGTCCGTCCTGCCCGAATCCGGGCGTCGCACAGTAAATGATTTTCGGGTTGATCGCGCGCACGGCCTCGTACCCGAAACCCAGCCGCTCGATCGCTGCGACCCGCATGTTGTGGATCAGCACGTCGGCCGTTTCGATCAGGCCGGACAGTGCACGACGCCCAGCTTCGCCTTTCAGATCGAGCTTGACCGACCGCTTGTTGCGATTCAGCGCCAGATAGATCGAACTCATACCCGGATGCAGGGACACGCCGTTCGAGCGCATCATGTCGCCCTCCGGCGATTCGATCTTGATCACATCCGCGCCCAGATCGGCGAGTTCTCGCGTGCACATCGGCCCGAGCACGACCGCGGTCAGGTCGATCACGCGAATCCCGGCCAGCGGGCCGCGTCCTTCGACAGCGGGTTGTGCGGCCTTCACGGTCTTGACGGCCTTCATCACCGTTTCGTCTGCATGGCTCATCGTCACCCCGCCACGTGAGTGCGGCCGCCCGCATAATGCGCCGTGAGATCCGGCCACAGTCGGTCGCCGCGCTGCGCAATCGCGTTGCGGCCAAGCTCTTCGGCCCACACGGCTTCGGTACCGTATTCGGCACGCCACGACCACAGACGCTGCGTCGCATAGTGCAACGTGTGTTCCCACGTGAAGCCGATTGCGCCGTGAACCTGGTGAGCAATGCTCGCAGCCAGCCCCACTGCCTTGCCGGCGCGGATCTTGGCGACGGCGGTCTCGAAGCGCCCAGGGCTGCCAATCACCGACGAGAATGCGGCCAGTGCAGCGCTCTGCGCACTGGTTGCCTCGCCGGCCAGTTGCGCCAGCGATTGCTGAATCGCCTGAAACTTGCCGATGGGCCGGCCGAACTGAGTGCGCTCGTTGGCGTAACTCACCGCGCTGAACAGCACGGATTCCACCGCCCCCGCCATCATGGCCGAGCGGGCCAGCGCACCATATGCGCGCACCTCGACAGGCGTTCCGGTCACCACGTGGCTCGTGGTGCGGTAACCCGCAAGGCGTACCGTATCCAGCGGCTCCCCGGCCAGATTGGCGCCCGGTTCGATGGTCAAGCCTTCGGCGCCCGCAGGAATCACTGCGAGCACGCTGCGCCCGCCGACGCGCGCTTCGACGACAAACGCACGTGCATAACGCGCCCACGGCACCGCGCGCACCTCGGCGTCGAGCGTCAGGACGTCATCGTTCAGCGTGGCGTTATCGCCCGCGTCGAAGAAGGTCAGGGGCCCCGGCACGGGCGGCATGCCGTGCGCTGCGCACAGCCAGTTCGCGATCGCGGTTTCTGCGAGCGGCACGGGCGCGGTATAGCGGCCGATGGCGTGAAATACGCAATAGGCGTCGGCCCATTGCGACGTCGCATCGTCGCCGGGTTCGCCGAGAATGGCGGTAAAGCCCGCCGTTTCCAGCGTATTCCAGAGCGCCTCGGGCCATACACCGGCTTCGATGCCGTCGAGTACTTCGCGGTTGACGTGATCGGAAAAAATGCGCCCGATGCTTTCGGCAATCATGTCTGCTGTTTCACTCATCTCAGGCCCAATCCCTTTGCAATGATGCCGCGAAGAATTTCGCGCGTGCCGCCTCGCAGCGAGAATGACGGCGACGCCTGTACCAGGTAAGCCAGCACGCCCGAGAACGACGTACCCGGCCGCTCGAATAGATCCGCGCCAAACAGATCGTGGGCATCCTGCGGCAGGCGCTGCTCGAGCAATGCGCCCTGATCCTTGACGATCGCCGCCAGCAACGCCGGGTTTTCGCCGCGCGACAGCATGCCCGCTACGCCCAGCGACATCTGGCGCAACGTCGCGACATCGGCCAGTGCGCGGCCAACGAAATCGGCATGGCGCGGATTGCCGGCGTCGGCCAGGTTGACCAGCTCGATCAGCAACTGGATGCTCGACAGGAAGCGCTCCGGACCGCTGCGTTCGAGCGCCAGCTCGGAGGTCACCTGGGCCCAGCCGCCGCCGCGTTCGCCGAGCAGCGCCTCGCGCGGCACCCGGACGTTCTCGAAATGCACTTCATTGAAATCGGCGCCGCCCAGCAGATTGCGGATCGGACGAATCTCCAGGCCGTTGCTTTTCGCGGCCTTTACGTCGATGAGGAACTGCGACAGACCGGCATGACGGTCCTCGCGGGTGCCATCGGTACGCATCAGCGCGATCATGTAGTCGGCGTGATGGGCGCCCGATGTCCAGATCTTCGTGCCGTTCAGGCTCCAGCCATCCGATGTCTCGGTGGCGCGCGAGCGGATCGACGCCAGATCGGAACCCGAATCCGGCTCGCTCATGCCGATGCAAAAGCGCACTTCGCCACGCGCCACGCGCGGCAGGATGTCGAGCTTCTGCGCTTCGGTGGCAAGACGCAGCAGGAGCGGTCCGCTCTGGCGGTCGGCCACCCAGTGCAGGCCGACCGGCGCGCCCGCCGCCAGCAGTTCTTCGAG
Organism: Paraburkholderia sp.; assembly: GCF_024281035.1. Classification (GTDB taxonomy): domain Bacteria; phylum Pseudomonadota; class Gammaproteobacteria; order Burkholderiales; family Burkholderiaceae; genus Paraburkholderia. The sequence continues at coordinate 62,160 of NZ_JAMXLH010000043.1, forward strand.
CACCACATAGCGTTCGAGCGCGCTGCGCTCGTGGCCGCCGTACTGCTTCGGCCAGCGCATGCCGATCCATCCCTTCGCGCCGAGCTTCCGGCTGAAGGCCGGATCCGAGCCCGACCAGTTTTTGGCGCGCACGGCCGCCGGCACATCGGGCATCACCTCCGCCAGAAATGCACGGACCTCTTCGCGCAACGTGTCGCACGATGCATCGAGGCGACACGGAGGAATTGTCAGTGTTTGCATCAGGAACAACCTCACTCAGTAAAACAGAGGAAATAAATCATCGAAACCGCGAGATCGCGCCGCTTCATGTGTTGAAACCGGCGTTGAACCCGGCATTGAAACGGGGCGGGCGTTTTTCGAGCAAGGCGTCCAGTGCCTCCCGGTGATCCGCGCTCTGATGCGCGAGCGACTGGAATCCGGCGGACAGTTCAAGCAACGTGTCCAGCCGGGCATGCTGCCCCTCCTTCATCAGACGCTTGGTCATCCTGAGTGCGTGACCGGGGTTGCGAGCGATGCGTCGTGCCAGATCGCGCGCGGCGTCCAGCAACTGCTCGGCTGGCACGACGCGCGACACGAGTCCCCATGCGAGCGCCGTCTGCGCGTCGATGGCGTCGCCGGTAAATGCCATTTCACAGGCGCGCGACATACCCACCGCGCGCGGCAGAAGCCATGCGCCTCCATCGCCGGGGATAATGCCGATCTTGACGAAACTCTCCGCAAAAACCGCGGTGTCGGCGGCGATCCGGATATCGCAGATACAGGCCAGATCGTTGCCCGCACCGATCGCGGGGCCGTTTACGGCGGCGATCAAGGGCACCTCCAGATTGCTCAGCACACTGACCATGCGCTGGATGCCGTCGCGGTAGTGGTAACGCGTGTTGACGCTCTCGCCATGCCCGCCGCTTGCGAGACGCTCGCGCATGGCCTTGACGTTGCCGCCCGATGAAAATGCGGTGCCTGCGCCGGTGAGGATCACCGCTCGTACCGATCGGTCGAGGTTGATGCGTTCGGCTGCCGCAATCAGGGCATGAAGCATGTCCGGGTCGGAAATCGCATTGCGCATTTCCGGACGATTGATCGTCAACGTGACGACACCATCGTGCTGCTCGTAGAGCAATATTTCTTCCATGAGGTTGTCTCCTGTTTTATTTCGGTGCCTTATTTCGGTGCCGTATTTTGCTGACCGTGGGTCTGTCCCCGTTCAGTCAGCGTGATGGACCGAGCGTAGAACACGATTGTCGGCAGATAAAACTCCTGATACACATATGTAGATCGGTCAATCCGGTCGGTGATCTGGAGGAGGCGGCATGGATGGTGTGATCAAAAGTGCGAAGCGGGTATTCGAGGTGCTGGAATATTTCAGGGACGTGCGGCGGCCGCTGGCCGTGCGTGAAATCTCGGCGCACTGCCGCTATCCTTTATCGAGTACGGCGGTGCTGCTGAAGGACATGGCAACGCTCGGGTATCTGAATTACGACCGCGAAATCAAGGCCTATTTCCCGACGATGCAGATTGCCGTGCTGGGCGACTGGGTACTCGAATCCCTCGTGGCCCACAGCGAAGTGCAGGCATTGGCGGAGAACGTATCCCGCCAGTGCGGCGAGACCGTCATCGTCGGCGTGCAGAACGATGTATTCGTGCACTACGCGCACGTGATCCCGGGCCAATATCAGGTGCGCTTCTTTACGCCGGTCGGATCGCGACGCGCGCTGTGCCTCTCGGGTATCGGATGGGCCATCCTGAGCGTGCAGCCCGATGCCGTGATTCTCAAGCTCGTGCTGCAGACGATCCAGCGCCTTGGCCGTAGCGCGCGGGCCATCAGCGAAGAATATGTGATGGGTGAAGTAGAACGCACGCGCCGCCAGGGCTACGCACTATCGCAAGGCATGGTGACGCGCGACGCAACCGTGATTGCGATGCCGCTGCGCTTGCCGGATCTTTACGGCCGTATCGGTATTGGCGTTGGCGGACCCAGCGAGCGAGTCGATGCGAAGATTCCGCGCATTGTCGAGATCATGCAGCGCTGTATCGACGAGGCAAAAATGGCATTTCCGGCACCCGCGACCCTCTGATTCGGCGGATTCGGCGCAAGCCGCCGATCTGCCATGTCGCAGCGGCAGGCCTTGCGAAGCAAGCGTCGCCTGAAACCTCTACATATGTAGATTCCTATTTGTGCACACTGCACTGAGTCTCCAATACTGCGCGTACGCCTTAACGACGACGGGCGAATAAAACATGGAGACACGAATGAACGCGCAATCCGAAACGGCCCCGACCATGAGCGTGCCCGCGGCAACAGGCAGCCGCACCACGCGCTCGATCATTGCCGGCACAGTTGGCAACGCAGTCGAATCGTTCGACTGGATGATCTACACAACCTTCGCCATTTATTTCGCAAAACAGTTTTTCCCTGCCGAGAATCCGACTGCAGCCTTGCTGTCCGCTTTCGCGGTATTTGCAATCGGCTTCGCGGCGCGCCCGCTCGGCGGCTGGCTTCTTGGTGCATTTGCGGACAGGGTCGGGCGGCGTCGCGGTCTGATGCTGGCCATCATGGCCATGGCCTGCTCGTCGTTCGTGATTGCCGTCCTGCCGACGTACGCGACCATCGGCCTTGCCGCACCGCTGCTGATGGCGCTGATGCGGGTCCTTCAGGGGCTGTCCGTTGGCGGCGAGTACGCGACCGCGACACTGTTCCTTGCGGAATCGGCACCGCGCAACAAACGCGGTTTTTATTCCAGCTTCCAGTTTCTTAGCGTTGCGGCAGGCATCCTTGCTGCATCCGCGTTTGCGCTGATCATGACGCACGTGCTGACAAAAGCGGAACTCGAAGCGTGGGGTTGGCGAATTCCGTTTGCGCTCGGTGGATTCAGCTCGCTGATCGGACTCTGGATGCGACGTCGTGTCGAAGAAACGCCCGCGTTTGAAAAGCTGCGTAGTGCGGGTGCGATCCGCAAACGCTCGCCGTGGTGGTGCTGGACGCATCACCCGAAAGCGACGCTGCGCCTCGTCGGCGTCACCGTGCTCGGCGCCTTCAGCTTCTATCTGTTCGTCAGCTTCATCCCCGTGTATGCGATCCATCAAGCCGGCGCCGAACCCTCCACGGCATTCGCGGCAAGCACGGCCTCGATTGCGCTGTTCATGATCAGCCAGCCGCTGTTTGGGGCCCTGTCCGACCGCATCGGCCGCCGTCCGCAACTGATCGTATTCGCCCTCGGCTACGTGCTGTTCCTCTACCCGGTGATCAAATCCATCGGCCCCGGCTTCACGTCGATATTGCTGGTCCAGATGTTCGGCATGCTGCTGTACGGCTTGTATACGGCGATTGCGCCCGCAGTCATGGTCGAGTTGTTCCCGACCGAAGTGCGTGGTGTCGGCATTGGTTCGACGTATAACCTCGTGGTCGCCCTGTTGGGCGGAACGACGCCTTATCTGATGACCGCTGCGAGTGCGCATCAGCGGACCGGCTGGTTTATCGCTTATGTCTGCGCGGGTGCGCTGGTCAGTCTCATCACTTTTGTGCTGATGCCGGAAACGGCCGGATCGGAACTGAGTTGAAACGCGCTTTCGATAAATATCGCTGCCTCTGAATTAACGTTGGGAACCGTATGAAGATTATTGTGCCGGTAAAAAGAGTCGTGGATTACAACGTGAAAGTCCGTGCGAAGTCGGACGGCACGGGCGTCGATATCGCGAACGTGAAGATGTCGATGAACCCGTTCGATGAAATCGCCGTGGAAGAGGCGGTGCGTCTGAAAGAAGCGGGTATCGCAACCGAAGTGATCGCCGTGTCGTGCGGCGTCGCGCAGGCGCAGGAAAC
>NZ_JAMXLH010000044.1 GCF_024281035.1 Paraburkholderia sp.
TGATGGAGTCCGTGCGCAGCGAGGTGCCGCATTACGATCTCGACCGCTATTTCGCGCCGGATATCGCGGCGGTCACGCGGCTGGTGCAGGGCGGCGCGATTGCGGCGCACAGCCCGCTTGCGTTCGAGTCTGAGAAGTAATTGGCACAGGGCTTTATCGGCCCTTATCCCGAGTAATGTCCGGCGTGCGCTGCCTGGTTGGGGCGCACGGGCTACAGGATCGAACCCGTGGCACCCGGTGTGTGTAAGCGGCCCTTTCTGACGAAGGAAGGGCCGCGCCACGCTTCGTGCTGCCCGCGCGAGATCGAGTCGCACCTTGAGAAATCAATCGCCACTTCGTGCGTGGCGAAAACCAAATTGCCGGATAGTCGCGCTTGAAATTGCCAGCGCTGGTCCGCTAACGCGAACGCCGTGTTTCAATCAATGCGTGCGCAACGACCAAAACCGCGCTTGTTGAATCAGCGGCAAGTTTGCGACGCCGTGGGTCCTGCGCGCCCAATCGTTCTTACCCGAATCCACAACGACTGCCGTGCCACGCCCACGTGGAGTGCGCACATGTCTCGCCTTTGCCGGCCAGGCGTTGAATCGTCTTCAACGCCTGGCTTCGATTAAGCCGCGCAGTACGTCGACGGCAGCGTCCCCGAAACCGCGCTCTCCCACTCAATTAGGCAGCAGCGAGCCATCCCGAAGGGGCTCGGCCCCGGCAACCCACGCCACCACCATTCCTGCGGTGGCGAAGCGCGTGCGCTGTCGAGCGAACAGCACGCCAGCGACGGAACTGTGGATTGTGACGACGCAATCGGTCAGCGGATCGACGATGTCGGCGATTGGCTCGCCGGGTTGGACGCAAACGCCGACCTGTGCACGGAACACGAGCACACCGGAAATCGGCGCCTGAAGCGGCTCGGTGCCCGCGAATGGCGTGGGCCCGAATTCGAGTTCTGGCAGCGGTGCGGGCGTGCCGTCGATGACGCCGCGCCGGGTCAGGTACTCGACGATTGCATTCGCGTCGCGCTCGGCGAACGCGTAAGTCACGTCCGCCTGGCCACGCAGTTCGATCGTCACCGAGATCGAACCGTTCGGAATCGGATAGCGCTCGCCATAGCGCGCACGCAGATCGGACCAGCAAAAACTGTGGATCTCGTCGAACGGACTGCCGTTCGAATTGAGCGCGAACAGCGAGGCTTTCGCGTCGAGATAGCGCGCGAGCGGTTCGACCTCGGGCCACAAATCGGGGTTCGTGTAGAGATGCAGCGCGGCTTCGAAGTCGCAGTGCAGATCGAGCACGACATCGGCGTCGCACGACAGGCGTTGCAGCGCGAGGCGCTGCGATTCGAGTTCGGTGGTCGGCGTTTGCTCGGAGAGTGCCTCGCGCATGGCGGCGCGTACGGCAAGCAGGTTCTGTTGCGCGTCGCCGGTCAGGCGAGACTCGATGCGCGGCATCACGAGTTCGGCCAGATCATGGAAGCCGCGGTTGAAATTAGATGCGGTGCCGGATTCGAAGCGGCCGAGCATCTGCCCGAGCAACCGCTGGTTGAGGCCGATCGGATTGGATACAGGCACGACGACGATTTCGCCGCGCAGCTTCCCTGCCGTTTCGAGCGCCGCGAGACGCTTGCGCAGTTCCCAGGCGACCAGCATGCCCGGTAGCTCGTCGGCGTGCAGCGACGACTGGATATAAATCTTTTGCCCGCCGCCCGGACCGTAGTGGAAGCTGGTGAGTTGCCGCTCGGTGCCGAGCGCCGGAGAAATCAACGGTTGGGTTTTCGTTTGCATGATGGAGTGAGTGCGCCGGGCATCGTACGTGCGCGCCGGATAAGTCAGTGCGGTTTACGCAATTGCAGGTGGGACAGGGCGCACAAATGGGGAGCGCCAGATCGGCTTATTCGACTGCATGCGACTCGCGGGCCTGAAAGCGGAAGCGGCTCCACCCAGGGGGGAGCCGTTCTGCCTGCGAGTCGGGCAACGCAAGGCGCGGTGTATTTCACGCGCCGTTGTACATCACGAACCGTACACGTCAAACGTGAAATACCGTGCTTCGATCTTCTTGTAGGTGCCGTCCTTGATGATGTCGCCGATCGCCTGATCGAGCTTCGCCTTCAGATCGGTATCTTCCTTGCGCAGACCGATGGCCGCGCCGTTTCCGAGCATCTTCAGATCGTTCGGTTCGCCGCCCGTAAACACGAAGCCCGCACCGCGCGGCGTATTCAGGAAGCCGAGGTCGACCTGCACGGCGTCTTGCAGCGCAGCGTCCAGGCGGCCCGAAATCAGGTCCGCGTAGACCTGGTCCTGATTCTGGTAAGGCACGACGTTCACGCCCTTCGATGCCCAGTTAGCCTTTGCATAGGTTTCCTGGATCGAGCCCTGCTCGACGCCGACCGACTTGCCCTTCAGCGAATCCACCGTTGGCTGGACGTTCGAGCCCTTCTTCGCGACGAGACGAGTCGGGGTGCGGAACAGCCGCTCCGAGAACGCGATCTGCTCCTTTCGTTGCGGCGTCATCGACATCGACGACAGGACGCCGTCGAACTTCCTCGCCTTCAGCGCGGGAATCATGCCGTCGAATTCGTTCTCGACCCAGACGCACTTCGCGTTCATACGTTTGCAAATCTCGTTGCCGAGGTCGATGTCGAAGCCGACCAGTTTGCCGTCCGCGCTTTTCGATTCAAACGGGGGGTAACTCGCATCCACGCCAAACCGGACAGTGGACCAGTCCTTCGCGCAAGCGGAGGTTGCGATCGCAAGGATCGCGATGCACAGTGCAAACTTCTTCATTGACGTGGGTTCCCAGAATGTTTTCGGCGCCACCGAGAAGGGCGGTGACATATCCAACCAACGGCCGTGTGGCTGTTTAGTTGTATAGACAAGATAGCTAAACAATCGCAATTGGATAAGTAGGGTTTTCGCTGACGACGGCTCACAAAACATCAATACGGGTCGCATCATCGCGGGAATGGAGGTGCGGCGGGAAGTGAAGAACCGGCGGTGCGAATTCAAGTTGTCTAGTCTTGATGGGTGGTGTCGCATCGAGAGAACCTGCCGGATGCGTTCCGCGCCATCGAGTGTCAGGCCGAAGGCGACGATCGGTGTGGCGTTATGTGCCTGCTCGAATCCAGTCTTCAGTGTTACCGGCATGTGCTGGATTTCCCCCGGTCGCGTCGACGAGCAATCCTGCAGGTATGTCACCGAGTTCCACGATTGCGGCCTTGCAAGTCCTATTGATTACCCGGTAATCGTTCCTGGATTCGTGATGCCGCGCAGAATTATTTGATCCTCCGAAAAACTCCATTCGAGTAACGACATAGAGCACCAGTTAGATGCTTCGATGGGCGGGTCATGCCTCAATGGTGGCTTTCCCTTTAATTTATGTTTCGAGTCAAATCATTCACACTATTTGCGCGTGAAATTGTCGCAAGAGAGCGAGTGATCCGATGACGGCTGTAAAAGCGGGATGAAATGGACGATTAACATCGCTATCAAATCGCTCTTAAATCTGATGTTAGAACGACCGGACAGCGCTGAATCTCTCCCGGTTTCCCGCACACCCGGATCAGAAGGGCAATGCAGCCGGTAGAAACCCGATATGGTTTGTTAAAGCATCGGCCTGCATCCGGTGTACCTGTGTCCCGACTGTCCAATTTCCCCGGGAATCAAATTAATCGGAGCTTCTCGCTGGCCCCCAGGGGAATACCGAATCGGTAACGTATGTAAACTTAAGAAATCTTCAGTAAACGTGCTCTCACTGAGAAGGCGAAGTCCCGGTTAAATGCGAATTCGAGAATGAATTTGCGAACCATGACCGCGATTAACATATTTATCGGATATATGATTTTATATCGCTATAGAATTACACCTCGAAAGGCGATTTATAAGTAAGTCGCACATCAAGTAAAGACTCACGCGATAGCGATGATTTGGGTATGCCACAGATTAACGCGCCGTGAAGTTATAGAGCACTCTGGGATGGCCGCCGGTCAAGCGGCCCCGGCGCGTCGCCGAGCCCGAATGCGTTGCTGAACTTCAGATTCAATAAAGGAATGAGGCGCACGTTTGCGGATTTCGACCGTGACGCAGCGGCAATGCCTGCCGTGACAGATCACGCCGTAGAAACAGACCGTTCTGCCCGCCAGGCGGCACGAAAACTGTCGCAAGCAGGACGCAGTCATATTGTGACTCATGAGACTGACTGATTTTACCGACTACAGCCTGAGGGTCCTGATCTATGTTGCGGTGTGCGGTGACGAACTCGCCACCATTCAGGAAATATCCGATGCGCTCGGTATTGCGCGTGGGCATCTTGCCAAGATCGTTCACACCCTTGGGCGGAACGGCTATCTGAGGACGACACGAGGAAGAATGGGGGGGATGCGGCTGGGACGCGCGGCAAACGAGATTACCGTTGGCTCGGTCGTGCGCGATACCGAAGCGGATTTCCACATCGTCGAATGTTTCAACGCCGCGGACAACCGATGCGCAATCACAGCGGCGTGCAATCTACGCGGCATTCTGCAGCGCGCCGCGCATGCATACATGGAAGTTCTTGACCAGTGTACGTTGGCGGATATTGTGATTGAACGAGGCACACTCGCACGTCTGATTGCTGGACCGCCCACGGCGCAGCCGCTGGTGCAATACACGCGCGAGCAGGTAACACCGGAGAGCTGATCGCGCCGGTACGGCAAAGGATCGTAATACATGGTCGAAGAGCTGTAGACAGGCTGGAGACATAAAGTTGTACTAAAAAATATCGGCATTTGAATGCCGGACATGCAAGGCGAAAACTGGAGTATCTGATAGTGAGACGGTTACACGACCAGCCCTACGTACGTAGCGTCTGGGAGACACACTACGTTGAACCACTGGTTCATTTCAGGAGCCTGCCCGGACAGGTCCTGCCGTGTGGCCCGGTGTGCGATGGGGCAAGCTACTACTATCTTGAAGCACTGCCGCGAGAAGGTGGCACCGCGGTGACTTTCATCGCAGAACGTCGTTACGCAGAGAAAATACTCCAGCATTTCGGCACGCCGCCGCTACCCGTATTCGATCCGCTCGTGCGCGCACGTCCGGTTGGACGCACGTCGCGTAATCCGCGGGCAGAGATGGTAGGGCTCAATGCGGATATCTATGACGCCATCCACATGCTGTGCCTCGCCAGCGGCTCGCCGCCCAAAAACGGTGTTACGCGCACGCTCGAATTGCTGCGAGCCGAACCGGGCAGGCAGATACAGCGGTACGAAATTGTCCGGTTCGCGCAGGCTGTGGCGCAGCGGGGTGACACACGCCCATTGACGCAGGCAGTCCGTTCGCTGGTCCGGAAAGAAGTGCGCCTGCACGCATTTCCGTTCATCTTCCTGCGCGCGCGCCTGCGCTACGAGCGCCTGCCCGAGGGGTTCTAGTAAAAATCCGTTTGAAAATCGCGCTGGGAGACCGCGATCAATTTTTAGGCCGATAGCGTGCCATTCGGTCTTGCCGCCGTTGCGCTCTGGACAGTTGGCTGCGTGTTGCAACGATTCGACAAGGACAGGGGGCGCTGACCATCCTGCATTCAGCGTTGAAATGCTGTCGCTCGTTCCAATGGAGCTTCAGAAAGACTTCCGGGTCGAGTTCATGCGTCAATGGCGCACTATACCGAGTTCCTGCGCACGAAAAACAGCATGAGCACGCTTGTCGACGGACAGTTTAGTGAAGATGCTCTTGACGTGCGTCTTGACGGTTCCGGGCGCAATGCCCAGCGTACGTGCGATTTCCTTATTGGACTGTCCTTGCGCGATTAATTTCACAATAGCTTGTTCGCGTGCGCTGAGCGTCTCCCCATCGCGTCGTGGTTTATCCTCCGAGCGATAGATCTCTCGCCAGCCGATGATAAGACTATCCAGGTATGTTGCAGTCCGCCCGGATTCTTCTGTGTCTCGTATGTCCTCTCGCGTCGCCTGAAGCAGTTCGCCGATCTCCGAACCTTGATCGAGTATCGTGCGGTAGATTCCAGCCGGCGCCGCGACTCGCACGACATCGTGGAACGTCCTGACGGCACGGGCGCGTTGGCGCGTCGCCAGCAACGCAACGGCCAGCACGGTTTTAAAGTTAACCGAAACAAAATCGCTGCGGCGGAGCGGCGAATCGTGCAAGGTGGCCTGGAGTGATTCAACCGCGGACTGTGCATCGCATCGGGACAGTGAAACATATGCGGCACCAAGCGTTCGGTAGTCTTGTATCTCCCTGAGGCACTGCCGGGAAATCGTGCTCGCACAGGCGAGCGCGAGTTGCTCGAGTCGCGTGGCGCATGCTGACGCTTCGGTTAATCGCCCTTCGGATATCAGCAAACGCGTGCGTTCAAGAAGTGACGCCGCGATTAACCGGTTCCAGCGCCGGTTGTGACCCAATGCCTCGGCTTGGTCCAACAACGCGTAGGCGTGCAATGTATCCGAGCGCGCGCGCGCGATCCGCACCTGCGTGACGTAGGCGATCAGTGCGCTATCAAGAAAGACTGCCAGATCGACAACGGGCATCAGATCAACGAGCAACGCTTCGGCCTCGTCTATTCGGTTTTGCTCGTAATGAATCTTTGCGAGCATCGGCGCATACAGTGCATTCAGGATGGACCGCGGACCGGCGTGACGTGCGGCGAGTCGCGCCGACTCGTTGAGGTGGCGCTCGGCAAGCCCAAAGTGCAACTGCTCCATCTCGGCAAAGCCCAGGATGCATAGCCTGTAGACTGAGGAGAAAACGTTGCGCTGATCTTCTTCGACGGAATACGGAATCCACGGAGTCGAGTACAACGCGTCGAGATTACCCATCTTCCACTGGCCGAAGCGAACCACGTTGGACGCGACGTTTGACGTCCAGCTATCGGTCGATGGACGATTCAGGCATCCCTGCGCGATTGCAAGGGCCCGCTCGGGTTCGTCCTGCAATGCGATGACGATCGAGCGAATCACCAGGCATTTCCAATGAATCTCATCGCGGTCCGCGTTTGCCTCGACCGTTACGTCGTGCTCGATGGCATTGAGCATCGTCAGCGCTTCGTCAAAACGCATCGCGAGTGCCATCCCCCAGGCAATCGCCAGCGTCACAACAACTTGCGCGCGCATGAGGTCCGCCGGGAATTGACGTTGCCAGCCGAGTAGCGTGAGCAGGTCGCCCTTTTTGACGAGCGCCATCGCGCATTGCTCCATCAAGCGAATGGCTTCGCTCGTCAATCCGGCCGCGATGGCATGCCTGACCGCCTCAGTCCAAAGAGCTTGTCCGGCATACCATTCGCATGCACGCCGGTGCAGATCTTTCGCATCAAAGCGGGGTTGCGCAGCCAGACGCTGGCACAGATACTCGGCCATCAGATGGTGATAACGAAACCAGTACCCTTCCGAATCGATAGGCTCAAGCAGCATCTGATGCGAGGCAATTGAAGCGAGCATGCTGTGACTATTTGCAGTCCCGGTGACGGCATCGCAGAGTGGGGCTGTCAACCGGTCCAGTATCGCCGTGCACATCATAAAATCGACCGTCTCGTCGGGAAGGCCGTGAAGAATTTCTTCCAGGTAGGTTGCAAGCGGTTTCGAGGTACCTGTTGCGGACCCAACTTCCCACGCACGTTGATGAGCATTGCGGGCCAACGCCGATGTAGAAATACGCAATGCCGCGGCCCAACCTTCCGTGCTTTCGCATAGCGACTTGATATCAGCCGCCGGCAGCTTCGCCGGGCAAGTGCTGTCAACGAGGCCTCGCGTTTCCTCGACGTTGAAGCGCAACATCGACGCATCGATCTCCAGCAATTCGTTATGCGCCCGCAAGCGGCCGAGATGCAGCGGAGGCTCGGTCCTGGAACAAATCACGAGGTGAACGTGTGACGGCGCATTGGCGATGAAGAACGACATTGCATCGTGGATGGTCGGCAGGCTGATTAGATGGTAATCGTCGATGAACAGACAGATTTCGTCATCCACGTCGACGAGTTCATTGATCAGCGTTGCCATCACTGAATTCGCCGGAACCAGCGACGCTTCGGCCGTCAGTCCAATCGCTGAAGCACCGACGTTCCCACATGCATATCGTAATGAATGTGAAAGGTGATGCAGGAATCGCGCGGGCTCGTCATCTGCCGCATCAAGCGAAAGCCACGCGACGAGCGTCCCGCTTGCCGCTAACCGGCTGAACCACGCCAGAGCAAGCGAAGTCTTGCCAAAGCCAGCGGGCGCCTTGATGACGGACAGGCGCTTGTCTGCCGCCTCTCCGGCTAAATCGGCGAGACGAGGACGGTCAATCAAGCCCTTGGGGATGCGCGGAGCAATAACTTTTGTCGCCAGCAAAACCGGAGGTCTCGCGGCGGATGTTGCGTTTGTATCCTGTGCGGTGCGTGCCGCACTCGGGTTATCCCTTGTCTCCATCTCCATTCTCTCTTCGCGCTCTCCCAAAAGGGAGATGTTGCGCGCGATCGTACTACGCCACTATCGACTCCTGAAAGCGAAGTACCGCCCTCGGGCCGGGCCAATAGTGTAAAGCGCTTGCCCACGTTTCTCTTGTGCTGCACACAAATCATAAGCCAACCACCTCAGAGGAGGAGACATGTCGGCAACATCCGCAATGTTCAAGCTTGGACCGCTTGGTGCCGAGCCCGATTTTTCCGACACTCGTCAATTGATTCAGCAGACGGTCCATCGCTTTGCACAGGAGGTGATGCGTCCTGTCGGCATCAAGCTGGATCGCATGACGCCCGAGGAAGTGATCGCACCCGGTTCGCCATACTGGGCGGCCCGCCAGAAGTTCATCGAACTTGGTTTTACCGTCGACAGTCTGCTCGAGCTCGAACCGGCCGAGCGCGCGAAGACGATGTGCATTCTGTTCGAAGAGCTGGGTTGGGGGGATGCCGGCCTCGCGGTTACCTTTGGGGCCGGCCTGCTGGCCGCTCTGCTGAGCGTATCTTTTGGCAATACGTTTTGCCGCTCGGTTGCGTCGGATGAAAAGCTGGGTTGCTGGGCCATCACGGAGCCGGACCACGGCTCCGACATGCTCGATCCGTCCGGCGCAATCTTCAACCCGCAAGGCACCTACGGCCGCCCGAACTGCGTGGCGACGATTCGCGGCGACGAAGTCATCATCAATGGCCAGAAGTCGGCCTGGGTATCGAACGGCACTGCGGCTGACGTGTGCATTTTGTATTGCGCGGCGGATAGCGGTTCCGGCGCGGATACGAAGCGCGGCGCCGTGATTATCGTGCCGATGGACGCGAAGGGCATCACGCGCGGCAAGCCGCTCGACAAGGTCGGTCAGCGCTCGCTGAATCAGGGCGAGATCTTCTTCGAGAATGTGACGCTGTCGAAAGAGCACATCCTTGCCGGTCCCGATCAGTATCTCGATGCCGTCTACGCGGTTCACGCGTTCGCGAACGCAGTGATGGGCGCCGTGTTCACCGGTACCGCACGCGCAGCCTACGAACTCGCCCATGCCTACGCCCACGAGCGCAAGCAGGGTGGTCTGCCGATCATCCGCCATCAGTCGGTTGCAGCCCGGTTGTTCCATATGTTCCGCAAGGTCGAAGCGGCTCGCGCGCTCACGCAGCGCGTCGTGCACTACAACTTCACGGCGGCAGTGCCATCGCTGCACGCAGCCATGACGGCGAAGGTCACGGCCACCCAGACCGCGCTCGAAGTCGCGAGCGATGCACTGCAGGTTTTCGGCGGCAACGGCCTGACGCGCGAATACCCGATTGAGAAAATCTGGCGCGACGCACGTGCCTCGCTAGTCGAGGACGGTTGCAACGAAATTCTGGCAATCAAGGGTGGCTACGCGCTGGTCGATCACGATCTGCTGTAGGCAACATGCTTTGAAACTGCAGCGCACGCGAAGCGTGCCTCACACCAAAAAATAGAAGGAGACAGTGAAATGGCAACGAAGTATGAGGTCGTGCTGTATGGCGCGAGTGGTTACACGGGCAAGCTGACGGCATGGAAGCTGGCCGAGCGCGGTATTCCCTTTATTGCCGCGGGCCGTAACAAAGAGCGCCTGGAAGAAGAAATGGCCAAGGTGCCGGAGCTGGCCGGTCACGACTATCAGTGCGTCGGCGTTCGTCACGATGTGGATTCGCTCGCTGAACTGTTCCGCGGCCGCAAGGCGGTCATCAATATCGTCGGCCCGTTCATGCAGCTGGGTCGCCCGGTTGTCGAGGCTGCCCTGTCTGCTGGCTGTCATTACTTCGACACGACCGGTGAAACCGACTGGATGGCACTGCTCAAGAATTCATACGGCAAGGCTTTTGCCGACAAGAATCTGGCGCTGTGTACCGGCAACTCGTATATGTGGACTGAAGGCAGTCTCGCTGCCGAGATCGCACTCGAGACGCCGGGTATCGATACCCTCGACATCGTCTATCTCGGCGATTCGCAAGTGAGCGTGGCGTCCGCCGCATCGTTCCTGCGGATGTGCACGAAGCCGCAATATTTTCTGCGTAACAACGAGCTTCAGCAATGGCCGTGGGCAACGCCATATCAGGTCCAGGTGCCGGGCGAGCATGTGATTCTCAATGCCCTTCCGTGGGGCGGCGGCGGTGAGCCGATCTGGTATCAGGACGACGCCCGCGTGACCAACTGTTCTACGTTGGTTTCGTTCCGCAATCAGGACATGTTCAATGCCGTGGTCGGCATGCTGAAGATGTTCGAGGAAAAGTACCGTTCGCTCGATGCGGCCGCGCAGGAAGACGTGACCAACGAACTGGGCAAGGCAGTGACCCAGGTCGAGCCGCCCCGCGAGAATCCGGACGTCAACCGTTGCACGTTGTCGTGCCACGGTCGTGGCAATACGAATTCCGTGAGCGTGATTTTGCGTGGCAATTCGCCGTACGCCCAGACGGGTGTGCTGGGCGCAGAAGCCGCGCGTCGTGTGCTGCGCGGCCAACTCAAGGAAGTGGGTTTCGTCTCGCCGGCACGCGCCTTCGGCGCACGCAGCCTGGTCAGCGCACTGGCCGAAGAAGGCTACCTGTCCTACGAAGTGAAAAACGTCTGATCCTGACCGCAGTGCGGGCCTGGTGGCTCGCACTGCGGACGTTTGGCGATGGAGGAATGATAGATGAGTGGCAAAGTGTTTATCGCAGGCGTTGGAATGACGCCGTTCGGCAAATATCTGGACACGAGCGTGAAGCAACTTGTGCACGCTGCCGTGACTGACGCACTTGCGGATGCAGGCTGTGACGTCAAGCAGTTTGGGGGCGCGTTCTTCGGCAATTCCACGCAAGGGCACATGGAGGGTCAGCACATGATCCGTGGCCAGCTTGCGTTGCGTGCGATGGGCATTGAAAGTATTCCCGTGATCAATGTCGAGAACGCCTGCGCAAGTGCGAGCTCGGCATTTCATCTCGCCGTCAACTATGTGATGGCCGGCGCCGCCGATATCGTTCTGGCGGTGGGAGCCGAAAAGATGTTTTCGCCCGACAAGGCGCGCATGTTCAGCGCATTCGATGGCGCCTGGGACGTGCATGACACGGAAAACAGCAAGCGTAGGCTGTTGCAGATGGGCGAAGGCGTCGTGCCGCCGGAGGGGAGTATTTCGCCAAAGCCCTATAGCGTTTTTATGGACATTTACGCGTCGATGGGCCGTATGCATATGCGTGAATACGGTACGACGCAGCGCCAGTTCGCGGCGGTGTCAGCCAAGAATCACATGCATTCGGTGCATAACCCGCATGCACAGTACCGGCAGCCGTATCTGATTGAAGAAATTCTCAGTGCGCCGCCCATCACCTGGCCGCTCACTTTGCCGATGTGTTCGCCGGTCAGCGATGGCGCTGCGGCGGCGATTGTCTGCAATGAGGCGGGGCTCAAACGACTCAATGTCAATCGCGCGCGCGTCATTCAGGTGCTCGCCTCGGTGATCCAGACTGGAACCGATCGACCGGCTACCGCGCTGGAGCATCACCTTGTGCGAAAGGGTGCCGCGCGCGCTTACGAGATTGCTGGTGTCGGACCGAAGGATGTGTCGGTCGCGGAGGTGCATGACGCGACCGCGATCGGTGAAGTTATCCAATCCGAAGTGCTTGGCCTGTGCGAACCGGGAATGGGCGGCGCATGCGCGGAGCGCGGCGAAACTGCGATCGGTGGCCGCGTTCCGATCAACCCGTCCGGTGGTCTTGAGTCGAAGGGCCATCCGATCGGTGCGACGGGGCTGGGTCAAATCTACGAACTCGTGGTGCAACTGCGTGGCGAAGCCGGAGCGCGACAAGTCGAAGGCGCGCGCATTGCCATTGCCGAAAACGGCGGTGGATTGTGCGGCGTGGAAGAAGCCGTGGCGAGTATCACGATTCTCGGCCAGTGAGATGGAATGCCCGGTCGACCGCTCATGAGTGGTCGACCGGGCGATAAATATATATACAAGGAGACATGGTGCGATGAGCACTAGACCGGAAACCAACCTGGCGGCAATCATTGCCAACCGGGCTGAAACCATGCCTGATCGCGATGTGCTCACTGTTGAAGGCGCAGGCGTGCGTCCCGACGAGGTGCGCACGTATCGAGCGCTCTGGGAACAGGGGCGGCGCCTCGCGCAGGTCCTGATCGAACAAGGTATGCGCCCGGGCGACCGCTTCGCATTGCTGATGGCCAACCACGCGGAGTTCGTCGATGCCATGGTTGCCGCAGCGATTTCGGGTACCGTGTTTGTGCCCCTTGATCCGCGAGTCAAGGGCGACAAACTGACGTTCATGCTCGACAACGCGCAATGTAAGGGGGTCATCGCCGCAGATTACTCACTCGACAATCTCCTCGCTGTACGCGAGTCGCTGCCGCGCCTGTCGTGGGTGATTGGGCTGGAAACGGGCGAGGTAGCTCATTCGCGCATCGGCACTCACGGTGTCTTGTCCTACCGTGATGCGCTGCCGCCGCAAGTGCCGAAGCTGGAAATTGCCGCCAATGATCCGAATGGCGCGATGCAGTTGATCTTTACCTCGGGAACGACCGGTGACCCGAAAGGGATCGTGATGACCCATCTGCGATTCTGTGCAACTGCCGCCGCAGTGCCGGCAATGCTCGGGTACCAGGCCGATGAGCGTCCGTATTCGGGGTTGTCGCTCACGCATGCCAATGCGCAGGTGTTGACCTTGGGGGCGTCGCTCGCAACGGGCATGCGCGCCGTGATGTCGCGTCGCTTTACAAAGTCGCGCCTGTGGGACATTACCCGCAAGTATGGTTGCACGACATTCACGCTGCTCGGCGGTATGACGACAGCCATTTATAGCGAACCGCGTCAACCGAACGATGCAGCTAACCCTGTGCGTTTTGTGGTGTCGGCAGGCATGCCAGCAGCGATCTGGAAAGCGTTCGAATCGCGCTTCAATGTCGGTGTCGTCGAATTTTACGGTGCGGCCGAGGGTGGATTGACCGTGAAACCGTTGGGCGTGGGCCCAGTAGGAAGTATCGGCAAACCGGTGTCGAATCTTCGACATCGAATTGTTGACGAGAACGGCAACGATTGCACCGCTGGCGTGCCCGGTGAATTGCTCTTTCAGGGCGTGGATGGTGCGCCCGCAACGGTCGAATATTTCGGCAATCCAGAAGCCTCGGCAAAGAAGTGCAAGGATGGCTGGTTGCATATGGGCGATATCGTCCATGCGGACGAAGACGGCTGGCTTTACTTCGACTGTCGCAAGGGCGGCGGAATTCGACACAACGGGGAATTCATCAACACGGCGCCGATCGAGAAGGTCATCGCCGAGTTGAGCGATGTTGCCGATGTCTATGTTTATGGTGTCAAGGCGGCTTCCGGGGCACCCGGTGAGAAGGATATGGTCGCCGCGGTCGTACCGACGCAGATCGACACATTCGATCCTCAACTGGTGTTCCGTACCTGCCGGGAAAAGCTCGATTCGAGTTCTGTGATGTCCTGGGTACAGGTCCTGGATGAGATTCCGAAGACAGCGTCGGAAAAGCCCGTGGATCGATTCCTGATCCAGATGTTCGAGGAACGGCGCAACAAGGTCTTTTCTGAAGTGCGCTGATTGAGCTAACGGGTAAGGATGATCTCCGTGACCCTATCCAGAGGTGAAGTATGAAAGCGCGTTTGAAGGGGCTATCGAAGGCCGCAGTTCTCTACATCAGTGCTTTGGCATGGGCGCCGGCCTTTTTGCTGCCCTACGATGTTCCGTCGTCGATGCAGCGATTCGGACTGAGTGAGGAACACGCCGGCTGGCTGGCTTCCTGCGTTCTCCTGCTCGTTGCGCTGTCGGCCATGATTGTCGGGCGGCGCGTTGGAACGCTGGACAAGCGCCGCTATTCGCTCGTTTCCTGTGCGGTCGGATTATTGGCTATTACCGGCGTGGCGGTTTTTAACGATTTCTATATCGTTAGTGTGCTCAAGGGGATTTTGGGCATCGCGCTCGGTGTACTGATCGCATGTACGTATGCTGTGATGTCGATGGACGACCATCCCGAGAAAGTATTTGCCGAACTGACGCTCACCATGGCAATCCTCTATGGCGCTGTGATGTTCAGTATCCCGTTCGTAACCGAGCGCGTCGGGGTGAAGGGAACGGAGCTGGTGGAAATTGCCATGTTCGCGATCGGTGTTCTGATTGCATTCTGGATGCCGGTGGCAAAAATCTCCGATGCGGCTGAAGCGGCCATCGAGCGGGGAATTTCGCGCTCGACCACGATTTGCGAAATCTGGATATTGGTCAGCATTTTCGCAACGTTTGTCATGCAGACGGCAGCGATGAGCTTCGCCGAGTTGGCGGGGCAAACGCGGGGAATTGACGCTCATGAATTGGGTACCATCCTCATGATTCAGGCCCTGCTTCAATTCCCGGCCGGTATTTTGGCTCGCTCACTGGGTGACCGCGCGGGTTTCTACAAACCGATCTATGCCGCGCTGTTCGTGTTGTTTCTGGTTTCTATCGGCATGTATTGTCAACACAACCGAAGCTTGTTCATCGTGGCGACGTGCCTGGTCAACGCTGCGGCAACGGTTGCTTTTCCGTTCTCGTTGGGTCTGCTCGCGAACCTGGATGAAAGCGGGCGTAGCTCGGCCATGGCAGGGTCCGTGTCGAATATTGGTCTGGCGCTGGGCCCGGCGGCGGGCGGATTCGCGTTGGCTTTCGGCGGCTTGCAGGGCGTGGGCTGGATGTCGGCTGGTGTGATCGTGCTGGGGATTATTGCTATCACGTTGGCGTCGCGTAAAACGGTCTCGGGACAAGTACGGGCCGAGGCGATTTAAGTACTCATGGCAAGGAGACAAGGCATGATGCGTTTGCAAGGCAAGACTGCTCTGATTACCGGCGCAGGAAGCGGGCTCGGGCTAGCGACCGCCCGGGCGTTTGCGCGTGAAGGTGCGCGAGTCTATCTGACTGATGTCGACGGCGCTCGTGTGGAAGCCGAGGCAGCGAGTCTGTCATCGGAGGGGTATCTCGTGATGGCGATGGCGCACGATGTGACCCAGGAGGGTGACTGGGATCGTGTGATTGCTGCCACCGGGGCACTCGACGTGCTCGTCAATAATGCCGGCATCGCCCGCCTGGGCAGTGTTGAAGAGGTTTCCCTAAGAGACTGGCGGGCTTTACTGGACATCAACCTGGATGGCGTATTTCTCGGCACCCAGAAAGCTATTGGGGCAATGAAAGAGCGGGGTGGCTCAATCATCAATGTGTCCTCGATCGAAGGTCTCATTGGTGAACCGAACCTGGCGGCGTACAACGCAAGCAAGGGTGGCGTGCGCCTGCTGACCAAATCAGCGGCACTGCACTGTGCCGCAAAGGGCTACAACATTCGCGTTAATTCCTTGCACCCGGGTTATATCGCCACGCCGATGGTCGCTGGCGCATTGGCAACGCTTCCCAATGAGATGGCGAAGGCATTGCAGGCCGACATCGTTAACCGGATCCCGCTAGGTCGCCTTGCACAGGCGGACGAAATTGCCCCCGCACTGGTATTCCTTGCCTCGGATGATTCGAAGTATATGACGGGCTCCGAGCTTGTGATTGACGGTGGTTACACCGCGCGTTGACGCGCGCCGACCCTTGCAACGGGGGCTACGGCATCAGGCATCGGGCACCAGACGGCGCTGTGGTTTGCGCGTCGCGATTGGTTTGCTGGTATCGCTGATGTCGCACCGATGTCGATATATCGCGCGTTGGATCCTGTGTTTGGCGCGCAACGGGGATAGACTGCTGGCAAAAAAAAAGAACGGCTGGGGACATGCCGAAAGGCAAGGAGGGAATCTTTCGGTATGAATCCCAGCCGCGGGCGTATGACGCCCTTAAACGCTCATCGGGACCCTGCAACCGATGGAGCGGAGAAACATCTCGCGGTTTACGCGAGTGCGGCGTTGATCGCAGCTTCGAGGATTTTCATGCTTTCGTCGATCTGCTCCGCGGTGGTGATCAGTGGGAAAGTCATGCCAAGGACCGGGCCCATCGGGCGCGCGATCAGGCCACGGCCGAGTGCCTCATGGCCGACGCGCTCACAGAAAACCGTCAACTCTTCCTCGGAGTCGCCGCGGCAGAAGTCCAGTGCTGCCATGACGCCAACTGAACGTGCTTCGCCGACCACCGCGTTCTTTGCAAACTTTTCCATCCAGCGCGCCAAAGCCGGAGCAATGTTGTTGTTCACATTGTCGAGCAGATGATTCTCTTCAATCACGTCGATGTTGGCCAGTGCGACAGCGGCCCCTACCGGATGTCCGCAATTCGTGAAGCCATGCACGAATTCTTCATTGGCAGTCGCCAGCACGTCGGCGACTTTTTTGCTCACACCGACTGAAGACAGCGGGAAGTACGTCGACGTGATGCCCTTGGCCATCGTGATCATGTCCGGCTTGAAGCCGTAATGCTGATACGCAAACATCGAACCGGTTTTACCAAAACCCGTCACAACCTCGTCGGCGATGACGAAAATTTCGTGACGATTGCAGATTTCCTGGACGGCTTGAAGGTAGCCGATCGGCGGCATGATCATGCCGCCCGCGCCCTGGATCGGCTCGACGAAGAACGCGGCGATCTTGTCCGCGCCAATTTCCGTGATCTTCGCTTCGAGGTCGGCGGCGAGCTTGCGGATAAAGTCTTCCGACGACAGACCATTGCTGCAGCGGTAGGCGTAGGGAGCGCCAACGTGCTGAACAAGATGGTTAAGCGGCAGCTCGAACTGGAAATGATAGTGGGGTATGCCGGTCAGTGCGGTGGTGATCACCGTATTGCCGTGGTACGCGTATTCGCGCGCCAGCAGAATCTTGCGCTGCGATTGGCCCTTCAGGCGCCAGTAATAGTAGGCCAGTTTAACTGCCGACTCGTTGGCGTCCGAACCCGTCGATGCAAAGAAGAACTTCTCGAAGTCGTGATTTGTCAGTTCAGCCAGCTTCCTGGAAAGCAGTGCCGCTTTCTGGTTGCTCACACCGACAAAACAGTGCGAATACGATAGCTGTTTCATTTCAGCGTACGCCGCCTGGCACAGCTTTTCATTGCCGTAACCGATGTTCACACAGCCCAGGCCCGAAACGCCGTCAATGATTTTTTGACCGTGAATGTCGAGGTAGATCCCTTCGCCGCCGTCGATGAAGGTCGGGCCGTCATGTTCCAGGGTTTGGGGGTTCGTCACCGGGTGCAGATGGTGCTTGATATCCGCGCTCAGATAATCAGCGGCGCTTGTCGTGTTCACGGTGCCGGCTTGGTTTTCAGCCATTTTTCAGCTCCTACGGTTAGCTGGTCAACATATTCGAATCGCAGCAGATCTTCCATCCGGTCGCGTTCGGTGCGATTGGGGGAACGTTCTATGGCGACTTCGATCGCCTGCTGCGCTCAGACATCCCGCCTGATAGGGGCAGGGTTACTGTCCTCCCCATGTCGACGTTTTGGTCGTGTCCGTTTCTTGCGGCCCGAGTTATAGAACATCGTACCTAAGTTAGGCTATACAACCAATTAGGTCATAGTGACTAAGTTGGTAAAAAATAAAAAGACGGGGTATTCCCTGATCGATGCGCCGGATCCGATGCAAGGGGGGGGCAGACGGACGCTTCGTTTAAGGCGGTGCTCCGTGAAGTCTTTTTCGGAGCAGCGATGGCGGCGCAACGTGGACGCCGTTGGCGGTGGGCGCCAGGAGTTCGAGTACCGATCTTGTTGTGGGCGGCAACGGATTGCCCGGCGTTGGGCTTGAAGGGGCGGTGTTCAGTCAGAGCCCAGGGAATACTTCATTCGAGGTCGGCCACCACGATGGCCGCGCGACGCTGACCGCCGCCTTGATGGATGCTTCCGGAGAGTCCGATGGACCTCGGTGACGCAACGGGAGCTGTCCGCAGTGAGGGAAACTGCATGGTGTAAGATGTAGGCAAGTATACCTAGCTTACTGTTAGCGTCGTTACTTTTTATACCCGCGAGATCGATACGCCTTACTCAAAACGGAAATGACGACAGTGCCAAAAGAAGAGCCGCGCAAACGTCGCACATCAAAAACTGCATCTGCCGGCGCCGAACCCGGCAACTTGAGAGCGCAAGGGGTTCGGACGCGCAACGCGATTATCCGCATCTCAAGAAAGCTGTTGCTCGAAAGCGGCCCGATGGAATTCTCGCTACGTGCCGTTGCAGTTCGCGCACGCATCAGCGTAAGTAATCTCCAATATTATTTCCCGACGCGCGCAGCTGTGCTGCGCGCAATCATGGTGCCTCTGGTCGATAAGCATCTGGTCGAGCTGAGGGCCGCGCTCGAGAGCGATGCCCCGCCGGAGGAAACATTGGTTGCTTTGATCGATCGCGCCTTGCAGGACGCGAAAGATCCGCAGATTGGTGCGCTGTGGTGGAACTTCTTCGCGATTGCCTCGGCAGATCCCGAATGTGCTCAATTGCTCAACGACTGGTACGACACGTTGACGGATGAGGTTGCGAAACTGATCCGTGCGGCAAATCCCGCACGCACCGCCGCTGAGAGTTTGCACATCGCGGTCTTGTTGATTTCCATGGTCGATGGCGTCTCGGTGCATCTCGGCACGGAGCGGATCAAGCGACCGTACATGCAGAAATTCGATTCGTCATTTATGGCTGCAGCGCGCTACCTTGTTTTCGGGGAAGTCGCCGAGGAGAGAGGCCGCTAGCGGTTAATGCGCTGTGTCGCAATGATTCTCTGCGCCAGCCGCTCAACCACGCGGCCAGTCACGATGCTTCCCCGCCGTCCATCGAGCAGCGAGAAGTCGGTCGAATTCGCCACGGTTAACCTGCTCCGAGCCAGTGGCGTGTGACATCCGCCATGCGGCTCACGAAACCCCACTCGTAGTCGAACCACAGCATCGGATTTATCTGCCGCTGAGCGCTGACACGAGTCTGCGCACTGTCCACATCCGCTGCACAGTCACCCCGATGCGAGAGCCGCAGCCGCGCGCAGCCCGCAGCCCGCGTCCAGAACGGCCCGCTTCGTATAACGCCCGCAGGCAGCAACAGCCGATGCGAGCGCAACCATCGATCGCAACGCGCAGCGGCGCAGGAAAGAGGCGCGGCACGGCGTCATTCCTCAAGGGATGAATGCCGCAATTCTTTGCCGCACTCTCACGGTCGAATTCCCCCCCATTCCTGTCAAGACACGCTGCCGGACGTCACATATCCTCAGTGCATTGCGCATCCAGGACCTGATACGCAGGGTTGCCGAACACTCTGCTCATGCGATAAGAGGAGCGAGATCCTGACCGGAGCGAGGTGAGGCAGCCACCGATTTGTGTGGATATTAATCTACAATCAGGTAGCCTCGCAACGAGGCGGTTCACGTCCATATCCCTCGTTTCTCGTATCGTAAACCCTGTTGACGCCGTCGAATTGCCAATATAGCCTAGATAAAAATAGATTTTAATCTATTTTGTACGCGCCCTGCACCAGATCGCAGGACAACGTTCTCTTCTGGGCCCTGCCAGTGACCGGGCTCGCACACACCGACAAAAGAGGCAATTCATGGCACTCATCCGTGCAGAAGAAGTGATGTACAGCAGTGGAGCTCATCCTCGGCACAAGCACGCACCCGAATTCGAAGAGGGCGTCGCGTTTATGTCTGGCGAATACGTGCCCGTCGAGAAAGCGGGCGTATCCATCACCGACACCGGCTTTATGCAGGCAGACGGTACGTACGATGTAGTCAGTGTGAGCAAGGGTATGTTCTTCAGGCTCGAGGATCACCTGAATCGCTTCGAAAAAGGGTGCGGCCTGTTTCGTATGCGCAATCCCTATTCCAGGCAACAAATGCGTGAAATCCTGGAAAATCTGGTTCGTCTCTCCGGACTTCAGGATGCCTATGTCTGGTACGGTGTCACGCGCGGGCAGATGCCGCACACGGACCGAAACGACGTCAACCTGTACGAGTGCCAGTTTTACGCGTTTGTCATTCCCTATCTGTTCATCGCCGACGATCAAATGCGCGAGAAAGGGCTCTCACTGCACGTCAGTCAGAGCTACATCCGAATTCCTGAACGCGCAGTCGATCCGCGCGCAAAGAATTTTCACTGGATGGACCTGAAGCTCTCCCTGTTTGAAGCGAAAGATAACGGTCGGGACTGGTCGGTGCTGCTCGACGTCGACGGTTATCTTACCGAGTGCCCCGGGGCGAATATCTTCTTCATCAAGGACGGCCGCATCTGCACACCGGCAAATGGCTGTCTCGAAGGTATCACTCGCCTGTCTACGTTTGAACTGGCGAAGGAAGTCGGCCTCGAATTGGAGATCGGTCGCTTCCACGTCAGCGCACTCGAGGCCGCTGACGAAATCTTCCTTACCTCCACCGCCGGCGGCATCATCCCGATCCGCAGCCTCGGCGGAAAGTCGATTGCATCGAATCGCGAAGACTCCTTTACGAGGAAGATGCACGACCTCTATTGGACGAAGCGTTGGGCGGGCTGGCACGGAAAGCCTGTCACATACGACTGACAACAAGCCGTTTTCGCGAGGCCGCGGATTGCTATCTGTATAGCGTCAGCGCGAATTAACGCCCGGAGAAGCTTGCCGGGCGTTTTGCGTGGTGCGTTCCGTGCACGCTGAACGGCGCATCTAACGCAACGGGGCCCGCTGCAGCCGGGTGACGGTAGCTGCGCCCGGCTACGGCTAAAATATGGCAAACATGTCTGCGCAGCAACGATGTGACTGGTCGATGGCATCCGCGCCAGGCCCATATTTTTCTACATTAGTCCCGCAATCGAGGTGACCTCGGTCGGGTAGTTTTCCGGGAGGGCTGCTGAATGCCGGTCAAGGAAGTCATTGCTACTGTCACGCCCGACAAAGGCGATGGGGCAGTGCCCGCAATTCGGCGGCCAACACAGGATCGCGGGCGGCTGAAGTTCGACGCCATCCTCGACACCACTGAAAAATTGCTGGAGACAATGGAGCCGGGCGAGATCAGTCCGTATCACATCGCTGCTGCGATGCAGACGTCTCCTCCGACCATCTATCATTTTTTCCCCTCGGTTTCTCTGGTATTTGTTGCGCTCGCTGAACGATACCTTGCACGCTTCGAGGAGGTCATAAAATCCCTCGACGTCGTCGTTGGTTCCTGGCAGGAGTTTGACGCCGTCATGTCCAGGAAACTCGTCGCCATTTACCACGACAGCCCATCGGTCAGGAAGGTGATTCTTGGATCGTATTCGGCGGAGATTCGCCATCGAGACCTTGAGTGCGACAAGGTAGTGGCGAACGCAATTGTGGATGCACTGAGCAAGCGGTTCATCATGCCTGCGATCCCATCTCTCACGGATCGCTTTCTGGAGGCCATTGTAATTAGCGACGCACTCTTCGCACTATCCCTGCATCAGCACAACTTCATCACGCCGGAGGCGGAAGAAAACGCGAGACGTGCTCGCGTCAGCTATCTGCGAAACGTACTGCCTGAATATCTCGTCGTCACGGATGACGCACGTTAGCCAAACGCCCCCCGGCTAAGTCAAAGAACTGCGCCGGCTTTGGCGCAATCAGATTATCGGCCGCGCTGCCCGGGTCTGCATTGCCACGCTGATGGCGCCTGGTGGGGCGCGTCGTGGTCAGGAATGTTTACCATTCGGGCCATTTCCTCATCAAGCAACTTTTGGGGAGCAGAGGCCGCTGCTTCCAGTTCGCCACGCACATCGATCCTTCGCTAATTGACGTCCATGCACTCCGGTGCATACGGACGCTTCTTTGCGCGTCTGGACTCAAACCCTCGCTTCGCACTCCTTCCACCCTTCCATTTTCCTTTTGTTGCGCTTTCATTCTTCGGAGCATGGCCCGTTTTGCCGTCGCCATGCGCACAAAGCAGGGATTACCCGTCTTTTGTATATTTACTAATTTAGTCATCATGCACAACAAGTGAAGTGTGCCTAATATAGGTTCAATGTCCTACAAATTGCCGGGCTTCACGGCTCGATAGCGCGCTGATGGATGGTCACTATCTCGCCCTGTTTTCGAGGTGCCGAAATTCGCGTTTGCCGCGATGAAGTTCACGGAAATCAAGGGCGAAGCGATGTCGTTCGCGATGTCGGTTCAGGTGGTGTAGCTGGTAAGCCGCGGCGATCGATTGGGCAAATCGTTACCACGAAGGATGGAATCGGAAGGAGCACTATGATGACGAAGCACAGAATCGGGGTGGTATCTGCGATTGCAGCAGCGTTAATGATCCTGGCGGGGACCGCCGCTGCGGACGATCTCACGGCGGCCGGCGCCGAGCGTGCCGCCAGCAAGGATGGTCTCGTTCCAGCCTTTGCCGGCCGGGAAGCGACGCCAGCGGGTTGGACGTGGGGCGAGAACCGCGGCGACTTCTGGAAGCACAAAGGCGAGAAGCCCCTGTATTCGATCGATGCGGCGAACGTCGACAAATACGCGAGCCAGCTTTCGCCGGGGCAGGTGCAGCTCATCAAGCAGCTGAAGGGTTACCGGATGGATGTCTATCCGTCGCATCGCGAATGCCAGCTGCCCGATTTCGCCGAACAGAACTCGAAGACGAATCTGACGTCGGCGAAGCTCGATTCCACGGGCGAAAAGCTTCAGTCCGTTGCGCTTCCGGGTGTCGCGTTCCCGCAGCCAAAGACGGGCGCAGAAGCGGTTCTGAACTACGAAACGCGGTACCGCGGCGAAGGCATCGACTTTGGGAAATACGTCACGGCCATTTCGCCGCGCCCCGGCGGGAGCGACTGGATCGAGGTGGTCGGCCCGCAAATCTACTATTTCCCGAGCGGCAAGCCGGGCAAGGCCACGCCGCAGGACGTCGACCAGCTCAACTTCGGCGCTTACTTCGCGATGGAGTCCCCCGCGGCGCTGGCCGGCCAGTCCTTCGTACAGCGGCAATATTTCGACCGGGACCCGGAGACGTTCTACTACTTTCCTGGCCAACGTCGCGTGCGCCGGATGCCGGCCTATACGCACGACGCACCGCTAATCGGCTTCGAAAACCAGTACCTGATCGACGAGGCCAACATGTTCAACGGCTCCCTCGATCGCTTCAACTGGAAGCTGGTGGGCAAGCGCGAAATGATTGTGCCTTACAACGACTTCGGCCTGTACACCTTCAAGGACAAGCTGCATGACGTTGCGACGCCCACCGGCATCTCGCCCGATCACCGTCGTTACGAGGTGCACCGTGTATGGGTCGTCGAGGCAACGCTGAAATCTTCCTCGCGTCACGTGGATTCGAAAAAGATCCTGTATCTGGATGAGGACAGCTGGCTTGCACTGGTTGGCGAGGACTACGACGCCCAGGGCAAGCTCTGGAAGGTGCGCGAAAGTTATCCGATTCCGGCATGGGATATCGGTGGCGCATGCGACAACGAGCCGTTCGTGCAGTACGACCTGAATGATGGGCGCTACGTTTTCGATGAATCGACGATTGGCCTCGGCAAGGACGTCCACTGGTTCGAAAAGGTGGCCGACCCGCGCTTCAAGACTGACTTCTTCTCGGCAGAATCGCTGAGATCGGTCAGCGAGCGCTAAAGCGAATCCGGTGGGCAGGGGAGGGCTGGCGCGCGTCGGTGACGTGCGCCAGGGTAGACGTGGACGTTGACGTCGGGCTGAGAACATGAAGATGAAAATAACAGTTAGAAGAACTACCGTTTATCTGGCGGTTGTTGGTGCATTTGCAACAGCGAACGCGCATGCCTACGATTTCACGATGGGGTCGGGGGAAATCACGGGCTCGTGGGTCACCAACCTCACGGCGGGCGCAGGCATCCGCACCAAAAACCCGAGTTGCTCGTTGACGGGCGATCCGAACGCATTCAACTGCGGTGCGGCTGCCAACGTCAACCAGTGGGGCGCCAGCGACGACGGCAACCTGAATTACCGCAAGGGCCAGCCGTTCAGCACTTACATCAGTGCAACGTCTGAGCTGCTGTTCACGATGCCCAGCCAGGGGCTGAAGGCCATGATCCGCGGTACGGGCATGTACGACTTCCTCGCCGGGGACACGAATCGCACGCCCCTGTCGAGCACCGCGCGGGCGCAGGTCGTCTACAACGCGCAGTTGCTCGATCTTTGGGCGGAGAAGGACTTCACGATTGCCGGAAATTCGGCGCACGTGCGGCTGGGCAACCAGGTGATCAACTGGGGCGAGAGCATGTTCGCGCAGGGCGGCATCAACGCGACGAACTCGCTCGACGTGCAAAAGCTGCTGATTCCCGGCTCGCAACTGAAGCAGGCGTTGCTGCCGGCGCCGATGCTGAGCTTCGCGGCAGATCTAACGCATGGATTCAGCACCGAGGATTACTACCAGTTCTGGTGGAACGGAAACCGCTATCCGCCCGTGGGCAGTTACTGGTCCATTTCCAACAGTGTGGGTCGCGGCACGAGCCCGTTCACGGTGAGTACCAACAATTTGAACGCGCAGGGACCGGGTGCGGGCACGATCGCAGGGTCGAACAGCGGCAACTCGAACGTGCTCAATGCAATCAATAACGGGCTTGTCAACGGTGCGTTTGCCGGACCGCCGTTCAACAGCATTGGACTGCCGGTTGCCTGGCAGGCGCCGTCGAAGTACAAGCCGCAGTTCGGCGTGAAGTTCAACTATGCACCACGCTCGTTCGACGCCAACTTCGCGTTCTACTACCTGAATTACACGGACAAGGCACCTGTGCTTTCGTCGCTGGCCGACGGGTCCCTGAAGTGGTCCTATCTTCAGAACCGTCAGCTCTTCGGTGCCAGTGCGAATTTCGGCCTGGGCCAATGGGCGATCGGCACCGAGCTTTCGTACCGGCCGCATGATGCCGTTGCGCTGTCGTCCTGCTTTGGCGCGGGCGGACCGTTCGATCTGAACACCAATGGCACGTCGGGCCTCGACTGCCAGCAGTGGGCCGACATGAAGCGTTTCCAGTACGACATCAACGGTCTGCTGGCGCTGACGCGCAGCGAGTATCCGTTCCTCAAACTGCTGGGCGCGGATTCGGCAACGCTGACCTGGGAACTCACCTGGATCTACTACCCGGGACTCAGTTCGAATGGTGTGACGCGCACCGTCAATGGCCAGGCGGTTACGCAGATTCCGCAGGCCGGCTACATGACGTGGCTGAACAACGGTTCGACGCTCGGCTATCCGATTGCCGCGGCACAGGGCACGGCAAGCTCGGCGGGTGTCACGCTCGATTTCAACTGGACTTATGACGGCACGCTGATTCACGGCTGGCAGGTGACACCGGGTTTGACCTTCTCGGACGGACTCTACGGGTACACGCCGACGTTCACGGGAAACTACATGCAGGGTGCGAAGTCGCTGAATCTTTATGTGCTGTTCAATCAAAATCCAACGGTGTGGCAAGCGGGCATCAACTACACGATGTTCTGGGGCGGGCATAACACCGTGGGGCAGCCTTATGCGGACCGGAATTTTGTCGGGATATTCGCCACGCGCAATTTCTGACGACGCCGTTGAATCACCTGAAGGGGTAATGTTGTGCTGAATCGCTTCGTCAAATTGCTGGAACGGGTGCTTTTCGGGCACCGCCTGGTGGTACTGGGGGGCATCGGCCTGTTCACTGTCATCATGGCCGCGTTTGCCGTGCAATTGCGCATGGACGCCGGTTTTGAAAAACAGATGCCGATCGGCCACGAATACATCCAGACTTTCCAGAAATATCGGTCTGATCTGCTGGGCGCAAACCGGATCACCGTCGTCGTGCGTGCGCGAAAAGGGACGATCTGGACGAAGGCGGGCCTCACGCGGCTGTACAAGGTGACGCAGGCGGTGACCTATCTGCCTAACGTGGACCGCGTCGGTGTGCAGTCGTTGTGGACGCCCAATGCCTACGTCAACGAAATCACGGACGAGGGCTTCCGCGCCGAGCCGATCATTTCAGGCACGATTACCCCCGGTCAGCTTCAACCGGACGTCATCGGAAAGATTCGCCGTGCAACGACGGTGGGCGGTTATATCGGCACGCTCGTTTCTCATAACGAAGACAGTGCAATGATTACCGCGGAGCTCAACGAGCGCGACCGAAACGGCAAGGTACTCGACTACGTGGCGTTCAACCACCTGCTCGAAGCGCAGATCCGCAAACCGTTCGAGGACGCGGGGTTCGAGGTTCAGATCATTGGCTTTGCCAAGCAGATCGGCGATATTGCCGATGGCGCCACAGCAGTGCTCGGCTTCTGCGCCATTGCGCTGCTGCTTACCGCACTCGCTGTCTACTGGTACTGTCACTCGGTGCGGTTCACGGTGCTGCTGATCTTGTGCTCGCTCACTTCGCTCGTGTGGCAATTCGGCACGCTCAAACTATTGGGTTTCGGTCTTGATCCGCTCGCGGTGCTCGTCCCGTTTCTGGTATTTGCGATCGGCGTATCGCACGGCGTTCAGCAGGTGAATTTCATCGTGCGGGAGCTTGCGCACGGTAAAACATCGTTCGACGCGGCGCGCAACAGCTTCAGCGGGCTTCTGATTCCTGGCGTGCTGGCGCTCGTGACGGCCCTGGTGTCGTTTATCACGCTGCTGCTGATCCCGATTCCGATGGTACGGGAGCTTGCCATCACGGCCTCGCTCGGGGTGGGCTACAAGATCGTGACGAACCTTGTGCTGTTGCCGGTGGCCGCGTCGTGCTTCCACTTCAAGAAAGGCTACGCGGAGAAGGCATTGAAACGCGGCGAGCGGCGCGGACGCTGGCTGCGATTCCTGGCACGAGTGGCGCAGCCCCGATACGCGGAGGTTGCGGTCGCGCTGACGTTGGTGGTATTCGGGCTGGCGGCCTGGCAAAGCCGTGATCGCGTGATCGGCACGCTTCAGCCGGGTGCGCCCGAGTTGCGCGCGAGCGCGCGTTTCAATCGCGATGCGACGTCGATTGCGTCGAGCTACGACATCGGCCTCGACTGGCTCTCAGTCGTAATCGAATCGTCCGGCAACGCCTGCGATAACGCAGCGGTCGGCCTGTACGGGGACGAATTTACCAGTGCCATGCGCACGGAGCCAGGCGTCGTATCGGTGGAGTCGTATTCGGCCGCGCTGCGCCGTTATAACCAGGGCTACAACGAGGACTATCCGAAGATGAACGTCGTGCCGATCGACCCGGGAAACTACGGGTCGGTATCGGTGGATGTGGGACGCGCGAAGGGCTTCATGCGGGCGGATTGCAGCATGACGGCCGTGCATCTGTTCCTGACCGACCACAAGGCAACGACGCTCAGTCAAATCCTGACCGACGTGAAGGCATATCGGGCGACGCATCCGTTCCCGGGCATCACCGTGCGCCTCGCCGCGGGCAACGCGGGCGTGCTGGCGGCCACGAATGAAGAGGTGGCCGCGAGCGAGCTGCCGATGATGCTGAATGTGTACGCGGCGATCCTGATCCTCGTGTTCCTTGCGTACCGCGACTGGCGCGCGATGCTGGCGTGCTGCCTGCCGCTAACGGTAGCGACATTCATCGGCTACTGGTTCATGAAAGAGCTGCAGATCGGCCTGACTGTCGCGACGCTGCCGGTGATGGTGCTGGCTGTGGGTATCGGCGTGGATTACGCGTTTTATATCTATAACCGCTTGCAGGTGCATCTGGCGGGCGGTTTCAGCATTGCGAAGGCGGTCGAATTCGCGATGCAGGAGGTGGGAGTGGCGACGATATTTACGGCGATCACGCTGGCGATTGGTGTCGCGACATGGAGCTTCTCCGCGCTGAAGTTCCAGGCGGACATGGGGAAACTGCTGGCGTTCATGTTCCTCGTGAACCTGCTGATGGCGATGACGGCGTTGCCTGCGCTCGCTTCGGTGCTTGAGCGTTGGTTCCCGCGCCGCAAACCGGCGCGCGCGCCGGGCCTTTTTAGCCATTGAAATTCGCGGGAGCGAATCATGATCAAGATGTTGGTAGCCTGCGCGATGCTCTGCGCCAGCGCAGTCGCTTTTGCCCAGCCTCAAGGAACCGTTGCGAACTGGGCGGCAAAACCCGCGCACAAGTGGGACCAGCCGAGCCACATGATGCTGCTGGACGCCGCCCGCGCGGGCAAGCGTATCGTGGCAGTCGGCGAGCACGGCGTAATACTTCTTTCGGATGACGAGGGAAAAACGTGGCGGCAGGCGAGCCGCGTGCCGGTCTCCGCCACGCTTTCCGCCGTCAATTTTGCGGATGCGCAGCATGGGTGGGCCGTGGGGCAGTGGGGCGTCATCCTCGTGAGCAGCGACGGCGGCGAGACGTGGCAGACGCAGCGTATGGACCTCTCCGTGGACCAGCCGCTATTTTCCGTGCTGTTCACGAGCGAGAAAGATGGGATTGCGGCGGGGCTATGGTCGCTGATGCTTGCGACGCACGATGGCGGGAAAACCTGGACGAAGCTGAAGGTGCCGGCGCCGCCGGGCGCCACCAGGGCGGATCGCAATCTTTACCATCTTTTTGCCGACCATAAGGGGGCGCTGTACGTCACCTCGGAGCAGGGAATGGTGCTCAAGTCGACTGACGGCGGCGCAAACTGGAACTATCTATCGACAGGCGGCAAGGGGACGCTGTGGGCGGGCGTGGTGTTGCCCGGCGGACGCATCGTCGTAGGCGGCCTGCTCGGAAGTATGTTCCAGAGTGACGACAGTGGCACGACGTGGTCTCCGGTGGATGCAGGCGCCAGGAGTTCGATCACCTGGTTGGGCACCACGCCGGGCGGTCTGATGGGCGTCGGACTGGACGGGCTGATGGTCAGCAAGCGCGAAGGCGCTACATCGTTCGAAGTCCACCATCGCGAAGATCGCGCGGCCCTCACTGCGGCCCTGATCGATGCCGCCGGGAAGCCGGTCATGTTCTCGGAGCACGGTGTGCTGCCCGTTCGCTAGCTCCATTCAAGACGGAAGTGAAGACAGTGCCAAACGAACAGCACAGTAGCCGCAAACGCCGCGCGTTGGACGTTGCGCCCTCGGGAGCCGCGCCGCACGGCCTGAGAGCGCAGGGGGTACGGACGCACAACGCCATTATCCGGATCGCAACGAAGGCCCTGCTCGAAGATGGTCTGCTGGATTTCTCGCTGCGGTCGGTGGCGCTTCGCGCAGGAATCAGTGTCAGTAATCTGCAGTATTACTTTCCAACCAGACTGGACGTGATGCGGGCCGTTATGACGCCCCTTGTAGAGAGCTATATCCATGATCTGAAACAGGCGCTCGAAAGCAACGCGTCGCCGCGTGAATCGCTTGATGCGATTCTCGATCGAACCTTGCGTGACGTGAAGGATTCGAAGGTTGTCGCGCTGTGGTGGCATTTTTTCTCGATCGCAGCCGCGGATCCCGGATGTGCCCGATTGCTCGACGACTGGTATGAAACGGTGACGGCCGATCTCGCGAAGCTCATTCGGATTGCCGATCCGGCCCGCACGGAAACCGGGAGTGCGCACATTGCGGTGTTGCTCATTTCGATGGTGGACGGCTTGACCGTGCATCTCGGAAGCGCACGTAGCAATCGCGCTTACATGCATGGGCTCGAGGAGAAATATCTTGCGACGGCCCGAGCCCTGGTGTGCGGGAAGTCGCCGGAGACAGAGGCAGCCCCGCGATTTTTTGACGGCGCGAGGAATCGGCGAAGTGGTGCAGGCAAGGGTGTTGGGTGACGGTAAGAGTGTCGGGCGGCGTGAGTGCCTTGAAATGGAGAAGGAAGGGATATGAAGGTATTGGTGGCAGTTAAACGCGTAGTCGATTACAACGTGAAAGTCCGCGTGAAGTCGGACGGCACGGGCGTCGATATCTCGAACGTGAAGATGTCGATGAACCCGTTCGATGAAATCGCCGTGGAAGAGGCGGTGCGTCTGAAAGAAGCGGGTATCGCAACCGAAGTGATCGCCGTGTCGTGCGGCGTCGCGCAGGCGCAGGAAAC
>NZ_JAMXLH010000045.1 GCF_024281035.1 Paraburkholderia sp.
CGATCACGCTGTGCACCGCTTCGCAGCCGCCCATCGCGAGCGCTTCGTCAGCGATGTTCTTCAGCGGCAGCGCCTTGCCGCCGCGCATCTGCTCGTCGGCGGTGATGAGCGCGACCGCGCCCACGTCCACTACGCGCTCGTTGAGCGACTTCGACGAGAAGCCGCCGAACACCACCGAATGCGTCGCACCGATGCGTGCGCACGCCTGCATCGCAACCACGCCTTCAATCGACATCGGCATGTAGATCACGACGCGGTCGCCCTTCTTCACGCCGCGCTTTTTGAGCGCGTTCGCAAAGCGCGACACGCGCGCGAGCAGATCACGGTAAGTGACACGGGTGACGGCGCCGTCGTCGGCTTCGAAAATGATCGCGACGCGCTCGCCCAAGCCCGCTTCGACGTGACGGTCGAGGCTGTTGTACGAAGCGTTGAGTTCACCGTCCTCGAACCACGTGTAGAACGGCGCGTTCGATTCGTCGAGCACCTTCGAGAACGGCTTGTGCCAGCTCAGGGTTTCGCGTGCAAGACGCGCCCAGAAGCCCTCGTAATCGCGCTCGGCTTCCGCGCAGAGTGCCTTGTAGGCATCCATGCCCGACACCGTCGCGTTCGCCACCATTTGCGCGGACGGCGCGAACACGCGCTCTTCCCGCAGGACTGATTCCAGCATACGTTTGTCTCCTTCATGAATTCAGCTGCCGAGCAAGCAACAGAAGGCCATATATTTATTTCATTGCAATTGCAGACTGCGTTTTGTGTTTTATATAGCCTCGAACGACGATAACCGCACTCACTTACCCCAAACTTACGCACCACCCTTGCATTTACCCTGGTGTCCGCCAGGCGGATGTCATGGTGGCGTCGGGTTTTACCCGTGTGCGCCGGGTGCAGTTGCGCACGATCATTGCACAGGATCGCGCCCTGTGCTTGCTTTATGTGCGCAGTCACTCCCTCAAATTCCGCGCGATCGGCTCAAAATAACCCGCGCAGATGCAGCAACGTGTCTGTTCGCCCGCCGCACCCCACGCACCC
Organism: Paraburkholderia sp.; assembly: GCF_024281035.1. Taxonomy (GTDB): domain Bacteria; phylum Pseudomonadota; class Gammaproteobacteria; order Burkholderiales; family Burkholderiaceae; genus Paraburkholderia. Next base: position 1,030 of record NZ_JAMXLH010000045.1, read on the forward strand.
CGCATAGGTCCATTCTTCACGCAACGCGCGCCACGGCGCACCGCCCCGATCGGGTGGCGCAACGCAGCGTCTCGAAGTCCACATGAAGCTCAAGGAAGCGCAACGCGTTGCATACGCACGCAAGCGCGCCGCATGGTGCTCATATGATTCTCGTTTTGATTGCGCACGCAATTTGATGCGGAGGCCCTGGTATCAAGGCTGCAAAGAAAGACTGGCTCCACGCCGCGGAACAAAAAGCGGGCGCCCGCGCAACCGCCCGCCATCGCCATGGCGTTAGCGATGATGCCCGCCGCCCATACCGCCCCGAATCATGTCGCCGCCGTGAAAGCCACCGCGAAAGCCGCCTCGAAAGCCGTCGCCTCGAAAACCATCGCCACGAAAGCCGTCGCCACGAAAGCCGCCATGCATGCCGGGCATGACGCGTATGCCGGGGTGGACGAACCGGACGGTTCTTATCGGGTGGAAACGATGAAAGCGGTCGATGAAGATGAACGACGCCCCAACCGCCACGGGCGGCCACCAGCCGTAGGCCGGCCACGCCTCCGCGGGATAGGAGAGCGTGCCGTAGTCGGCCTGCACGATGGTCCATGTGCCGTCCGGCTGCAGACACGCAAGGCCGCTGAACTGCTGCGGCGCGCCGTCAATGTCGGCGGTCCCCGTGACCGTCCGGCAGACGGGACCAGCAGACGGCGTGTCCATGACTTGCTGCGACACGGCCGATGTCGAACCGACCGCCAGCGCGCAGCACACAATGGCGAAGCCGGGAAGTTTGCGCATGATGTCGCCCCTGGCGATGGACCGGTCACGCGGCGTGCGCGATGCGCGCCGGTGCCGTGAAGACCCCATCGATACGCCTGGCACGCGGCGCGCATTCTGCCGTGGGCCGAGCGGCGACGCCGGACTGCACGTACGTGTCAACTCCAAAACGACCGGCGCCGGGGCGCTATTCCACCGTGGCGGCGGCGACAGACGGCTCATCCGTTACCGAATATTGGCGTCGATTCCGCGCATCGAGCGATGCGCCTCGTGGTGTGCGAGCGGCGTGGCTTGGCGCGACGCGTTGCTGACGAACTGCTGACGCGGACCGCCGATCCGGCCGCGCGCCGATGCGCCCGGGGATTACACCCGTTCAAGCCGATAGCCGTGGTTGTAGATCGTGGAAATGACGAGCCCGTTCTTCGAACGCAGCCCGAGACGCGAGCGCAGCTTGCTGACATAGGTCGCGAGCGTCGCGTCGTATTTACGGTCGATGCCGCCCCAGATCCGCTTGATCAGCGCATCCTTCGGCACGATCCGCCCGACGTTCTCGAACAACATCAGCGCGAGATCGAACTCGCGCTGCGACAGCTCGACCGGCACGTCCGCGACGAGCGCCGCGTGTGCCTCGGGATCCAGCGCGAAGTGGCCGATTTCGATGCGCTTGCCCTGGCGCTGCTCGGGGTAATACTTGCGCGCCTGCGCGCCAACGCGGGCGATCAGCTCGCGCTCGCGCAACGGCTTGATCAGGTAGTCGTCGGCGCCGTTGTTCAGGCCGTAGACGATGTCCTCCTCGCCGTCGTGATGCGTCATGATCACGATCGGCATCTGCCCGCCGAACTGGCCGCGCACCCAGCTCATGACCTCGACGCCCGACTTGCCCGGCACGTCCCAGTCGAGCAGCAGCACGTCCACGCGCTGGTTCTGCACGAGCGCGATGAAGCTGTCGCCGTCGTGGCGCACGATCACGTCATACCCCGCCTTCTCCAGCCAGGCAGCCACGGTATTCGCCTGGGTCACCATGTCTTCCAGAATACCGACAATCATTTCCACTCCCTGTTCGATGGGCTTTACGGACTGCCAGGCGATGCCGACGATGTCGTCGATGCCTGCGGTGAGGCGGCTATCGGCGACGGCAGATACACGAACGCCCAGTCAGCATACGCGTCCTTGCCGTCGAAGCCCGCATAGTCGTCCGGGAAACCCTGTTGCTTCAGTGGCCTGCCTTCCGCTTTGCTGTAGACGCCCATCACGCCGCCTTCCGGCGCCTCGATGAGGCCCCATTCGCGGCTGCGCGTCAGCGGGTCCGGATACACGCGCCGCAGATGGCGCAACGGCTGCGGACCGCGACGGTCTTCGACGAGCGCATCGAGCGACGCCGGGAACCGGCTGCCCTCCGCCGAATTGTAATAATGCGCGATCGCCTGGCGAATCTGGTCGCCGACGAACAGCAGTTGCGCTTCGCGGTCGCGCTGCTGGACCGTCTTCCAGATCCGCGCGGCCTGGGTCGCGCCGAGCGCCAGCGCACCGGTCAGCAACAGCACCCCGAGATACGCGATGCCGCGCGCCGAATCGCGCCGACTATGCGGCCCGCGCTCACCACGCCGCATACTCGCCCCCGTTCAGCGCACGGCCCTTCGCGCCGCTCCTCACGTCGTACACACCACCGGTTTCGCCCGGCACGAGCACCCAGGTGGTGCGCCTGCCGGTCAGCGGATCGATCGGCACGTCGCGTAGATAGCGGCCATCGACGAGCGCCTGCAGCGAGTCCGGATCGCGCCCGTGATCCGCGCGGTAGTCGTCGATCGACTCGCGCAGCGTGTTCAGATTGTGGCGCAGCACGGTTTCCTTCGCGCGGTCGCCCTGCTTCAGATAGCCGGGCGCGACGAGCGCCGTCAGCGCCGCGATGATCGCCATCACGACGAGCAGTTCGATCAGCGTGAAGCCGCGCGTGCGCCTACCACTGGTGGTACGGGACGCCATTCAGCCCCTCCATTCGGTTGCGTGAGCGCACATCGAACACGTCGGCGCCCGGCGAGAACGCGTCCGGATCGCTGGCGTAGCTGCGGGTTTCCCACATCGCTTCCGGCGCAGTGCCTTCGCATTCGCACATCGGGTCGACCGGAATCCGCCTCAGGAAATAGAGACGTTCGCCATTCGCACTCTTCTTGTCCTCGACGCCGTCGACAAGCGTGCGCAGATCCTCCGGATAGCCGCTCTCGTCGACACTGCGTTCGATGCGGCCCGCGTCAGCCGCGCGCTTGTATGCGTCGAGCGCGGTGCGGATCGTCACCAGCGCGCGCCGCAGTTCCGCCTCGTTCGCACGCCGCTTGACGAGATCGGACAGCGGCAGCGCGACGGTCGCGAGCAACGCGAGCAGCGTCAACGCCACGAGCAGCTCGATCAGCGTGAAGCCGCGCGCGCGGCGGCGGGGCCGTGCCGTCACGTCAATGCTCCGGAGCGCACGGCTATGCGCGCCGACGTGCCGGGCGCGGCCGGAAGCCGTAAGGCCGCATCCAGCGCGCGCACGAATCGATCCGCGTTCGTTTGCGGATGCGGCGCCGTGGCTTCGGCGCCGCGCGTCCGCATCATTCCCGTGCCGTGCGGCGAATGCGCGTCGACATCCTCGGCCTCTGCATCGTCCGGGCGTGCGGCCGCCTGCGGTGCGTTCGATTGCTCCGCACCGGCCGGGCCGGTCGCTTCACCCGCCGCTTCATCGGCCGCTTCATCCGCCGCTTCATCATCCGCATCGCCGGGCAGAATCGGCTCGTCGAGTTCGGGCGGCGTCGTGCGGGCCGCAGCGCCCGGCGCGAACGCGGCATCGAGCGTCAGCGCCTCGGTTGTGATGCGGGTTTCCGTGCCGGACAAGAACGTCGTCACGGCCGCTTCCGGCAGGTCGAGGTTGCGCTCGATGTGCGGCGTGACCAGCAGCACGATCTCGGACTTCTCGCTGGCCGTCGCGTTCGTACCGAACAGGCGGCCGATCACGGGCAGCCCGGACAGCCCCGGCAGCCCGATGATGTCGTCGCTTTCGCTGCGCTTGACGAGGCCCGCGAGGATCTGCGTCTCGCCGTTCTTCGCGGTCATCAGCGTCTCGGCGTTGCGCGTGCCGAGTGCATACGCAACGAGGCCTGTCTTCGTCGTTTCCTTCGACAGAATGCTGCTGACTTCGAGGTTCACCCTCACGCTCACTTCGTCGTTCAGGCTGATGCGCGGCTCGACCTTCAGGATCAGGCCCACGTCCTGGTAGCTGACCGATTCGCTGACGACGCCGTTCGCGTTGGTCGTCGTGACGATCGGCACGCGCTCGCCGATCTTGATGTTGGCCTTCTCCATGTTGCGCACGCGGATCTTCGGATTCGCGAGCGTCTTCGTCTTGCCCTGCTTCTGCAGCATATTGATCGCCGCCGACAGCACGCCGGTATCGCCGGACACGCCGATCCGGTCGCGGTTGATCCGGAGCAGGTCGCCAAGCGTCGTCGGCAGCGAACCGTCGCCGCCGGGCGCGTTGAACTGGATCCTTCCCGGATACTGGACGCCCAGATCGATCTTGTCGTTCATGTTGAGTTCGAGCACCTGCACGTCGAGCGTGACTTCCGACTGCGCAATGTCGAGTCCCATCACGATGCGCTCGGCGACCTGGATCGTTTCCGGCGTATCGCGCACAACGACCGCGTTGATGCGCTCGTCGACGTACACGTCCTTCGGCTTGATCATCTGGCGCAGCGCGGCCATCACGGATTTCGCATCCGCATGCGACAGGAAGAACGTGCGCAGCGCGAACTCCTGGTAGTTGCGCACCTTGTCGGGTTGCGCCGGGTAGATCAGCAGCGTGTGCTTGTCGAGCACCTTTTTGTCGAGCTGGTTGGTGCGCAGCAGCAGGTTGATCGCGTCCTCGGCGGTCGTGCGCCCGGCGAGCAGCGTCGCGGGCTGATCGACCTGCACGTCGCGGTCGAACACGAAGTTCACGCCGGACATGCGCGAGATCACGTCGAAGATGCCCGACAGCGGCTGCGAGCGGAAATTCAGCGACACCGGCTTGCGCAGCGCGTCGGCGAGCTGCGGCCGCGTGGTGCGGCTCGCCTTCGACGCGCGCAGCAGCGCGTCGTTCAGGCGCTTCGACTCCGGGTGGTTCGGCTGCTCCGCGAGGATGCCGCGCACGATTTCGAGCGCTTCCTGCGGGCGGCTGTCGCGCAGGCGCGCCGCGCGCGCATAGTCGATCTGTATCTGCTGGCGGCGCTCGATCCGGTGCAGATCCTGTTGCGCCTTCAGGTTGCCGGGCTCCTCGCGCAGCACGTTGGCGAGATGCTCGATCGCGGCCCCGTATTCGCCTTGCGACGCATCGGCTTCGGCCTCTTTCAGCTCGATGCGCACGTAGTCCTGCTGGCGCGTCGGCACGGCGGCGGCGAGATCGAGATCGTCCGGGGCGGCCTGCTGCCGCGTCTTCAGCGCGGCGAGTTCGTTGGCCGCGGACGCGGTATCCGGCGCAACGGAGTGGAATGCGGTGCCCGCGCAGCCCGTCAGCGAGAACGCTGCGAGCAGGACGAGCAGACTGGCGACACGTTTCATGATGAGGTTCGATGCAGGTTGAAAGGAGCCGGACTCAGGGCGTGAGTCCCGGCGTGGGCAGCGCGATTTCGGCGCCGTTGGCGTCGACAATCAACGCCTCGCGATCGGTCAGGTGCTTCAGCCGGTAGCCGGGGGCGATCTCGTCGCCCGGTCCGACCGCGCCGCGCACGTCGCAGCGACGTTCGCAGAGGAGCCGCAGTTCGGGTCCGGTTTCGGGCGCGGCCTGGAGCATGGTTTCGAGCACAACCACGCGCCGCCCGCCCTCGCGCCATTCGCCTGTCACCGCGAACGGCGGCGCAGCCGGTTCGGGTTCGGGCTCGGGCGCGGCGACGTCGGCGCCGCCGAACGCGTCGGGATCGATCTGCGCAGGCATCTCGGGAATCTCGGGTGCAGCAAGCTCGCCGAGCGCGTCCCAACGTTGCGCAGGAAACAGATCGACCGATGCGGACACATCGGTTGTGTTGCCAACGGGTTCGTCAGCGAATGCAACGGACGTGAGGGGCGCCACGGCAGCTAACGCCGCCACGGCAAATGCGAGCGACGCCGCGCGCGCGACGCGTTGCCGGGTGCGAAGCGAGGCCGTCATGCGTCCGGCCCCAGCAGGCTCACGCGCAGGTTGATCTCAAGCTGCGCGGTGTCGATCCTGTCGCGTTCGAGCGCGACGCTCTCGACCCTCGCCATCGGTTGATCCGCGATCGCACGCAATGCCTCGCGCAGCCCGGCATACGGTCCCGACGCGGCGATGTCGATCGTCAGCCGACGCAACTTGCCTTTCGCCTCGATCTCGTGCCGGTAGGTCGCGTGTTTGCGCGCGATGCCGTTCTGCTCAAGCAGCTCGAACACCGAATACGCCTGTTCGCGCACCCGCAGCTTCTGCACGTCGCGCAGCGTCATGCCGTGCGCGTTCTGCGCCGCGCCCGGCTTCTGTATCGCGGCGAGCGCCTTGCGTGCGGCGGCCCGCTCTGCATCGAGCCGTTCCGTCTCGGGGTTGAAATAGCAGGCGCAGGCAACCGGCACGGCGGCGAGCACGGCCACAGCCGCGAGTCCTGGCACGCCGAGCCGGCGTCCAGCCGCGTAAGCGCGCCAGCGGGCACGCTCGCGCAACTGGCCGAAATCGATGCGGGTCCTGATGTTCATGTTCATTCGACGCTCACGCTGAAGAGATGGATCGTCCGGCCATCGACCACCTTCGCGCGGTGCTGCAGCAGGCCGGTGCGCCGTTCGGCGCGCCCGTCGTTCAAACGTTCGACGAACTGATAGATATGCGACAGGCTTGCCGCGCCGCCTTCGATCCGCGCGACGGTGCCTGCCTTGTCGACGCTCAGCGAGGTCAGCGCGAGGTCCGGCGTCCAGGCGCGCTCGATCCGGTCGACGACCGGCAGCGCCGAGCCTTCCGTGTGCGTCTGCTGCGCGGCGATCACACGCTCGATCCGTTTCTGCTCCGGCGTCATGCTCTTCCGGCGGCGCTGTTCGCGTTCGTGCGCGCGCTGCCGCTGGTCGAGCTGCGCCTGGATCTGTTCGACTTCGTCATTCAACGCATCGACGCGCACCGCCTCCTCGGCGGCGAATGCGGCGGTGAGCGCCGCCGCGCCGATCATGGCGGCGGCCCATGGCGTAATCCGGCGCCGCACGGGCGCGAAGTCCAGCGACCTCATGCCGCCACCTCGGCCTGGAGCCGATCGAGCAGCGTCGCGCCGCCATCGTGAACGTGAGCGTCGTCCTTGCCATCGCGCATGTCGATGCACTCGTCGATGCGCTCGTGCGCGTCGAGCATGCTCACGAAGGTCCGGCCATCGGGCGGCTGAGCGCACATCAGCGCCGCGGCGCCAATCAGATCGCCGAGATGCTGCCCGGCATGGCGCGGCAGCGTGACAACATCGCGCCATTCGCCATCGCAGCGGAACAGGCACGTCACGACACCGGGCTGCAACAGCACGAAGCAGCAATCACCCGTCCCGAGGCTCGCCCGTTGTTTCCGCAGCGCAGCAGATAACGCTGCCGAAAGTGCATCGCGGCAGCCCGCGAGTTGCCAGCCCGCCGCACGGCTGACCTCGGCGCAGGCGCGCAGCACGTCGTCGTGCAGCGCAACCGCGAGCCGCGCGCTGCCGAAGCGCGCATACGCGACGCGCACCGCAAGCGGCACGCGCAGCGCACGCGCCTCGAACAGTGCGCGGGCATAGGCTTGCCACGCGGATTCGGAGCACAGGCCCGACTGCCACGGCAACACCGCCGCATGCGCCCACGGATGCCCGATGCGCAGATAGAGCCGGTTGCGAAACGCGCCGCGCACCTTCGGCAGCGCGCCGAGCACCGTTGCGAGCGCAACCGCCGGATCGCCGCCGTGCTCCGCCGCGAACGCCGGCTCGCCGGCGTAATCGCGCGCCCCGGCGCCGGTCCAGACGCGCAGCCGCTGCGCATCCGCGACGGCATGGACATCATTGAAGATCGATTGCACGCTGCACCTCCTGGAACGTGGTCAAGCGCTGGCGAATCGCCGCCAGCGCGGCGTCGCGCATGGACTGGTAGTCAGCGTTGCCCGCAAGCGCCTGCTCGCGCCTGTCGAGCGAGCGCGCAAGCAGCGCCGATTTCATCGCCGCGTCGAGCGTCAGAATCTCGGCAAGTCCGATCCGGCCGTGATAACCGGTGCCGCGGCACGCGTCGCAGCCCGCGCCCGGCGTCACGAATTGGCGCAGATCGTCGAGCGACGCGCCCTCGAGCGCGCTGCCGTCGCCGTGCGCACCGCCGTCCGTGTTACCGCACGTGGCGCAGATGCGCCGCACGAGCCGCTGCGACACGACGCCGTTCAGCGCCTCAAGAAACGTCGACGGTTCGACGCCCATGTAGATGAAGCGATCGATCACGCTGAAGCCGTCGTTCGCGTGCACGGTCGACAGCACGCGGTGGCCGGTCAGCGCGGACTGCACCGCAATCGAGGCCGTTTCCTCGTCGCGGATCTCGCCGACCATCACGGTGTCCGGGTCGTGCCGCAGGATCGCGCGCAGCCCGCGCGCGAAGGTCAGTCCCTTGCGCTCGTTGACGGGAATCTGCAGCACGCCGGGCAGTTCGTATTCGACCGGGTCTTCGATGGTGACGATCTTGTCTTCGCCGTGATTAAGCTCGGACAGCACCGCATAGAGCGTCGTCGACTTGCCGCTGCCGGTCGGGCCGGTTGCGAGCATCAGCCCGTATGGCCGGTTGGCGAGCGCACGCACGCGCCGCGCGGTGCGCGCGTCGAAACCGAGCACGTCGAGGCTGATCCGCTCGCCGCGCTGCGACTTGTCGAGCACGCGCAGCACCGCATTCTCGCCATGCGTGCCCGGAATGACCGACACGCGGTAATCGATCTCGCGCCCTTGCAAAACGACCTTGAAGCGGCCGTCCTGCGGCACGCGCTTTTCGGCGATGTCGAGCGACGCGAGCACCTTGAGGCGCGACATCGTCTGCGTCGCGACATCGACGCCCGGAATGCGCCGGATCGCCTGCAGCACGCCGTCGATCCGGTAGCGGATTGCCAGCCCGTCCGGCGCCGCTTCGAGGTGAATGTCGCTCGCACGGCTTTGCAGCGCGTCGTACAGCGTCATGTTGACGAGCCGGATGATCGGGCTTTCGTCCTTCGCGATGCTCGCGGGCGTGATCGACTCGATGGCCTGCGCGAGCGAATCGCCGTGCGGGCCGAGCGTCACGTCGCCGTCCATCAGCCGCTCGGTCGCTTCGGCATCCTGCAGCAGCCGCTCGACTTCGCCCGGCATGCTCATCGCGGTCACCGCCGACGCATTGGGAAAGCGCGCGAGCAATGCGTCGCGCGCCGCACGCGAAAACGGATCGGCCAGCACGAAATACGGCGCGCCGTCGAGCTCGACCGGCAGCACGCGCAGCGTCAACGCGTCATGCAGCGGCAGCAGGTCGAAACGCGTCCCGGCCGCTTGCAGCACATCCGGCTGAAACGCGTGCACGCCGAGCGCGACGGCCGCTTCGTCGAGCAGGCGCGGGTCGCTGGCGATCAGGCGCGAAACGTAGTCGGCGATGCCGAGCCCGGCGTCGGCCGCTTCGGTTTGCCAGAGTCCGGCGAGAAAATTCGTAGGCATGTTCAGTTATCCTGCCCGGTTCGGGCCGCGCATCACGCTGCGGAGCGGTCAGCCAATGCTGCCCGCGAGTTCGAAAATCGGCATATAGAGCAGCACGACCACCGCGCCAACGATGCCGCCGACCACGAGCATCAGCACCGGCTCGAACACCTTGCTGGCCATTTCGATTGCGCGGTCGAGCGCCGAATCGTGGAACTGCGCGATGTGCTCGCACATCCCGCCGAGATCGCCGCTCTGTTCGCCGACCCGCAGCAGCCGTTCGGCGACCGGCGTCGTCAGCGCGTGCTGCGCGAGCACGGCCGATACCGTTCGGCCCGCACGCAGCTCGACGAGCGCGGTATCGAGCCGTGCGCGATGCTGCGCGGGCAGCGTCTTGCCCGCAAGTTCGAGCGCGCCGAGCGCGGGCGTGCCGCCTTCGATGAGAAGACCCGTCGTGCGGTAGAAACGCGTCAGCGCGAATAGCCCGGCGATGTCGCGCACTTTCGGCACGCGCCACATCAGCCTCGCGCCCAGCCGCTTTGCCGCGCCGCCGCGGATTGCGCCGACTGCGAGCACTGCCGCCGCCGCGAGCGCGACGCCCATCGCGCCGCCGTGCTTCGCCAGCAGGTTCGACCACGCGAGCATCGCGCGCGCGGTCGCGGGCAGCGTGTTCATGGTTTCGAACACCGTCGCGAAGCGCGGAATCACGAAAAACGCCATGAACATCAGAATCGCGCAGCCGATGCCGATCACGAGCGCCGGGTAGACGAGCGCGTCCGTCACCCGCTTGCGAATCTGCGCAATGCGCATTTCGTACTGCAGATAGCGCTTCAGCACGACCGGCAACTGGCCGCTGCCTTCCGCCGATTCGATGGTGGCGACGAGCAGCGCCGGAAACACGTCCGGCTGCTTCGCAAGCGCCTTCGAGAACGGCTGACCCTCGACCATCACCCCGACCACGCGGTCGAGCACGGGTTTCGATCCGCGATCCGCGCCCGCCTTGTCGCGCAGCGCTTCGAGCGCCTCGATCAGCACGAGGCCCGCGTCGAGCAGCGTCGACAGCTCCTGCAAAAACAGCGTGAGCGCGAAAGCCGGCGCCTTGCGGCGCGCGCCAAAGCGCGCGCGGCGGCCGATCTTCAGCACGATCCCCGACGACGCGCCGAGCTGCGCGCGCACATCCGCTGCGTCGCGGCCGTGAACGACGCGCTCGACCAGCTTGCCGTCGACAAGCAGGCGAACGTCGAATGCCTGCGTGCTCATTGCGCCCACTGCGCGAGTTCGGCCATGCTCGTCGCGCGATCTCGCGTGAGCTCGGTGTACGTTTCCCACACCTTCGTCGCATACGCCTTGCGAGCCGGCGCGCGCTTCGGCGACGAACCGGCGTTGTACGCGCCGACCGCATTCCACGTATAGCCGTGGCGGTCGATGAAGCCCGCCAGGATCGACGCACCCGTGTCGATCGACGTGCACGGCTCGTCGATCAGCCGCTTGCGCGTCACGCCCACTTTGACGAGGCGCGGCAGGTGCGTGCTGTTGATCTGCATGAGGCCGATGTCGTAGGTGCCGTTGCTGTTGCGATTGAACGCACGGGGGTCCATCGAGGATTCGACCTTCGCAATGGCCGCGAGCAGCAGCGGATCGATGCCGTAACGTTCGCCCGCGCGGGTCCAGCAATCCTTCGCGGCGGCGCAGGTCGCGCACACCGCCATGCCTGCCATCGCGAGCAGCTTGCACGCTTGCGCGCGCAAGCTGCGCTTACATGCCGTAGACGAGATCCGCATCGACCCCACTCCCGCCCTGTCGGCCATCACGCCCCAGCGAGACGATTTCCGCCTCGCTGTCGCGGCCCGGCACGTTCCATTGATACGCACGCCCCCACGCGTCCCTCGGCACCGCCTTCGCGAGATACGGCCCGTTCCAGCCTTCCGCGGCCTGAGGCTCGGCAACCAGCGCGTCGAGCCCTTCCTCCGCACCCGGATAGCGGCCCGTGTCGAGACGGAACTGCGTGAGCGCGTCGCCGAGCGTCTTCATCTGCGCCTCGGTCGTCTTGACCTTCGCCTTGTCGACCTGCGAAAAGAGCTTCGGGCCGACATAGCCCGCGAGCAGCGCGATGATGAGCAGCACGACCAGCAGTTCGAGCAGCGTGAAGCCTTGTTGCGCGCGCAGCGGTCTGCCCGCGCGAAATGCACGATTGAGTTTCAAGATTTCTGTCCTCGTTGGGATGACGATCGGTGTCGATCGAGGTCCGGTGCGGCGCGCCGGGTTGCAACGCCTGCATGGCGCGGCGCCAGAAGAGATGCGTGAAGACTGTCGATGAAGGCATTTTCCCGGCTGATCGACATCGCCTCAATCAAGCTCAACGAAGTCTCAAAAGTCGCCGGGGAAACGAAAAAAACCGCGCATCGAGCCGATGCGCGGTCTTCGAAGTCAAAGCAACGACTTACTTGCTGCAGGTGCCCAGATCCCGCCAGACCTTGCCGGAGTAGTCCGGGCCGGTGGTCGCCGGATCGCCCGGCATCTCGCCGCGAGTCCACCAGCGAGCCTGATAAACGCGGCCCTTGTACTGCACCTTGCCGTTGGTCTTGTACGCCGTGCCGTTCTTCCATTCAGCGTGGCACTTCGCGCCGGTGCCGCCGGTCTCGCCGCCAGTGGCTTCGCCGATCAGCTTGAATGTGATGGTTTCCTGCTTCAGCGTGCCGCCGTCGATCTGCGACGTCGCAACCGCCGTATGCGCACCCGCCTTCGCGTTCGCGATGTCGACGCTCACGTCGCCCTGCGTCTGCATCTTCAGCGACTTCGAGCCGACCAGCGAATTCGCTGCGTCGTACACCTTCACTGCGACGTTCGTGTCCTTCTGGTGGTTGAACTTCACGAAGAACTTCGCGGTCGCCTTGCCGTTCTGGATCTTGAACTCGGAGTTGCTCGTGATGCTGAAGCCTTCGTCAATGCCGACTTCGGGCTTTTGCTCGATCGTCGTCTCGGTGCGCACGACGCCGCTGCCGCTCTTCGCATACACGTCGTTCTTGCCGAGCGCCGGTTCGATGACGCCGTCACGCTCGATGCCTGCAAGCAGGCTCGCGCTTTGCGCGCGGTTGATTTCCTTCGCGAGCAGCATCGACCACATGTTGCGCTCGCCCTGCTCCGCCTTGTCGATCGTCACCGTCGTCTTCATCGACGGCACTTCGCCGCTCGACTTGAACACGCGGTTCGTGACCGTGTCGCCGACGTTCAGGTCCATCGTCGGCGCAATGCTGCCGACCGTCGACCACTCCGGCTTGGCCGGCTCAACCGGCTCGACCGGCTGGGCGCCGCCGCCGTCCGACTTGATGTTCAGGTCGGCGACGTTGTACCACATGTTGGACGTATCCGCGACGTGCCACGTCGCCAGCATCACGTGATGGCCGGTGCGATCCGTTGGAATCGTGCAGTTATGCGCGCCGATAGCATCGGCTTTCTTGCCGTGGGCGTCGATCGTGCAGAACGGCGTGAGGTCGAACTGATCGCGCGTGAGCTTCGCGTTCGGGTTCCAGCCCTGCTTCGTCAGGTAGTACTTGAAATCCTTCGTCTTGTGCGGTGCGGTGAACACCCACTTGAAGTTGTGCGCGCCCTGCTTGATGTCGTTGATCTTCCAGCGGTCGACCGACTGCGCGTTCAGTTCGCTGAATTGCGAAACGCCGCCGCTCGCGATCTGGCCGTCCGGCGCGCCGGCTTGCGGGAAGCCCTGCTTGCCTTCGACGCTTTGCGGTTCCCAGGTGACCTGGCCGCAGTTGAAGTTCTGGGCCTTGCCCGCGTGCGAGCTGCACAGCAGGTTGCGCGACGGCGGCTCGGACAGATAGCCGTGCGCAGCCGCGTGCTGGGCGAAGAACATGGATGCGCACGCGACGAGCGGCGACAGTTTGAAGAGGGTACGGCGATTACTCATAGTCTGGTGTCGAATGAACGGTCAGTCGATATCGCTTTCGATAGCAATGTGGATCGTTGCCGGCAAATCTTCCGGCGCGAATACGCTGCCGGATGCGTCGCCGAATGCGTGACCCATTGGCAATCCGTGCAGCGCGGAACGGAGTTTCGACGAAGGCTGTCGCACCGGAAATCATCCTTAACAATTCCTCAAAGAATCGCCGCAGCGGCGTGCATCGGGGTTTGGGGCCGGAAACGCTGAGACAACGCTGAGACAACGCTGAGACAACGCTGAGACAGCGTTGAGACAACGTTGAGGTTGATTGGCGGTCCCGTCCGGGATGAAAACAATGCGCAGGGCTTCCCAGCCCCCCATTTCATTCATCAAGGACGACGATTAAATTGAGCTTGAAAAAATCTTCCCGCCACCCGATGCCCGCCATCGCGGCCGGCGGAATCCCTGCACTCGTCACCGCGACGATTGCAGCGGCCAGCGCGCTTTGTTTCGCGAACGCGGCGCTCGCCGCGCCCGGCACCCCCAACCTCAAGGCGTACGAAATCACGTCGCAGCCGCACGGCTTCGTCGAGATCAATCTGGAAAAAGCCAATAGCGGCGCACCCGCCTACAAGGACGTCGTCAAGCTGAACCAGCAGGTCAACGTGCCGCTGCCGTTCAACATCTGGAGCGGCGGCACCGCGGTGAAGGCCGTCGCCGTGGTCGACGGCGTGGTCGACCCGTCTTCCGAGATCCAGTTGACGCCGGGCACGGCGCAAAGCGGCACCGTCTTCGCGAACGTGGCGACGCCCGGCGTGAAGAAGATGCAGGTGCGCGCAATCGACGCGAACGGCGCATCCAGCGACAGCACGCCGTTGTCGGTGACCGTGTTCGACACCGTCTCCGAACTCGCGGACGACCTGCCGAACAACGCGAGCTCGCATCACAAGCCGTATGCGAACAAGTCGGGCTCGGTGGTCGGCAGCTACTTCGCGACGTGGTCGATCTATGAACGCAAGTTCAATGTGGACAACGTACCGGTCGAGAATCTCACGCACCTGCTCTACGGCTTCGTGCCGATCTGCGGCGGCGCGAACGTGAATGCGTCGCTCGCGCATGACATGCCGAGCTCGTTCAGAACGCTGCAGTCGAGCTGCGCCGGTCTGCCCGATTTCAGCGTCGCGATCCACGACATCTACGGCGAAATGGCGAAGTCGCTGCCGGGTCAGGGCACGAACTCGAAGCTCAAGGGCGTGCTCGGCCAGATGATGGCCGCGAAGAAGCGCAACCCGGACCTGAAGATCCTGCCGTCGATTGGCGGCTGGACGCTTTCGGACCCGTTCTTCCAGATGCACGATGCGGCCAAACGCAAGGTGTTCGTCGATTCCGTCGAGCAGTTGCTGCGCACGTGGAAGTTCTTCGACGGCGTCGACATCGACTGGGAATTCCCCGGCGGCAAGGGCGCGAATCCGCAAATCGGCGATCCGGTGAAGGACGGTCCGCTGTACGTCACGCTGATGAAGGAACTGCGGCAGATGCTCGACGGCCTGTCGCAGGAAACCGGCAAGACCTACCAGCTGACGTCCGCGATCGGCGCGGGCAAGGACAAGATCGACGTGGTGAACTACAAGGACGCCACGAAGTACATGGACTACATCTTCGACATGACGTACGACTACTACGGTGCGTTCAGTCTGACGAAGCTGGGTCACCAGGCGGCGATGTACGCACCGGCATGGAGGCCGGACACCGTGTACACGACCGACAACTCGATCAAGGCGCTGATCGCGCAGGGCGTCGATCCGAAGAAGCTCGTCGTCGGCGCGGCGGCCTATGGCCGCGGCTGGACGGGCGTGTCGGGCTACACCGACGGCAATCCGTTCACCGGCACGGCGAAGGGGCCGCACGCCGGCCAGTGGGAAAAGGGCGTCATCGACTACAAGGAACTGAAGGCGAAGATGATCGGCGCGAACGGCGTCGGCATCAACGGCTACGAGTACCACTACGACCAGGCCGCGGAAGGCCCCTATGTGTTCAACAAGAGCACGGGCGACCTGCTCACGTTCGACGATCCGCGCTCGGTGCGCGCGAAGGGCGACTACGTGCGCGCGCAACAACTGGGCGGCCTGTTCTCCTGGGAAATCGACGCCGACGACGGCGACATCCTGAACGCGATGCACGCGGGTCTCGGCCACGATGAAGGCGGCAGCGCTCCGGCCAACCATCCGCCGGTCGCCAACGCCGGTCAGAACATGACGGTGAACGGCGCGCAGACCGTCACGCTCGACGCATCGAAGTCGCGCGATCCGGATGGCGACAAGCTGACCTACCAGTGGGAGCAGGTACAAGGCGCGCCGCTCGCGATTGCCGACGCGGCCAGCGTGAAGGCGAGCGTCGCGATCCCGGCCGTCGAGCAGGAGACGAACTTCGTGTTTCAGGTCACGGTGACCGATCCGGCCGGACTTTCGTCGAGCGCGCGCGTCACGGTGACGGCGCAGGCCGAAGCGACGATCGCACCGCCGGCCGAGAACCAGCCGCCCGTCGCGCATCTGAGCGGCCCGGCAA
The DNA here is from genome assembly GCF_024281035.1 of Paraburkholderia sp. Lineage (GTDB taxonomy): Bacteria > Pseudomonadota > Gammaproteobacteria > Burkholderiales > Burkholderiaceae > Paraburkholderia. Next base: position 16,879 of record NZ_JAMXLH010000045.1, read on the forward strand.
CGGCCGACGCGGGCCAGACAGTCACGCTGTCCGCTGCGAAATCGAGCGACCCGGACGGCGACAAGCTCACGTTCGCCTGGACGGTGCCGGGCGGCATCGAAGCGCAGAAGAACGGCGCGACGCTGACGTTCACGGCGCCGCCGCTCAGCGCCGACAAGACGTTCACGTTCGAGGTGAAGGTCAGCGACGGAAAGCTGTCGGCGACGGCGAAGCATTCGGTGCTCGTGAAGGCTGCGCAGACCGGTGGCGGTGAAAGCGGTGGTAACGGCGGCAATGGTGGTAACGGTGGTGGTGAAAGCGGCGGTAACGGTGGCAACGGCGGCGGTGAAAGCGGCGGCAACGGCGCACATCCGCAGTACAAGCCGGGCACGCAGTACAAAGCTGGCGACGTCGTGACGAACGGCGGCAAGCTGTATCAGTGCAAGCCGTTCCCGTTCAGCGGCTGGTGCTCCGCTGCGCCGAGCGCGTATGAACCGGGCAAGGGCTTCGCGTGGTCCGACGCGTGGACGCTCATCGGCGAAAGCAGCGGTTCGGGTAATGGCTCCGGCAACGGCTCGGGTGGCGGCGAAAACGGCGGCTCGGGTAACGGTTCCGGCAACGGTTCGGGCAGCGGCGAAAGCGGCGGCTCGGGTAACGGTTCCGGCAACGGTTCGGGCAGCGGCGAAAACGGCGGCTCGGGCAACGGTTCCGGTAACGGTTCCGGCAACGGCGAAAGCGGCAGCTCGCACCCGTCGTACAAGGAAGGCACGAAGTACGGCCCGGGCGACATCGTCTCCAACCACGGCAAGCTCTACCGCTGCAAGCCCTCGCCGTTCGGCGGCTGGTGCTCGCTGGCTGCGTGGGCGTACGAACCCGGCAAGGGGACGGCGTGGGATCAGGCGTGGGAGGTCTACCAGGGTCGATAACCCCGGCTGAAAAATGACGTGCGCCGCGTGCCGGAATATCGGCCGCGGCGCAGGCGGCAGGCATCGAAGGATGCACATGCCGTTTCTCATCCCGCCCCGCGAACGCAAGCTCGCGGGGTTTTCTCGCTGAACGCGCTATTCGGCCAGCGCGTCCGCCTCGACCCTCGGCAGACGAATCGTGAAGCTGCTGCCGCGGCCCGGCGTCGACGCGACGTCGATCCGGCCGCCGTGTCGCGTAACGACCGCCTGCACGAGCGGCAACCCGAGACCGACGCCGAGCGCGGGATCGTCGCTCGCACCCGCTGCCTGAAAAAACGGCTCGAACAAATGCGGCAGCGCGTCGGCGGCAATGCCGATGCCGCGATCCTCGACGCGAATCACCACGTCGACATCCTGCGTCTCGACGTGGACATCGACCGTCGTTCCAGGCGGCGAGTACTTGATCGCGTTGTCGAGCAGATTGATGAGCGAACGCAACAGCATGTCGCGGTTGCCGAGCACGAAGGCCTCGTCGCCGTGCACGTGCGGCCCCTCGACGTCGATCTTCTTCGCCGCCGCGCCATGCCAGACCTGATCGACGGCCTCGGCCGCGAGATCCGCGGCGGCCAGCGGCACATAGGTGCGGGCATCGAGATGCTCGGCGCGCGACAGTTGCGTGAATTCCTGCGCGACGCGCAGGCTGTAATCGACGAGCCGCTGCAGGTTCGCGAGAAAATCCGCGTCCGTGCGGCGCCCGCTCGCCCCGTGTTCGTTGAGCAGCAGCAGCATCGTCGCGAGCGGATTACGCAGATCGTGCGCCATGTGCCGCAGCGTCATCCGGTCCCGCTCCGCCGCGGCCTTGATCTCGTGCACGTCGACGAAGCAGATCATGCTGCCCGCGTCCGCGAGATCGGCGCCGTCGCCGAACGGCGTCACCATCATCATCTGCGTGCGCCCGTTCAGCGTCAGCTCGGCCGTGCGGATTTCGCACGACGCCTTTGCAGCGGCGCTTTCCTTGCGCGCGAGCGAGAGAATCGCGCGATGCGCCTCGTCCTGATCGTCGCCCGCGAGCAGGTCGAGCAACTCGCGCCCCTGCTCGTTGCTCAGCACGAGCTTCGAGCCCTGCTCGACGAACACCGGATACGGCAGCGACTGAATCAGTTCGACATACGCGGTGCGGGATTCGCGAATGCGGCGCATCAGGTCGCCGATCTCGTCGATGGGCCGCGAATCGTCCGAAACCGGCGGCAGCACGCCGCCCGCCGTGCCGGAACGCAGCACGTCCAGCTCGCGCTGCAGCGCACTGTGCGCATTGTTCGCGCGCCGCCAGCCATACACCGCATAGACGAGTACGCAGATCGCCAGCGCCGGTCCGACCGGCATCCAGTGATGGCTCACCTGCGGCAGCACGGACAGCGCCGCGATGACGAAGACCGCCCATCCGAATGCGAACAGGTTCAGACGGCGGCGCGGCGTGAGCACGCAGATCGCGATCATGCCGAGCGCGATGCCCACGCCGATCGCCATCTGCGCGAGCGGCGGCACGCGCAGGTCGATGCGGCCGTGAAGCAAGGCATTGGTGGCGATTGCGTCGATCTGCACGCGGGCCAGCGGCGCGCTCGCTGCGGACAGCCGGTATGGGCCGCCCGCGAGATCGGTCGCCGTGTCGCCGACGAATACGATCCGCCCCGCCAGCGCGCTGTCCGGCACGCGCCCTTCGAGCACGTCGATATAGGAATACTGATCGAGATTGAAATGCGTCGGCAGCGCGAGCGCCAGTGCGCCGGGCACGATCTGCCCCATCGACGACACCTGCGCCTGGATGAAGCGGCGAATATCGCGCAGCGGCTCGACGTCGCCCGCGACGCGCAGCGCCTGCAGCACCACGTGCGGCTCCTCCTCGCCCGTCGCACGCACCTTGAGATACGGCACGATGCCCTGCACCGTATGGCCCGCCCCGACGAGCAGATTGCGCTGGCCGATTGCGGCAGCCGCCGCGGCTAGCGCCGGCGACGGCGGCAGCACCACCTCCGCGTGGCCGACCTGCGCGCTCGACTGCGCGCTCAGCACGACGCGCCCATGCCGGGCGATTGCGGGCGCGAGCAGTGCGTCCTCCGGTTGCGGCGTCACCATCGCGAAATCGAGACACACGGCCGCCGCGCCATGCAGGCGCGCGAGCAGCCGCACATCCGTCGCCCGCGAATAGGCAGCGACCGGCCCGAGCGCCGCGACCGTGCGCGCATCGATCACGACGGTCGCGACCCGGCTACGGCTGACCGGCCGCGCGCGCGGCGCAACGAGCCCCCAGTGAAGGCGGTCGAGCGGCGCGAACAGCACCTCGCCGGCCGGCGTATAGCCATACGCGGCAGCGGCGAGCAAACCGATCGCGACGCCCCAACTGGAAAAGCCCGCGCCGACGATCTGATCGAGCACGCGCGCGAATCCTCTACGCATGTACGTTTTTCCTCTGTCTTATTCGGACATCCGCATTCGGTGCAATCGATCCGCACAGCCGATCCGCACAACTGCACCGCTTGATCGTCGTGATGACGGCATGGCCTGCTCCGGATGGGAATCACAGCAAGAACAATGCATCGGGGTGCAACGTGCAGCGGGCCGGATGATGTCCGGCGAATGCGCAATAGGAACCGAACGATCCCGAACGGGAATCGCGGCTGGAACAATGAATCGGGATGCAATATGCGGCGGACCGGACGATATCCCGGCGGATGCGGGAGCCGGTCCGAATGACCCTGGATCGGGCTGGATCGGGATCGGGAGACTCAGCGATGGTATCCAATCGCTACTGGAAAAAGCGCCTCAAAGCCTGTTTTTAGTTCTTGTCCTGGTTATATCGCCAACTCATTAGGACGAGTCCTGGGTTTTGTTGTGGGCTCTATCCTGGATTTTGGCGCGCGCCGATCCGCCGCTGCTTACGCAGCGGCGAGTCTGTTGCATCCTCCGGTTGAATCCGCGGCCCGTTTCGACCTATCGCCGTGCAGCGGGGAGCGCATGCCGCACGCCCAGCAGCAGACGCAGCAGCACCGGCAGCACCACCAGCACCAGCGGCATTTGCACGATCAGGCCCGAGATGATGGCCACCGCGAGCGGCTGCTGCATCGCGGCGCCCTGGCCCAGTGCGAACGCGAGCGGCAGGAGCGCGAGGATTGCGGCAATGGTCGTCATCGCAATGGGGCGCAGGCGGTTGCGGCCCGCGGCCTGCAGCGCCTCGTGAACGCCCATCCCTTCGTCGCGCACGAGGCCCTGAAATTCCGACACGTAGAAGATCGCGACTTCCGTCACGATGCCGACGATCATCGTCATCCCCATCATCGCCGAGATATTCAGCTCGATGCCGGTGACCCACAGGCCGATGAACACCGCGCCGGCCGCAAGCAGCGGCATGGCCAAGACGGCCAGCGCCACGCGAAAGCGCTCGTAGAGGAACAGCAGCAGTCCGAACACCAGTGCGAGCGCGGCGCCGAACACGGCAATGAGGCCCTTGAAGGCAATTTGCTGTTGCTGATAGAGGCCGCCAAGCTCGTAATAAACGCCCGCTGGCAGCAGGTGCTGATCGGCGAGCGCGTGCTGCACGTCGGCGATGGTCGAGCCGAGGTCGCGCCCGTCGATGCGCGCCGTCACCGCCACCATGCGCTTGAGATTGTCGCGGCTGATCTCGGGCTGGCCGCTCACCGTCACGCGCTCGGCCACACGCGACAGCGCGAACATATGCCCGTCCGGCGCGCGTATCGGCAACTGGCCGAGCGCGGTATCGGTCATGTGCATCGCGCCCCGTGCGCGCACGCGCACGCCGATACTCTTCGGGCCGTCCTGATACTGCGTGGCCACGTTGCCGTCGAGCAGGTCGTTCACCTGCTGCGCGATAGCCTGCGGGTCCATGGCCTCGGCGGCCGCGGCATCGGCGCGGATGTGCAGGTCGATGGCGTCGCCGGCCGGGTTGATGCCGTCATCGACGTCGACAATGCCGGGAATCTTGCCGATGCGCGCGGCGACGCGCTCCGCGGTGTCGTCGAGAACGTTCTGGTCGTCGGAGTAGATCTTGATCTGCACGGGCTGCGGCACATCCGTGAGGTCGCCGATGAGATCCTCCATCAACTGCGCAAGCTCGATGCTCACGCCGGGAACCTGGGTTTCGATCTGCGAGCGGATTTCCTCCATCACGGTGTCGATGGGTTCGCGCTTGCCCGGCTTCAGGCGCACGAAGAAGTCGCCCATGTTGGGTTCGTTGAGGTCGCCGCCCAGGCCCGCACCCGTGCGCCGCGAGTAGGTGGCCACGTTCGGATTGGCGCGGATGATCGCCTCGATCTGCTGCATGAGGCGATCGGTCTCGGTGATCGAAGTGCCCGGCTTCGTGTGGTAGTCGAGCACGAAGCCGCCTTCGTCCATCGACGGCATGAATCCGCTGCCCACCCGCGTGAAGGCGAGCGCCGCAACGAGCGTGAGCGGCACGACGAGCGCCAGCACCCAGGCGGGCCGTGCGCTCACGGTTGCGACGAGTTGGGCGTAGCGGTGATTCAGCCACGCGGCGAAGCGTGTTTCGCTGTGCTCTTCGGCGTCTTTCGCGGTGAGCCAGTGGTCGCACAGAATGGGGATGGCCAGCCACGTCACGAGAAACGAGATGAAGAGCGCGCTCGCCATGGTGATGGAGAGCGCCTTGAAGAACGCGCCCGTCACGCCCGAGAGAAACGCCAGCGGCACGAAGATGATGAGCGTGGCCGCCGACGAGCCCGCAAGCGGTCGCGTGAATTCGAGCGCCGCACTCATCACCCGGCCATGGAAGGCGTGAGCGCCGGCCTCGCGCACGCGCCGCGCGATGTGCTCGATCATGACGATGGCGTCGTCAATCACGAGACCCACGGCAGCAGCCATGCCGCCGAGCGTCATGATGTTGAAGCCCATGCCGAAGATGTCGAGCATGAGAATGGTCGCGGCCATGACGACAGGCACGAGCGCGACGGCGATCAGCATCACCTTCACGTTGCGCAGGAATACGAAGAGCGTGAGCGCGGCGAGCACCAGGCCGATCATGATGGCATCGCGCACGCTCGTGGCCGAGGCGATCACGAGCTCGCTCTGGTCGTACCAGTTTGCGAGATGCACGCCGGGCGGCATCTGCCTGTCGAAGGCGGCAAGGCGTGCGCGGATGGCCTGCGCCATCGCCACGCTGTTTGCGCCCGGTTGCTGGAAGACATTGATCAGTACGGCATCCTTGCCGTCCGCCGTCACGCGAATCCACTGCGGCACGGTGCCCTGCGCGACCGTTGCAATATCGCCGAGACGTACCTGATTCGCCTGGTTCGTGCCGCGCGTGGCGACGACCACGTTTTTCAGCGCATCGAGGCCGTCCACGGGGGAATTCGCCACCACGAGATAGAGCTTGTCGTGGTCCTCGATGCGCCCGGTGGCCATCAGCACGTTGCCCGCTCCGATCGCCCGCGAGACATCGGCGACCGAGAGCTTGTACGCCGCGAGGCGCGCCGGATCGACGGCGACTTCGAGTTCGTCGCGCGCGCCGCCCGTGACCTCGACGCGCGCCACGCCTTCAACCGACGACAGCAGCGGGCGCAGCTGGAGCTGCGCGAGATCGTGGAGTTGCGACAGCGAGAGCCGCGACGACGTGAGGCTGTACGCGAGCACGGGAAACACGGTCGGGTCCATGCGGCGCACCTGCATGGTCGTGCCGGGCGGCAGCGTCGCGAGGATCTCGGCAATCGCCGATTGCGCCTGCAACGTGGCCTGCGACATGTCGGTGCCCCAATCGAAGTTCAGCGAAATTTGCGCTGAGCCCCGGCTGGTCGTCGATTTCACGTCGCGCACGCCCGGCACGCGCCGCAGCGCTTCTTCGACGGGCACGGTGACGAGCGTGGCCATCTGTTCGGCGGGGCGGTCGCCCGCATCGAGCGAGACGACCGCGCGCGGAAACGCGACGTTCGGAAAGAGCGAGATCGGCAGACGCAGGCCGGTGAGCGCGCCTGCAATGGCGCCAAGCGCGATCACGAACAACAGGGAGCGCCGGTGGCGCTGCATCCATTCGCTGAAATTCATTGCGCGCCGCCTTGTGCGACGCGCACGGCCATGCCGTCTTCGAGTTCGTAGTTGCCGCTCACAACCAGACCGCGCGTGGCGTCGAGCGCGCCGTCCACGCCGTACGTCCCGCCGTGCTCGACTTTCACGGTCACGTTCACGCGGTGCGCCTTGTTACCCGGCATCAACTGGTACACGTACTGGCCCCTGGCATCCTGCAGCACGGCTGCGCGCGGCACCTCCCACCAGGTGCCCGTCTGCGTGTCGATCTCGGCGCGCACGCGCATGCCCGGCAGGAACGCCGCGCCCGTGAGCGGCACGGCGGCGCCGACATTCACGAGCTGGGTCTGCGCATCGACGGCCGCCCCCACCATCGCGACCTGACCTTGCGCCTGCGCGGACGCCTGGGCGGCAGTCAGCGGATGCAGCACGACGCGGTCGCCCGCGTGGATCATCGCGGCATCGGCGGATTCCACGCCGAGCGAGACGTTGGCCGCGTGCGCGCCGGAAGCGTTCATGCTGACCAGTTGCGCGAGCGAGGTGCCGGCCTGCACCTGGTCGCCGGGTGCGACACTCATCTGCGCGACCACGCCGGAGGCCGGCGCCGTAACGGTCGTTGCGCCCGCAGCGATGCCCGACGCTTGCTGCGCGGCGAGCGCCTGCTGAGCGTCTTCGAGCGCCTTCTGCGCGGTGTCGAGCTGCGATTGCGTGGCCAGGCCATCGCGAAAGAGCGCCCCGGTGCGCGAGAGCTCGCCGCGTGCGAGCGTGGCGGCGCTCTTCGCCTGGGCGAAGGCGACCACCGTGCCGGGATCGCCCTGCACCACGACAAGCGGTGTGCCGCGTGCAACCGTCTGGCCCGGCTGTACCAGAACGCGCATCACACGCGCCACGTAGGGCAGGCTAACGGTGACCGCATTACCGGCGGTGCTGCCGACCACGCCGTAAGCGACGACCCGTTGCGAGACGGGCTTGCGCATGACCGGCACGACCTGCACGGCAACGGAGGCCGCAGGTTCGGCGGCAGCGGCATCATCGGCGTGCGCGCTGCGCGTGCACAGGAGCGCCGCGCCGGCAGCGATCGAACCGGCGGCACACAGGGCATACGCGGCGGCACGCAGGGAAAAGTAGCGTTCTGGCATGGGCATCATCAGCGAGTAGCAGGAGCGTTCGTGGCGGCGTCTGCCGGGGCATGCGCCGGACCGTTGGAGTTGCCGTGCGCGGCGGGTGCATCGGCGTACGGATCGGGGATCGCGCTGCCGAGCAGGGCTTGCAGCGAAATGCGCTGCTCGGCGAGCGCCTCGCGAGCCGTGGCGGCGTCCACCTGACGCGCGAGCGCGGCGCTTTGCGCATCGACGTATTGGCCGAGCACGATGTTGTGCGCCGCGTAGGCGTCGTGCGCGCGGGCAGCCGCTTCGTTCAGCCCGGGCAGCGCTGCTTCGTCCTGTGCGAGCTGCTGCCCGGCGAGTGTGTTAGCGGCGCGCAGATGCGCGATATCGGCGTAAGCGGTGTTCAGGCGGTCCTGGTATTCGTCGGCGAGACGCTGGCGCGTGGCCTGCTCGATGGCGATATTGCCGCGATTGCGGTTGAACACCGGCAGCGTGAGATTGATGGCGAAGCCGCTCGTGTAGATTTCCGATGTGTCGCGCTGACGGGTAAAGCCGACCGAAAGGCTCGGAAACTGATTGAGGATCGCCGCGCGGTACTTCTGCTCTTGCGCTTCATAGCCCGCCTGCAACGCGATCAGGTCAGGCCGGCGCTGCGGCAGTGCTGCGACGGCGGCGTCCAGCGTCGCCGCGTCGAGCGGCTCGACGGCGGCCGCGCCGACGAGCGGCAGGTCGACTTCCGGCGCGAGACCCAGCAGCGCGTTCAGGTCGTGGTGCGTCTGCTCGCGTGCCTGCTGTATGTCGCTGTATTGCTTGCGCGCGTCCTGCCAGGCCGTGAGGGCGGCGGTCGCGGTGTCGGCGGTTACGTTGTGCTCGCTCGCCGCGTGCGCCGTGCGCGTGTAGCGCGTTTGCGCGAGTTCGGCCTGCTGCGCGAGCAGAGGCAGCACGTCGTCCTGGAAGCGCATCTTCACGAAGAGCTGGCGCGCCTGCGCCACCACCTGCCATTCCTGCCAGAGCAGGCCGAGGTCGGTCTTGCTCACCGTTGCATCCGCGGACTTTTTGTTCGCGCTGCGCGTGACGATGGCCATGACGTCCATGCTCAGGCCATAGCTGAACGCGCGTGAAAATCCGGCCGCGCCAGGATAGTCGCTCGATATGCTCACCTGGGGATCGGGCAGCAGTCCCGCCGAAAATGCCTGCGCCCGAGCGATGCCGAGATCGTCGCGCGCGAGCCTGAGATCGGGATTGTTCGCGACCGCCAGTATCGCGACGTCTTCCATGTCGAAGCCATCGGATGGGTCGAAGCGGTGCGCGGCGAGCTCGGGCAGCGGCATCTTCGCAGGATCGATCCGTACGCGCGCGAGTGCTGCCTGGGTGAGCAGCGAGTCGCTCGAAGGCAGGGGTTTTGCGTGATAGACGGCGCAGCCGGAAAGCAGCGTGGTGGCAGACGCCATGACGGCCAGCGCGGCACGGATTGGGGAAGCAGTGGAGCCGCCGACACGATTGCGCGGCGCGTGAGGTAAAAGGCAATGCAACGTGTGCTCCCGGAAGCGAACCTGGATCGCGGGAAGGCAGCGTGCTGCCCGCGAAATCCGACTGCCGCGAGCTTTAGGGCCGCGCTGCAGACTCGCGGGGCATTCTATGGGACAGATGCTTATGCAATCCTTAAGCGCTGCGCGTCGCCGATCCGGCGTATAGCTTTCAGCGTGCGCAGCGCACTATCAATTCTGACGCAAATCCGGAAACCTCATCGGATGCACTAAAACCATCGCGCAAATAAAACACCCCGGCGGGCGAACCCGTCGGGGTGTTTGCGCAACATCTCGTGCACGGCGCGCCGCGGTGGGCGCGCCGCTCGACGCATATGCTTAACGCTGTGCGATCGGCTTGGCTTCGCGCGGCGTGTTGCCGATGAACAGCTGACGCGGACGGCCGATCTTTTGCTCGGGGTCGGCGATCATCTCGTTCCACTGCGCAATCCAGCCCACCGTACGTGCCATCGCGAAGATGCAGGTGAACATCGACGTCGGGATGCCCAGCGCGCGCTGAACGATGCCCGAGTAGAAGTCGACGTTCGGGTACAGCTTGCGCGACACGAAGTATTCGTCTTCGAGGGCGATCTTTTCGAGCGCCATCGCGAGCTTGAACAGCGGATCGTCGTGCAGGCCCAGTTCTTCGAGCACTTCGTGGCACGTTTCGCGCATCAGCTTCGCGCGCGGATCGTAGTTCTTGTACACGCGGTGACCGAAGCCCATCAGCTTCACGCCCGAGTTCTTGTCCTTGACCTGCTTGATGAAGTCGGGGATGTTGTCGACCGAGCCGATCTCTTCGAGCATCGTCAGCGCGGCTTCGTTCGCACCACCGTGCGCCGGGCCCCACAGACATGCGATACCGGCGGCGATACACGCGAACGGGTTCGCGCCCGACGAACCGGCCAGACGCACCGTCGAGGTCGACGCGTTCTGCTCGTGGTCGGCGTGCAGGATCAGGATGCGGTCGAGCGCGCGCACGAGCACGTCATTGACCTTGTACTCTTCGCACGGGTTCGAGAACATCATGCGCATGAAGTTCGCGCTGTACGACAGGTCGTTACGCGGATAGACGAACGGCTGGCCGATGCTGTACTTGTACGCCATCGCGACGAGCGTCGGCAGCTTCGCGATCATGCGGATGGCCGAGACTTCGCGGTGACGCGGGTTATTGATGTCGAGCGAGTCGTGGTAGAACGCGGACAGCGCGCCGACTGCAGCGACCAGGATCGCCATCGGGTGCGCGTCGCGGCGGAAGCCACGGAAGAAGAACTGCATCTGCTCGTGAACCATCGTATGGTTCGTGACGGTCTTCACGAACTCGGCCTTCTGCGCCTGGTTCGGCAGTTCGCCCTTCAGCAGCAGGTAGCAGGACTCGAGGAAGTCTGCGTTTTGCGCGAGGTTGTCGATCGGGTAGCCGCGATACAGCAGTTCGCCCTTGTCCCCGTCGATGTACGTGATCGCCGAATTGCACGCTGCCGTCGACATAAAGCCCGGGTCATACGTGAATTTGCCGGTCTGACCGTACAGTTTGCGGATATCGATCACATCCGGGCCCATCGAGCCCTTGTAGATCGGCATTTCGACGCTCGGCGAATTGTCGCTGAACGACAGCGTGGCTTTTACATCAGACGGAGTCATAGCACATCCTCAATCGAAGATTAATTCGGGATTCGATAATTTGCACGTCGGGCGCGGCGCAGGCTGGCGCCACTACGGGCGCCAGTGCGAACACCACTGCGAATCAGACGTTGCGAAGCAGGTCCAGCACGCGCTTCACGTCCGCGTCGGCAAGATTGCCCTCAGGTTCCTTGCGTGCGAGAAGCAAGTCCATCAGGTCGTTATCGCTCAGCTCGAGCAGGCGAGTGAGCGCACCCACATCTGCATCGCTGAGGTCTTGTTCGTAGCGTTCAAAAAAACGCTCGAAAATCAGATCGTTTTCGAGCAAACCGCGCCGCGAGCGCCAGCGAAGGCGCGCGCGGCGAAGGGGATCGGATTGGTGCGTTTCCATTTCCAGAATGCCGCGTCAAACCGCCCGGCGGACCATCAGTTCCTTGATCTTGCCGATCGCCTTCGACGGGTTCAGGCCCTTCGGGCAGACGTCGACGCAGTTCATGATCGTATGGCAACGGAACAGACGGTACGGATCTTCAAGATTGTCCAGACGCTCGCCGGTCGCCTGGTCGCGGCTGTCGGCGAGGAAGCGGTAAGCCTGCAGAAGACCTGCGGGGCCCACGAACTTGTCCGGGTTCCACCAGAAACTCGGGCACGACGTCGAGCAGCTTGCACACAGAATACACTCGTACAGGCCGTCGAGTTCGTCGCGCTGTTCGGGCGTCTGCAGACGCTCCTTCTCGGGCGGCGGCGTGTCGTTGATCAGGTACGGCTTGATCGAGTGGTACTGGTTGAAGAAGTGCGTCATGTCCACGAACAGGTCGCGGACCACGGGCAGGCCCGGCAGCGGGCGCAGCACGATCTTCTGCGGCAGGTCGTTCAGGTTCGTCAGGCACGCGAGGCCGTTCTTGCCGTTGATGTTCATCGCGTCCGAGCCGCACACGCCTTCACGGCACGAACGGCGGTACGACAGCGTCTCATCGACTTCCTTCAGCTTGACAAGGGCGTCCAGCAGCATGCGCTCGTGCGTGATTTCCAGCTCGTACGTCTGCATGCGCGGCGCCGCGTCCTTGTCCGGATCGTAGCGGTAGACTTCAAAAATTCGTTTGGCCATTTCCGATTCCTTTTGACTGGCTTTGGCTTAGAACGTACGCGCCTTCGGCGGCACAGACTCGACGGTCAGCGGTTGCATATGAACCGGCTTGTATTCGAGCCGGTTGTCGCCGCTGAACCAGAGCGTGTGGCGCAGCCAGTTTTCGTCGTCGCGGTGTTCGTGGTCGCTTAGTGCGTGTGCGCCGCGGCTTTCCTTGCGCGCGTCCGCCGATACCATCGTCGCGTTGGCCACTTCCACCATGTTGGCCACTTCGAGCGCTTCGACGCGCGCGGTGTTGAACACCTTCGACTTGTCCTTCAGATGGATGTGCTTGACGCGCTCGGACACCTTCCTGATTTCTTGTACACCTTCCGCCAGGATCTTCGACGTGCGGAACACGCCTGCATGCTTTTGCATCGTGCCGCGGATTTCGTTCGCCACGCTTTGCGCGTATTCGCCCGAAGTCGAGCTGTCGAGCGCCGCAAGACGCGAGAGCGAGAAATCGGCTGCATCGGCCGGCAGCGGCTTGTGCTCGCGGATTTCCTTCACGTGCTTGACGATGTGGTTGCCGGCCGCGCGGCCGAACACGACGAGGTCGAGCAGCGAGTTCGTGCCGAGGCGGTTCGCGCCGTGCACCGAGACGCACGAGCATTCGCCGACCGCGTAGAAGCCGTTGACCGGATCTTCGTGGCCCTTCTTCGTACCCACGACCTGGCCGTGGATGTTGGTCGGAATGCCGCCCATCTGGTAGTGGATGGTCGGAACGACCGGAATCGGTTCCTTGATGCAGTCCACGTTCGCGAACTTCAGCGCGATTTCGCGGATCGACGGCAGACGCTTCATGATCGTCTCGGCGCCGATGTGCGACAGGTCGAGCAGCACGTGATCCTTGTGCGCGCCCACGCCGCGGCCTTCCTTGATTTCCTGGTCCATCGAACGCGAAACGAAGTCACGCGGCGCCAGATCCTTCAGCGTCGGTGCGTAGCGCTCCATGAAGCGCTCGCCGTTCGAGTTGCGCAGAATGCCGCCTTCGCCGCGCACGCCTTCGGTAATCAGCACGCCCGCGCCGGCCACGCCGGTCGGGTGGAACTGCCAGAACTCCATGTCCTGCAGCGGGATGCCCGCACGCGCCGCCATGCCGAGGCCGTCGCCGGTATTGATGAACGCGTTCGTCGACGCCGCGAAAATCCGGCCCGCGCCGCCCGTGGCGAACAGCGTGGTCTTGCCTTCGAGGATGTAGACGTCGCCGGTTTCCATTTCCAGCGCGGTCACGCCGAGCACGTCGCCTTCCGCGTCGCGGATCAGGTCGAGCGCCATCCATTCGACGAAGAACTGCGTCTTCGCCGCGACGTTCTGCTGGTACAGCGTGTGCAGCAGCGCGTGGCCGGTACGGTCAGCAGCAGCACAGGCGCGCTGAACCGGCTTCTCGCCGTAGTTGGCCGTATGGCCGCCGAACGGGCGCTGGTAGATCGTGCCGTCGGCGTTGCGGTCGAACGGCATGCCGAAGTGTTCCAGCTCGTACACGGCGTTGCCCGCTTCGCGGCACATGAACTCGATCGCGTCCTGGTCGCCGAGCCAGTCGGAACCCTTGATCGTGTCGTAGAAGTGGAAGTGCCAGTTGTCTTCGCTCATGTTGCCGAGCGAAGCGCCGATGCCGCCCTGTGCAGCAACGGTGTGCGAACGCGTCGGGAACACCTTCGAGAGCACGCAGACCGACAGGCCCGCGCGTGCGAGTTGCAGCGACGCGCGCATCCCCGAGCCGCCGGCGCCGACGATGACCACGTCGAACTTGCGACGCGGCAGAGAATTCTTGATTGCAGCCATTCTTTACACTCTCCAGAGAATCTGCGCGGCGTAGCCGAGGCTCGCGACCAGCCAGACGATCGACAGCACGTACAGCGCGACGCGCACGCCGACGTGGTGGACGTAGTCCATCCAGATGTCACGGATGCCAACCCACGCGTGATAGAACAGCGCGAGCAGCGTGACGAACGTCGCGAGCTTCATCCACTGCGTGGCGAAAATCGACGCCCAGCCGTCATACGAAAAATCCTGCGCACCGAAGAACCAGGCAAGCAGAATGACCGTGTACACGGCCATGATTACCGCGGTGCCGCGTTGCACCATCCAGTCGCGCAGGCCGTAGTGAGCGCCTACGACAAGGCGCTTCGGGCCAATTCCGTTTTTTGCAGACATGTTTTAGAACGCTCCGAAGAGTTTCGCCGCGAAGGCGATCGTGAGAATCGTGGAGACGATCACGACAACGAGAGAAGTCGACTTGCCCTGCTGCTTGCCAGTCAGTTCATGGTTGAAGTCCATGCACAGATGGCGCACGCCCGCGCAGAAGTGAAACAGGAAGGCCCAGCCGAGCACGAGCACGACGAGCTTGATGATGATGCTGGAGAGGAAACCCTTGAATACCTCGAAGCTGAGTTCCGAGGTGAGACTTTGGTCAAACAGATACAAGAGGAAGGGCAGGAAGATAAACATCAACGCGCCACTGACACGGTGGCCGATGGATACGCGACCCGCGAGCGGCAGGCGGTACGCGAACAATATCTGCCCAAGCCCGATGTTCCGGATCACCGGCCTCGGTTTTTTTGCGGCTTCTGCCATGCTAGACCCCCAACTATGTAAAAACACCAATATGCAACTTGCAAATTTTAACGCTTTTTCATTTCGCGCTGCAGCGAAAACCGTGCTAACGGTCTATTGCTTGCGCGCGCAATGATTGCGCCGGGCGGGAGCCGCCCGTTTCAACTCAAATCGTTCTGATAGTAGTACCCGGTTGTGACATACCACCCGCGGCGCACCTCAACCGGCCGATCTCCATAGGTATAGGACACGCGCTCGACAGAAAGCAATGGGAAGCCGGACGGAACGTTGAGCAGGTCGGCTACCGCAGGCTCGGCGGCCACGGCGCGGATCTTTTCGGTCGCGCGTATCATGCGCGTGCCGAACTCCGTCTCGAACATGGCGTAAAGCGGGCCTTTGTACTCGGCAAGACGCTCCGTCGTGAGGCCCCGGAACACCAGGCCCGGCAGCCAGATTTCGTCGAGCACGGTGCTTTCGCCGTCGAACTGCAGAAGGCGGCGGATCAGCACGACCGGATCGGCGGGCTTCAGATCGAGCTGGCGGGCGATCTCGGCCGTCGCGCGCAGGCGCCGGCAGTCGAGCAGCTTGCTGATGTGAGGATGTTCTGCGCCGTCATCGGCCAGCAACCGGAGGAAGCGAAACTGGGCGCGGTCCTCGTTGTGGGTGGCGACGAACGTGCCCTTGCCCTGGCGGCGCACCAGCAGATTGTCGGCCGCGAGTTCGTCGATCGCCTTGCGCACCGTTCCCTGGCTTACCTTATAGCGGCCTGCCAGTTCGATTTCGCTGGGGATGATCTCGCCGGGCTTCCATTCGCCGGCTTCGAGGCTCTGCGTGATGAGCCCTTTGATCTGCTGATAGAGGGGACTGAACGTGGGCGACGGCGATGCAGCGGGCACAGCGGGTGTAGCGGAAGTAGCGGACGCGGACGCACCCACGCCGCTCTCAGGAGCGGGGGTTGTTGCGTTGCTGGCCGGGTTCGCACTCATGGCGCGCATTTCAACATAAAGCGGTCCCCGGCGTCCAGCGATTTCCCTGCAAAATAGATATATCTTATATAAGACATAAGATGCAGTTGACTTTGCCCTATGCCACTCCTAAACTCCCGATCGAGCAAGGGTTTGCGGGCGATTCACGGGATTCGCCGGCGGGATTCGCCGGCAGCATCTACCTGGTCGCGCACTGCGCTGCAGGCCGCCTTCGCATCATGCTGTTCCCTCACCGCAGTCGAGGTTTCGATCCGCCCCGCCAGCGCCTCTCGCGCCGCGCCTTCGTGGACCAGCCAAAGCGAGCTGTTGCAGGAGTCGGCACACTTGATGAGGCCAGCGCCAGGTCCCGGGCGTGCCCGTCCATCCTCGCTTTGTCGCACAGGTTACCGGCCCGACGGCCCTGCCGCGGCGCGCCGCCCGGCCGCAGAAGCCGCGAGACGCCAGCCCGGCAGTCCGTCAGCCCGTTTCACGAACGCTTTGCGTAACGCGCATATAAACTAGCGTTTTACGTTGGCGTATAACGCATCTTCCTGGAGATTTTCAATGGCTAAGCCCGCAAAGCGCGTTGCCGTCACCGGCGCCGCAGGTCAGATCGGTTACTCCCTGCTGTTCCGCATCGCGAACGGCGACCTGCTCGGCAAGGATCAGCCCGTCATCCTGCAACTGCTCGACCTGCCCCAGGCGCAAGCCGCCGTCAAGGGCGTCGTGATGGAACTGGAAGACTGCGCATTCCCGCTGCTCGCGGGCGTCGTGGTCTCCGACGACCCCAAGGTTGCGTTCAAGGACGCCGACGTCGCCCTGCTCGTGGGTGCCCGTCCGCGCTCGAAGGGCATGGAGCGTAAGGACCTGCTCTCGGCCAACGCCGAAATCTTCACGGTTCAGGGCAAGGCGCTGAACGACGTCGCCAGCCGCGACGTGAAGGTGCTGGTCGTCGGCAACCCGGCCAACACGAACGCTTACATCGCCATGAAGTCGGCTCCGGATCTGCCGAAGAAGAACTTCACGGCCATGCTGCGCCTCGACCACAACCGCGCGCTGTCGCAACTGGCCGCCAAGTCGGGCAAGCCGGTCGCATCGATCGAGAAGCTCGCCGTGTGGGGCAACCACTCGCCGACGATGTACCCCGATTTCCGTTTCGCCACCGTCGAAGGCCAGTCGCTGACCAAGCTGATCAACGACGACGAATGGAACCGCAACACGTTCATCCCGACCGTCGGCAAGCGCGGCGCAGCGATCATCGAAGCGCGCGGCCTGTCGTCGGCAGCGTCGGCTGCCAACGCCGCCATCGACCACGTCCGCGACTGGGTCCTCGGCACGAACGGCAAGTGGGTCACGATGGGCATTCCGTCGGACGGCTCGTACGGCATCCCCGAAGACATCGTCTACGGCGTGCCGGTGACCTGCGAAAACGGCGAATACAAGCGCATCGAAGGCCTTGAAATCGACGCGTTCTCGCGCGAAAAGATGGACGGCACGCTCAACGAGCTGCTCGAAGAGCGCGACGGCGTCTCGCACCTGCTCGGCTAAACCCGGCGCAGGCAAACCGGGACTCCGTTGTTCCAACGGGTTCCGGTTTTTTTGCGCGCCGCGCAGCAGGTCAACCAGTTGGCCAACGTTAGTGAATCGACTACTGACGGCGCGCAAAAAAATGTGCGCGCGCATGGCAGGACATCCCGCCTCGCGCCGCACCTGATCCGGACGCGCCTTGCCGCGTGCGCAGTGCTCTCGTTCAGGGCTCTCGCGCCGTGCTCTCACTCAGGGCGCATCCGAATCAGGCTTCACCTCCCCACTCGACACCTGACGCCGACGATGCGCGCCCTGACTCCCGCCGAAGTGCTCTTTGACGGCGAAGCGCCGCCCACTCTCCTGCCAGCCTGCGATCACTACGCCGGCAGCGAAAAGCTGATGCTCAAATCGCTCGCGCTCCAGCAGCAGCTCGGGCCGGTGTTCGACATCACGCTCGATTGCGAGGACGGCGCCCAGGTGGGCCGCGAGGCCGAGCATGCCGAACTCGTCGCCTCGCTGATCGGCAGCGAGCACGACCGCTTCGGGCGCGTCGGGGTCCGCATCCACGACTTCCATCACCCGCACTGGCGCGACGACGTGCGTCTGATCCTGCGCGCCGCAAAGCGCGCGCCGGCCTATATCACGCTGCCGAAAATCCGCGCCGCAGGCGACGCCGCCGAAATGATCGCCTTCATCGAGGCGACGCGCGTGGAACTGGGCATCGCGAAGCCGATCCCGGCGCAGCTGCTGGTCGAAACGCACGGCGCGCTCGCGCGCGTATTCGATCTCGCGGCGCTGCGCGGCGTCGAGGCGCTCAGCTTCGGCCTCATGGACTTCGTTTCGGCTCACGACGGCGCGATTCCCGATTCGGCGATGCGCTCGCCGGGCCAGTTCGACCACCCGCTCGTGCGCCGCGCGAAGCTCGAGATCGCCGCGGCCTGCCACGCCTTCGGCAAGGTGCCCTCGCACAACGTAAGCACCGAGGTGCGCGACATGAGCGTGGTCGCCACCGACGCGGCCCGCGCACGCAATGAATTTGGCTACACGCGCATGTGGAGCATTCACCCGGCACAGGTGACCACTATCGTGGCTGCTTTCGCGCCCCGCGACGAGGAAGTGACGCTCGCGGCCGAAATCCTGCTGGCCGCCCAGGCCGCGCAGTGGGGCCCGACGCGCCACGGCGACACCCTGCACGATCGTGCGAGCTACCGCTACTACTGGTCCGTGCTGCGCCGCGCGCGCGCAACGGGCCGCAGCGTGCCCGCCGGGTGCGCGCCGCTCTTCGCACCGGGCGAGTGGCAGCAGGGAGCCGCGACGTGAATCGCCTGAGCGCTTCGACGATGCGCGCAAAAGTGCGCAAAAGTGCGCCGAAATGCGCGTGGAAGATCGGACAACGCATCAGCAACGAGGAGATCAGGCACGGTGCAACGAGCAACGAACGCGTGTCACCGATAATTACAAGCCAGAATCCGTAAATAGGTGAAAATAGTGTCCGCTGCGCGCTTTCGGGGCGCGCGTAGTGCTAGATGGCGACCGCAAACCCGGCCGCGCACTGATCAACCGACTTAGATATAAAGGTTTGACTCCATGAAGAAACTGCTTATCGCCGCCGTTGTTGGCGCACTGTCCTCGACGATGATGCTGGCCGCGACCGACGTCGCCGCCCAACCCACGACCACCGCCAAGAAGACCGCGACGCCGAAGAAGCCGGCCCCGAAGCACCGCATCATCAAGCGCAAGGTCAACCCGGCCAGAGAAGCCAAGGTCGACCCGATCCTGGCGGGCTCGGAGCACTGGAGCTGCGCCGAAGGCATGCAATTCGACATGAAGGGCGACATGGCGCGTGACCAGGTCGTCACCGTCCACTGGGCGAACAAGAACTACGCCCTGCCGCGCCAGGTCACCACGACGGGTGCTGACCGCTTCCACGACTCCGCCACGGGCCTCGACCTCGTCGTGATCCCGACGAAGGCCATGCTGTTCTCGGACCACGACAGCTCGCGTCTCGCCGACGAGTGCAAGACCGTTGCAATGCAGCAAGGCGCCATGGCGCCGACCCAGGCCGCCGCGCTGAACCCGGCGAACCGCGCTCCGGCAGCCGCCAGCGCCACAAGCGGTCAGTAAGCGCCGCACCTGCGCCTCACGGAGCGTCTCGATGTCCGCATCGATCGCCAATGTCCGGCCCGGGCCGGATCAGGTCCTCGTCGATATCGTCGACTATGTCCTGAGCTATTCCGTCGACAGCGCCCTCGCGCTGGCCACGGCGCGTCATTGCCTGATCGACACGCTCGGCTGCGGACTCGAGGCGCTCGCCTACCCGGCCTGCACCAAGCTGCTGGGACCGGTCGTGCCCGGCACGATCGTCCCACAGGGCGCAAAAGTGCCGGGCACCTCATTCCAGCTCGATCCGGTTCAGGCCGCGTTCAACCTCGGCGCGATGATCCGCTGGCTCGACTTCAACGACACCTGGCTCGCCGCCGAGTGGGGCCACCCGTCCGACAACCTGGGCGGCATTCTCGCGACCGCCGACTGGCTCTCGCGCACCGCCGTGGCGGCGGGCAAAGCGCCGCTCGCCATGAAGGACGTGCTCGTCGGCATGGTGAAAGCGCACGAGATCCAGGGCTGCCTCGCGCTGGAAAACTCGTTCAACAAGGTCGGCCTCGACCACGTGCTGCTCGTGAAGCTCGCCTCGACCGCGGTGGTCGGCCAGCTCATCGGCCTCACGCGCGACGAGCTGATCAACGCAGTCTCGCTCGCGATGGTGGACGGCCAGTCGCTGCGCACCTACCGGCACGCACCCAACACCGGCTCGCGCAAATCGTGGGCCGCCGGCGACGCGACCTCGCGCGCCGTGCGTCTCGCGCTGATCGCGAAGACGGGCGAGATGGGCTATCCGTCGGCGCTCACGGCGAAGACCTGGGGCTTCTACGACGTCTCGTTCAAAGGCCAGCCGTTCGGATTTCAGCGTCCGTATTCCACATACGTAATGGAAAACGTGCTGTTCAAGATTTCGTTTCCCGCCGAATTCCACGCGCAAACGGCAGCCGAAGCCGCGATGAAGCTGCACGGCGTGCTCGCGCAGCAAGGCAGGACGACCGCGGACATCAAGCGGATCACGATTCGCACCCACGAAGCGGCGATCCGCATCATCGACAAGACCGGCCCGCTCGCGAACCCCGCCGATCGCGACCACTGCATTCAGTACATGGTCGCCGTTCCGCTCCTGTTCGGGCGCCTCACGG
Organism: Paraburkholderia sp.; assembly: GCF_024281035.1. GTDB lineage: Bacteria > Pseudomonadota > Gammaproteobacteria > Burkholderiales > Burkholderiaceae > Paraburkholderia. The sequence goes on from NZ_JAMXLH010000045.1 coordinate 37,476, forward strand.
CGGCCGACTACGAGGACGACATCGCGTGCGACCCGCGCATCGACGCGTTGCGCGCGAAGACGGTCTGTGTCGAAGACCCGCAGTTCACGAAGGATTACCACGACCCCGGCAAGCGCTCGATCGCCAACGCGCTGACCGTCGAACTGAACGACGGCACGACGCTCGACGAAGTCGTGGTGGAGTACCCGATCGGTCACCGGCGGCGCCGCGACGAAGGCATCCCGCTCCTGATCGAGAAGTTCCGGACCAACCTCGCACGCCGCTTCCCCGCGAAGCAGCAGCAGGCGATTCTCGATGTCTCGCTCGATCCGGCGCGGCTCGATGCCATGCCGGTGAACGAATACGTCGACTTGTATGTGATCTGAGCAGTCAAGCAACTATCAGGTATAAACCTCAGGCTACAGCAGCAAACGTGTAATCAAGCGTTATTTCCGCGATTAAACGAAGGAAAACACCATGGCTCACAACCTCCACAAAACGCTGAAGGAATTCGACAGCGGTTCCGGCAAAGGCAAGTTCTACTCGCTGCCGCAACTCGGCAAGCAGCTGGGCGTGAAGATCGATCGCCTGCCGGTCTCGATTCGTGTCGTGCTCGAATCTGTGCTGCGTAACTACGACGGCAAGAAGATCGCGGAAGAGCACATCGAGCAGCTGGCCAACTGGAAGCCCACGGGCACCCGCGTCGATGAAATCCCGTTTGTCGTGTCGCGCGTCGTGCTGCAGGACTTCACGGGCGTGCCGCTGCTCGCCGACATCGCCGCGATGCGCGGCGTCGCGAGGCAGGTCGGCAAGAACCCGAAGGTCATCGAGCCGCTCGTGCCGGTCGATCTCGTCGTCGACCACTCGGTCCAGGTCGACTACTTCCGCCAGAAGGATGCGCTCGACCTGAACATGAAGCTGGAATTCGAGCGCAACAACGAGCGCTACCAATTCATGAAGTGGGGCATGCAGGCATTCGACACGTTCAAGGTCGTGCCGCCGGGCATCGGCATCGTGCACCAGGTCAACCTGGAATACCTCGCACGCGGCGTGCACAAGAAGACGGAAGGCACTGACACCGTCTACTACCCGGATACGCTCGTCGGCACGGACAGCCACACGACGATGATCAACGGTATCGGCGTCGTGGGCTGGGGCGTGGGCGGCATCGAAGCGGAAGCCGGCATGCTCGGCCAGCCGGTGTACTTCCTCACGCCGGATGTCGTCGGCGTCGAGCTGAAGGGCAAGCTGCGCGAAGGCTGCACGGCAACCGACCTCGTGCTGACCCTCACCGAAATGCTGCGCAAGGAGAAGGTGGTCGGCAAGTTCGTCGAATACTTCGGCGAAGGCACGTCTTCGCTGTCGCTGCCGGACCGCGCGACGATCGGCAACATGGCGCCGGAATACGGCGCGACGATGGGCTTCTTCCCGGTCGACGAAAAGACGATCGATTACTTCCGCGGCACGGGCCGCACGCAAGCGGAAATCTCGGCCTTTGAAAACTACTTCAAGGCGCAGGAACTCTTCGGCATTCCGAAGGCCGGCGAGATCGACTACACGAAGACGGTCACGCTCGACCTTGCGACGGTCACGCCGTCGCTGGCCGGTCCGAAGCGCCCGCAGGACCGCATCGAAATCGGCAACGTGAAGTCGACCTTCACCGACCTGTTCTCGAAGCCGGTCGCGGAAAACGGCTTTGCCAAGAAGGCCGCCGACCTCAAGGCCGAGTACACGACCTCCGACGACGTCAAGCTGCACAACGGCGACGTGCTGATCGCCGCGATCACGTCGTGCACGAACACCTCGAACCCGAGCGTCCTGCTGGCTGCCGGCCTGCTGGCGAAGAAGGCGGTGGAAGCGGGCCTCACGGTCGCGCCGCACATCAAGACCTCGCTCGCCCCGGGGTCGCGCATCGTCACCGAATACCTGACGAAGACGGGCCTCTTGCCGTACCTCTCGAAGCTCGGCTTCGAACTCGCGGCGTATGGCTGCACGACCTGTATCGGCAACGCGGGCGACCTGACGCCGGGACTGAACGACGCCATCACGAAGAACGATGTCGTCGCGGCGGCGGTGCTCTCGGGCAACCGCAACTTCGAAGCGCGCATCCACCCGAACATCCGTGCGAACTTCCTCGCCTCGCCGCCGCTGGTCGTCGCTTACGCGATCGCGGGCAACATCACGCGCGACCTGATGACCGAGCCGGTCGGCAAGGGCAAGAACGGCCGCGACATCTACCTCGGGGACATCTGGCCGACCAGCGACGAAATCAACGCGCTGCTCAAGTTCGCGCTCGACGCCGACGCCTTCCAGAAGAACTACAGCCAGCTCACGAAGAAGGGCGACCTGTGGAGCAAGATCGAGGGCGAAGAAGGCCAGGTCTACGACTGGCCGAAGTCGACCTACATCGCCGAGCCGCCGTTCTTCGGCAAGGAATTCTCGATGACGCCGTCGTCGGCGGTGGCTGAAGTCAAGGGCGCGCGCGCGCTCGGCATCTTCGGCGACTCGGTCACGACCGACCACATCAGCCCGGCCGGCTCGATCAAGGAAGACTCGCCCGCCGGCAAGTGGCTCAAGGCCAACGGCGTGCAGAAGTCCGACTTCAACAGCTACGGCTCGCGCCGCGGCAACCACGACGTGATGATGCGCGGCACCTTCGCGAACGTGCGGATCAAGAACCTGATGATTCCGGCGAAAGCGGACGGCACGCGCGTTGAAGGCGGCCTGACGATCCATCAGCCGAGCGGCGAACAGATGTCGATTTACGACGCCGCGATGAAGTACATCGACGCCGACACGCCGACCATGGTGTTCGCAGGCGAAGAGTACGGCACGGGTTCGTCGCGCGACTGGGCAGCCAAGGGCACGCAGTTGCTGGGCGTGAAGGCCGTGGTTGCACGCAGCTTCGAGCGTATCCACCGCTCGAACCTCGTCGGCATGGGTGTTCTGCCGCTGCAGTTCAAGGGTTCGGACAGCGTGCAGTCGCTCGGCCTGACCGGCGAGGAAACGTTCGATGTCGAAGGACTGACCCACGACTTCAAGCCGCAACAGGACCTGACGCTCGTGATTCACCACAAGGATGGCAAGGAGCAACGCATCCAGGTGCTGCTGCGCATCGATACGCCGATCGAAGTCGACTACTACAAGCACGGCGGTATTCTGCCGTTCGTGCTGCGCTCGCTGCTGGCAGCGTAAGCGAGAAGCTTGCAGGTACCGCATCCGGCAACGGATGCGGTTACATTTGGGAGCCCGACGTGAGTCGGGCTTTTTTTTGCTTTTTCACGGAGCGCATGAGCTGGCAGGAGCGTCATGCGCACCATCGCCCACTACTCCTCACGCGTAATGAGTTCAGAAAATGCGAGGCGAGGAATCTTCAGCTGGGCGTGGATGTCCGCGCCCAGACCGTGAAGACCAATTGCGCCTCCATAAGACGCCTGGGTGCTCATGAACAGAACGACAATGTTCACGATGCGGTTACCCGTGCCCGGTGCCGGAAATGGATTGCGCATGCGCGCCACATATCGTGCATGCCCCCTCTCGTCCGTGACGAAACAGTTGGGAATGCCTAGCGGACCGGGGCGCGTCGGATTGGATTTACGTAGATCAAATTCGCGCAACGACATGACGGTATACAAGCTCCGCGGAACAAGACTGTCCATCTCGATACAGAACGTTGCATGAATGCCGTCGGTATCTAAGTCGACGGTTACCTGTCCGCTAGCTTTAACCCACTGACCCAGCGTGATGGGATGCGGATGCTGTCTCCCATCTTCAACGCGAAAGTCCGGCACCGCATCGTGCAATGGTTTGCTCGGGGCGACGAAGTTGTGAGCATCGGGGCATTGCTCCGGTGCGAACAACATCTGGTAGTTGGTGCACGGCAAAGGTAACGGCAACGTGTGCAGGAGGCAGTCCGCGTCAGTGCCGAGACTATCGAGTGACAGCATGCGAAGGATCGTGTACGGAGCGATTTCACCAAATGGCGGAATGGGTGACTCGGAACTCACGATTGCGGCGCCCCATTCCGTGGTCACTTTCCCGTCCGATTTCGTGCGAGGGATGGCCCCCACGACGACGAAATTCCCCTCCGAATCACAAATTTCACTGGGCGGATAGAGAGGTCCCTGGGTAGTGACAGCAAGCGGTTCGGTTACGCTTGTCACAACACCTGTACTGGCCCGATCGACATGTGCGCGCTGGTTCATGATTCCTCCCGCACGAAGACTCGCGTGTACAGGCCATTTTCGCCGCCGGCGATAAAACGGCTACCAGCCTGCTTGACAATTTCCTGATACCGTTCGGTCTCAAAGACGTCCTTCGAATAACTCACGGTGTCCCCTTCGAACGCGGACAGGAACATGACTCCAGGCTGCATGCTGAGCAGCGTGTGGTAGGCCGCGAAGGAGGACACCTGGGGCGCATTTCGCACTACGTCGAAGATGGTCGATTCGCGCCAGGCAAGGTACTCGTCCTGCACACTCAGCGGCACTTCGATATAACGCAGTTGAAGCTTTCCCGCCCTCGGCAGCGGCGCCTCACCGGGTTTAACTTCATTGACGAGCGTAAGCACCTGCTGATGCCAGTCCGATGCCAAGGTATTTCGCATGTTGCGTACGAATTCCTGCCGCCCTTCGAGCACGGAAAAAAGAGACTCAACGGTGGGCAAGGCGATCAGTTCGAGAAAACGCTGAGGTTCAGATTCCCCGCGATATGCCTCTCGATGAAAACCGGCGATTTCACCGTTTTTCCAGAGGTCCCACGCGTCCTGGGCCGCCTCTTTGTGAACGATAATTTCGCTGCTCAATATCAGACTTGCCGACATCTTGTTTTCCTCTACGGTTGTGACGTTAAACGGTGTTGATTGCCCAATTACGCTGCCTGGCTAATTCGATAAGCTCGGCGCACTTGCCTCCAACAACGACAGCTGATCCGACTGCCTCCAGCATCGCGCGATCGCTTATATGGTCGCCAAATGCTATGCACTGGTTGCGGTTACTCCCGAGCATGGCCATCAGTCTCTCCACAACCTTGGCTTTGCCGTCGCCAATGGTTTGCTCCAGGAGCCTTCCAGTTACACGCCCGCGAACCACTTCAAGCTCGGTACACAGAACGTAATCAGCACCCACGCGCTCGGCGAGCGGAGCGAGACAAGGATGGAAAGAGCCGGAAACAAGTGCGATCTGATAGCCACGTTTCTTGAGTACCGCCAACTCCGATCTTGTTGACTGGATGTAAAAGCCCGGCTGCACTTCCTGTGCCGCGAACCATCGTCTGCCCGCCGCTGCGAGGGCATCCCATCGGACGCCCTCGTACATGCTGTAATAGCGACGATTGACTACCTCTCTGCTACTGCCGCGCCTGGACATTCGCCGAATGAGCCCCATGCGCCAGGCGAACACAAGCCCACCCACTGGCCCATAACGCTCACGGAGAAAGAAGCGCATAAACGTAAACATGCTCTTCTGGTCGATAAGCGTCTCGTCGACGTCGAAGAACGCGAGCACTGGCGATCTCAATGACGCGGTCATGCCGCTTCCGCTGCGCTGCGCTCAACCTCCTGCATATTGCGGTAGCGAGTCAGCGCGGCCGTCGCCAATTCATGCTCCTTGCGCGAAAGCTGGGACTTCGGATATGCGGCGAAGTCAATTTCGACGCGCGCAACAACCTGCCCTGCTTGCGAAAACTCGCTCACGCAAGATGCCTTGATCGGGCCATTGGTCTTGCGCTTGTAATCGGTCAGCGTGAAGATGCAGTCCGTTTCGATCGGAAACGCGAATGCGAGAAAGGTGGTGCGCATCTCATTGAGCACGAAATACGAGGACAGTCGAGCATGCTCGTCGAGAACGTACTTTTCTGTTACGCAAAGCATCAACTGGCGAGCGGCTTCGACAAACACCATCCCCTGGATATGCTGCCCCGTAACGTGATCGGCGAGCTCAGCGCAGTCGTCATGGAGCTGAAGCTTCGCGCCAAATCGAGTCTCGTCGATTCGCTCTGGAGGGGTAACCAGGACATTATGTCCGTACTGCTTATGAACCAATCGACGATGAGATTCGTCGTGGTGGCAATCGACAACCTCCGCTGGTTCGACTCGAACTCCTTCTTGACCCGATAGTCGAATCGTTTCGCTGAGACGATGCAAGTCAACCCCTTGCCCAACCACGATGCCATGTTCGGGGAATTGGTCCGACTGAACCACTAGCTGAAGCATCGAATACGTCTTGACGCCCTGCTGCAATGACGCGAAATTGGCGAACTTGTCGCCAACAAGGACAATCACCTCATTATTCATAACCGCCTCTCAGATTCTGCTCGAGCCGATTCCTCAAGGCGAATCCTCGCCTTGCCGGCCACGGGCAATGTGTTGGGGATTTGGGGTGGATCTTCGAACAGTCCCGCCTGACATGAAGGGGACAGCTCCACATCATACAGAGAGGCTACGAGGTGTAAAGTGGGCTATGCAAATCAGCTTAACTAATGAATAAATGCGGCACTGCCTTTACATTCCTTCATCCTGCCTTCATCTTGTCGACTTTTTAATATGCCGTGCGGCGCAGCGCGCCGAAGCTGCGCTTGAGTCAGTGTCCAGATCCATTGCAAAAAACTCCCCTCAGGAGCGACCGAAGGAGCTTCTGTTTGGCACGATCAGCGGTACAAGGCCAAGGATTTTAATGGCTGTCCGTTTGCGAGTGCACCTTCCGAATTTCACAGTAAATCTGGTGAAATTATTCGAATCTAGATGGAGAAAAATCCACTCGGCGATTTTTTATAGAAGCTCTACTTACAGACCTGGCTCCTTCAACTCAAACAGATAAAATATTCCGCCAAATCGTCATGCATCTCGATGGGTCAACGCTCTCTGTCGCCGCTGTCAATCAGACTGACTCCGCACGGGAAGCCTGGCTAGCGCCGAGAAGCTTTTAAGCCGCAGGAGACGAAACCATTAACGCTCTTATTCCGGTATCGGCCAATCAGCAATTGAGAAACCCAGATTGAGATCTCACTGATTTCGTATCCATCGCAACCTATCGCAGCTGCGTAGCCTGGCGCAATACGAGATCGCTTAAAAAGTCGGCCAGGAGGCGCACGCGTCGAGAATGCGCCAGGTCGGCGTGGACAGCGAGCCAGATAGGCTGATCGCAGCCGATGTCATTGCGTACGCACGTCAGTCCCTGAATTCGCGCGAGGAAATGCGGCAGTACCGCCATGCCCAGTCCGGCACGCACCGCGGCGAGTTGCGCGGAGAGCGTGGTGGCAATCAAGCGGCATGGTCTCCCGCGCAAAGTGCGCTCCAGCCATTGCGCGGCGGGTAGATGCTGCTGTCCTTCCGACCAACCGATGAAGTCTTCGGCTTCCAGCGACGTCGTCCGCTCTGAAACCGGGTGTCGGCTTAAGTAGTCAAGCGAGGCGTATAAGCCAAAGCCAAGCACGCCGAGCCGGCGGATGCTCACGTTTCCCCGTTCCGGCCTGACCATGCGGATCGCAAGATCCGCGTCTCTTCGGTGCAGGTTGACCGTGGTGACGCCCGTGACAATTTCTACGGTCAGCGCAGGATTGGATTCCAGAAGCTCCGGTAACGCGGGGATGATGAGATGATCGGCCACTCCCTGTGCAGTGGCCAACCTGACATGACCTGCCACCTGTTCTGTGCGGCCCTGCCCGGCCGCGCCAAAGGCGTGTCCCGCCAGTTCAAGCGCCTCGGCCCGTGCAACGAGCGCCGCACCGTCGTCAGTCAGGCTGTGGCCGCCCTGATTGCGCGTAAACAGTGCAACACCTAGCGCCGCTTCAAGCCGCTCCAGACGGCGAGATGCGGTCGCGAGGCCCAGTCCCAGCATTTTCGCTGCCCCACTGAGCGTGCCGACGCGAGCGATGGCCAAGAACACTCTGGCGTCATCCCAAAGCAACTCATTTCCAGACTGCTTTCCAGATTCGGAAAGCAGTCCTGCATTCTTGTGCATATCGTCCTCCATTCCTGAGCAGCATACTGGCGCCCATCTCACTGCACAAGGAAGGAGATTGAGATATGCAAAATCGCACACTTGGAAAGGACCTGACCGTTTCGGCGATAGGTCTCGGGTGCATGGGAATGAGCGAGTTCTATGGTCCGCGCGACGACGTCGAGGCGATGACCGTGCTCCACCGTGCAGTCGATCTCGGTATTACGTTTTTCGATACTGCGGATACCTATGGAAATCACCACAACGAAGAACTGTTGGGGCGCTTCCTGGCCGGAAAAAAGGCAGACGTACGCGTTGCAACCAAATTTGGCATCGTGCGCCGTCCCGGTGAATATCAGCGTCGGATCGATAACAGCCCCGACTATATCCGGCAGGCCTGCGAGGCGTCGCTGCGGCGTTTGGGCGTCGAGTGCATCGACCTTTATTACGTCCATCGCATCGACCCGAACTCGTCCATCGAGGCGACGATGCAAGCACTGGCTGACCTCGTCGCCGAAGGCAAGATCGCGCATCTCGGCTTGTCGGAAGTCAGTGCCCTCACGCTTCGGCGCGCCCATTCTGTTCATCCCGTCACCGCAGTGCAGACCGAGTATTCGCTCTGGACGCGTGACGTCGAATCCGAGGTTCTGCCGGCGTGCCGTGAGTTGGGAATTGGTTTTGTGCCGTATTCGCCGTTGGGACGTGGTTTTCTGACCGGCGAGTTCCACCGCGACACGGTGTTTGCCGAAGACGATGTGCGAGGCGCGCTGCCTCGCTTCACGGCGGAAAACCTGCAAGCCAACCAACCGCTTGCCCAGGCTGTTGCATCCCTCGCTCATAGCAAGTCGTGCACGCCTGCCCAGATCGCGCTCGCCTGGCTGCTAGCGCAGGGCGAAGACATCGTGCCGATTCCTGGCACCAAGCGGGTTCCGCATCTGGAGGACAACGTCGGCGCCGCTACGCTCGCCCTTACGGAAGCGGAGCTGGCTGATCTCTCGATTGCACTCAGGAACTTCCGGGCGGTCGGTGATCGCTACACCGAAGCAGGCATGAAAGGAGTCAACGCGTGACTATGGCACAGCACAACTCCACAATGCGCGACTGGATGGCCGTGGTTGCACTGGCTGTTGGCGCCTTCATCGTGGTCACCACCGAGTTAGCCCCCATCGGAATGCTCTCCGGGATTGCGGACAATTTTTCGCAAAGCCCCGGACGAACGGGATTGGTCGTAACAGCGTACGCGTGGATTGGCGCAGTGGCGGCGCTGTTCTCCGTTCTGGCGATTAGTGGATTGCGACGGAGGCCATTGATGGTGAGCCTGATGCTGCTACTGGCGCTCTCCAATGCAATCGCCGCGGCGAGTAGCACGTTCAACATGTTGTTGATGGCTCGCCTCTTTGGCGCGCTTGCTCATGGTGCGTTCTGGACAATGGTGGGTACGTTGGGCGCCCAACTCGTTTCAACACGCCAGGTCGGCCGCGCCACAGCCATCATTTTTGGCGGGGTGTCGGCCGCAAGCGTAATTGGCGTCCCGCTTGTTAACCTGATCTCCAACCACGGAGGGTGGCGTGTCGGCTTCACATGCCTCGCGGTTCTCTCGTTACTGACAGGCCTTGCGTTGGCTGCCCTGTTGCCGCGCATACCCGGAAGCGAGCCGTTGAATCGCTCCGTTTTTAAGGTGGTCCTGAGTAACAAGCAATTGCGGCGACTCTACGCGATCGCCGCTTTGGTCATTGTGGCGCATTTCGCAGCTTTCACTTTCGTCGAAGTGTTGCTGTCTTCCCGGTTGAACGTATCGGCCTCAAGTATCGCGATCTGCTTGTTTGCCTTCGGGGCTGCCGGCATTGCCGGAAACTTTTTGTGCGGAGCGCTGATCGACCGCCATCCGAAATACCTGCTCGGATCGGCCCTGCTATTGATGTCTCTGTGCCTCATCGTCATCGGCTCCGGCATCGCGGGCGGCACGACGGTTGCCACGATACTGGTTTTCGGCTGGGGGATGGGCATCGCCATGGTGTTCGTGAGCATCCAGACGTCGGTCCTTCGCGTCGCGGGGGATGCTGCATTGCCCGCATCGGCCATCTACGTTGCAATTTTCAACGGAGCAATCGGCACCGGCGCATTCGTTGGCGCGGGGATACTCGACAACTGGGGTGTCGGACTACTGTGCACGGGAGCGGCTGCACTATCGCTGATCAGTCTCGCAGTCGTCCCGCGTCTGCAGGTCACGAGCGTTGGGGGCGCCAGTGGAGCCGCCAACGGCATGCACAAAGCTGAATCCGCCCTGGAAAAGCAGGCATGATCCGATGAACTTGCTTCTGTTTGACGTATCCATCCGCTGAGGCAATCGGGCCGCCTGCTCTTGCTGAGCGGCGGCCCGACTCTTCTCGAACGTCATCGGGCTGGCGTAGTTCGATGTCGAATGCTGCGCACGCTGTTTCAAGCAAGCGCGGCTTTTCGGCCGCTATTCGATGAGCTTGTTAAGCGTGGCGAACTCGATGAGCGCCGCCAGCGACGACACGCCGAGCTTGTCGAGCGCGCGCGTCTTGTAGGTGCTGACTGTCTTGTCGGAGAGCCCGAGGCGCTCGGCAATGCTCTTGTTGCTCACGCCGCGCGCCAGATATTGCAGCACCTGCACCTCGCGCGGCGAGAGCCCGTTGAGCGACGCATCGCGCGCGGTGCCGCAACAGCCTGCCGGAAAGCAGTCGTAGCCGATCAGCACCGCCTTGACGATGCTGCACAGCTCCTCCACGCCCCGGCTCTTGCTGACATAGCCGCTCGCACCGGCAATGCGCGTGTGATTCGCCATCACCAGTTCCGGCTTGGCCGACAGCACGAGAATGCGCGCGTCCGGCTGCGAGGCGCGAATGGTGCGAATCAGGGAAAGGCCATCGAGCTTCGGCAACTCGAGATCGAGAATCGTCAGATCGGGCTTCAGCGTCTGCACGATCCGCAGCCCTTCTTCGCCGTCGCCACATTCGCCGACAAGTTCGTATTCCGCCTTCAGCACGTTGACGAGCGTCTTGAGCACGATAGGTTGGTCGTCGATCACGACGATGCGCTTCATTTTCTGGTCCATGTTTCTCAGGATCTGAACTCGAAAGCCTTTCGGCACGAACCCCAAAGCCTGAAGGACGCAGCGATACTTTTGTATCGGATAAGTCTGAAACGAATACGGAACCGTTGATCCGGGTTAACCCTCGATGTCGCCCTGAGCAGCACCCGACGCAGGGACTTTGAATTTAACTAATGCGTGAATTAGACTACACGCATGCTCAAACGTCCCGCTGCCCCTGCCAGGCCGCACGCGTCACAGCCAGAGAGCGCGCAGCCCCGGCCGCGCGGGCGACGCCGCGCCAATGCCGATCTCGACGTGCGCGAACGGCTGCTCGCCTGCGCCACCCAACTCTTCGCCGAGCGCGGCATCGCCGCCACGACGATGGCGCAAATCGCCACCGCGGCGGGCGTCACGTCGGCGATGGTCCACTACTACTTCACCAACCGCGAAAAGCTGCTCGATGCCGTCGTCGACGAGCGCATCGCGCGTTCGATCGCCTTCGTCTGGTCGAGCGTGGAGAGCGGCGAGGATCGGGACGCGCACGCGCTCGTGGAAGACCTCGTCGCGCGCATGTTCGACGTGACCGCGCGCATGCCGTGGCTGCCGCCGCTGTGGCTGCGCGAGATCGTCAACGAAGGCGGCCTGCTGCGCGAGCGCATGCTCAAGGTCCTGCCCATCGATCAGTTGCAGCGCTTCGCGTCGCGCATCGGCGCGGCACAGCACGACGGCACGATCAATCCCGCCCTCGAAGCACCGCTGCTGTTCATGTCGATTCTCGCGCTCGTCATGCTGCCGCTCGCCACCGCCAAAACCTGGCAGAGCACGCGCGGCCTGCCGAAAATCGAGCGCGACGTATTGCACCGGCACGTCAGCGCGCTGCTCTCGGCAGCGCTGCAGGTCCCGCCCGACAACACCGTGACGCCGCCGGAACGTCATACTTCGAGGAATGCAACATGAAGCGTGCATGGCCCGCACTCGCCCTGTGCGCCGCAGGCGCTCTCGCGGGCTGCTCGCAGCACCAGGCACCGGCGTGGCAGGGCTATGTCGAAGGCGAATACGTGTATCTGTCGTCGTCGCAATCGGGTGCATTGACAGAGCTCGACGTGCAGCGCGGCCAGAACGTTGCAGCCGCAACGCCCGTCTTCGCACTCGAATCCGGCAACGAAACCGCCGCACGCGACGAGGCGCGCCATCAGCTCGCCGCCGCCGAATCGCAGCTTGCCGATCTGCAGACCGGCAAGCGTCCGCCCGAGGTGCGCGTCACCGAGGCCCAGCTCGCGCAGGCCGTTGCGAACGCAAGCAAGGCTGCGTTGCAGCTCACGCGCGATGAAGCGCAATTCACCGCGGGCGGCATCCCCAAAGGGCAACTCGACGATTCGCGCGCCAACGCCGCCGCAACCGCCGCGCAGGTCCGCGAACTGCAAAACCAGGTGACGGTCTCCAGGCTCCCCGGCCGCACGGCGCAGCTCGCCGCGCAGGCGGCTCAGGTCGAAGCGTCCCGTGCCGCGCTCGCACAGGCCCAGTGGAAGCTCGACCAGAAGCATGTGGCCGCGCCGAGCGCGGGGCTCGTGCATGACACGCTCTTTCGCGTCGGCGAATGGGTGCAGGCGGGCAACCCCGTCGTGCAACTCCTGCCGCCGCAGAACGTGAAGGTCCGCTTCTTCGTACCGGAATCCGTGGTCGGCACGCTTGCGACGGGCCGGCACGTCACCATTCACTGCGACGGCTGCAGCGCCGATATCCCCGCGACGATCACGTGGATCTCGAATGCCGCCGAATACACGCCGCCCGTCATTTACAGCAACGAGAGCCGCGCAAAGCTCGTCTTCATGATCGAAGCGCATCCGTCGCGCGACGACGCCGTCAAGCTGCATCCGGGCCAACCCGTCGCGGTGCGGCTGCAATGACCACGACCGGACCTCGCGACGACGGCCGCGCCATCGAACCCGGCTATGCGATCGACGTCCAGAAGCTGAACAAGCGCTTCGGCGACAAGCACGTTGTCAACGACGTCTCGCTGCAAGTCGCGCACGGCGAAATCTTCGGCTTTCTCGGCCCGAACGGCAGCGGCAAGACCACGTCGATCCGGATGATGTGCGGCCTGCTCACGCCCGACTCCGGTTCGGGCACCTGCCTCGGCTACGACATCCGGCGCGAGAGTGAGCAGATCAAGCGCAATGTCGGCTACATGACGCAGCGCTTCTCGTACTGGGAAGACCTGACGATCCGCGAGAATCTCGACTTCGTCGCGCGCATCTACGAGATGCCCAACCGCCGCGAAGCCGTTGACCGCGCACTCGAATCGCTCGGGCTCGCGAGCCGCGCGAGCCAGCTCACCGGCGCGCTCTCGGGCGGCTGGAAACAGCGTCTCGCGCTCGCGGCGTGCATGCTGCACGAGCCGAAACTGCTGCTGCTCGACGAACCCACCGCGGGCGTCGATCCCAACGCGCGCCGCGATTTCTGGGAGGAACTCCACCGGCTCGCCGCGCGCGGCATTTCGGTGCTCGTAAGCACGCACTACATGGACGAAGCCGAGCGTTGTCACAAGCTCGCGTACATCGCCTACGGCAAGCTGCTCGCGCAGGGCACCGCCGCCGACATCATCGCTTCGCAGGACCTCCAGACGTGGGCGATTCACGGCGAGCAGCTCACCGCGCTCTCGACGCAATTACGCGCGATGCCAGGCGTCGATCAGACCGTGGTGTTCGGCTCGGTGCTGCACGCGAGCGGACGCGATCACGCGGCGCTCGCCGCCGCCATCGAACGCGTATCGGCGGGCAAATCGCTGCGCACCGAGCGCATCGGCACCGGCCTCGAAGACGTCTTCATCTATCTGATGAGCCACGTCGCGGACAACTACGGAGCAGCGTCGTGAAGCGGCCCGGCGGATTCTCGATGGGGTTCTCGCTGGCGCGCTGGTGGAGCATCGTGCTCAAGGAATTCCTGCAACTGAAGCGCGACCGCATCACCTTCGCGATGATCATCGGTCTGCCGATCATTCAGCTCACGCTGTTCGGCTACGCGATCAATACCGATCCGAAGCACATGCCCACCGCAGTCGTGATCGGCGACGACAGCGTGTTCTCGCGCAGCTTCATCGCGGGAATGAAGAATTCGGCCTATTTCGACGTGATCGAAACGCTGCCCGACGAAGCCGCCGCGCGTCACGCGCTCGCACGCGGCAAGGTGCAGTTCGTGCTGAGCATTCCAGCCGATTTTTCGCGGCGGCTGCTGCGCGGCGAAAAACCGTCGCTGCTCGTCGAAGCCGACGCAACCGATCCCACCGCGATCACCACCGCCATCGCGGCGCTGCCGGGGCTCGTCGCGCCCGTGGCCGCGAAGGATCTCACGGGTCCGCTCGCGCATCTGAACGGCACGCCCGCCGCATTCGACGTGCAGATCCACCGTCTCTACAACCCCGAAGGCATTACGCAGTACAACGTCGTGCCGGGCCTCATGGGCGTGATCCTCACGATCACGATGGTGATGATGACCGGCCTCGCAATCACGCGCGAACGCGAGCGCGGCACGATGGAAAACCTGCTCTCGACGCCGGTGCGCCCATTCGAAGTCATGACCGGCAAGATCGTGCCGTATGTGGCGATCGGCCTCGTGCAGGCCACGATCATCGTGCTCGCCTCGCGCTTCGTGTTTCATGTGCCGTTCGCGGGCAGTCTTCTCGCGCTCTATGTCTCGGCGCTGCTTTTTATCGCCGCGAATCTCACGGTCGGCATCACGCTTTCGTCGCTCGCGCAAAACCAGTTGCAGGCGATGCAGCTCACCGTGTTCTATTTCCTGCCGAACGTGCTGCTGTCCGGCTTCATGTTCCCGTTCGCGGGCATGCCGCGCTGGGCGCAATACATCGGCAACCTGCTGCCGCTCACGTACTTCAACCGGCTCGTGCGCGGCATCCTGCTCAAGGGCAACGGCTGGAGCGACCTGTGGCCTTCGGTGTGGCCGCTCGTCGTGTTCATGGCGATCGTCATGACGATCGCCGTGCGCTTCTACCGGCGCACGCTCGACTAGGAGGCTCGCGACAATGACACGCTTCGCGCTCTCCGCCACCACACTCGCGCTGATGCTCGCGGGCTGCGCCGTCGGCCCCGATTTCCACACGCCGGCGCCACCCGCGACGGCCTCCTTCACGCGAGAGACGACGACAGCAACGCCCGCCGCGACCGCGGCACCCGGCGGCGCGGGCGGCGGCGCGCAGCACTTCGTCGCCGCCTCGACTGCGCCGCACGCGTGGTGGACGCAGTTCGGCAGCCCGGCGCTCGATCAGCTCGTCGATACCGCGCTCGCAGCCAGTCCGACGCTCGATTCCGCACGCGACAAACTCGTTCAGGCCCGCGAAAACTACAACGCACAGGCGGGCGCGACGCTGTTCCCGTCTATCGACGCCAGGCTTTCGGGCACGCGCCAGAAAGTCGACCTCACGTCGTTCGGCATCAACTCCGTGCCGAAGCCGCCGCCGTTCACGCTCTATGACGCGTCGGTCAGCGTGTCGTATGTGTTCGATGTCTTCGGCGCCAATCGCCGCGCACTCGAAGCGACGCTCGCCCAGGTCGATTACGCGGCCTACGAACTCGAAGCGGCGCGTCTTTCGGTGGCGGGCAACGTCGTGTCGGCGGCGGTTCGGCGTGCATCGCTGCGTCGTCAGATCGAACTCACGCAGCAACTGGTCGACGCGCAGTCGCGTCAGTTGTCGATCATGGAAAAGCGGCTCGCCGCAGGCGGTGTCGCCGATGTCGACGTGCGCAGCCAGCGCACGCTGCTCGCGCAAACGCGCGCCTCGCTGCCGCCGCTTTCGACCCAGCTTGCCCAGACCGATCATCAGCTTGCGATCCTGCTGGGCGTCGAGCCGTCGAGCACCCAGTACGCGGCACAACTCGACGCGCTCTCGCTCGATACGTTGAAGCTGCCCGACACCGTTGCGCTCACGCTGCCTTCGACGCTCGCCCGCGAGCGGCCCGACATTCGCGCCGCCGAAGCGTTGCTGCATCAGGCAAGCGCAAACGTGGGCGTCGCGACGGCGAATCTGTATCCGCAGATTTCGCTCTCCGCAGGCGCAGGCACGGAGCGCACGCGCGTCGCGGACCTCCTCGACGGGCTGAACGTCTGGAATATCGGACTCGGGATAACGCAGCCGCTTTTTCGCGGCGGCGAACTGCACGCGAAAAAGCGCGGCTCGGAGGCCGCCTTGAACGCTGCGTTCGCGGACTATCGGCAGACAGTGCTGCAGGCGCTGCAACAGGTCGCCGATACGTTGCGCGCGCTACAAGACGATGCGCTCGAACTGCAGTCGCGCAACGACGCTGCGCGCGAGGCGCAGGCGAACGCGACGACGGCCTACGCGCGCTATGCGGCGGGTGGGGTTAGCGAGTTCAATCTGATCGATGCGCAGCGCACGGCGCTTCAGACCTCGCTCGACAGGACGCGTGTGCAAGCCGAACGGCTCGCCGATACCGCCGCGCTCTATCAGGCCCTGGGCGGGGTCGCGTTGCCGGATAAAACCGCGCAATAGCGCAAAGCAGGGCAAATCGGCCGGCTTCAACCGGTGGGGCCGCGCCGAAGGAGAACCGTCGAATGAAGCGACTTCAAACCTTAAGGATGGCCACCGCGATCTCCGTCGACATCGTTGTCGTTACGACATGGTCGGAGGCCGCTGTCACGCGGCAGATCGTTGCTGCATTCTTCTAGTAGCCAATCCTGAAAGATCGCAACATCGCTTTCCTGCGATTGAGACGCACGCACGTAAAGATAGGTCGATCGCTCAACATGCACAAACCCCACCGGTGCAATCAACCGGCCGTCCGCAAGATCGCGCCGAACCAATAATTCCGGAGCGATTGCGAATCCCATCCCGCTTCTTGCTGCTTCAATAGTTAAGGACAAGCTGTCCAGTACCTGTTCGCAGCGCGAATCGACAGCAACTCCAACAGCTTGACTCCATTCGCTCCATGCCTTCATACGTGATCTTGCGTGCAGCAGGCGTAATCCGCCGACGTCGCGCGGCAACCTGGGGGGATTCGGCCAGTCAGGCGTGCAGACTGGCCCTATCATGTCTGTCGTCAAGCGGGTCGCCTTGATGGCCAACGACGGGAATCGGTCGGTAACTATCAAGGCATCGACTTCCCGTCCCAGCAATGCAGCGACATCCCCTTGCGCCTGAAAATTCAGTACGACCTCCGGCGCACGCCTTGAGAATCCGTCGATTCTGGGAAGAAGCCAGTGAGCGAGAAAGCTGCCACAACAGCCAATCGTGAGCTTCCGCTCCGGCGCTTGATCACGAATACCGGCACATTCGTCTTCGAGCAGCGCGAGTGCGGCCGAACATGCCCTCTTCAGCCGCTCCCCCTCTTTCGTCAGTCGCACGCCGCCGCTGTGGCGAACAAAAATGTCCTTTCCAAACCAGGCTTCCAGCGACCGGACCTGGTGGCTAACCGCGCTATGCGTTAAACACAACTCATTTGCCGCTTTGGTGAAGCTCTCACAATTGGCTACGACTTCGAAACTTTGAATAGCCCGGAGTGGAGGCAATGCACGCATGATTAGATCTACAAAAAAATTCACACCGATTGTGCAACTATTTCGCTACTCCGTCCAGTTGGATGTCGATAGACTGACCATCTGTTTTGTTACGAACTCCTATTCACACCATAAGTAACGTCAGTCCATGCATGCAACCATCCTGCGAGAGCTTGAGAGCATCGAAGAGCTTTCAGATCGCGTCGGTACTGCGATTAGCATATTCGGCAGCGCACGCATTAAGCCCGGCCACGAAATATTCACACTCACTCATCAAATTGCTTCTCGATTGTCAAATGAGGGCTACACCGTAATTTCCGGTGGAGGGCCCGGGATCATGCGGGCCGCCAATGAGGGTGCGCGCACGGGAAAAACGCATACCATCGGCTTCAATGTCGTACTCCCTTTCGAGCCAGCCGATTTCCAATTTCAAGATGTATCTCTCGTCTTCGAGAATTTCTTCACGCGAAAAATCGCTTTCTGCAAACATTCACATGCATTTATTGCAATGCCGGGTGGTATGGGAACGCTGGATGAGTTATTCGAAATCTTGACACTCATGCAAACGAAGAAAATTGCCCCCATGCCAGTCGTGCTGGTCGGTTCGCAGTTTTGGGGAGGACTTGTCGACTGGATGAGAACGAATCTGGAAGCAGCCAACCTCATCAGCGCGGGCGAGCTCGACGACATCAAAGTAATTGACGATGCAGATAGCGTCGTCAATTACTTGAAGCAACGCGTCCCAATTCCAGCTGCGTCAATCACGCCACCTTCCTCAATCAGACCGGTCACGCGTCAGTCTGACGGCAGTTGAATCAACGCTTTAGTCCCCGCCCATAAGCCATGAACAGAATTCCAATAGCTCGTCGCCGGGGTTGCCCACCCGTTAATGAGACATGTGAATTGGCATCCTAATTTCATACCTACAGACACGGAATCTTAAAATGGCCACGACATAAAGGCCATCCATGATGTCATGCGGCTGGCTTGGATCTGGAATTTCGCGAATCCTCCCAAGTTACCAGGTCCGGCAGCAAGTGGATAACTCGTTCCAGTTTCGTCCCGGATACAGTCAGATTCCGGTGGATCGCTGCCCTCCTGTCGCTTCCCAACACGTTGTGCAAATGGAGTGAGCATGTTTGTGCGCAGTTTGTCGGACGTTGAGAAAACGGAATATTTCGTCGAATGGGGCGCTGGAACCAGTCATCGCCTCCTTACCGAACGCGATGGCTTCGGCTACACGATTTGTCATACCGTCGTGCGAGCCGGAACCGAATCGCTGCTGCAATATCGGAACCATCTCGAAGCGTGCTATTGCATCGTCGGCTATGGCGAAGTGGAAGACTCCGAAGGCAATATCTACTCGATCCGGCCGGGCGATATGTATGCGCTCGACCGGCACGATCTGCACTATCTGCGAGGCGGAAAAGACACAGATCTCGTGCTTGTCAGCGTGTTCAATCCTCCGCTGAATGGAACCGAGCGTCACAAGCTCGACAGTGCGTCAGGGTCCGCGTATTGAGCGTCTGCCACGCAGACACACGGCCATGCGCTTCGCCGCTCCGTACCTGACCTTGATGAACAAGGACGCTCCGCAGCGCCGCTACGATTTGCGGGAGATGTTCAACGCGCTGCACCGGAAGCAGACGCAACGCTGGATTCAGGCGGGCTGTTTCGAG
>NZ_JAMXLH010000046.1 GCF_024281035.1 Paraburkholderia sp.
CGTAGACGATGCCCGCATCCAGCGAGCCATACAGCGTGACGCTGCTTTGTGCTTGAGCCGAAATGGCGAACACGCTCAGGACGCCCGCGACGATCAAAGTGTTCTTCATGATATTTCCCATATTGACATTCATACTGCAATGAAATGGCTGCGAATGTCGGAGCCAGGTTGCGGACGAGATTTAATCGTCAAACCTGCTCCAGCGGGCACGCTGTCTGTGAAACAGACTCTTTCAATATCTGGGCGATGTATCGGATTTTTGCTTAACGCATTGTTATAAAAAGGAAATGGGGAATTATGGCTGTCACGGAGCTATCATTCTTTTGTGGTACTCGCGCGACGCCGCAAACGTAAAGACCCGTTCCGGCGCGGGGCGCCACTCCCGTATGACGACGCGCCTCTTCAACTGCAACGGCATCGTTATTGCGCACGGGAATAAGGCGCCCGCGCGCCGCGTTTAACGCTATGTCGGCGCCTGCGTTCGCGATGAACCGGCATTTGGGCATCTTCAGTAATTGTGTGGTTCATACCTCGCTGGATATCTCCGGGCGGGACGTCCTGCGAATTTCCCCAACAGGAGATCACCATGAAGCGATTTCGTATTTTTCTTGCGTGTCTCGTCAGCCTCGGAATTGTCGCGGCCTCAGTGTCCCCGGCGGCCGCGGAAGACAACATGAATCAGAAGAACGACAGCTCATCGAACAGTTCGGGTAATTCGAGTTCGTCGACCGGCGGTTACTGAACGCCGTAGGTGTCAAGTCCTGGAACAGGTTGACAGCAATTGCGCACGAGGACGCCCGATGCACAGCATCGGGCGCTAATGAGACGGTCAGCCTGACTATGGATTTTTACGGCAGCCCGCGCGGCGAAACCTTCGCGCATGACAACGAAAAACGCCGCAGATCGTTCGATCTGCGGCGTCACGGCATGCCAATGAACGCAGGCGCGCAGCGATCAGACGCGCTCGATTGCGATGGCAATCCCCTGGCCCACGCCGATGCACATCGTGCACAGCGCAAAGCGGCCCTGCGTGCGTTCCAGCTGATACAGCGCCGTCGTCACGAGACGCGCGCCGCTCATGCCGAGCGGGTGGCCGAGCGCAATCGCGCCGCCGTTGGGATTGACGCGAGGATCATCGTCGGCGACGCCCAGCATGCGCAGCACCGCCAGCCCCTGCGATGCAAACGCCTCGTTCAGTTCGATCACGTCGAATTGATCGATCGTCATGTTCAGGCGCGCGAGCAGCTTTTGCGTGGCGGGCGCCGGACCGATGCCCATCACGCGCGGCGCGACGCCGGCTGTCGCCATGCCGAGCACGCGCGCACGCGGCGTAAGGCCGAAGCGCTTCGCATTCTCTTCGTTGGCAAGGAGCAGCGCGCATGCGCCGTCGTTGACGCCTGAAGCGTTGCCCGCCGTCACCGAGCCGTCCGCGCGCACGATACCCTTGAGCCTCGCGAGTGCTTCGAGGCTCGTCTCGCGCGGATGCTCATCGCGCGAAACAATGATCGGCTCCCCTTTCTTCTGCGCAATCGTCACCGCGACGATTTCCTGCGCGAGTGTGCCGTCGCCCTGCGCGCGCGCCGCCTTTTGCTGGCTGCGCAGCGCGAACGCGTCCTGATCGGCGCGGCTTACGTTGTAGTCGACTGCGACGTTCTCAGCCGTCTCGGGCATCGAATCGACGCCGTACCGCTGCTTCATGAGCGGATTCACGAAGCGCCAGCCGATGGTTGTGTCGTAGATCGCCGCGTCGCGCGCGAACGCGCTCGCGGATTTGCCCATCACGAACGGTGCGCGGCTCATGCTCTCGACGCCGCCTGCGATCATCAGGCCCGCCTCACCGGCCCGGATCGCGCGCGCGGCGCTGCCTACCGCATCCATGCCCGAACCGCACAGACGGTTCAGCGTGCTGCCGGGCACCGCCTCCGGCAACCCCGCCAGCAACAGCGACATGCGCGCAACGTTGCGGTTGTCGTCGCCGGCCTGGTTTGCGCAACCGTAGATCACATCGTCGAGTGCAGACCAGTCCACGTCCTTGTTACGGTCCACCAGCGCTTTCATCGGCACCGCGCCGAGATCGTCCGCACGGACATGAGCGAGGGCGCCGCCGTAACGGCCAATCGGCGTGCGAATCGCATCGCACAGAAAAGCTTCCGCCATGCAAATCTCCTGATTGATGGGCGGCGCAGAGGAAATTCAACAATTAAACGCGCCGCCCCGGTACATTTGTTCTATACGCGAACCACAGATCGTTAGCTGAACATTTTTGCCAATCATAGGTGGGTCACCGAATGGGTGTCAAGCGGGTCTCAAGTGGGTCTCAAGCGGGTCTCAAGTGGGTCTCAAGCGCGCGAACGGCCCTGTCGCAAGTAAAACGGCCGCACAGACGCGAAGTCTGTACGGCCGTCAGGCACGCGAGTGGGGCCGGAATTTAACGCGACATCATATGCATGGCGACGTTGTTCATGACCCAGACCGTGCCGAAAATAAGAAACGCGGCGGCGACCACGGTATAGCCAAGCGAAATCATGTTCATGCCGCGTCCTGGCCCGGAGTTCAGATGCAGGAAGAACACGAGTTGAACGACGACCTGCACGAACGCGAGCACGGCCAGCACGGCCGTGGCGCTACCCGAATCGAGCGCGCCGTACCACACGACGCCGAACGCGGCCGCGGTGAGGATCACCGAAAGGATAAAGCCCAGGATGTAGCTACCGGCGCTGCCGTGAGCCTGCGATTGAGAATGAGCCATTTAGAGCACGCTCCCGAGATAGACGAAAGTGAACACGCAGATCCACACGAGGTCGAGGAAGTGCCAGAAGAGGCCCAGACACGCAAGACGGCGGATTTCGTGCTCGCCGAGCTGCGGCTTGAGGAGCACGTGAATCATCATCACGGCCATCCAGATCAGACCGATGAAAACGTGCAGGCCGTGCGTGCCGACCAGCACGAAAAACGACGACCAGAACGCGCTGCGCTGGGGACTCGCGCCTTCCGCGATCAGTTGCGAGAACTCGCGCAGTTCGAGAAACAGGAACAGCGCGCCGAGCACGAAGGTCACCACGAGCCACTGCATGACCTTGCCTGACTTCTGCTGGTACGCGTTCAACATCGCGAATCCGAACGTGATGCTGGAGAGCAGCAGCAGTCCGGTTTCGATCGCCACGCCCGGTAGCTCGAACAGGTCCTTGCCCGTGGGGCCGCCCGCAAACTGCTGCGCGAGGCTCGCGAACGTCGCGAAAAGCGCGGCGAACAGCACGCAGTCGGTCATCAGATAAGTCCAGAAGCCGAATACCGAGTGCGACTCCGGGTGGTCCTGGTGATCGAATTCGGCGAGGTTCGCCGGATTGGTTTTCTGTAACATCAGTTGGCCTCCAGGGCGCCGATGGCGCGGCGACGCTGTTCTTCGCGCAGTTCTTCAATTTCGCGCACGCGCTCGGCAGGAATGATGTAACCGTCGTTATTGCCGAAGCTGCGCGCCGCGACCGTCACCACGATACCGACGAGCGCGAGCACGGCCAGCCACGTGATGTGCCACACACCCGCAAAGCCCAGTACGAGGCTGAACATGCCGACGATGAAACCGGCCGACGTGTTCGACGGCATATGAATATCGCGGTAGTGCGCTTCGAGCCCGATGCCACGTCCGGTTTCCTTCATGTGGGCGAAAACGTCGATGTCGCTGACGTGCGGGATCACCGCGAAGTTGTAGACCGGCGGCGGCGACGAAGTCGCCCATTCGAGCGTACGGCCGTCCCACGGATCGCCCGTCACATCCTTGCATTCCGGCTTGTTGCGGTTGATGAACGCCTCGATCCACGACACGACCTGGAGCACGATGCCCAGGGCGATGATGGCCGCGCCGATCGCCGCGATGACGAGCCAGATCTGCCAGTCGGGGTTGTCGTAGTGGTTGGTCCGGCGCGTCATGCCCATGAAGCCCAGCACGTAGATCGGCACGAACGCCACATAGAAGCCGACCAGCCAGCAGGCGAACGACGCCTTGCCGAGCTTCTCGTTCGGCTTGATGCCGAAGATCTTCGGGAACCAGTAGTGAAGGCCCGCGAGGAAGCCGAACACCACGCCGCCGATGATCGTGTTGTGGAAGTGCGCGATGAGGAACAGCGAGTTGTGCAGCACGAAGTTCGCGCCGGGAATCGAGAGCATCACGCCCGTCATGCCGCCGATCGTGAACGTCACCATGAAGCCGATCGTCCAGAGCACCGGCGTGGTGAAGTGGACACGGCCGCGATACATCGTGAACAGCCAGTTGAAAATCTTCAGGCCCGTCGGGATCGCGATGATCATCGTCATAATGCCGAAGAACGCATTGACGTTGGCGCCTGCGCCCATCGTGAAGAAGTGGTGCAGCCACACGAGGAACGCGAGAACCATGATGGCGCACGTCGCGTACACCATCGTCTTGTAGCCGAACAGCGGCTTCTTCGAGAACGTGGCGATGATCTCCGAATAGATGCCGAACGCAGGCAGCACGAGGATGTACACCTCGGGGTGGCCCCACGCCCAGATCAGGTTCAGGTACAGCATGGCGTTGCCGCCCGCGTCGTTCGTGAAGAAGTGCGTGCCGACGTAGCGGTCGAGGCCGAGCAGCGCAAGCGCGATCGTGAGAATCGGGAACGTGGCCATGATGAGCACGTTCGAGCACAACGTCGTCCAGGTGAAGACCGGCATCTTCATGAGGTTCATGCTCGGGGCGCGCATCTTCAGGATCGTGACGAAGAAGTTGACCGCCGAGATCAACGTGCCGACGCCCGAGAGCTGCAACGACCACAAGTAATAGTCGACCCCCACGCCCGGACTGTATTGCAGCTCCGAAAGCGGCGGATACGCGAGCCAGCCGGTCTGCGCGAACTCACCGACCACGAGCGAAATGTTGATCAGGATCGCGCTGATCGCCGTCATCCAGAACGACAGCGAATTCAGGAACGGAAACGCCACGTCGCGCGCGCCGATCTGCAGCGGCACGATGATGTTCATCAGGCCGATCATCAGCGCCATCGCCATGAAGAAGATCATGATGACGCCGTGCGCCGTGAAGATCTGGTCGTAGTGGTGCGGCGGCAGGTAGCCTGGCGAATCGAACGCGATGGCCTGCTGGATGCGCATCATCACGGCATCGGCGAAGCCGCGCAGCAGCATGAGCACGGCGACGATGATGTACATCACGCCGATGCGCTTGTGGTCCACACTCGTGAGCCATTCGCTCCAGATGTACTTCCACTTTCCGGTTACGGTCACCAGACCGCCCACAGCCAGCACGATCAGCGCCATGAACGCAGCGGCGCCCATGATGATCGGCTGATCGAACGGAATTGCCTCTAAAGTAAGTTTGCCTAACATGCGTTACCCCTCAAGTTTCCCGTCAACACGGCAGACAGCGTCACGGAAATCGGTGACGTGGCCGTTGTTGTATTTCGCGACGATGTTGTTGAAGAGCTTCGGATCGACTCTCGAGAAGTGCTGCACGGGATCCTTCTCGCTCGGCTTCGCCACCGCCGCGTATTCGTCCATCGAGAGCGACGCCGACGACGCCCTCACCTTCTCGACCCATGCGTCGAATTCCTGCTGGCTCGTGGCGAGCGTGCGGAACTTCATGTCCGAGAAGCCCTGGCCGCTGTATTGCGCCGACAGGCCCGCGTAGTCACCCGGGTGGTCGGCGATCAGGTGCAGGCGCGTCTGCATGCCGGCCATCGCGTAGATCTGGGTGCCGAGTTGCGGAATGAAGAACGAATTCATCACCGAATCCGACGTGATGCGGAAATTCACGGGCGTGCCGACCGGCATGGCGAGCTGGTTCACCGTCGCGATGCCGAGGTCCGGGTAGATGAAGAGCCACTTCCAGTCGAGCGCCACGACTTCGACGTTGATCGGCTTGACGTCCGACGTGAGCGGCTTGTAGGGATCGAGCTCGTGGGTGGTCTTCCAGGTGAGGATGGCCAGGTAGAGGATGATCAGCGAGGGAATGGTCCAGACCACGACTTCGATCATCGTGGAATGGGACCATTTAGGCGCGTAGGTGGCGTTCCGGTTCGACGCGCGATAGCGCCATGCGAAAAACAGGATGAGGAAGATCACCGGCACCACGGCAATCAGCATGGCGACCGTCGAGGTGATGATGAGCGACTTTTCGGCAACGCCAATGCTGCCCTTCGGGTCGAACAGCGCAAAATTTCCGCTACACCCCGATAGTGAGACGGCCAACCCACTGCCGAGGAGGACGAGCCATCGTTTGAAGGCTTTTCTTTCTGTCATGTTTGCACGCTTTCCCTTTGAAGGACCTTTGACGCATTACGCCGTTGACACATCACGCGGTTGACACATGGGGCAGTTGACGCACCGGGCATTTGCATCGCAAAAAATCCACGACAAATGCACCCACACTTGAAGCGGCGCAATTTTACGTAAGGAATCCTGTTCAAAAATTGATCCACGCCAAATATTACCCCGCAACGAAGGCAAAATTCGTACGGGTGCGACGTAATGGCGCAAGCAGTCCTACAGACAATAATTAAACATGCTAAGCAATGTTTAAAGGTGGTTAACCTTTTCGCGAAGCCTGTCAGAAAATCCTGGAAATCGCCGCCGTAAAAACGGCGGCATTAACGATTCGGGCGACGCAATGCCCGGCTTTGGGGAAGCCCTTCGGATCGCCGGATTGGATCGTGTGACGGTAACTCGATCCTAAAAAAACGAATTCGACGGTGCCCACGAGCCATTTTTATTTGCTCTTATTGGCTCTTCAACAAACTACGGCCGGCGAGCGGCGTCCAGCGCGCGCGAATATTTGCATTACGAACGATCAGACAGATACGATCGAACCCAACCCAGTCCAGCCGACGTCGCCCCGCGCGGACGGTACTCACAGCCGATCCAGCCGCCGTAGCCCAGTTCGTCGAGCAGCGCGAACAGATACGGGTAATCCACCTCGCCGGTATCCGGCTCGTGCCGCTGCGGCACGCCTGCGATCTGCACATGGCCAATTCCGCCGATGTCGCGCCGCAGCTTCATGGCCAGGTCGCCTTCGACGATCTGACAGTGGTAACAGTCGAACTGCACGAGCAGATTCGCTGCGCCCAGCGCGGCGCGGATCGCTTGTGCGTCGTCCTGACGGTTCAGCAAATAGCCGGGCATGTCGCGCGGGTTGATCGGCTCGATCAGGACCGTGACGCTCTCGGACTGAGCCTGCGACGCCGCCCAGGCCAGATTGCGCAGGTAGCACTCGCGCTGCGCCTCGTACGGCGTGCCCGCATCGCGCAGCCCCGCCATGACGTGCACGCGCCGGGTGCCGAGCGTGCGTGCGTAGTCGAGCGCCTGGTCGATGCCGCGGCGAAATTCGTCCTCGCGCCCCGGCAACGACGCGATGCCGCGCTCGCCCGCCGCCCAGTCGCCGGGCGGCGCGTTGAACAGCACCAGTTCGACGCCGTTCCCGTCGAGGCGCGACTTCAGGTCGTGGGCGGGCAAGTCGTATGGGAACAGGCACTCGGTCGCCGCGAAGCCGTCACGCGCCGCCGCGGCGATACGGTCGGCAAAGGCGTATTCGGCGTACATCATCGTCAGGTTGGCCGCAAAGCGGGGCATGGTCGAGGTCTCCTTTCAGTCGGTCGGCATGCGCCTGTGACGGCGCTTCAAAGCCACTAGTCGCAGTCGCAGCCGCAGCCGCAGCCGCAGTCGCAGTCGCAGTCGCAGTCGCAGTCGCAGTCGCAGTCGCAGTCGCAGTCGCAGTCGCAGTCGCAGTCGCAGTCGCAGTCGCAGTCGC
>NZ_JAMXLH010000047.1 GCF_024281035.1 Paraburkholderia sp.
GGGATAGTGTTGGGCAACTCAGTGGGCAACTCAGGCGGCGCTCACGCGCGCCTTGCGCGTCGCGCTCTGCGCCTCGGGCGCCTGCATCACGGTCCAGTAGACGATGCGCAGTTCACCCTCGAGGGTCTCGACGAGCGCCGAGAGGCTTTCCACCCAGTCGCCGTCGTTGCAATAGAGCATGCCGTCGATGTCTCGTATCTCGGGGTTGTGAATGTGCCCGCAGACGACCCCGTCGCAGCCGCGGCGGCGTGCTTCGTCGGTCATCACGCGCTCGAACGACGAGATGAAGTTCACCGCGTTTTTCACCTGGTGCTTGAGGTACTGCGAGAGCGACCAGTACTGAAAGCCGAGCCGCGAGCGGATCCGGTTGAACCAGCGGTTCAGCACGAGGATCACCGTGTACGCCGAGTCGCCGAGATAGGCGAGCCACT
The DNA here is from genome assembly GCF_024281035.1 of Paraburkholderia sp. Classification (GTDB taxonomy): domain Bacteria; phylum Pseudomonadota; class Gammaproteobacteria; order Burkholderiales; family Burkholderiaceae; genus Paraburkholderia. The sequence goes on from NZ_JAMXLH010000047.1 coordinate 432, forward strand.
TCGCATGCTGGATCACGCCGTCGAAGAGATCGCCGTGCACGACCCACATGCGCTTGCCCGCGAGCGTCGTGTGGAAGGCTTCCTCGCGCACCTGGATGTCGCCGAACGAGAGGTCGCAGAACTGGCGCGCCGCTTCGTCGTGATTGCCCGGGACGTACACGACATGCGTGCCCTTGCGCGCCTTGCGCAGCACCTTCTGCACGACGTCGTTGTGCGCCTGCGGCCAGTACCAGCCCTTCTTGAGCTGCCAGCCGTCGATGATGTCGCCGACGAGGTACAGGTAGTCCGAATCGTTATGGCGCAGGAAATCGAGCAGATAGTTGGCCTGGCAACCACTTGAGCCGAGGTGAATATCGGAGAGCCAGATGGTGCGGTAGCGATGCGGGGCGGGATGATCGTCGTCGTGGGAGCCGGGTGACGCGGAGTCGTTCAGGGGCAGCGGCGGTGGCGGGGAGAACGAGCCGTCGGCAGGGCCAGGGTGGAATGCGGCGGGGTCGGTAGCCGTTCCGGTGGTCTGCCGGAAAAGAGTGGTCGCGGACGTGTTTGAGGCCATGGCTCACGCGGCGGGTTGTAATGCGTGCATTGCGCCATGCAGGCGTGACCGTGCCATGACAGTCACAAGAACGGCGTGTTACGCCGTCCGTGGCTGTGGTTTGGTTGCGACGAAAGATTTGCGCGCGGATTTGCGCGCGCCGTCGAGGCGAGGCGCTTTTGATGTGTGCGCTACGACCGCAGAGGCGTTCGCGCCCTTTGCGGCCTATGCGGCTTATGCGGCTTATGCAGCCGCGGCGGTGCGGCGTTTAGCGCGGCACCGCGACGACGCATGTACCGGCGATGCGGTCGTGCGGGAGTTGCCGGCCGGGAATGAAGCGGGCGCTTGCAACCCAGAGCACGAACCACACGGCGACGAGCACGAGCGTGTGCGGAACCGTGAAATGGAAAATCGTGTGCAGCGCGAGCGGCGGCAGGAACCAGAGCCACGCGGCGAAATACCGCACCGTGGCGCGCGACAGTGACGGCGGTTTCCCGTTCGGGCCGATCACGCGGATGCGCCATGTTTTCATCGGCAGCGTCTGGCCGCCGCTATGCCAGAAGCCGACGAAGTACACGCCCGCGACAATCGCGATCCACGCCGACATCAGGTTGTGGTACGTGAACCCGTTGCGGGCGTGCAAGATGAGACTGAACGCGAGCGCGGCGAGAAAGATCACGCCGAAGAGCAGCACGGACTCGTAGACGAGCGCGGCAAGGCGCCGGCGGATCGTGGCGGGCTGCGGTGCGGAGGGGGCGCTCTGTGGCGCGGCGGCGGGAGCGCGTGTGTTCACGTGTACGTCGGTATTGGTGCGGAAGGCCGTAAGGATAACCGCGAACGCCGCCGATGCGGCATAAGCCGTTTGTCGCGGCGCATGTCCCGGCGTTCGTCCCAGCGATTGTCCCAGCGCTTGTACCTGGACAGGGCGGTTCAGGAGCCCTTGAACGCCGCGGGCGCTTCGGCGGGCGAAACCGGAATCGGCGTTGCCGGAACGAAACTGGCGGCGGGCGCCGTGCCTGCCGTCGCCGCCGTGCCCGCCGTCGCGGATGCCGGCGCGTTCATCGCGCCGGACGCGCCGTGGGCCGCGGATGCGCCAGCCGGGCCGGAAGCGGGGAAAGCCGCCGATGGATGCGTCAAGCGGCGTTCGCGCTCGACGAGGTGCTCGATGCCGCGAATTTCGCTCTTGCCGCCCGAGGGCGGCGCGCTCACGACCGTGCGGCGCTTGCGCTCGCTCGCGGCGAGGCGCGCTTTCTGGTCAGGGGGAAGTTGCTGATAGTCCTTCCATGCACGCTGGCGAGCCTGCGCGGGCAGTGCTTTGGAGACTTGATAATTCTCGCGCGCGACACGGCGCTGCTCGGGCGTCATCTCGACCCATTCGGCCATGCGTGCGTGCAGGTGTTCTTGCGCTTCCGGAGACATCTTCGGGTAACGCGAGGCGATCCTCAGCCATTTGCGTCGACGCTCGTCGCTGAAATGGTCCCATTCGTTCGCGAACGGCGCGAGCGCGACGTGCTGCGCGTCCGAAAGGTTCGCCCACGCGAGCCGGTCGCTTGGGCCGGGCAACGGCGCAAACGCCGTGGCGATCGACGTTTCGACGGAAGGGGTGCTGGCCGGTGCACTCTGGACGGCGCTGGTTGCGTGTCCAGGATGAAAACGCGGGTAGGTCGCCGCATAAGACACCAGTACCGCGATGACCGATCCAGCTACTACGGCGAGGCCGCGCTTGTAACTCACCCCGCGAGCCTCCCGGTCAGTGAGAACGCGACAGATACGCGTTGAAACCGTGATCGAGATACGCCGTGAGCGGCAGGTCGTCGCTCAGCATGGCGGCATCGATATCGGCCAGCTCGGCCGTGCGTTGCTGATCCTCGAAATACGCGATGGCAAAGAGCCCGGCGACGAGCGCCGCGAGCGGCCATGCGAGCGCGAAGCGCCCGAGGCGCGAACGGCGGCGCGGCGCGGCAAAGTCGGCCGGCACGCCGGCAGGCGCGAGAGCCGGGACGCGCACGAACTCCGGCTCAGGCTTTTTGCGCGCGAGCGCGGCCTGGCGGGCGACGGCGAGTCGATCGGCAGTGGAAACGGGCAGGCTGGCCGCGCTCTCGTCGAGCGCGCGGCGCAGCTCCCGCACGAACTCTGATTCTTTGTTGTCGAGAGCGGAACTCATAGGGTGATTCCTTTCGCCTTGAGCGCTTGTGCCAGCGTGTGCGTGGCTCGCGAGCAGTGCGTTTTCACGCTGCCTTCGGAGCAGCCCATGGCGGCGGCGGTTTCGGCGACATCCATATCCTCCCAGTAACGCATCAGAAACGCTTCCCGTTGACGCGCCGGTAATTTTTGGACTTCTTCGTCGATCAGGTTCAGGACCTGTTCCCGTTCGAGCTGCTGCTCGCTGCTTTCGGCGCCGGCCGATCCCTGCTCCACCTCGATGGTTTCGAGTGGGTCGAAATCCTCGTCATCGGCGTTGCCGAGCGACGAGAACAGGCTCACCCACGTATTGCGTACTTTCTGCCGCCGGAAATAATCGTGCGTTGTGTTTTGAAGGATGCGCTGAAAAAGCAGGGGCAGCTCGGCCGCGGGCCGGTCGCCATATTTTTCGGCGAGCTTGATCATCGCGTCCTGCACGATGTCGAGCGCGGAGTCGTCGTCTCGCACGGCGTAGACCGTCTGCTTGAACGCGCGTCTTTCGACGCCCGCCAGGAAGTCGGCGAGTTCCTTGTCTGATGCCATCCGTTGCAGGGCGCCGCCACCAGCGTACGCGTAACCGTTCGAAAAATGTCGTAAAAACTCGCGGATGCTAGCAAATTTTTGCCTCGCCGGGGTAATGGATCGCTCGGCCGGGCTGTCGCGCGCCGTCTCCGCACGGCCCGGCTGAAGGCTCGGCGCGCCCGCCCGTGGCCGCATGCGAGCGCGCTTTTCAGTCCGTTTTCCAGTCTGTTTTCCTGCCCGCTTTTCTGCCCGCTTTTCTGCCCGTTTCCCTGCCGGTTTGCCGGCATGTATCTGCATATACACATCGGCGCCAAGATTTGCTTGACCGGTTGCGTGCGAATCGCTATCTTCGACGGTTCGCGATATATAAGTGACTCTGTCTCAATTCAGGTGTGGCCCATGAGGCTCATCTGTCAACTGGACGCGCCGCTTGAACCCGAGCCACAAGCCCGGCGGAGAGCACCCGATCAATTTTTTGCCGAAAATTCGAAAGGTGAATGATGAATATTCCCAGCGCGGAATTCTCCACGTCGATTCCCCCCATCTCCGCTGAATCTGATCCCGAAGGCCAAAACGGCCCTTCTATTGGCGCAACTGTGCTGATGAAGGCGCTCGCCGACGAGCAGGTCGAATTCATCTGGGGCTACCCCGGCGGCTCCGTACTCTACGTCTACGACGAGCTCTACAAGCAGGACAAGATCCAGCACATCCTCGTGCGCCACGAACAGGCTGCCGTGCATGCTGCCGACGGCTATGCCCGTTCGAGCGGCAAGGTCGGCGTGTGCCTCGTGACCTCCGGCCCCGGCGTCACCAACGCGGTGACCGGCATCGCGACGGCGTATATGGATTCGATCCCGATGGTCGTCATCAGCGGGCAGGTGCCCACTGCCGCGATCGGTCAGGACGCCTTCCAGGAGTGCGACACGGTGGGCATCACGCGCCCCTGCGTCAAGCACAACTTCCTCGTGAAGGACGTGCGCGACCTCGCGGCGACCGTCAAGAAAGCCTTCTACATTGCGCGCACCGGCCGTCCCGGTCCCGTGCTGATCGACATTCCGAAGGACGTGTCGAAGGCTCCGTGCGCCTATGAACCGCTCAAGAGCGTGTCGCTGCGCTCTTACAACCCGGTCACCAAGGGCCACTCGGGGCAGATCCGCAAGGCAGTCTCGCTGCTCCTCTCGGCCAGGCGTCCGTACATCTACACCGGCGGCGGCATCATCCTCGCCGATGCGGCGCGCGAGCTGAACCAGTTCGCCGACCTGCTCGGCTACCCGGTGACGAACACGCTGATGGGGCTCGGCGGCTATCGCGCAAGCGATCGCAAGTTCCTCGGCATGCTCGGCATGCACGGCACGTACGAAGCCAACATGGCGATGCAGCACTGCGACGTGCTGATCGCGATCGGCGCGCGCTTCGACGACCGCGTGATCGGCAACCCCGCACACTTCACCTCGCGTCCGCGCAAGATCATTCACATCGACATCGATCCTTCGTCGATTTCGAAGCGCGTGAAGGTCGACATCCCGATCGTCGGCGACGTGAAGGAAGTGCTCAAGGAACTCATTGAGCAGCTTCAGCACGCCGAGCACGGTCCCGACACCGAGGCGCTCGCAGCCTGGTGGAAGGACATCGAAGGCTGGCGCGAGAAGAACTGCCTGAAGTTCGACCGCGGCACGGAGATCATCAAGCCGCAGTATGTCGTCGAGAAACTGTGGGAGCTGACGGGCGGCAATGCGTTCGTCTGCTCTGACGTTGGCCAGCACCAGATGTGGGCCGCGCAGTTCTACCGCTTCAACCAGCCGCGCCGCTGGATCAACTCGGGCGGCCTCGGCACGATGGGCTTCGGCCTGCCGGCGGCGATGGGCGTGAAGATGGCGCACCCGGATGAGGACGTCGTCTGCATCACGGGCGAAGGCTCGATCCAGATGTGCATTCAGGAACTGTCGACCTGCAAGCAGTACGACACGCCCGTGAAGATCATCTCGCTCAACAACCGCTACCTCGGCATGGTTCGCCAGTGGCAGCAGATCGAATACGACAAGCGCTATTCGCATTCGTACATGGATGCGCTGCCCGACTTCGTGAAGCTCGCCGAAGCGTACGGCCACGTGGGCATCCGCGTCGACAAGACGGCCGATGTGGAACCCGCGCTCAAGGAAGCACTGCGACTGAAGGACCGCACCGTGTTCCTCGATTTCCAGACCGACCCCTCCGAAAACGTGTGGCCGATGGTACAGCCCGGCAAGGGCATCACCGACATGCTGCTCGGTTCGGAAGAACTGTAACGGTCATTGAACGGCGCCGCTCCCACTTCGCGCGGCGCGCGTCTTCACAAAGGGCGCGCGAATTCGCGGGGGCAGGGCGGCAGCCACGCTCAAACTGGATAAATCGCGGAACACATCATGAGACACATTATTTCCGTTTTGCTGGAAAACGAGCCGGGCGCGCTGTCGCGCGTGGTCGGCCTCTTCTCCGCACGCGGCTACAACATCGAAACCTTGACCGTGGCGCCGACCGAAGACCGGTCGCTGTCGCGTATGACCATCGTTTCCATTGGCTCTGACGACGTGATCGAACAGATCACGAAGCATCTGAACCGCCTGATCGAGGTGGTGAAAGTGGTCGACCTGACCGAGGGCGCCCACATCGAGCGTGAGCTGATGCTGATCAAGGTTCGGGCGGTCGGCAAGGAACGCGAGGAGATGAAGCGGATGGCGGATATTTTCCGCGGCCGCATCATCGACGTTACCGAAAAGACTTACACGATCGAACTGACGGGTGCGAGCGAGAAGCTCGACGCGTTCATCGAGGCAATCGACTCCACGTCGATTCTCGAAACCGTCCGCACGGGCGGCTCGGGCATCGGACGCGGCGAGCGCATTCTGAAAGTGTGACGCCCGGCAGCATGCGTCGATCCGGTTCGACGATCGACCGCCGGAACCCGGCCGGGCGCGGCGCTTGACGTTTAAACAAGAGCGCGCCCGGCGCAGCCAAACGCTGCTTACCTAACGCAGTACCGGAACTCTCCATTTTTTGCATATCGCCAGGGAACAGACATGAAAGTTTTTTACGACAAGGACGCCGACCTCTCCCTCATCAAGGGCAAGCAGGTCACCATCATCGGTTACGGTTCGCAGGGCCACGCGCACGCACTGAACCTGAAGGACAGCGGCGTGAATGTCACCGTCGGCCTGCGCCGCGGCGGCGCTTCGTGGAGCAAGGCTGAGAACGCCGGCCTCACGGTCAAGGAAGTCGCCGAAGCCGTCAAGAACGCCGACGTCGTGATGATGCTGCTGCCGGACGAGCAGATCGCCGACGTCTATGCGAAGGAAGTCCACGCAAACCTGAAGCAAGGCGCCGCGCTCGCGTTCGCGCACGGCTTCAACGTCCACTACGGCCAGGTGATCCCGCGCGCCGACCTCGACGTCATCATGATCGCCCCGAAGGCCCCCGGCCACACGGTCCGCGGCACCTACTCGCAAGGCGGCGGCGTTCCGCATCTGATCGCCGTCCACCAGGACAAGTCGGGCGCAGCGCGTGACATCGCGCTGTCGTACGCTGCGGCAAACGGCGGCGGCCGTGCCGGCATCATCGAAACGAACTTCCGCGAAGAGACCGAAACCGACCTGTTCGGCGAGCAGGCCGTGCTGTGCGGCGGTACGGTCGACCTGATCAAGGCCGGCTTCGAAACGCTGGTCGAAGCGGGCTACGCGCCGGAAATGGCGTACTTCGAGTGTCTGCACGAGCTCAAGCTGATCGTCGACCTGATCTACGAAGGCGGCATCGCGAACATGAACTACTCGATCTCGAACAACGCCGAGTACGGCGAGTACGTGACGGGTCCGCGCGTCATCACCGCCGAAACGAAGAAGGTCATGAAGGAAGTCCTGAAGGACATCCAGACCGGCGAATACGCGAAGAGCTTCATCCTCGAAAACAAGGCCGGCGCGCCGACGCTGCAGTCGCGCCGCCGCCTTGGCGCCGAGCACCAGATCGAAACGGTCGGTGCGAAGCTGCGCGCGATGATGCCGTGGATCGCGAAGAACAAGCTCGTCGACCAGTCGAAGAACTAAGTTCGCTGCTGATTTGCCACTTCAGCGGCGCGTTCGGTCGGGCATTCATGCCGCCGCCGCGCCGCGGCAAGCATCAACAAAAGCCGCCCAGGTGGGGATGAACCCAGGGCGGCTTTTGCTATCCTACGGTTTTCGAAAAAATACCGAAGCCAATATGAATTACCCTCATCCGATCATCGCCCGCGAAGGCTGGCCGTTCATCGCCATTGCGGCCGTCGTGGTGCTCTTGATCCAGGCAATCGCAGGGTTCGGCCTCGCGTGGCCGTTCTGGCTGATCCTCATCTTCGTCGTCCAGTTTTTCCGCGATCCGCCGCGGCCCATTCCGCAGCAGGCCAATGCCGTACTGTGTCCCGCCGATGGCCGCATCGTCGCCGTCGAGACCGCGCACGATCCGTATGCAAACCGTGAAGCGCTGAAGATCAGCGTGTTCATGAACGTCTTCAACGTCCACTCGCAACGCTCGCCCGTCGACGGCGCCGTCGCCAAGGTCGAGTACTTCCCGGGCTCGTATCTGAACGCCGCGATCGACAAGGCGTCCACCGAGAACGAGCGCAACGCCGTCGTCCTCACGATGGCCGACGGCACGGTGGTGACCTCCGTGCAGATCGCCGGTCTCATCGCGCGCCGCATTCTGTGCTACGTGCGCTCGGGCGAGCCGCTCACGCGCGGCCAGCGCTACGGCTTCATCCGCTTCGGCTCGCGCGTCGACGTGTACCTGCCGCTCGGCAGCCGCCCGCGCGTATCGATCGGCGAGAAGGTGTCTGCCTCGTCGACGATCCTCGCCGAACTACAAACGCAATCGGCTTAAGGAGGGGTGCGATGGCCGGATTCAAATCGCGTCGTCCCCGCAATAGCGCCGGCTCATCTTTGCCCCGGCCGTTTCGGCGTAACAAGTCGGTGCAGGAGCAGGTAAGCGTCGCCGCGACCCGCCGCGCCGCGCGCCAGCAGTTCCTCAGAAAGCGCGGCATCTATCTGCTGCCGAACGCGTTCACGACTGCCGCGCTGTTCTGCGGCTTCTTCGCCGTCGTGCAGGCGATGAACGTGCGCTTCGAGATCGCGGCCATCGCGATCTTCGTGGCGATGGTGCTCGACGGCATGGATGGCCGCGTCGCGCGCATGACGCACTCGCAGAGCGCATTCGGCGAGCAGTTCGACAGCCTCTCGGACATGGTTTCGTTCGGCGTTGCGCCCGCACTCGTGATGTACGAGTGGGTGCTCAAGGATCTCGGGCGCTGGGGCTGGCTTGCGGCGTTCGTCTACTGCTCGGGCGCCGCACTGCGGCTCGCACGTTTCAATACGAACATCGGCGTGGTCGACAAGCGCTACTTCCAGGGCTTGCCGAGCCCGGCGGCGGCGGCGCTGATCGCGGGCTTCGTGTGGCTCGCCACCGACAACCGTGTGCCCGTCAAGCTCTCGTGGCTGCCGTGGGTCGCGTTCGTGCTGACGATCTATGCGGGCGTGACCATGGTGTCGAACGCGCCGTTTTACAGCGGCAAGGCGCTCGACGTGCGCCACCGCGTGCCGTTCGCAGCGATCCTGCTCGTCGTCATGGCGTTCGTGCTCGTATCGTCCGATCCGCCGCTCATGCTGTTCTGCCTGTTCGTGCTCTACGGCCTCTCCGGCTACGTATTCTGGGCCTACCAGGCGATGCGCGGCCGCAGCAACCCCGCACGCTCGTCACCGCGCGAGCGCTAGTCGCGAGGCGCCAGGCGGTAAGCGGGCAACTGCGCCGCCCGCCGTGATTGCAGGGGCCGCTTCCATGCGGCCCCATTCTTTTGGCGCCGGCGTTTTGAGCTGTTTCGTGTGGTATGGCGTGGTATGGCGCGGCGTTGAGCGCGAGGCCGCGAGAGGCTGCAAACGGTTTGCGCTGCGGGGCGGCGCCAATTGCGCTATCGGCGGAATCCCGCTATATTCGGCGACATGGTAACGATCCAGTTCCCCCTCTTTTCTCTTCAAGCCGGTGCGCCGCTACGTGCACTAGCGCTAGCGCGCCTGCCGCGCTGATCTCGCTCGCCCTCCGTCTGCTTCGTTCATTGTCAGCGTCGCCAACGGTGGCGCGAACACCCGAATTCCGTTTGTAGACACTGAACAAGTTCCCCCTGGAGACACGAAATGGCAGCAGACAAGCTCATCATCTTCGATACGACGTTGCGCGACGGCGAGCAGTCGCCCGGTGCGTCGATGACGAAGGAAGAGAAAATCCGCATCGCGAAGCAACTCGAACGCATGAAGGTCGACGTGATCGAAGCGGGCTTCGCCGCCAGTTCGAACGGCGACTTCGACGCGATCCACACGATCGCGGGCCTGGTGAAGGACAGCACGGTCTGCTCGCTCGCCCGTGCGAACGACAAGGACATTCAGCGCGCCGCCGACGCCCTCAAGCCCGCCGATCACTTCCGCATCCACACGTTCATCGCCACTTCTCCGCTGCACATGGAGAAGAAGCTGCGCATGTCGCCGGAGCAGGTGCTGGAGCAGGCGAAGCTCGCCGTGCGCTTCGCGCGCAAGTTCACCAACGACGTGGAGTTCTCGCCGGAAGACGGCAGCCGCTCGGACATGGATTTCCTGTGCCGCGTGCTGGAAGCCGTCATCAATGAAGGCGCGACCACGATCAACATCGCCGATACGGTCGGCTACGGCGTGCCCGAGCTGTACGGCAACCTCGTGAAGACGCTGCGCGAGCGCATCCCGAACTCCGACAAGGCGGTGTTCTCGGTGCACTGTCACAACGACCTCGGCATGGCCGTGGCGAATTCGCTGGCCGGCGTGCACACGGGCGGCGCGCGCCAGGTTGAGTGCACGATCAACGGTCTTGGCGAGCGTGCGGGCAATACGTCGCTCGAAGAAATCGTGATGGCCGTGAAGACCCGCAAGGACTACTTCGGCCTCGACCTCGGCATCGACACGACGCAGATCGTGCCGGCATCGAAGCTCGTCTCGCAGATCACCGGTTTCGTCGTGCAGCCGAACAAGGCGGTGGTCGGCGCGAACGCGTTTGCGCACGCGTCGGGCATCCACCAGGACGGCGTGCTCAAGGCGCGCGATACCTACGAAATCATGCGCGCGGAAGACGTGGGCTGGAGCGCGAACAAGATCGTGCTCGGCAAGCTTTCGGGCCGCAACGCGTTCAAGCAGCGTCTGCAGGAACTGGGCATCCAGCTCGACAGCGAAGGCGAACTGAACCAGGCATTCGCGCGCTTCAAGGAACTCGCCGACCGCAAGGCGGAAATCTTCGACGAAGACATCATCGCGATCGTTACTGAGGAGTCGGCGCAAGCGCACGAGAAGGAACACTACAAGTTCATCTCGCTGGCGCAGCACTCGGAGACGGGCGAGCGTCCGCACGCGCGCGTCGTGTTCTCGGCCGACGGCAAGGAAGTCACGGGCGAAGCCGCGGGCAACGGCCCGGTGGACGCCACGCTGAATGCCATCGAAACCGAGGTGGGCAGCGGCTCGGAACTGCTGCTCTATTCGGTGAACGCAATCACGACCGGCACGCAGGCGCAGGGCGAAGTGACGGTGCGTCTGTCCAAGGCAGGGCGCATCGTGAACGGCGTCGGCACCGATCCGGATATCGTCGCCGCTTCGGCGAAGGCGTATATCGCGGCGCTGAACAAGCTGTACTCGTCGGACAGCGACAAGCTCAATCCGCAGCGTTCGTAAGCGGCAGGCTCCACAACGAAAAACCCCCGCGCTCGCAGGAGCGCGGGGGTTTTATCTTTGTGCTGTCCTGTTTGCGGCGTCTTGTACCGCGCAGCGGTTCAGAACATGTTGCGGCGGTCCGGGTCGTGCAGCGGATCGGGCGTCTTCTGCGTGAGGCGCAGGATGCCGTTGTCGTCGAAGTAGAAGCTGTAGAGCATGTACCAGACACCCGTTTCCAGATAGCGATAGGTCCACACTTCACGCTTCATCAACGGGAAATACGAGGTGTCCATCGGGCGGCCGAAATTCACGAGCACGTCGGCGCGCGTCCACTTGCCGATCTCGGCGCGGTAGAACTCGTTGTCCTCCAGCACCTGGCGCACGTTGACGACCTTGCCGTGGCTGTCGATATCGGCGGCGACGGTGGTTTCGCCCATCGGCTGGGTGGGCCACATCAGGCGCTTGCCGCCGTCGGGCAGGTCGTAGGTTTCGCGCGGCGGGCCGAAGCGCGCGATCACGGCCTGGGCGTCGTCGCCCGTGTGGAACTGCGTCCACGGCTGCGCGCAGCCGGCGAGCGCGAGCGCGCCGAGGGCGGCAGCCAGCGCGCGTCGTGCGCCGCGTGACAGGCGAGATGCGAGGAAAGGAGCGAGGGCAGTGGCAAGAAAACGGTTGAGCATGGAGTTCGCCGACGGCAAGGTCCCGACGACCGCAGTAATTGTCGAGCCGATATTTTGACATGCAATGTGCGGCGTGCGACGGGCGTCCAGCGGACTTGCCGCGGCGGCGCTTGCCGACCTATGATCCGCGCTTCGGATCATCGCGAACCGACGAGAGCAAAAGGAAGAGGGCATGAGAGCACGAAGCGAACGAAGCAAACGCAGTTCACGATGGGGCCGCGCGGCAGCCCTGCTGGGGGCGCTGGCTCTTGGTCTCGCGATGGCCGCGGGCGCGGCGGCGCAGGCGACACAGACGAAGCAGGCCGGCAATGCGCCGGGCAGCCAGCCGACGCTCGCGCCTGTGCGGCTCGCGTTGATCGAGGGCATGTCCGGCCCGTTCGCCGACGCGGGCGCTGCAGTGGAGCGCAATCTGCGTTTCGGTGTCGAGCGCGTGAACGCGCACGGCGGCGTCGTGCTGCGCGACGGGCGGCATCCGCTCGAACTCGTCGTGCTCGACAGCAAGGGCAGCACCGAGACGGCGCTGATGCAGTTGCGCGCCGCCGCCGACCGCCATATCGGCTTCGTCCTGCAGGGCAATAGCTCGGCGGTGGCGGCTGCGCTCGTGAAGGCGATCGATCGTCAGAATGCGCGCGATCCCGACAATCGCGCGCTGTTCCTCAACTACTCCGCCGTCGATCCCGCGCTCACCGGCGCGGATTGCAGCTTCTGGCACTTCCGTTTCGATGCCCATGCGGGCATGCGCATGGACGCGCTCGCGGATGTGATTGCCGCCGATCAGTCGGTCAAGAAGGTTTACCTGCTGAATCAGGACTACAGCTTCGGCCACGACGTGAGCGCGCTCGCACGTGCGGCGCTCGCGAAGCAGCGTCCCGATATCGCAGTGGTCGGCGACGAATTCCATCCGGTTGGCCGCGTGAAGGATTTTGCGCCGTACGTCTCGAAGATTCGCGCATCGGGCGCGGACGCCGTGATCACGGGCAACTGGGGCAACGACCTCGCGTTGCTGGTCAAGGCCGCACGAGAGCAGGGCCTCGACACGAAGTTCTACACGTTCTACGGCAACAGCCTTGGCGCGCCGGCGGCGCTTGGCGAGGCGGGCGTGAAGCGCGTGATTGCCGTCGCCGAGTGGCATCCGAACGCGGGCGGCGCAGCGTCCGACGCCTGGTACGCGGCATTCCGCGCGCGCTTTCCGGCGCCGCAGGACGACTATTCGGTGCTGCGCATGGTCTTGCTCGTCGAGATGCTCGGGCAGGCGCTGACGAACGCGGGTTCCGCCGATCCGGCTGCGGTGGCAAAAGCGCTGGAGGGCATGCGCTTCACGGGCGACGAAAGCGGTTTCCATCCGATGTGGATGCGCGCCGATGACCATCAGGTAATCCAGCCCCTTTATGTGATGCAGATGGACAAGGCGGGCACGCCGGGCGTGCGCTTCGACAACGAGGGATCGGGATACGGTTTTCGCACCGTGCTCGCGCTGCCGCCGCAGCGCACCGTGCCTGCAATGACGTGCCGCATGAAGCGGCCCTGAGCGCTGTTCCTGGCTCGGCTGGAGCGCTTTCGGCAGGTTTGCAGCCCGACCGCGAGCGTTCGTCCGCCGCGCCGGCTTTCCGCCGAATCCACCCCGTATCCCCGCCCAGGGCGCCGCGTTCGCGGCGAATCGGGCTTGTGCTACAATACGCGCTTCGTCGTAACCCACGGCACGGCCTTTCTTCCGTGACCGCCCGTTAGTTTTAAAGGAAAAGCAAAATGTCCGTAGCAGATATCAAGAAGTCCGACATCGTCGCGCAATTCGCGCGCGGCACTGGCGACACGGGTTCCCCCGAAGTTCAGGTTGCACTCCTGACGTCGCGTATCAACGAACTGACCTCGCACTTCAAGTCGCACGCGAAGGATCACCACAGCCGCCGCGGTCTGCTGCGCATGGTGAGCCGCCGCCGCAAGCTGCTCGACTACCTGAAGGGCAAGGACGCTGACCGTTACCGCTCGCTGATCGAGAAGCTGGGTCTGCGCAAGTAACCGGAAGTTCTTCCAGCACGATGCCTGTGTCAGTTTCGCTGATGCAGGCATTTTGTTTTTGAACGGTACGCTTCGCATCAGGCGTACCGAAGCGCGGCACAATGCAGCACAGGCCGTAATTGCAGTATCAGCGGGGCCGGACCACGGAGCAGAGCTTTGTGTCATTCCATCAGATCGCGTGTCGGTACGCCGTCATGCGCGATTCGCTGGAATGGCATAACCACACCTCTTCTTGCGCGGTGCCGGTCCGTGTATTGCCGTGTCGCACGCCCACGGCGCGCCACGCAGCATAACAATGAGTAAGGAGTGACTAGACATGACCATGTTCAACAAAGTCGTGAAAGAGTTCAAATGGGGCCAGCATAATGTGCGCCTCGAAACGGGTGAGATCGCCCGTCAGGCAGGCGGCGCCGTCATCGTCGATGTCGAAGATACCGTCGTGCTCGCCACCGTCGTCGGCGCGAAGACCGCCAAGCCCGGTCAGGATTTCTTCCCGCTGACCGTCGACTACATCGAAAAGACCTATTCGGCCGGCAAGATCCCCGGCGGCTTCTTCCGCCGCGAAGGCCGTCCGTCCGAAGGCGAGACGCTGATCTCGCGCCTGATCGACCGCCCGCTGCGCCCGCTCTTCCCGGAAGGCTTCTACAACGAAGTGCAGGTTGTCATTCACGTGCTGTCGATCAACCCGGAAGTCCCGGCTGACATCCCCGCGCTGATCGGCGCGTCGGCAGCACTGGCCGTCTCGGGTCTGCCGTTCAACGGCCCGGTCGGCGCGGCTCGCGTCGGCTACATCAACAACGAATACGTGCTGAACCCGACGCGCGCGCAAATCAAGGAATCGAGCCTCGACCTCGTCGTGGCCGGTACGGAGCGCGCCGTGCTGATGGTGGAATCGGAAGCCGAACAGCTGCCGGAAGACGTGATGCTCGGCGCCGTGGTGTTCGGCCACGAGCAGATGCAGACCGCCATCGACGCGATCCACGAACTCGTGCGTGACGGCGGCAAGCCCGAATGGGACTGGCAGCCGGCGCCGAAGGACGAAGCGCTGATCGCCCGCATCACCGACATCGCCTACAACGAACTGCTCGCCGCCTATCAACTGCGCGACAAGCAGCAGCGTTCGGCGAAGCTGAAGGAAGTCTACGCAGCCACGTCGGCCAAGCTCGAGGAAGAAGCCGCAGCAGCGGGCACGACGGCAGCCGACAAGGCGAGCGTCGGCAACGTGCTGTTCGACCTCGAAGCGAAGATCGTCCGCTCGCAGATCCTGAACGGCGAGCCGCGCATCGACGGCCGCGACACGCGCACGGTGCGCCCGATCGAGATCCGCACCGGCGTTCTGCCGCGCACGCACGGCTCGGCGCTCTTCACGCGCGGCGAAACGCAGGCGCTCGTCGTCGCGACGCTCGGCACCAAGGGCGATGAGCAGATCATCGACGCGCTCGAAGGCGAGTACCGCGACCGCTTTATGCTTCACTACAACATGCCCCCGTTCGCGACCGGCGAAACGGGCCGCGTCGGCTCGCCGAAGCGTCGTGAAATCGGCCACGGCCGTCTCGCGAAGCGCGCGCTCGTCGCGTGCCTGCCGAGCGCCGAAGAATTCGGCTACTCGATCCGCGTCGTCTCGGAAATCACCGAGTCGAACGGTTCGTCGTCGATGGCATCGGTGTGCGGCGGCTGCCTCGCGCTGATGGACGCCGGCGTGCCGATGAAGGCGCACGTCGCGGGCATCGCGATGGGCCTGATTCTCGAAGGCAACAAGTTCGCGGTGCTGACCGATATTCTCGGCGACGAAGATCACCTCGGCGACATGGACTTCAAGGTGGCCGGTACGTCGGAAGGCGTGACGGCGCTGCAGATGGACATCAAGATCCAGGGCATCACCAAGGAAATCATGCAGGTCGCGCTCGCACAGGCGAAGGAAGGCCGCATGCACATCCTCGGCAAGATGACCGCAGCTGTTTCGGGCGCGAACACGGAACTGTCGGAGTTCGCACCGCGCATGATCACCATCAAGATCAACCCGGAGAAGATCCGCGACGTGATCGGCAAGGGCGGTTCGGTGATCCGCGCACTGACGGAAGAAACCGGCACGACCATCGACATCTCCGACGACGGCGTCGTGACCATCGCGAGCACGTCGAGCGAAGGCATGGCCGAAGCGAAGAAGCGCATCGAGAACATCACGGCCGAAATCGAAGTGGGCCAGGTGTACGAGGGTCCGGTCCTCAAGCTGCTGGACTTCGGCGCGATCGTGAACCTGCTGCCGGGCAAGGATGGTCTGCTGCACATCTCCGAGATCGCCAACGAGCGCATCAAGGACATCAACGACTATCTGAAGGAAGGCCAGATCGTGAAGGTCAAGGTCATCCAGACGGACGAGAAGGGCCGCGTGCGCCTGTCGGCCAAGGCGCTGCTGAACGAGGCAGCCAATGGCGGCGGTGCGCCGCAGGGCGAGCCGCAGCAGTAACGCGGCAGCCTGAAACGGCCGGCGGCGCAGCATGCGCACCGGCCGTTTTTTCTGATGGGTTGCCTGGAGCAGTGCCTGGATGGCCTTGCGCATGCACCGCGTGCGCAGCACCATCCGGACAAACGGAGACGAGATATGAATGCAGTCGAGATCACCGAATTCGGCGCACCGGACGTGCTCAGGCTGACCGAGCGCGCAATGCCCGAACCGAAAGCGGGTGAAGTGCTCATCAAGGTCGCGGCGTCGGGTGTGAACCGGCCGGACGTGTTCCAGCGCAAGGGCGCGTATGCGCCGCCGCCGGGCATTTCGGATCTGCCGGGGCTGGAAGTCGCGGGCGAGATCGTCGGCGGCACGATCGACGAGAAGAACAACCCGTTTGGCCTGAAGATCGGCGACCGCGTATGCGCGCTGATCGCGGGCGGCGGCTACGCCGAATATGCGGCGGCGCCGCTCGGCCAGTGCCTGCCGGTCCCGGCGGGGCTCTCCGATATCGAGGCTGCTTCGTTGCCCGAAACGTTTTTCACGGTCTGGAGCAACGTGTTCCAGCGCGGCCGGCTCGGCGCGGGTGAGGGCGGCGAGAACGAGACGCTGCTCGTGCAGGGCGGTTCGAGCGGCATCGGCGTGACGGCGATCCAGATGGCGCACGCGCTCGGCTATCGCGTGTTCGCGACCGCGGGCTCCGACGACAAGTGCCGCGCCTGTGAGCAACTGGGTGCGGAACGCGCGATCAACTATCGCAGCGAGGATTTCGTCGAAGTCGTGAAGGCGCTTACGCAAAATCGCGGCGTCGACGTGATTCTCGATATGGTGGGCGGCGGCTATGTGCCGCGCGAACTTTCGGCGCTCGCGGACGGCGGCCGCATCGTGCTGATCGCGACGCTCGGCGGATCGAAGGCCGAAGTCAACGTGCACGAGATTCTGCGGCGACGCCTCACGATCACGGGTTCGACGCTGCGTGCGCGGCCGGTTGAATTCAAGGCGAACATCGCGCGGGAGCTGAAGGAGCGTGTGTGGCCGCTGATCGAAGCGGGCAGCATCAAGCCGGTGGTGTTCCGCGTGTTCCCTGCGGAGCAGGCCGCGCAGGCGCATGCGCTGATGGAAAGCAGCGAGCACGTCGGCAAGATCGTGCTTGATTGGGGTCGAAAGGCTTGACTTTTACGCGGCCGGGCGCGCGAATCATTCCTCGCGGTTTGACCCGCTTCCGCTTGACGAAGTAAAATTGTGCGTTTTGCGCCCGCTTTTAACGGCAACCGAAACAATGTCGAATCAACGATCCAAGCTTGTAGTCGGTAACTGGAAGATGCACGGCCGTCTCGCGGCCAACGCAGTGCTTTTGCAGGGCGTCGCACGCGGCGCGCAGGCATTGCCGCACGGCGTGGGTATTGGCGTGTGCGTGCCGCATCCGTATCTTGCGCAGGCGCAGGCGCTGCTTGGCGGAAGCCGGGTGGCCTGGGGCGCGCAGGATGTCTCGGCGCACGAACAGGGCGCATTCACCGGCGAAGTTGCGGCGGGCATGATCGCCGACTTCGAGGCTGCGTATGCGATCGTCGGGCACTCGGAACGGCGCGCTTATCATGGCGAAAGCTCCGAGGTCGTTGCGGCGAAGGCGCAGCGCGTGCTGGCGGCAGGGCTTACGCCCATCGTTTGCGTGGGCGAGACGCTCGAAGAGCGCGAATCCGGCGCGACCGAGCGCGTAGTCGGCGCGCAGCTCGATGCGGTGCTCGCCGTGCTGTCGGTTGAAGAAGCGGCGCGCATCGTCGTGGCTTACGAACCCGTTTGGGCGATCGGCACCGGCAAGAGCGCAAGCTCGGAGCAGGCGCAGCAGGTTCACGCGTTCTTGCGTGCGCGTCTTGCTGCCAAGGGCGCACAGGCTGCTAACGTGCCGCTGCTCTACGGCGGCAGCGTGAAGCCGGAGAATGCGGCGGAGCTGTTCCGTCAAGCCGATATCGATGGCGGCCTGATTGGCGGCGCGTCGTTGAAGGAAGGGGATTTTCTCGCGATTTGCGCGGCCGCTGGAGCGGGCGCGGATGTGGTGAGCTAAGAGCCTCGCACGTGCCCTTGATCGGGGCGTGCAGGCTTCGTATGCGTGTGTCTTGAGGTGACTACAGGTACCTGAGGCACGTGCTCAACAAGGACTCAGGTGAGTGTCATGCTGTATTTGAAAACGTTGGTGATCGTCATTCAGCTTCTGTCGGCGCTCGGGGTGATCGGCCTCGTGTTGCTGCAGCACGGCAAAGGCGCGGATATGGGCGCGGCTTTCGGCAGTGGCGCATCGGGTAGCCTGTTCGGCGCGAGCGGCTCCGCGAACTTCCTTTCGCGTACGACTGCAGTGCTTGCAACAGTATTTTTTGTTTCAACTCTTGCATTAACTTACATCGGCTCGTATCATGCCAAACCTTCGGCTGGCGTGCTTGGCGCTTCGGCTCCTGCCCCGGTTGTAGCTTCGGCTCCGGTCGTTTCGGCACCTGTCGCTGCTTCGCCTGCGACGGCTGCAACCCCGGCTGCTGCTGCCACTTCAGCGTCAAATGCGGCGCCGAATCATGGCAATGAAGTGCCGAAATAAATTGTTTGAAAAAGTTCGAAAAACTTGTTTTGTGCGTTGAACAAATCTCGAAAACAAGTTAGAATTTAAGTCTTGAAGCGATTCGCGGGTATAAATAAGATTGTTCTCCCGGATTGCATGTAGTGCCGACGTGGTGAAATTGGTAGACACGCTATCTTGAGGGGGTAGTGGCGAAAGCTGTGCGAGTTCGAGTCTCGCCGTCGGCACCAATGTTATCTAAAAATACCAGCCGCTTGCTTCAGCTCCGGCTGGTATTTTTTTGTCATCTGTTCCGTATTTGTTTTTAGTTTGCAGCGCCAGGTACGTGTACGTGTAGTGATGCCCGCGGCGCGAAGCGCGCCTGCGGAACCCTGAACTAACCGATAGAGGAAAGCCTTGAACCTCGCAGCCTATTTCCCCGTCCTGTTGTTCCTCCTGGTGGGTATCGGTCTGGGCATAGCGCTGGTCACCATCGGCAAGATCCTCGGTCCCAATCGGCCAGATAGCGAAAAGAATTCGCCGTACGAGTGCGGCTTCGAAGCCTTCGAAGACGCGCGCATGAAGTTCGACGTACGCTACTACCTGGTCGCCATTCTCTTCATCATCTTCGATCTCGAAACCGCGTTTCTGTTTCCGTGGGGCGTTGCCCTGCGCGATATCGGCTGGCCCGGTTTTATTTCGATGATGGTGTTTCTGCTCGAATTCCTGCTGGGCTTTGCCTACATCTGGAAGAAAGGCGGTCTTGACTGGGAATGATGGGTTAATCGCCGGATAGCATGGGTGGCCGGGATGGTCGTCCGTCTGGAGTGGAAAGCACATGAGTATCGAAGGGGTATTGAAGGAGGGGTTTGTCACCACGACGGCTGACAAACTGATCAACTGGACGCGTACGGGCTCGCTGTGGCCGATGACGTTCGGTCTTGCGTGTTGCGCGGTGGAGATGATGCAGGCGGGTGCTTCCCGCTATGACCTCGACCGCTTCGGGGTGGTGTTCCGCCCGAGCCCGCGCCAGTCCGACGTGATGATCGTTGCCGGCACGCTGTGCAACAAGATGGCGCCCGCACTGCGCAAGGTCTACGACCAGATGGCCGAGCCGCGTTGGGTGATCTCGATGGGTTCGTGCGCCAATGGTGGCGGCTATTACCACTATTCGTACTCGGTCGTGCGCGGCTGCGATCGCGTTGTGCCGGTCGACGTGTACGTGCCGGGTTGCCCGCCCACTGCCGAAGCCCTGATCTACGGGATCATCCAGTTGCAGGCGAAGATCCGCCGCACCAATACCATCGCCCGTCAATAAAGGCGCGAGCCTCCCCACAATATGGCAAGCAAACTCGAGACCCTGAAAGCGAACCTCGAAGCGGCCCTTGGTGCGCGCATCGTTAGCCTCACCGAGGCGCTTGGCGAGTTGACCCTCGTCGTCAAGGCGGCCGATTCTCTGTACGTCGCAAAGCAATTGCGGGACAATCGCGCGCTGTGTTTTGAGCAGCTCGTCGACCTGTGCGGCGTGGATTATCAGACCTACGGTGACGGCGCCTGGGAAGGTCCGCGCTTCGCCGCCGTGACGCATCTGCTCTCCGTTACGAACAACTGGCGTCTGCGTCTGCGCGTGTTTGCGCCGGACGACGACATGCCGATCGTGCCGTCGCTCGTCGAGATCTGGAATTCGGCGAACTGGTACGAGCGTGAAGCGTTCGATCTGTATGGCATCGTGTTCGAAGGCCATCCTGATCTGCGCCGGATTCTCACCGATTACGGTTTCATCGGCCATCCGTTCCGCAAGGACTTCCCGGTTTCGGGTTACGTCGAAATGCGTTACGACCCGGAGCAAAAGCGCGTGGTCTATCAGCCGGTGACCATCGAGCCGCGGGAAATCACGCCGCGTGTGATCCGCGAGGATCAGTACGGCGGTCTGAAGAAACACTAAGAGGGTCGCATGTCAGAGATCAAGAACTACACGCTCAACTTCGGCCCCCAGCACCCGGCAGCGCACGGCGTGCTGCGCCTCGTGCTCGAGCTCGATGGCGAAGTGATCCAGCGCGCCGATCCGCATATCGGCCTCCTGCATCGCGCCACCGAAAAGCTCGCCGAAAACAAGACGTTCATCCAGTCGGTGCCGTACATGGATCGTCTCGACTACGTGTCGATGATGGTCAACGAGCACGGCTATGTCCTCGCGATCGAAAAGCTGCTCGGCATCGAAGTGCCGGTGCGTGCGCAGTACATCCGCGTTCTGTTCGATGAAATTACCCGCGTGCTGAACCACCTGATGTGGATCGGCTCGCACGGGCTCGACGTCGGCGCCATGGCGGTCTTCCTCTACGCGTTCCGCGAGCGCGAAGACCTGATGGACGTCTACGAGGCGGTCTCGGGCGCGCGCATGCACGCAGCCTATTACCGTCCGGGCGGCGTCTATCGCGACCTGCCGGACGCCATGCCGAAATTCAAGGCATCGAAGATCCGCAACGAGCGCGCGATCGCGAGGCTCAACGAAGCCCGCGAAGGTTCGGTGCTCGACTTCATCGACGATTTCTTCACGCGCTTCCCGGGTTGCGTCGACGAGTACGAAACGCTCCTGACCGACAACCGCATCTGGAAGCAGCGTCTCGTCGGCATCGGCGTGGTGAGCCCCGAGCGTGCACTGCAGCTCGGCCTGACGGGTGCGATGCTGCGCGGTTCGGGCGTCGAGTGGGATCTGCGCAAGAAGCAGCCGTACGAAGTCTACGACCGGATCGATTTCGACATTCCGGTTGGCGTGAACGGCGACTGCTACGACCGTTATCTCGTGCGTATCGAAGAGATGCGCCAATCCACGCGTATCGCGAAACAATGCATTGAGTGGCTGCGCAAGAATCCTGGCCCTGTGATGATTGACAATTACAAGGTCGCGCCGCCCTCGCGCGTGAACATGAAGTCGAACATGGAAGAGCTGATTCACCACTTCAAGCTCTTCACGGAAGGCTTCCATGTGCCCGAAGGCGAAGCATACGCCGCCGTCGAGCATCCGAAGGGCGAGTTCGGCATCTATCTGGTGTCGGATGGCGCCAACAAGCCGTATCGTCTGAAAATCCGCGCACCGGGCTATGCCCACCTCTCGTCACTCGACGAGATGGCGCGCGGCCACATGATTGCCGACGCGGTGACGATCATCGGTACACAGGACATCGTGTTCGGCGAGATCGATCGCTAAGTCAGCAACATCTGGCGCGCCCCGATGGCTCGGGTGCGCGCCGCGCAACATGCCGGGAACGCCACGTCTGTCGCAGCACGCAGTCATGCAGCATGCGCGGCAGGTTTTCGTTCGGTAGGAATTGAAAGAGTCGTGTCTGAAAATGATCTCAGCTGAAGGCCTGAAAGAAATCGATCGCGCGTTGACGAAGTATCCCGCCGATAAGAAGCAGTCTGCCGTGATGGCGGCACTGGCCGTGGCTCAGGAAGAGCATGGCTGGCTGTCGCCCGAACTCATGCAGTTCGTCGCCGACTACCTTGGCATGCCGCCGGTCGCGGTCCAGGAAGTCGCTACGTTCTACACGATGTTCGAGACGAAACCGGTAGGCAAGCACAAGATCACGCTCTGCACGAACCTGCCGTGCCAGCTCGGCCCGGACGGCGGCGCAGAAAGCGCTGCCGAGTATCTGAAGCAGAAGCTCGGTATCGGCTTCGGCGAAACCACGCCCGACGGCATGTTCACCCTGAAAGAGGGCGAATGCATGGGCGCGTGCGGAGACGCACCGGTGATGCTCGTGAACAACCATCGCATGTGCAGCTTCATGAGCCGCGAGAAGATCGACCAGCTGCTCGAGGAACTTTCGAAATGACCTCACTGCACGACCGTCACATCAAACCGCTGATTCTCGCCGGCCTCACCGGCGACAACTGGCATCTCGAAGACTACGTCGCGCGCGGCGGCTACAAGCAGCTGCGCCGTATTCTCGAAGAAAAAATCCCGCCCGAGCAGGTGATCGCCGACGTCAAGGCGTCGGGTCTGCGCGGTCGCGGCGGCGCGGGCTTCCCGACCGGCCTGAAGTGGAGCTTCATGCCGCGTCAGTTCCCGGGCCAGAAGTATCTCGTGTGCAACTCGGACGAGGGCGAACCCGGCACGTTCAAGGATCGCGACATCCTGCGCTGGAACCCGCACTCGGTGATCGAGGGCATGGCCATCGGCGCGTACGCGATGGGCATCACCGTCGGCTACAACTACATTCACGGTGAGATCTTCGAGGTCTATCGCCGCTTCGAGGCTGCGCTGGAAGAAGCGCGCCAGGCGGGCTACCTCGGCGACAACATCCTCGGCACGGACTTCACGTTCCAGCTGCACGCGCACCACGGTTACGGCGCGTACATCTGCGGCGAAGAAACCGCGCTGCTCGAATCGATCGAAGGCAAGAAGGGCCAGCCGCGCTTCAAGCCGCCGTTCCCGGCGAGCTTCGGCATCTACGGCAAGCCCACCACGATCAACAACACCGAGACGTTCGCCGCGGTGCCGTTCCTGCTGGCCATCGGCCCGCAGGCCTACATGGAACTCGGCAAGCCGAACAACGGCGGCACGAAGATTTTCTCGATCGGCGGCGACATTGCGCGTCCGGGCAACTACGAAGTTCCGCTCGGCACGCCGTTCGCAACGCTCATGGAACTCGCCGGCGGCGTGCGCGACGGCAAGAAGCTCAAGGCCGTGATTCCGGGCGGTTCGTCGGCGCCGGTCATTCCGGGCGATCTGATGATGCAGACCGATCTGGACTATGACTCGATCGCGAAGGCGGGTTCGATGCTGGGCTCGGGCGCGGTCATCGTCATGGACGAAACGCGCTGCATGGTGCGCTCGCTCATGCGTCTGTCGTACTTCTATTTCGAAGAGTCGTGCGGTCAGTGCACGCCGTGCCGCGAAGGCACGGGCTGGCTGTATCGCGTCGTGAAGCGCATCGAGCACGGCGAAGGCCGCCAGGAAGATCTGGACCTGCTGAATTCGGTTGCCGGCAACATCATGGGCCGCACGATCTGCGCGCTCGGCGATGCGGCGGCCATGCCGGTGCGCGGCATGCTCAAGCACTACTGGGACGAATTCGAATATCACGTGCAACACAAGCGTTGCCTCGTCGGCGGAACCGCCGGCTCGCATACGGCATCGGAGACGGTGACCGCCTGAGGGCGAAACGAAGGGCAGGCGCGGTGGGCGCGTACCGCGCAGGACGAAGCAACGGGGTAGACCGCCGTGAATCATCGAGCGGTAACAGGTTAGGGACGATTAACCATCATGGTTGAACTTGAAATAGACGGCAAGAAGGTGGAGGTGCCCGAGGGCAGCATGGTGATCCAGGCTGCGCAGCGGGTGGACACCTATATTCCGCACTTCTGCTATCACAAGAAGCTGTCGATCGCGGCCAACTGCCGGATGTGTCTTGTCGAAGTCGAGAAGATGCCGAAGGCCGTGCCCGCGTGCGCGACGCCGGTATCCCAGGGCATGGTCGTGCATACGACGTCCGAGAAGGCCGTGGCGGCACAGCAGTCCGTGATGGAGTTCCTGCTGATCAACCACCCGCTGGATTGCCCGATCTGCGATCAGGGCGGCGAGTGCCAGCTGCAGGATCTCGCGGTGGGCTACGGCAAGTCGGCTTCGCGCTACAGCGAAGAAAAGCGCGTGGTGTTCCACAAGAATGTCGGCCCGCTCATCTCGATGGAAGAGATGACGCGCTGCATTCACTGCACGCGCTGCGTGCGCTTCGGCGACGAAATCGCCGGCGTGATGGAACTCGGCATGCTCGGCCGCGGCGAACACTCGGAAATCACGTCGTTCGTCGGCAAGACGGTCGACTCGGAACTCTCGGGCAACATGATCGACCTGTGCCCGGTCGGCGCACTCACGAGCAAGCCGTTCCGCTTCAGCGCCCGCTCGTGGGAACTGTCGCGCCGCAAGTCGGTGAGCCCGCACGATTCGACCGGTGCAAACGTCGTCGTGCAGGTGAAGAACAACCGCGTGATGCGCGTGCTGTCGTACGAGAACGAAGCCATCAACGAATGCTGGATCTCGGACAAGGACCGCTTCTCGTATGAAGCTCTGAATAGCGAAGAGCGTCTGACCCGTCCGATGATCAAGCAGGGCGGCCAGTGGATCGAAACCGACTGGCAGGCCGCGCTCGAATACGTCGTGAAGGGCATCAAGGGCATTCGCGAGGAGCACGGCGAAAACGCCATCGCCGCACTCGCAAGCCCGCACAGCACGACTGAAGAACTCTATCTGCTCAAGCAGTTTGCCGATGCGATCGGTACGCCGAACGTCGACTTCCGTCTGCGCCAGAGCGACTTCTCCGCACCGCTGAACGGCACGCCGTGGCTCGGCACGAAGATCGCCGATCTGTCCTACGCGGATGCCGCATTCGTGGTCGGCTCGTTCCTGCGCCGCGATCACGCGCTGTTCGCCGCGCGTCTGCGTCAGGCCGCGAAGGGCGGCGCGAAGATCACGCTGCTGCAGGCCACGGGCGACAACTCGCTGATCGCCAGCGCGAAGCGCATCGTTGCTGCACCGTCGGCATGGTTCGACGAACTCGCGGGCGTGGCGGTTGCGGTTGCCGAAGCGAAGGGCGCTGCGGTGCCGGAAGCCTTCGCCGGCGTGCAGGCAAGCGACGCAGCGAAGCAGGTTGCGGCCTCGCTCGCGAGCGGCGAGCGCCGTTTCGTGCTGCTCGGCAACGCGGTTGTCCAGCATCCCGATTTCTCGCGTCTGCACGCTGCAGCGCAATTCATTGCCGACACGACCGGCGCGAAGCTCGGCTTCCTCACGGAAGCGGGCAACACGGTCGGCGCGCACCTCGCGGGCGCGCTCCCCGGCAACGGCGGTCTCAACGCACGCGAAGCGTTCGAGCAGCCGCGCAAGGGTTATCTGCTCCTGAACGTCGAACCGGAATTCGACACGGCCAACCCGGCCGCGGCGCGCGCAGCGCTCGGCCAGGCTGAAATGGTCGTGGTGTTCTCGCCGTTCAAGACCGGTCTCGAATACGCGGACGTGCTGCTGCCGATCGCGCCGTACACCGAAACCTCGGGTACGTTCGTGAACGCCGAAGGCACGGTGCAGAGCTTCAACGGCGTCGTGCGCCCGCTCGGCGAAACGCGCCCGGCGTGGAAGGTGCTGCGCGTGCTGGGCACGCTGCTCGGCGCGCATGGCTTCGAGTACGAAACGGCCGAAGAAGTGCGCGTCAAGGCGCTCGGCGACGGCAACTTCGCGCAGCGTCTGTCGAACAAGACGGGCGCGCAACTAGCGAAGGGTCCGGCGCCCCGTGCGGCAGCGGGCAGCTTCGAACGCCTCGCCGACGTACCGATCTATCACGCCGACTCGCTCGTGCGCCGCGCCGATGCGCTGCAACTCACGGCGGCGGCCCGCGTGGCGAATGCAGTCGGCCTGCCGGCAGCGCTCTTCGATCAGCTGGGCCTGAAGGAAGGCGACGCGGTACGCGTGCGCCAGGGCGAGCTGTCCGTGAGCGCGCCTGCAACGCGCGACGCGAATCTAGCGCCGACGGTGGTGCGCGTGTCGGCGGCGACGCCGGTGGGTGCGCAGCTCGGCAGCCTGTTCGGTGAACTGCTGGTGGAGAAGGCCTAAATGAGCTTGTTCGATACGATCAATGCAGGCGGCAGCCAGCTGCTCGGCGTGGCGTGGCCCACCGTGTGGGCGCTGGTGCGCATTCTCGTCGTCGCGGTGGTGATCCTGTTGTGCGTCGCGTACCTGATCCTCTGGGAGCGCAAGCTCATCGGCTGGATGCACGTGCGTCTCGGTCCGAACCGCGTCGGTCCCGCAGGTCTCCTGCAGCCGATTGCCGACGTGCTGAAGCTGCTGCTGAAGGAAGTGATTCAGCCGGCGCAGGCGAGCCGCTGGATTTACATGATCGCGCCGATCATGGTGGTGGTGCCGGCGTTCGCGATCTGGGCGGTGATCCCGTTCCAGGCAGGCGCGGTGCTCGGCAACATCAACGCGGGTCTGCTCTACGTGATGGCGATCTCGTCGGTCGGCGTCTACGGCGTGATTCTCGCGGGCTGGGCCTCGAACTCGAAGTACGCGTTCCTCGGCGCGATGCGCGCGGCGGCACAGATGGTGTCGTACGAAATCGCGATGGGTTTCGCGCTCGTCGTCGTGCTGATGGTCTCGGGCAGCCTGAATCTCTCCGACATCGTCCAGGGCCAGATGCGCGGCATGTTCGCGGGCTGGGGCATCACGTTCCTCTCGTGGAACTGGCTGCCGCTGCTGCCGATGTTCGTCATCTACTTCATCTCGGGCATCGCTGAAACGAACCGCCACCCGTTCGACGTGGTGGAAGGCGAATCGGAAATCGTTGCAGGTCACATGATCGACTACTCGGGGATGGGCTTCGCGCTGTTCTTCCTCGCCGAGTACATCAACATGATCGTGATCTCGGCGCTGGCTTCGGTGCTGTTCCTCGGTGGCTGGAGCGCGCCGTTCAGCTTCCTCGATTTCATCCCGGGCATCTTCTGGCTCGTGCTGAAGGTCTTCCTTCTGCTGTCGGTGTTCATCTGGGCCCGCGCGACGTTCCCGCGTTATCGCTATGACCAGATCATGCGTCTCGGCTGGAAGGTGTTCATTCCGGTGTGCATGGTGTGGCTCATTGTGGTTGGCTTCTGGTACATGTCGCCGCTGAGCATCTGGAAATAAAGGGCGGACGAGACCATGAACGCTATCCAAAACTTCTTCAAGACGTTCTTCCTGACCGAGCTGCTTCAGGGGCTCGCACTGACCGGCCGTTATGCGTTCAAGCGCAAGTTCACGGTGCAGTTCCCGGAAGAAAAGACCCCGATGTCGCCGCGTTTTCGCGGGCTGCATGCGCTGCGCCGCTACGAAAACGGCGAAGAGCGCTGCATCGCGTGCAAGCTGTGCGAGGCCGTGTGCCCCGCGCTTGCAATCACGATCGAATCGGAAGTGCGCGAGGACAACACGCGCCGCACGACACGCTACGACATCGATCTGACCAAGTGCATCTTCTGCGGCTTCTGCGAAGAGAGCTGCCCGGTCGACTCGATCGTCGAAACGCACATTCTCGAGTATCACGGCGAGAAGCGCGGCGATCTGTATTTCACGAAGGACATGCTGCTGGCAGTCGGCGATCGCTACGAAGCACAGATCGCAGCAAACAAGGCAGCGGATGCACCGTACCGTTGATATTCAGTTTGACGCTGCATCGGCCCGCGGTCGGGCCGGACAGCGGGACACGCTTGTGCCTTCCGCCTGCGTGTCGCCGCACCTTGACCGCCGTGGCGCGGCGCACTCTGGTCTGGCCGCCAGTTTGCACCGCGCACCCCGCCTCACGATGGCCTCAACGATGAACCAGTAATCATGGAATTCACGACCGTCTTGTTCTACATCTTCGCGCTGCTGCTGACGTTGTCAGCGCTGAAGGTGATCACGTCGCGCAACCCCGTCGCGTCGGCGCTTTTCCTCGTTCTCGCGTTCTTCAACGCGGCTGCGATCTGGATGCTGCTGGAGGCGGAATTCCTCGCGATCCTGCTGGTGCTCGTCTACGTGGGCGCCGTGATGGTGCTGTTCCTGTTCGTGGTGATGATGCTGGACATCAACATCGACGTACTGAACCGCGACATCAAACGCTTCGTGCCGGTTGCGACCGTGGTGGGCGCGATCATCGTGATCGAAACCGCGCTGATCCTCTGGCACGGCTACGGCGCGACGACCACGCCGGTGCCCGATACGTCGGCCGCCGCCGCTTCGGCGCTGTCGAACGCGCATCTGATCGGCAAGATCATTTACACCGACTACATCTTCGCCTTCGAAGTGGCTGGCCTCGTGCTGCTGGTCGCTATCGTTGCGGCGATTGCGCTGACAGCGCGTGAGCCGAAGGACGCGAAGCGCCAAAACGTTTCGAAGCAGGTCCGCGTGCGTCGCGAGGACCGCGTGCGTCTCGTGAAGATGCCCGCCGCGAAGGAACTTCCGCAAGAGCCTGTCGCGAACGAAAATGCGACCGGCAGCAACAGCTGATCGCGCTGGAGAGACCTTATGTTGACCCTTGCCCACTATCTCGTCCTCGGCGCGATCCTGTTTGCGATCTCGATCGTCGGCATTTTTCTCAACCGCCGCAACGTCATCATCATCCTGATGGCGATTGAGCTGATGCTTCTGGCGGTGAACACGAACTTCGTTGCGTTCTCACATTACCTCGGTGATGTGCACGGACAGATTTTCGTGTTCTTCGTACTGACCGTTGCAGCTGCGGAAGCTGCGATTGGTCTGGCTATTCTCGTGACCTTGTTCCGTAGTCTCGACACGATCAACGTCGAGGATCTCGATCAGCTCAAAGGTTAAGGCAGGCTGTAATGGCAACGACACTCAACGAAAATCTGTTGCTGGCGATTCCACTCGCACCGCTCGCCGGTTCGATGATTGCCGGTCTGTTTGGCAAAGCGGTCGGGCGCGCCGGTGCGCACACGGTCACCATCCTCGGCGTCGCGATTGCATTCGTGCTCTCGTGCATCACGTTCTTCGACGTGCTGGGCGGCGCGAGCTTTCACGCCACCATCTACGAATGGATGTCGGTGGGCAACCTGAAGTTCGAGGTTGGTTTCCTCGTCGACTCGCTCACGGCGCTCATGATGTGCGTCGTGACCTTCGTGTCGCTGATGGTGCACGTCTACACGATCGGCTACATGGCGGAAGAAGAGGGCTACCAGCGCTTCTTCTCGTACATCGCGCTCTTCACCTTCTCGATGTTGATGCTCGTGATGAGCAACAACTTCCTGCAGCTGTTCTTCGGCTGGGAAGCAGTGGGTCTCGTGTCTTACCTGCTGATCGGCTTCTACTTCAAGCGTGATAGCGCGATCTACGCGAACATGAAGGCGTTCCTCGTGAACCGCGTGGGCGACTTCGGCTTCCTGCTCGGTATCGGCCTGCTGCTCGCGTACGGCGGTTCGCTGAACTACAGCGAAGTGTTCACGAAGGGCCACGATATCGCCGCGATGACGTTCCCGGGCACCTCCTGGAACATGATGACGGTCGCGTGTATCTGCCTCTTCATCGGCGCGATGGGTAAGTCGGCGCAGTTCCCGCTGCACGTGTGGCTGCCCGATTCGATGGAAGGCCCGACGCCGATCTCCGCGCTGATCCACGCCGCCACCATGGTGACGGCCGGCATCTTCATGGTCGCGCGCATGTCGCCGCTGTTCGAACTGTCGGAAGCCGCGCTGTCGTTCATCGTCGTGATCGGCGCGATTACCGCGCTCTTCATGGGCTTCCTCGGCATCGTCCAGAACGACATCAAGCGCGTGGTCGCGTACTCGACGCTCTCGCAGCTCGGCTACATGACGGTCGCGCTCGGCGTCTCGGCGTACCCGGTTGCGATCTTCCACCTGATGACCCACGCGTTCTTCAAGGCGCTGCTGTTCCTCGGCGCCGGCTCGGTCATCATGGGCATGCACCACGATCAGGACATGCGCAACATGGGCGGTCTGCGCAAGTACATGCCGATCACCTGGATCACGTCGCTCATCGGTTCGCTCGCACTGATCGGCACGCCGTTCTTCTCGGGTTTCTACTCGAAAGACTCGATCATCGATGCAGTGAAGGTCTCGCACCTCGCAGGCTCGGGCTTCGCGTACTTCGCGGTGGTCGCCAGCGTGTTCGTGACGGCGCTGTACTCGTTCCGTATGTACTTCCTCGTGTTCCACGGCGAAGAGCGCTTCCGCCATCCGAAGCACCCGGATTCGCCGATGGGCGCGGAAGCGGCCTCGCACGAGCATAACCATGACGACCACCACGGCCATCACCATGTGCACGTGCCGCACGAGTCGCCGTGGGTGGTCTGGGTGCCGCTCGTCCTGCTCGCGATTCCTTCGGTGATCGCCGGTGCATGGGCCATCCAGCCGCTGCTGTACGGCAGCTACTTCCAGCATGGCGTCGCGTTCGACAAGGTGATTTTCATCGGTCAGAACCATGCGGGTCTTGCCGAAATGGCTGAAGAATTCCAGGGCTGGGTCGCCATGGGCGCGCATGCGTTCTCGGGCGTGCCGGTCTGGCTTGCACTCGCAGGCGTCGTGGTTGCGTGGTTCTTCTATATGAAGCGCCCGGACCTGCCGGCTGTGGTGCGCCGCACATTCGCGCCGGTCTACAAGCTGCTCGCGAATGCGTATTACCTCGACAAGATCAACGAAGTCGTGTTCGCTCGCGGCGCGTTGGCGATCGGTCGTGGTTTGTGGAAAGAAGGCGACGTGGTCGTGATCGACGGCGTCGTGAACGGGAGTGCGAAGTTCATCGGATGGTTTGCGTCGGTTATCCGTTTCCTGCAATCCGGCTACATCTACCATTACGCGTTTGCGATGATCGTGGGTATGCTCGGGCTCCTGACCCTGTTTGTAACGCTCGGCGGCAAGTGAGGCGAGGAAAACTGCATGCACGCTTATCCGATTCTTAGTATCGCAATCTGGCTGCCGATTCTGTTCGGTGTCCTGGTTCTGGCAGTGGGTTCCGACCGGAACCCGGGCACGGCCCGCTGGCTCGCGCTCATCGGCTCCTTGCTTGGCTTTCTCGTCACGATTCCGCTGATTTCGGGATTCGACGTGAGCACAGCCGATCTCCAGTTCGCTGAAAAGGCCTCCTGGATCGATCGTTTCAATATTACGTATCACCTCGGCGTCGACGGCATCTCGATGTGGTTCGTCGTGCTGACCGCGCTCATCACCGTCATCGTGGTGGTGGCGGGCTGGCAGGTCATCACGAAGAACGTCGCGCAGTACATGGCCGCGTTCCTGATCCTGTCGGGGCTGATGGTCGGCGTCTTCAGCGCTGCCGATGGCATGCTGTTCTACGTGTTCTTCGAAGCGACCCTGATCCCGATGTACATCATCATCGGCGTGTGGGGCGGTCAGAACCGCGTGTACGCAGCCTTCAAGTTCTTCCTGTACACGCTGGCCGGCTCGCTGCTGATGCTGGTCGCGCTGCTGTACCTGTACCGCGAAACCGGCACGTTCGATCTCGCGACGTGGCAGCAAGCCAAGATCGCGATGACGCCGCAGATCCTGCTATTCATCGCATTCTTCTTCGCCTTTGCGGTGAAGGTGCCGATGTGGCCGGTCCACACGTGGTTGCCGGACGCCCACGTCGAGGCGCCCACCGGCGGTTCCGTCGTGCTGGCCGCGATCATGCTGAAGCTCGGCGCGTACGGTTTCCTGCGCTTCTCGCTGCCGATCGCACCTGACGCAAGCCACTATCTCGCGCCGGTCATCATCACGCTGTCGCTGATCGCCGTGATCTACATCGGTCTCGTCGCGATGGTGCAGACCGACATGAAGAAGCTGGTTGCGTACTCATCGATTGCGCACATGGGCTTCGTCACGCTCGGCTTCTTTATGTTCGGCGAATCGAGCAAGCTCGCGGTTGAAGGCGGCATCGTCCAGATGATCTCGCACGGCTTCGTTTCGGGCGCCATGTTCCTTTGTATCGGCGTGCTGTACGACCGCATGCATACGCGCCAGATCGCCGATTACGGCGGTGTGGTCAACACGATGCCGAAGTTCGCGGCACTCGTGATGCTGTTCTCCATGGCCAACTGCGGCCTGCCGGGAACCTCGGGTTTCGTCGGCGAGTTCATGGTGATTCTCGCGGCCGTGAAGTTCAACTTCTGGATCGGGTTCGGCGCTGCGTTCACGCTGATTCTCGGTGCGGCCTATACGTTGTGGATGTACAAGCGTGTGTACTTCGGTGCGATCGCGAACGACCACGTGCGCGAACTGAAGGACATCAACTGCCGTGAGTATCTGGTACTGGGTGTGCTCGCACTGATGACGCTTTTCATGGGCCTCTACCCGAAGCCCTTTACCGATGTGATGCACGTTTCCGTGGATAACCTCCTCTCCCATGTTGCAGTGTCGAAACTGCCGCTGTCACAGTAACGTCGAGCGGAGGACATAAAGATCATGCCAAACGCCCCTATGAACGCACTGCTTCCCGACGCGCTGGTGATGGCCGCCATCACCGTCGCGTGGCTCAACGACACGTTGACGGGCCGAGCGGGCCGCAAGACGACTTACTTCATCTCGCTGCTGTCCACGCTGGTGGGCGGCCTGTGGTTCGCGGTGAACGCGTTCGATCCGCACGTGTACTACTACTTCTCGCGCATGTACGTGGTCGACCCGTTCGCCAGCGCGATGAAGGCAGCCGTGACGCTCGGCTTCGCCGTGACGATCGTCTACTCGCGCAAGTACCTCGAAGACCGCGACATGTTCAAGGGCGAGTTCTTCCTGCTCGGCCTGTTCTCGCTGCTTGGCCAGATCGTCATGATCTCGGGCAACAACTTCCTCACGCTGTATCTCGGCCTCGAGCTGATGTCGCTGTCGCTCTACGCGGTGATCGCACTGCGCGGCGGCCAGACGCAGTCGAACGAAGCGGCGATGAAGTACTACGTCCTCGGCGCACTGGCTTCCGGCTTCCTGCTGTACGGCATTTCGATGATCTACGGCGCGACCGGTTCGCTCGAACTGAACGAAGTGCTGAAGGCCATCGCATCGGGCCATATCAACGACGTCGTGCTGCTGTTCGGTGTGGTGTTCATCGTGGCGGGCGTGGCGTTCAAGATGGGCGCGGTGCCGTTCCACATGTGGGTGCCGGACGTTTATCAAGGCGCGCCCACGGCGATGACGCTGCTCACCGGCGGCGGCCCGAAGGTTGCGGCTTTCGCGTGGGGCGTGCGCCTGCTCGTGATGGGTCTCTGGCCGCTCGCCTTCGACTGGCAGCAAATGCTGATCATCCTCGCGGCGCTCTCGATGATCGTCGGCAACATCACCGGTATCGTTCAGCGCAACATCAAGCGCATGCTCGCGTACTCGGCGATCTCGAACATGGGTTTCGTGTTGCTCGGCCTGCTGGCCGGCATCGTGGACGGCAAGGCGACCGGCGCGGCCAACGCGTACAGCTCGGCGATGTTCTACAGCATCATCTACCTGCTGACGACGCTTGGCGCGTTCGGTGTCGTGATGCTGCTCGCACGCCGCAACTTCGAAGCCGATACGCTCGACGACTTCAAGGGCCTCAACCAGCGCAGCCCGGTGTTCGCGTTCGTGATGATGGTGATGATGTTCTCGCTCGCCGGCATCCCGCCGACGGTCGGCTTCTACGCCAAGCTCGCGGTGCTCCAGGCAACGATTAACGCAGGCCTGACGTGGCTCGCCGTGCTTGCGGTGATCACCTCGCTGTTCGGCGCGTTCTACTACCTGCGCGTCGTCAAGCTGATGTACTTCGATGCGCCGCAGGACACCTCGCCGATCGAAAGCGGTGCGGGCAATCGCATGCTGCTCGCGCTCAACGGCGTGGCCGTGCTCGTGCTCGGTATCGTTCCGGGTCCGCTGATGACGCTCTGCCTGCAGGCCGTCACGCATACGCTGCAACTGTAATGTCTGCTGCAGGCTGGTTTGTCGTGCTGTTGGCGCTGGTCGGCGCCAACCTGCCGTTCGCCAACCAGCGGTTGTTCGGCGTTGTGCCGCTGCGCGCAAAGAAGAAGAGCGTGTGGCTGCGCATCGCCGAATTGATCGTTTTGTATTTCGTGGTCGGCGCGTTCGGCTTCCTGCTGGAAGCGCGCGCCGGCAACCGTTTCGAGCAGGGCTGGCAGTTCTACGCCATCACGTTCAGCCTGTTCGTGGTGTTCGCGTTCCCCGGCTTCACCTGGCAGTATCTCGTCAAACGCCGTTCGGCGTAGCTCAGGCTTCGAGCTTCTCAGGCGCTCGCCTTCGTGCGGGCGCACATCAATCCGCTCTCACGCGGCATCCCAGAGGTTGAACATGGCTGCTGAACATCTGAAACACGACCGGGCGCTCACTGAGACGTGCGTCGAAAGCACGACCCTCTACGCGGGCAACTTCCTCACGCTCAAGCGCGATACGGTGGAATTGCCGGACGGCAAGCACGCAACGCGCGAGTTCGTGCTGCATCCCGGCGCGGTGATGGTGATCCCGTTGTTCGACGATGGCCGCGTGCTGATGGAGCGCCAGTATCGCTATCCGCTGTCGCGCGTGATGACCGAGTTTCCTGCTGGCAAGCTCGATCCGCAGGAAGGCGCGCTCGCGTGTGCGAAGCGCGAATTGCGCGAGGAAACGGGGTACACGGCGCGCGAGTATGTCTACCTGACGCGTATTCATCCGGTTATTTCGTACTCGACGGAATTCATCGACATCTATCTCGCACGCGGTCTGATCGCCGGTGAAGCCAATCTCGATGAAGGCGAATTCCTCGAAACCTTCACGACGACGCTGCCCGAATTGCTCGATTGGGTGCGCAACGGCCAGATCACGGATGTGAAGACGATCATCGGCACGTTCTGGCTGGAGAAGGCGCTTGGCGGTAGTGGTGGTACCTGGCCGCTCGGCGAGGTCGAGAAGGGCTGAATCCACGCTGTCATGCGTGGGCATCGATCGACGGCGGCCCGCAAGGCCGCCGTTTGCGTTTGTTGGCGCTCAACGTGTGCGGTCAGCGGCGCTCGCCGCACGGCGCTACAATCGTGCACCCGCCCAATTCCAGGCAGATTCCAGGCAAACTCCGGGCGGCTGGAAAATTTCTGAACGACCGTTCACAAATCTGAATTTTGCGCTACACTCGCTGCTAAGCCCCGATTCCCCATGAAGGTCCTTGATTTACAGTGCCCAGACGGCCATCGGTTCGAAGGCTGGTTCGCCTCCGCTGACGACTTCGAGTCGCAGCGTGCGCGCAAGCTGGTCGAATGCCCGATGTGCGGCGCCACCGAGGTGAGCCGCCTGCCGTCCGCGCCCCGGCTGAATCTGTCCGGTGCGACCGAGCCGGGCGCCAAACCTGCGGAGCAACAGGCCGCACAGTGGCAAGGTCTGGCGTTGCGTGCACTGCGCGAGGTCCTGGAGAAGACGGAGAACGTGGGCGACCGTTTCGCCGAGGAGGCGCGGCGCATGCACTACAACGAAGCGCCGTCGCGCAACATCCGCGGAGTCGCAACCGCGGAGGATGCGCAAGCTCTTGTCGAAGAAGGCATCGATGTGATGCCGCTGCCGGTTCCGGCCGCGCTGAAGGGCTCGCTGCAGTAACCATGCGGGCCTTCGCCGCGGCGGCATTGGCTGCGGCGAGGAGACACTGCGCATGGATCTCGATTATTCCCCCGCCGACGACGCATTTCGCGCCGACATCCGCGCGTGGCTTGAGGCCAATCTGCCTCAAACGCTGCGCGACAAGGTACTCAACCACAAACGCCTGAGTCGCGACGACATCGTCAGCTGGCACCGCCTGCTCGGCCAGAAGGGCTGGTCGGCGCCGGCCTGGCCCGTCGAATGGGGCGGCCCGGGCTGGACCGAAGTGCAGCGCCACATCTGGGACGCCGAATGCGGGCGCATCGGTGCGCCGATCGTGCTGCCGTTCGGCGTGTCGATGGTCGCGCCCGTGCTCATGAAGTACGGCAGCGAAGCGCAGAAGCGTTACTACCTGCCGCGTATCCTCGCGGGCACCGACTGGTGGTGCCAGGGCTATTCAGAACCGGGCTCGGGTTCCGATCTTGCTTCGCTGCGCACGCGCGCCGTACGGGTCAAGGACGATTCCGGCGATCACTATGTCGTGAACGGCCAGAAGACCTGGACCACGCTCGGCCAGCACGCCGACATGATGTTCTGCCTCGTGCGCACCGATCCCGCCGCAAAGAAGCAAGAGGGCATCTCGTTCCTGCTCGTCGACATGAAAACGCCGGGCATCACCGTGCGCCCGATCATCACGCTCGACGAAGACCATGAAGTCAATGAAGTGTTCTTCGAAGACGTGAAGGTGCCGGCCGAGAATCTCGTCGGCGAGGAGAACCGCGGCTGGACCTACGCGAAGTATCTGCTCGGTCATGAACGCACCGGTATTGCGCGCGTGGGCGCATCGAACCGCGAACTGGCATTCCTCAAGAGCGTCGCGCTCAAGCAGAAGAAAAACGGCAAACCGCTGCTGCACGACCCGGTCTTTGCGGCGCGCGTGGCCGCCGTCGAAATCGAACTGATGGCGCTCGAAGTGACTGCCGAGCGCGTGATCGCGAGCAGCGGCAACGGCCGTGGCCCGGGTCCCGAAGCGTCGATGCTCAAGATCAAGGGCACCGAAATCCAGCAGGCGCTGACCGAGCTGATGCTCGATGCGGTCGGTCCGCTGGCCGCGCCGTTCGATCCGGCGTTCCTCGAGGGCAAGCACCCGCACGCCGCAGGCGGCGACGACGACGCGGCTCCGCTCGCGGCGTACTACTTCAACTACCGCAAGACGTCGATTTACGGCGGGTCGAACGAAATCCAGAAGAACATCATCGCGCAGATGATTCTGGGGATCTGAGGAGCGGCGCAATGGACTTCAATTTCACCGAAGAGCAACAGCAACTTTCCGACGCGCTGCGTCGCTATCTCGACAAGAACTACGGCTTCGAAGCGCGCCAGGCGATCGTGAAGACGCCCGAAGGCGTCTCGGCCTCTCACTGGAATGCGTTCGTCGAGCTTGGTCTCACGGCGCTGCCTGTGCCGTCGGCGCACGGCGGCTTCGACGGCACGCCGTTCGACATGCTGGCCGTCATGCAGCAGCTCGGCCGCGCGCTGGTTGTCGAGCCGTACTGGGCGACGGCGGTCGGCGTCGAAGCGCTCCGGCTCGCGGGCGATGCGCAAGGCGAAGATGCAGCGTTGCTCGAGCGCGTGGCCACTGGCGAAGTGCGCCTCGCGGTGGCTTTCCACGAACCCGATGCGCGCTACGACCTGTTCTCGCTCGCCGCCACGGCGAAGGAAACGGGCGACGGCTTTGCGCTCACGGGCGAAAAGTCGGTCGTGCAGCACGGCGCGCAAGCCGACTACTGGATCGTCCCGGCGCGTGTTGCGGGCGAAGTTGCGCTGTTCGTCGTCGCGCGCGGCGCGAACGGTGTCGATGTGAGCGACTACCGCACGATCGACGGCCAGCGCGCCGCGACGCTCAAGTTCAACGGTGTGCACGCGCGCCGGCTGGGCGGCGAGTCCGTTGGGGCAGCGACGTGGGAGCGCATTGCCGATTACGCGACCTTCCTGCTGTGCGCGGAAGCGCTCGGTGCGATTGACGCGCTCACGAGTGCGACCGTCGAATACACGAAGACGCGCCAGCAGTTCGGCGTGCCGATCGCGCGTTTTCAGGCGCTGCAGCACCGCATGGCCGACATGCTGATTCACGCCGAGCAGGCCCGTTCGATCACGTACCTCGCCGCGGCGCGCTACAGTAGCGAGTCGCCTGACCAGCGCCGTCGTGCGATCTCCGCCGCGAAAGCGCGCGTGGGGCAGGCGGCGCGTTACGTCGGCCAGCAGGCCGTGCAATTGCATGGCGGCATGGGCGTCACCAACGAGGTCGCGGCGGCTCACCTGTTCAAGCGCCTCGCGATCATCGAAACGACGCTTGGCGATGTCGATCATCATCTGGAGCGCTTCACCGCGCTGCCGGGCTTCGCGCAAGCGGCTGCATAAGCGGTTGTACAAGCGGCTGCACGAGCGCGGCCACATCGAGGAAAGCAACGATGACTGTGAGTTACGAAGATCTCGAAGTCGGCAGGTCGTACACGGTCGGCTCGCATACGTTCACGCGCGAGGAGATCGTGCAGTTCGCCGGGCAGTTCGATCCGCAGCCGTTCCATATGAGCGAGGAGGCCGCCGAAGCGTCGATGTTCGGCGGGCTCGTCGCGAGCGGCTGGCATACGTGTTCGGTCATGATGGGCATGCTCGTGCGCAACTTCCTGGGCGATTCGACCTCGATGGGCTCGCCCGGCGTCGATGAGATCCGCTGGCTCAAGCCGACGCGCGTCGGCGACACGCTCACCATGACGAACACCATCGTCAGCAAGCGCGTGTCGTCGAGCAAGCCCGATCGCGGCATCGTCGAAACGCGCTGGGACGGCGTGAACCAGCACGGCGAAACCATCGTCACGGTGCGTTCGAAGGCCCTGTTCGGGCTGCGGCATCCGGGGAGCGCATCATGAGCGAGAGCGGCATTGTCCAGATTGCCGACGTGGCGACGCTGCGCGCGCTCGCGGGCGGCACGCCGTTCGTGAGCGGCTGGATCGAGGTGGGTGAGCCGCAGGTGCTCGACTTCGCCGAAGCCACCGGCGATCACCAGTGGATTCACGTCGATGCAGAGCGCGCGCGCCGCGAGTCGCCGTTCGGCGGTCCCGTCGCGCACGGTTTTCTCACGCTTTCGCTGATGCCGGCGCTGCTCGCGCGGACTGTGAAGATCCATCAGCGTATGGGGGTGAACTACGGGCTCAATCGCGTGCGCTTCACGTCACCCGTGCCGGTCGGATCGAAGGTGCGCGCGCGCTTTGGCGTGAAGGAAGCGGAAGATGCCGCCGACGGCAGCGTGCAGGTGACGTGGAACGCGACCATCGAGTGCGAGGGCAGCGAACGGCCCGCGTGCGTGGCCGAGTTCATTACGCGGCATTACTTCTGATCGCGTTCGCCTGTGCATCGGCACAGGCGCGTATCGGAACACCATCGAATCGAAGGGGCGTGCGGCACGCGTTGCCGGACGCCCCTTCTTTTATGCGCTTTTCAAGCGTTTTTGCTGCGCTTTGAGTGCGCTCAGTGCTTTGCGTACTGCGTCGCGCCGAACAGAATTTCGCGCTCCTTGTCGCTGCTGATCGGCTTGCGCGCGGCGGCGAGTACCTCCACGCCACGCTTGACCGCAGGCCGCTCCGCAATCGTCTCGTGCCAGCGCTTCACGTTCGGCAGGCTGTCGAGATCGATGCCCTGGTTCTGCCACGAACGCGTCCACGGGAATGCGGCGATGTCGGCGATGGTGTACTCGTCGCCGGCGAGATACTCGGTCTTCCCGAGCTGCGTTTCCATGACGTTGTAGAGCCGCTTCGCTTCATTCGTGTAGCGGTTGACGGCGTACTGGATCTTTTCGGGCGCATAGATGCGGAAGTGGTGCGCCTGGCCGAGCATCGGCCCGAGTCCGCCCATCTGGAACATGGTCCACTGCAGCACGTCGTAGCGCGCAGCGAGGTCTTCCGGCATGAACTGGCCGGTTTTCGCCGCCAGATAAATCAGGATCGCGCCCGATTCGAAGAGCGAGAACGGCTTGCCGTCGGCGCGAACCGGGCCTTCGGAATCGACGATGGCGGGAATCTTGTTGTTCGGACTGATGGCGAGAAAGTCGGACTGGAACTGGTCGCCCGCGCCGATATCGACTGGATGAACGCGGTATTCGAGGCCGGTTTCCTCGAGCATGATATGCACTTTGTGGCCGTTCGGCGTGGCCCAGCTATAGACATCGATCATTGTGTCTCCATGGCACTGTGGACGGGGAGCACCGCGGCCCGGCCGCAGCGCCTCAACTCGCGCAGATTAGAGCACAGTTCGATGAGGGATGCAGAACGTGAGCACGCGTCCCTCCCGCATACGCGGACTTACCGCCGCGAAGCTGCGTCGAGTTCCTTGTAGCGCCCGTATTCGAGCTTGGCGATTGCGTTGCGGTGAACCTCGTCGGGTCCGTCGGCGAAGCGCAGCGTGCGAGCGTGCGCATACGCATAGGCGAGCGGAAAGTCGCCGCTCACGCCCGCGCCGCCATGCACCTGGATCGCCCAGTCGAGCACCTGGCAGGCCACGTTCGGCGCCACGACCTTGATCATCGCGATCTCGCCGCGCGCGCCCTTGTTGCCGACGGTATCCATCATGTACGCGGCCTTGAGCGTGAGCAGGCGTGCCTGCTCGATCATGCAGCGCGCCTCGGCGATGCGTTCCTGCGTGACCGTCTGCGCCGAGATCTGCTTGCCGAACGCCACGCGCGTGAGGGCGCGTCGGGTCATGTATTCGAGCGCGCGTTCGGCGACGCCGATGAGGCGCATGCAGTGGTGAATGCGGCCCGGCCCGAGCCGCCCCTGGGCGATCTCGAAGCCGCGCCCTTCGCCGAGCAGGACGTTCGACGCGGGCACGCGCACGTTCTTGAGCGTGATCTCCATGTGGCCGTGCGGTGCGTCGTCGTAGCCGAACACGGTGAGCGGGCGGCGCACCGTGATGCCCTCGGCGTTGGCGGGCACGAGGATCATCGACTGCTGCGCGTGGCGCGGTGCGTCGGGATCGGTCTTGCCCATGACGATATAGACCGCGCAACGCGGATCGCCCGCGCCCGAGGACCACCACTTGACGCCGTTGATCACGTAGTCGTCGCCGTCGCGCGTGATGCGCGTCTGGATATTGGTCGCATCCGACGAAGCGACATCGGGCTCCGTCATCAGGAATGCCGAGCGGATCTGGCCTTCGAGCAGCGGCGCAAGCCACTGGCGCTTGTGCTCCTCGGTGCCGTAGCGCTCGATGGTTTCCATGTTGCCGGTGTCCGGCGCGCTGCAGTTGAACACTTCGGGTGCCCAGTGCACGCGGCCCATGATCTCGCACAGCGGTGCGTATTCGAGGTTCGTGAGGCCCGCGCCGCGCGTCGACTCGGGCAGGAACAGGTTCCACAAGCCCGCCTCGCGTGCCTTGAGCTTCAGTTTTTCGACGATCTCGGTGGGCACCCATGCATTGCCGTTCGCGCGATTGCGTGCGACTTCCTCATGGAAGAGGTGCTCGTTCGGGTAAATATGTTCGTCGAAAAACGCGAGCAACTTCTCGCGCAGCGCCTGCACTTTCGGTGTGTAATCGAAGTTCATCTATAACCTCGCCGGGAAAATAGCTGTCGTGCGGATAGTGTTTCTTCGGACCTTCAGCGGACTTTTTGCGCGTAACGCCACGCGAGTTCCGCCATGGGCCGTGCGCGAGCGCCTGCGTCGACGGCCTGGGCGCTGGCCGCTGTGCCGTCCACGACGCGTTTCATGATGCCCTGCAGGATCGCGGCGATGCGGAACATGTTGTACGCAAGGTAGAAGTTCCAGTCGCCGCGAATCTCGAGACCGGTGCGCGCGCAATAACGCTCGACGTAGTGCTGCTCGTCGGGGATGCCGAGCGCGGCCCAGTCGAGTCCGCCGATGCCGCGGAACTGCGCCGGATCGACGTGCCAGGCCATGCAGTGATACGAGAAGTCGGCGAGCGGGTCGCCGAGCGTCGAAAGCTCCCAGTCGAGTACCGCGAGCACACGCGGCTCGGTCGGATGGAAGATGAGATTGTCGAGGCGATAGTCGCCGTGCACGACCGAGATGCGCGCGCCCGCGTTGTCGGGCACGTGCTGCGGAAGCCATTCGATCAGGCGATTCATCGCGTCGATCGGCTCGGTTTGCGACGCCTGATACTGGCGGCTCCAGCGATCGATCTGACGTACGAAATAATTGCCGGGCTTGCCGTAGTCGGCGAGGCCGATCGCTTCGGGCGACACGTTATGCAGCGCTGCGATCACGCGGTTCATTTCGTCGTAGATCGCCGCGCGTTCTTCGCGCGACATGCCGGGCAGCGACTGATCCCACATCACGCGGCCCTCGACGAACTCCATCACGTAGAACGCCCGGCCGATCACCGCTTCGTCCTCGCACAGCGCGAGCATCCTGGCGACGGGGACATCGGTCGCGCCGAGTGCATCCATCACGCGGTATTCGCGTTCGATCGCGTGCGCCGACGGCAGCAGCTTCGCTTTCGGGCCAGGCTTGGCGCGCATCACGTAAGTGCGTTGCGGCGTGACGAGCTTGAACGTCGGGTTCGACTGGCCGCCCGCGAACTGCTCGACCGTGAGCGGACCGGCGAACCCGTCGACGTGCGCCGCGAGCCAGGCGGTTAGCGCTTCGATGTCGAAGCGCTGCCGTTCTGCCACGGGACGCGTGCCCTCGAACGCCGAATAATCGCTCGGGGCCGGCGCCGGGTTGTACTTCTGCTTCGGGGTGTCTCCATCCGGGCTGGCTTGCGCCATATTTGTCTCCCCCTCTTGTTTATGGATGCCGCGCGCTAGGTGCGCGGGCGAAAGCGCAGGAATTGCGCGTAAAGCATTTCCATGGTCGTGTTACGCGTTTCGTGATGGAGCGGCGACGGCGGCGCATAGTTGAGTGTGCGCACGATCCAGTCGCCGCTTGCCGTGCCGACGTCGAGCGCGTTGATGCAGCCCGTCGCCTGCGCCAGATGGCCGAAGAACGTGCGCCCGCCTGCGGTGATTGCGTGCGAGAGAATCGCGCGGTTCACGCCGCCGTGCAGCACGAGCAACGCGGTGTCCCACGACGGATCGGCGCGCAGCGCGGCGAGCGCGGGCAGCACGCGGTCGAGCAGTTCGCCGATGGTTTCGCCGCCGAGAAAGCGCGTGTCTTCGGCGACGATGCCATCGAACGCGCGCAGGAATGCGTTCTCAACGTCGCCGGGCGGAATCGATGCGAGGCGGCCGCCGCGAATCTCTTCCCACGCGGGCTGCACTTCGAGTTCGATCTGCTGGCCGGTTTCTTCGAGCACATGCTGCGCCGTTTCGACCGTGCGGCGCAGGCCGCTCACGATCACACGGTCGAAGCGCCGCGCCTGCGAGGCGAACGCGCGGCCTGCCGCCTTCGCCTGCGCGCGGCCGTTCTCGTTGAGCGGCACGGTATCGGGATCGATGGCGCGGCCCGAATCGTCGAAGTAGGTGACGTCACCGTGGCGCATCAGAAAGATGCGGCGACGCGCGGGCATCTGGAAATCGCTCATCTACTTGTAGACCGGTGGACGTTTTTCGAGGAACGCGGTGATGCCTTCGAGCGCGTCGCGATGATGCAGCGACGCGACGAAATTCTCGCGTTCGGCGATCAGGTGATCGGCGAGCGGCTGCGTGTCGGCGACATTGACCAGACCTTTGATCCGCGCAGCCGAATTCGGCGAGACAGCGGCGAGATCGTCGGCCCATGCGAGCGCGGCGTCGAGCGCCGTGTGCGGCTTGACGAGGCGATTGACGACGCCGAGTTCGGCAAGCCGTGCGGCGCCGACCGGCTTGCCTTCGAGCATCAGTTCGGTGGCGAGCGCACGCGGCAGCGCGCGGGAGAGAAACCACGAGCCGCCGCCGTCGGGCGTGAGGCCCACGCGCGAATACGACATGACGAATTTCGCGTCCTCGGCGGCAACCAGCAGATCGGCGGCAAGCGCGAGCGAGAAGCCTGCGCCTGCCGCAGCGCCTTCGACCGCGGCGATCACGGGCTTGCTCGACTGGCGCATCGCGTTGACCCACTCGGCGAGCATGTCGATGCTGGCAGCCTGCACCGATGGATCCTTCGCGCGGTTCTCCAGCAGGCGATTGAGGTTGCCGCCCGCGCAAAAGAAGTTGTCGGCGCCGGTCAGCACGATCGCGCGCAACGACGCGTCGCGCTCGGCGGCGTCGAGCGCTTCGATGGCGGCGGCGTACATGTCGGGATGGAGCG
This sequence comes from Paraburkholderia sp., assembly GCF_024281035.1. GTDB lineage: Bacteria > Pseudomonadota > Gammaproteobacteria > Burkholderiales > Burkholderiaceae > Paraburkholderia. Next base: position 44,337 of record NZ_JAMXLH010000047.1, read on the forward strand.
CGTTGCGTGCGCCGGGGTTCGACAGCGTGAGGACGAGCGACGATTCATGCCCTTGCGGCCGGCTGCTGCGGAGTTCGGCACTCATGCGCGGACCTCGTCTGGTTGGTTGCGCAGTGTGCCGCGCGGTTCGTTGCGCCGGGCGGCGCCAGGCAGGATCGACGCGCCGTGCGCCTTGCCGGCGGCTGCGAGGCGGGCGAACGTATCGGCAAGTTTGTCGCGCGCGGCTGCTGCCGCGACTACGATGCCGGTTGTCTCAATGTAGAAATAATGGGAAGTCATTGGAAACTTCACTCCATGAGTGTCCTAGAATAGCACGGTCGTACATTTCTATGGCAACAGATTTCGGCGCTGTTCGCAGCAGCGCTGTCTTCAAGGAGAAACGAGGATGATCAAGCTGCACGGTTTCGCGCTGTCGAACTACTTCAACAAGGTCAAGTTCGTGCTGCTCGAGTACGGCATCGCCTTCGAGGAGGTGATCGACAAGCTGCCGCTCGACGAGGCGCTGCGCGCGCATTCGCCCGCGGGCAAGGTGCCGTTCATCGAGACTGAAAACGGCTTTCTGTGCGAATCGGAAGTGATTGTCGAGTATCTGAACGCGCGCTTTCCCGAGCACCGCATTTTCTCGGCCGATCCGTGGCAGGCCGCCAAGGAGCGCGAACTCATCACGTTCGTCGAAACCCATCTGGAACTCGAAGCGCGCGAACTCTACGTCGAGGCGTTTTTTGGCGGCACGGTGAGCGACGAGGTCAAGGCGACGGCGCAAAAGCGTCTGCGCCGCTATATCGCCGCTTTCAAGCGGCTCGCGAAGTTCGCGCCGTATGTGGCGGGCGAGCAATTCGGCGTGGCCGATGCGGCGACCTTCGTGAGCCTGCCGCTCGTCGCGTCGGCGACGCAGAAGATCTATGGCGTCGATCTCGTGGCAGAGGCGGGGATCGACTGGAAGGCGTACCTGAAGCTGATCGGCGAGCGGCCCTCGGCGCAGCGCGTGAACGCCGATCGCAAGGCGTATATCGCGGCCAACGCGTAAGCGACGATTGCGCGGCGTCGTTTGCAGTATGCGCAACATGCCGCCGCGTTCCGCTGCGGCCTCGCGCGATGATCGGGAACGCAGGGTCGTTCGCGGATGCATCGCGCCGGCTTCGTCAGAGTCGCGCGAGACGTTCGAGCGCGGTGGCAAGCGTGCTTTCGCGCTTCGCGAAACAGAAGCGCACGACGCCCGATTCATGCGGCTCGTGATAGAACGCCGAGACCGGAATCGCGGCCACGCCGATCTCGGTCGTGAGCCACTTCGAGAACTCGGCTTCGGGCAGGTCGCTGATCGCGGAATAATCGACGCACTGGAAATAGGTGCCCTCGCACGGCAGCAGCTTGAAGCGCGTGTTCGCGAGACCCGCGCGGAAGAAGTCGCGTTTCTTCTGATAGAACGCCGGCAGTTCCAGATACGGCTTCGGATCGCGTAGATAGTGCGCGAGACCGACTTGCATCGGCGTGTTCACGGTGAACACGTTGAACTGATGCACCTTGCGGAATTCGGCCGTGAGCGGCGCGGGTGCGGCCACGTAGCCCACTTTCCAGCCCGTCACGTGATACGTCTTGCCGAAGCTCGACACGATGAAGCTGCGGGCCGCCAGTTCCGGATAGCGCGCGACGCTCTCGTGCGGCGCGCCGTCGTAGACCATGTGCTCGTAGACCTCATCGGAGAGGATCAGCACGTTGGTGCCGCGCACGATCGCCTCGAGCTGGCGCATGTCCTCGGCGCGCCACACCGTACCCGTCGGGTTGTGCGGCGTGTTGATGAGGATGAGGCGCGTCTTCGGCGTGATCGCGGCAGCGAGCCGGTCGAACGGAATCGCGTAATCGGGTGCTTCCAGCGTGACGAACACGGGCTTGCCGCCCGCGAGTTCGATGGACGGCAGATAGCTGTCGTAGGTCGGCTCGACGACGATCACCTCGTCGCCCGGATGGACCGCGCACAGGATCGCGGTCAGCAGCGCCTGGGTCGCGCCCGCCGTCACCGTGATCTCGGTGTTCGCGTCGTAGCGGCGGCCGTAGACGTGCGCGATCTTGTCGGCGATCGCCTCGCGCAGCGCGGGCACGCCGGCCATCGGCGGATACTGGTTGTGGCCTTCGCGCATGGCCTGCGCGACTGCGTCGACGATGCGCGCGTCGCAGTCGAAGTCGGGAAAGCCCTGGCCCAGATTCACGGCGCCTTTTTCTGCGGCGAGCGCGCTCATCACGGTGAAGATCGTCGTACCGACGTTCGGCAGACGCGACGGGAATGAGGGCGTGAGCGGCGTGGACGAAGATTCGTGCGGCAAATGCGGTGCGTTCATGGCGCGGGCAGACGGTGGACGTTCAATCGGGAAAGCCTGATTGTAGGCATATGCAGGCAAATCCGCGCGTTCCCGCGTGATTGCCGTGCGCGAGGCGCATCAGGCGCAGGCGGATTGCGCGGCGGCGAGCCCGGTTTCGTCGATGAAAGCGCCCGGTGTCGCGACGCGAAAGCCGAAGTCGCGTGCCATGCGCTTCGCGAGCTTGAGCACCGCGCGATCCTTCGAGACGAGCCATGCCGCGCCGCTTGCGCGCGCGAGTTCGAGGAACTTCTGGTCGTCGCGGTCTCGGCACAGCGGCAACGGCCGTGCGTCGTCGGGCAGGGCGGGCGGGACGATCAGGTCGGCGAGGCGCGACACGCTGGCGAGCGCATCGGCCTTTTCGACCCCGCGTTGCGCGAGGTGCGGGTAGTCCAGAACATGCGTGAGTTCGGCGAGACAGCGCGCGTCGATCAATGCGCGTAGCGCGCCGCTTTCGAGCGCGGCGCGGATCGGGCGCGTGTGTGGATCGTCGAACACGAGGATGTCGAGCCACACGTTCGAATCGAGAACCGCGGACAGTACGGTGGCGGAGGGCTGGGGCTGAAAACCGGTCATTCGTGACATTCGCTACAATCGGGCTTTCGCCTTGAACATCGGCACTGCGTGCCTGCAAGCCTCTATGATAATCGTTCTGTCGCCAGCTAAATCGCTCGATTACGACACGCCGGCGCACATCGAAACCCACACGATCCCTGCTTTCGTCGAAGACGCAGCCGAACTGATCGACGGCCTGCGCCGTTTGTCACCCCAGCAGATCGGCTCGCTCATGAGCATCTCCGATCAACTCGCGCGCCTGAATTTCCAGCGCTATGCCGACTGGTCGAAAGAGTTCAGCGAGGCCAACGCGAAGCAGGCCGTGCTCGCTTTCAATGGCGACGTCTATGAGGGTTTCGACGCCAGATCGCTCTCCGCCACCGACCTCGACTACGCGCAGCAGCACGTGCGCGTGCTCTCGGGCCTCTATGGCGTGCTGCGTCCGCTCGATTTGCTGCAGCCGTATCGCCTCGAAATGGGCACGCGCTTCGAAAATGCGCGCGGCAAGGATCTCTATGCGTTCTGGGGCGAGCGCATTACGCATGCGCTCAACGCGCAGCTCGAACACAACGCGAAGAGCGCGCGCGTGATCGTGAACTGCGCATCGAACGAATATTTCAGGTCGGTCAAGCCGAAGCAGCTCGCGGCGCCCGTGATCACACCGGTCTTCGAGGACTGGAAGGGCGGCCGGTACAAAATTATCAGCTTCCATGCGAAGCGCGCGCGCGGCCTGATGGCGCGTTATGCGGTCGAGCATCGCATCGCCGAGCCGCAAGGGCTCAAGGGCTTCGACGCCGAAGGTTACACGTTCGTTGCGGATGCATCGAACGATTCGACTTACGTATTTCGCCGGCGCATTGCCGAATAAGCGAGGAAAACAGCCATGACGCTTTCCATTACCAGCCAGTTCGACGCGGGCGCGATCGAAGTTCTGTCGTGCGAGCGCGCCGACGATATCCGCCTGCGCGTGCGCACCGACAATCAGTCCGAGTTCGCCCAATGGTTCTACTTCCGGCTCTCGGGCGCGCGCGGCGAGCGTTGCGTGATGACGTTCGAGAACGCGGCGGCCTGCGCGTTTGCGGAAGGCTGGCGCGGCTACCAGGCCGCGGCGAGCTACGACCGTGTGAACTGGTTCCGCGTGCCGACTTCGTACGACGGCCAGAAGCTCACGATCGATCACACGCCGGACTTCGACAGCATCTACTACGCGTATTTCGAGCCTTATAGCGAGGAGCGTCACGCAGAATTCCTCGGCGCGCTGCAGCAACTGCCGCACGCGACGCTCACTGAACTCGGCCAGACCGTCGAGGGCCGGCCGATGTCGCTGCTCACGCTCGGCACGGCGGGCGACACGACGCCGGATGGCAAGCCGAAGAAGACGGTCTGGATCATCGCGCGCCAGCATCCGGGCGAGTCGATGGCGGAATGGTTCGTCGAAGGGCTCGTGAAGCGTCTCGCGGGCTGGGGCGACTGGGCGGGCGATCCGGTCGCGCGCAAGCTCTACGACCGTGCGGTGTTCCACATCGTCCCGAACATGAATCCGGACGGCAGCGTGCACGGCAACCTGCGCACCAACGCCGCAGGTGCGAACCTGAACCGCGAATGGATGGAGCCGGACGCGCAGCGCAGCCCCGAAGTGCTGGTGGTGCGCGAGGCGATCGAAGCGACGGGCGTCGATCTCTTCTTCGACATCCACGGCGACGAAACGCTGCCTTATGTGTTCGTGGCAGGCTCGGAGATGCTGCCGGGCTTTACCGACCAGCAGCGCGTCGAGCAAAAGGCCTTTATCGAGGCATTCAAGATCGCGAGTCCCGATTTTCAGGATCAGCATGGTTACGAGTCGAGCCGCTATCGCGAGGACGCACTCAAGCTCGCGTCGAAGTACATCGGCCACCAATACGGGTGCCTGTCGCTGACGCTGGAGATGCCGTTCAAGGACAACGCCAACCTGCCGGACGAGCGTGTCGGCTGGAATGGCGAGCGCAGCGCCGCGCTCGGCGCCGCGATGCTGCAGGCTATCCTGCATCACGTGGAGACGTTCGTGTAAGCTCGTACGCACGCAAGAACAAGGGGAAGCGGTGCGAACCGCTTCCCCTTTTTTGTCGCTCGGCGCCGATGCGGCGCATCAGGCCTTGGTCGTTTTCTTTTTCGCCGACCTGGCTTGCTTCGAGCCGCTTTTGGCGCTGCTCGTTGCCGCAGGCTTGTGGCTCGATTTTTTCGAAACACCCTTCTTCGAACCCTTGTGGGTCGACTTCTTCGCTCCGTGCTTGCCCTTGCCGTGCGAGCCGCCGTGCGCACGCGCGGGCGGCACCGGGTCATTCCAGCTAAACGCGAGCATCTGGTTGCCGACGTAGCCGCAGCGGAATTTCAGATCGTACGGCGAGTTATTGCTGTTCTGCGGAATGCCGACGCCCTCGACGGTCACGATCGTGTCGACTTTGACGCGCTGCTTGCCGTTGTCGAACGAGTCGTTCCAGGGCGTGACGCTCGAATGGGCGCTGTCGAACGAGGTGGGCGGAAATTCCACGTGATCGAGCGCTGTCGATGTGCTGGCGACGAAATGGCCGTGCGCGGCGCAGTCGGCGACCAGCGGATCGGCGTGCATCTGGTTGACGAAGGAGTTGACGAGGTCGTTGTGCTGATCGAGTTGATCGGCACGGGCTGGCTGTGCGAAGGCGAACACGAGGCTCGCGGTGCATGCAGCAAGCCGTCCGGCTGTGACCAGCAGCCGGTGGGATGCAGAGTTGCGGTCCATCTTGGTGTAGGAGTGCGGTGTGACGTGAGACACGGTAAGAGCTTGCGACGTGCCGGAGAGTTCAATCCTGAAATAATTTTCCTGGCCTTTGACTCGCTGGCTTGCCGCGAGTGGTACGGGCCACCCCGCTACGACACGAGGTCGCGCGAGTTCTGTCGGAGCAGCATTTTAGCGTAGGTGGGCAGCGATTCCGTGGAGCGGACTCTCAAGTGCGCGGGCCACCCAGTCGATATCGGCGCACGTCGTAGGTCGTGACCCATGCGGGCCGATAGACGGCGATAAGCGCGGTCGCCATACCGGTAAACCATGCTTCGCCGGATGCCAGCAGAAATACGCTGAACGCGTAGCTTGCCGGCACGACGAGCATCGAGCCGCCAGTGAGTGCGATATGGGTGCCGAGTGCCAGATACGCGGTGATCGAAACGGCGATGGCGGGCGAAATGAAGCCCTGCCCGACGATGAACATGAGGAGGTTGCGCGGCAGCCAGGCCGTGCACGCTCGCTGCAGCAGCGCGGAGATGGCGACCGGGACGGCGCCGAACAGAAGGAACGTCAGCGCGACGCCGTCCCAGGGTGTATCGAAGACGAGCGCCGCGAGTGCGACGACCACGGCCATGGCGACGAGCGCGAGGCCCCAGTCGAAGAGCGTCACGACGAGCGTGGCGCCGATCAGGTGCAGCACGGTGCCGTCTTCGAGCCAGGCGTTGCTGGCCCACAGTACGGCCACGGCCACGATGATCGCAAGCCACACGTGCTGCAGCGTCGCGTCCTGAAGCCGCTTGAACGGGTTGTTCCACAACGCGAGCGCGAGCACGCCGAGGGCGACAATCCACCCGGCGACTACGAACCATAACGGCAGCGGCGTATATAGGAACCCCATGTCTCAATATTACTCGTTGGGCGGCGAAACGTGTGCACGGGGTGTCGCGGGCGGATCCTCCTCGGCGTTTGCGCTGCTGGCGGATGCCTCGGCGCACTGTGCGAGACCGGATGTGCCCCACGGGCAGCTGGGTTCTGCGGCTATTGGTAGCGCAGGTAGCGTCTCGACGCTGTCGCCTGCCAGCAACGGATAGCGGAACGGCTCTGCGTCGCGCGGCCGCAGCGGCACCACGCCGTGATGCCCATGCACGGGCTTTGGCGCCGGCTCGCCCTGGGCGCGCAACACCTCCAGCTGATTCGACAGCAGGCCGTTGTAGATCGCGACGGCCGCTGCGCGGTTGGGTGCGCCGAGCTGCTGGAAGATGCTCGTCAGATGGATCTTGACCGTTCCTTCGCTGATACCGAGCGCGCGGGCGATCATCTTGTTCGTGCTGCCCATGTGGACGCAGCGGAGGATCTGCTCCTGACGGGGTGACAGGCGCACGACAGCGCGCCGGCCGCGCACCAGTGTGTCGCTCCTGCCCGGATGCCGCGGTGGGGCCGGAGAGGGCAGAGAGGGCGGAGAGCGCCACGGCTCGCGAAGGACGTCGGCGGGCAGGTGATCGCCGCCTAGCAGAATGAGTTCGAGCAGCTTGACGATGAGGATCGAGTCGGTGGTGCGCCGGATAATGCCGCGTGCGCCTTCGTCGAGCAGCGCCTGCACGCCCGAGGGCGGCTCCGCACTATCCACGAGCACGGCGATGGGCAGGGTACGGTGGTGGTTCGCAAAATTCTTCAGTTCGCCGGCGCGGATGCCGTGATGCCAGTCGATCACGAACAGATTCGGGGTGAAGCGTTGCATCACGCGTTCGGCGCTGCGCCAGTCGGGAGCGTCGTTGAAGCGCGCGCGCCGATCGATCTGTCTTAGCAGTGCCTTGAGTCCTTCGCGCCTTTCGGCGTCCGGATTGAATACTGCGAACCGCATGAAATACCCTCCTGTGACTGACGACCTCTCGAATGGATGCGTGGCGCGCACGTTGTACTCGCCTGCGGAATTGGACCAACAGCGCCATGATGACAAAAAGCTTGCATCGCGTGGACTGTCCAGAAGGTGTAAGACTTACCGCGCAAAAAAAGTCCCGCGCGAAGGCGGGACTGGGTAGGAATCTGACGCGCGACTCAGTGGAAGTGCGGCTGGACGGGCTCGGAATCTTCCGGCATTTCGGCGTGGACGATTTCGCCGAGCGGGTCTGCGTAGAGCGGCACGCCGCAATCATCGCAATACTCTGGCTCGAAACGGCCGGCGTGACGGCGGATTTCGGTGATGCCCGACTCCTTGAGCAGCGCGACGATCTCTTCGAGCGGACCGTTGCCGCCATTTTCTTCGGTCGGTTCTTCGTCGATGTCCGCGTCGCCATTCTCGCGGCCATACAGCGGCCAGACGACGCCATAGAGGACATCGTTGCTGCCGCGCCGTGTGAAGCCGATCCGGTATTCGTCGACGCGCCGCTCGCCGAAGCCCGCAACCACGGCGCGCAGGTCCTGCGCGGAGGCGCCGGTGGTGTCGATCAGATAACGGACGGCGGTGCGGATCGTATGCGGGCGCACACGTTCGTCGGCGTCGCGGCAGGCCGAGTAGTACGCGTCAGGCAGCAGGCACTCGAACTCGCAGCCGGGCATCACGACTGCGAGATTGGCGCCGCCCTGCGTCGCCCATTGTTCGAGGCACTGGCTGCGCTCGATGCGCGAGCCATGCTCCTCCTCTTGCCAGCGAAAGAGCGGCTCGCCGACGGGTGCTGCTACGACGGTGAGCAGGAAGCGCGGATCGGCGAGGATGGGCGACGTTTCGGGCAATTCGCTCGAGCTGATCTTCGCGGCGCTGCCGCTCAGCGCAGCCTGCGCGAGTTGCTGTGCGAGACGCCAGGTTTCGACGTGATGGCGCGGCAACTGATCGATGCTGTACAGGTAGGGGGCCATCGCAACGCGCGTACCGCTTGCGAGCACGTGTGCCTGCAGGTGCGTGCGCAGGGCGTCGGCATTGTCGGCCTTCAGCGGGCCTGCGGGAATGACATAGCGTGTCCAAGCAAGCACCGGCGCGGCGACGAGCAGTGCCTCAAATTGCGTACCGTCGTGTTCGACGACGAACGATTCGCTGTGCGTTTCGGCCATGTCGGCGAGCGCGCCGTATGCGTCCGGATGATTTTGCTGCAGGTGATCGAGCGCGGCGTCGAGGGTCGTTTGATTGCCGTTGCGCACGACCTTCGCTAGCAGCGTGTCGAGCTTGGCTTCCCAGAAGCGGTCTTCGGTGCGGCTGCCCGAGGCGAACAGGGCGAGCGACAGGCCGACAAGTTTGTCGGCGTCCGGAGGGAGGCGTTTGGCGATTCGCGAGCGCATAAATCTATGTATTGGAATGCGGAGAGCCTCATATTCTAGACTGTTCCGTGCGCGGCATCGGGTTGCGCTGCGGCGATAGCGGAGGCTGTGCCGCTGGCGGCGCTCACGGGAAGCCGGTAGAAAATTTTTCTACGCGCCCCCCTTGCGCGAGGGCGGTGGTGAGGGGTAAGATTCGCCCCCTTCGCAGTGCGGACGTGATGAAACAGGCGTCCGGACGGCGGAGGCCGCCGCAGAAACGGGCGGCGCGCAGTCAGCAGCTTTTGAGCAGCGATGCAAAAAAGGGGTTGACGAAGCGAAAAAGATTCTTCATAATCTC
>NZ_JAMXLH010000048.1 GCF_024281035.1 Paraburkholderia sp.
GCGGCGGGCGCGGTGCTGGTCGCCAACGGCTTCGATGCCGCGCGGCTGTTGCCGGGTCTGCCGTTGCAGCCGAAGAAGGGGCATCTGCTCATCACCGACCGCTATCCCGGCACCGTGCGTCACCAGATCCTCGAACTCGGCTATATCAAGAGCGCGCACAACGCGAGCGGCACCTCGGTCGCGTTCAACGTGCAACCGCGCCCGACCGGGCAGCTGCTGATCGGCTCGTCGCGCCAGTTCGACACGGTCGATCCGGCGATCGATTCCGCCGTGCTTGCGCGCATGCTGGCGCGCGCCGCGCACTTTCTGCCGGGGCTGCGTGACCTCAACGCGATTCGCGCGTGGACGGGTTTTCGCCCGGCTTCGAGCGACGGCCTGCCGCTGATCGGACCGGCTGGCCCGTTCGCCGCGGACCTACATCCTGCGACCTGGGTCGCGGCCGGGCACGAAGGGCTCGGTGTGACGACGGCTCTTGCTACGGCCAGGCTCATCGCCGCCCAGATGAGCTACGGCACGACGCCGATCGACGCTTCCCCGTATCTGCCCGCGCGCTGTGCGCCACAGGAGGCCGCCCATGGCTGAGGCGCTTTTGGCGGTGACGGTGGACGGGCAAACGGTGCAAGTTGCGCCGGGCAGTTCCGTGGTGGCCGCTGTCGCGCAGGCGGCGCGAGTCGCGAAGACGGGCGTGATCACGCGCCGTTCGGTGAGTGGCGAGTTGCGCGGTCCGCTGTGCGGCATGGGCGTGTGCCAGGAGTGCCGCGTGACGATCGACGGCGTGCGGCATCGCCTCGCGTGCCAGACGCTCTGCGCAGAAGGCATGACGGTGTGCACCGGAAGGACCGAATCATGAATTTCGACATCCTTGTCGTCGGCGCCGGACCGGCCGGACTGAACGCGGCGTTGACCGCGGCGCAGGCCGGTGCGCGTGTCGGTCTCGTCGACGATAACGCGCTCGCGGGCGGACAGGTCTGGCGTCAGGGCCCGCACCATCGCGCCAGCGCTCCCGCACGCACGGTGCTCGACCGCATCGACACGCTTGTGCGGCGCGGCGCGCTCACGCAGCTGGCGGGCACACGCATCGTGCAGGCGCTGCCTGAACGGAAACTGCTCGCCGAAGACGCGCACGATGCGCGCGTGCTCGGTTATGACCGGCTCATCATCGCAAGCGGGGCGCGCGAGCGCTTCCTGCCTTATCCCGGCTGGACGCTGCCCGGCGTGACCGGAGCGGGCGGCTTGCAGGCGCTCGTGAAGGGCGGCATGGATGTGCGCGGCGAGCGCATCGTGATCGCGGGCAGCGGGCCGCTGCTGCTGGCGGCTGCAATCACCGCGCGCGCGCAGGGCGCCAGCGTTGTCGCGCTGGTCGAGCAGGCGGGCGCGGCTTCCGTACGTCGCTTCGCGGCGCAACTGGTCCACACGCCAGCGAAGCTCGGCCAGGCGCTGCGCATGCGTTTCGATCTGCGTGCGACGCCGTACTGGTGCGGCTCGTACGTGATCGAGGCGTGCGGCGAAACCCGGCTCACGCACGTGCGCGTGCAGCGCGGCAACGAAGAGGTCAGCGTGGAGTGCGATCGTCTCGCATGCGCGTACGGGCTCGTGCCGAATACGTCGCTGGGGGCCGAACTCGGTTGCCGGATCGACGATCAGCCGCTCGCCGGTGTGCGCGATAGCGTGATCGTCGTCGATGACTGGCAGGCGACGTCGGTCGAGCACGTGTATGCGGCCGGCGAGTGCACGGGCGTCGGGGGCATGGAGCTGTCGGCCGTGGAAGGGTGTATCGCGGCGCATGCCGCACTGGGGGAGCGCGCGCGCGCGCAGGCGCGCTTTGCCGAGCGCGAGCGTTACCGGCGTTTCGCCGCGCGTCTGTCTGAGGCTTTTGCGCTCGACGCGCGTCTACGCGATCTCGCGTCCCCGCAGACGACGTTCTGCCGCTGCGAAGACGTGGCATTCGGCGACGTCGCGCAGCATCGCTCGTGGCGCGATGCAAAACTTCATACCCGTTGCGGCATGGGACCGTGCCAGGGCAAGATATGCGGCACCGCCGCATCGTTCTGTTTCGGCTGGACGCAGGGCATACCGCGTCCGCCGCTCGCGCCGGCCCGGATCGGCACGCTGCTGGCGGCCCAGACCGAGGACTGAGCGCGACGCGCGGCGTATGCGTCGGTGGGGAAATGCGGGCTCGGCTCGTTGAGGCAAGCGGCACAATAAACGGCCGGTGCGCCCGCGTTTCGCCATCCCTTTCCATTCGTCGCCGCGTTCCTCACCGCGTTCTTCACCGCGGTCTACACTCATGGCCGATCAGGCGTTGCTCGTCGTCGCTGAAAACACCACGCTCGCGCAGATGGTGGCGCACTATGCGCTGCTGGAGCCCGTGTTCGACACCATGCCCGACGTGGCGTTCTTTGTAAAAGACCGGGAAGCCCGCTACGTGTTCGCGAACACGACGCTCGCAGCGCGCTGCGGCTTCAGGGACAAGCGTTCGCTGCTCGGCAAGACGGCTGCAGAGGTGTTTCCCTTGCGTTTCGGCGCGCTCTACACGGCGCAGGACGAGGCCATCATGCGCCAGGACAGCAAGCTCATCGACCAGCTCGAACTGCATCTCTATCCGGGGCGCCAGCCCGGCTGGTGCCTGACCACGAAGGTTCCGCTGCACGACGCGCAAGGCAACGTGCTGGGCCTCGCGGGCATTTCGCGCGACCTGCAGGCCGCGAAGGGCACGCATCATGCGTATCAGCGCCTCGCCATCGCCGCGCGCCACATCCAGGACAACTACGCGCAACCGCTCAAGGTGTCCCATCTCGCCGCGCTCACGCATCTGTCCGTGGCGCAGATCGAGCGTTATTTCCACAAGGTGTTTCATCTCACGCCGCGCCAGATGCTGCTGAAGACGCGGCTCGACGTGGCCTCCGATCTGCTCGCGGGCGAACTGAGCATCACGGATATCGCCACACGTTGCGGCTACAACGATCACAGCGCGTTCACGCGCCAGTTCAAGGCCACGGTCGGCATCACGCCGAGCCAGTATCGCGCGTTGCGGCATCCACGGGCGCGAGGCGGCAAGCCCGCCGATATCGCCGACGCCTGAGTTTTTTCTTTTCGTTCCGTCCGGCGTGCCTATGCGCAAAGCGGCCCATGACGGGCCGCTTCACTTATGGTTCAACGGGACGAACTAGTCTTGCAGACCTTTGGACCACTCGCGATACCAGTTGCGGAACAGGGCATATTGGCTTTCTGCATAGTTGCGCTGCGCGTCGCTGAGCACGTCCGTTTCGTTGAAATGGAGCGTGTACTCCTTGTCGCCATTCAGCACCATCAGATACTTGTAGAACAGGACCAGGTCCGTGCCTTCGTCGAACGACGACAAGACCGCGAGCGCCGTATCCAGTTCCATCGCGAGGCGCCGGGCCGTGACATCGCCGGCAGCCGCCTTCTTGCTCAACTTCACCAGTTGCAGCACTTCGCGCGGCAGTGCGTTGCCGATGCCGGTAATCGCACCCGTCGCACCGCAGTTCACGAAGCCATGGACGACCTGGGTATCGACGCCCGCCATCAGAATCACGTTGTCGTCTTGCGACGTAATGTTCTCGGCCGCGTAGCGCATGTCCGCGGCTCCGCCGAATTCCTTGAAGCCAACCAGATTGGGGAACTGGCGACGGAGTTCGAAGAACAGATCCGCGCGCGTGGCAAAGCCGTAGTAGGGGCTGTTGTAAATGACGGCGGGCAGCGCCGGTGCGGCCGCGAGAATCGCGGAGAAATGCGCCTTCTGCGCAGCAGGCGATGAACCGCGCGAGAGCACGCGCGGGATGACCATCAAGCCTTGCGCGCCGACTTTCGCAGCATGGGCCGCGTGCGAAACCGCTTCCTTCGAGTTCACCGCACCGGTGCCGACGACCGTCGGCACGCCCGCCGCCACGAGGCGCGCGACGCCTTCCTGGCGCTCGGACTCGGTGAGGAGCGGCCAGTCGCCCATCGAACCGCAATACACAACCGCGCTCATGCCGAGATCCACGAGTTCCCGTCCTTTGGCCACGAGAGCGTCGAAGTCCGGCTTGCGCGCGGCGGTGCAGGGGGTCATGAGTGCCGGGATCGTACCTTCGAAGATATTGGAAGACATCACGCGTTCCTGAATAGTCTGAAGAATTGGGAATTAAGGCCAATCACAGGCGCATCGGTGCAGTGATGCAGGGGAAGCGGCCGCGATGTGCCGATACTAATCCTCGCGTATATTTTATACAATCTATTTTTTTGGGGACTGCCGGAGCGGGCCTTTGCGGCGGCCTGCCGGCAAACACGGCGGCGATTGTGGATTGTCTTCGGCAGACGCGAACGCCAGGGTCGCCCACGCTTCGCATGGGGCAGACCTCGTCGTGGCGTAGAGATAAGCGAGGGTGTGGCGGGGCGTTAGAAGAGGCCGATATGGCCTTGGAGTCTCACGCCGAAAGACGTCGCCGCGACGCGATGAACTGCTTGAGCTCTTCGCAGGCGTTGTCGATGTGACGTTTCAGTAGCGCGGCGGCGCCCCGAATGTCGCCTGTTTTGCACAGCCGTACCAGTTCGTCGTGTTCTTCTTCGGCGCGTCTGGTGCTTTGCGCACTGAGGGAGAGCTGGAGGCGCGTGTAGCGGTCCGTTTGCTGCAGAAGCGAGTTGACGATCGCCAACGTGCGGGGCTGATCCGCCTTCGACATCAGGATCGCATGCAGACGGGTGTTCAGTTCACCCCATCGCGCCTGGTGCTGGGCATGCAATTCGCGTCGATATTCGGCGATGATGCCGTCCATTTCATCGAAATCCGCTGGCGTGAGCTTTGGTACGGATTTCTTCAGAAGACGCGGTTCGAGCAAACCGCGCAACTCGAATAGCTCGGCGATTTCGGAAATCGAAAGTTCCGACACCACAGCGCCCTTGTGAGGCACGCTCTTGACGAGCCCTTCGCCTTCCAGCTGGACGAGCGCCTCACGAATCGGAATACGGCTGATGCCCATTTCCACTGCGAGCGCGTCCTGTTTGAGCTGAAATCCCTCCGGATACTCGCCGGACATGATCCTCCGGCGCAACTCGTCGGCAGCCGCATCGGCGACCGTGATACTCCGAAGTTTGGACGATCCGCCTGCCATCGACATAGGACACACTCAATTCGTGCTGTTGAGAATTTCGGGTCGGCCCGAAGCGATCGTTGCAAACGTCGATCGCGTTGGAAATGTATAAATTATATCCCGGCCGTTTGCGGATATCGGCGACCCTCCGCTCGACACTTTCATCGACAGGGTTGCAACCGCTTTGGCGGGGAAGACTGCGGGAAGACCGCGGCTTCAGTGCGGTGCGTCGCCCGCGGGAGGCACGTCGCCGCCGGATTTCCGTGATTTTTCGTTCGTGTCGTCGTCGTTGCTGCGGGCCCAGAAAAAGCGATCCGGCAACCAGGCGCCCATGCCGGGCCGAAACGCGCGGCGCACGGCCTGATACACATACTCCTGGGCCTCGCGCACGGCTTCGGGCGGCTCCTGGCCGTTTGCCAGCAGCGCGGCGATGGCCGCGCCGAGCGTGTCGGTCAGGCCCAGCATCGGCTGCGTCGCACGGTCCCACAGATCCTGGCGCAACTGGCCGTCCTCGCAGAACAGCGTGTTGACCAGGCGATGCGTGCCCGTCTCCATCGAAAGGATGTATTCGCAACCAGTTGAGAGCAGATGCGCGATTGCCGCATCGACGCTGGGCGCTTCGGCGTCGCCGTCGGGCTGCGCGAGCGCGAGCAGCGTCGCGGCATCAGCGACGAGCAGCGTGGTTTGCGGCGCGAGCAGATCGGCAATGGCTTCGCGCAGTTCGTCGGCGGCGAGCACGTGTTCGTCGTCGAGCGTGAAGTCGGGGGCGAGGATGAGCGGGATGTCGTCGTAGTCGGCCACCACTTCGGCGATGGCGCTCACCACTTCCGCGCGCGTAGCCGCGCCCACCTTGAAGGCCGCGACGGGCATGTCCTCCAGCAGCATGCGGGCCTGGGTCGCGACGACTTCGGGGTCGAGCCCGGTGACTTCGTCGCAGCCCGCCGAATCGCGCACGGTATAGCCGGTGAGCACGCTCACGCCGTGGCAGCCCATGCTGGCGAGCGTGAGCAGGTCGGCTTGCAGGCCGCCCCCGCCGGTCGGATCGGAAAGGCCGAAGGTGAGGACGATGGGAGGCGTGTCGCTGGGCATGTGCGTGACGAGTGTGGAGTAGCGTGGCGCGGGAGCGCGCCGCGTCTCCAATTATGCGCATTATCGGCGCGTCCGGGGACGGATGAAGTTAGCGGCATGCGGGTTTTTGTGCGGCGCGGCGCCGCGCGCCCCGCAACTGATGCAAGACGATTACAGCAACCGGGTTGCTAGGCACAAAATCGGCAACACGGTACCATCATGGCTCTTGTCTCCCGACCATTTCTTTTGGACTTTTCGACGCGGCATAAGAATGGAATATAGAAGCTGGATGTGCCTGATCTGCGGCTGGATCTACGACGAAGCAGCCGGTTTGCCAGAGGAAGGCATCGCGCCCGGCACGCGCTGGGAGGATGTTCCGATCAACTGGACCTGTCCTGAGTGCGGTGCGCGCAAGGAGGATTTCGAGATGGTCCAGATCTGACGA
Source organism: Paraburkholderia sp. (assembly GCF_024281035.1). Taxonomy (GTDB): domain Bacteria; phylum Pseudomonadota; class Gammaproteobacteria; order Burkholderiales; family Burkholderiaceae; genus Paraburkholderia. The sequence goes on from NZ_JAMXLH010000048.1 coordinate 6,604, forward strand.
CGTGTACATAGGGCGCGCTGCTGGCGCGCCCTATGTACACACGTCTTTTGAGATAGCCGCTCAGATAGCCTGATCGCCGGCTGTCGCGCTGGCGTAAAGCCTCTCTTCGTCCGATTGCGAGCCGGGCTGTCCGGCATCCGGCGTGCTGCGCCGGGAGGCGGCACGCAGGCCGCCCTGGCCATCCTGGCCGCCGCATCGGTCCGCAATCGCTTTCGGCGCTGTCCTATGAACCTTCGTTCAACGTCCGTCGCCCGTTTCGAAGCCTTGCCCAATCCGCGCGGTGCGCATGTGCCGCTCGCGCGTGCCGCGCTCGCCGAGGCGCAGCGCGCGTTCGACACGCACGGCGACGTCCGCGGTGACGTCACTACGCCGCTGCTCCATGCCGGGCGTGCGTTGCGTGAAGCCGGATGGCTCGCAGCGGCACGTTTCGCCGACACGCTCCTGCTCGCGTCGCCTTTCGCGCTTTCGGCGCTCGGCGGGACAGCCGCGCCGCATGGCCAGCCGTCGCGCCACGCGGCGGCAGACGAGGGAGATGAAGCGGTGCGCACGCTTTTTCACGACGCGATCGCCGACTTGATGAGCGCGCTCGAGCGTCACAATCTGCGCGAGCTGTCGTGCTCACCGGCGCTCTATGCGCGGCAGCAGGCGCTTTTCGAACTCGTTGCCGAGCATACGCCGGGTGTGTCGCTCGCTTACGACGATGTCGCGCTGCTTGGCCGGCCCATCGCGTCCGCAACGCTGCGCGCGCAGCCCGCGCACAAGCTCGCACAGATCCGCGCGCGTTACGAGGCGGCGCTGCTGCCCGCGCTCAAGATGCGGCTCGCCAATGGCGGCCGTGCGGTGGCGGCGCTGGCCAACGCGGCGTTCGACGAGATGGACGCCTGTTTCGCCGAACTCGCCAGCCCCGACCCCTACGATTACTGGCGTCTCGCGGCGGCATGCGCGCGCGCGTTGCGGCTCGGCGCGACCTTGTGGGGCGACGACGAAATGCGGCGCTTCTACGCGCGCTGCAATCTACTGCTCGCGGATCAGTCGCATGGGCTGCGCGTCGCGCCACAATCGCTCGTGCGCACGACGCTCGCGCTTTTGTGGCGCGACTACGCGCTTTTCGGCGCGGCGGCCGAAGACACCGTCGACGTCGAACTACTGCACGATTACGGCCTGACTGTGGACTGGCATGTTGCCGGTACGCAGGCATCCGAGGCGCTCTGGGAGGCGGAAACCGCGCAGGCCGACGCCACGGCGTCGCGTGTCGCGCACACGCGCGAACTCGGCGTGCTCGCGCTCAACGCGAATGCGTACGAGGATTTCCTGCAGACGGCCGACGCTTCGATGGTCGCGCTGGCGGACCATGCCCGTGCGTGGTCCGGGCACGCGCAAAGCGATGCCGCCGAAGCGCTGCTCGCTGGCGACGCGGCATACCAGCTTGGCGCGGCGGCCTGGGCGCTGGGTCTTGGGCATGTCGGGCTGCTTGCCGACGCGCTCGGCCTCGCGTGGCGGCGCACCGCGCACGCGGCGGCAAGCGGGGCTGCAACCGGGGCGGCAACCGGGGCGACAACCGGCGCTGCGAGCGGGACGGGCGAGCCGTCGCGGGCGGCCAGCGCGATTTCGGCACCGGATAGCGCGGTGCTCGAGCAGGCGAGCGAAACGTTGCGCGCGATGCTGCACAAGATCGCGGCAGGCATCGCGCAACCGGATGCGACAGCTGCTGTGCGCGCGCTCGGCGCGGCAATCACGGGCGCGCGGGCGGCAGCCGGCCCTGTTGCTGCACCAGGCAATCCGCAACACTAGCGGGCACATTCGCGCACATCCGGGCGCACGCGGGCATCGAGCTTGCAGACAAGACGCATTGCCCGCCGCCTTCTCGCGCCCTTTCATCGTAGATCCGACGAAATGCTCCGATCGGCGCCATCGCCGTCCCAGGCGATTCGGGCGCGGTGCGCCTGCGTGTTAGAGTGAGCACCCAGCGGTAAGCATTGTGGCGGCAGGGCGCAGGGCGCCGGCACCTTCCAGGCGCGCCGGGCGGTCCCGCACACGGCGGCTCGAGGCACCCCAAGACACCCCGGCACGCCACCGCCATTCCGCATCGTCTTTGCTAGAATTCAAACCATGTCCAAGAGTAACGATCGCATCAATTTGACCAACCAGTTCCTGATCGCCATGCCCAACATGGCGGACCCCACGTTTTCAGGAACGGTGGTCTATCTTTGCGATCATTCCGAGCGCGGCGCGCTCGGTCTCGTCATCAACCGTCCCACGGACATCGATCTGCAGGCCCTCTTTTCCCGCATCGACCTCAAGCTCGAAATCGAGCCGCTCCTGCACGTACCCGTCTATTTCGGCGGCCCCGTGCAGACCGAGCGCGGCTTCGTGCTGCACGCGCCCGAGGAGGGCACGAGCTACACATCGTCGATGTCGGTGCCGGGCGGCCTCGAAATGACCACGTCGAAGGATGTGCTCGAAGCCGTCGCGAACGGCAAGGGCCCGGAGCGTTTCTTGCTGACGCTCGGCCACGCCGGATGGGGCGCCGGTCAGCTCGAAGACGAAATCTCGCGCAACGGCTGGCTCACGGTCGAGGCCGATCCGAAGATCGTCTTCGACGTGCCCGCCGAAGAGCGCTTCGATGCGGCGCTCGCGCTGCTCGGCATCTCGTCGTCGATGCTTTCGGGCGAAGCGGGTCACGCATGAGCGTGGCTACCGGGCGTGGCGCTGCTGAAGCCACCCTGCTCGCATTCGACTACGGCGAAAAACGCATCGGCGTCGCGCTCGGCAACGCACTCACGCATAGCGCCCGTGCGCTCACCGTGATTCAAAACCGCAGCCGCGACTATCGTTTCGAAGCCGTCGGCGCGCTGCTGCGCGAGTGGCAGCCCGATCTGCTCGTCGTCGGCTTGCCGTCACACCCCGACGGCACGCCGCACGCCATGACGCAGCAGGCCAAACGCTTCGGCAATCAACTGAACGGACGCTTCAATCTGCCGGTGGTGTGGGTGGACGAGCGCTATTCGTCTGTCGATGCCGAGGCGCGTCTGCGCGAACGCGGCGAAGGCAAGAACCAGCTCGACGCCGAAGCGGCCTGCGTGATCCTCCAGCAATACCTCGACGAACTCTCCGCTCCCACGCCATGAGCTCCAGCGACACGCTTGACGCCGAGGCGCTCTATCGCGCCGTCCTCGACCAGATCCGCGCTGCGTATCCCGCGGATGCATTCAGCGCGCCCGATGGCGTCGCGCTCGCGGGCATTCATAGCGGCGGGGCGTGGATCGCGGCGCGGCTTGCACGCGATCTCGGCGCGAGCGGATGGGGCGTCGTCAACGTCGCGCTTCATCGCGACGACTACGCCAAAAAAGGCCTGCACAGCCAGGCGAGCCCGACTTCGTTGCCGTTCGAAGTGGAGGGCCGCCGCATCGTGCTGGTCGACGACGTGCTGTACACGGGCCGCACCGTGCGTGCGGCGCTCAACGAACTGTACGACTACGGCCGCCCCGCCTCGGTCGAGCTGGCGGTGCTGGCCGACCGCGGCGGCCGTGAACTGCCGGTGGCGGCGCGCTTCGCAGGCGGCGCCGCGGAGGTGGCCGCCGACGCGACGCTCGTGCTCGAACGCGACGCCGACGGCCGTTTCGCGTTTCACGTCACGCCGGCGGGCGGCGCCTGATGGTGCACGATGGTGACTGATGGTGTCAGTTCGATCCGCGCGTCGCGTGCGTGTTGCGACGGCATCGACGTCGCACGCATTCCGTTCGACCCCGGCCCTGCATGCAAAGGACCTTAGCGATGAATTCCCAGTCCACTCCAGAATCCGCCGATAACGAACCCTTTCGCTACGGCTTCCTGAAGGGCAATCCGCAACTCACGAAGAACGGCGAACTCAAGCATCTGCTGACGATCGAGGGCCTGCCGCGCAGGATCGTCACGCACATTCTCGATACCGCCGAGCAGTTCGTGAGCGTGACCGACCGCGATGTGAAGAAGGTGCCGCTTCTGCGCGGCAAGTCGGTGTTCAATCTGTTCTTCGAGAACTCGACGCGCACGCGCACGACCTTCGAAATCGCGGCTAAACGCCTTTCGGCGGACGTGCTGAACCTGAACATCAATGCATCGTCGACGAGCAAGGGCGAAACGCTGCTCGACACGATCGGCAATCTCTCCGCGATGCACGCCGACATGTTCGTCGTGCGCCATGCGTCGAGCGGCGCGCCGTATCTGATCGCCGAGCATTGCGCGCCGCATGTGCATGTGATCAACGCGGGCGACGGCCGTCACGCGCATCCCACGCAGGGGCTGCTCGACATGTACACGATCCGCCACTACAAACGCGATTTCACGAACCTGCGCGTGGCGATCGTCGGCGACATCCTGCACTCGCGCGTCGCGCGCTCGGACATTCATGCGCTCACGACGCTCGGCGTGCCCGAAGTGCGCGCGATCGGGCCGCGCACGCTGTTGCCCGGCGGGCTCGAACAAATGGGCGTACGTGTCTTTCACAACCTCGACGAGGGGCTGAAGGACGTCGACGTCATCATCATGCTGCGCCTGCAGAACGAACGCATGAGCGGTGCGCTTTTGCCTTCGGCGCAGGAGTATTTCAAAAGCTGGGGCCTCACGCCCGAGCGGCTCGCGCTGGCCCGTCCCGATGCGATCGTGATGCATCCGGGGCCGATGAACCGCGGCGTCGAGATCGACTCGCAGGTCGCGGACGGTCCGCAATCGGTGATCCTCGATCAGGTGAGCTTCGGCATTGCGGTGCGCATGGCCGTGATGAGCATCGTTGCGGGCACAAGCGAGTGAACCGGTCAATCAACAAGGGCAGCGCATGAAGATCCATATTCAGGGCGGGACGCTGATCGACCCCGCGGCCGGTACCGAAACGAAGCAGGACGTGTATATCGCGCACGGCAAGATCGTCGCGCTGGGTGCGGCTCCGGAAGGCTTTGAGGCGGACAGAACCCTCGATGCGAAAGGGCACTATGTTGCGCCTGGCTTCGTCGATCTGTGCGCGCGTCTGCGCGAGCCCGGCTACGAACACAAGGCGACACTCGAATCGGAAATGGCCGCGGCGCTCGCGGGCGGCGTGACGAGCCTCGTGTGCATGCCCGACACCGATCCCGTGCTCGACGAAGCGGGTCTGATCGAGATGCTCAAGTATCGCGCGGGCAAGCTCGAACGCGCGCGCGTCCATCCGCTTGGCGCGCTCACCGTGGGGCTGAAGGGCCAGGTGATCACGGAGATGGTGTCGCTTACCGAAGCCGGTTGCATCGGATTCACGCAAGCCGATCAGCCTATCGCCGACACGCAGGTTTTGTTGCGCGCGCTCCAGTATGCGAGCACGTATGGCTACGCGGCGTGGCTGCGTCCGCAGGATGCGTATCTCTCGAAGGGCGGCGTGGCGGCGAGCGGCGCGGTGGCGTCGCGGCTTGGCCTCGCAGGCGTGCCCGTCAGCGCGGAGACGATCGCGCTGCATACGCTCTTCGAACTGATGCGCGTGACGGGCGCGCGCGTGCATGTCATGCATCTCTCGTCGGCGGCGGGCGTCGAGCTCGTGCGTGCGGCGAAGGCCGAAGGACTGCCGGTGACCTGCGATGTGAGCGCGAACCACGTGCATCTGATCGACATGGACATCGGCTATTTCGATGCGCAGTTCCGGGTCGACCCGCCGCTGCGTCAGCAGCGCGACCGCGAAGCGATTCGCGCGGGACTTGCCGACGGCACAATCGATGCAATCTGTTCGGACCACACGCCCGTGGACGACGACGAAAAGCTCCTGCCGTTCGCCGAGGCGACGCCGGGCGCGACCGGCCTCGAACTCTTGCTTTCGCTTACGGTGAAGTGGGCGCAGGAGGCGCGCGTGCCGCTCGCGCAGGCGCTTGCGCGCATCACGTCGGCGCCCGCGGCAGCCATGAAGCTTGACGCCGGCCGTATTGAAGTGGGCGCGGATGCGGATCTCTGCGTATTCGATGCCCACGCGCACTGGCACGTCGCGCCGCGCGCGCTCAAGAGCCAGGGGCACAACACGCCGTTTCTCGGTTACGAACTGCCCGCTGTCGTGCGCGCTACGCTCGTCGCCGGGCGAATCGGTTTCGAGCGCACCTGAATCCGTCTGCGACACATCCCTCGACACGCACCTCAATCGATATCGTTTTCGTCTGATTCGCCATGAGTCTCTTCGTTCGCAAGGCCCGATTGCTCGTCCATCTGCTGCGTGGCGCGTTGACTGTCGCACTGCGCTTTCCGCGTGCAAGCGCCGACGAACGCCACGCCATGAACCGCGCGTGGTCGCTCAAGATGCTCGCGCTGTGCGGCATGAAGCTCGTCGTCCACAACGACGCGGCCCGCATCGATGCGGGCGCGCTCGTGGTGAGCAACCACATTTCGTGGATCGACATCTACGTCATCAACGCGTGGCGGCCGACGCCGTTCGTCTCGAAGGCCGAGATCCGCAACTGGCCGCTGATCGGCTGGTTTGCGAAGAATCTCGATACCGTGTTCGTCGAACGCGAGAAGCGCAGCGACGCGCGGCGCATCATGCACGAACTGGCGGCCCGGCTCGAACGCGGCGAACTGATGTGTGTGTTCCCCGAAGGCACGACATCGGACGGGGGCGCGCTCAAACCGTTTCATACGAACATGTTTCAGGCGGCGGTGTCGGCGGGCAGGCCGGTGCAGCCGCTCTGCATCTTTTACGAGGATGCGCAGGGGCGGCAGTCGCTCGCGCCTGCGTATATCGACGACGTATCGCTCAAGGCGTCGCTCGATGCGATCTTGAATGACGGGCCGCTGACCGCGCACGTCTATGTGGGCGAGGCGATTCCGCCGCAGGACGACCGGCGCAAGCTGGCTGCGCAGGCGGAGGCGGCGGTGGGGCTGGCGTTGGAGACAATGCGTGCGGAGCCGTCGGCGCATCCGCATAGCGCGGCGCAGGCGACTTGACGCCGGAAGGCGTGCGCCTGCGCGAATTCGGGTGATCTAGCCGTTCGTCGCGCGGCAACTCTCGCACGGGACCTGCGTGAGGATGCGCTCGTGCGGATCGTCGACGAGATGGATTGCCGAAAGCTGCTCACCCCAAACGCAGCCAGAGTCGAGACCGATCAGGTTCTTGCGCAAGGTGAGGCCAAGCGCGGCCCAATGGCCGAAGACTACCGTGATGTTTTCGGTTTTGCGCCCGGGCACGTCGAACCACGGCATGAAACCCGGCGGCGCGGAATCGATACCGCCGCTAGACGAGAAGTCCATTACGCCGTCGCGATCGCAAAAGCGCATGCGCGTGAGCGCACTGCACGTCACGCGCAGGCGATCGATGCCTTTCAGGTCCTTTGACCAGCGATTCGGCTCGTTGCCGTAGAGGCCTGCGAGCGTCTCGCGCCAGCTGTCGCGGCGTAACGCTTTTTCAAGTTCGCGCGCGAGTTCCATCGTGAGGTCGACGTCCCACTGCGGCAATACTCCCGCATGCACCATCAGCATGCCGTTCTCGTAGTGCGCGATTGGGCGGTGGCGCACCCAGTGCAGCAAGTCTTCCGCGTCGGGCGCGTTCAGGATGTCGTCGATGGTGTCGCCCTTTTTCGACTTGCGAATGCCCGCCGACACCGAAAGCAGATGCAGATCGTGATTGCCTAGCACGGCTACGCTACGCTCGCCTAGATCGATGACTTCGCGCAGCGTCTCAAGAGACGCAGGCCCGCGATTGATCAGGTCGCCCGCGAACCAGAGCGGCGTGTCGGGGGACGGTGCAGCTTTGGACAGCAGTTCGCGAAATGGTGAGAGGCAGCCCTGGAGGTCGCCGAAAGCGAGGGGGGGCGGAAGCGGATCGTGCTTGATCATTGAAGCGAAAACGGGTGCGAATTGGGCTTAGGGCGGTGTGGTGGAGCGCCAGAGGATCGGGTGACGGTATCACAGGAGAACGATGGGGGTGTGATGAACGTCGGGTGAATCGTTTGCGTAAGGCTATTTTGACATAATGTAGCCTCCGCCTGATTTCAGGTTGGGTGGGGTCGGGCGGAAATTATCAAGCTGTTTCTGGATGTTAGGGCTATGGCGTTCGCTCGACCGCCCCGTATAATTGCCGTTAATAAATCAGAGTCAGAGTATGCGGTTTGGATTAACCTCGGTATTGTCTCGCGAATAGTCCATTTTTCAGCATTCGTCTGAGCGTCCGGCGACGGGGGGAGCGCTGGACGTGTCCGCGTATTCGCGCCAACAAAGGGAGTTCCATGATCCTCATAACGGGAGGTGCCGGCTTTATCGGCGCCAATTTTGTGCTTGACTGGTTGCGTCAATCCGACGAAGCCGTTTTGAACGTGGACAAGTTGACCTACGCGGGCAATCTGGGAACGTTGCAATCGCTGCGGGGCAATCCGAAGCACGTGTTTGCGCGCCAGGATATTTGCGACACTGCGGCGCTGGACGCACTTTTTACGGAACACCGGCCGCGCGCTGTTCTGCATTTCGCGGCGGAAAGCCATGTCGATCGCTCAATTCATGGCCCGGCGGATTTTGTTCAGACCAATGTGGTTGGTACTTTTGCGCTGCTAGAAGCCGCGCGCAAGTACTGGAATGGCCTTCCTGAGGGTGAAAAGACCGCATTCCGTTTCCTGCACGTCTCGACGGACGAAGTTTTCGGCTCGCTTTCGCCGACGGACCCCCAATTCTCCGAAACGACTCCCTATGCGCCGAACAGTCCGTATTCGGCAACCAAGGCCGGTTCGGACCACCTCGTGCGCGCGTATCACCATACGTATGGGTTGCCGACGCTCACCACGAACTGTTCGAACAACTACGGTCCGTATCAGTTTCCAGAAAAGCTCATTCCGCTGATGATTGCCAACGCGCTTGCCGGCAAGCCGCTGCCCGTGTATGGCGATGGCCAGAACGTGCGTGACTGGCTCTATGTGGGGGACCATTGCAGCGCGATTCGCGAAGTCCTCGCGCGCGGAAAGGTGGGCGAGACGTACAACGTGGGCGGCTGGAACGAAAAGAAGAACCTCGAAGTCGTGCATACGCTGTGCGACCTGCTCGACGGACTGCGTCCGAAGGCTGAGGGCTCGTACCGAGAGCAGATTAGCTATGTGAAGGACCGCCCCGGCCACGATCGCCGCTACGCGATCGACGCGCGCAAGCTCGAGCGCGAACTGGGTTGGAAGCCGGCGGAGACGTTCGAAACGGGCATGGCGAAGACCGTGCGCTGGTATCTCGACAACCAGGCGTGGGTCGACGAAGTGGCTTCCGGCGATTACCGAAAGTGGGTTGAGACCAACTACGCGCAGCGCGCGTAAAGGTACCGTCATGGCGCGCAAGGGCATTATTCTCGCTGGCGGGTCCGGAACCCGTCTATATCCTATAACCCACGTCGTATCGAAGCAGTTGTTGCCGGTCTACGACAAGCCGATGATCTACTATCCGCTGTCCACGCTGATGGTGGCGGGTATTCGTGACGTCCTGATCATCTCCACGCCGCAAGACACGCCGCGCTTCGAGGCAATGCTCGGCGACGGCAGTCAGTGGGGCATGAACATCCAGTATGCGGTGCAGCCGTCGCCCGATGGTTTGGCACAAGCTTTCATCATTGGCCGCGATTTCGTGGGCAACGATACGTCGGCGCTGATTCTCGGCGACAACATTTTTTACGGACACGACCTCGCGAAATCACTTGAGCGCGCCAACGGGCAGAAAGATGGCGCAACCGTGTTCGCGTATCACGTGCACGATCCGGAACGCTACGGCGTGGTGGAGTTCGACAAGCAGTTCCGGGCCCTGTCGATTGAAGAAAAGCCGGCGAAACCGCGTTCCAACTACGCGGTCACAGGCCTGTACTTCTACGACAAGCAGGTCTGCGATATCGCGGCGGATATCAAGCCTTCGCCGCGCGGCGAACTCGAGATCACCGATGTCAATTCGCGCTATCTCGCGAACGGCGCGCTCAATGTGGAGATCATGGGGCGCGGTTATGCGTGGCTCGATACCGGCACCCACGATTCGCTGATCGAGGCGGCAACGTTCATTGCCACGCTGCAAAAGCGGCAGGGACTGGTGGTCGCGTGCCCCGAGGAGATTGCGTTCCGGCAGCGCTGGATCAGCCCGGGGCAGCTTGAGACGTTGGCCGCTCCGCTGTTGAAAAACGCCTATGGGCGCTATCTGCAAAATCTACTTTCGGACCCCTTGGCATGGCCATCAATGTAATTGCGACCGCTTTGCCGGACGTGAAGATCATCGAGCCCAAAGTGTTCGGTGACGAGCGAGGCTACTTTTACGAAAGCTTCAATGCGCGTGACTTTGCGAGCGAAACGGGCGCTCGTGCAGAGTTTGTCCAGGACAACCATTCGCGCTCAGTGAAGGGCGTGCTGCGCGGCTTGCATTACCAGATTCAGCACCCGCAGGGAAAGCTGGTGCGCGTGGTGAGCGGCGAAGTGTGGGACGTCGTGGTGGACATCCGCCGCAGTTCGCCGGGCTTCGGCAAGTGGGTGGGCGTGTACCTGTCCGCCGACAACAAGCGCCAACTGTGGGTGCCTCCCGGATTCGCACACGGTTTCTGCGTGACCTCGGAAAGCGCGGAGTTTCTTTACAAGACAACCGACTACTGGTTTCCCGAGCACGAGCGTAGCCTGCTGTGGAACGACCCGGCGCTCGGGATCGAATGGCCGCTCGACGGCGCGCCTCAGGTTGCCGCGAAAGATGCGGCAGGGCGGCCGCTCGCCGAAGCAGAGGTATTCGCGTGAGGATTATGCTGACTGGCCGCAACGGGCAGGTCGGATGGGAGCTTCGTCGTGCGCTGGCGCCGCTTGGCGAGGTGGTCGCGTTTGATCGCAACGAAGCCGATCTGGCGAAACCGGAGACGCTGGCGCAGCTGGTCGCTTCGGTGCGCCCGCACGTGATCGTCAATGCAGCGGCCTATACGTCCGTTGACAATGCGCAGACCGACGCGGCACTCGCACATCGGGTGAACGCTGAAGCGGTCGGCGTGCTGGCAGAGGCCGCACGCGAGCAGAACGCGCTGATGATCCACTACTCGACCGATTACGTGTTTGACGGATCGTCGAGCACGCCGTACGTCGAGACTGATCCGGTGGCGCCGTTGAACGTTTACGGTGCGAGCAAGCTGGCCGGTGAGCGGGCAATTGAAAACGCGGCCGGAGACTGGCTCACGCTGCGGACCACGTGGGTGTACGGGCCGCGCGGCCGCAACTTCTTGCGAACCATGTTGCGCGTGGCCGGCGAGCGCGAGAGCCTGCGCGTGGTGGCGGATCAGCATGGTGCACCGACCTCGGCGCGCATGATCGCGGATCTGACGGCCCATGTGGTGGCGCAGGCGCAGCGTGAGCGCAATGCCGGCGAATTCGAGTCTGGCTTGTTCCACATGACCGCCGCGGGTCAGACGACATGGCACGAATTCGCAAGGGCGATCATCGAGGGCGCGCGCGCGTCCGGGAAGATGGCGATCAAGGCGACCTCGATCGAGCCGATATCGTCGGACGAATATCCGACGCCGGCGCGCCGTCCGCTGTACTCCATCCTCGACAACGATAGGTTCGACCGGCGCTTCGGGCTCGGTCGCCTCGATTGGCGCGAAGGGCTCGCGCTGGCTCTGGGCGATCTTCTGGAGCAGTAAGCGCGTTCGGTATCGAAAATAGGAACAGGTATGGAATCACCAAATCGACTCCTGCATCCGCTAGCAGTCGTGTACTCGCTCACGGAGAACTGGCATCTCATCGTGGAGTTCGTCAAACGCGAGGTTGCTGGCCGCTACAAGGGTTCGTTTCTCGGACTCTTTTGGTCGTTCATTACGCCGTTGTTGATGTTGAGCATCTACACGTTTGTGTTTGGCTTCGTGTTCAAGTCGAGATGGCGGGCTGGCTCCACCGATCACATTGAATTTGCCGTTGTCATGTTCGTCGGCGTGCTTACGCACACCTTGCTCTCAGAGTGTTTGACTCGTGCGCCGATGCTTGTTGTCGGCAATCCGAACTACGTCAAGAAGGTGGTCTTTCCGCTGCAGACGCTGCCGTGGATTGCGATTGGAACAGCCCTGTTCCATATGCTGGTGGCGTCGGTGATCCTGTTAGTCGCGATCCTGCTTTGGCAAGGTCATATTCCCTGGACGGTGATTTTCGTGCCGGTGATCCTGCTGCCCTTTGTCGTCCTGACAGCGGGTCTCGTCTGGTTCCTGGCGTCCTTCGGGGTGTTCATGCGCGACCTGGGACAGGTGATGGGTATCGTGTCGTCCTTGCTCATGTTCATGGCCCCCGTCTTTTATCCGCTCTCGTCGGTGCCGCAGCGTCTGCAAGCGATCATCATGCTGAACCCGCTCACTTTCGTCATCGATCAGATTCGCACAGTTGCCATTTGGGGCGGTCAGGTCAACTGGGCCGGTTGGCTTTTGTACTCGGCGATTGCATACGTGGTCGCATCGCTCGGCCTTCTCTGGTTTGAAAAAACGCGCAAAGGGTTCGCCGATGTCCTCTAATGCTGCTCAGCCAACCGCAGTAGAGGTCAAGGGCCTCAGCAAGCGATACGAGATTTATTCGGACCCGCAAGATCGTCTCAAGCAGATGATCTTTCCGCGTGTGTCGCGATTGTTCGGCAGACAGCCGAAAGAGTATTTCCGTGAATTCTGGGCGCTTCGCAAGGTCGACCTGACGATCGAGCGCGGGGAGACCGTTGCGATCATCGGACAGAACGGTTCCGGCAAATCGACATTTCTCCAGCTTGTCTGCGGCACGCTTTTCCCGACAGAAGGGCAGGTGACGCGTAATGGTCGTGTCGCTGCACTACTTGAACTTGGCGCCGGTTTTAACCCCGAGTTCACCGGCGAAGAGAATGTTTATCTAAGCGGCATGCTTTATGGGCTCACCGAAAAGCAACTGAAAGAGCGCTACGACTCCATTATCGAGTTTGCGGAGATTGGCGATTTTGTGTCGCAGCCGGTGAAGACTTATTCGAGCGGCATGTACGTCCGACTGGCATTCGCCATTGCGGCACACGTCGACGCGGATGTCCTGGTGGTCGATGAAGCACTGTCGGTCGGCGACGTGCGTTTTACGCAGAAGTGCATGCGGTTCTTGCGCGGATTTCAGAAGACAGGAACGCTGCTGTTCGTGAGCCACGATGTCGGCGCGGTAACGAGCCTGTGCTCCCGCGCTGTCTGGCTCGATCATGGTTCGGTGCGCATGGATGGATCGGCCAAAGAAGTGGTCGAGGCTTATCTGGCCGAGCAGCATGTGCTCGATCGCAAGGCTCAGGGCGTAGCCGTGACCGCGGCGAAGTCCGAGCGGGCCCGGGCCAAAATGAAAGCACTTGATGTGGTCGATCCGCGGCTCGATCAATTGAGGCCAGCGAACTCGATCAAGGTGTTTGAATTCGATCCGGAGGCGCACGAGAGCGCATTCGGTGCAGGTGGTGCCTCGATCGTCGACGTTTCACTGATCGACGAAGACAGCCGGCAGACCCAACTCATGCAGGGTGGGGAACTGGTTACCCTGCAATTGAAAGTCGCTGTCCACAAGCAGATGGCGGGATTGATATTTGGTTTCTACGTGAAGGATAGGTTGGGACAACGCCTGTTCGGCGACAATTCGCACCTGAGTTACGAAGACGTCATTGAAGGAAGTGAGGGTGAAGTGTTCATTGCCTCATTCCGGTTCCGCATGCCGATTCTGCCGGTTGGCGCGTACTCCATTGACGCAGCCGTTGCATCCGGCACCCAGGACGATCACACACAACAGCATTGGCTACACGACGCGTTGCAGTTCCGTACAGTCGACAGCACAATGCGTCACGGCTTAATCGGCATCCCTATGCTGAGCATTAGCGTCGAAAAAGAGAGGTCACTGGCGTGATCGAGTTCACCGGCGAACGGTATGTCCCGACCGAAGAAGGGGACATGCGCTATGAACATTTGCACCGGTACGGTTGGGCCGCGCAGACCGTCAAGGGTTTGCATGTGCTGGACATTGCCTGTGGCGAAGGGTACGGCTCGGCAATTCTGGCCAAATACGCTAAGGATGTGACGGGCGTAGACATTTCGCATGAGGCGGTCGAGCATGCAGTCGCGCGCTACGGTGATGTCAGGAATCTCTCGTTCAGGCAGGGAAGCGCAACGGCGATTCCGCTGGCTGACGCGAGCGTGGATGCGGTCGTCTCGTTCGAGACGCTCGAACACCTGACGCAGCACGATGAAATGCTTGCGGAGATTCACCGCGTACTAAAGCCGGGTGGTTTTCTTATCCTGTCGTCGCCCAACAAGCAGGTGTACTCGGACGATCGTAACTTCAAGAACGAGTTTCACGTCCGGGAGCTGTATTTTGCCGAACTCGACGCGCTGGTGAAACGCTATTTCAGCGGCGTCACGTACTATGGCCAGCGCCTTGCTACGAGTTCGGTGATACTCCCGGAAGACCGCCAGGACGCAGCGTATTCCGCACTGACGCTCGATCAGGCCGGCGTAACGGTGCGGACACCGAAACTCGACGCGATCATGTATTTTCTGGCCGTCTGCTCGAAGGATGCTGAGCACGGACAGCCCAGGCTGGAGGCATCGGTCTTCTTTGAAGAGGGCAGCGATCTCTATAGCCGGCAAGAGGAACTCGCGGCGTGGGCGAATCGCCAGAACCGCGAAATCGACGCGCGCGACAAGGAAATCCGCCGGTTGCAAGCCGAATTTGATGACCGGACGGCTTGGGCCTTGTCGCTCGACGAGGAGCTTCAGCGGCTGAAATCGACCAGGAAAGGTGACAGCTCGGCTGTTCTTGAGCGGTATGACGCAATTCGCCACGTGCAAGACGAACTCCATGCGGAACTCGGCTATGTTCAGGGCGAACTGGCAAGGCTCCAGGCATCCACTTCATGGAAGATCACGCGCCCGTTGCGCGGCTTGATGCGGCTCGTCCGAGGCGATTTTTCGCCGATACTGCGGCCGCTTCGCCCCCATGCCAAACGCTGGGCGCGGGAGGCTTACAAGTCGCTGCCTCTCAATCACCGGCAAAAGAACACACTTGCAAGTGCGTTATTTCGCGTTGCCGGGCCGCTGTTCGAAGGCGTGGTGTTTTACGAAACATGGAAGCGCCAACGCGCGCCGTTGCCCCAGATTCTAGGGCGCCCGAAAATCAAGCCGGAAGAGTTCGACTCGATCCTCGCTGCCTTGAAGCTGCCGGTGGTGGAGAATCCACTGGTCTCGGTTGTCATACCGGCTTACGGTAATTTGCCGTACACGCTTGCGTGCGTTCGGTCAATCGTCGAGCATATGCCGGCGGTTCCGATCGAAGTTATCGTTGCGGAAGACGCGTCGGGAGACACGGACATTCTGCGCATGCAAGAGATCCCGGGTCTTCGCTTTGTGTCGAATCCGAAGAATCTGGGTTTCATCCGTTCGTGCAATTACGCCGCGACGCACGCTCGTGGCGATTTCGTCTACTTCCTGAACAACGATACGGAAGTTATGCCCGGCTGGCTCGACTCGATGGTCGCGCTGTTCGACACGCGTCCGGATTGCGGCATGGTCGGCTCCAAGCTTGTCTATCCCGATGGCCGTCTGCAGGAAGCGGGCGGAATCATGTGGAAGGACGGCTCCGCGTGGAATTTCGGACGTCTCGACGACCCGTCCAGGAGCGCCTACAACTACGTCAAGGAAATCGACTATTCATCGGGCGCGTCGTTGTTGCTTCGAAGGGAGCTATGGAACGAACTGGGAGGATTCGACGAGCACTATGTGCCGGCCTACTGCGAAGATTCCGATCTGGCATTCAAGGTCCGTCAGGCGGGTAAGAAGGTCTACTACCAGCCGGAATCGGTCATTGTCCACTACGAAGGGGTCTCGAACGGAACGGACACGGGCTCGGGCATCAAGGCCTACCAGGTCGAGAATCAGAAGAAGTTTCGCGAACGTTGGCACGAGGTACTCAACGCGCAGCACTTCGACAACGGCACGCACCTGAGCGCGGCGCGTGATCGCACGCGCAACCGCAAGACCGTTCTGATCGTCGACCACTATGTTCCGCAGCCCGATCGCGATGCGGGTTCGCGTTCGCTTATCTGCTTCATTCGCGTGTTCCTCGAGATGGGGCTCAACGTCAAGTTCTGGCCGCAGAATCTCTGGTACGACGAAGTCTATGTGAAGCCGCTGCAGCAAATGGGTGTCGAGATCTTTTACGGCCCGCAGTTCATCGACGGCTTTGAAGAATGGATCAAGAATACCGATCAGACCATCGACTTCGCATTTTTGAATCGTCCACATATCAGCGAGTCGTTCATCGAGCCGTTGCGCAAGTACGCACCGGCTGCCAGGTTGCTCTACTACGGCCACGACCTGCACTTCGAGCGTACCTTGAAGCAGGCGGAGGTATCGGGCGAGCAGAAATTGCTGCGCCAGGCTGAGCGCGAGCGTCAGCTCGAGCTGAAAGTCTGGAACGCGGTCGATCGGGTGTATTACCCGTCGGCAACGGAAGCCGATACCGTCAACAAGATGGCGCCCGACGTGGCGGCGCGTGTGTTGCCGCCTTACTTTTTCGAGCCGCGTCCGGATAGCGAGAACGAGGAAACGTTGCATGAGCGCAGCCAGATTGTGTTCGTTGCCGGATTTGGTCATCCGCCCAACGTTGACGCAGCGAAGTGGCTCGTGAACGAAATCATGCCGCGCATTAGTGCCGAACTGCCGCATATTCAGCTTTCGTTGGTCGGCTCCAATCCGACCGACGAGGTGAAGGCGCTGGCCGGACCTCAGGTGGTGGTGACCGGGTATGTGACCGACGAGCGGCTGGCCGAACTGTATGAGCTCGCCCGCGTGGCCGTGGTGCCGTTGCGCTTTGGCGCGGGCGTAAAGAACAAGGTTGTTGAGGCAATGAATTTTGGCACGCCGCTAGTGACGACTCCCGTCGGCATTCAGGGACTGGCGGGTCTCGAAGACATTCTGCCTGTGACCGACGACCCGTCTGTGTTTGCCTCCAGCGTGATCGAACTGGTGCGCAATGACGCGAACTGGTTCCGTGTTGCAGAGGCGGGGCGCGCTTACGTTGCCGCGAACTTCTCGAGCGCGGCAATTCGTGAGGTGTTTGCGCAGGATCTGGATTTCAACCATTGATTTATCGCTTATGACGACCTCTTACGTACCGGGAACGGTGCGCGCGCGCGCGCCGCTGCGACTTGGACTTGCTGGCGGCGGCACGGACGTTTCGCCGTATTCCGACGATTTCGGCGGGCTGGTGCTGAACGCCACCATTGACAAGTTCGCGTACGCGACGATTACGCCTCGCCAGGACGGCATCGTCGAGCTGGTGGCCGCGGACAACTCCGTGCACTGGTTGGGTGCGGCTGCGGCCTCGCTCGATCTGGTCAAGGGGCTGGAGCTGCACGTCGGCGTGTACAACCGTATCGTTCGTGACTACAACGCGGGAGTGCCACTGTCCGTCCATGTGACGACGCACTCCGAAGCGCCGCCTGGATCGGGGCTGGGCTCGTCGTCGACGATGGTGGTGGCGTTGGTCCACGCCTTCGTTGAGTACCTGCAGATTCCGCTCGGCGAATATGACATCGCGCAACTTGCTTACGATATCGAACGCGTGGATCTTGCGTTTGCCGGTGGCAAGCAGGACCAGTACGCGGCCACGTTTGGCGGCTTCAATTTCATGGAGTTCTACAAGGACCGGGTGATCGTCAACCCGCTGCGCGTGAAGCATTCGGTGCGCGCGGAACTGGAGTCCTCGTTGGTGTTGTTTTACACGGGTGTGTCCCGCGAGTCCGCGCGGATCATTCAGCAGCAAACAGATAGCGTGAGGAGCGGCAACTCGACGTCGCTCGACGCATTGCACCGTGTGAAGGAAGAAGCGGTAAAAATGAAAGAAGCCATCCTCAAGGGTGACTTCGACAGTTTCGCTGAGTCGATGCGTCTCTCGTGGATCTCGAAGAAGCTGATGGCGACCAGCATTAGCAACGCGAGCATTGACGCAATTTACGACGCGGCAATTGCGGCTGGCGCACGTGCGGGTAAAGTGTCCGGGGCCGGTGGCGGCGGTTTCATGATGTTCATCGTTGACCCGACAAAGCGACCCGACGTGATTCGCGCCCTTGCACAATTCAACGGTCAGGTATTTACCTGCAATTTCACAGAACACGGTACGTATTCCTGGAGGACCTAATGAAAGATACGATCCGGAATGAAATATCGAAGGCGATCGACCTCTTTACTGCGATACACGCCGACGAAGTCCTGCTGGATAAGGTTGCCGGTTTCGCACAGAAGATCGTCGACACGTTCAAATCCGGCAACAAGGTGTTGATCGCCGGCAATGGCGGTAGCGCCGCCGATGCGCAGCACATTGCGGGCGAATTTGTCAGCCGCTTTAACTTCGACCGCCCCGGTTTGCCCGCGTTTGCGTTGACCACCGACACTTCGGCATTGACCGCCATCGGCAACGACTACGGCTACGAGAAAGTGTTTGCGCGCCAGGTCCAGTCCGGCGGCGTCAAGGGCGACTTATTCTGGGGCATCTCGACGTCGGGTAAGTCGCCGAACGTCCTGCTCGCCATGGAAGAGGCCCGCAAGAAGGGTATGTACGTTGCAGGCTTCACCGGCGCAAGCGGGAATGCGATGCTCGAGTTGAGTGACGTGTGCATTGAAGTGCCGTCGCGGTCGACGCCGAAGATTCAGGAAGGTCATATCCTGCTGGCGCACATCATTTGTGGTCTGGTTGAATCGAGCATGTTTAGCCCGGCATGATTCCCGCAATTGTTCTCGCTGGCGGACTCGGTACGCGCCTTCGTTCCGTTGTGCCTGATCTGCCTAAGCCGATGGCTGCAGTGGCGGGTAAGCCGTTTCTGTGGTGGGTTCTGCGCCGTCTCGAGCAGCAGGGTATTGCGGATGTCTACTTGTCCGTTGGCTACAAGCGCGACGTGATTGAGGACTACTTCGGTGACACCTTCGGGGCACTGAAGGTGCACTACGTCATCGAAGATGAGCCGCTCGGTACGGGCGGAGCCATTGCTCGGGCGATCGCTCAGATTGGTGGCGACGAAGCGTTCGTGCTCAACGGCGACACGATGACCATTGTCGATTTCGACGACCTGCGCGCCGCGGGCGCATCGGGTGAGGCCGACGTCGTCATGGCGGTGGCGCAACTCGACGACGTGGCCCGCTACGGTGCGGTTGATTTCGAAGCCGCTGTGCCGCGTCGGGTTACCGCATTCCGCGAGAAGGGGCAGACTGGTGCGGGCTACATCAACGCTGGGGTCTATCTGGTCAAGCGCGCTTCGTTCATGGGCTATGTGAATCAGGAGCGTTTCTCGTTCGAGCAGGATTTTTTGCATGCTCATCTTGCCGAACTTCAGGTGCACGCGGTTCCGGCCGTTAGCCAGTTGATCGATATTGGTGTGCCGGAAGATTACGCGCTGGCGCAGACGCTCGTACCGCAGATGGTGGCTTGAGACGATGGCAGCACTGAAACGCGCGCTGTTTCTCGATCGCGATGGGGTTATCAATGTCGATATTGGTTACCTGCATCGCGCAGAGGACTGCGTGTTCGTACCGGGAATTTTCGAGCTTGTGCGGGAGGCGCGTAAGGCGGGCTACGACGTGTTCGTCGTGACCAACCAGGCTGGGATCGCGCGCGGCTACTATAGCGAAGAGACGTTTGCGGTTTTCACGAAGTGGATGCTTGAGCAGTTCGCTGCGCAGGGCGCGCCGATCACGCAGGTGTATTACTGTCCGCATCATCCTACCGCGGGGATTGGCGAGTATGGCGTCGTGTGTGAGTGCAGGAAGCCGGCGCCGGGGATGTTCTTGAGGGCGGCGCGCGAGCACGGGGTGAATCTATTCGAGTCGTTAATGGTTGGCGACTCGCTTACCGACATGGAAGCGGCTCGGGCTGCCGGCGTGGCGACCCGCTACCTCGTTTCAAATACGGTCGGTGGTGAAGTGGATGAATACTTTGTGCGTGGTGAAACTCTTCGGGAGATAGCAAAAAAGGTGACCTTTTTTCCGAAGGCACCGTGACTTGACCTTCTGTGCTGCTTGGCTCGCACAATTGGCAGTCGAATCTCGCATTCCCTTTTGCTACTTCGACCGGCCTGCGGTAACGTGGAGCGCGTGCTTTGAGCGTGCAAGAGGGTGCGGAACTCGTCGGTTGCCCTCATCGATGCACGTGTGCGTTTGATATCGGGGATGGAAGGTTGATGTTGGCATATAGGTGTGCTTTCGTGCGCCACACAACGAGTCGGAGGGGCTGCGGAGCATTGCCGCTGAAGTCAAGTTCTAGCGATCGGGTAGCTAGTGTAAGATTTTGGCCTGCGGCCAAAATCTTACCGAGGGAAAATGATTAGCAAGAGAACATCCTTTCGCTGAGCAAGGAGATTGCCACCCGTTTTCGGCCGACTAGACCCGTCAAGTTCTCGAGCATGCGTAAAGCATTTCCTCTCAGGATTCGACACCACACTTGACGGACGAAAAGCAGGTTATATAGCGATGGTTTTTTTGGCTCCACGATCCCTTAAGTTGCCATGTTTAAAACAGCGCTTTGTGTCCAAGTCAGATAAAAGCGCAGCACCCGTTTGCTCATCTGCGCAGCCCTCAACTCGCTGTACGCAACAATTTTTAGACTGCCAGGATCTTGCCGTCTACTCTCTGACTCATGATGACTGAAACTCGTCGCCCGCTGGCCAGCCTCGATGTAATTATCGTTGCCGTTGTTGGCCTTGTTTTCTTGGCAGGCTTCGTCGCCTATATGTGGAAGCTGCACCCGTTGGCAGCATTCATGGACACGCTGAGGTACCTCGGCTACTACGACGATTCAATCTCCGGCCGGCATTCGATTTGGTTGACGTGGAATCAAGGGCAGCACCGGGGCCTCTTAATGCAAGCCCTTGTCTACCTGAATGCGCGATTCTTTCATTTCAGCATTTTCGGCTGCACGATGCTCAGTGGCGCGTTCATAGGGCTGACGGGCTTCGCAATCTGCCTCGAAATGGCACGTAGCGACATGTCGCGCATGATGTTGACCGTACTGTCTGTGTTGACCTTTTCGGCCCTCTTCAGCCTGTCGAATTGGGAGCTTTACAGCCTGGACATCGGCGCAGCACTGTTCGCAAAAAATCTATCTTTTCTTCTGTACTGGATCGCGCTTGACCGGGCAATACGTATGCGATCACGCCATGCACTCGCACTATGCATCGTTACCGCGCCATTGATCGTGCTGCTCGTCGCGTATGGTTGGTCATATGCGTTCGTAGGCGCTTCAATCTTTGTCGCCTTGGCAGCGGCGTGGAAGACGGCGGAAATGCGCCGCGTTTCGCTGATATGCGCTGCACTAATTGCCTCCATGGTGCTTTACGTCTCGTTCGGTGCGAGCTTCCCAGCGACGCGCCTTGCTCCTGAGGCATCCGCAACAGCTACCAACTTATGGCATCTCGTCAGTGGCACGGTACTCGCGGTCGCATCGATCTTTATTAGTCGCGAGTCGATCACGGTCTACGGCATTCCATTCCCATTACTGACGCTCGCAGGCGTCACGATGCTTGCTGCCGCCTGTTACGTCCTGCTCGGTAATCTGGTAATACGACGTCGAGACTCAATCGTGCCTAGTAGTTTGATAGTCTACGGGTTGCTCGACGCAGCCTCGGTGGCGATCGCGCGCGGAATGCTCGACCCGCAGCAAGCAATGGCGTCGCGCTACTTCGAAGATCTGTCGTTGCTCATCGTCGGTGTTGCGTGGTCTGTGGCGCTGCTCGCCCGCGATGTGCCTGTGCAGCGTCCAGCCGCTGTCGTGACGGCTGCCTTGGCGGTCCTCTTCTTCGTCGGCCAAGGCGCTACGGTTGTTGACGAGTGGAACAAGGTCCCGTATCGACACGATTCGTTCGCCAGAATGGCGGCAGTCACAGTAATTGGCCCGAAGACGCTGGACGATGCAAGTCTGCTCCAGCAGCCGCTCGATTTAGCCGTGCGCGCCAGTGCAATCCAGAAGAAATACGATCTAGGCCCGTTTCGCCACATAGATTGTGAAACTGGACCAGTCATCGCTGGCGCAGGTTGGTATGCGAACGACGGCAGCGGTAGCAGCTGGATGGGCCAGTCTGCGTCCGTCGTACTTCGCAATTGCGGAAGCGCAGTGCATGTCCGTGCCTATCTCCCAGAGACGTTTCCGGGGCGCGCCGCGACGCTCGCGATCGATGGGAAGCGGGTGAGGTCGTTCGACATCATTCCTGGGCACGTGGAAGATTTGGTCGTCCCCGCTGCCAGCACCAATCGATATGTCACGATTGAAATCACTGTCGATCGCACCACTGTGCCTGCCAAAGCAATCCCGAACTCCCAGGACGGCCGCGAACTTGGACTGCTCGTGTCAAATGTGAGATCGACATCGCAGGTGCCATGAATGCGGCAATCACCTTTATGGGAGGCCGCGTGATCGGCTGGCCTCCCTAAGGGGCGCCCAGCCGGCCGTTGGCGTGGTGAAATCTGTTGCGACGGTAGGGCCAAACTACCTCGTTCGTCCTGAAAATGCGTGTTGCTGACCACCGGACTTACGACGATTACAGTCAAGCAACGCAGCAGTTGAGCAAGGCTGCCAGAAATGGCACAAAGAAGCCGCGGCTTCGTGATGACCATTCGTAAGCGATCTTTTAACCAAGCCTCTCAGAGATTGAGTGCAGCGTAGTCGTCAGCGGTTTCTGCCTGCGGTGGTGACCTGCCTGTCGATTTTTGGGCCATTTGAAACTCGAGAGAATGGCTTCCAACAGAGAGAAGGAAGTCATGAAGAATAGTCGGCTCACGGAAGGGCAGCTGGTCACGATGCTGTGCGAGGCGGACAAGACGTCGGTCGAGGAGATGTCAACGAAGTACGTGGTAAGCGATTAGACGATCTACAACGGGCGTCAGTACTTCGGCAGCATGGACGCCCGACGTCAAGTGCCTGAAGTAGTTGGAACAGGAGAATGCCCGGTTCAAGAAGATGCTGAGCCGAGCGTGATCTCGAACTGGACGGGATGAAGAACGGCGCCGACGAAAGCTTCAACGGCAAGTTCCGCGACGTATGTCTGAGCGTGGAACGGCTCCGCTCACGGGGCGAAGCCGAAGTCATGATTGAGCTGTCGCCGCGTCATTACAATGCGATTCGGCCGCACTCGAGCTTGGACTATCTGACGTCGAACCGGATCCAGAATGAACTGCGACTGCACGAGTAACGAGAACTATCTCTCGCGACCATTCACGAGATCTTGAGCAAAGCGGGTGTGAAGCCATTGATTCGATCCAGA
Organism: Paraburkholderia sp.; assembly: GCF_024281035.1. Classification (GTDB taxonomy): domain Bacteria; phylum Pseudomonadota; class Gammaproteobacteria; order Burkholderiales; family Burkholderiaceae; genus Paraburkholderia. Next base: position 29,824 of record NZ_JAMXLH010000048.1, read on the forward strand.
CGACCGTCATAGCCGAAACTGTATAAGCCGGCCGGTACCTGGAGACCGCGTCCAAATGGACACGATGAAGCTTGCTTGGGATGTAACAGTACACGGCGATCGACGAACGTATTGAGGAGTGGCAGTTCCACTACAACTGGCGGTGTCCACACGGCTCACTTGGCGCCAAGACGCCCGTCGATCGTATCGCGGAGTTAAGCGAAATCACGCCTCTTTCGAAGGAGGTGAGATAAGCCTGCGACGAAACGAAAGAGCGAATTCGGCATCGCGAATGGCGCATTGACAAAACCCTCGCTGAACATCGCCGGCGCGTGTTGGAACTCGCAGTTCCTAACGGAGCTTCGAACTCCAACACGCCGCGAACACATCGCTCGCAAAAGTGAAATGATGCCCGCGAATCGCACACGTCGAGCAATCGACTCTGCTCAAACATCACAGTCCATGTAGACCATCTATTTAAGACACGCGGTCGAACGGTTCTCGCCGCGACTGGACCGCCGCAAGGGCCTGAGCAGATCGATCGCTGTCTCTCGCCCCCGCCGCGCACGATTACTTATCATCCATGTGACCAATTGCTTCGTGCAGGAGCAACCGTCTCAAGCGAATCGTCGTCCGCCGCATTACCACCTGGCGCGATGCTTTCAGTTCAGGCACAAGTGGCCTCGACCGCCCACTAGGTGTAAAATCGGGCGCCCGTTAATGCCCACAAGCGTACCTACTGTGGATGCTTAAGGGTGGCAAACAGAAGCAATAGATATCGAATGGCACCGATAGCAAACGCTTAACCGAATTGATAATAAGTCAGAACTGCATCCTTCCAATATCGCATTATAAATTGTCGCGTGCCGCCGCGTCAGGATAATTGCCAACGTCGGGCCGGGGCCAAACAATTCTTTCACGCGAGGGCATTTTTTGGTCGGACAAGCGACAATCCGACGAATGACCGGTTTCGAACAGCTACGCACGTGGCCACGTCAAAATAGAGAGGGCACACCACATGTCGGACATCACACCCATCCCGTTGTTTTCCGCCGTTGCAGCGAATGCAGGACTAGACCTTATAACACCCTTAAAGCGCGTTCTTCAACGGCACTGGTACGTGCTAGGAGAAGAAGTAAGCCAGTTCGAACGTGAGTTCTCGGCATATTTGGGAGTCTCGCATTGCGTTACGGTCGCCAACGGAACGGATGCTCTAGAGTTGGCGTTGCGAGCGGCAGGTGTCAAGGCGGGTGATGTAGTTGCAACTGTCGCCAACGCCGGGTTCTATTCCAGCACTGCAATTCACGCGATCGGCGCATCCCCTTTGTACATCGATGTCGAAGAGCGCACCCTCACGCTCTCACCTAGTGCCTTTGAAAAAGCACTCGAGCACAAGCCAACAGCAGTGATCGTTACCCATTTATACGGGCAGCTAGCCGACGTTACGGCAATAACGGGCATGGCGCGTGCAGCAGGCGTAACTGTCATCGAGGATTGCGCGCAGTCACACGGCGCACAACGTAATGGCAAGCAGGCAGGAAGCTTTGGGGATGTCGCATGCTTTAGCTTTTATCCAACCAAGAACCTTGGTGCAGTGGGCGATGGCGGCGCAATTGCGACTAATAATGAGGCAATTGCAACAGCAGTCCGTACGCTTCGTCAATACGGCTGGTCAGCAAAATATCATGTCGGTTCGGCCGGCGGCCGGAATAGTCGGCTTGACGAAATGCAGGCGGCAATTCTTCGGGAAAAGTTGCCCAATCTCGACCGTTGGAATGCAGAGCGGCGCTCGATCGCGATCCGGTACAATGAGGCTTTTGCAGATCTTCCCTTGCGTTGTCCGCTGTCGACCGATAGCGACTATGTTGCGCACCTGTATGTCATTCGGCTTGAGAAAAGGGATGCACTGCGCGGGCACCTTCATCGGCTCAACATATCAACCGATGTTCACTATCCTGTCGCCGATCATCAGCAATCAGCCTATCGGACGGTAAGCTCACCTTCACTGCCGGTAACGGAGGCGGCCTGTCGGGAAATTGTAACGCTGCCCTGCTTTCCCGGCCTGACATCGCAAGAAGTCGAGAAGATAATCGCCGCGGTACGAGAATACTTTCTTGAATAGGATTCGTTCTTTGTTCTCATTAGTCATCCCCGTCTATCGCAATGAGGCATCGATCCCCGATTTACTGGATGTGGTCGACGGCCTTCGCTCGCAACTCGCTAGTGAGCTTGAGGTGATCTTTGTAGTCGACGGAAGTCCTGATCGGTCATACGAGATATTGCGCAACGCCTTGCCACACCGAACTTTTACGTCAAAATTGGCTTTGCTATCGCGTAACTTCGGTTCATTTGCTGCGATTCGGGTTGGCCTATCAATTGCAAGTGGCAACATTTTCGCCGTGATGGCGGCGGATTTGCAGGAACCTCCCGAGCTCGTACTGAAGATGGAAAAATATTTGCGCGAGGAGCCTGTTGATGTCGTCGTGGGAGCAAGAGATGGCCGCAGCGATCCGCTGACTAGCCGCATCCCGGCGCAAATTTTTTGGAGCCTCTACCGGCGCTATGTGATTTCTGATATTCCCCCAGGAGGCGTTGACGTTTTTGGATGCAATCAAGCCTTTCGAGACACGTTGCTTCAACTCGATGAGAGCCATAGTTCATTGATCGCACAGGTGTTCTGGCTAGGTTTTCGGCGTAAATGCATCACCTATGAGCGGCTTGAACGTCAGCATGGTAAGTCGGCTTGGACCCTCAGAAAGAAGGTCAACTATCTGATGGATAGCGTATTCGCATTTACTGATCTACCGATTCGATTATTAATAAGAATCGGTGGCATCGGCACTATTTTAGCGGGGCTGCTTAGCATGGTTATTTTCTTTGCAAAGATGAAGGGATTAATTCCCGTGCCCGGATATGCGATGATCATGCTGACTATTATGTTCCTTGGCGCCATTAATTTATTCGGCATCGGCGTGGTTGGCTCGTACGCTTGGCGAGCCTACGAAAATACAAAACAGCGGCCACTCGCAATTCCGATGAAGATAGAGTCTTTTGAGGTTTAAAAAATGTCAGTTCAATCTTATTCATTACATCCGAGTGCCATTTGTGAGAGTACCTCGATCGGCAAGGGAACCCGAATTTGGGCCTTTGCGCATATCCTTCCTGGCGCACGTGTCGGCGAAGATTGTAACGTCTGCGATGGCGTATTCATCGAAAATGACGTTGTTGTCGGCAATAGGGTAACCATTAAGTGTGGCGTGCAACTATGGGACGGTATTGAAATCCAGGATGATGTTTTCATTGGCCCGAATGTTACCTTCACCAACGACCGCTTCCCCAGAAGCAAGCAGTATCCAGAGTCGTTCGCACGTACCGTCGTGGCGCGCAATGCATCAATTGGCGGGAACGCGACGATCTTGCCTGGTATTACAATTGGCACCAATGCGATGATTGGGGCCGGCGCTGTAGTGACACGCTCTGTGCCTCCGAATGCTATTGTTGTCGGAAATCCGGCAAGGATAACCGGCTATGTTGAAGCGGACAGCCCAAGCACGACAGAAACATCTCGGCTGCCGTCCGATCAGTCTCGTGTGCTTGAAACGTCGGTCGCCGGTGTAACGCAGCATATATTTAAAGCCGTTTCCGACATGCGCGGAGGCTTATCCGTCGGAGAGTTTGAACGAGATATTCCGTTCAAGCCCGCAAGATATTTCTTCGTCCATGGTGTTCCAACTGCGGAAATTCGAGGTGAGCACGCTCATTTGCGATGCCATCAGTTCTTGGTCGCTGCGAGCGGAAGCGTTAGAGTCGTCGCCGACGATGGAAGCAGGCGTCAAGAATTCTTATTGAACAAGAACAACATTGGTATTTATCTGCCCCCTATGATCTGGGGGATCCAATACGATTATTCGCCGGACGCTGTACTTCTTGTTTTTGCGTCAGATTATTATGATGCAGACGATTATATCCGTGACTACGGCTTATTTAAATCGCTAGCGGAGGATAAAAAGGAGCGGCGCGAAAAAAATGAAGCCAACTAGGCTGGTCGGTGCAAAGAAATTGCAGTTTTTAAGATTCCTTATTTCCGGCTCAATAAACACTGTATCGACATACGCACTATATTTAATTTTTCTCGGAATTACAACTTATAAAATTAGTTATGCAATTTCATATATATCTGGAATTGCATTATCATTTGCATTGAATAAGAGATTCGTTTTCCGCTCGGATCGGGGGATGAAATCATTGATTCTATTCCCATTTATTTACGTGGCTCAGTACCTTGTGGGTCTATTTATTTTGTGGGCATGGGTAGACGTCGCCGGACTCAGCAAGTTAACCGGGCCGATCGCCGTAGTTTGCGTAACTATTCCGATTACGTTTTTTCTGTCACGTGCCGTTTTCTTAAAAGAAAGTGGCAAAAAAATCGTTAATGGTAATTAGTTGAGCGTATGCACCAGAAGGCAGTATACCAATGCTTTAGAATATAACGGACCGCGCACAGCGCGGCATTGGGCGACGGCAACCATCATTGCACAGACGTATTCAGCATCTGACGGAGATATATATGGCCGCGCAGATGAGGTAAATGTAAGCGCGGCATCAGCAACGTCCTGACTGGATCTCGTGATTTTCATACTGTCGTGCAGATCTGAGCGGCGACGTCCCACGGAGCTAGTTCGTCGATGCGGCCAGTTTGTCGAGCCTGAACAATTCGGAGAGCCTTGTGCGGCAGAGCTTTGAGGCTGAAACGGTGTTGTGAGATTTGCAGGAAACTGGCCACTGACGTGAAATTCCTGCATTTTTCGACGAGGTGCGGATGGGTTCAAAGATGCTTGTGACGGGGGGAGATTTCTTCCCCCAACCGCTGCGCGAACAGATCAACCTGAAGCAACTGTTGACGCGTTTGGCCAACCTGATCAACAGGGAGCGACTGGGCGCATCAATGAGCGAAAGACCGCAAGGGGCGACCGGCGACGTCGCCCAGGCTGGTAGCCGGGCTGCCGTCCTTGCGGCGCGCGGTTCGACCTGTCCGATGAAGAGGTTGTCTGGCAATAGGTGGAGAGCCCGTATTGGCAGGTGTTCCCCGGCGAGACCTTTTTGCAGAGCGAATCGCCGGTCGACCCGCCGTGCCTGACTCGGCGGCGTGAGCACGGCCTCGAGCGTCAAGCACGTGATTGTTAATACGACCGTCACGGAGAAAGTGATCGCCCACCTAGCCGATTCGCAATTGCTCGAACGGTGTCGCCCGTCTGGTGAAAGCCGCGGCACGGCAAGGTTTGAAACTGAAGCAGAACTACAACCGCGAGGTGCTGCAGATTGGCCGATACCCGAGCCTTCCAGCTCAATCTGGTGCCAAGTGATCACGTGCTTTCGAACCGCAAATCGACGCCGACAAACATCTCAGATCATTCAGACTGCGCTCCGTCAAGCTGATAGAGAGCCCTCCCAGGCCTTAAACGAAAGCCCCATGCCAGGCGCCTCACAATATTAACCACCACGTCTCGTGGGGTAACAAAAGGAAAGCCAGGTTGCCGAATACGCCCAGTTTGAGCAAAATTGAGGGCCCGTCGTGGGCCAAACCAGACAAGTGTCGCCAAGACGACACCCACCACTGCACATGACAGCTACAAACGCGCCGCATCCCGAGACCGAAAGCTTATCCGTGTCCGTCGTCGTCTACCGACCGGACCTTGCGCTTCTTACTCGTACGTTGTCGAGTCTGGAAGCCGCTTGCAATGCGTTACGCGTGAACGATCCTGCTTTTCCGGTTGCACTCTACCTGGTCGATAATGGTGAGATGCCGGATGTTTCTGCGCAGTTGGCCGAGCTACGTGATCGTGGCATCCCTTCCGTCGTGATCAGCGGCCACGGCAACGTAGGATACGGGCGTGGCCACAATCTCGCGATAGAACGGTCCGCGAGCGGTTACCACCTCGTCCTGAACCCCGATATCGATCTCGACGCCGCCGCCTTGGTGAACGCGCTCGATTTCTTTGCGAAGCATCCCGATGCAGGCCTTCTGACCCCGCAGATCGGCGACGATGAGGGGCGTATTCAGTACCTGTGCCGCCGTTATCCGACGCTGCTGGATTTATTTGTCAGAGGATTCGTGCCGGGTAGTATCAGACGTCTGTTCGCACGACGGCTTTCGCGCTACGAAATGCGCGACGTTATCAACGATCGCGACATCGTCTGGGATCCACCCATCGTGAGCGGTTGCTTCATGCTATTTCGCACGGCGTTGCTGAAAGGGCTCGCTGGCTTCGATCCGCGCTACTTCCTGTATTTCGAGGACTATGACCTGAGCTTGCGCACGCATGAGCGCGCACGGGTGGTCTATACGCCCGCTGTGCGGGTATTGCATCACGGCGGTGGCGCGTCGCGTAAAGGGTCGAAGCATATTCAAATGTTCGTCACGTCGGCGTTCAAGTTCTTTAATCGATTCGGCTGGAAGTGGCTATGAGTCACGTCCTTATCACCGGTGCCAACGGCTTCGTCGGGCGCGCCTTGTCCAGTGCGCTTTTGTGCGCCGGGCATTTGACGACCGGTCTGATCAGGCAGCCGGGGGGATGTGTGAACGGTACGCAGGAATGGATTCACACGGGGGCGAACTTCACGGGACTGGCCGAAGCATGGCCCGCCGCGCTTCAAGTTGACTGCGTCGTGCACCTCGCCGCGCGAGTCCACGTTATGCAGGACGTGGCTTCGGACCCGATTGCCGAATTTCGGGCGACGAATGTCGATGGGACCTTGCGGGTCGCTAAAGCCGCCCGCGCTAAAGGCGCTCGGCGCATGGTTTTTGTCAGTAGTATCAAGGCAATGGGTGAGGCAGATGCGGGTCACCCGCTTCGCGAGGACGCGCTGCCACTCCCGCTGGAGCCGTATGGACAGTCGAAATACGAGGCCGAGCAAGCCTTGATCCAATACGGCAACGAGTCTGGACTCGAAATCGTGATTGTCCGGCCGCCACTCGTTTACGGCCCCGGCGTGCGGGCCAACTTCCTTCGGCTGATGACTGCCATTTCCAAAGGCTTGCCGTTGCCGCTTGGTGCCATTCGCGCGAAGCGCAGTCTTGTCTACGTCGAGAATCTGGCCGACGCGCTGGTGCATTGCGTGACCGAGCCAAGAGCAGGGGGGCAGTGTTTCCACGTTGCCGATGGCGATGATCTGACGGTGACCGAACTGGCTCAGTCCCTGGCCAGGCACCTGCAGGCGCACGCTCGCCTTTTGCCGGTGCCATCAGGCTGGTTGCGCCTGGCGGGCCGGTTGACTGGCCGCTCGGCGCAGGTCGATCGTCTGATAGGCAGTTTGCAGGTGGATACGAACCACATTCGCACCGTTCTCGGTTGGTGTCCTCCGTATTCGACCGATCAGGGGCTGGCCGCTACTGCCCGCTGGTATCGAGCGACGCATTGAGGTCGTCCATGGTCATGCAAGCTTCTACGACGACACTCTGGGCAGGCCCCGCGCTGGCCGCTCTCGCGGCAGCCTGCGCATGCGCGCTGATTCTGCTGGTGTTACTGAAAACGGGCCTCGCCTGGCGCCTTGCCACCGATATTCCAAACGATCGCTCGCTTCACGTGCGTCCGACGCCACGCGTGGGCGGCTGGGGCATCGTGCCAGTCGCCGTGGTGGGCTTTCTGCTGGTCGCACCGAGCCTTTGGTGTGCGGCTGTGGCAACCACGTTCCTCGCCGCCCTGTCCCAGATCGATGACCGGCGCGGGCTGCCTGCTCGTGTCAGATTCGCGGCCCACCTGATAGCTGTCGTCGGCTTTGTCGCTTGCTATCCTGCGCCGGTGCCCTGGATGTTGCTCGCCGCCTTATCGCTTCTGATGATATGGCTGGTCAATCTTTACAACTTCATGGACGGCGCGGATGGTCTCGCCGGCGGTATGGCCATGTTTGGCTTCGGTGGTTACGCCGTGGCGGCGCTGACGGCCGCCCATCCCCAACCCGAACTGGCACTTGCGTGCGCGTTGGTGGCCGGCGCGGCGCTCGGTTTCCTGCTGTTCAATTTCCACCCTGCGCGGATTTTCCTGGGCGACGCCGGCTCGATTTCGTTGGGCTTCCTGGCTGGTGCGCTTGGCTATTGGGGATGGCTGCGCGGCGTCTGGCCTATCTGGTTTCCGGTTGGGGTGTTCGCGCCCTTCATCATCGATGCCTCGATGACCCTCGCGCGCCGTTTGCTACGTGGCGAAAAGTTCTGGCACGCTCACCGGGAGCACTACTATCAGCGCATGGTGCGTTCAGGGATGGGGCATGCCAGAACCGCCATGATCTGGTATGCGGTGATGTCGGTAGGGATCACACTTGCGTTATTTGCACTTGGGCGGCGTCCGGCTGTTCAATGGTGCGTTGTCGCTGCGTGGATCGTCGTTCTCCTGCTATTGGGAGCGGCAGTAGATCTGCGTTGGCGTCGTTTTCAATCAACACTGTCCGAGCAATCCTCTGAGGTATGACGCTGATGTTTAAAGGTAAAGCCTCGCTGCTATCCCTCAGTGCTTTTCTGTTCGATCTGCTCGCGGTCGCGGCAACATGGCTGAGCGCCTACGTTATCCGCTTCAACGGCTCCGTGCCGGCTGATTTCATGCGCGGCGGGTTGCATTCGTTATTCTGGGTTCTGCCGATCTACGGCTTGATGTTCCGTATTTTTGGCTTGTACCGCGGCATGTGGGTGTTCGCGAGCCTGCCGGACCTCGTACGGATCTCAAAGTCCATCATCGTGGGTGCGCTACTCACGATGGTGGTTTCGGTGCTGGTGCAACCTGTGCCGATCGTGCCGCGTTCTGTGCTGCTCGTCTCGCCGCTACTGTTGTTCCTCCTCATGGGCGGCTCCCGCGCGCTCTATCGCGCGACCAAGGAGTTTTATCTGTACGGCGGTCTCGTTGGCGAGGGCAAGCCCGTGGTCGTACTCGGCGCGGGCTCTGCGGGGGCGAGCCTCGCCCGCGAGCTGTCGCGCTCGAGCGAGTGGCGCCTCGTTGGCCTGCTGGATGACGATGTAGCCAAACATGGACGCGAAATCTACGGCTACAAGGTGCTGGGTTCGATCAGCGAACTACCGCAACTGGCGGCGTCGCTCAAGACCGAATACGCGATCATCGCAATTCCTTCTGCATCCGTGGACACGCAGCGCCGCGTAGCGACGCTGTGCGTGCGCGCTGGCGTGCGCGCCATGGTCCTGCCGGCCTTGACAACGCTGACGCAAGGTCAGGCATTCCTTTCGCGGGTCCGGCAGATCGACCTCGAAGACCTATTGGGCCGTGATCCGGTCAAGATCGATACGCCGCACGTCGAAGCCTTGCTGCGCAATCGCGTGGTCATGGTGACGGGAGCGGGCGGTTCGATCGGCTCGGAACTGTGTCGCCAGATCCTGCGCTTCGAGCCGGCACAGCTCATCGCCTTCGATCTGTCCGAATATGCGATCTACAAGCTCACGGAAGAGCTGCACGACCGCTTCCCTGGTCTGCCGGTGGTTGCCGTGATTGGCGACGCCAAGGATTCTTTATTACTTGATTCGGTGCTGTCGCGGTATGCGCCGCATATCCTCTTTCACGCGGCGGCCTACAAACATGTGCCGCTCATGGAAGGGCAGAACGCGTGGCAAGCGGTTCGCAACAACGTGCTTGGGACTTATCGTGTGGCGCGGGCTGCGATCCGTCACGATGTGAAGCACTTCGTTCTGATTTCGACCGACAAGGCCGTCAATCCCGCCAACGTGATGGGGGCGAGCAAGCGCCTCGCGGAGATGGCGTGTCAGGCCCTGCAGCAAACGAGCACGCGTATCCAGTTCGAAACGGTGCGCTTCGGCAATGTGCTGGGCAGCGCGGGCAGCGTGATTCCGAAGTTTCAGCAACAAATCGCGAAGGGCGGTCCGGTCACTGTGACGCATCCGGAGATCACGCGCTTCTTCATGACGATTCCCGAAGCCTCGCAACTGGTGCTGCAGGCGTCAAGCATGGGACGCGGCGGCGAGATCTTTATTCTTGATATGGGCGAGCCGGTTAAGATCGTCGATCTGGCCCGCGATCTGATCCGCCTCTATGGGTTCAGCGAGGAGCACATCGAGATCGAGTTCACGGGGTTACGGCCGGGCGAGAAGCTGTACGAGGAGTTGCTTGCCGACGATGAAACCACCACGCGTACGGCGCATCCCAAATTGCGGATCGCTCAGGCGCGTGGCGTGCCGGATCACCTGCTGGACGACCTGTTGCCATGGTTGATGCAGCACCGCGTGTTGTCCGATCAGGATGTTCGGCGTGACCTGCGTCGCTGGGTGCCGGAATATCAGCCGACATTGGCGCCGCCGCTGCGGAGCGTGCCTGATGTGGTGGGCGCTCGCGCGTCGTAGTAACGCGCTCGCCGTGGCATGCCGGTGCCAAGTCCTGGAATAGGTTGACAGTAATCGCGCACTAAGACGCCCGATGCACCGCATCGGGCGTTTTGTATTTGAGGGCGGTATGGGGGCGTTCGTATTTGTAGATGTGCACTGACTGTTCAACCATCCAGGTTGCCTGCTTGAGACCGGCGGGGCGTTGCAGCAGAAACTCGCCTTTGAGGATGCCATTGACCAGTTCGGCCAGCGGGTTCTGATAGCAGTCGTAGCTGACTGTCATCAAGTAGCGCAACCCGTGACGCCGATCGATGTCCTAGTAGACCGTTGAATAGTATTGGGTGAATTCAACCGGTCGTCGCAACACGTTCAACAAACGAGGAGTTGCGATGGGGAAACTCGAACATGGTCTTTGCCGTCGGGACATCCGTCCCGCCCTCGGATCGATTGGCCATCCGGGTGCTGGTCTTAAGGGAGCACTGCAGCGATTCTGGAAAGCAATTGCGCTGGGCATGCCGACGGACGATGCTGCGATCGGTGCCGGCGTGTCGTCCGCAGTCGGTGCACGCTCGTTCAGGCATGCTGGTTGCGTGCCTAATGTCAGCCTCGAAGCACCCTCGGAGCACTACCTGTCGTTTGCTGATATAGAAGAGATTGCGCTGCTGCGAGCGCAAGGTCATGGAGTCGGGGAGATTGCAGGAAGAGCCGGCAGGAGTGCGTCGACGATCTCACGTGAGTTATGTCCAAACGCGGTAACTCGAAGCGGCTCTAAATAGAGTACCGTACTACCACCGCACAGTGGCACGCGCAGCGCCGTGCGAAGAGCCCTGAGACTGTCAAGCTTGCTGACAACCCCACACTTCGCGATTACGTTCAACAGTGGCTCGCTGGTTCGATCACAACATCGCATGGACAGCGCACCAGGCCACAGGGGGCGTGGACTGGACGCCGCCGCGACCGACGCCAGAATCGGCCCTGGGCATGGTCGTGGAGTCCGGAGCAGATCGCCAACAGATTGCCAATCGACTTCCCGGATGATCACTCGATGAGAATCCCCCACGAGGCTATATCGCAGGTCGCGTAGTCTCGACAGGGACTCGATCGATCGCGTCCTTGTCGTTGGGTGCGTGAGTATTTGACGCAACAATACATCCAGACACATTTTCTGGTGACAATGGTCGGAGAGATTGTGTGAGTTTCGGAAAGGGACGCTATCAGGTCGATTCGACAATATGCTGCACTATGTGCATCAGGAGGAGATTATGATTCAATGCGTAATCTGTGAGTCGCACGCTGTAGACAACTACAAGAAGATAGACAACGTCGAGTTCTACACATGCCGCGGATGCGGCTCACTCTTTGCGGATCCTGGATTTTTGCATGCAATGGAGGAAGGCGCCGCATCAAACTACAACGACGCGTACTGGAAAACGGAGCTACGCGCCGCCAGGGAGAGGTCATACGGTTCGTCATTGCAGCGCGTCGCGGAGACTTTCTTCTACAGCCGGCTTCCGATCACCCGCTTTATTGATATCGGTTCCGGACCAGGATATTTGCTAGATTCACTTACCGCCGCATTACCCGACGCAGCCAATATGTTTTTCGGCGTGGAGCTCTTTCCGCCCGAGTCGGCCTTCCGGTCAAAACACCCGAACTACAAGCTGTGCCCTCTCGCGGATGTCGGTCAAAAGTTCGAGGCGGGGGTCTGTATCGAGGTCATCGAGCATTTAACGCCATCCATGCTCGATGCACTAGCAAAACAGATGGCGCAGATATCAGTACCCGGCGCGGTCTACTTGATTAATTCTGGACAACCCGAGTATGTACTAAATGAAGACCCCGGGTATCTGGACCCTCACGGCCGGGGACACATCATATCTTATTCGCTCGAGGGGGCCAGACTGATATTTGAGCCGTATGGTTTCACGGTAATCCCATTACCAGGACGTCATTGGGCTTTCCTTGTCGAATACCAATCGGATTTCATAACTAAGGAACCGATCGAGCAACTTGAGGCGCGGATCTGGTCTCCTCTTCCAGAGAACGTTGCGACCCTCCGGGACGGAGGTGGAGGCCCCTTAATGTACTGCACCGGGCTGGAGGCAGCACGTTGTTACCTGGAACATGCCACCGTAATACAGCGCACCGCGTGGGCGCGGTCACTCCAAGCGGAAATAGATCGATTGGAATTAGAACGTGTGAATGACGTCTCTCCCAATGACCCCCCTTTAGAGATGAAAAGTAGCATCGATCATGCAGGACTACTTGGGCGCGCGCGACGCTGGGTGCAGCGCCACACGAGTTGACGTCTTAGACGGGCACGCCCTGGCGTATCGTGCACGTGTGCGAAAAGTTCGCGCTGCGCAGCGAGTCCGGCAGCGGCGCCCGTGAGGCCCTTGTAGGCGACCAGAAAGTTATTGATCTCGTTGAGGCTGTCGATGGCCCCGATACTTCCAGGCACCGCGGTGTTCAACTTCACGGTATTCCCGATCGACTCCGCCAGGTCCTTGCCAGTCAGGAAATCGAATTTGATGCCGACTTGCGCGAGATAGACATAGCTCGAGAACCGTACGTCGGCGTGGCGATGTCGCCGGGTGTCGCCGGACGATTTCATAAGGCACGGGCTGGTTTAATGCCTGCTCGAAAGCCTTCACGATTTCGAGCACGCTGTATCCGCGACCGGTGCCCAGATTCACGATAAAGCGCGAATCGACGCAGCACTGAGCGCCTCGCAGAGCAGCCCGTTGACCCCAATTTCGACAACCTCGCGGCAAGACGGTACATCCGTCGCAACAATGGGGCGGCCCATTGCGCCTGCTTCCATCAACGTGCGCGGCCGCATCAGAACACGATACCTCCGCCGCGATCGAGATCGATCGCCACAAGCCGCGAACCGTAACCGGAGAGATGCGCGGAATCCCAGTACAGCGGGTGGTCATTCGATTCGACTTCGCAATAGCCGCCGTTTTCACACAGCGCAGAAGCCGTGTCCAGGTAGACGAAACCACGCGCATGCGCTTCGGCTTGCAGGAGCGCACTCACTGCTTCGTGGCTGTTCTCGTAATCGGCCGTGCGCTCGAGTTCGAACGGCACGTTATATGCGGCCTTCTTCGCGAGACCGATCGGCACATTCGCGCTTGCGCCTGGCGTATCGCCGATCAAATAGACGTGCACCTTTTGCGCAGCAAGCCAGTCAAGCGTTTTGGCGAGCGCGGCTTTGAACGCCTGAGGCGTCTCTTTATAGTACGCAGGCCATGCGGCGTGCAGGATCACCGTTTCAGGTTTTGTCGCGGCGACCAGGGCGGGCATCGCCGCCTGATTGTCGGCGCAGCGTTTGCGCGCGGGCGCATAACTCGATGGAAAGCCGAGAAACGGCGGGCAGCCGTCTGCCACCGCGAGCACACCGGCTTTGCCGTGTCGACTCGCAAGAACGGAGAGTCCTTCAGCGAGCGCGGCCGCGTGCGAATCGCCGAGCACAACGAACGTACGTCGCGCGTGAGACGCGCCGAGCCTGCACAACCCGCGAGCATCGCCGTCGGCAGGGGCCGTCCGCGTGAGGCAGGACCGGAACGCTCCCACGTCTGCGGAACCTTCGGAGAGGAGCGTTACCGCACCCGGAAACCGCTGCGGCAGGCCACTTGTAGCAGCGATGACGAACGCGGTCAGCAACGGCACGGTTGCGAACGTCGATATCGCAGCGAGCCGTTTGCCCCGGAGGCCGTCGGGGCGGCGGAACGGCAATTCGATGAAGCGCCACGAGGCGAGGCCGCACGCGAGCGAGAGCAGCACGATCGTCACTGCCCTGTAGACGAACGGATAATCAGAAAAGTGCACGAATCCGTAGTTGAGGAACACGATAATGGGCCAGTGCCACAGATAGATCGAATACGACGCCTGACCCAGGAGACGAACTGGCTTCCGGGTCAAAAGCGAATGCAGGATGCCGGGGCGGACGCCTTCGCGCACGAGGATCGCCGTCGCGATGCATGGCACGAGCGCCGCCGCGCCAGGAAAGAGCGTGGAGACATCGTAGTGCACGGTGCAAAACGCGATGGCGCCAACCGCGGCGGCCGCCAGGACGCGCGATACCGCAGGCGGCAATGTGCGGACCGGAGCGAGTGCAAGCAGACCGCCCACAGCGAACTCCCACATGCGCCCAGGCAGCAGATAAAACGCTGCTTCCAGTTTGTAGAAGGCGAGCAGTGCGACCGAGAGCGCAAATGACGTCACTGCCATGAGCGCGAGCGTCGTCAGGTCGCTGAGTTTCATCCGGCGGCACACGATGAACGCAAACGGGTAAAGCATATAAAACTGCCATTCGACGGCAAGCGACCACGTGTGCAGCAGTGGGTTGTACAGCAGGTCTGGGGAAAAGTAGCTGGTTGCCCGGTAGAACACGATGTTCGACACGAAGCCAATGCACGAGACGAGCCCGGGAAGCAGCATCTCCAGATGGATCGGCAGAAAGACGAAAGATGCAACGACTCCGATCGTGGCCACGGCAGCCAGGTAAGTCGGTCCGATACGGCGGAACCGGCTCGCGTAAAAGTGAAGGATCCCGCTGCGGTCCAGCTGCATCTTCGACAAGATGCGGGTGATCAGAAATCCGGAGATGACGAAAAATAGATCGACGCCGATGAAGCCGCCTGAAAATCCCGGCATACCGACGTGATAGAGGAGCACCAGCGTCACGGCGACACAGCGCAGGCCATCGATATGGTCGATGTAGTCGCGGTTGGTCGTTGACGAATGCAGATCGTACGTCATGCTTTTCCCCGACGTGTCACGGTCGAAAAGCGGGCCGAACGTTTGGCTGGTTTGCACCTTCACCAACGGAAGCGATCACCTCGACCCGGTGCGGTGAACAGCCCGGTGGCAAGCCGATCGGACCGATGCATTTTGCAATTGCTGCATCGTATCAATGGGCACGCCGGGAATCTGTTGCCGATCGAACAGAAGCGACGTCCCGTTTTTGGGGCAGTGAATAGACGCGAACCCAATCGATATCGAAGGTCGAACCGTCTCTAACATCGGCGATGGGCCAACCGCCGCCCAACGCATAGTCGAGCATGATGTAATACGGCCCGGTCATATAGTCCGAGGACTTTGCGGCTGAAATCCGATTCGTCTGAACGCCGTCGATATACCAGGTGATGTGATCCGGGTCGATCTGGCAGCCGTAGATATGGAAGTCCTCCCAGGGTTTCGCTCCGTTCGGCATCGGTGTGGCGGGTGAATAGAGTTGTGCACCCTCACCGGGATTGCCGTCGGCTTTCCAGTTGTGACTCGCCTCCTGAATAAATGCACCCTTTTCGGTGTATGCATTGCCGTACCACTCGAAAATATCGATCTCCGAATAATTTTTTTTCGACGTGTTGTTGATCGACGTAGAACTCAACAGCCAGAACGCCGGCCATGATCCGGTGCCGGAGCGGGGCATCCTCGCACGCACTTCAAAGTACCCGTAGCGCTGGGCAAATCCCTGGCCCGTTGCGTCCATGGACGAAATGTTGCCCGAATGCCAGGCGCCATTGGCGTCAGTGAAGGCCTTGATGGACAGCACGCCACGGGTGACGCCGAGTGCGCCGATGTCCCACGTGGATGCCGAGAAGTTTCCGGCCGGCCCGTACGGCGGAACGTAGTACCACGTAGCATTGCCCTTCGGCGAGCGCGTCGTTACGCTGAGATCGTCGAATTCGTCATTGAAGGTCAGTGTGTATCCCGTCAAATCGATGTCAGCCTTGCCGGGCGCAAGGGCGGGGTCCGGGACAGTTGCGCGTGCAACGTGAGGTTTAGCCGCGGCGGTCGGGGTTGCGTTCGCGAAGTAAGCCGCTATCGACAGGACGAGTATCGAAATCGGGATCAGGAACCTGCTCGAACGGCGCATCGCCTGTCCCTCGTTTCGCTGGGGTTGGTTTGCCGGTTTGCACCGCCGTCCCGATCGCCGACCTGTATTGCCTGATCAATGACGCACCGTTCTGCGCCGATTGTCCGACGAAAGGTGCGGGTTCAGCGCATGGCGCTCGAGCGCAGCCGACGGTGTCGGGTCCTCCGACGCATCATGCGGTCTTTTGAATTGCGCTTACGTGGGCTACCGCACGATTTGTCATTCAGCGTCGAGGTATTAATTGCAGGTGTTACAGGCAGCTAGCCTTGCGGTCACACGGAGGTTGCGGCGGCGAGTACCGTCGTCGGCGAGGCCAACGAAGGATTGGAAAACATGCAAATTCAGATCTTCGGCGTGATTGTGCTCGTGTTAGGTCTGCTGTCGCTGAACCTGAACTACCAGTGGGCAATTTACTTTCTCGTCCTCTGCTGTCTGTTCGCGTGTTCTTCCGCCATTGCGTTTCCGGCGATCGGCGGACTGACGATTCTTCCGGCCAATCTCTTCCTGCTCTTCTTCGCCCTGCGCGCCTTCAACATCGGCGGCGGTGCAGCGTTGTGGCGACCGGTGGCGCCGGGCAGTCCGGGATTTCCGCTGCTTTGCCTGTGTGTATTCGCCGTGGTGGGAGGCCTGTTCCTGCCGCGCGCCATGGCGGGCGCCACGTATGTGTACGCGATCAATCGCGGCGCCATCGACCCCAATGCACCCGATCTGCAGCCGCTCGGCCCCGTGTCCGGAAACCTGACGCAGTCGATTTATTTCATCGGGGAAGTCCTTGTCTACTGCTGCATGGCGGTTTTTCTCTCGAAGAAGGACAGCTACAAGCATTTCGCCAACGCCATTCTGCTGGTTGCCGCATTGAACGTGATCGCGGCCATCATCGATATCGGTTCTTCGTCGGTCGGCATAAACGTGCTGGGCGTGATCAAGACGGCCAGTTACACGTTGCACGATGGGGAGGAAGTGGGCGGTTTGCGGCGAATTGCGGGGACATTTGCAGAAGCGTCCGCATTTTCCGGTTTCACCCTGTTGCTCTTCGCCTTCTCAGCCAATCTATGGTTGTTCGGTTACCGGCCGCGCATCACCGGGATGCTCACGTTTGCGTCCGGCGTGTTGCTCGCGCTGTCGACTTCCGCGACGGCGTACGTCGGGTTTGCGGTCTATCTTGTCGTACTGCTTCTTGGCCGTTGCGGTCGCATCGCGCCGCGCAGCGAGTCGCGCAAGCTCCGTTTGTGCGCTGTCGTGATATGTGTCGGCATCATGGCGCTGCTGTACGCCATTGTCTTCAGGCCCAGTCTGCTGGAGTCACTGGGTGGTTTTTTCAACGATGCGGTCCTGAACAAGGTCGATAGCGCCTCCGGTATCGAGAGGGGGGCATGGAACAGGCAAGCTTTGGTCAATCTGGTTGAGACGTTCGGGTTCGGTGTGGGGATCGGCAGTTCGCGGACGTCGAGCTTTATCCTGGTCCTGCTGTCGAATCTCGGCATCGTCGGCACCATGCTGTTCGGTGTTTTTATCTGCAAATGCACGGTCTCGCCGATTCCCACGCATGGTCCGATGCTCGACCGTGTCGTCTGCTATGCGTCGAGGCAGACCATGCTGGCAATCCTGGTGAGTGCGTCGATATCCGGTACGGTGTTCGATCTGGGCCCGTGCTTCTACATGTTTGCCGCCGCTGCGGGCATGTTGTCATCGTCGGTTCGCAGAGTTGCCCCGGTTGGGGGCGTTGATCGCCCAGGAAACCGGTCTTCCCCCGAAAAGGCACAGCCTTCGCGCTCCGGTGTTTTCGTCGGCCATGCGCGTGCGCCTGCGACGCCACTGCTCGACTCGCACAAACACGAGAGCCGCATACCGGCCTGGCCACACCGGGGATGAGCGGTCTCCGGGCGGCGAATGCACACTGCGGACCGGCTATGGGCTGCCATAGCGAAAGATCGGAGGATTTCCCTGAACCAACGTCGGATCTAGGTGCGGTTGCGAACGATCGCAACATGAAGCAATCGTCAAGATAACGGGAGCGGGAAGCGGCTGCTTCCTGCTTCCTTGATCCCTTGCGCACGAAGGACCATGAATTCACGCCCCAGTCTGGCGAGAAACGCACTATTCAACTTCCTCGGCAGCGTGCTTCCGCTCGTCGTTTCGCTCGCAACGGTTCCGATGTATCTGGAGCACGTCGGCACAGCACGCTACGGCGTGCTGGCGATCGTCTGGATGCTCCAGGGCTATTTCGGCTTTTTCGATCTCGGACTCGCGGCGGCCACGTCGAACCGTGTGGCCCAGCTTTCCGATGCAGTTGAACGTGAATCGCTGATCTGGACGGCCCTCATATTGAACGCCGTGTTCGGCGCAATTGGCGGTCTCGTGTTGCTTGCGGCGGGTCGCTTCCTGCTGGCGCAGTTTCACATTGACGTGGCGCTCTTTGCGGAGGTCGTGGCGGCGCTACCGTGGCTCGCCTGCGCCGTTCCGCTCGCGACAGTCAGTGGGGTACTTTACGGCGCGCTGATCGGCCGCGAGCAGTTCGGCGCGCTCAACGCCGTGCAGGTACCCGCCGGCATGCTTTTCCAGATCGTACCTCTGGTGACGGCGGTCATCGTCGGGCCGGATCTGCGGCATCTCATTGCCGCTGCGATCCTTTCCGGTGCCGCCTCGCTTCTATTGCTGGTTGCGGTGGTCTGCCGGGCGGCGCCATTGCGCTTTTCCGGCGGACCACGATTGCGATTCATCCGGCCACTCTTTTCCTATGGCGCCTGGGTGACGGTGACGAATCTCCTGAGCCCGCTGCTCTCGACGGCCGACCGGCTCCTGATCGGCGGCACGCTAGGCGCTCAGGCGGTGGCCTATTACCAGGTTCCGTTGAACCTGGCCCTGCGCGCGCGCATCTTGCCTGGTGTGGTTACGCGCACGCTATTTCCGCGTCTGTCCGCAATCGAACCAGCGAGCGCGAACGAGCTGACCCTGGCCGCCGTGCGCGGACTGACGGCGGCCACCACACCGATGATCGTCTTCGGTATCTTTCTGATGCGGCCTTTTCTGTCGCTCTGGACCGGCCACGATTTTGCGTCGAGATCCGCTCCGGTCGGCGAGGCGATCCTGGTTGGCGTCTGGGTGAATTCACTGGCGTTCCTCCCTTCGAGCCACCTGCAGGCAATGGGACGACCCGGCATGATTGCGCGCCTTCATCTGATTGAGCTGGTCCCGTTCATCGCGTTGCTCTGGTGGGCGCTGCACGCGTTTGGCCTTGTCGGTGCGGCGCTGGCGTGGAGTGCGAGATGCGCCGTCGATGGCATGTTGCTCTTCAGGGCTGCGGGGTTCGGCAAACCGGCGGCACGATACCTGTGTGTACCCGCACTGCAGATTCTCGCCACCTACGCTGCGACCGAGGTACTGAATGTGTCGTCGTGGCTGCGCGCGGCGGTCTGGCTATTTTTTACGCTACTGGCTCTGGTGTGGGCCGCGCGGGCAGAGCCGAAAGCTTATGACCGTCTGATGCGTGTCACGTCGAATGCGGTACGGCAGACGTTGCGATGGCGAGCCGGATGATGTGTCGCTTGTGTCTGCGCTAAAACGACTTACAACCATGACCCGTTGAATGCCATGTTTGCCTGGATTCCTCACCTGTGCATCCAGAGCGACCCGCTGGTAGTCGCGAGAAAACTGTTGTGTGCGCTACATCCGCTCGCGATGCTCGTTTCGTGGACCGCGTCGAATGCGAATGTGCGTGCGAAGCCGCAAAAACTGGCCGATACCGATTTGATCATCCTGCATGAGTATGGCGAGCCATCCCACTACGCAGGCGCGGTGAGCGCCGCCGCGGCGCTCGATTACTCGACCGTCGAGCAGGTGGAATTCACGCCGCTGCGCAAGCTCAAACAAGGCCTTGAGCAAGGTGATGGCTACAAGGCCAGGAAAGCGCTTCGTGACGCCGGGTTACTCGCGCTCTGGACGCTATTTCCGCAAGCATTGAAGGGTAAGACAGTGATTCTGGGGATAGCGCCGCTCGACTGGCGGATCGCCATTCTGTCTCGCGCATTGCGGCACGCGCGAATTATCTACCATTCGTCCTGGACCGATTGGGAGGGCGCACGCTTTGCAAAGAATCCGGCGGTTCTCACGGGCGCAATTCGCAAGGCCTGGTCGAACTTCCTGACCCGAAGAGTCGATCGTTTTGCCCTTGTGACGCCGCGGGTGGCGGAGCAACTTCATCGATTTTTCAAGATCGACTGCGGGAGGCTCTTTGTTGTATTTCACGCCTATGACCCAACGATATTTCATCCGGCTCCGTATCGGCCGCCGGCGCCCTTGAAGGTCGTATTTGCCGGCCGATTCGAGGACTGCAAAGGGGTGGAATTCGTGATTGAACTCGCGAGGCGCCTGCCTTCGATCGAGTTCGGCCTGGCCGGCGATGGTCTGCTGAGGAAGAGCATTGAAAGCGCTGGTTTGCCGAACGTCACGCTGTTTGGACGCGTCAGCAGTCGCGCCGAAATTTCCTCGATCTTCATGCAGCACCACGTTGTCGTTCTTCCATCAAGACGCACGGTCGCCTGGGAAGAGCTGTTCGGTATGGTTCTCGTCGAAGCGATGGCGTGCGGATGTATTCCGATGGCGACGAATCACACCGGACCCAGCACCATCGTGCGCGATGCCGAGCTGCGGGACTTTATTTTCGCTGAGGAAGATTTTCTGGCAGGGGCCGCGTCGGCGCTTACGAGGCTTGAGCGCGACGTTGATCGGCTCCGGGCGCTCGAGCAGAAGTCGATTCAGGATGCGCGGCGATTCGCGCTGTCCGAGGTCGAGAAAATCTGGATGGACATCTTGCGGTAAACCCGCTTGCTCGTTCTTGTATTCGCGGCAGCAGCCTTGCCGCTCTGTGCAACGAGCGCCTCGTTGAGAAGAGCCAGGGCAATCCTCCGGATTCGTCTGCCTAAAGCCGAAGGCGCCCTTTCCCGGTCATGTGTTGAGGACCGCACACTTACCCACCGATAGCGGTAGTGCTGGTTACGGGCTCTACGATATAAATCAATCGAAGCCACAAGAGTGGCAATCGCTCAGCACCTGAGCTGCGCAAGTTTCTGCCCGCGACGTGTTGGCGCCAACGGGCAGAGGGTGTCAACGTTTTTCTGGATGCGCGATCGTGCACGCAACGACCCTGCCGATCTACGGGTTGCCTACGCCGCGTGAAGCATTCAAGGCTGCTGTTCGTCAGGTCGGTGTCGTTGTATGTGACGGTTTCTCGCTGCTTGATGTTTGAAGATGCGGCAGCGGAGGTGGCCATGAGCAGGCGCAATTTTTTGCGAATGTTCAAGCTGGAGATCGGCAGCACGCCTTCCGAGTACTTGCTGCAAACGCGTCCTGGAATGGCCGGTCGATTGCTCGTTCAAACGGGATTGCCGGTCGACAAGATTGCGCGGCGCTGTGCGTTGGGCAACGGAGATAACCTGGCGAAGATTTTTCGCAGGAAGTGGTCGATATCGCCGACTGAATATCGATCGCGTCAACGTCGTGAGAAGTGTGTGAGTGCAGTAGTGTCGGAGCATTGCGGCGGGACAGACGTAATCCCCGGAATGATGTCGGTTTAGCCAGTTGGCCCGACAATCTCTTTCGGGAATCGATGATTTCGTTGTCTCATTTTCATTCAATATAAATAGACATACTAAATTAATGACGAGTTGTTGGGGGTTCGTTACCTGATCAAATTTCGGCGGACGAACTTGCTGGTTTGGAGTTGAAGAAATGCCTGGACTAATTCATCGAGCTATCGACATTGCGTTGATAGTTCTCGGCGCCTTCGGTGCATTACATCTGCAGATTCCGGTTGCCGTTCATCCGCACGAGACAGAGCTGTCGCTGGTGGCGTTTGTTTCGGCGCTCGCGCTGTCTGTCTTTCCAGCATGCGGAACCTATCGTGCGGAGCAAAGCGGATCGATGGCCAGTGTTGCTGGCAGAACCGCTATTGCGTGGATGTTGGTTCAACTCTGCGGACTCGCGCTGCTTTATGCAATCAATCGGGTGCCGCTTGTTTCAATGCCGTGGTTTATTTACTGGACACTGGTGACGGGTGTCTCGCTGCTTGTTTTCCACGCCTTGACGTTTGTTTCGCTTCGGGTCGTATGGCCGGCTGTTCATCGCACGTGGCTGCTCAAGGCAGCGGTGGTGTCCTCTTTCGTGACCGTGACCAGGGCAGTGGTTGCACGGCAAATGGTGAAGCGGGTATTCGATCTGGTGCTGGGCATTGCACTGCTCGTCGTGCTGTCGCCGGTGCTGGGCGTTCTGGCGCTCGTGGTGAGGCGCGATGGCGGGCCCGCGTTCTTCGCACACCGGCGAGTCGGCCGCAACGGTCAAAAGTTCATGTGCCTGAAGTTTCGGACGATGGTCGTGAACGCCGATGTGGTTTTGAAAGAGGTGCTGGAGCGCGATCCTGAGGCCCGACTGGAATGGGAGCGGGATCTGAAGCTCAAGCATGACGTACGGGTGACGCGGGTTGGGCGATTTCTGCGGCGCACGAGTCTCGACGAATTGCCGCAGTTATGGAATGTGGTGCGTGGCGACATGAGCCTCGTCGGCCCCCGGCCGATCATCGATCAGGAGCTCGCACGCTATGGCGACGATGTGGACTACTACCTCATGGCGAAGCCGGGAATGACGGGTTTGTGGCAGGTCAGCGGGCGAAGCGACACGGATTACGCAACGAGAGTGTCCCTGGATGTTGCGTATGTGAAGACCTGGTCGTTGTCGCGCGATATCGCGATTCTGTTCAAGACGTTCAAGGTCGTATTCCACGGTAGCGGCGCGTACTGACCTGTGCGTCAGCAGTTTGCGGAATTGAGGCAGGACGGCGAGCCGGCGCTGACGTTGCTGATGTCGCTGATGTCGCGATAGCTAGCGCATGTGTTCCGGTGTTGCATCTGCCGGCGAACGCGTTGACCACGGGTCATTGAGCGCTGGACCGTCCAGCGACGGCGCCTGGTAGGTCCTGCCGTTCCAGCCGTCGTAGGAGTACGGGTCGGCGTCGCTTGCGGCGGCGTCGTTGGTCTGAAGCTGGCGCTGTGCGCGAGGGGCGGCGGCGTGTGGCCGCGATGGACGCGACAGCGGCGAAGCGGGGTAGGCGAACTGCGGGTACCCGCTGTAATGCGCACCGGAGCGCTGCGTTGTGCGCGCCGGACTGCTTGCCGGGTTGGGTTGTGCAGGGGTGAATTGTGCATGGGCGCCTGAAAACGCCAATGCCGCGCACGAACCCGAAACGATAAGGAGAAGCCTCTTGCCCATGAGCGTTGGCACCGTTGCTGAACGTCTTCAGGAAAGAACGAAAGATACGTGGGGTGGTGACAATGTTACACACAGGACCTTTTTTTGCACAGACTGCGTCGCGCAAAGCCCGGTGGTGGTGCGGCGCGAGCGCCGTCGCGGCCGTCGCCGCGCTGCTTTCCGGATGCGCCATGTCACCAGGCATGACGTACGCGACGATGGGGCGCAACCTCGACAGCACGCGCGCCGGTGCCAGCGGCGGCACTAGCGGCGGCACACCGGCGTCGGCGCAAGACGCAGACGCTCCGCCGCCAGACAAGCTCATCGAGATCAACAGCCAACTGGTCGAGCAGGAGCGGGAGCGACGTTCGACCGCGATTTCGCAGAGCGTTCAGTCGCTTTTTGCCGACGCGGGACCTTACACGCTCACGGTGGGCGATGTGCTGAACATCACCGTGTGGGATCACCCGGAGATGAACCAGACGACCATAACGGGTGGCAATGGAGCGGATCCGGGAACGAGTTCCGTTGTCTTCGGCTATACGGTCGATTCGAACGGAATCATCCAGATTCCCTACGTCGGCCCGGTCAAGGTGACGGGGCTGACTGAGCTGCAGGCTCGCGATCTTGTCGCGCAGAAGCTTTCGCGCTATCTGCGCGATCCCCAGGTCACCCTGCGCATCGCGGCCTATCGCGGCAAACGGATCTATCTCGACGGCGAGGTCCGCACCCCGGGCCTGCAGGTGCTCAACGACATGCCGATGACGTTGCCCGAGGCGATCAATCGCGCCGGCGGCTTCACGACCACGGCGGACCGCTCGGACGTCAGCATCACGCGCGGCAAGCAAACCGTGGTCGTGAACATCCCGGACATGATCAGGAAGGGCGTGAACCCCGACAACATTCTTCTCCGAAACGGCGACCTCGTGCGTGTTTATTCGCAGAACGACAGCAAGGCGTATGTGCTCGGCGAGGTCGGTCATCCTGGCAGCGTGATGTTCAATAACGGCCACTTGTCACTGAGCGACGCAATCGGCGGTGCTGGCGGGATCAGTCAGGCGTCGGGCGATCCTTCGCAGGTGTACGTCGTGCGCCGGCATGAGGGTGCAGATCCCACGCTGTTTCACCTCGATGCGACATCGCCGATTGCGATGGCCGTTGCGGATGGCTTCGACCTCAAGCCGAGCGACGTTGTATTCGTCGACGCGTCGGGCCTTGTCAAGTGGAGCCGTGTCATCAATCTGATCTTGCCAAGTACGCAGGCAGCCGCGACCAGCCGCATGGTGGGCTATTGAGCGGCGCGACGCTTGCGTGTGCGAGGCTCGATCGTCACACACGCAAGCGTCGCTGGACTTCCGGAAAACTGGCGGAACTGGAGAACTCGTATGAAATACTCAGCCGCGCCCGTGATCGACCTCGAAGCAGACCAGGGTGGACCGGCGCGCAACTCCCTCGAGGTGCTCTATCAGAGTCGTTATCTGGTAGGCGCGGTGACGGCAGTTTTTCTGCTGGCCGGATTGACGTATGCGATGCTTGCCGAGCCCGTCTACCAGTCCGATATTTTGATTCAGGTGGAGGAGAACCAGGGTTCGTCGAGAAATGCATTAACCGATCTCTCGTCGATGTTCGCAGTCAAGACGGCAGCGTCCGCCGAAATCGAAGTGCTTCGCTCGCGCGCGGTGATTGCGCGCGCGGTGGACAGCACGCGGCTTTACCTGAGCGCCGAACCGCGCTATTTCCCGGTCGTCGGGAAATGGATTGCGAGGCACGTGAATGGTCTCCTCTTTTCCGGGCTCGGCGGTTTCGCATGGGGATCGGAGAGCATCGACGTTGCTTCGATCGACGTTCCGGAGGCGCTCGAGGGGCTGCCGCTCACGCTCACCGCGTTAGGTGACGGAGCATTTGCACTCACGGAAGACACGCATGGCGTCAACCTGGTGGGGCACGTCGGGCAACCGTTGAACGCGCACGTCGCAGGGGGGGATATCTCTTTGCTGGTGACGGACCTGGTCGGCGCGCGCGGTGTGCGCTTCACGGTCATCAAGAATTCCCGGCTTGCGACGATCCAGCGGCTGCAAAACAATCTGCTGATTTCGGAAAAGGGACACGACTCCGACGTGATCGGCGTGGCGCTGGAAGGACGCGATCCGCTGCAGATCAGTCAGGTGCTCAATGCAATCGGCACCGAGTATGTGCGGCAGAACATCCGGCGCACAGTGGAGGAGGCAGAGAAATCGATTGCGTTCCTCGGTCAGCAACTGCCTGAGTTGAAATCGCAACTCGAGGTGTCGGAAAGCCGCTACAACCAGTTTCGTGCCCAGCATGGCACGGTCGACCTGAACGCCGAGGCAAGTTCGCTGCTTGCGCGCTCGGCCCAGGCGAAAGGTGTGGTCGCGGATCTCGAACAAAGACGTACGCAGTTGCTCGAGCGCTTTACGCCCCAACACCCGGCGGTTCGCAGTATCGAGGATCAACTGGCTGAAGCGAGGCGCCAGGTTGACAGTCTGGATACCGATACGCGGAAATTGCCGCCGCTCGAACAAGGTCTTCTGCGTCTGCAGCGCGACGTGCAGGTCAGCACCGATCTGTACACGAACCTGCTTAATACGCAGGAGCAGCTTCGGTTGCTGAAGGCGGGCAAGGTCGGCAACGTTCGGATGCTCGATCCGGCAGTCGTGCCGGAAAGCCCCATTCGTCCGAAGCGCGTGATGGCCGTGTTGGGGGCATTGCTGTCCGGCATCTTCGTCGGCGTTGCGCTTGCGCTTCTGAAGCGCGCAGTGATTGACCGCGTGGCTGCCGCACAGGAAATCGAGTTCGGCACGGGGCTCACCGTCTATGCGAAGGTGCCGCGCAGCAAGACCCAGGAACTGCTCACACGTGGTGTACCCGCGGGAGGCGGAGGGAGTCTCGTGCTGGCGCACGCTTCGGCCGATGACGCGGCGATCGAGAGCTTGCGCAGCTTTCACAGCGCATTGGACTTTGCCTTGATGAATGCGCCAAACCGCATTGTCCAGATTGCCGGACCGACGCCCGCCGTCGGCAAGTCATTTGTCTCCGTCAATCTGGCGGCCCTCGTTGGCGCGTCGGGCCAGCGTGTGCTGCTCGTCGATACCGACCTGCGCAGGGGCACGCTGCACGTTTCCCTGGGCGCCGAACAGGGACCGGGCCTTGCCGAAATCGTGATACACAACCTGGGCTTCGAGCAGGTCGTGCGGCGCGCGGTGCTGCCGGGCGTGGACTTTATATCGTGTGGCGCATACGGCGAAAACCCGAGCGGCATCCTCCTTCATCGCAACTTCCAGGCGTTCCTGCGTCAGGTGGAGGCCGAGTATGACCTCGTGCTGATTGATTCGCCGCCGATTCTGCCGGTCGCGGATTCGGGCATCGTCGCGAAGCTCTCGGGTACGGTATTCATGGTCGTGCGGCACGGTTTGTCGAGCCTCGAGGACATCCGCGAATCCGCGCGCCGACTGGCGCAGCTCGGCGTGCCCATTCACGGCGTCATCTTCAACGACATGTCGCAGCACACCCGGTACGGACGAGATTACGGAACGTATCGGTACGGCACCTCCGCGAACCAGCCGAAGCTCACGGACGGAGGGGGCGCGCTGTGAAAGACATCACGATCGTGATATGCAGCTACAACTATGAACGGTTCCTGCGCGAAGCGATTGATTCGGCGTTGGCTCAAGAACCGGACAGGACAGTCGTTGTGGTGATCGACGATGGTTCGACCGACGGGTCGCGGGCCATCATCGAAAGCTATGGAGACCGCATTGTGTCGGTCATCAAGGAAAACGGCGGCCAGGCGAGCGCATATAACCTTGGCCTCGAAATGGCCGACACGCCCTATCTGCTTTACCTCGACTCGGACGATGTTCTGTATGAGGGCGCTGTCGCACAGGTACTCCGTGCATTCGAAAGCGGCAACTACGCCAAGGTGCAGTTCCGGTTGAGCGTGATCGATGGCGAAGGTGTGCGCACGGGTGCGCGCGTACCGAATTCGACACCGCCCGCCGGGTGCGGCGAGCTGCTGCGGCGCGGGTGGCTCTATCCGTCTCCGCCGGCGTCGGGCAACGCCTATCGCGTGAGCGCGCTCAGGCAAATCCTGCCGGTGCCGAAGGCGAAAGGGCGTGGCATCGCCGCAGACTTCTTCGCGATCTATGGCATTGCCCTGCTCGGCGATGTGATGGCGATCGAAGAGGAACTCGGCGGCTATCGCGTTCATCGCAAGGAGTCCGGCGCGGCACCCGCAACGAATCGCGAGGTAGGGCTTTCGATTGCGAATTGCCAGGATATCAGCGAGGTGGTGCGTGCATTTCCACATCGATGGGCTGCGCTGCGTCAGCTCGTCAGTGAGCGGCTAGGCGAAGAACTTCCGGAGCATGCAATCGACTTTTCGTATGAAAAGGCGCATCTGTGCATGCGCGTCTACGACGCGACGCTCTGGAAGCGATGGCAATGGATTCTGTGCGAATCGAGGCAATACTTCCGCTCGATCGTCGCGAATCCTTTCTGGACAGTGGGCAAGAAGGTTTCCGCGATCGCCCTGACGCTCGTCTGTCTCGTGCCGTCGCGCAGGATCAGCGACCAGGCGGTGCTGTACATTGCGAATCCGCTCGCGCGCGGGGCGCAAGGCGCTCGCTCATGAGGTGGGGAGCACGGTCCATGAGCCCTTTGGCAACCAGACGACTGGTGATCAATGGCCGGTTTCTCGGGCGGACGGCCACGGGCGTGGATCGCTTCGCGTTCGAGACAGTGCGGGCCATCGACGCGCTGCTGGACGCGCAGGATCCGATCGTGACCGGACTGAGTGTGGAGCTTGTCGCGCCGGTGCACACCGGCTGCTCACAGAGTCCCTTTCGTCACATTCCAGTCAGGCCGGCCGGACGTGGACGCGGAACGTACTGGGAGCAGCTCAGTCTGCCGTTCGCCGCGAACGGTTCGCTGCTGCTGAATCTCTGCAATTCCGGGCCGCTCGTGTACCGCCGCCAGGTGACGGTGCTCCACGACGCTGCGCCCGTGCGCGTTCCGCAGAGCTATAGCAGCGCGTTTTCCGCCTGGTACCGCTGGATGGCGCCCACCATTGGCCGCGTTGCATGCCGCATCGTTACCGTATCGGAGTTTTCGCGCAGCGAACTCTACGAAGCGTACGGTATTCCGGCGAACAAGATTGGCGTCGTTCACGAGAGCGGAGAGCACATGCTCCGTGTGCAGCCCACGCAGCGTCATCCTTGCAGCGATGCGAAGCGCCCGTACGTGCTGGCGGTTGGCAGTTCGAACCTGCACAAGAATTTCAGGCTCATCGTCGAGTCCGCCCGGCTGATGTCGGGCGCGCCGTTTGACATCGTCGTGGCGGGCGGTACGGATCCACGGGTCTACGGCGGCGGCCAGGCTGCGCTGCCTTCGTTTGTCCGCCATCTTGGCTACGTGAGCGACGAGGATCTGGGCGCGCTATACCGCGACGCCGCGTGCTTCGTCTTCCCGTCACGCTACGAAGGCTTTGGACTGCCTCCCGTCGAAGCCATGGCGCTCGGCTGCCCGGTCGTTGCTTCGCGCCTGCCTTCGATTGTCGAGGCCTGTGGCGACGCCGCACTTTATTTTTCACCGGACGACCCGCACGAACTCGCTGACGTGCTGCATCGGGTGGCATCGGACGAAGCGTTGCGCGATCGCATGCGTAGAGAAGGGCGTGCCCGGTCGGCTCAATTAACCTGGCGTGCCACTGCCGTCGCGCTACTTGAAGAGATTTCGCCATGGCTGAACTAGCCAAAATCGGTGCGATAGCGGTTGAACGGCGGCGCTTTGGCCGCGTGGCGCTCGTGCATGACTGGCTCGCGAGCTATGCCGGCTCGGAGCGTGTGGTGGAGCAGATCCTGAAGCTGTGGCCCGACGCGGAGCTGTTTAGCGTTGTCGATTTCTTTCCGGAAGAACTGCGTGCCGACGTGCTTCGCGGCAAGCGCGCCACCACGTCGTTCATTCAGAAACTGCCGCGGGCGCGCACGGCGTTTCGCCTTTATTTGCCGCTGATGCCGCTTGCCGTCGAGCAGTTCGACCTGTCGGGCTTCGACCTGGTTATTTCTTCGAGCCATGCTGTTGCGAAGGGCGTGATTACCGGCCCGAACCAGGTCCATGTCAGCTACGTGCATTCACCGATCCGGTATGCCTGGGATCTCCAGCATCAGTATCTGGCGCAGGCGCGCAAGCTGCGCGGCCCGAAGAGCTGGGCTGCGCGCGCCGCTTTGCATTACATGCGGATCTGGGACATGCGCACCGCCAATGGCGTTGACGAATTTGTCGCCAACTCGGCATTTGTCGGGCGCCGCATCCGCAAGATCTACGGGCGTAGCGCACAGGTCGTCTATCCGCCGGTCGACGTGGAGCGATTTGCGCCGACCGGGCGAGCGCGGGAGGATTTCTATCTGACCGCGTCGAGGATGGTGCCGTACAAGCGCATCCCGCTCCTTGTCGAGGCCTTTTCGAAAATGCCGGACAGACATCTGGTCGTCATCGGCGACGGTCCGGACTTTGAAACAGTGCGTGAGCTGGCAGGTCCGAATATATCGGTGCTTGGCTATCAGCCGTCGAATGTGCTGATCGATTACATGCAACGCGCACGCGCTTTTGTGTTCGCTGC
The DNA here is from genome assembly GCF_024281035.1 of Paraburkholderia sp. Classification (GTDB taxonomy): domain Bacteria; phylum Pseudomonadota; class Gammaproteobacteria; order Burkholderiales; family Burkholderiaceae; genus Paraburkholderia. The sequence goes on from NZ_JAMXLH010000048.1 coordinate 59,899, forward strand.
GGAAGAGGATTTCGGCATCTCGGTCGTCGAGGCGCAGGCGTGCGGCACGCCGGTGATCGCCTATGGGCGGGGCGGTGCGCTCGAAACGGTGATCGACTCCGGCGATCCGCGTTTTGGCACCGGACTGTTCTTTTACGAACAGAGCGTCGAGGCCATCGTCGATACGATCAAACGGTTCGAGGCCCGCGCGCCATTTGACGACGAAGTCTGCCGGCTGCATGCCGCGCGCTTTTCTGCCGCGCGGTTCCGGCAGGAGTTTCTCGGCGTCGTCGAGCGGGCAGTGGAACGATATCCGACGGCACTGCTCACGTTTGAACATCACGCAACTGCCGAAGCGAGGTAAACGAACCTTTCCGCCCAAGGGGAGCCATGCGAAGCTTTGTGATCGTTGCTACGCGAGGAAGGGCAGCAGAGACGGCGATTTTGTTCGACTACCTGCTCGTTCAGGTTCGTCGTCCCGACGCGGTCTACGTGGTGGGCGCGGCCGAGGCTGACACGGCGGGGCTCGCCACACACCCGTTGTGCGCCGCCTTGCCGGTGTTCCTGCTCCTGTCCGGGACAGCCGGGCTCACGGCGCAGCGCAATTACGGCTTGACTGCCATGTTGCGCGATGCGGACCGTCTCAACGCGGATGAGCGATGGTTCGTCACCTTCTTCGACGACGATTTCCGGCCAGACGATGCGTGGCTGTCGAACTGCGAGGCACTCTTGTTGCAGGAGCCGGGTGTGATCGGCATGACGGGGCAGATTCTCGCGGACGGCGTGAAAACGGCCGGGGTGTGCGAAGACGATGCACGCCGGTATCTGAGCGGGGCACTGGCGCCATGCGAGCATTGGGCGTCGGGTGCCGAACGCAGGGAAATCACGTCGGCCTACGGCTGCAACATGGCGTTCGTCGACCGGGTTGCACGCGCATGCCGGTTCGAAGAAGCCTTGCCGTTGTATGGCTGGCAGGAGGACCAGGATTACACGTCGCAGGCACTGCGTTTTGGCCGGTTTGTCTATGAGCCGGCATGCCGCGGTGTGCACCTCGGCACCAGGAGAGGACGGATTTCAGGGATCCGTCTTGGCTACTCGCAAATTGCCAATCCGGTATTTCTCGTCAAGAAGAACACCATGGCGCGCAAAACGGCCTTCCGGTTCATCAGCCGCCACATTCTGTCGAATCTTTTTCATAGCCTGCGTCGCGACCCGCTGTTCGATTACCGCGGGCGCCTGTGGGGAAACCTGCTGGCTTTTGCGCATCTTGTGGCTGGAAAAAGCCACCCGCAGCGCATCCTCAAATTGTGAACATCGTGCGGCGCGTAGCAGTTGTTGTGCGGCCGCGCACATATGAGATTTTCTGAACGGTGGAAAGTCGAGGAGAGCGGTTGCGTGCACGGAATCGATTGGGCAGTTGCGTGGCGGCCTTCAATCGTCTGTGGGATGAGCGTTGCCGGACGGACCTGAGACAGCGAGAAAAATCATGATGAACGATGTGAAGGCTACTGTGGTGCCCGTAACACAGCCGTACCTCCCGCCGCTTGTCGAGTTCATGCCGTATCTGGAGCAGATCTGGGCGAACCGCTGGGTGACCAACGGCGGTCCGTTTCATAGCCAGCTGGAGGCCGCGCTTTGCGAGTATCTGGGCGTTCAGCATGTGAGCCTGGTTTCGAATGGCACGATTGCGCTGATTCTCGCGCTGGAGGCGCTCGACATCACCGGAGAAGTGATTACCACCCCCTTCTCATTCGTCGCGACGACACATGCGATTCACTGGAACGGCATAAAGCCCGTCTTTGCCGACATCGACCCCGTGAGCATGAACCTCGATCCGTCCAGGATCGAAGCCGCGATCACACCGGAAACACGCGCGATCGTCCCCGTCCATGTGTACGGCAATCCGTGCGACGTCGAACAAATCCAGAAGATTGCCGACAAGCACGGTTTGCGGGTGATATACGATGCGGCTCATGCGTTCGGCGTGCGCCGGCACAACCAGTCGATTCTGAATTTCGGCGATATGTCCGTGCTCAGCTTCCACGGCACCAAGATATTCCATACGTTCGAGGGTGGCGCCATTGTTTTTAGCGACGCGGAAATGAAGCGTCGCGTCGACCGGCTGAAGAATTTCGGCATCGAAGACGAGGTGACAGTCACGGCCTGCGGCCTGAACGGCAAGATGAATGAAGTGCAGGCCGCATTCGGGCTGCTTCAGTTGCAGCACATGCCGCGCGCACAGGAGGCGCGTGCGCGCATCGATCGGCGATATCGTGAAGCGCTGGGCAACGTCCGCGGACTGCAATTGCTGGAGGTTGACGCGATCAATAGCCGCAACTATGCCTATTTTCCGGTACGCGTGACGCCGGAGTTTCCGGTCAGCCGGGATACCCTGTACGACGAACTTCGCGCGCGGCAGATTGCTGTGCGGCGATATTTCTATCCGTTGATCAGCCAGTTCGCCGATTATCGCGCACTGCCTTCCGCGAAACGGGAGAACCTTCCGGTGGCGAACGCCGTTGCCGAACAGGTCTTGTGTCTGCCGATCTTCTCGATGCTCGAAGAGCAGGTGCAGGCACGCATTATCGATATCGTTCTGGCCATGGCGGGTGTTGCGACGGTGTGAGCCACACGGACGGGGCACGTTGACCTTGAGCGCGGGACGGATTGCATGCGGCACCACGAAACGGACGGGAAGGGGATGCCTGCACATGAGCCGCGTATCCTGCTTTCGCCATTCACCAACACGACGAACGCCTATATCGATCTGCTGAAGGCGCTGCTGGCCGATATTGGCTACGATGTGCAGCCGCTGTCGATCAGGGGGTTGTTGCGGGGCGGCCTCGTCGACCTCTTTCGTCCCGGCACCGTCGTCATGTTTCACTGGATCGAATTGCGCGCGTTCACGAGCGGCGCCGGACGCGTGTCGTTCTCGCCGCGGGGCGCACTGATCTTCCTCTTCTATTGCACGCTCATGGTCGTCGGCCGGGCGAAGGTCGTTTATTTCGTCCACGATCACGCAGTCCACAATGCGCGCGGAAAAGTGCGGGAACTCTCGGTTCGTATGATGTCCCTCGTACGCCGGCTTGCGGATCATCGCGTCGTGCATGCACCGGATTTCGAGGCGAGATATAAAGCGCGCTATCTTCCTCACCCGCTGTACTGGGATGCGCCTGGCCGCAGCGCCGCCCCGGCGGCGCAAATGCATGCGTCACCAACCTTCGCGCTGCTCGGGACCATCGAGCCCTACAAGGATATCGCCGCGCTGCTTGAAGTGTGGCCGCAGGAGCAGACGCTGGAGATTGCCGGGCGGGGCGATGCCGCCTATATCCATTCTTTGCGCGCGATAGTGAGCAAGCGGGACATGGCGGGCACGGTGACGATCGACGCCAGGTTTCTGAGCGACAGCGAGTTTGAGGCGAGAATTTGCGCGGCCGATGTGATCATTCTTCCGCATGTCGCGGATTCGATGCTCGTGAGCGGTGCCTTTTTCGAGGCCATCGGCCGGGTACCGGTGTTGATCGCACGCTCGGTGCCGTTCATGGTCTGGGCGGCACAGCGATTCGACAATGTATTCCTGTTTGACACGATCGAGCAGCTGCCAGGCCTCATTCGGTCGATTGTGCAGGAATGGCCGAATCGCGTAGAGGGGCGAGCCGTGCAGGCGCGGGTGATCGATGAGTTCGGCTGGCAGGTGTGCAGGCAGCGCTACAGCGAGTTTCTCCAGGAGGTCGTCGGATCCCCGGCAACCAGGTAATGGCGTGCGGTTGCGGATGACGCTGCTGCGGGGCAGTCAATAGGGCCGTCAATATCCGCGCAGCCTGGTCCGCGCCGCAGCCGGAATCAGGTGGCTCAGGCGAAATACGCCGGCCAGCAGATCCTTTGCGGCGCTCTTCGGTCCCTTCGCCCACACGTTTGCGCTCCGGTAGCCGCCCGAGGCGATAATGCGCGCGAACAGCTTCATCCGATGCATGAGGGTGTTGCTGTTGTACAGTTCGACGCGCTTGCGATAGAGCCGCGCAAGCGCACGATATTTTTCCGCACCCGCCCGCGCGGCAGTCGCGTGTGAACATGCGGGCCGGCTCGCAATGTCCTCCAGAATCTCGGCTCGCCGCTCGAAGGCGAGCGCATGCATTTCCCAGCGCGGCAGACACTCAAAGAGAAAATGTACCGCCTGCGATACCTGGGACGCACCGGCCCACCCGGTCGATGTCGCGGTGGCAGCATGCCGGCGGTAATGCGCGAGCGGCGACTCGATGTAGACGACCGGGCCGAACACACTGCCGAGAAAGAAGAACCACTGGTCGTGGCCTTCATGGCTGCGGAAATCGTTGAGATCGGCAGAACGGTCCCACAGGTTGGAAAACTGGACGAACTGCCGGTCGAAGACCAGCGTGAACCCTAGTGCATGCCGCATCGGATCGATGCTGAGCGGCGGGTTGTAAGGCCTCGCGAGCGCGTCCCTCGCCAGCGTATCGATGGGATTCAGGACGCTGTCCGTGACGATCGCGTTATGGCACACCATGAGCGCGTCGGTGGATTCGAGCGCGTCTGCGCAGCGCCGGAGCTTGTCGCTCGACCACACATCGTCCTGATCGCAGAACGCGACGACGTCTGACTGGCACAGATCGGCCGCGTGCATGAAATTGGCTCGATAGCCAAGGCGCTGCAAATTGGTGTGAACGCGCACGGGAAAGGGGGCTGTGCGGGCGAATCCGGCAAGGATGGCCAATGTGTCATCGGTCGAACCGTCATCCGTTACAACCAGCTCCGCGGGCAAGCGTTGCTGATTTGCCAGACTTTCTAGTTGCGCCTGCAGATAAGCGGCACCGTTGTACGTGGCCATTGCGACGGATACCGACTTCATGACTTTAGCTCCTGTAGCAGCACGAATATGCCGTCGCGCGCGTCGTCGGCCGCGGCCTGCCGGTCGCAAAGCGAATACCGGTCCGGTGGCAAGCGACGAAAAAGGACGTCCTGGCTTTTCTATCACGAAGGACTGCCTCTGGTATGTGGCGTAGCCCGCATCAGCGGGGCGAACCGGTACGACGCGGGATCATCGGCGGTGTGAGGCGAGGGGGAGTGTGGGGATACGAACGGAGCGTCCCCGGCAGGTTTGTTCCAATGCGGTACCGGTTTGCATTCGGGACGGCGCGCGACGCACGCGCCGGGGCCGCACAGCCAGCCACCAGTCCTTCGTTCGTCACGAGGTTCCCTTGTCGGCAAGAAAAGACGCAATTGCGCTGTATGCGATACAGGGGTGCAACTTCCTCGTGCCCTTGCTGGCGCTGCCGTGGCTATCCCGCACGCTCGGGCCTGAAAAATTCGGCCAGCTCGGTTTCGCGCAGGCGTTCATCCAGTTCTTCATCATGATGACGGACTTTGGATTCGACTTGACCGCGGCCAGAAAAGTATCGATCAATCGCGACAACCCGGTTGAACTGGCCCGTCTCTACTGGACCGTCACGATAGCGAAAGGCGGGCTTGCGGCGCTGAGCATCCTGGTGGTCGTCGTGATGCTGCTAGGCGTTCCCTCCCTGTACCCGGACCGGTGGGTGATCGCGATTGGCTTGCTGTCCGTGGCGGGCGCCGTGCTCAACCCGCTATGGCTCTATCAGGGCCTCGAAAAAATGCCCGAAATGGCGCTGGTCAGCCTGCTCTCGCGCGTCGCGTGCCTTGTGCCGTTTTTCCTCTTCGTCAGATCTCCGCAGGACTATCTGATCGCCGCAGCGACGATCTTCCTGCCGCTCATGCTGTCCGGCCTGTGGCTGACGGGTGCGGCGCATGTGAACGGCATGGTGACGTCCTGGCAGCGCGTCACGTGGGCCGGTCTCAGGGAGCAGTCGGCAGACGCGTTTCAGATTTTTTCCGGATCGGCCCTGACGTTTCTCTATACGTATGCCAATACCGTGGTTCTGCGATTCATCGGCGGCAATGTCCAGGTGGGTTACTACGTGACAGCGGACAAGCTGACGAGCCCGATACGACAGTTGTTGTGGCCGCTCGTCCAGACCTTGTTTCCGCGTGTCTGCAAGCTCTATGCGCAAGGCGACACCGCTGCCGCCGAGGAAATCGTCAGGAAGTTGATTTCGGCTGTCGTGCTGGTCAACGCGCTTGCGATTCTGACTATTTACCTGGTCGGCGACCGGTTGGTGCTGCTGCTATTCGGCGCGCGTTTCATGCCCGCGTTGCCCGTACTGAAAGTGCTGATCTTTCTACCGTTTATCCTGGCGCTCGCCATTATCCTTCTGCAACTGCGGCTGGTCGCGCGGGGAGAACTGCGCTCTCTCAAGCGCATCTACGCGATTGGCGCGGGGTTTCACGCGATCCAGCTGATATGGCTGGTTACGTGGCTCGGGGCGCTCGGAACAGCCATCGCGGTGGTGTCGACCGAAACGCTCGTGACCGGGCTCGTCTACTACGAGTGCCGCAAGATGCGCCACCGCGGCCGGGCCGTCGAGCCCTCCCTTCGCATCGGAGACGGGCCTGCGTGATTGGCCGGCTTGATTGACCTGCTCAATTGGCGTGAATAAGCGGCCTGAATGAACGGTCCGGGCGAACGGTTGGCTAGCGAACAGATCGCGCGCACTTCTGATCTTAAGGTCGGAAGTCTGTACATGCCTGATCTAACCGCGGCGCTGCTTGTGTGAGCACCGCGTTGCGAATGCGAGGTAGCCGGATATCCAGCCAGACGTCGCGGGGCAAGGGTTGTCCGGATTGTTCGGGAAGGGAGCACGGAAATGACCAATCAGCACGACTTGACCGACCACCAGGCACCGGCCGACGGTCCAGTTTATGTACCGCCCGCGGAACGTATCGCTGCATCGCAGTTGACAGCGTTTGCGGCGGCGCTGCGCGCACATACGGGAGAGGCGCTGAAGGACTACCACGAGTTGCATGCATTTTCGGTGCGCGATTACCGGACTTTCTGGCGGTTTTTCATCGACTGGGTGCCAGCGCTGAATTACGCGGGCGATCCCGATCCGGTCTGCGTTGGCGATGCGTGCGAACAGGCGGTGTTTTTTCCGGACATCGCGCTGAATTACGCGGATAACCTTCTCGGCTTCGACGTTGCGCCCGCAACGGCGCCCGCGATTACCGCATGCCATGCGGACGGGAGCCGCACGCGCCTGACGCGCGGCGAATTGCGCGAACGCGTCGAGCGCCTCGCCGCCGCGCTGGAACGATTCGGCCTGCGCAGCGGCGATCGCGTCGTCGCGGTGATGCGCAACGACGAGAATGCTGTCATCACAGCGCTCGCCGTCACGGCGCTTGGTGCCATCCTCTCCACTGCGTCGCCCGAAATGGGTACCGAGGCGCTGCTCGAACGCTTTGGACAACTCTCGCCGCGCCTGCTGTTCGCCCATACCGCACCCCTGCCGTTCGACACCGGCGTTGCGCTGATCGACAAGGTTGCCGCCATCGCCGCATCGACTGCAACGATCGAGGCCGTCGTCAGCGTCGATGATGGCCCGCTTCCTCAGGGCCTCGAACAGGCCGCCTGGACATCCAGCCGTCTCGCCGCCGGCACCGATGCAGGCGGTTTTGTCTGGCGGCGCTTTCCGTTCAATCATCCGCTGTTCATCATGTTTTCATCGGGCACGACCGGCAAGCCGAAGTGCATCGTGCACGGCGCCGGCGGCGCGTTGCTCGAGCATCTGAAGGAACACCGCCTCCACAGCGACCTGGTACCCGGCGACAAGATGTACTTCCACACGTCCTGTGCATGGATGATGTGGAACTGGCAACTGTCGGCGCTAGCGTCCGGCGTGGAGATCGTCACCTACAATGGCCCGCTTGCGGGCGTCGACACATTGTGGCGCCTCGTCTCCGAAGAACGCGTAACCGTATTTGGCACGAGTCCCGCGTATCTGAAGATGTGCGCCGAATCGGGACTCGAACCGGGCGGCAAATTCGATTTGCGCGCGCTTCGCGCCATGATGTCGACCGGCGCCGTTTTGTTCGACTCGCAGTTCCGCTGGGTGCATGACCACGTCAAGCCGTTGCAGCTGCAATCGATCTCGGGCGGCACGGACATTCTGGGCTGCTTCGTGCTTGGCAATCCGAATCTGCCTGTCCATGCCGGCGAAGCGCAGTGCCGCTCTCTGGCGCTCGACGTGCAGGCGTGGGACGGTAGCGGACCCGCGCAAGGCCGGGGTGAACTAGTTTGCACGAATCCCTTCCCGTCGCGTCCCCTCGGTTTCTTTGGCGATGCGGACGGCACACGCTTTCATGCGGCGTATTTCGCGGCGAATCCGGGCATGTGGACGCACGGCGATCAGCTCGAATTTTCCTCGCAAGGCGGTGCGCGCATGCACGGCCGCTCGGACGGTGTGCTCAATGTACGGGGCATCAACGTAGGCCCGGGAGAAATCTATCGCGTCCTGAGCGACATCCCGGGCATCCTCGAATCCATGGTGGTCGAGCAGCGCGTTGCGCCCCGGCGGACGGCGGCGGCGTCATGCACGATGTCGGCGATGTCTGTTCAGGCAGACACGGCCGATGCCTTTGATAAACGCGTCGTCCTGCTGGTGGTGCTGGAGCGGGGCATCACCCTGAACAGCACGATGATCGCCGATATTCGCCGGCAACTCGGCAGACGCGCCTCGTCTGCGCATGTGCCCGATGTCGTCCTGCAGGTTGACGCGTTGCCCGTCACGCATAGCGGCAAACCCTCCGAGGCTGCCGTGCGCAATGCGGTGAACGGGCTGCCCGTCGGCAACACGGCCGCACTGCGCAACCCGGAATGCCTCGATGCGATCCGGCTACATCCGGCCTTCAACGTGACGAAGTGCGAACTTCCGCCCGTGGGCGAAACGCCGGAGCAGTTGGAGCGGTACCTGCAGGCGGTATGGGAGCATCTGTTCGATTTCGGGCCAATTAGCCGCGACGACAATTTCTTCGACATCGGCGGCGATTCGCTGATGGCCGCCGCCATGATCGCGCAAGTGCAGGACGCGACTCCGTGCTCGATTTCGCTTGCAACACTCATTGCTGCGCCGACCATCGCGCGCTTTGCCGCAACGATCCGCGAAAGCGCCAGTGCGCCGGACCGGTCAAACGACATCGTCGTGCCGATTCGAGCCGGCGTGGGTTCTCCGGTGTACTGGGTCCACAGCATGGCTGGTTCGGTGATGGAATGCCTGAAGGTGATCAACGAGCTGCGAAGCGAACGCCCGCTGTATGGATTGCACGCGCGTGGACTCGACGGCCGTGAGGCGCCGCAGAGCAGCGTGGTCGAGATGGCCTCGCATTATGTCGACGAAATCCGCCGCGTGCAGACGCACGGTCCGTACGCCATCATCGGATTTTCGTTTGGCGGACTCGTGGCGCTCGAGATGGCGCAGCAACTGCATCGTGCCGGCGAGCAAATCGAACTGCTCTGCATCCTCGACACCTACGTGCACGAGCGGTGCCTCCCGTTCCCGGACTGGCTGCGTTATCAGTCGGTATATATGCGGCGCCAATGGAAAGCGTGGTGCGATGTTCCTCCCGTCGAGCGCGCACAATTCATCTCGCGCAAGCTGTCGGGCGCGGTCGACAAGATCAGGCTGCGCCTGGGGCATATGGCTCGCACCCCGACGCCTGAGGTCTTGAGCTTGCCGCCCGCCGTGCAGCGCATGCGTGAGGCGATGCGCGTCGCGATGGCGACGTACCGGCCGAAAGCGTACGACGCCGGACCTATCCACTATGTTCGCGCGGCTCACCCGATCATCGACAGAGCGAGCCCGATGCCGCTATGGCAGCACATCGCGCGGCACGGTCTCAACGTGACCAGATTCGGTTCCGGTCACTATGACATGGTGCTGGAACCCTATGTCGAGCCGCTCGCGCGCACCCTCGACCAGATGCTGACCGGCAACAGCCTGTCGGCGACGACACGGCCTGAGCGTGGGGGTATGACGTCGGAAGGCCGGTACGCGCTGTAGACCAATGACCCGTGGAGGTGCTGCTGATGAGCCAGCCGCACCGCTCACGGTGTTAGTGGGGCGGCGGAGGTCACGTCCAGGCATCTATGCACGTTCATGGCGATGTGCCAGATGAATCCACGGGATATATTCCTTCAGGATCCGCGCGTGGCCACGGAAATTTTCGCGCCGCACCGACAAGCTGCCCTTTGCGCCGTAGAGGTAAAGCAACGGATTGCCTAACAGACCGCTTTCTAGCGTCTTTTTGTCATCGCGCATTCTGGCACGACGTACCTTTACCGATATCTTCAGCCCGAATGCGCCGAGCGTCCGATGCAGTTCGGTGACTGGCGTGACGGCTGCGGGTGCCGTTGCAGAGGCGCCCATGCCGTGCCCCGCCGACCCGATCGGGCGCGTATGGAACACGGCAAATCGGTCGACTATGCCAACCCGCCCGACACCGGCCAACTGATTGGGCCATAAATAATCGAGGCCCCATCCCGACTTCGTGTTCTCGAAGCCATCCTTTACCGTCCGCAGCGCCGCCGCGGAAAAACACGGCACCATGACTTCGACGAAATTGGTCTCACGGAAGCTGAACGATTTATTTTGCAAGGTAACCGGATGCGAAAAAAAGCTTCGCTCGTCGAGAGCGGGTTGAGCAAGCGCGAAGTTCTCCCGGTCGACGTACGCAAAGAACGCGTTGATCGTCGACACGTCGGTCAAAATGTCGTCATCCGGCAACCACACATAGCGGTATTGCGAAACCAGTTCGCTATTGTTGGCCAGGAAATCATTCAGGCCCTCCCACTTCGAGCCTTTGTACCGGTGTATCGACCTGGCAAATTTGTCGCGGTAGTTCTCCACGCTTCCAAAATAGCTCAGGACCAGATCGAAATCTGGAGAATCGCCGTGGTCAAACCATTGACTATGCAATGACTTGTCGCCGCATCGCAGGATGATCAAGTACTTGTGCATTTTGTCGTAATCGTTTCGGCAACCTATCGATCAATCAGGTTGCCAAATTAGTCGGAAACAACAAACGAGAGCGGAGGGGCGAACCAGGTTGCCCCGCAGCCCTGGCTCCCCATGCTCGAGATACCGAAAATTCAGGCCAGTTGCGGGTAACGCAGGATCGATTGATCCGAATCTATCCTCCGCTAGCGCAGCACGATGTGCGAGAACGAACATAGTTGTTCAGCAAGAGGCCCGACAATTTCAACTGAAGTGAACCCTGTCGTGCCGGGCATAGATGTTCATTCCCACAGCCCGCACGGCAGTTCCTCATCCCCATTTTTTACGTCGCAGCCCAGGCTGGCCGGGGTCCCCCAGGGTTTGCCGCTTCAGCCGGAACGCACTATTCCAGTTCAATCTGCAAGGACGCCGCGAGATGAAATATGACTTCGTTATCGTGGGCGCAGGTTTCGCCGGCGCCGTTTGTGCTGAACGTCTGGCGACGAATGGACAGCGCGTCCTTGTGATAGACAAGCGCAATCATATAGGCGGGAATGCGTTCGACTGCATGGACGAACATGGCGTGCTGATCCATCCGTACGGACCGCATATCTTTCACACCGGCAGCAAGCGGATATTCGAATATCTGTCGCGGTTTACCGACTGGCGCTTTTACGAGCATCGGGTTCAGGCTCATATCGACGGCAATCTCTATCCGATTCCCATCAATCGCACGACCATCAACAAGCTCTACCACCTTGATCTGAACGAACAGGAAACAGCCGATTACCTCGAGTCGGTACGTGAGCCACGGGAACGGCTCACCAGCAGCGAGGACGTCGTGCTAAGCAGTGTCGGTCGAGATCTGTGCAACCGTTTTTTTCGCGGCTACACGCTCAAGCAATGGGGACTCGATCTATCGGAGTTGTCCGCCGGCGTGGCCGCGCGAATTCCGACGCGAACGAACGATGACGACCGTTACTTTACCGACGCGTTCCAGTTCATGCCGGCGCAGGGATACACAGCCATGTTCGAGAAGATGCTCGAACATCCGAATATCGAGGTGCGCCTGTCCACGGATTTCCATGTGTTGAGGTCGATCATCGAATATGACCATGTTGTTTATACCGGTCCGATCGATGCGTACTTTGACTACCGCTTCGGCAAGCTTCCTTACCGCAGTCTGTCATTCCAGCATATACATTTAAGCGGTGTGGAGCGTTTTCAATCGAGCGGAACTGTGAACTACCCAAACGATCAGGAATACACAAGAATTACCGAATTTAAACACCTTACGGGCCAGCGGCACGCTGGAACATCAATCGTCAAGGAATATCCACGGTCCGAAGGCGAGCCCTATTATCCAATTCCACGTCCGGAAAACGAGGCGCTCTTTCAACGATACAACGAACTCGCTGAAGCAACCGCCAATGTCACCTTTGTCGGCAGGCTGGCGCAATACCGCTACTACAACATGGACCAGGTTGTGGGTGCGGCGCTCAAGGCAGTGGAAGCGCTGCTGTGACACAGCATGCAGCAGGTGCATCACCGGGTAGCACGATCGTCGCCTCTGAGGGTAGGCTGTGGACCGAGCCTATCCGCGTGCGCGCCATCTCGCAGCGTGAAGTGAGCGCAGACCCGGCTGGCGCTTGAATCCCGCCCCGAGATCCGGGCCGTACTGATCGACACGGGCAAGAACGCGACCTGTCACGACTATTTCAGGCGGCCTGGTTTTTCGGAAACAAGCGCGGGTTTGTACGCGCGCGCGGCAAATGAACCACCGTCCGGTATCGAGATCGAGAATCTGGGCGCGACCGGTTTTCTTCTCGTTCGCCTTTAGCGCCGCTAACGGGGCACGCGCAATTGCCGCTGCACGGGCCGCCATGCGGATTCGATCCGGCCCTTGCTGGCGAGATGCTCGATGATCTGCTGCACGCAGGCATCCACGCTAACGCCCTGGGTTCGAACGGTGAGGTCGGGATTCACCGGCGCGTGATAGGCCGCGTCTAGCCCGGTGAACTGCTCGATCTCGCCTTGCCGTGCGCGCTTGTAAAGACCCTTGGGATCACGCATTTCACAGACATGCAGCGGCGTGTCGACGAATACTTCGACGAACGATTCGTTGCCGATGATTTGCCGGGCGCTCGCGCGATGCCCGGGATGGGGGGAGATGGTTGCGGTGACAGCGATGTAGCCCTCTTTGCCGAAGAGCGCCGCTACATGCGCGACACGCCGGATGTTTTCCATGCGGTCTTCGGCACTGAAGCCGAGGTCGGCGTTCAAACCGGCGCGCAATGCGTCGCCGTCCAGCATGGTCGAGCGGATGGCGAACGTTTGCATTCGCGCGACAAAAGCGCGGGCAATCGTTGTTTTGCCCGCTCCGGGCATGCCGGTGAGCCAGATCACAGTACCGGCCAATGCTTCCTGTTCCACGCTTGTTCGCCCCCGCTCGCCCAAAGGCAAGCCTTATTTCAGAGGCCATTCTAGCGTTGAAGCGTGTGTCGTAAAGCCGTTGTAATAATCCGCAACAACCGCTGCGGGGGCGGGCGTCGCGCACATTGCTGCGCGCTCATTCAGCGCAGCATTGGTTGCGGCGGCCACGATTGAAAGGTGGCGGCTGGCCGTATTGGCCTCGCCGCCGCCACGGCTTGCTTACCGGAAACCCTTCGGATTGGCTTCCTGCCACCGCCAGTGGTCCTGGCACATGCGCTCGATGCCGAACTGCGCGCGCCAGCCGAGCAGCTTTTCGGCGTTCGCGGGGTTTGCGTAGCATTCGGCGATATCGCCGGGCCGCCGCGCAACAATCTCGTAGGGCACGCGCTGGCCCGACGCCTGCTCGAAAGCATTCACGACTTCGAGGACGCTATAGCCGCGCCCGGTGCCGAGATTCACGACAAATCCCGAATCGCGCCCATGCAGCGCGTCCAGTGCGGCAAGGTGTCCGCGTGCGAGATCCACGACGTGGATATAGTCGCGCACGCCCGTGCCGTCGGGTGTGAGGTAATCGTCGCCGAATACACGCAGTTTCTCCAGCTTGCCGACGGCAACCTGCGCGACGTACGGCATCAGGTTGTTAGGAATGCCCGCGGGATCCTCGCCGATCAGCCCGCTTTCGTGCGCGCCAACCGGATTGAAATAGCGCAGCACCGCGATTCGCCACGACGGGTCGGAAACCTCGATGTCGCGCAGTATCTGTTCGGCGATCAGCTTGGACTGGCCATACGGATTCGTTGCAGAGAGCGGGAACGACTCGTCGATCGGCGAGCGTTCGGGCACGCCGTACACCGTTGCCGAGGAGCTGAACACGAACTGCTTCACGTCGTGCTTGCGCATCACGTCGAGCACGACGAGCAGCCCGTCGATATTGTTGCGGTAGTACTCGATCGGTTTGGCGACCGATTCGCCCACTGCCTTGAGCGCAGCGAAGTGGATTACGCCAGTGATTGCATGTGCTTTGAAAATGCGTGCGAGCGCGGCTTCGTCGCGCACGTCGGCTTCGTAGAACGTGAGCGCCTTGCCGGTGATCTGCATGACGCGTGCGAGCGACTCGCGATGGCTGTTTACGAGGTTGTCGAGAGCGATCACATCGTAGCCGCCGTCAAGCAGCTCCAGACACGTGTGCGACCCGATATAGCCCGCACCGCCCGTGACGAGGATCGTGCCCCTGGAGTTCGTCCGTGTCATGCCGTTTTCCCGTTGATCGAATGAATGCGCCCGTTTAGAACGTCACGCCGGTAATCTGGTGAATGAGTTCGCGATATCGTTGTACCACACCTCGTTCATCGAATTCTTTTTCGATTTTTTTTCGGCCCAGATCGGACATTTTTTCGCGCCCGGCGCGATTTGTTTCCAGTATGTCCGCGAGCCGGGCGGTGAGGGATGCGGCGTTGCGCGCCTCGCAGAGCAGCCCATTGACGCCGTCTTCGACCACTTCGCGGCAGCCAGGCACGTCCGTCGCAACGATCGGGCGGCCCATCGCGCTCGCTTCCATCAGCGTGCGCGGCACGCCTTCGCGATAGGACGGCAGTACGACGCAGTCCGCGTCGGCGATGAACGGGCGCACGTCGGCGGTCTCGCCCAGGTACTCGATCACGCCTTCGCGCTCCCACGCCGCCACATCATCGCGCGAGATAGCGCTCGGGTTGTCGACGCCAACGGGGCCGAGCAAGCGAAAGCGCGCATGCGGATAGCGCACGCGCAACGCGCGGGCGGCTTCGACGTATTCGCCGACGCCCTTGTCCCACAGCAGCCGCCCGATCAGCACGAACGCGAAGGTGTCGCGCTCGGGCAGCGGCGTGAACGCGTACTCTTCGAGATCCACGCCTTCGCCGTGCAGCAATCGCGCACGCTCCGGGTGAACGAGCAGGTTCTGATCTTTGAATGCGGCTTCGTCGTCGCGATTGAGGAACCAGACCTCACGCGGGAAGCGGAATGCGAAACGATAGAGCAATTTCGCTACCTGAGCAGCGCGGCTCTTCTGGATGAATACGTACCCGAGCCCTGTCGTGACAGCGACCGACGGCACACGCGCGAGCCATGCGGCAACCGATCCATAGATATTGGGCTTGATCGTGTAGTGGAAGACGACATCGGGTTTGAGCGCGCGATAGTGGCGGTAGAGCGCGCGCAGCGTGCCAAGATCGGCTACGGGATTCGTGCCTTTCGAGGCGACGGGCAGTTCCACGCAACGGCAACCCATTGCGGCGAGAGGCTCGAAGGTGCGGTCGCGCGGCGCGATGATGGTAACTTGCGCGCCTGCGGCAGTAAGTGCGCGCAGCAGCCCTTGGCGGTAGGTGTAGATTGCCCAGGCGGTGTTGCAAACGAGGGCGATGCGCAATGAGGAAACCGGCCGGGGCGTGGGCCTGGATTGAGTGGCGATGGTGTTCACGAAGGCTGATCGTTATTGAAGCAACTCAGCTGCCAGCTAAGCTGGGTATAGCGTCGGGCGATCATTTTATCCGACTGGCGCCCCGGTCAGCGGCTCCGGCTCAAGCGCAGCAGCATACTTGCGCCATGCCGTTGTCGAAGACGACGTTCGCTACGTGGCGCTACGTGACGCCAAGGGCTCTAAAGATTGCCCCGCTCGCATCGCTGACTCGGCTTGCTTGAGCGCTGCTACGATCTGGCCTGTCGATTACCGGTTGCGTTTCATCGCCAACTCTCGTTCCGAATGGGAAAACAGGATTCCCAAAGCGGACCACTCCTGTGGGTTCAGTTCATGCGCGGCCGTATGTATCGTCGAAGCGAACGATGTCGTCTTCGCCCAGGTAGGCGCCGGATTGAACTTCTATCAGTTCCAGCGGAATGCGACCCGGATTGCGAAGGCGATGGGTGACGCCGAGCGGAATATACGTCGATTGATTCTCGGTCAGGATAATTTCCGCGCTGCCGTTGGTGACAACCGCCGTGCCTTTCACAACGATCCAGTGCTCCGCGCGATGATGATGCATCTGCAAGCTCAATTGCGCGCCGGGATTCACGACAATGCGCTTGACCTGGAAGCGCTCGCCCCGATCTATGCCTTCATAAGAGCCCCACGGACGTACGACGAATCGATGCGAGACGGACTCTTGACGACCCGAAGCGTTCAGGTGTTCGACGATCTGCTTGACGTTCTGCACTTTGTCACGATGTGCGACTAGCACGGCGTCCGCCGTTTCGATGATCACCACATGGTCCAGGCCAATTGCCGCTACCATGCGATGCTCGGCGCGCACGTACGAATTCGATATACCGTCGGCGACTACATCACCGATCAGTGCGTTGCCGCTGCCATCCTTTTGAGCGATCTCTGCGAGCGCGGACCACGAACCGATATCGTTCCAGCCAAGGCCGACCGTCGCGATGACTGCCGCACGGTCAGTCTTTTCCATCACCGCGTAAT
This sequence comes from Paraburkholderia sp., assembly GCF_024281035.1. Lineage (GTDB taxonomy): Bacteria > Pseudomonadota > Gammaproteobacteria > Burkholderiales > Burkholderiaceae > Paraburkholderia. The sequence goes on from NZ_JAMXLH010000048.1 coordinate 76,624, forward strand.
CGATGGACACGTTGGGACAACGCTTGAACGTATCGGCATCGAGGCGAATGAAATCATTGTCCTGCGTGGCGCGCTCAAGTGAAAGTGACGACGTCTGGGCGATGTCCGGCGCATGGCGGCTCAACTCGCTCAGATATGAGGATGCCCTGAGCATAAATATGCCGCTGTTCCAGTAATAGCCACCCTCCGAAAGAAAGCGCTCTGCAGTCTGTAAATCGGGCTTCTCTACGAAGGCTTCCACAGTGTGCGCGCATGATTGCGCAGCGAACCTGGGGCCCGCAAATATATAGCCATAACCGGTGTGGGGGCTGGTCGGCTCGATGCCGAACGTTACCAGGTGATCGTCGCACGCAATCGCGCTGGCCATCCGCACAGCCTGGACGAATGCGCTCTCGTTCTCGATCACGTGATCGGAGGGAAGCACGAGCAGCAGGGCATCTCCTGCCTCGCGGATCGCGAATTGCGCCGCGACCGCGATCGCCGGCGCGGTATTGCGCCCGACCGGTTCGAGGACGATGGCAGACGGCTGCACACCAATCTGACGCAATTGATCGGCCACCAGAAAGCGCTGCTCGTTGTTGGTGACAACGATCGGCGCCGCAATGCCTTCGACGCCATGCAGTCGCCTGGCCGTCTGCTGAGCGAGTGAGAGATCGCTCGTCAGCTTGAGGTACTGCTTCGGATAGCCACCACGGGACATGGGCCACAAACGCGTACCGTTGCCGCCGCAAAGAATGATCGGAACAATTTTCATTCGCTATTTTTCCCCGCTCGAAGAGAATGTGGACGATGCGAAATGCGCGGCGCATGTTGCACGCGCCAGAGCAGATGTCGAATGGCGTTGACGGACCAGCGGACCATTTTCAGCGCCATCCGCCGATGTCTCGCGTGCTTGAGAAGCGGACGCGAAGCCTGGGCTGCGAGCCGGCGAACGACTGCCTCCGGTGTGGTGTAAATACCGAGATGTCGATCCCAATAGACTGGATATCGAATCAGAGCGCCGGCAACCAGCATATCGAGAGACAGTTTGCGGTTGCGCCACGGAATCGCGGCGAGCGCATCGTGTGTGAGGCCCCACCCGGCGTAAAACGGCAGACCGTAGGTGAAGACAGGCTTGCCGCGCAGGAGGGCGTCGAAACCGGCGAGCGATGAGAGCGTGTGCACTTCATCGGCGCAATCAACGAGCGTGATCAGGTCAGTATCTATGTCGACGATGTCGGCGAGATGTTGCGCATCGACGAGTCCTGTCCGGTTTCCGGACAGCACATCGGGATGCGGCTTATATACGATGAAGGCATCTGGCAGCAGACGCCGCACCTCGCGAAGCAGATCCTCGGCGGTATTGATGGCGCGCGTGGCGAACCGGATGGATGCATCGTCGGCAACCTGACCGGGCACCAGAACGATGTGCTTACCGTGAGGCACACGCCATGTGAGCGCGCGACGGCCGAGGTTGTACTTGGTCAGTCCTGCATCGACGATCGAACGCCTCAGCGCGGAACTGCGTGCAAGTTCGGTTTCGTCAAAATGTGCCTCATTCAGCAACACGGACAAATCGCTTGGCTGGCTCGCATCGAAATAAATTCCACGTCGATCCACGACCTGGCTCATCGGTGCGACCATGTCAGAACCGAGTCCGCACGAATGCAGGAAGCCATCCTCGATGCGGACATGCTTTGCGCCAGTGGCCAGCCCCGACGTGTTTCGTGCACCCCAGAGTGCTGCGCACTCATTGCGCGTAACAAGCGCGGCATCGCCGGCCCAGCGAATTGCATTGCCGCCTGCTGTGAGGAATGGTGTCGCGAAAGGCCGCTTCCACCATTGAAAGCGTACGCCGACGATATCGGGAAGATCCGCGAATCGGTTACGCGTGCGATAGTGGGTTTCGATGGCGTCGAGCAATTGAACCAGTGAGCCCTCTTCGTGCGTCAAGGGATTGATGTAGCGAGCCCAGCGTATGAAAGTCAGTTCGAACAGCGCAAGCGTCGATGGACGCGCGCGGCGGTCCGGAAAAATGTCTGCGTCGTGGGTCAAGCCCCAACCCGCGTAATACGGTGCTCCGAACACGTGAACGGGTTTTCCCGAGAGAAGGGCATGCATGCCCTCCGCGGCGCCTAGCGTGTAGACGTGGTCGACATGCGGAAGCAGTTTGCATAATGCATGCGCACCGTCGATGAAGTTCATGGCGACTGGAGTCTTGTCGATCATCGACGACAGCCAACGGCCGCGTGCGACCTCGCCTGAATGCACAATCCAGAATTCTGAGTCGCGGTGGGCGTCGAAAGCCGATCCGAGCATGCGAGAGAAGGTGAGCGGATCGTTCCGGACGATGCCGATCATCGTGAGTGAGCGATGACGCTGATCGATTACGAGCACGCGAGTTCGCTTGCGCGGTATGAGCAACGTGGGCGGACAACGCAGCCATTGATCGCGCGCGGGGGTTGCATTTGATTCCAGCACGCGTTGTACGACGCGTTCTATGTCGGGCGATATGCCGAGCGTTGAATCGCGCAAGGCCGCGTCAAGTACTCTGCCACAAGGTTCAGACGACGCGATATACCATGACAGCATGGGCAGGCCACGTGATGCATTGGACCAGACCGGACCGGGCATCTTGCTATGCATGCGAACACCGAGTGCGCACGCGTGCCTCTGAACAATTCGCGTGAAGATGTCGGGTATGAGATGGTCGAGTGCGAACACTAACGGAGTTCCCCGACAAATTGATCAACGATTTCGAAATGACGTTTCCACGTCGGTGAGCGGAAACGCTGCAAGCGTTCGATTTGCGCATTGCGGGCTCCGTTCGAGGGATCTGCATATGCGCGAATCATGGCGAGCCATCCTGGACCGTCAAGCGGATCAAGATACTCAGGGATGTTGTTCGCGATTTCCTTAAACACACCAAGATCGCTTGCAATCACGGGTACACCCAGAGCAAGCGCTTCGGCGAGCGGCATTCCATAGCCCTCAACGAACGATGGAAATACGAGCGCCTGTGCATGTTGCAGCCACGCCTGCAGACGGGCGTCATCGCAATCGGCTTCTTCGATGACAGCACGCTTGAGCGGTGCGCTTCGCTCAAGCATGTCGATCACGTTTTCGCATTCCCAGCCACGTCTGCCAACGAGCACGAGCTTAGGTGCTGCACCGCCGAGCTCTTCGACGAGCCTGCGCCACACATGCAGCATGAGCCAGTGATTCTTGCGAGGCTCGATCGTGCCAAGCATAACGAAATATGGCGCATCGATGGGGCGCCGCGAGCGAGCCATCGGCTCGAGTCCAGGCGCGAGATGAGCGACGACGGCAGGCGGCACGGGCAATTGAGCAGCGCGTGCTTCGTCGACGAGAGAATTGAGTGTTGCCTGAGAATTTGCGATGATGCCGCTCGCATGCCGGAGCGCGGAATGCATGCGTTGACGATGAATATGGTTTATTGCGGGCCGGCAATATTCTGCATGCGTGAGTGGAATGAGATCGTGCACCATCACCACAGTGCGTACGCCGCGTTGTTTCATCGCGTACATGTAGCGATTGCTTTCAATGCCCGAGTGACTCGTGTGGAATAGTATAGAGCCCGAAAAGTTGTCGTTGCGCAACACGCGGCACGCTGCGTGGGCGATGATCTTTTGCGCCGCAAATGTCGAGGCGGGATCTTGCTGTAGCAGCAGATCGAATGCACTTTCAGATTGCGAGGCTGAAAGTACTGCGCATATGCCGGCTTCGCTTAGTACCGCACGTGTGCCCGTATCGGCGCCGTAATGGCGCACATATTCAAGACCGACGCGATCGACGCCGGTGGGAAATTTGCCGCCCACCAGACGGTTGAGCAAGCGCGATACGTCGAGGAGTGCGGTGGTCAATTTTTCAGTGCTGTTGAGCCGTGTTGCGACAGGATTTGTGTTGATCGATAGTCTGATGGGCCGATCGTACGATTATCTTCGAATTTATTTAACACGATTATATGTAATGCGAATTGGCAGGAACGTGTTAGGTACTTTGGGTGATGGGCGGAGCATGGACGAGCACGAGCATGGCAAAGATGACGAAGTGCAGCCTTGCCAGCGTTTTAGGCAAACGCCCATAGTCGCGTGCGATCTGCGCGAAAGCGGTTGAGCTATCCGAAGCTGCGCTCGGCCACCCAGCGACGCGGAAACAGCACGAAGCCATTTCTCGCCTCGGGCAGCTTGATGATCTGCAACATCATCTCTTTCGCGTGCGGTCCGCGCGGCCGCGTCACCTATATAGTTCTGGCCTGCGAAAGCGAACTGCACCGTCTGACCGGTGACGCCAGGCTTATTACTGCTCTCGCGCAGCACCTGTAGTGCTCGATGTATGCGAAACCGACTCCGTCAACGCCGGGTCAATGCACTTCTCGTACGAGCAAATCAAAAGGCGGCTAATATTCAAACAAGTTCGCGACACGAAAGTTTAGTGGTCGGATCTCGGGGCGGTGCCCCACTGCGATACGGGATGGGCTTAACCCGTCATCGATAGTATGAGTGTCGAATACTTGTAACGATGGCATCCCATTCGGGATAAGACTATGCGGGCAAATCTGTCGCTGTCTATTGGTTAGAACTCCATAGAGCTATGCTTAATAAGTCTAAGAGTTTACTGACGTGTGCAGGGCTCGCCGTGGTTTTGAGCGGCTGTTCGACAATTCCCGCTAGCGGTCCGACCCGGAACCAGGTGGCAGCCGCAAGTGCCAATGGTAGTGCGGCCGGAATTCAGGTGATCGACGTCACGGACGATGTTGCTCGTCGTCTGTTCGCCGAGCGCCGCAATTCGGATTTCGCGTCGACCTTCGGCGGGAGCTCGGCGTTCCAGCAGCAACTCGGCGTAGGCGATACCGTTGAGGTTGCGATATGGGAAGCGTCACCCGCGATTCTTTTCGCAAGCGAGCAGGTCAATTCAAAAAGAATCGCTGGCGGCTCGCATGTCACAGTTCTGCCGAATCAGGTTATCGATGGCAGCGGCCTCATCAGCGTTCCGTTCGTGGGCGCATTGAAAGCAGCTGGCAGAACGCCGATGCAGCTTCAGCAGGACATCGTGCGCGGTCTGCGCGGACAGGCACACCACCCGCAGGTCATCGTCAGTCTGGTACGTAATGAGACATCCTATGCGACGATCGTCGGCGATGTGGCCACTAGCTCGCGCATACCACTGACTGCGCGTGGAGAGCGGCTGCTCGATGCGCTTGCTAGTGCAGGCGGCGTGCGACAGCCGATCGGTAAGCTCACGCTGCAACTCACGCGTAGCAGAACCGTGGCGTCGCTACCGCTGGAGAGTGTCATCCGGGATCCGCGCCAGAACATTCCATTGCATTCCGGCGATGTCGTGACGGTACTATTTCAGCCGTACAGTTTCACGGCTCTCGGCGCCACAGGTAAGAACGAAGAGGTCAATTTCGAAACGCGTGGTATCACGCTTGCGCAAGCGCTTGCCCGCTCCGGAGGGTTGCAGGATTCGCGCTCGGACGCGCAAGGCGTTTTTATCTTTCGCCTGGAGGATGTTGGGGCGCTTGACTGGCCACAGTCGCCGGCGCGCACGACGGCTGACGGCAAGGTTCCAGTGGTGTATCGCGTCAATCTGCGCGATCCGAACTCGTTTTTCGTGGCACAAAGCTTCATGATCGACAACAAGGACTTGCTCTACGTGTCGAATGCACCGATTGCGGAGCTCCAGAAGTTTCTAAATGTAGTGTTTTCCGTCGCGTATCCGGTGATCACTGGCGTGCAGACATTCCGCTAGTCAATAGAGCCGCCCAGGTCCGGGAGCGTTCTGTCAACTTGAACTCAGACATGAAGGAGTGCGTAGTAAATATTAAAGCGTTGCAAGGAGTGCTAGTGGCTGTTGTGGCGCTGGCAAGGTCAATATAGGAAGGTGAAGACTTGGCAATCCGTCAGGGCAATTTGATCAAGAGCGCGTTTTTTCTCATCGTCGTGATTCCGACGCTGATCGCGATTATTTACTTCGGCATATTGGCCTCGGATATTTACGTCTCCGAGAGCAGCTTCGTTGTACGGTCGCAGGAGAAAAGCTCGCAGGTCGGGCTCGGCGCATTTCTTCAAGGTACCGGCTTGACTCGCTCGGCAGACAGTGTGTATGTCGTGCACGATTTCATTCAGTCGCGGGATGCGTTGGCTCAACTGGAGATCCGGGAGAACGTCTCGCGTATGTTCGGTGCCAGGAGCATCGACTTCGTGAGTCGTTTTGATTCGTTCGGAATCGACGATAGCTTCGAGAGTCTGTACAAGTACTTCGACCGCCGCGTCAACGTCAATGTGGATTCGACCTCCGGCATCACGACGCTTACTGTCAATGCGTTTTCTGCGCAGGATGCGCATACGATCAACGCGTCGCTGCTGGCGATGGCAGAGCGCCTTATCAACGAGATGAACGCACGCATGCAGTCGGACCTTATCGTATCGGCACAACGTGAAGTCGATGTCGCCAAGGAGGCGGCCGGGGTAGCCGAATCGAACCTTACGCAATTCCGCACGTCGCAGCAGGTGTTCGATCCGGAGCGCCAGTCTTCGCTGCAGCTGCAACAGTTGTCAAAGCTGCAGGAGGACATCGTCGAGACGAGAGTGCAAATTGCGCAACTCAGTTCCTTCGCGTCGGCCAATCCGCAGATGTCTGCGCTAAAGACGCGCCTTGCGTCCTTGCGGCAGCAGGCGGACGAACAGATGTCCCAAATTGCGGGCGGCAAGGTATCGCTGACCAGGAAAGCGGGTGAATACAGTCGCCTGAAGCTCGAACAGATCTTTGCCGAGAAGCAGCTCGCCTCCGCAATGGCCACGTTCGAGTCGGCGCGCAATGAAGCGCTGCGAAAGCAGATGTACGTTGAAGTCGTGGCAAATCCCAACATGCCCGACGTTCCAATTCGCCCGCGTCGGCTTAGAGACATCCTGATTACGATCATTGCATGCATGACCGTGTGGGGTATTGCGAGTCTGTTGATGGCTGGCATTCGGGAGCATCATGACTGACGCCGCGATCGCCAGACCGTCGTTTCGCCGTTCTGCGAAGCTGCAGGGGCGAGCTATCTATTCGCTTCTGATGCGGGAGATTCTCACGCGCTACGGGCGACACAACATCGGATTCCTGTGGCTGTTCCTCGAGCCGATGCTATTGACGCTCGGCGTCACGTTGCTTTGGCACTTTACGTTCAAATCGCACGCCGGCAATTTGTCGATCACGGCGTTCGCGGTTACGGGATACTCGTCGGTGCAACTTTGGCGAACGACAGCAAGCCGATGTGTTCATGCTCTGCAGCCGAATCTAAGCTTGCTCTATCACCGCAACGTCCGGCTCATTGACATCTATTTCGCGCGAATTCTACTGGAGCTTTCGGGAGCGACGGCGGCTTTCACGCTGATGATCGTAGTGTTTGCCGGTGTCGACCTGCTTCACGTACCCGCAGACCCCTTCTCGCTTATGCTGGGTTGGTTCCTGCTCGCCTGGTTTGGCGCCGGGCTGGCGCTAGTGCTGGGCGCGGGAAGTGAATTGTCGGAGTTGGTCGAGCGACTTTGGCACCCAATTGCCTATCTGCTGTTTCCGCTTTCCGGCGCGATGTTCATGGTCGAATGGTTGCCTTCGAGGGTGCAAGAGCTCGCGCTGTGGGTGCCGATGATCACGCCAATCGAGTTAATCCGCCTTGGCTATTTCGGGCGTGAAGTTACGGCGCATTATGACGTTCCCTACGTGATTGGCGTCAACGTGCTTCTGACGCTCGCCGGCCTTTATTTGTGTCGGCTTGCTGAAGCAAGGGTGGAGCACGAATGATCGAGCTCGAATCCGTGTCGAAATACTATCCGACGCGCAGCGGAGCGCGGCGAATTCTCAGCGATATAAGCACGCGCATCGCGGCGGGCGAACGAATTGGCATTCTGGGCCGCAACGGCTCTGGAAAGTCGACGTTGCTGCGCCTGCTGAGCGGTGTGGAGCGGCCCTCCCGCGGCGAAGTGCGCCGGTCGATGAGCGTGTCATGGCCACTCGCATTCGGCGGCGCTTTCCAAAGCAGTCTCACGGGCCTGGACAATCTGCGGTTCATTTGTCGGCTCTATGACGTTCCGTTTGACGAAAAAGTCGAGTTCGTCGAGCGCTTCACGGAACTGGGTGCCTATCTTCGCGAGCCGGTGAAGCGTTATTCCGCAGGAATGCGCGCGCGCCTTTCGTTCGCGCTGTCTCTCGCAGTCGACTTCGACTGCTATCTCATCGACGAGGTCATCGCGGTGGGTGATTCAACGTTTCACAAAAAGTGCGAATACGAGTTATTTGAGCGACGCGGTACGTGCGCCTTCGTGTTGGTTTCTCATGCCACGCACCTGATCGAACGGTACTGTTGGCGTGCGGCGGTTCTCGAAGACGGGCGATTCAGTGAGTTCGGTACGGTTACTGAAGCGTACGAACACTACAGGGGATGAGGCAGTGAGACCACCCGGAAACGAAACGAGAAGGCTTGCAGTCTTGTTGACTGGTGTGCCCCGCGGCGGATACGAACGGTGCGTCGACACGCTGAAGTTCTTGGTTGGCGAGTGGAACGTGTCGTACTTTGCGGTGATTCGCGAGGAATTCGCGAGCGAGGAGGCGCTCGAAAGTCTGGCGCAGGCATTTCCCGGTGTGAGGGTGATCATCGTACCGCGGCAGGCGTCGGCCGATGCGGTGTCGCGTTTCGAGGGTAAGCCGATCGCTTCGACGCAAGTCATGATGTGGCACGAGATCGCTTGCGGCGCCCGCTCGATTGAGCGCCTGGCCGATTACCGGGCCGTCCTTCGTGTCCGCTTCGACATCTATTTCCAGAAGCAATTCCTGCCAGAGGACATTCCTTCCGATGATCAAGTCTTGCTGCCGCCTCAAATGAGCTGGTCGGGCGCGAATGACATGCTCTGTCTTGCTGCACCGCAGGCGTTCCGGCGCTACGCCGAAACATACGAGAAGCTCGATGAAATTGTTGGCGAAGGAATCGGCGTTCCAGAGGCAATCATGGCCAGATCGCTAGCGATGGAGGGGCTAAAAGCGCGATCGCTGGACATTCGTTTCATTCTCTATCGACATGCACTGTTCCAGTCGTTCAACGATGAGGAACTGGGAATCCTCACAGATGTGCACCCCATCTTGTCGACGTACAAGATGGGCGATGTCGGCGACACGCCGGAGAATCGTGCCGAATGTATTTCCCTCGTCAGTCACGTCGTGAAACCGCACAAAGGTTTTCCGCTACAAACGGGCAGCTGCACGGATGCCAACTTCTACCCGGTAGAGATCGATGACCGCGATGGCCTCGCGTTTCGCTGGATGGCCCTCCACGCTTATATGAACGTCGCCGTGCCACGAAATGCGAAAACGCTAACGTTCCTGATTCATTTTCAGGTGCACGGCTGGCATCTGCCTCATTTGACTGTGCTCATTGATGGGTTCCCCATATGCTTGGCCGAACAATCGGTGGACGGATTCGGACGCACTCGGGTGAAAGGTTCTATCGCCGGGATCAACTTCCGAAGGCCCTTGAGTAAGCTAGGATTCTCCTCCGGATTCCTGGCAGTGCCTTCGCAGCAATCGCCGAATTCGCGCGACAGCCGAACGTTGTCGGTCGCGATCGGCAGTCTCATGATCGATGGGAAACGACCCATCGAACAATGCGTAACGCGCCGCTTGCCGATGCCGACTCAAGTCAGTGAAGGCCGGCGGAACATCATCGCCGATAGTCAGATCACCATCGTTTTTCAAGGCCCCTGGAACGAGGCGCTGCGGGACAACATCGCCCGAGCTCGCGAGTGCTTGCCTGGTGCGCCGGTCATCGTCAGCAGTAGCGATACGCGTCTACGCGAAGCATTTTCCGCGATGGATCACGTGACTCTTGCGGTGGTACCGGACCCAGGCCCGCTGCCTGCTTACATGCGTGGCAAGCATGCACCGCTCAACAACGTGAACCGACAGATCGTCTCTTCGCAAGCGGGACTGGCACTCGCGGCAACGCCCTACGCCGTAAAGATTCGTACGGACTGCACGCTCGAATCGCGGGCATTCGTCGAGCTCTACCAGCACGCCTCGGTCTGCGACGTGACCGCTGCGCCACTGCTCGCCAGCAGCGTCTATACACTGCACCCAGATGGAATTGAAGGATTTCCCTTCCATGTTTCTGACTGGTTCCTCTTCGGACCGAGCGAATCACTCCGAGCCTATTACGACGTACCGTTGATGACGGAACAGGATGCGCTCTGGTATGACCGCTTTCCGCACAAGCGCGACAGTCACCACTTCGCGCGGCAATACCGCAGCCGCTTTAGTCCGGAACAATATATTGCAGTCCAGAACGCGCGCAAGGACGGCTACATTATTCCCGGCTTCCTTGACGATGCACGCGTGGAAGTCGCCGAGAGCTATCGCGCCTATTTGGTGGATAAATTCATCGTCTGCAATCTGTCGCAGTTCGGGTTGGTTTTCGAAAAATATCGGCAGGTACCAGAATCGCATTACCAGTTCTTCAATTGCGTCTGGGGATCGGATTGGTTAGCCATGGCGGCGTCATCGCGTCGTGCGGCACTAACCGATGTCAACCTCGGGCGCAAAGGACCCTCATTAAGGCATCGCAAGAAAGCCGTCGCGGCGATTCGCCGTATTGATCACGTCTTGGGCTCCCTGAAGCGATACGGGCTGATGCCGTTCGTTGGCGACATATTGGGTGTCCTTCGCAGATTCGAACTTCGAGGAGGGGATTCATGTTGAACATTGTGGTGCCGATGGCCGGCGCCGGCAGCCGTTTCGCAAAAGCCGGATATCTCGATCCGAAGCCGTTGATTCCGGTACGTGGCGTACCGATGATCGAGGTGGTGATCCATAACCTCAAACCGTCCTGCGAACATCGATTTATCTTTGTTTGCCAGCGTTCGCATATTGAACGATATCGACTGATCCAGAGGTTGTCGGCGTGGGCGCCGGGTTGCGAGATCATCGGGCTCGACGGAGTTACGCAAGGCGCCGCCTGCACAGTCCTTGCCGCGCGGGAGCATATCAGGGAGAAGGACGCGTTGATGATCGCCAATAGTGACCAGTACGTCGATATCGACATGAATGACTATCTGGCTGAAATGGAGCGTGGGAACCTTGACGGCCTCATCATGACAATGACCGCGGACGATCCGAAGTGGTCGTTCGTGGGCCTGTCGGACGAAAACCTCGTGACCAACGTGGCTGAAAAACAAGTGATCTCCGACGAGGCGACGGTCGGTATCTACAACTTCAGGCGTGGTGGAGACTTCCTGCGCGCGGCCGACGCGATGATTCGCAAGGAATTGCTCGTGAACAGTGAGTATTACGTTGCGCCGGTCTACAACGAAATGATCGCTGAAAGCGCACGCATCGGCATTTCGAACGTGGGAAGAGAGGGCGCTGGGATGTACGGACTCGGCATACCTAATGATCTTGAAAGGTTCCTGACGCTACCAGTGTGCGAACGGGCGACTGGAGTCCCGGCATGAAAGTCCTTTCGCATCGCGGCTATTGGCGGCAACCCGAGGAAAAGAACACGCCGCTTGCTTTTCATCGTGGATTCGATCTCGGCTTCGGTACGGAAACCGATGTTCGTGACCGGCTTGGTGAACTCGTCATCTCGCACGATCCGGCCACCGTGCATTCCATCCCGCTGTCTGTGTTTCTCGACATCGTCGCGGGGCGCAACCTGCCTCTTGCAATAAATGTGAAGGCAGATGGTCTCGCGCCAGCTCTTGCGGAGGCATTCGATCGCAAGGGATTGGACTGGTTTGCGTTTGACATGTCGGTGCCGGATACGAAGATGCAACTCAAGGCAGGCAATCCGGTATTTGTGCGCATGAGTGACGTCGAACGCACACCTGCGTGGCTGAATCAGGCCAGGGGCGTCTGGCTCGACGCCTTTTCGCACACCTGGTACAACGCTGCGACGATCCACGATCTGCTTTCGCGTGGGCTGCGAGTGTGCGTGGTATCGGCGGAGTTGCACGGGCGTGAGCACGGGGGGCTGTGGTCGGAGCTCAAGAGCATGAGCGAGTTCGACGACCTGATGATCTGCACGGATTTACCGGAAGATTGTCAGCGCTATTTCCAGTCTTGAATACCAACCAGTGAGGCTTGCAATGATCAAGGCGGTTATTTTCGATATGGATGGTGTCTTAATTGAAGCCAGAGAATGGCACTATGACGCATTGAACCGTGCGCTTCAACTCTTTGGCTTCGAGATCAATCGAGTCGATCATCTGACGACCTACGACGGCTTGCCGACCAGGAAGAAGCTGGAGATGCTCTCGCTTCAGCACGATCTGCCACGAGGCTTGCACTCCTTTATCAACGAGATGAAGCAGCAATACACGACGGAACTCGTGCACGCGCTTTGTAAGCCGCGCTTCGTCAACGAGTTTGCGCTGTCGAAGCTGAAGTCAGAGGGCTACAAGCTGGCGGTCGCATCGAATTCGATCCGCATGACGGTCGAACTCATGATGAGCAAGGCTGGGCTGGCGAAGTATCTGGATCGCATGCTGTCGAACGAAGATGTCGTCGAGGCCAAGCCGAGCCCGGAGATCTATCTGAAGGCGATGAGCTTGCTCGGCTGCAAACCCGAGGAGTGCTTGATCGTCGAGGATAATGAAAACGGTATCCGTGCGGCGCGGGCGTCGGGCGCGCAGGTGCTGGTGGTGACTCATGTGCTCGATACGAACTACACAAACATTTCCGCAGCAATCAACAAGGCTCAGGAGGTGCGCGTCGCATGAACGTTCTGATTCTCGCGGCGGGGGCCGCTGCAATGGAGCCGCTCGACGGTGAATACCCGCTGATGCTGACTGAGATCGACGGTGTAACGCTAATCGAACGCGTAATCCGTTCAGTCGAGCCGATCATCGATGGGCGTTTGATTGTAGCGCTGCGTCGTTCGGAGATGTTGCACTTCCATTTGGGCGAAGTCGTGACCATCCTGCGTTCGGATGCCAAGGTTGTGCCCGTCTCCGACGCAGTGCGCGGCGCCGCATGTACTTCCCTGCTCGCGGCTGAGCACCTCGATGGGGAGTCGGAATTGCTGGTTGTTAATGCGAATCAGTTGCTCGACATTAACCTTGGTGAAGTCGTTTCCGATTTCCGCAAGCGCGGACTCGACGCGGGCCTCGTTACGTTTCAGTCGGTGCATCCGCGTTATTCCTACGTGCGTGTGGAGGATGACGGTCTGGTTTCAGAAGCCGCGGAGAAACGCCCGATCAGTAAATTTGCGTCGGCGGGTGTTTATTGGTTCGCCGACGGTCGCCGCTTTCTGGCGGGCATCCGCAATACGATTCGCAAAGACGTTCATGTTGGCGGCAGTTTCTACGTGACGCCGGTGCTCAACGAACTGATTCTGGATCAGGCACGCGTCGGCGTCTGGTGTGTCGAAGGCGGCAAATATCTTCCGATCAAGAGCGAGCGTCAGTTGCAGCACACGGAATCGCATTACGAGCACGGGATCTGACTATGCAGATGTTCAAGCTATCCGACATGACCAAAGGTTGGTTCGTGGGTGGGTTCGCGCCCACTGCGTTCTCGACTACCGCGTGTGAAGTCGCAGTTAAGCGTTATGGCGCGGGCGACAAGGAACGCCCACATTTCCATAAAGAAGCCACAGAGATCACACTGGTTTTGTCCGGGCGCGTGCGCATGTTCGGTAGGGAATGGGGTGAGGGCGACATCATCGTTGTCGAACCCAACGATGCAACCGACTTCGAAGCACTCACGGATGCAATTAACGTAGTCGTCAAGACGCCTGGCGCCATGAACGACAAGTATCTGGTTGAATAACGCGATGCCGATTTATAAGCTTGCGCATCTCAAGGCACTGGGTTACACGCCGGTTTCGAAAGTGACTGCGCCGATGCTGCCCGTCGAAGTCGCGGCCCGCGCCGCTGACGGCGCGACGGTCGTGACTTTCAGGCCGGTAGCGTCGCGTCATCGGCCGGAGAAGATTAAACGCGTCAACGCGTCGGAGCGCTTTTCCTGGATGAAGGGGAGAGACGTCATCATGTATGGCGTCGAAACCGACTCTCTGTTGGCGCCGCTCATTCTCTGGGATGTGGCGCACGCCATTGAGGTCGGTGCGACCATCACGATGCTTGGTGATGCATCCCCATCCAGATATCTGCAGCGCGATTACTTTGCGGCGTCGTTCGAGGCAGTTGGGAGCGCGGACGGCGGCATCGTCTTTAGAAAGCATTCACCGCTGCTGGCCGAACGGGATTCGGGGCTGGAAGCATGGACATTCGGGATCCCGGTTGGTCCAGAGGACGCGACGTTGCTCAATGTCGCTGTTGAGCGCATCCTCGACTTGAAGATCGAGAATAAAGAAATCCTTTTATGTGGCCGGCCAGGCTCGAACTTCAAATATTTTGATCGCGTTCGAATCGTCGGGGAAGACATCACCGCGCCGCCGGTCAGGATCAGCGCAAAGAAGAACCGGCTGGCACAGGAGGCGAAGCATCCGAATCTTTGCATTATTCACGACCGCGTCTTCCTTCCGGAGAATTTCGACGAAGTCGTCAAGCGTTTCGGAGACTGCTACCCGCTAACGACAACGCAATGCGTGTATTTCGAAGACAAGCTGAACATGGTTCCGCGTCGGTACTCAGACGTTGGGATATCGCATAAGGTTCGTGGTCAGAGCGAGCGTGGGGTAATGCGAAATGAACACGTAGAGCGCCCCAGTGAATTCGCTCCAGCCGTGCTTGCGTTGACCGAGCGCCGGGGCTTTTTCGCTCACAATGCGCTGCGTTACGATCAGACGAGCTATCTGACGGGCAGTATGTACATCTGCAAAAAATCGGTCTGGCTCGCTTGTCCACAGAACGAAAGCTTGCATTGGCTCGAATTCGAAGATCTCGAACATGGGTATCGAGCATCGGACATGGGCGTTCCGAGCCGCGTCAACACTTATGGCGTCACGCAGTCACTGGTATCCCGTCCGTTACTGATGTACGTCAGCGGAACGTTCAGCGAAAACGCGAAGGGCAAGGCGCGTCTCACGCGTGCATGGACCACGGTGCTGCCTATCAGACGCAAGCCTGCGATCAAGGTCAGTACGGTGAAGGCGCTCGAGGCGATGAACCGTTTTGCCGAAAAGTACATTCCTGCCGAGATCAGAAGGCAGTTGCCCGCGGCGTCGGTCGAGCATTCGGCGCATCGGCTCACGACGATTATCGACATGCTATCGCGTGTTCGGGTACCCATGAATGCTGAAAAACTTCGCGCATTCGTGGCCGACTTCGAAAAATGGGTCGTGTTCGATCAGCTACCGGTCTCGTGGACTGAACGCGTCGTGCATGAATTCCTTTCCGAACGCGCCGATACTGTGCGCACGCTCGTGATGGAGAACGATGTGCTGTTGAATCACATCGCAATGCGCCCGAAGGGGGCCGTGTTTCTTCGCTCGCCGGACGAGTACCTTCAACAGAAATCTCTCCGTCTCGTTCTCGGGACAATGTGTTCGGCGTTCTATCTGTTTCTGCGGCGTAGGGATGTGCTGCATCTGAAGGGCGGGCTTTTCTTCTACTATCGCGCGTTGATGAAGTCGACGCCATTCAAGCGGGCCTGACATGCATACCGTCTGTCTACCAAGTTCTGCGTGGCGTACCGATGAACGAGCCGTCCAATCATTTTTGCATTGTGTCGCCGGGCGTGATGCGACGCAACCGGCGTCGATTCTCGTGGACACTTCGGCCATCCTGCGGCACGCGCAGGTCGTCCACGCGGAGCACGAAGTCTGTGCGTTTGAATTTTCCGATTGGGTGCGGATCGGTTTTACCGCGGAAGGCGTACTCGACATCGAACGAATCCGCAACGATTGCGCCGTTTCCCCGGCAGGAAGTATCGTCGTCGTGAAGGCGAACGGATTCGAATCCGATCTGATCGTTCGAGCGCTCCATCAGATGCGGATAGGTTTGTTCACGGTGGCGAAATGGCCGTACGTTGTTGCCGTGGTCTGTGATGATTCGCAGGTGTTCCAGGTCGCGCCTCCGCTGTCGTCGACGTTCTATCTGCAGCCTGCAGTGCTTAACCCGGCGACGTCAAGGCGTGTCGCGAAGCAGATCGCCGACGAATGCAAATCGTTGAAATGGTTTGGAAGGAGCGTCGGTGCATTGCCGACGCTGCTCCGCCGCTGGGTAGCGATGAGGCGAAAGGCGCGCGATCGCAAGATGAATCGCGGATTCGGCTGGGTATGGGACGAGTGAGAGCGTATGAGCGGCGCTAACAACGCGTCGAACACCGGGCAAGCATAGTCATGCACCGCTCTATGCTGGCGTTGCAGGGGCCGGCCTCTCCATTTTTCGCCGAGCTGAGTTCGTCTCTTCGCACCCGGGGACATTCCGTCCTACGAGTGAATTTCTGCGGGGGGGATCTTGTGTACGGTCGTGGAAACAACTGCCTGAATTACGCACAGCCGCTTGCCGGTCTCGCGTCGTGGTACGACGACGTGATCGTGCGGGAAGGGGTGACTGATGTTGTGATGTTCGGTGACTGCCGCGAGGTTCATACGCCCATGCATAAGATCGCTCACGCGCGAGGCGCGCGCGTGCATGTATTCGAGGAAGGCTACGTGCGTCCGTATTGGCTCACACTTGAGCGTCACGGCGTGAACGGGCGATCGTTGTTGCCACGGGACCCGGAGTCGTACCTGGCGGCGCAAGCGACAACTCCGCCTTGTCCGCTGGGTATCGAAACCGGCTATAGCCTGTTCGAGCGTGCGGCGCACGATATTCGATATCGGTCGGCCAATTTTCTGCTCGCCGGATTCTTCCGGCACTACCGGAGTCACCGGCCGCGCAATGGAGTGACCGAGTATGCAGGGCTCGCACGGCGCGTGCTGGAAGGCCGGGGCCATCGGGCGAACGCGTTGGCAATCGCTCAGGAGCTGCGGGATTCCCGGCGCCCGTTCTTTCTCTTTCCGCTGCAATTGAATTCGGATTCGCAGATCGTTGTTCATTCGCCGTTTGATGGAATACGTGACGCGATTTCGAAGGTCGTCCGGTCGTTTGCATTTCACGCGCCGAAAGATGCATGGCTGGTTATCAAGAATCATCCGTTCGACACGGGGTTGATCGACTACCACCGATACGCGAAGACGCTTGCACAAGAGTGCGATATGGGTGAGCGTTTGCGCTTCATCGATGCGGGTCATCTGCCCACCTTGCTCGACCTCGCGCGGGGTGTGGTTGTCGTCAACAGCACCGTGGGCCTATCAGCGCTACATCACAAGAGACCACTCGTCACGTTGGGATCGGCGATCTATGGCATGGCAGGCCTTACGTGGCAGGGATCGCTCGATGCCTTTTGGACGTGTGGGCAAGCGCCGAACGAGCAGCTGTATCGTGCGTTCTTGAACTTTGTGGTTCATCGCACGCAAATCAACGGCGACTTCTATTCGCAAAGCGGTATCGGTATGGCGATTCCGGCTGCGATTCAGCGTATCGAGGCGGCGCATGCAGCATAGTTCCCTCAGCCACGTCGCCATCACCGGCGCCAGCGCCGGCCTCGGCCGTGCGCTGGCGCTCGCTTATGCGCATCCGGGCATGGTGCTGGGCCTGAGTGGGCGAGACGAGGCACGACTCGCAGCGAGCGCCGTCGATTGCCGCCTGCGTGGTGCAACGGTTGTTACGGCGACCATCGACGTGCGCGACGCCGTCGCAATGCAGCGCTGGATCGAGACGTTCGACGCCGTATATCCAATCGATCTCCTGATCGCTAATGCGGGCACTGCGAGCACGCTCGCACACGGGGGCGACTGGGAAGCGCGCGAGCGGACCGCAGTGATTGTCGACACCAACTTTTACGGCGCTATTCACGCGGCATTACCCGTCATCGACCGCATGCGCACCCGCCGCAGCGGCCACATCGTGTTGATCAGCTCGATCGCGGCGCTACGCGGCATGGCGATTTCGCCGGCGTACTGTGCAAGCAAGGCTGCGCTAAAAGCGTGGGGCGACTCAGTACGCCCGGTATTGGCCCGCGACGGTATTGGCCTGTCTGTCGTTCTGCCCGGTTTTGTGAAGACGGCGATGAGCGACGTATTCCCCGGTGACAAGCCGTTTCTGTGGTCGGCGGAAAAGGCGGCCAGGTTCATCCAGCACAGGCTGGCCAGCCGACGCGCCGAGATCGCCTTTCCTGGCCCTCTCGCGCTAGGCATGCGACTGCTTGCGTTGCTCCCGGCAGCGCTCGCCGACGCAATTCTCGGCCGCCTGTCCTATCTGCCGCGCGAGGAGCGATAGCGTGGCGTCTTCGTCAATAGCGATAACGCTCGTCGCCGCCATCGGGCTGTCACTCGGTGCGGACATCTTCGTCATTCCGCGCGCACCCTCGCGTCGCCACCCCATCGCCTTCGCCCTCCACGCCACGAGCGTGCTGTTCCTCGTCTGCGTGACCCTCGCACTCACGCGCCGTCCGCATTTCGCGGCGTTCGTTGCGCTCGCACTGGTCATACTCATCGGCGCTGTCAGTAATGCAAAATACGCTTCCTTGCGCGAGCCTTTCGTCTTCACGGACCTAAGCCTCTTCAGCCAGCTATTCGCCCATCCGCGCCTTTACCTGCCGTTTCTGAGCCCGGTGACGATCGCGGCCATCGCGACCGGCAGCGCGGTTTTGGTGGCCGGTTTCTTCCTCGATACGACGTTGCCCGCGTCCGCCGCAGTCGTTGGCGTAGCGGGTGCCGCCGCATGCCTCGCGCTCGGCTACCTGTGCGCGGCGCGCCTGCAACTCAGCCTCGACCCGCACGAAGACCAGCGCCATCACGGGTTCTTCGCAGTTTTCGTGGCCTACCTGCTGAACGGCATGCGTCCAGCCATTTTTCGGGCATTCGCGCGTACGGTCGCTGCCGGCCCGTTCGCCCAGACAAAGGCGCTACACAGTCATCCCGACGTGATCGTGATCCAGTGCGAGTCGTTCTTCGATCCGCGCACGTTGTCTGATGGGATTGATCCGTCGCTTCTCGCACACTTCGACCAGGCCTGCTGCGAATCGCTCGAACACGGCCGACTGACCGTTCCCGCATGGGGCGCCAACACGATGCGTTCGGAGTTTGCGTTGCTCACGGGTTTGCCGTCGTCGCAGCTTGGCTACGCGCGCTTTTATCCCTACGCATTTGTGCGCCGCACCTGCGCATCGCTTGCCGGCTGGTTTCGACACGCCGGTTATCGCACGGTGGCGGTTCACCCGTTTTTCGCGGATTTTTTTGGGCGAGACCGCGTTTTTCCGCTGCTCCAGTTCGACCGCTTTCTCGACATTCGCGCTTTCGCACGCGCGCCGCGCGCCGGCCCATATGTTTCCGATGCGGCGGTGCTCGACCGTATCGTCGCGCTGCTCGACGAAAACCGTTCGCAGCCCGCGTTCATCTTCGCGATGACGATGGAAAATCACGGGCCGCTCCATCTGGAATCAGTCGAAGCGGGTGCGGCCGGGCACTACCACAAGCTCGGCGAGGACCCCGCGTGGCGTGATCTCACCGCCTACCTGCGCCATCTTGCGAACGCCGATGCCATGATCGGCCGCCTCATCGCGCATCTGCGCGAACGCCGTCGCGACACGATCCTGTGCTTTTACGGCGATCACGTCCCGGCGTTATCCCACGTATTCGAACGGCTCGGCAACGTACCTGCCCTTAGCAACTACTTCATCTGGCGAAACTTTGGAGGCCGGCCCGCCAGGTTGCAAGACAGAGCCGTCGAGGATCTTGGCGCCGCGCTGCTCCACGCCATGGAGAAAGCGGGCCAGTGCAACGCATCGGTTAGCACGGTGGAGAAGGTACAGCGCCCATGAATAACAGCAAGATCGCAATCGTCGGCATGTCGTGCCGGTTTCCGGGGAGCGTACACGGGCCGGAGGCGTTCTGGAAACTGCTGGAAGGCGAGAAAGACGCCGTCACACAGATTCCGGCGGAGCGCTTCGGTACCGGGTTTTATCAACATCCGTCGAAGCGCGAGCCCGGCAAGAGCTATACGTTCGCTGCGGGCGTGCTCGATGATGTCGCCGGTTTCGATGCCGGGTTCTTCGGCATCTCGCCGCGCGAGGCGACGCAGATGGATCCCCAGCAGCGTCTCCTGCTCGAACTGACCTGGGAGGCGTTCGAAGATGCCGGTATGCGTGCGCAGGACATGCGCGGGCGCAATTGTGCAGTCTACGTCGGCGCCGCCAGTACCGACTATGCCAATCGAAGCATGGATGACCTCAATTCAGTCGATCCGTATTCGGCGACCGGCAATACGCTCAGCATCGCGTCGAACCGCATTTCGTATCTGTTCGATCTGCGCGGCCCGAGCATGACGATCGATACGGCGTGTTCGTCGTCGCTCGTCGCGCTTCATCAGGCCGTGAGCGCGCTGCAGTCGGGCGATGTCGAGATGGCGCTTGCGGGCGGCGTGAACCTGCTTTTGCATCCGTTCGGTTTCGTGGGCTTTTCGAAGGCGTCGATGCTTTCGCCGCGCGGTCGTTGTCGCGCGTTCGATGCTACCGGCGACGGTTACGTGCGTGCCGAAGGCGGCGCGGTCGTCGTGCTGAAGACGCTCGAACGCGCGCTCGCGGACGGTGACGCGATTCATGCGGTCATCGCCGGAACCGGCGTCAATTCGGATGGTTTCTCGCAGGGCGGCATCAGCGTGCCGGGTGCGGCGACGCAGGCCGCGCTGTTGCGCGAGGTCTATGCGTGCGCAGGCATCGATCCGCGCACGGTCGATTACGTGGAGGCGCACGGCACGGGGACGGCGGTCGGCGATCCGATCGAGGCACGCGCGCTGATCGAGGTCGCGGGTGCCGGCCGTCCTGCCGGCAAGCCGCTCCTGATCGGCTCGGTCAAGACCAACATCGGCCACCTGGAAACTGCGGCGGGCATGGCAGGGCTGTTCAAGGCGATCCTGTGCCTGAAGCATCGCGCCGTGCCGCGCACGCTGCATTTCAATGTGCCCAATCCGAACATCGATTTCGAGGCTGGCCGCCTTCGCGTCGTCGACCGCTTTACGCCCATCGGCGAGGACGGCCATGCGCTTGTCGCGGGCGTCAATTCGTTCGGTTTCGGCGGCACGAATGCGCACGTTGTGCTCACCCAGGCGCCTGCCGTCGAACGCAGTGCCGCGGTGCCCGCGTCGGCTTCACCCGGTCTTGCGCCGCTCGTGCTGTCCGCGCGCTCGAAGCCGACGCTTGCCGCCTTAGCTGCGCGCTATTCGGAGCAACTCGATGCAGGCGTGCCGTGGGACGTGCTTGCGAGCGCGGCCGCACATCGCCGCCAGTGGCTCGAACAGCGTGCGATCGTCGCGCCGTCGAGTCTCGACGAAGCGTGGGCGGCGCTCGCCGCGCTCGCTTCAGCCGATAGCGACGATGCGTGCGCGGCCGTCGTGCGTGGCGAGGTGATCCAGGATGACGCGCGCGTCGCGCTCGTGTTTTCGGGCAATGGTGCGCAGTGGGCGGGCATGGGTCAGCAACTGCTCACGCAAGATGCGGCGTTTGGCGCGGCTGTTGCGGAAGTCGACGCGCTCTGGTGCGCCGACGGCAGCCCATCGCTGATGGCGGCGCTCTCGGCGGGCGTCGAGGACGAGATGATTGCCGCAACCGAACACGCGCAACCGCTGCTCTTCGCGATCCAGGTGGGTATCGTGCGGGCGATCGAGGCGCGCGGCGTGGGGTTCTGCGCGAGCGTCGGTCACAGCGTCGGCGAAGTTGCCGCGGCGTGGGCCGCTGGCGCGCTCACGCTGCAGGACGCCGTGCGGGTCGTGAAGACGCGCAGCCGTGCGCAGGCGACGACGCGCGGCGCGGGCCGCATGGCTGCCGCCGGTATCGGCGAGGCGCAAGCATGCGAGCTGATCGAGCGCCTTCGATTGGCGGACGACATCGAGGTGGCCGGCATCAACAGCCCGCAGTCGGTGACACTGGCGGGTTCGCTCGCGGGCCTGGAGGTGATTCAGGAGGCGCTGGCCGCGAGCGGACAATTCTTCCAGCTGCTGGATCTCGATTACGCGTTCCACAGCCGTCACATGGACGCAATCGAGAAGACGGTGTACGAGCGCCTCGCGGACATCGCACCGCGTGCGGGCAAGTGCCGTTTCGTTTCGACCGTGACGGGCGCGCCGCTCGACGGCACGGCGCTTGATGCCGGCTATTGGTGGCGCAACATCCGCGAGCCGGTGCGTTTCGGCGAGGCAATCGCGCGGCTCGTGGACGAGGGCGTGCGGCTCTTTGTCGAAGTCGGCCCGCACACGATTCTGCGCATGTACGTGAAGCAGTCGCTCGATGCGCTGAAGGTGCAAGGCGTCACGCTCGCCACGCTCAAGCGCCATCACGACAGCGCGCTCACGCTGCATCGCGCGATCCTGTCCGCGGTGGCACACGGCGCTCAAGTTGACCGCGAGTGCCTCGTCGCGTATCGGCCGGCTTGCGCGGAAGTCGCATTGCCGCGCTATCCATGGCAGCACGAGCACTACTGGGTCACGCAGACTGCCGAAGGCTATGGGCTCGCCGACCGCCGCCGCGAGCATCCGCTGCTTGGCTACCGTCTGCGCGAACACGCGTTCGCATGGGAAAACCAGATCGATCCGGCGCGCGTGCCGTTCCTTGCGGATCATGTCGTCGACGGCGGCGTGACATTCCCCGGCGCGGGTTTTGTGGAGATGGCGCTCGCCGCCGCGTGCGAATTCTTCGGCACACCGTCGTGCGCGCTCGAAAATGTCGAAATTCGCCAGCCCGTCGTGTTCCAGCCGCAGCACGCAAAACTGTTCCGTCTGACGATCGATACCCGCACGGCCGCGTTCACGATCGAGACGCGCGAGCGCATGAGCGAGGACGCCTGGGCGACCAACGTGGTCGGCCGCCTGCTCGCGAGCGGCACGACGCTTGCTTCGCGCGACGCACTGCCCGAGGCCGTGCTGGATGCCTTCGCGGTCCGGCCCGCTCTCGACGCACACACGCTCTACGCGAACACGAAGAGGATCGGACTTTCGTATGGCCCTGCGTTCCGGCTGGTGCGCGAAGTGCGCGTGGCTAGTGAAATGGCGAATGGCATGGCGCTCGCCGCGCTCGACACGCCGGTGGCGGCGCCGTATCTGCTGCATCCCGCGTTGATGGATGCGGGTTTTCATCCGCTGTTCGCGCTGCTCGCCGACGAGGGCGGCGCTGCCAGCCGCGCCGCGTATGTGCCGGTGCAGTTTGTCCGCGTCGAGTATCTGCGCGGCGATACCGTCGAGCGCGTGCTTGCGACGATCGAGCGGCGCAGTCCGCATTCCGTCGTCGCGTCGTTCGATTTCCTCGATGGCGAAGGGCGTGTCGTCGCCCGCCTGGGCGAGTGCCGTTTCCGCCGCGTCGATCTGCAGGCGCGTCGCCACGCCGAGCCGGGCCGCTATGCCTGGCGTCTCGAAGCGCGTCCGCTTGCGGGCGGCTTCGATGCGTCGTCGCTGCCCGCATCGGCCACGCTGCTCGACGATGCGGTGAGCACGCTCGCCATGCGCGACGAGCGCGCGCGCCGTGCGATGCATCTGACCGAGGTGCTGCCGCTCATCGACGTGCTCGCGAGCGGTTACGCGCTGCGGGCGCTCGAAGCGAGCGGTGCGTTCGACGCCCCGGCGCTGCCCGGCGGCCCGTTTGCGGACCTCACGGCGCGTCTTGCGGCGATGCTCGTCGAGGATGGCCTTGCACGCTTCGACGGCCACCGTCTCATGCGCAACACCGAAGCCTGCGAGGCGTTGCCGCACGTTGACGAGCTGTGGTGCAGCCTGCTCGAACAGTCCCCCGCGCACGTCGCCGAACTGACCTTGCTCGCGCACTGCGGCGCGCTGCTGCCTGCGCTGCTCAAGGGCGAGCTGCAGCCGGAGCAGACGATGTCCGCGACGGGCAACAGTCTCGTCGAACACTTCTTCGAAGCCTCGCCGACGTGGTCGCATGTGCGCGCGCTGATCGGCGCCTTTACGGCGCGCGCGGTGGCGGCATGGCAGGCACCGCGCCGTCTGCGCGTGCTCGAGATCGGCCATCCGGACGTGGAAGTGCCTCGGCCTCTGGAGTTCGCGCTACCCGCCGGGCGCTGCGACTACGCAATTGCGTGCACGGGTCCGCAGCAGGCGGCGCTGCTAGCCGAAGGCACCTGCGCGGCTCGCCTCGTCACGCTTGTCACGGGCGAGCGCTTCACACTCAAGGCCGAGGATGACGCGCCCTACGACATCGTGATCGTGAACCGGCTGCTGGCAGGTCAGCGCGATCCGCTCGCGGTGCTGACCGCGCTGCGCGGCTGGCTCGCGCCGGGCGCCTTCGTCGTGATTGCAGAATCGCGCCACAGCCGTTTCGCCGACATCGTGTTCGGACCGTCCGGCGTGACAGCGGCAACGTCGCTCACTGCCGCCCAGATTGTGCATATGCTGGACGCAGCGGGTTTTGCCGATATCGTCTCGTTCGCGGAGCAGGGCATTGAGTACGAGGGGACGCCTGCGCTGATAGTTGCGCGCGCACCGTTTCACGAAGCGGCGGGCATGCCGTCGGTCGCCGCGGTGCCGTCCGTGCTGCCTATTGCGTCCGCTTCGTCCGATGCACCGTGGCTCGTCATCCATGCCGGTGCCAAAGCCGATGCGTGCGCCGAGGGGCTGGCATCGGTATTGCGCGAACGCGGCGCGGACGTCACGGTCATCACGCAAGCCGACGTGGAGCAGACGCTGCACGCGATCAGCATCTCGCCCGATCACGCGCCGTTGCATCTCGTGTTCATGGCACCCGATGCCACGTTGCCCGCCGACGCCGATGGCGCCGCCGTCATGCGCGCCCAGCGCGCGACATCGCTCGCGCTCGCGCGGCTCGTGCGCGAACTCGGTGCTGCGAGCGTGCCGGTGCAGTTGAGCGTCATTACGCAGGACGGCGCACCGTTCGCGAGCCTCGTGCCGAAGGGAGCCGCCGCCGCAGCAGCAGCACGTCGCCCGGAGCAGGCGACGCTCTGGGGGCTCGGCCGTGTGCTGGCGAACGAGCATCCGGAACTGGGCTGCCGTCTGATCGACGTGTCGTGCGCCTGCGACGGCGCATTTGCCACGCTCGCGAACGAACTGCTTGCTGCGGACGGGGAGGAGGAAGTGCTGCTCGGCGCGCACGGCCGCTTCGTGCCGCGCATGCTCGATGCGGCCGAAGCGCTGCGCCGCAGTACGCCGCACGACGACGGCAGCGCGCGTGCGGTGGCGCTGGCCTTCGAATCGCCGGGCTCGCTGCGCAACCTCGAATGGTTTGCGCAGCCCGAGCGCGTGCTCGACGGCGACGCGGTCGAGATCGAGCCGGTCGCGACCGGCCTGAACTTTCGCGACGTCATGTACGCGATGGGACTCCTGTCCGACGAGGCCGTCGAGACGGGATTCGCGGGCGCGACGGTGGGCATGGAACTGTCCGGGCACGTTACGCGTGCCGGTGCGGATGTGCGCGCATTCCAGCCGGGCGACGCCGTGCTCGGCTTCGCGCCCGCGTCGTTCGCCACGCGCGTTCAAACGCGTGCGGGCGCGCTCACGCACAAGCCGGACGCGATGACGTTCGAAGAAGCGGCGACGATTCCGACCACCTTTTTTACGGCCTGGTATGCGCTTGTCGAACTGGCGCGCCTGCGTCGCGGCGAGCGCGTGCTCGTGCATGGCGGCGCGGGCGGTGTCGGCATCGCCGCGATCCAGCTTGCACGCCATCTCGGCGCCGACGTGTTCGCGACGGCGGGCAGCCACGAAAAGCGTGAGTTCGTGCGCCTTATCGGCGCGAACCGAGTGTTCGACTCGCGCAGCCTCGCGTTCGCCGATCAGGTCCGCGACGCCACGCGCGGCGCGGGTGTGGACGTCGTCCTGAATTCGCTGGCGGGAGAGGCGATGGTGCGCAGCATCGATACGCTGCGCCCGTTTGGCCGTTTCCTCGAACTGGGCAAGCGTGATTTCTACGAGAACAGCCGCCTGGGCCTGCGGTCTTTGCGCAACAACATCAGCTATTTCGGCATCGACGCCGACCAGCTCATGGGCGCGCTGCCCGAACTGACGACGCGTCTGTTCCGCGACGTCATGCAGTGCTTCAAAGAAGGTGTGCTACATCCGCTGCCGTATCGCATGTTCCCGGCTGCGCGCGTCGAGGAGGCGTTCCGCTACATGCAGCAGGCGCGGCAGATCGGCAAGGTGCTCGTCGGCTATCCGGCTGGCACGCCCGCGCCGGCGCGCGGACCGATTCGCAGGGAGACGTTGCAGTTCGATGCCGATGGTGCGTATCTCGTGATCGGCGGCACGGGCGGCCTGGGCTTCGCGAGTGCGCGCTGGATGGTTGCGCGCGGCGCGCGCCACCTGACGCTCGCGAGCCGCGGCGGCGTCCTGAACGACGCGGCGCGCAAGGAGATCGCGCGCTGGCGCGAAGAAGCGCAAGTGAGTGTGGATGTGGTGTCGTGCGACGCGACCGATGCAGCGGCTGTCACGGCGCTCGTCGCGGCAATTGCCGCGCGCGGCACGCCGCTCAGGGGCGTACTGCATTCGGCCATGCACATCGACGACGGTCTCGTGCGCAATCTCGACGATGCGCGTTTCGAAGCGGTGCTCGCGCCGAAGGTTGCGGGCGCATGGAATCTGCATCGTGCGACGGCGGGCCATGATTTGCGCTTTTTTATTGTGTACTCCTCCGCGACGACAGTGCTCGGCAACCCGGGGCAGTCGAGCTACGTCGCCGCCAACAGTTTTCTCGAAGCGCTCGTTGAAACGCGCCGCGCAGCGGGACTGCCCGGCACCTGCATGGCGTGGGGGCCGCTCGAAGACGTTGGTTTTCTCGCGCGCAACGAAAAAACGCGTGAGGCGTTGCAGTCGCGCATCGGCGGCGCGTCGATCTCGTCGGAGGAAGCGCTTGCCGCGCTGGAACGCGTGCTGCTTGCGGGCGAAGCGGGCGAGGCCGTCGTGCGGCTCGACTGGCAGGCGCTTTCGCGCGGCATGCCCGCAGCGCTCGCGCGCCGTTACGCATCGATGCGCACGCCCGGCGCGCAGGAGCCCGTGCGCGAGGGCACGCAGCACTTGCGCGAGCGCATCCGCGTGATGCCGCGTGCCGACGCGCTTGCGCTCGTCGAAGAAACGTTGCGCGCGCAGATCGCGCACATTCTTCACCTCGCGCCCGAGCGCATCGAGCTCGAACGCGCCGTGTCCGACCTGGGCATGGACTCGCTCATGGGCATGGAACTGGGGCTCGCCGTCGAAGAGCTGTTCGAGGTCAAGCTCTCGGTGATGGCGATTGCGCAGGGCGCGACGATCCGCTCGCTCGCGGTGCGTATTGCGAATTCGGTCGATGCGGTCGATGCGGTCGAAGCGAACGAGGACCGTGCGGACGATGGCGTGTCTCAGGTCGATGCGCGCGGCGTCACGATTGCGCAACTGGCGAGCCAGCACGCCCTCGACGGCGAACCGGTCGCGCGCGCCGCCGGCGCGCCGGACGCCGCCCAGACCGTCGAAACGGAGGCGGTGCAATGAGCGTACCGGCAGGCTGGCTGACCAGTCAGGGTACGCTCGCGCGCGAACTGACGATGCGCGGCCACGGACTGCATACGGGCCGCGCCGTGAGCGTGCGCATCGTGCCGGTGCGTGATGCAAGGGCGGCGGATGCGTCGCCGGGCATCGTGTTTCGGCGCATCGAGGACAGGCGTGAAGTGGTGTGGCTGCGCGCGGAGCCCGCGCTGCGGCATGCGCAGCCGCTGTGCACGATGCTGCGCGCAGCGAACGGGCTTGGCGTGCGCACGGTTGAGCATTTGCTCGCATCGTTGCTGGCCTGCGAGATCGACCACGCGGTGGTCGAAATCGACGCCGAGGAAGTGCCGATTCTGGACGGCAGCGCATTGCCATGGATCGAGGCGATTCGCGCCTGCGGCCGCGAGGCGCTGCCGCAACCGAAGTGCTTCATTCGCGTGCTCAAGCCGGTTGTGGTCGTCGACGGAAGTGGCGCGCAGCGCCGCGAAATGCGCATCGAACCTGCGGCGCGCTACGAAATGTGTGTGTGCAACGATCTCAGGGGCTTCGGCGACATGCAATGGAGCGGCGCGCTCACGCCCGACGTTTTCGCTAGCGAGATCGCGCCGTCGCGCTCGTATGGGCGCGTGAAATGGGCGGTGCCCGCGATCGTCTCGGGCTACATGCGCGGCATGCCGATCCTGCGCGGGGCGCGCCCTTCGTGCACGGCGCCGATCGTCGGCAATCGCGTGCTGGGCGGCATGCGATTGCCCGACGAGTTCGTGCGTCATCGCGTGCTGGATCTCGTCGGCGACCTCGCGCTTGCCGGTGCGCCACTGCTTGGCCGCGTGAGTGCGCAGCGCCCGAGTCACGAAATGAACTTCCGGCTGCTTGCCGCGCTGCTCGCCGAGCGCGATGCGTGGGAGTGGACCGAATGCGCGATATAGCACCGCGCCGGCCTTCGATCAGGGGGGCAGCACTTTATGGGAATGGGTGAGCAGATCCGCAAGCAGCTTGCGGCGGCGGCGCTCAAGCGCCACCTTGAGCGCGTCTCGGGTGCGGTGCAGGTGCACGGCGAAGGCACGGCCGTGAACGCCACTGCGCGACCGGGTGCGGCGGCGGGTGGTGCCTGGGACGCACGCGCGCGCTTCGAGGCAATGCCGCTGTATCGGCAGGTGAGCCTCATGCGCCAGATGGGCGACGCGCTGCGCGTGTCGTCGCCGTTCTTTCGCGTGCACGAGGGCGCGGCAGGCGCCACGACCCGTATCGGCGGGCGCGAGTACATCAACTTCGCGAACTACAACTACCTCGGGCTGTCCGGCGACCCGTACGTGACGGCTCAGGCGAAAGACGCGATCGACCGCTACGGCACCTCGGCGTCCGCGAGCCGCATGGTCGCGGGTGAACGCCCGGTGCAGCGGGAACTCGAACAGGCGCTCGCGCGCCTGTATGGCACCGACGACTGCGTGGCATTCGTGAGCGGCCACGCGACGAACGTCACGGTGATCGGCGCCCTGTTCGGGCAAGGCGATCTGATTGTCCACGATGCGCTCGCGCATAACAGCATCGTGCAAGGCGCGCAGTTGAGCGGCGCAAAACGCCTCTCGTTCGCCCACAACGACTGGCGCGAACTCGATGCGCTGCTCGCGCGCGTGCGCCACGAATTCCGCAATGTGCTCGTCGTCATCGAAGGGCTCTATAGCATGGACGGTGATCTGCCCGATCTCGTGCGGTTCGTCGAGATCCGGCGGCGCCACGGCGTGTTCCTGATGGTCGACGAGGCGCACTCGCTCGGCGTGCTCGGTGCAGCGGGCAGGGGCATTCGCGAGCATAGCGGCGTGTCGAGCGGCGACGTCGATCTCTGGATGGGCACGATGAGCAAGACGCTCGCGGGCTGCGGCGGCTTTATCGCGGGCTGCCAGCCGCTGGTCGACATGCTGCGCCATCTTGCGCCAGGGTTTCTCTACAGCGTCGGTCTCGCACCGGCACTCGCGGCGGGCTCGCTCGCGGCGTTAAATCGCATGCTTGCCGAGCCCGAGCGGGTCGCGACGCTGCAGGCGCGCGGCCGGCAGTTCCTGCGCGAAGCGCGCGCAGCCGGTCTGGATACGGGCGCGAGCGCGGGCTACGCCGTCGTGCCCGTCATCGCACGCAGCTCGCTCAAGGCGGCACAGTGGGCCAACGCATTGTTCGAGGAAGGCATCAATGTGCAGCCGATTTTCTATCCGGCAGTCGAAGAACGGGCAGCCAGGCTGCGTTTTTTCATCTGCTCGACGCACAAGCCGGAGCAGATCACGCATACAGTCGATACGCTCGCGCGCATTGCGAAAAGGTAGCGGGACGACATCGTGGCGACCGGACCTGAAGCCACGCTCGTTTTCCCAGCCGACGCGCCCGGAGCGTCGGCGCCGCCGCCCGCACTGACCTTTCGCGCGGCGCGCGCGGAGGATGCGGCTGCTGTTGCGCCACTCGTCTACGCTTCCGGAGAGCGGGAATTCCGGTTTTTCCTGGGGGTTTCATCCGGCGAGTGCGTGGCGTTCCTGCGCGATGCATTCGCGCTTTCCGCCGGGCGATTTTCCTGGAGACGGCATCGTGTAGCACTCGATGCGAGCGGCGAGATCGTTGGTGTGCTCGCCGCGCATGACGGCAGAGACGTGCGCGCAGACGATCCGCACATCGCGTGGATACTGCTGCGGCATTTCGGACTGCGCCGCACGGTCCCGATGCTGCTGCGCGGGCTCGTACTCGAACAGGAACTGCCGAAGCCGAAACGCAGCCAGACGCGGGTTGCACACTGTGCCGTCGCGGCGGCAATGCGCGGCACGGGTGTTTTTAGCGCACTCTTCGGCGACGCGCGGCGCACGGGCATGCGCGGCCTCGCTGGCGAGCCGGATGAGCGCGAGATCGTACTCGACGTGCTCGTGAGCAACACGCGTGCGGCCGCGCTGTATCGGCGGCACGGTTTCGTCGAGGTTGCGCGGCCGCGCCCGCGCTCACGCCGGTCGCCTGACGATCTCGAATCGATTCGAATGCGTTTCAGTCCCCGTATGACTGATTGAGACGCAAGATGCTCGACATATCCGTCGAAGTCGGCTCAGGCTTTCACGTGAACAGCACGCGCTTCACGCGCTGCAACGTCCTGTACGGCGTCACAAAATGCAGCAAGCTCTTCGCGAGCCCCGCCCAGTCGCGCCAGTTGAGCACGTTCAAATAGCGCCATTGCAAACGCAGCGTAGAAACGATTTGCCGCCGCCGCTTTGTCGCGCTGATACCGCCTTCATTGAGCTCGTAATAGAGCCCGGGCTCCGGCAGGTTCGCGCATTCGTAGCGCTCCATCAGCCGCAGGAACAGATCGAGATCCTCGGCCGCCGGATATTTCACGCGATAGTTGCCCACGGCCTTCACAGCCTCCACGCGCAGCATCACCGAAGGGTGAACAAGTGGCGAGCGCAACAGGCGCTCGCGCCGCAAACGCGCGGGGTCGGCTGCCGGCCTCAGTACGAAGAGCGGCTCGCCTGCCCGATTCACGACTTGCGTCCACATGCCGAGCGCCGCGAGCGAGGGCGTTGCCTCCATGCACGCGCGCTGTTTCGCAAGCCGGTGCGCGAACGCGAGATCGCCCGCATCGATGCGGGCGGCATAACGAAAGCCTCGCGCGGCGAGTGCTTCGATACCCGCTTCGAGTGCGCGCTCGATGCCGCCGTTCCTGGGCATGCGCAGAATTTCCACGCACATGCCCGGCACGTCGGGCGCGACGATCGGCGGCGTGCTGCCGTCGTCCACGACAAGCGCGTAAATCGTTGCGTCCTCACTGAACGAAGCCAGCGAGCGTTCGACGTCGGCCTGGCCGTTATAGGCGGGCATCAGCACGGCGACGTCGGCGAGCGCACCGTTACGCGCGGCGCCTGCAATGGGGTTCGTCATGAAGCGAGCTTGAGGCGGATGTAATAGAAGTTCACGCTTGCAGCGGCGACATAGCCCGCCGCAAGTCCCACGAGCGCACCGTATGCGCCGAGGCGGTCAATGGCGATGAGGTTCACGGCGAACGCCACGGCGAGCGCGAGCAGCCACTTCGCGAGCAGCACGAATTTGGCCTGGTATTTAAGTACGACGAGGTTGCCGATTGCCTCGATTCCCGCGGGCACGGAAAGCCACACGGCCCAGCGGAAAATGCCGACTGCCTCCGTGTAATCCGGGCCGAACACGCGGCCGATGATGAAACCCGCGAGGGCGTCGAGCACGAGCGCGCCCGACACCATCAACGCCGCGGTCATGATGAAGAGCCGCAGCAGATTGCGGCGCAGCTGCGCGCTCTGCTGCACGCGGTAGACGAACGCGGGCGCGATGGTTTGCGCGAGCATCAGCGCGAGCGTGATCCAGTTTTCGTTCAACTGCTGCGCGGCCGAATAGCGGCCGAGGTCGGCGAACGAGATCGTGCGTTCGAGCATCAGGCGGTCGAGTTTCAGGAACAGGTACATGCAAATGAGCCCGATCCAGAACACGGTGCCTGCCGTGGCGAAGTGGCGAAAGAGCGTACGGTCGACGTGCCAGCCGAGCTTGCCGCCGTGGCGGCGCCGGAAGTAAAGCACGAGGGCCGCGCCGATTGCCGCCGATTCGATTGCCCACAGCCAGCCGAAGCTCGCGGGCCCGAATGCGGCGCGCGCGAGCAGCCAGACGAAGAGCGCCTTGAGGATGGCCGTCGTCATGCTCGCCAGCAACTGCGGCTTGCTGTACGTCATGCTTTGCAGCCAGGCGTTGATGACGCCGACGAACGGTTCGCGGAACAACATCGTGACCGCGAGGCCCGCGAGCATGGCGCCGACGAGCGGATCGGCCGCACCCGTCGCGATGCCGGCCCAGGTCACGAGCAGCGCCGCCGCGGACACGCCGATGCGCAAGGCAAATGCGCTGCCGAGCACCGTGCCCAGTTGCTCTGGCGGCCGGGTCACGATGGTCGGCACGAGGATTTCCGCGCCGCACACCCACGTGATGGGCGCGAGCACGAGCAGCAGCGTATTGGCGTATTGCCACTTGCCGAAGACATCGGGGCCGAAATAGCGCGCGAGTATGCCGCTGATCGCAATGGCGACTGCGATCTGCGTGACCCGCTCGAGGCCGAGCCACATGATGTTTGCGAATGCGCGGGCGACGTCGGGGTTCGCGTAGCGCTTCAGGCTCAGCATGGCCGCACGGCGCCCGGGGTGGCCGGGTGCTCACGCAGCATACGGGGCCGGCGCGGGACAGGCATTATCGATATTGTTATCGGAAGGAAAGGGCCAGGCATTAAAATGGGTGCCTAATTGTCAGGTAGCACAGGCGAAAGACGGCCATTATAGTTTGTAACGGATTCGACTTTTCGTAACGGGCTGCGCAAGTATGCAGCCGAACTGTGTTACCTATAGGCACGGTCATTCAAGGACGGTGAGTCTCATCATGGTTTCTCAATCGATTTTCAAGGCCTATGACATTCGCGGCGTGATCGGCAAGACGCTCGACGCCGAAACAGCGCACGCCATTGGCCGGGCATTCGGCAGCGAAGTGCGTGCGCAGGGCGGCGATGCAGTCGTGATCGCGCGTGACGGCCGGCTCTCCGGGCCGGAACTGAGCCGCGCGCTGGGCGACGGCCTGCGCGAAGCGGGCGTCGACGTCGTGGACGTGGGCATGGTGCCGACGCCGGTCGGCTACTTCGCGGCCAGCGTGCCGCTGAAGCTGGCGGGCGGCGAGCGCAGCGTGGATTCGTGCATCGTCGTGACCGGCAGCCATAATCCGCCCGATTACAACGGCTTCAAGATGGTGTTGCGCGGCAAGGCGATTTACGGCGCGCAGATCACCGCACTCTACGAGCGCATCGTTGCAGGCCGCTTCGACACCGGCGCGGGCAGCTACACGCAATACGACATCGCCGACGAGTACGTCGAGCGCATCGTGGGCGATGTGAAGCTTGCGCGTCCGATAAAGATCGTCGTCGACACCGGCAACGGCGTGGCCGGCAATCTCGCGCCGCGCCTCTTCAAGACGATGGGCTGCGAGCTGGTCGAACTCTTCACCGACGTGGACGGCACGTTCCCGAACCACCACCCGGATCCGGCGCACCCCGAAAACCTGCAGGACGTGATCCGCGCGCTCAAGGAAACCGACGCCGAGGTCGGCTTCGCGTTCGACGGCGACGGCGACCGCCTGGGCGTCGTCACGAAGGACGGCCAGATCATCTATCCGGACCGTCAACTGATGCTGTTCGCCGAGGACGTGCTGTCGCGCCATCCCGGCGAAGAGATCATTTACGACGTGAAGTGCACGCGTAATCTCGCGAAGTGGGTGAAGGCCAAGGGCGGCGTGCCGCTCATGTGGAAGACGGGCCATTCGCTCGTGAAGGCGAAGCTGCGCGAGACCGGCGCGCCGCTCGCGGGCGAGATGAGCGGCCACGTGTTCTTCAAGGACCGCTGGTACGGCTTCGACGACGGGCTCTATACCGGCGCGCGTCTGCTCGAACTGCTCTCGCGCGTCACGGATCCGAGCAAGCTGCTCAACGGCCTGCCGAACTCGCACGCCACGCCTGAACTGCAACTCAAGCTCGAAGAGGGCGAGAACTTCGCGCTGATCGCGAAGCTGCAAAAGAACGCGCAGTTCACGGGCGCGGACGAGGTCATCACGATCGACGGTTTGCGCGTGGAGTATCCGGACGGCTTCGGACTCGCGCGTTCGTCGAACACGACGCCGGTGGTCGTGATGCGCTTCGAGGCCGACAACGATGCGGCGCTCGCGCGTATCCAGGCCGATTTCAAGCGCGTGATTCTCGCCGAGAAGCCGGACGCGACGTTGCCGTTTTGATCATGCGTTGCGCGGTCCGGTGCGGTCCGGCGCACATTGGGCCGCGCACCGCATCGCGTGGCGCATACCGTCGCCTTGATGTCCGTACGTCAACTCACGAACAATTCCGCATGCTTTCTGGCTGACGGATGGCTTTCCGGTTCCTTTTGTTTTGCGAAACAATCGATCGCGAAGCAAAACCGGCACCAGGCGCGCCGCATTGGATGGTGAGTATCGGATGCTTCGCCATGCAACTATGGTTCGGGCGTCTCCAGCGGGCGCCGAACTTCTTTTGCCCACCCACATTCCTGCTGGTCGTACGGCCAGCTGCGTTGCTGTCATCCCGCGGCTTGTACCTTGTCTATCTTCGGGCGGGCATTCTCTTCGTATTCCATGTGTGCGCGCGCATCCTTGTGGATCACGTACGTAACACTGCTCCATGAATGTGGCTCTGTGCGTGCGAGCGCACAGAGCGCACGTCACCCGCAATCCTGCACGCCAAACGGTTCGACCGCCGCGCAAGCCCAAGCATGTAACCGATGAATCATTTGCGTAACAAAATGTGACGGCGCTATTTCGACCGGCTTTTTCAGACGCTCGTAAGCGACGTTATGCGTGTTTCTCCTGGTAGGCCGACGAATTCCCCTTCACAGCAACGCTCTCTTGCACCGCTACAAGACGTTCGCGACAGCAAACGTTCGTGCGTCCGGAACGCCCGTCGACAGGGCGATTCGGCTCGTCCGAACGCTTTGGTGGCCTGAAGGAAAATTACTTTTGAAAGCTCGACGACGGCTCCTGTTGTCGTGCCGCACAAGACCGCATCGCGCGTCCGATTCACCGTCCCGGACCGCGAAGCTGTATCAAAGGTGAAACAAAACAGAATCTGCAGCGGCAGGCTGGCAAGGTCCGCACGTGTCGCATGCGGTCTGTGTGTTTCTTCACACAGTGACCCTGATTCTCTTGTGCGTTGCAGGGATTTCGTCTGCATACGTGCGCTTGCCTACCCAACTATTCGCGTCGCCAAAATACCTGACGACTGGAGCGTCCCTGTTTGGTTTCAATGCTTTAGCCGCCCGAACTAACGTCTTCCGTGACGCGCGCCGGGCTCTTCCTGTCGTCAAGCCGTTCCGAAGCGCTTCCATGGCTTTTCTGGCGACGTCATGGGCCCGTGTTCAGCAGTGAAACATTCTGTGTGTGACCGGATTGCCGGGATCCTTTACTTCGCCAAACAATTCAATCCCACCAAGCATCCCGGGCGTGTTGGCACGCTTGTCGCTAAGTAGCAGGCGCAACGGTGACGTGCAGCCTGCGCAGCGATCAGGCGACGCGTCACGGCTTCCGGCCTCGCAGGATTGCTGACGGGGGAATCAATCCTCGATGCCGAAAGACTTCAGCCTCTGATCCGTCGGTCATGGAAAGCGGTGCTGAAGGGCAGGGAGCAGCGATTACGGCCTCGGCGGTTATCGACGTTCCCGCAGTGGTGGCTTAGGGGAAGGGAAGGTACGCGGCGCATCACACAGGGGCGATACGTCTCAGTGCCGATCCTCTTGGCCAGGCTAATCCGGGCTGTGCAGTGTGAGGCCCTTTAACCGATGCTCGGTCCCGCAGCGGGCATGTTTGAGTACTTGAGTTCAAAACTTCATTTTCAAGGAGCTTAAAAATGCAAAAGACTCTCGACCTGGTCCGCGCCTTTGGCCGTGAAGAAGATGGCGTGACGGCGATCGAATACGGCCTGCTGGCTGCGTTGATCGCAGTGGCGATCATCGCCACTGTCACCACCCTCGGCACCAATCTCCAGAAGGTGTTCGCCTACATCAGGGATCAGTTGGCAACCTCCATGACCGGGCTCTAAGCGAGACAACAGCCGAAGCGGAGCTGCCGGATTTTTACTTTCCGCAGCTTCGCGGTCGGCACTGCGAAGTGATGCCTGAAATCTGAAAGTCCCGGGGAAGGGATCGGCAGTTGGTACAGCAGCGGCATCGCGGTGCCTTAAAAAGAAAGAAGACCTGGATGACAAGGCGACCCGCAATGTATCGAGGGTCGAACTAATGAGCACAACGGGGGAACGCCATGGACGCTTTCGCTTTTCCTGTCGGAGCATGCCTGCTGGGGCTGCTCGCCGCGGCCGCAGGCACGGACCTGCATACGCGGCGCATTCCGAACGTTCTGGTGCTCACGGGTCTGGCGGTGGCGTTCGCCGTGCAGTGGGGACTGCATGGCGTGGGTGAGGGTAGCCAACGCTGGATATTGGGCCTGCTCACGGGCGGCGGCCTGTTCTTGCCGCTCTACCTGTTGCGCGGCATGGGTGCGGGAGACGTGAAGCTGATCGCGGCCGTGGGCGCTTTCGTCGGACCCGTGACGGCATTCGAAATCGCGCTGGCGACCTGCGTCATTGGCGGAGTCTGGTCGCTGGCGGTGGTTGTCTTCAGGGGTAACGCCAGGTCCGCAGGCGCCAACATGCTGGCAATCCTGCTCTCCAATGGCGGCCAGTGCAGCAGGCTGTCCGGGAAAGACAACGGCGCCGTACGGCCTTCCGTCGGGTCGCTGCCTTATGGCGTCGCCATTGCACTGGGCACGTTGAGCATCATGATCCTGCGCGCCGGACACAGCATCGTTTGATGGGCCGGGGCAGTCATGCAAAAAATTCATGCAAAAGATTCACGTAAAAACAGAGGCCACGTCGAAGGGCAATAAAGGCAGCAAAAAAACACTTCGCGCGATGCGCGGGGACATTCGGGGGTACAACGTGAAAGACCAACAGCACACGGTGCCGCAGGCATCGGCCGACGTGACGCGCCTTCATGATGCAAGCCGCGCACGTAGCGACGGGGACGGGGCGGGCAAGCTGGCCCGCGCGCCGCGCACCATCGAGGAAACCGGCCTCGACCAGAACTTCCTTCTCGAACTCGTTGCCAAGTCCGCATTCGTGATGGGCAAAGTGACCCTTTCCCAGCTCGTGCAGCGGCTAAAGCTCGGCGCCAGCGTGCTCGACAGTGTCGTGTCGTTCGGCGTGCGGGAGCGGATTCTCGAAATCGTCCGGCGCGGCGCCAGCGACCTCGATGTCGAACTTCAATTGACGGAAGGCGGGCGTCAGCGCGCGGCCGACTTCATGAGCCGGTGCCGCTACGTCGGCCCGGCGCCGGTATCGCTCGCGAGTTATGAGGCCGTCCTGGCGCGGCAATCCGTGCGGCAGATGCACGTGACACGCACGCAGGTGCGCGCGGCCTTTGCCGGGCTGACGGTCAGGGCGTCGCTGCTCGACGACATTGGCGGCGCGGTCAATAGCGGCAAGCCGGTGATCTTCTTCGGTCCGCCGGGAAGCGGAAAAACTTCGCTGGCCGAACGACTGGGCCACCTGCTGCCGGGGCGCGTCGCGGTGCCCTATGCGATTGCCGTCGAAAACGAAGTGATCCAGATTTTCGACCCGCTGATCCACGAACCCTTTAGCGTCGCTTCGCAGGATGGTGCGCAGGGCGCGCCCACCGACGCGCGCTGGCAACTCTGCCGGCGGCCCACGGTGCTGTCGGGCGGCGAGCTCACGCTCGAAATGCTCGAGCTGCACTATGACGAAGCGAGCGGATTCTATCAGGCCCCGCCGCACGTGAAGGCCAATGGCGGTCTTTACGTGGTCGACGACCTGGGACGTCAGCGTGTCGAGCCGGCTGAACTGCTCAACCGCTGGATCGTGCCGTTCGATCGCGGCCGCGACATGCTCACCTTGCATACGGGCTTGCGCTTCTCGCTGCCGTTCGATGTCTGGGTTGCATTCTCAAGCAACTTCTCGCCGGCGGATCTGGGCGATGAGGCGTTCTTCCGGCGTCTCGGCTGCAAGCTGTATGTCGGCGCGCTCGACGTCGCCGAGTACAGGGCCGTCTATGAGCGCCGCAGCGAAGAGCTGCGTGTCCCGTCCGACACCGATGCCTTCGAATACCTCGTTCATCACCTGCACATGACGTCCGGGCGTCCGCTGCTCGCCTGCTATCCGGGCGACATTCTGCGCATCGTCCTGGCCAACGCCAGGTATCTGGACGAGCCGCCCATCGCCAGTGCGCCGAACCTTCTGCGCGCGTGGAACAGCTATTTCGCGGTCGTCGGCGAGTACGAGGCGCCGCCGCCGCAACAGCAGGGCTCCTCGGAGCGGGCCGCAAAAAAATCAGCGGCCGGTTAATGGACCGGTTAAGCGGCCGGAAACCCTAGTCAGGAAACAGGTCAGGAATCAGGAGACGCATCATGAAGAACGTACGCGCCATAGTGATGTTGCTGGTTGCCGCGATAGCCGGGCTGGGTGCTGTCGCGATGGCATCGCGCTGGCTGTTCGACCGGTCATCCGGCATGACGGCCAAGGTCGCCGTCGCGGACATCGACATCAATCTTGGACAGCGGCTGAGCCCGGAATTCATCAAGATGGTCGACTGGCCGTCGGGCAGCGTGCCGGCCGGCACGTTCAACGACGTCCAGAAACTCGACGGGCGGGTCATGAAAAACAGCGTGCTGCGCGGCGAGCCGATTCTCGAAGGCAAGCTTACGCCCGTCGGCACGCAAGGCGGCCTCTCGGCCGTGATCGCGCAGGGCGATCGGGCGATCACCGTGCGGGTGAATGACGTGATCGGCGTGGCGGGCTTCGCGCTGCCCGGCAACTACGTCGACATCATCGTCAGCACGCAGCAGGACAAAGGCGCCAAGGGTTCGAAGGACGAAAACATCTCGAAGATCGTGCTCGAGAAGATCCTGGTGCTGGCCGTCGCCCAGGAGGTCGGGCGCGACGAGACCAAGCCGAAGGTCGTCAATGCCGTCACGCTCGAAGTCACGCCCGAACAGGCAGAGAAGCTCGATTTGGCGCGCAGTGTCGGCACGCTGTCGCTCGTGCTTCGCAATCAGGTCGACACCGCTGAGCTTTCTACGCCCGGCGCGACGAAATTCACGCTGCTTGGTACGCAGGCTCCGGTGGCTGCCTCGGCGCCCGCCGCGCGTCCTGTGGTACGCACGCGCTATGTGGCACGTCGGGCTGCGCCGCATGATTGCGTAGGTGTTCTATCGGGTGTGTTGGGCGGCGTGGAGTGTTTCTAGGCGCAGGCGGTCAGCCCGTGAGCGGGGCGTCCGGCATCGGGCGCCGGGACGACTGCACGGTGCGTTCGAAAGACATCGGGTAACGGGGGAATCAAAAATGAAGATGAATCAGGGGTTCTCGAGCGGCCGCCGGACGCGCCACCGCTCACTGGGCAGTACGGCGCTCGTTGCGGCGCTTTGCTTTGGCCTCGTGGCCGCTCAGACCAGCGAGGCGCAGGAGGCGATCGAAAACCCGATCCTGGCGGCGAAGCGCAGCCCGAATCTGCCGTCGCCGGCCTTGCGCGGTGCAGCGCCGATGAAAGTCGCGATGATGCCCGGCGCGGCGGCGATGAGCGGGCCCATTCCGCTGCGCGGCCCGAACTGCATCGGGGAGATGCGCGCCGAAACCAACATTGCCGTGCCGGTCGGCAAATCGGTTCTTGTGCCGCTTCCCGAACCCGCGCGCAATCGCACGCTCGGCAACCCGGTCGTGGCCCAGGCGGCGCTGGTGTCCCCTCAAACGCTCTACGTCGTCGGGATGACGGTCGGCACCACTAACATGATCGTGCAGGGCAAGAGCGGTGCCTGCACGATGATCGATGTGAACGTCAATGTCGATGCCGAAGGGCTGCAGCAGGCGCTGCGGCAGGTGATGCCGGAAGAGCGCGGCATCCGCGTATCGACGGCAGCCGGCGAGCTGGTGCTGGCCGGGCGCGTGTCGAGCGCGCCCGCTGCGCAACAGGTGATGCAGATCGCCCAGGCTTTCGCGGACTCGCAACCTACGCAACAACAGCAGGCGGCGTCGTCGAATTCGGGTAACGGGACGACGAGCACGAGCCAGCAGAGTACGAGCACCAGCAAATCGGCCGCGGTGATCAACATGATGGTCGTCGATGCGCCGCAGCAGGTGATGCTCGAAGTCAAGGTGGCGGAGGTATCGAAGACGCTGATCAACCAGCTGGGCGCGGCCGTGAATATTCAGGGCGGCTTCGGCTCATGGACCGGGGCGCTGGTGAGCAGTCTGCTCCAGGGCGTGTCGAGCGCGTTTGCCGTCAGCAAGGCCAACAACCGCCCGTTCGATCTCGCCGTCGATGCGCAGAAGACCGACAACCTGATCAAGATTCTCGCCGAACCGAACCTCGTAACGATCAGCGGCCAGGAAGCGACGTTCCTTTCGGGCGGCAAGATCTTCATTCCGATTCCGCAGAGCAGCGGCAACGGCGTGTCGAGCATCACGCTGCAGGAGGAAGAGTTCGGCGTCGGGCTGAGGTTCACACCGACCGTGCTGGCCAATGGGCGGATCAACCTGAAGGTGGCGCCCGAAGTGTCCGAACTGTCGCCCACGGGCGTGACGGTCGCGTCCTCCGGCACGAGTTCGGTTTCCATCCTGCCGCTCATCAACACGCGCCGCGCATCGACGGTCGTGCAGATGAACGATGGCGAGTCGTTTGCGATCGGCGGCCTGTTGAGCAACAACATTACGGGTGCGCTGAAGGCCGTTCCCGGTCTTGGCGAACTGCCCGTTCTTGGCGCATTGCTGCGTAGCACATCGTTCCAGCGGGACATGACGGAGCTCGTATTCATCATCACGCCGCACCTCGTGAAGCCGATGCAGACCGCGAATTATCCGTTGCCGACGGACAGCTTCTCGCCAACGAACGATGCCGACGTGTATGCGACGGGCAACATGGAAGGCCGTCACGGCAGCAAGAGCGTGGCACCCGTCGGCACGCCGACGAACGCGCAGCCGGCGCAGTCGCCCGCACCGATGCCTGCTCCGGCACCTCAGGCACCCGCATCTCAGGCACCAGCACCGCAGGCGCCGGCCGCGCCCTCGGTGATGGCAGTACCGCCGCCCGACGTACATGTCATTTCAGAGGTGCCCGCGCAAGCTGGTTCGCAGGGGACGACCGGGCCGTCGCCGCAGACGTCGCCGTCCGCGCCGCCATCGGCACAAACGGCCGATAACGACGCCGCCCGCATTGCGCGTATCGAAGCCGCCGCGAGCAGGATCGCAGCAGGCACAGGCCTGCAGGAAGTGGCGACTGCAAGCGCATCGGGCCACGCGCTGGACCATTGATGTGATGCACAGGGGAATCTCATGAAACTCGAACTCGTCAATCTCCCGCGCCGTGCCGCTCTGGTTTTGGGCGCATGCGCCTCGCTGACCGGATGCATGACCAGCACGCCGATCTGGGATGCGCACGTCGGCCAGGCACTCAAGGCCGTCACCCAGGCGCAGATCATCGATCCGGACGCCGGGCACACGCCTGCCACGCCGAGTATGGATGGCACGTCCGCCGTCACGGCCATGGACAGCTACGACAAGTCCTTCCGCTCGCCTACGCCGCCCGCGAATGCATTCGTCATCGGCGTAGGCGGAAGTTCGGGCGGCGGCCAGTAACCGGACCAGGCACAGGAGATCGTCATGCGTCGCGTCAATCATTCGGGTTCGTACGGTGCTGCCCGCCGGGGCGCGCGCGGCGTCGTGGCGATCATCGTCGCACTCACGCTTGCGTTGCTGATTGCCTTCACGGGCCTCGCGCTCGATCTGGGCAAGCTGTATGTCGCGAAGAGCGAGTTGTCCAATGCCGCCGACGCCTGTGCGCTGGCGGCCGCGCGCGATCTGACCAGGGCCGTGTCGCTTGCGACGCCCGAGGCGGCCGCAATGACGGTGGGGTCGAGCAACCGCGTGCTGCTGCAGGGCGAGAACGTGGCGCTGGCAACCGATAGCAACGTCACGTTCAGCAGGCAGTTCGCGGGGCCCTACCTCACCAAGGACCAGTTCACGACGGCGGATGTGCCGGCCATCGGTTATGTGCGCTGCACGGTGAGCCGCACGCGTATCCCCAACTGGTTCATGCGGGTGGTCGACGCCACGCTCGGCACGTCGGCCGTCGCCGCGACGGCGGTCGCGTCGACCACGGAGTCGCAGACGACCTGCGCGCTGCCTGTCGCCATTTGCGCACCGCCCGCGGGCAGCCCGTATAGCGTTGGGCAGTGGGTGTCCAGCAAGGTTGATTCGAACACCAACCAGCTGAACGGCAGCTTCATGTGGGTTGCGTACCCCGGTCAGAATGTGCCCGACATGAGGACGCTTCTCACGGGGGCGGGCCAGTGCACGCTGCCAACGAAAGGGACCAATGTCGGCCAGACCGGCAACATCCAGAGCATGGCGGACGCGTGGAACACCCGTTTCGGTATCTACCATGGCCAATACAATCCGCCGCCGGATCCCACCGGAATATCCGATTTCACCGGCTTCGCCTATTCGCCCGTGACTCAGCTCAACGGTTCGATTCCGACCGGAAATGTCTTCCCGGATTTCCGTGACAACCAGCGGCCGAAGCACACGCCCTATCAGGGCGGCCCCTCGACTCCGGACAATCTCCTGGATGTCCAGGGCACGACCCAGGCGAGCACCTACTATTCGACTGGCGCCGACCGGCGGCTGGCGCTCGTGCCGGTGGTCGACTGCTCGGTATTGCAAAGTCCCGCGCACCAGGCGCCGATCCTGTCGTGGGCATGCATCCTGATGCTTCACCCGATGGAAAAAGGCGGGAGCAAGAGCGGGCTCAACGGCACCGTCTACCTGGAGTATCGCGGCGACGCGAGTGACCCGACGACGGTCTGCGCCACGCAAGGCATTCCGGGAACCACGACGGCGGGCATCGGGCCGATGGTGCCCGTGCTGGTTCAATAGGAGGTTCGTCATGCGCAGGCAAAGAAGGTCGACCCGGAAGATGAAGGGCGCGGTCGCCGTCGAGTTCGCCTTGCTGGCCGTGCCGCTTATCACGCTGCTGCTTGGCATTGCAGAGT
Organism: Paraburkholderia sp.; assembly: GCF_024281035.1. Classification (GTDB taxonomy): domain Bacteria; phylum Pseudomonadota; class Gammaproteobacteria; order Burkholderiales; family Burkholderiaceae; genus Paraburkholderia. The sequence goes on from NZ_JAMXLH010000048.1 coordinate 119,724, forward strand.
TCGGCCACGCGTTCTATGAGTACAACACCATCGTCAAGTCGGTGCGCGACGGGGCGCGTCTGCTGTCGGCCTACGACCCGACCGATACCACCGACTATCCGATCGCGCAGGCGAAGTGTCTGGTCGCATACGGCACGCCGGATTGTTCAGGGCCGCCGCTCGTCCGGGGTCTGACTGTCGATCAGGTGGTGGTGTGCGACCAGGTGAATACGGCCGGCTGCAACGGACAGTTCAAGAACGTGCAGACCAACCCCGCTGCGGAGACGATCAATCTCGTGCAGGTGAAGGTGACGGGATATCGGTACGCGCAGATCACCGGGTTCTTCAATCTCGGCGGTCTGATCTTCGGCGATATCAGCTGTGTGATGAGGCAGGTGCTATGAACCGACTTCGAATCCATCGCCGGCCGCCCGCACGACGTCAAAGAGGCGTGGCGGCGCTCGAGTTCGCGCTGGTCGCGTCGATTTTCTTCACGCTGCTGATCGGCGTGATGGAAATGGGCCGCGTGCTCTTCTACTTCAACTCGGCTGCGGAGGCGACGAGGCTGGGCGCGCGCGTGGCCGTAGTCTGCGATATCGACAGTAGCCAGGCCACGACCAACCCGGTTGTCCGGGACATGCAGCGGATGCTGCCGATTCTGACCCCGGCCAATGTCGTGGTGGCGTACACACCGTCGGGATGCGACGCCTCGTCGTGCACGGCAGTGACGGTGTCGGTCACCAACGTCACCGTCAAAACAGTGGTGCCGTTCGTGCCGTTCAATCCGACCTTGCCGCCGTTCTCGACGACCTTGCCGCGCGAAAGCCTGAACAGCGTGGGTGGCACCAATCCGAGCTGTACGTAGACCATCGTTCATCACGGGAAGAATGAAATGATCGACATTCTCACAATTTCATCCGATCCGGCGCATGCGAATGCCATTGCACGGATCGTCGAGACCGGTGAGTCTCACCATCGCGTCAGGACTTCATCGGCACGCCTTGCGGATCTCTGCGCGAGCGATGAAGCGCTCGATGGCATCGACCTGCTGATTTTCGAGAGTTCGCAACTGATACAGGCGGATTTCGATGCGCTCGCTACGATCGCGGCGAAGCATGCCGATTTGAGCTGCATCCTGCTCGCGCCGTCGCCGTCCGCGGACCTGCTGGTGCGCGCGATGCGCGCAGGCGTGAAGGACGTGCAGCCGTGGCCCGCGGACCCTCATGATCTGGGGCGCGCCGTCGAGCGCCTCGCCGCGAAGACGCGCGGCACGCGGCGCGACGGGCGGGTGATCTCGTTCGTTTCCTGCAAAGGCGGCAGCGGCACGTCGTTCCTCGCGGCCAATCTGGCGTTTGCGGCATCGGCAGCGGGCAAGCGTGCGCTGCTGATCGACCTGAACCAGCAGTTCGGAGAAGCGGCGTTCCTCGTCTGCGAAGCCACGCCGCCCGCCACGCTCGCCGACGTCAGCGCGCAAATCGAGCGTCTCGATCCGGCGTTTCTCGAAGCCTGCCTGACGCACGTCAGCGAGAGCTTCGACGTGCTCGCCGGCGCGCTCGACCCGGCGCGGGCGAGAGACATCAAGCCGGAGCATCTGCAACGTATCCTGAATCTGGCACGCCCGCTCTACGATCTCATCATCTTCGATATCGGGCAGAGCGTCAGCCATGTGTCGATCGCCGCGCTGGACCAGAGCGAATGCATCTTTGCCGTGCTGCAACTGAGCCTGCCGTATCTGCGGGCGGGCCGCCGGCTGATGGAAATCTTCCGTTCGCTCGGCTATCGCGGCGACCGGGTTCGCGTGCTGGTGAACCGCTATGAAAAGAGAGGGCCGGTGGGATTGCCGGAACTGGAGAAGGCAATCGGCCTGCGCGTATCGAGCGTGATCCCTGAAGACGATGTTTCGGTATCCGCCTCGATCAACCAGGGCGTGCCGATCCTGCGTCTCGCGAAATCGAGCGGCGTTGCGAAAGGATTGAACGCGCTGATGCGCAGTCTCTCGCCGCCGCCTGTGATCGAGCGAACGCGCATCCTGCAGAAATTCTTCGCCCGTCCGGCGCTGAGCAGGGCATGAAATCGAGGAGAACCAGAATGGCCGACGTAATGACACTTCGTGAGCAGTTTATCGACCAGCCCGACGCATCGGTGCACGATCAGGGCGCGCATCGCTCGAAAATGGCGCAACGGGCGTATCAGGAACTGAAGCGGAACGTCCATCAGGCGATCATCGATCGCGTCGAGCTGGAGAAGCTGCAGCGTCTGTCGACCGAGCAGATCCAGCATGAACTGGCGCAACTGGTCGAGCGGATCATCGAAGAAGACAACGTGCCGATCAACGAGCTGGAGCGCAGGCAACTCGTGCGCGACGTGCGCGACGAGATGCTCGGCTTTGGTCCGCTCGAACCGTTGCTCGCCGATCCGACCGTGTCCGACATTCTCGTCAACACGCACAAGCATGTGTACGTCGAGCGGCGCGGCAAGCTCGAGCTGACCGACGTCACGTTCTACGACGACGCGCATCTGATGAAGGTGATCGAAAAGATCGTGTCGCGCGTCGGCCGCCGGATCGACGAATCGAATCCGATGGTGGATGCGCGCCTTCCTGATGGCTCGCGGATGAACGCGATCATTCCACCGTCGGCGATCGACGGGCCATTGCTGTCGATTCGCCGTTTTGCGGTCAATCCGCTCTCGCCGAAAGACCTGATCGAGAATCAGAGCATGACGCCGCCGATGCTTCAGGTGCTCGAAGCGATGTCGGCCGCGAAGATGAACGTGCTGATCTCGGGTGGAACGGGCAGCGGCAAGACGACGCTGCTCAACGTGCTGTCGGGCTTCATCCCGGCGGACGAGCGGATCGTCACGATCGAGGATGCCGCCGAGCTTCAGTTGCGCCAGAAGCACGTGCTGCGCCTCGAAACGCGCCCGCCCAATATCGAAGGACGGGGCGAGATCACGCAGCGCGCACTGGTGCGCAACGCGCTGCGGATGCGGCCGGACCGCATCATCCTTGGCGAGGTGCGCGGGGCCGAGGCGCTCGACATGCTCCAGGCAATGAACACGGGCCACGAGGGATCGCTTGCCACTGTGCACGCGAATACGCCGCGCGATGCGCTGACGCGGCTCGAAAACATGATCGGCATGGCCGGGCTGAACCTGCCGCCGAAGTCGGCCCGCCATCAGATCACTTCGGCGATCGGCGCGATTATCCAGGTCGCACGCCTGACCGACGGACGCAGAAAAGTCACGAGCATTCAGGAAGTCACCGGCATGGAAGGCGACATCGTCAACCTGCAGGAGATTTTCGCGTTCAGGCGCGCCGGCGTCGATCGGGACGGCAAAGTATGCGGGCATTTTTGCGCCACGGGCGTGCGGCCGAATTTCTCCGAGCGTCTCCAGGCGTTTGGCGTCGCCGTGCCCGATACGCTGTACGACCCGTCGAAGCATTACCCGGTATGAGCCCCGCATGACGAACGCAGCGCGAAACCAGCAACGGGCGGCGGCAACGGCCATGTGCCTGCGAGGTATCTGGAAATGAACACTCTATTCTATGGATTCGTCATTCTGGTCTTCGTCTCGATCATCCTGCTGATCGAAGGCGGCTACCTCTGGTGGAAAAGCGGGCACAGCAGCGAGGCGAAGCGCCTGGAAAACCGCATCCGGATGATGTCTGCGGGCGGCCACGGCGACGATCGAACCGGATCGATTCTCAAGCAGCGCGAGCTAAGCTCGTCGCCGCTGATGACCCGGCTGCTGCTGAAGGTGCCGCGCATTCATGCGCTCGACCGCTGGCTGGTCCAGTCGGGACTGGGCTGGTCGGTCGGGAAGTTCGTGATGCTGACGGTATGCCCACCTGTCGTGGTCGCGCTGCTTGGCAGGCTGGTCTACATTCCGGTGGCCGCGCTCATCGTGCTGATGCTCATCGGGGCGCTGTATGCACCGTTCAGGGTCAACCGTGCCGTGGGCAAGCGGCTCAAGCGGCTCGAGGAACAGTTGCCGGAGGCAGCCGACATGATGAGCCGCTCGCTGCGCGCAGGCCACTCGTTTGCGACGGCGCTCGGGATCGTCGGCGACGAAATGCCGGAGCCGATAGGCAGCGAGTTTCGCGCAGCGTTCGACGAGATCAATTTCGGCGTCCCGCTCAACCAGGCGCTTGGCGCGCTCGCGACCCGCGTTCCGATCAGCGACTTGCGCTACTTCGTGATCGCCGTTCTGATCCAGCGCGAAAGCGGCGGCAACCTGGCCGAGATTCTCGGCAACATCAGCCAGCTCATCCGCAGCCGGCTCGCGCTGCTGGGCAAGGTGAAGGCGCTCTCGGCCGAGGGCAGGTTGTCGGCCTGGATACTCGGTCTCCTGCCTTTTGGCGTGGCGACGGTCATCTCGGTCGTCAACCCGGACTTCATGAGCGTGTTGTGGACCGATCCCGCGGGGTTCAAGATGGTCGGCGGCGCGGTGGTCCTGATGCTGTTCGGTTTCGTGTGGATGCGCAAGGTCATCCGGATTCACGTTTGAATATCTGAACGGAGATGGGCATGTCCCATGTCGACCATGAAAACAGAGCAGATCGTATTGCTGGTCATCGTGTTCATCATCGTTGCCTTGTTCAGCATCGGTGTGATGGCGCTATTCATGCCCAATTCACTGAATCGCCGCCTCAAGACGTTGACGGATGACGCTGTTCCGCTGTCGGACACGAACGACCTCGACGTGCAATGGGCGAAGAAGATTGCGGAGGTGTCGGAGCCGATTGCGCGCCTGTCGATTCCCAAGGAAGGCTGGGAGCACTCCGCGTTACGCACTCGCTTCATGCACGCCGGGTGGCGCAGCGAGTCGGCGCCGGTGCTCTATTTCGCCGCGAAGACGGTGCTCGCGGCCGGGCTGCCGCTGGTCAGCCTGCTGGCGGCGGCGCCCTACATCGAGGCGGGCAACCATCATGGCCTCCTCGCGCTACTCGTCGTGCTCGCGGCCATCGGGTATTACCTGCCGAACGTCGTGCTGTCACGCCGGGTACAGCGCCGCCAGCAGACCATCTTCGAAGACTTTCCCGATGCACTGGATCTGCTCACGGTGTGCGTGGAAGCGGGGCTCGGGCTGGATGCGGCCCTGATGAAAGTGGCCGACGAAATGCACATCAAGAGCCGGACCCTGAGCAACGAACTGCAGCTTCTACTGCTTGAACTCCGGGCGGGACAGAGCAAGGAAACCGCACTCAAGAACCTCGCGTTGCGCACGGGCGTGGAAGATCTCGATGTGCTGGTGGCCATGCTGATTCAGGCCGAACGGTTCGGTACCAGTATCGGCGACTCGTTGCGCGTGCATTCGGAGAACCTGCGCCTCAAGCGCAGGCTGCGCGCGGAGGAGGCGGCTGCAAAGATCGCCGTGAAACTGCTGTTCCCGCTGATCTTCTGCATCTTTCCCACGCTGATGCTGGTCCTGCTGGGACCCGCCTTCATCCAGGTGCTTCGCGTGCTGCTTCCGACGTTCGCCGGGCAGACGGGCGGCGCGACGCCCCCCATGTAAAGGCAGGAGCGGCCATGACAGATGCAGGAAAAAACGCGGAAGTCGTCAGGTTGCGGTTCATGCTGGGCGTCAAACTGGCGGCCTTCAACCAGTTCGTGGCGGAACGACTCGGGCTGAGCGTCACTGATCTCAAGTGCCTGGAAGTCGCCTGTTACGACGAGGTTCAGCCCGTCACGCCGGGCCGCTTATCGAAGCTCATGCGGTTATCGCCGAGCAGCATTACGACGTCGCTCAAGCGCCTGGAAAAGGCAGGATTGATTAAACGGGAACCCGATCCTACCGACCGCAGGCGCGTTCTGTTGCGTTTCGTCTCGGGGCGTCGGCCGCTGATCAATGTCTGTTACGAGCAGGTGAATCGCAGTCTGGCCGAATTCGACAGCAAACTGGACAGCACGGAACGGGAGAGCATCAAGAAGTACCTTTCCGGACTCGTGCAGATTGTGGACGAATACCTGGAAGTGAACCAGATGGACTAATGGCCATCGACATTCACCGCGAACGCGAGTAGCCACTTCACGAGCAGCGCGAATTTTGCCGGGTACTCGGGGGCGGCGAGGTTGCCGATCGCTTCGATTCCCGCCGGCACGTCGCGCTTCCCCGCATGCCTGCGTCATCCCGGCCCGCGCTTTTCCTCGTTTTCCCCGCCGCTCGCGCTAAAATCACGACCTTTACCGCCTCTTTCGGCGCAGATGCGCCGTCCGATTTGCCTTGAGCGTACAAAAGATCCTGATCGTGCGCGTATCGTCGCTCGGCGACGTCGTCCACACCATGCCTGTCGTCGCCGACGTCCTGCGGCGGCACCCCGACGCGCAGATCGACTGGCTTGTCGAGGAAAGCTTCCAGTCACTCGTAGAACTCGTGCACGGCGTGCGCCGCGCGATCCCGTTCTCGCTGCGCCGCTGGCGCAAGCGCATCCTCTCGCCCACGAACTGGCGCGAGATCGGTGCATTTCGCCGCACGCTCGCCGCCGAAAAGTACGATCTCGTGATCGACTGCCAGGGCCTCATCAAGACGGCCTGGGTGGGGAGCTGGGCGCACGGGCCGCTCGTCGGCCTCGGCAACCGCACCGACGGCGCGGGCTACGAATGGCCCGTGCGCTACTTCTACGACCGCTCCGTGCATATCGAGCCGCGCACGCATGTGGTCGAGCGCTCGCGGCAACTGGTTGCGGCCGCACTGAACGAGCCGGCGCCGCCGCCCGCCGACGCAATCGACTTCGGCCTCGATACCGGGCGCGCCGCACAGGCGCTCGCGGGTGTCGGGCTGAACCTGCCGGTGCCCTATGTCGTGTTCGTGCACGCCACCTCGCGGGCCGACAAGCAATGGCCCGACGCGCACTGGATCGAACTCGGCCAGGCCCTGGTGCGGCGCGGCGTGTCGCTCGTGATGCCGTGGGGCAGCGATGCGGAGCGCGCGACGAGCGAGCGTCTTGCGCGCGAGTTCGGCGCCGCGGCCATCGTGCCGCCGAAGCTCGGGCTCGCTGCGGTCGTCGGCCTGATCGACGGCGCGGCGGCGACGGTGGGCGTCGATACGGGCCTCGTGCATATCGCGGCGGCGCTGAAGCGGCCGACCATCGAGTTGTACAATTTCGCCACCGCGTGGCGCACGGGCGGCTACTGGTCGCCGAATGTCGTCAATCTCGGCACGGCCGGGCAGCCGCCGACGCTCGCTCAGGTCAAGGCCGCGCTGGCGGGCTTCGGGCTGCTGTAGCCCGCACCGCGCGGGCGAAACGTGGCCGGGCGCCGCGGCTCAGGGCGCCCGGCCACGCGCTTTCTCCGGGGGATTGATTGCCGCGCAACGGGCGCATGAGGGTTCGTGCCCGACGTGCGCGCTGCGCCCTCGCGAGCGGTCTCCTGCAACGCGTTTTTGCGTGGCGCACGAGGCGCGCCCGCATCGTCACCTGGCCGGCTGATATCGCCGTGCAACTCCGGCTGTCACCATCGTGCAACCCGATCCATCACTTCGAGGGGCGACATGAAAGAATCGCAGATCGTCGAAATCGCTTCCGCCGACTGGCACGGCCAGCACCTTTCGCAGCCGCGCGAGACGCTGCTCGATGCCGTCGAGCAAGGCAAGGTGCTGTATTTCCCGAACCTGGCGTTTGCACTCGACAGCAGTGAGCGTTCGCTGCTCGATCCGGCCATTGCCGATCCCAGGCGCAAGAACATCAGTCTCGACCCGAACGGCGGCGCGCTGCACGGCGTGCTGGGCGAAGCGGCCGTGCAGTCCGCGGCGCGCGCGCTGATCGCGCGTTACCAGGCCTGCGCGCGCACGCTCGTCGACGGTCTCTTTCCCGAATACGCCGGCAAGCTGCGCGTCGCGCCGACGAGCCTGCGCCTGCATCGCGTGGAGACGCGTCAGACGTCGTGGCGCAAGGACGATTCGCGCCTGCACGTCGACGCGTTTCCGTCGCGTCCGAACTACGGCGAGCGCATCCTGCGCGTCTTCACGAACGTGAATCCCAATGGCGTGCCGCGCGTGTGGCGTGTGGGCGAGCCGTTCGAAGACATAGCCAGGCGTTTCTTGCCGAGAATCAAGCCGCAGGTGCCCGGCTCGGCGTGGCTGCAGCATCTGCTGCACATCACGAAGTCGCCGCGCAGTGCGTACGATCATCTGATGCTGAATCTGCACGACGGCATGAAGGCCGATCTCGATTATCAGAAGGCGTCGCCGCAGGAAAGCATCAGCTTTCCGCCTGGCAGCGTGTGGGTGTGTTTCTCCGATCACGCGTCGCATGCGGTGATGTCCGGCCAGTTCATGATGGAGCAGACCTTCTTCCTGCCCGCGAAGGACATGGTGCATCCGGACTGGGCGCCGCTCGGCATTCTCGAACGCCTCAAGGGCAAGGAACTGGTTTGAGCGCGTATTTTTCGATGTACACCCCGATGTGCTGCGTCACGTTGCCTTGCACGCGGCCGGAGGCCCGATGCTGAGGGCCATCTATCGCGCTGCCTGGTGGCTCGTCGCGCCGCTCGCAGTGTTGCGTCTCCTGATTCGTTCGCGCCGCGAGCACGGCTATCGCGAGCATATCGGCGAACGCTTTGGCCGCTCGGCCGGACGGCTGCCCGAGGACGACGCGCCGCTCATCTGGGTCCATGCCGTTTCGGTGGGCGAGACGCGCGCGGCGCAGCCGCTCGTCGATGCGCTCCTCGCCGCGCGTCCCGACGCGCGCATCCTGCTCACGCACATGACGCCCGGCGGGCGCGCGGCGGGCGTGCAACTGTTCGGCGAGCGCGTGCAGCGCTGCTATCTGCCGTACGACATGCCCCATACCGTGCGGCGCTTTTTGCGCGCTTGGCGTCCGTCGCTCGGCATCGTGATGGAAACCGAGGTCTGGCCCACGCTCATCGACGAATGCCGCCGCGCCGACGTGCCGCTCGTGCTCACCAATGCACGCATGTCCGCGCGCTCGTTCAGGCGTGCGGCGAAGTTCGGCGCGGCGGTGAAAGAGGTGTTCGGCGGCTTCGCGCGCGTGCTCGCGCAGAGCCCGACGGATGCTGAGCGCCTCACGGCGCTCGGTGCGCGCAACGTCGCGGTGCTCGGCAACCTGAAGTTCGACATGGCGAGCCCGCCCGGGCTCATCGCGCGCGGACGCGAATGGCGCCGTGCGATCGGCTCGCGGCCCGTGTGGGTCGCGGCGAGCACGCGTGAAGGCGAGGAAGAACGCGTGCTGCAGGCGTTTGCGGCGCTCGGCATCGACGACGCGCTGCTGATTCTCGTGCCGCGCCATCCGCAGCGTTTCGACGAAGTCGCGGCGCTCGTCGCGCGCAAGAATCTCAAGCTCGTGCGGCGCTCGCAATGGGCGGCCAGCGAGGCGCCGGCGGATGCGTCGGCGCACGGTGCGCCGCGCGCGCTGCCGCAGGACGTGAACGTGTTGCTCGGCGATTCGATGGGCGAGATGGGCGCGTATTACGCGGCTGCCGATCTTGCGTTCATCGGCGGGAGCCTGTTGCCGCTCGGCGGGCAGAACCTGATCGAGGCGTGCGCCGTGGGCGTGCCCGTGCTGATCGGCCCGCACGTGTTCAACTTCGCGCAGGCCACGACCGATGCGGTGGCAGCCGGTGCGGCGCTGCAGGTGCAGGATCCCGCCGGTCTCGCGCAGGCGCTCCATGAACTCTTCAAAGACAAGCCGCGCCGCGTGGCGATGGGCGCGGCGGGCGCTGCATTTGCGGCGCGTCATCGCGGAGCGACGGCGCGCACGGTCGATGTACTGACAACGTTGTTGCCCGAGCGCGCTTCTTCCGTCACGTCGCTCGATCTCTGAATCCACGGCTGGCGCGGCGTTCGTGTGCTGCCGCGCTGCGACCAGAAGGGCGAACCAGAAGGGCGCGCTGGCGCGGTCGCCGCCGGAATGAAAAAGGGCGCAGCAGACGCCGCGCCCTTCGTGGACAGCCTGGCGGGCGAAGGCCCGCCGCTGTCGTCAATGGGGCAACCCGGTCAGTAAGTCGGCACCTTGGGGTCGACTTCGCGCGACCACGCGTCGATGCCGCCTTGCAGGTTGAACACCTTCGTGAAGCCGCGCGATTCGAGGAACATCGCGACCGAAGCGCTACGTCTGCCGTGATGGCAGACGCAGACGATCGGCTCCTCGTCGTCGAGCTCTTCGCTGCGCGCGGGAATCTCGTTCATCGGAATCCACACGCAGCCCGCGATTTGCGCGGTCTCGATCTCCCACGGCTCGCGCACGTCGAGCAGCACGGGGGCTGCGCGCGATGTGTCGGCGAGCCAGGCGGCGAGGTCGGGAGCGTTCAGATTTTGCATGGGAAACGAGTCGATGCGAGTGCCGCAGTGCGCCGCGCGGGCCGTGAAACCCGGCGGCGCGGCACATGGTGTTTTGGAGCTTTGCCTTAGAACTTGAAGCGCGAAGGCTGGATGGCGTTCTGCAGCGCTTCGACGTAGGTTTCGAACACGCAGGCGATGCGGTATTGCTTTTCGTCGACGCGCGTGATGATCTGCGCTTCCATCACCGGCGCGGTGCCGACGAATGCCGCGAGGCGTCCGCCCACCTTCAGTTGTTCGAGCAGTTCCTGCGGCACGACCGGCAGGCCGCCCGAGACGCAGATCACGTCGTAGGGCGCGTTGGCGGCCCAGCCGCGTGCGCCGTCGCCGAGCTTGACTTCGGCGTTCAGCACGCCGTTCTTCGTGAAGTTCGCGCGGGCGAATTCAGCCAGTTCCGGGTCGATTTCGACCGTCAGCACCTGCAGTGCGCGATTCGCGAGCAGTGCCGCCATGTAGCCCGAACCCGTGCCGATTTCCAGCACGTTCTCGTGCTTCTTCACCGCGAGTTCCTGCAGGACGCGCGCTTCGACGCGCGGCGCCATCATGTGCTGGCCGTTGGGCAGCGGGATCTCGAGATCGGCGAAGGCGATGTCCGCGTAGACAGCCGGGACGAATTGCTCGCGCTTGACGATCGAAAGCAGGTTCAGGACGTCCAGGTCCAGCACGTCCCAGGGGCGGATCTGCTGTTCGATCATGTTGAAACGCGCTTGTTCGATGTTCATGGTGGTCGGCGTTATGGATTGGATTCGGAACAGGTAGCCCGGCCTGTGCGACTGATGCGCGGCGTTCGCGACGCCGCCGGAGCAGGGACGGGCAATCGCGAGATTGTACCAAAGCGCTCTGTCGGGGCGCCGCGCCAGCCGCAAGTGCGGGCGTTTGTGCCGCAGCCCGCTGCGGCGCTATGGCGGCGCGATGGTGGCGACAGGGCGGCGCTACGGCGGCGCTATAGCTCGTAGCTCTCGTGTTCGCCCTTGAGCGCCTGCTCGATCAGCTTGCGGGTCAGGCTCGGCGAGAGCAGCTCGACCAGGGTGTAGACGTAACTGCGCAGATACGCGCCCTGCTTGAGCGCGACGCGCGTGACGTTGCTGCCGAACAGGTGCCCGACGGGCACCGCGCGCAGATGGCGGTCGCGTTCGGCGTTGAACGCGATATCGGCCATGATGCCCACGCCCAGGCCCAGTTCGACGTAGGTCTTGATGACGTCGGCGTCGATGGCCTCCAGCACGATGTCGGGCGTGAGGCCGCGCAGGCGGAACGCCTCATTGACCTTGGCGCGGCCCGCAAAGGCGTTGTCGTAGGTGATCAGCGGAAATTGCGCCAGATCGTCGAGCGAGAGCGGCTTGCGTTCGAGCAGCGGGTGATCGGCCGGCATCACGGCCACGTGGTGCCACGCGAAGCAGGGCAGCGACACGAGGTCCTTGTAGCCCGCGATCGCTTCGGTTGCGACGGCGAGGTCGGCCTGGTCGTGGAGCACCATTTCCGCGACCTGGGTCGGGCTGCCTTGCAGGATCGACAGGTGGACCTTCGGAAAGCGCCGCTTGAACTCGGCGATGGCGGCGGGCAGCGAGTAGCGCGCCTGGGTGTGCGTGGCGGCGATGGTCAGGTTGCCCTGATCCTGTGCGGCGTAGTCCTTGCCGACGCGCTTGAGGCTTTCCACTTCCTGAAGAATGCGCTCGACCGAGGCGAGGATGATCCGGCCCGGCTCCGTGAGCGAGCGCACACGCTTGCCGTGGCGCGTGAAGATTTCGACCCCAAGCTCGTCCTCCAGCTCGATGATCGCTTTCGATACGCCCGGCTGGCTCGTATACAGCGCCTTGGCGGCCTCCGTGAGATTGAAATTCTGCCGGACAGCTTCGCGTACGAACCGGAACTGATGCAGGTTCATATATAACCCCTTGGCATATCAACCTAATTTTTAAGTCGTTTGAAATATAAGGCGAGTTTATTACGATTTTCCCAATTTTTCCAATTTGGATAGCTGTTTTGGTCATTAACGGGCAGGCGACCGGCACAACGGCACAGCGAAGCGCGCCGTAACGGAACCCGCCCCGAGCCAGGACAGAGCCAGCGTCGAAGCCTGAGCGCGCGGCACCAGCGCAACGCCGCGATTGCGACAACCTTGGGATCCCCGTATGTACCAATACGACCAGTACGACCAGACCATCGTCGACGAACGCGTTGAGCAGTATCGCGATCAGGTCCGCCGCCGCCTGTCGGGCGAATTGAGCGAAGAAGAATTCCGTCCGCTGCGTCTGCAGAACGGTTTGTACATGCAGCGCCACGCGTACATGCACCGCATCGCCGTGCCGTACGGCAACCTGCGCAGCGACCAGTTGCGCATGCTCGCGCGCATCGCCCGCGAGCATGACCGCGGCTACGGCCACTTCACGACGCGCACGAATATCCAGTACAACTGGATCAAGCTCGAAGAAACGCCGGAAATCCTCGCGAAGCTCGCTTCGGTGCAGATGCACGCGATCCAGACCTCCGGCAACGACATCCGCAACACCACCGCCGACCAGTTCGCCGGCGTCGCGCCCGACGAGATCGTCGACCCGCGTCCGTGGGCCGAAATCCTGCGCCAGTGGTCGACGTTCCACCCCGAATTCTCGTGGCTGCCGCGCAAGTTCAAGATCGCCGTGTGCGGCTCGAAGGAAGACCGCATCGCCGTGCAGATCCACGACCTCGGCGTGTATCTCGATCGCGACGCGAACGGCGAAGTCGTCGCGAGCATTCTCGCGGGCGGCGGCCTCGGCCGCACGCCGATCGTCGGCAAGATCATCAAGCGCGGTCTGCCGTGGCAACATCTGCTGACCTACTGCGAAGCCGTGCTGCGCGTGTACAACCGCTATGGCCGCCGCGACAACATGTTCAAGGCGCGCATCAAGATTCTCGTGAAGGCGCTCACGCCCGCGAAATTCGCGGAGCAGGTGGAAGAGGAGTGGCTGCACCTGAAGGACGGTCCGTCGACGCTTACGCAGGACGAACTCGACCGCGTGTCGCAATACTTCGTGCCGCCCGCGTATGAAAAGCTCGCGGATACCGACGCTTCCTACGAAAAGCATCTGCTGGAGAACCGCGGTTTCGCGCGCTGGGTCGAGCGCAACGTGCGCACTCACCGCGTGGCGGGCTACGCCTCGGTGACGCTGTCGCTCAAGTTCCCCGGCGTCGCGCCGGGCGACGCCACCGACAAGCAGATGGAAGCCGTGGCCGACTGGGCCGATGAATACTCGTTCGGCGAGATCCGCGTGTCGCACGAGCAGAACCTGATTCTCGCCGACGTCAAGAAGCGCGACCTCTTCGCCGTCTGGGAAAAGGCGAAGGCGGCGCGTTTCGCGACGCCGACCATCGGTTTGCTGACCGACATCATCGCGTGCCCGGGCGGCGATTTCTGCTCGCTCGCGAATGCGAAGTCGATCCCGATCGCGCTGGCCATCCAGGACCGCTTCGACGATCTCGACTACGTCTACGACCTCGGCGACCTGTCGCTGAACATCTCGGGCTGCATCAACTCGTGCGGTCACCATCACGTCGCCAACATCGGCATTCTCGGCGTCGACAAGGACGGAGCGGAGTGGTACCAGGTTTCGCTCGGCGGCGAGCAGGGCATGGGCGCGCGCCTTGGCCGTGTGATCGGCCCGTCGTTCTCGGCAGAGGAGATGCCGGACGTCGTGCAGAGAATCATCGATACGTTCGTTGAGAACCGTATCGACGGCGAGCGTTTCAGCGACACCTTCGACCGCATCGGCATCGCGCCCTTCAAGGCGCGCGTGTACGCATCGCACCAGCCGGCCCACGCCTGAACCGCAAGCAGCGAGGATTGAGTTTCATGAATCTGATCATCAAGAACCGCGCGATTGTCGAAGACGACTGGAATGTCGTGCGCCCCGCCGAAGACGGCACGCTGCCCGCAGTCGACGCGCTGCCCGCGGGCAAGGTCATCGTGCCGCTGGCGTTGTGGCAGGCGGAGCGCGCTGCGCTCGTCGCCGCGAAGTCGCGCGACGAACTCGGCGTGTGGCTCGCGGCGAATAGCGAACCGGCCGACATTGCCGCCGACTTCGACCAGCTTGCGCTGATCGCGGTCGATTTTCCGGTGTTCCGCGACGGCCGCGGCTTTTCGATCGGGCGTCTGTTGCGCGAGCGCTTCGGCTACAAGGGCGAACTGCGCGCGATCGGCGACGTGCTGCGCGACCAGCTGCGCTTTCACGAGCGCTGCGGCTTCGATGCGTACGCCGTGCGCGCGGACAAGGACATCCAAGACGCGCTGAAGGCGTTCACCGAGTTCACCGTGCAGTATCAGGGCGCGTTCGACGAGCCGTCGCCGCTCTTTCGCCGTCGCGCTGCGCTGCAGGCACAAGCGGCACAAGCCACACAAGCCGCACAACCGGGTGGTGCTGCATGAGTACCGTCGCGAAGGAAATCACGCCTGACTTGCAGGCGAAGGTCGAGCGCCTCGATGCGCTGCTCGATTCGATCGCGGCGCGCCACGCGAACGTGAAGCTCGCGAGCAGCCTCGCCGCCGAAGATATGTTGCTCACGCACGCAATTCTTTCGCGCGGCGTGAAGATCGGGATCTTCTCGCTGAATACGGGCCGCCTGCATGCAGAAACGCTCGGCATGATCGATCGCGTGCGCGAGCGCTACGGCTACGAGATCGAGCAGTTTCACCCGCAGCAGGATGCGGTCGACGAATACGTCGCAAGGCATGGCCTGAACGCGTTCTATGAAAGCGTCGAGCTTCGCAAGCGTTGCTGCGAGATCCGCAAGGTCGAGCCGTTGAACCGCGCGCTCGCGGACGTCTCCGCGTGGGTTACGGGCCAGCGCCGCGAACAGTCGGTCACGCGCTCTGAGCTGCACGAAGAAGAGCAGGACAACGCGCGCGGCATCGCCAAGTTCAATCCGCTTGCGGACTGGAGCGAAGCCGAAGTCTGGGCCTATGTGCGCGCGTTCGACGTGCCCGAGAACCCGCTGCACGCACGCGGCTACCCGAGCATCGGCTGCGAGCCGTGCACGCGCGCGGTGCGCCCGGGCGAAGACAGCCGTGCGGGCCGCTGGTGGTGGGAGTCGCGCGATACGAAAGAGTGCGGGCTGCACATCACGTCGGTTTCCGCGATTCCGGTCGTGGCCGCGTCGCCCGTCGAACGTGCGGGTTGATTTCAAAAGCAATGCCAAAAGCTGGCGCGCCTCAGGGTGCGTCGTCGAAAAGCAAGAAGTGCGCGCCGAATTTTTTCGGCGCGATAATCGAAGGATCTCACCATGAGCACGACGCTCGATTCCACCGTGAACGCGCCGCTTCAAGTCACCGCGAACCGCATGGACCATCTCGACTGGCTGGAAGCCGAGTCGATCCACATCCTGCGCGAACTGGTCGCCGAATGCAGCAAGCCGGCGCTGCTCTTTTCGGGCGGCAAGGATTCGGTGGTCGTGCTTGCGCTCGCATTGAAGGCGTTCGGCCTCGGCGCGAACCGCAAGACCGCGCTGCCGTTTCCGCTCGTGCACATCGACACGGGCCACAACTATGACGAAGTGATCGACTTCCGCGACCGCCGTGCCGCCGAAATCGGCGCGCAACTCGTGGTCGGTCACGTCGAAGATTCGATCAAGCGCGGCACCGTGCGCCTGCGCCGCGAAACGGATTCGCGCAACGCCGCGCAAGCGGTCACGCTGCTCGAAACGATCGAGCAATACGGCTATACGGCGATGATCGGCGGCGCGCGCCGCGACGAAGAAAAGGCCCGTGCGAAGGAGCGCATCTTCTCGTTTCGCGACGAATTCGGCCAGTGGGACCCGAAAGCGCAGCGCCCGGAACTCTGGAGCCTCTACAACGCGCGCCTGCACAAGGGCGAGCACCTGCGCGTCTTCCCGATTTCGAACTGGACCGAACTCGACATCTGGCAGTACATCGCACGCGAGAACCTCGAACTGCCGTCGATCTACTACGCGCATGACCGCGAGATCGTGCGCCGCAACGGCCTGCTCGTGCCGGTCACGCCGCTCACGCCGATGAAGGAAGGCGAGACGAGCGAAACGGCGTGCGTGCGCTTTCGCACGGTGGGCGACATCAGCTGCACGTGCCCGGTCGAAAGCGACGCGGACGACGTCGAGAAGATCATCGCCGAAACGGCCGTGACGGAAATCACGGAGCGCGGCGCGACGCGCATGGACGATCAGGCGTCCGAGGCCGCGATGGAACAGCGCAAGAAGCAAGGTTATTTCTAAGCACGACGTGTACGCATAGGACGAGGACAGATCACATGGGCCGCATCGAACAACCCGCGCATCAACCAGAAGATCTCGGCGTGCTGCGCTTCATCACGGCAGGCAGCGTCGACGACGGCAAGAGCACGCTGATCGGCCGCCTGCTGTACGACAGCAAGGCCGTGCTTTCGGACCAGCTTTCGGCGCTCTCGCGCGCGAAGAACAAGCGCACCGTCGGCGACGAAATCGACCTGTCGCTGCTCACGGACGGCCTCGAAGCCGAGCGCGAGCAGGGCATCACGATCGACGTGGCGTACCGCTATTTCGCCACGGCGCGGCGCAAGTTCATCATCGCCGATACGCCGGGCCACGAGCAGTACACGCGCAACATGGTGACGGGCGCCTCGACGGCGCACGCGGCGATCGTCCTGATCGACGCCACGCGCGTGACGGTCGAGAATGGCGTGACGCAACTGCTGCCGCAGACCAAGCGCCACAGCGCGATCGTGAAGCTGCTCGGCCTGCAGCATGTGATCGTCGCGATCAACAAGATGGACCTCGTCGACTACAGCGAAGCGGTGTTCGACCAGATCCGCGATGCCTACGTCGCGCTCGCACGTCAGCTCGGCCTCGACAACGTGCGCTTCGTGCCGGTCTCGGCGCTCAAGGGCGACAACATCGTCCTCGCGAGCGAGCGCATGCCGTGGTACGCGGAAGCGCCGCTTCTCGACGTGCTGGAATCGCTGCCGGTCGGCCAGGCCGCGGGCGATGCGCTGCGCTTTCCGGTGCAGTGGGTCGCGCGCCAGGATGGTTCGAGCGCGGACGACTTCCGCGGCTACATGGGCCGCGTCGAAGCGGGCGAAGTGAAGCTCGGCGATGCGATCACGGTGCTGCCGGCGGGCCGCCAGGCCACGGTCGTCGAGATCATCGCGCCGGTGCCGGGCGGCACGGCGCAGGTCGACCGCGCGTTTGCGGGCCAGACGGTCACGCTGCGCCTCGGCGAAGACGTGGACGTTTCGCGCGGCGACACCTTCGTGACGGCCACCGACGCCGTCCAGCCGGCGAAAAAGCTCGAAGCCGACCTCTGCTGGTTCGACGACGAGCCGCTGTCGACGCAGCGCAAGTACCTGCTCAAGCAGACCACGAACACCGTGTTCGCGAAGATCGGCGCGATCAAGCAGGTGCTCGACGTGCACACGCTCTCGCACGCGACCGACCGTCACGGTCTGGCGATGAACGACATCGGCCGCGTCGCGCTCACGCTGCAAAAGCCGCTCGTGTGCGACCCGTATGACGCGCATCCCGGCACGGGCGCCTTCGTCCTTATTGACGAAGCCACGCATCACACTGTCGCAGCAGGTATGATCAGGGCATTCTCCGACTGAGTGCGGAGGCGCGCGAACGCGTCAACGGGAGACACGAAGCTCATGGGCAAGGTTTATCTGATCGGAGCAGGCCCCGGCGCGGCGGACCTCATCACGGTCCGCGGCGCGCGGCTGCTCGCCGTGGCGGACGTCGTGCTGCACGACGCGCTCGTCGAGCCGGAGATGCTCGAACTCGCGCCGAAAGAGGCGAAGTTCATCGCGGTGGGCAAGCGCTGCAGACAGCGCTCCACGGCGCAGCACTTCATCAACAAACAGCTTGTCGATGCAGCGCGCACGCACGCCGTGGTCGTGCGCCTGAAGGGCGGCGATCCGATGCTGTTCGGCCGGGCGGACGAAGAGATGCGCGCGCTCGAAGCGGCGGGCGTCGAATACGAGATCGTGCCGGGGATCACGGCGGCGCTCGCGAGCGCGGCGGCGCTGCGCCGTTCGCTCACGCTGCGCGGCGTGGCGCGCAGCGTTGCGCTCGCAACGTACTCGCGCGCACCCGATTCCGCCGAAATCCGTGAGCGGGTCAATGCCGATTCGCTTGTCTTCTACATGGGCCGCGACAGCGCGCCGGACATCGCGCGCGAACTGATCGAGGCGGGCCGCGCGGGCTCGACGCCCGTGGGGATCGTCGAAGCGTGCAGCACGCCGCGCGAGCGCACGCTCACGCTCACGCTGGCGGCGCTGGCGGCGGGCGAAGCGCAGGACTGGCTCGATGCGTCGCAGCCGAGTCTTTTGATGATCGGCGAAGCGTTTGCGGCGCGGGCCGGTCAGGCCGATGAGACCGGGCTGACAGCCGGGCAGACGCAAGGCCGACGCGCGGCTGCATAAGTCGCAAGAAACATCGCAGGGAAATAGCAAGGGGCGCATGATGCGCCCCTTCTTCATTCCGCTGCGCCGTGGCGCCTGGTGCTCAATCCGGCGCCGCCTCGGCCGCCAGACAATACCGCACCACCGCATCCAGTACGGCGTCGTCCTCGCCGACCGCGCCAGCGCAGCGCAACTGCACCTCGGGATGCGCGGCCTGGCAGCGCGCGACGATCTCGGGCAGATCGCGCCGCACATGGCCGCCCTGACCGAAGAACACCGGCACGACCAGGATCGACTCGCAGCCCGCAGCCGCCTGCGTCGCGACGGCGGCGGGAAGATCGGGTGTCATGAGTTCGAGGAAGGCGAGGCCGACCGGGCCTGCGTCGCCGCGCGCGGCGGCGAGCTTCGCGGCGAGCCGCGCGAACGGCTCTTTCCAGCGCGCATCGCGCGCGCCGTGGCCGAAGAGGATCATGCCGTGCTTGCCCATCGTCGCGAATCTCAGTGAAGTTTCAGCGAAGTTTCAGCGCAGTTTCAATAACGACGCGCCCGGAGGTGCAGGGCGCATCGGCGCCGGGCGCAACGAAAAGCCGCGCCGGCGTCAGTGCCGGTCGACCCATTTCAGGCCGATGAGCCCGAGCGCGAGATAGATGAGGCCGGGTGTCGCCGCCGTGAGCGGCGCGGGCCACGTGTTCAGTGTACCCACGTGCGAGAACAGCGTATTGATGAGCTGGAAGCTCATGCCGAGCATGATCCCGCCGAACACTTTCACGCCCACCACGCCCGCGCGCGTATGCAGATACGCGAACGGAAGCGAAAGCACGAGCATCACGAACACGGCGAACGGGTAGAGCAGCTTGCGCCAGAACGCGATCTCATAGCGCTGCGTGTCCTGATGGTTCTCGCTCAAATGCTGGATGTAGCGGAACAGGTTGAACATCGACATGCGGTCCGGCGATACGAGCAGCACCGAGAGGATCTGCGGCGTAAGCTCCGAGCGCAGCGAATATTCGGGCACCGTGGACTGTTCGGCGCGATAGACCGGATTGAGCGCGTCTGCGGGCACGTTGGCCGGCGGCGGCACGCCGATGAGCTGCGTGTCGGTGACGTCCTTGAGCAGCCAGTGACCCGGCGGCTGAAAGGTGCCCGACTTCGCGAGCCGCACGTTCGAGAGCCGGAACTGCGAGTCGAATTCGTAGATGCGCACGTTGGTGATCGTCGCGTCGGGCTGCAGCTCGCCGACATTCACGAAGCGCGTGACCTGCTCGCCATCGGCGCGCGCGGTCAGCGTGTCCTTGACCCAGACCCCCGACTTGAAGTCGCTGGATACCGCCGAGCCCAGCGCTTCGAGGCGCACGCGCTCCGAAAGCTGATCCGTGTACGGCCCGACCACTTCGCCGATCAGATAGGTCATGAATACGAGCGGAATGCCGATCTTGAGCAGCGAGCGGAGCGCCTGGCCCGTTGCGAGACCCGATACGCGGAAGATCGTGTATTCGGAGTTCGCGGCCATCTGCGCGAACACATAGATCGCGCTGATGAGCGCTGCGACCGGAATGATTTCGTAGAAGCGTGACGGCGACTGCAGCGCGACGCGCAGCACGGCGTAGCTGAACTTGTAGTTGCCCTGGCCGACCGTATTGAGCTCGTTGATCAGGTCGAAGAAGAAGAACAGACCCGAGAACGCGAACAGGATGAAGATGAACGACAGGTAGACCTGCCGCGCAAAATATTTTTCGTAGATGCGCATCGGTCAGCTCTCCTGGGCGGCGCGCCGGAACATCGCGCGTGTAAAGAGCGGCCGGTTGCGCACGCGCAGCCAGAAGATGAACACGACGAGCGCGAACACCACGATATGCAGCGCCACGAGACCGAAGCCGAACGACATCTTGCCCTGCTCGATCTGCGATTGCACGACGTTGAGCAGGTTCGAATAGGTCAGGTAGATCAGCACGGCCATCACGAGGTTGATGGTGCGGCTGCGGCGCGGATTCTGGTAAGCGAGCGGAATGGCGAGCAGCATCAGGTTGATCGCGATGAGCGGCAGGCCGGCGCGCCAGGCGAGTTCGCCGAGGTTGGAGTCGGTCGGATGGCGCACCAGGCCGAGCGTCGACGTCGTGCTCGCCGAGGGCGCCGAGACCACGGGCTGGCTCTGGATCTTCACGCCGTAGCGCTGGAACTCCGTAATGCGAAAGTCGGGATGGCCCGGTTCGCCGTCGTAGCGGCGGCCGTTTTCGAGCACGACGAAGCGGTCGCCGTTCTTGAGGGTTTCGGTATGGCCGGTGCGCGAGACGATGACGTTGACCTTGCCGTTTTCCGTGCTCGTGACGAACACGTTTTCGACGCGCCCCTGGTCGGGGCTCATGTTCTCGATGAAGAACACGCGATGCGTGGTGGGCGACTCGCGGAACTGGCCGGGCGCGAGCAGCGACACTTCGTCGCGCTGCTGAAAACGTGCGCGGATCAGCTTGCTCTGGGCGTTCGACCACGGCCAGCCGACGAAGGCGAAGAACACGATCAGAATGATGATCGGCGCGGCGAACATGCCGACCGGCTTGATGAGGCGCGTGAGGCTCACCCCGGAGGAGAGCCACACGACCATTTCGGAGTCTTTGTACCAGCGCGTGAGCACGAAGAGGATCGACACGAACAACGTGACGATGAGCATCACGGCCAGGTAGCCGATCACGGTCAGCCCGATCAGGACCAGCACGTCGCGCGGGTCGATCTGGCCAGACGCGGCGAAGCCGACGATGCGGATCATCATCGTCGTCAGCATGATCGTGAGCAGAACCATGAACACGGCGCCGGCCGTGTACGCGAGTTCTCGCTGCAGGGAACGTTCGAAGATCATTCTAGAAGGACACAGCAGTCGGCCAGCGCCGGACGGCGCTCACCTGGCACACCCGTGGCACACCCGAGGCTTACCCCAGGCACACCCGGCGAGGAGCCGCCGCGGGAAAAATAGCGGATAATTGCGGCTTTCATCCTAAGCCCTGATTTTATCCGAGGACAAGCGCGATGGACTTTAGCATAAAAGCCTGTGATTGGAGCAAAGGCACAGAGGCGTCGTTCCTGACCGGCAAATCGGATTGCGTCGTGATAGGCGTATTCGAGGCGCAAACCCTTTCGGGCGCGGCGTTCACCATCGACAACGCGATTGGCGGCACGATTTCGCGCGTCATCAAGGCCGGCGACATGGACGGCAAAGCCGGCTCCACGCTGTTCCTGCCCGAAGTGGGGGGGATCGGCGCGTCGCGGGTGCTGCTGGTCGGTCTTGGCAAGCAGGATGCGTTCGGCCAGAAAGCCTATGGCGAGGCCGTCAAGGCGGCCTGGCGCGCCATCCTCGGAACCAAGATTGCTCAGACCACGTTCACGCTTGCGCAATTGCCGGTCAAGGAGCGTGCGAGCGACTGGGCGGTGCGCGCCGCGATCCTCGCACTGCGCGGCGAGGCTTATCGCTTCACGCAGATGAAGAGCAAGCCGGATACGACGGTGCGCTCGCTCAAGCGCATCGTGTTCAGCGTCGACGCCGCCGATGAAAAGCCCGCGCGCCTCGCTGCGAAGCAGGGCACGGCAATTGCGAATGGCATGGATCTCACGCGCGACCTCGGCAATTTGCCGGGCAACGTCTGCACACCGACGTATCTCGCGGCCACTGCGAAGAAGCTCGCGCGCGACTGGACGCTCAAGGTCGAAGTGCTCGGCCAGCGCCAGATCGAGGCGCTCAAGATGGGCGCGTTCCTTTCGGTGACGAAAGGAACCGTCGAGCCGCCGCAGTTCATCGTGCTGCGCTATCAGGGCGCGAGCGCGAAGGCCGCGCCGGTCGTGCTGGTCGGCAAGGGCATTACGTTCGATACGGGCGGCATTTCGCTCAAACCCGGCGAAGGCATGGACGAGATGAAGTACGACATGTGCGGCGCGGGCTCGGTGCTGGGCACGATCCGTGCTGTTGCCGAAATGGGCCTGAAACTCAATGTGATCGGCATCATCCCGACCTGCGAGAACATGCCCTCGGGCCTGGCGACGAAGCCGGGCGACGTCGTTACAACGATGGCGGGCTTGACCGTCGAGGTGCTCAACACCGACGCCGAAGGCCGTCTGATCCTGTGCGACGCGCTCACCTATGCCGAACGCTTCAAGCCGGCTGCCGTGATCGACATCGCCACGCTGACCGGTGCGTGCATCATCGCGCTCGGCCATCACAACAGCGGTCTGTTTTCGAAGGACGATGCGCTCGCGGGCGAGTTGCTCGATGCGTCGCGCGAAGCGGACGATCCGGCCTGGCGCCTGCCGCTCGACGACGAGTATCAGGATCAGCTGAAGTCGAATTTCGCCGACCTCGCCAACATCGGCGGGCGTCCGGCGGGCAGCGTGACCGCGGCGTGCTTCCTGTCGCGCTTCACGGAACGCTATTCGTGGGCGCACCTCGATATCGCGGGCACGGCCTGGAAGAGCGGTGCGGCGAAGGGGGCGACGGGCCGTCCGGTGCCGCTGCTTGCGCAGTTCCTGATCGACCGCGCGGCGCAATGAGTTTGACTGGAGCGGCTGTGGGTATGTGGGGGCGTGAAGGACGGGCTAACGCGGCAAGAAGCGGATTGAGAAGCGGGTTGAGCAGCGGGTTGAGAAGCGCCGAAGCGTTGAATCTGATCGACAGGTGCGCGCCATGACGCGGATCGACTTTCACACCAACGTCGGCGACTCGCTGATGTACGCGTGCCGGCTCGTGCGCAAGGCGTATCTGGCGGGCGAACAGGCCGTCGTCCTCGCCGAACCCGCGCGCCTGCGCGCGTTCGACGAGATGCTGTGGACGTTTTCGCCGCTCGACTTCGTGCCGCACTGCATGGCGGACAGCGAGTTCGCTCTCGCGACGCCCGTCGTGCTCGCGGCCGGTCTCGAACGCGCGCCGCACTATCGCGTGCTGCTCAATCTCGGCGCTGCCGTACCGCCGCAGTTCGCGCGCTTCGAGCGCCTGCTCGAAGTGATCGGCGATGCGCCCGACGAACTCGCGGCGGGCCGCGAGCGCTATCGCTTCTATCGCGACCGCGGCTACGCGCTGAACAACTACAAGCAGGGCGGCTGACCGCGCGCGCTTGTGCGTGTAAGTGGCGCAGGCTCTACTGATTGAAGGAGGTTCTCGTGTCGGACGTGCATGATGCAGGTGATGCTTCCATTCCCCTCCTGACCGATACGCTCGTGCCGGGCAACGCGCTCCTCGCACGCGCCGGTGCTCAAGGCACGCAGGCCGCAGCGGCTGCACCGGCAGCCGCGACCGCTGCCGCCGGTGCCCTGCCCGCAGGCGCACCAGGCTCCCATGCGCTCGATGCCGATGCGCTTGTCGAGCGCATGCGCGGGCGCTGCATGACCTGGCTCACCGGCGAGGGCCGCAGCGTCATCGAGGCGCGTTGCGCCGCCGCGGTGCAGGAGCATTCGCATTGGCTCGTGGGGCAGGTGTCGCGTGAAATCGGCCTTGCGCTCGAAGCTCAACTGGCGGGCTGGGTGAAAGCGGCTGTGAACGAAGAGCTGGCGGCGCGTGCCGGGCGCGGGTCGTCTTCGGGCGCGTCGTCGGGCGGCGTCTGAGCCGTTACGCGAAAGCATGATGCGGCGCGCGCCGGGCACGCGCCGCCGTTATTTGAGTGTGAGTATCCAGTTCGCGAGCGCGGCCGCCTGGACGGCGTTCAACTGCGTGTTCGCGGGCATCGGCACGTTACCCCATACGCCGCTGCTGCCTTCCACGATCCTGTGGGCGAGATAGGCCTGCGCATCCGGCTTCGACGCGTACCTCAACGCGATCTCTCGCAGCGCCGGTCCCATCAACGTGTGGGTCACCGAATGGCAGCTCATGCAATTCTCCTGCTGAGCGAGCGCGAGCCCCGCCGGTCCACCCTGGGCGCCGGCCGGCCCGGCGGCGAGAGCCAGCGGGAGCGCTGCGGCGAGCGTCGCGATGTTCCTGATCACTTGCGACTTCAGATTCATGCTGGTCTCCGCCGGCCTTGGGGCAGGCTGTTATGTGGTCGCATTATAAAAGCAAAGGGCGCACGACCTTGCGTGCGCCCTCATTCGACACGCGTTCCGCAATAGCAGAACACCAGGCGAGTACCGAAGCGTTCAGCCCGTCACCGCACCCTCGTTGGCGGGACGCGCGAGTGCTGCGTACTTTGCGAGCACGCCGCGCGTGTAGCGCGGCGCCGGTTGTTTCCATGCGGCGCGGCGGCGCGCGAGTTCCGCATCGTCCACGTTCAGCTGCAGCAGCAGCTGATGCGCGTCGATGGTGATCGAGTCGCCTTCGTGCACGAGCGCGATCGTGCCGCCCTCGAATGCTTCCGGCGCGACGTGGCCAACGACCATACCCCATGTGCCGCCCGAGAAACGCCCATCGGTGATGAGACCGACCGATTCGCCGAGCCCCTTGCCGATGATCGCGGAAGTCGGCGCAAGCATTTCCGGCATGCCGGGGCCGCCCTTCGGACCGAGATAGCGCAGCACCACGACGTCGCCTGCCTTGATCTGGTCCGCGAGGATCGCCTGCATCGCGCTTTGCTCGTCGTCGAATACGCGCGCCGGGCCCGTGATGACCGGGTTCTTCAGCCCCGTGATCTTCGCGACCGCGCCTTCGGTCGCGAGATTGCCCTTGAGAATGGCGAGGTGGCCTTCCCTGTACAGCGCTTCGTGGATGGGGAAGATGACCTGTTGATCGGCGCGCGGCACCGAAGGCACGTCCTTCAATGCTTCGGCGAGGGTCTTGCCTGTGATCGTCATGCACTCGCCGTGCAGGAGGCCCGCGTCGAGCAGGATCTTCAGCACTTGCGGAATGCCTCCGGCCCGGTGCAGATCGGTCGCGACGTACTGGCCCGAAGGCTTCAGGTCGCAGATCACGGGCACTTTCTTGCGCATGCGTTCGAAGTCGTCAATGCTCCACTCGATTTGCGCCGCGTGCGCGATGGCGAGATAGTGCAGCACGGCGTTGGTCGAGCCGCCCGTCGCCATGATGAGCGCCACGGCGTTCTCGATCGACTGCTTCGTGATGATGTCGCGCGGCTTGAGGTCCTGCTTGACCGCATTGACGAGCACGCGCGCCGATTCGGCCGCGGAGTCGACTTTCTCGTCGTCGGGATTGGCCATCGTCGACGAGTACAGCAACGACATGCCGAGCGCCTCGAACGACGCGCTCATCGTATTCGCCGTATACATGCCGCCGCACGAACCCGTGGATGGGCACGCGTGCTGCTCGATGCCTTCGAAATCCTCTTCGGACAGGCGGCCCGCCGTGTATTCGCCGACGGCCTCGAATGCCGAAACGATCGTCAGATCGTGGCCCTTCCAGTTGCCCGGACGGATCGTGCCGCCGTAGACGTAGATGCCGGGCACGTTCATGCGCGCGAGCGCGATCATGCCGCCGGGCATGTTCTTGTCGCAGCCGCCGATCACGACCACGCCGTCCATCCACTGGCCCTGCGCGCAGGTCTCGATGCAGTCGGCGATCACCTCGCGCGAGACGAGCGAGTACTTCATGCCTTCGGTGCCCATCGACATGCCGTCCGAAATCGTGGGCGTGCCGAAGGTCTGCGGGTTCGCACCGGCGTCCTTGATGGCGGCGACGGCGGCATCGGCGAGGCGCTGCAGGCCCGCGTTGCAGGGTGTGATCGTGGAGTGGCCGTTGGCGATGCCGATCATCGGCTTGTCGAAGTCGGCTTTTTCATAGCCGAGGGCATAAAACATCGAGCGGTTCGGCGAGCGCGCCACACCTTGCGTGATGTTCTTCGAGCGACGGTTGTGCGACATGGGGAGGCTCCTGTGGGAGTGGTCTCGAATGCCGTGCAGGCGCGTTCTTCTTCGTGGTTTCGTCGTGCTGCGCCAGCGTGTCCGAAGAAGCATGCGGTTTCGCGAGCGGAATGTCCAGTATATTATTCGTCGGTTATTGGGTCGAAAAATATATCAATACAGGGTGTACGCATGAGCTCGACAATTCCGGATCTGCGCCAGCTGCGCTATTTCGTGGCCGTGGCCGAAGAGCAGCACTTCGGCCGCGCGGCCGCGCGCCTGTCGATGACGCAGCCGCCGCTGTCGCAGGCGATCCGCGCGCTCGAAGAGACGCTCGGCGTCGAGCTGTTTGCACGCACGCGCCGTTCGGTCGAGTTGACGCCCGTGGGCGCCGATCTGCTGCCCGAGGTGCGCCGCCTGCTCGCAGCGGCGCAGGCGCTGCGCCCGCTCGCGCAGAGCCTCGCGCGCGGCGAGGCGGGCGTGCTCGGGCTGGCCTTCGTCTCGACCGCCGACTACGGCCTTCTGCCGCTCTTGCTGCGCGAATTCGGCGCACGCTATCCGCGCGTACGCCTGCAACTGACAGAGGCCACGAGCGACGTGCAGCTGGACGAACTGGCGGCAGGGCGCATCGACGCGGGCCTCGTCATCGCGCCCTTGCCGCTGCGTCATGCGGCGCAGCTCTCGTATCTGCCGATCGCGCGCGAGCCGCTCGTGATCGCGATGCCGCGGGATCTGTCGGCACGCACGGGCGGCGCGTCCGCCGACGACTGGTGCGACACGCCCGTGAGCCTGCGCGATCTCGCCGAAACGCCGCTCGTCGTCTTCCCGCGCCATCTGGCCCCGGGTTTTTATGACATCATCATGGACTGCTACGGTGCCGCGGGGCTCGTGCCGCGCGTGGGGCAGGAGGCGATCCAGATGCAGACGATCGTGAGCCTCGTCTCGGCGGGCATGGGCGTGGCGCTGGTGCCGCAATCGCTGCGCCACCTGCGGCGCACGGGCGTGGCCTACCGCCCGCTCGCGCAGGCGGTGCCCACCATCGAAACCGGCCTTGTCTGGCGCGCGGTGGAGGTGAGCCCGGTGCTGGCGGCCTTTATCGAGATCGTGCGCGCGCATGCGGCCGCTATCGGCGTGGCGGACTGAATGCCCGGCATGCGGGTTTTCAGCGCCGAAAACAGCGTACGCCGCGCCGACTCGGCGATAATGCTGGCGCCGCGAACCGCGGCGCGCCGGAACCGTCCAACGCTCGCGGCGCGTCGCGCCGCCCCGATGACACTCTTCGCCGACAAGAACTGACTTCACGATGCTCATTCACCCGAACTTCGACCCCGTCGCCATTCATCTGGGGCCGCTCGCCGTGCGCTGGTACGGCCTGATGTATCTCGTTGGTTTCATTCTGGCCATCGTGATCGGCCGCCTGCGTCTGCGGTTGCCGTTCGTCGCGGCACAAGGCTGGACCGCGAAGGACATCGACGACATGCTGTTCTACGGCGTGCTCGGCACGATCCTCGGCGGGCGCCTCGGTTACGTGCTGTTCTACAAGGCCAGCTGGTATTTCGCGCATCCGCTCGACATCTTCAAGGTGTGGGAAGGCGGCATGTCGTTTCACGGCGGCTTCCTCGGCGTGACGTTCGCGATGATCCTCTTCGCGTGGCAGCGCGGCCGCACGTGGCTGCAGGTCACCGACTTCGTGGCGCCGATGGTGCCGACGGGCCTGGCCGCCGGGCGCCTCGGCAACTTCATCAACGGCGAGTTGTGGGGCCGCGTGACGTCGCCCGATTCGCCGTGGGCGATGCTGTTCCCGGGCGCGGCCAACGACGATGCCGCGTGGCTCAGCGCGCATCCGCAACTGACTGCGAAGTGGCATCTCAACGATGTCTTCGCGCAATATCACCTGCTGCCGCGCCACCCGTCCGAACTCTACGAGATCGCGCTCGAAGGTCTTGCGCTGTTCCTGTTGCTGATTTTCTTCTCGCGCAAGGAGCGCCCGGTGGGCGCGATATCGGCGATGTTCCTGATCGGCTATGGCCTTGCGCGCTTCACTGTCGAGTTCGCGCGCGAGCCCGATGACTTCCTCGGCCTGCTTGCACTCGGCCTGTCGATGGGCCAGTGGCTGTCGCTGCCGATGATCATCGTGGGCGTGGGCCTGCTCGTGTGGTCGTACCGGCGAGCACGCCGCAACGGCACGCGTGCACTCGGCGCGAATAGCTGAACGCAGGTCGTTCGTTTTATGCAAAAGCCCCGCTAATGCGGGGTTTTTAGTTTTTTTGCGCTTGGCTTTCGGCTCATGGGAAGTACGCGTCACTTCATCTGCACGGACCCCGACACGTTGACGGTCACCGTCGACGTGCCGCCTTCGATCGACATGGGCGGCGCGACCTTCGCGTCGGCGGCCATCGCACGTGCGTTCATCATCATGACCGGGCGCGGCACCACGCCCATGTGCCCCACATTGACTTCGCGGATCGTGTAGCTGCCGTAGCCGAACGCGCGCGCCGCGGCCGTGGCCTGATCGCGGAACGACGAGATCGCCTCACCCGAGAGCTTCTTCTCGGCGGCGCGCTGCGCTTCGGGCGAGAGCGAGAACTGCACGTTGCCGACCTGCATGATCGACGCGATATCGCCTGCAAGCTTCGAGGCGGCGGTGAAGTCGTGCGATTCGAGCACGACTTCCGTGCGGCCGCGCCATGCCGAAATGCGGCCGTCGCGGTCGGTGGACGGAAAGATCGAGAACTGGCCCGAGCGCGCGCTCACGCCGGGCACGCCTCTCGCTTTCTGCATCGCGGCGTCGGTGCGCTGGTTCAGCGTGGCGGTGAGCGAGGCCGGATCGCTCGCTTCCTGCTCGTAGAACAGCGTGATCGTGACGACGTCCTGCGGCACTTCTGCGCTCGCCTGCGCGGACAGCGACAGCACGCCTGCCGGCTGAAAGCGCGCATCGCTCTGTGCGAACGCAGTGCCGGGCGCGAGCGTGGCCGCAAACATGAGCGCGAGCGGCGCGGCAATGGTGAGCGCTGCGGTGAGGGCGGCGGCCGTTTTTCTCTTCATCGTCGACTCCTTGCAGAATGGATTATTCGATACGCAAGCGCGCCAGCCCGGCTGCGCGTTGGTGAGCGTGCGGGGCGTGCACTTCACATCACATCAGATGTTTCGTGATGAACGCCCACTCGGCTTCGGTGACGGGCGTGATCGAAAGCCGGTTGCCTTTCGCGAGCACGCGCATGTTCGCGAGCGCTTCGTGCTCGCGTAGTGCCGCAAGTGGAATCAACGCGCACTTCTTCTTGAAGACGACGTCGACGAGTATCCAGCGTGGATTCTCTTGCGTCGATTTCGCGTCGTAATAAGGGCTCTTCGGATCGAACTGCGTAGGGTCGGGATAGGCCGTCGATGAGACCTGTGCGATTCCCGCGATGCCGGGCTCGGGACAACTGGAGTGATAGAACAGCACGCCGTCGCCAGCCTGCATCGTGTCGCGCATGAAATTGCGTGCCTGATAATTGCGGACACCGGTCCAGGGCAGCGTGCGATGCGGTGCGTGAGCGAGGTCGTCGATACTTGCTTCGTCGGGTTCGGACTTCATCAGCCAGTAGCGCATGAGTCGGAGGTCACGTCGAAAGAGAGCGGGGAACGTGCGCGCCAGGTGTAGGCGGGCACGGGCGGTATGACGCTATGGATTGGCGCTGGAACGCCGCACTAAAAAGAGCAGACGCAGGAACAGATGCTACCAGGCCCGAATTGGAAACAACAATGAAAAACGGCATCGGACGCAAGTCCGATGCCGTTTGAATTGGTCCCCGCCATAGCCGCTAGGCCGGCATCCTGAACCGAGGGTTCAGAATTGGTCGCAGTTAGCAGCACTTCGGGTACATCAGACAGAGTGACGCGCACACCCGTGCTACAAATTTCCACAACCGTGCACATGGCATTGGTTCAAGGAATATATGACCTTGGCAAACCAGGCAGGGAAGCTAACTAAACCTTTTAAAACGTATTACTGCACGCCGCTGTACTGCTGAATCACGGCGCCGAGTTGTTCATTCATTGAGCGCATTGTACGACGGATTTCTTCGGCTGGGAATGCCTCTCCGTGTCGCACACTTGTCTGCAGTCGCAGCAGTTCCGACGCGAGCGAAAGTGCCGCCATGACTGCGATTCGATCCATGCCGCGCACGTTGCTGTGCGTGCGGATTTTCGACATTTCCGCATCCACGCGCGCCACGGCTTCGAGCAGCGCGCCTTCGGTTTCGGGTGAACAGGCGAGGCGATAGGTCTGGCCGAGAATCGTCGCTTCGATCTGTTTGGTGGTCATGCGTTTTCTCCGTGGCGGGCCGCGTTGCTCTCGGCGGCGGACGGCGACTGTTCGAGCAGATCGAGCTGGTTGTCAGGCTCGCCTTGCCCGCGTGCGCGCGGCAATTTTTCGAGAATTGCGTTCAGGCGCACCTGGGCGTCGTCGATCTTCGCGGACAGCGCATCGCGCTCCGCCTGCAGTGCATTGCGCTCTTCGCGCACCTGCTCGAGTTCGGCGCGCGTTGCATCGCATTGCGACTGCAATTGCGCGAGTTGCGCTTCGAGTGCCTGACGCGCTTCGTGATGGAGCCGATTGATCTCGATCAGCCGCCCGATATTCTGTGAGAGTGTTTCGAGTTCGTTGAGCATGTGCTGCGTCCTCTAAAGACAGGCATTCTAGCGCGGATTACCGGGTATTCCGATAATTGTGTCGTTTCCAGACGTAACATCCCTGCTTCTTGCAGGCAACGTCACCGAGTCTGCTCAGCGGGAATGCATTTTGCCGCCACGTACGCGATGACACCAGCGTGGCGCGGACGCTTTTCTTGACGTCCAGACGGGCCGCTCCTACACTTGCCGCACTCTGGTGCCCGCGCTCGAAATGCGTGGTTAAACGGGAAACAGGGAGCGAAGTCCAGCCCCGGACATACGCCATCCTGTGCTGCTCTGTGCAACGGTACCGCGACCGCGCGCGCTTCTTGCATCGCTTCTGGCAAGCTGTTCGCACGCAACTCGATCCCAGCATGCAATTTCTGCGTGCATCCATGGCCACTGCGCAACGGCGCGGGAAGGCGGATCGCGTCGTCGCCAGCCCGGATACCGGCCAGAGGGCGAGGTGCTCGTGTCAGCCGCGCCGGTGTGATGCACTGGCGCCGTGTGGACACGGCCCTTTATCGCGCCGTTTCGCGCAGAGCGGAGCACGCGCACGCTGGCTACCGGATCATCACCATCATGTATTTGCACACCTGCTGCGCGATTGTGCGCGATCTGCGGCTTGGCGCCTTGCGCCGCTGCAAAGCGGGTGCTCGTGCCGCGTCGCGCTTCATGCGGCACATCATGAGCAGCGTGATGCGGGTGAAATCGCTAAACCAGGCTGCGCCCGTTTTTCATCGGGCATTCGTTGCCGGCGCATGCCTGCGCGAACGATGCGCGCGCATCGTTCGTGTTCGCGTGTTTAGCATCTCACGCGGCAGAGCGCCTGGTTCCTTTCCTTTCGATAACGACAACGCCCCCCTTCGACCCGCACGATGCGAACTGCCGATCGCAATCACATGCCTGCCGTGAGCGGGCCCAGATTCCGGGCGTCGATGAGCGCGCGTCGCGCGTGCGTCATCTGGCTCGCGCTGACGCTCGCCGCTCTTATTGTGTTCGCGGCATCGCTTGTGATCGGCAGCGTGCCGGTCACGCTCGCGCAGGCACTGGCTGCGTTGTCGCCATCGCACACGAACACCGACATGGCCGCTGAAATCGTCCGCACGCTGCGCCTGCCGCGCGCGCTCGGCGGCTTCGCGTGCGGCGCGCTGCTCGCGCTTGCCGGGGCGTTGCTGCAGGTGCTGCTGCGCAATCCGCTCGCCGAACCGTATGTGCTCGGCGTATCGGGCGGCGCGGCCGCGTTTGCGCTCGTCGCGATGATCGTTGGCCTGGCCGCGTGGGCGGTGCAGGCGAGCGCATGCGCGGGCGCGTTCGCGTCGATCCTGCTCGTGCTCGGCCTCGCGCGCCGTGAATTGTGGCGCGGCGAGCCGCAGGACAGTTCTCCGCGTTTGCTGCTCACCGGCGCCGTGACGGCTGCGGGTTGGGGCGCGCTCATCACGCTGCTCCTTACGCTCGCGCCCGATGCGCAATTGCGCGGCATGCTGTTCTGGCTCACGGGCGATCTCAACGGCGCGAGCATGCCGTGGGCGGCGCTCGGTGCGCTCGTGCTCGTGCTCGCGGCCATCGTGCCGGTCGCCCCGCAACTGAACGTGCTGCTGCGCGGCGACGCGGCCGCGCAGGCGCTCGGCGTGCCGGTGCTGCGGCTGCGCGTGCGCGTCTATCTCGTGGCGTCGCTCGCGGCGGCGGCGGCCGTGACGACGGGCGGCACCATCGGCTTCGTCGGGCTCGTCGTGCCGCACATGCTGCGGCTCGCGTTCGGCAACGACCAGCGCATGTTGCTGCCCGCCGCCGCGCTCGCGGGCGGGCTCGCCGTGATGGGCGCCGATCTCGCCGCGCGTACCGTGGCCGCGCCAGCGCAGTTGCCGGTCGGTGTCGTGACCGCGCTCGCGGGCGTGCCCGTGTTTCTCTGGATGCTGCTGCACAGGCGCACGCGATGAAGCACACAACGGATCACACAACCCATGGCACGCCGATCCTGGCCGCCCGCGCGCTGACCTTGCGCGCGGGTGCACGCACGCTCGTCGAATCGCTCACGCTGTCCTTCGGCGCCGGTGAAATCTGGTGTGTCGCCGGTGCGAACGGCGCGGGGAAGACGACGCTGATCGGCGCGCTGGCCGGGCTGCGCACGAGCGCGGCAGGCCACGTCGAAATCGATGGCCGCACGCTGGCCGACTGGGCGCCCGTCAAGCTCGCGCAGCGTCGCGCGCTGATGCCGCAGGACGTGCACGATGCGTTCAACGCGAGCGTGCTCGACATCGTGCTGCTCAACCGCTATCCGCATCTGGCGGGCTGGGGTTGGGAGCGCGACGAGGACCGTACGGCGGCGCATGCGGCGCTGGCCGCGCTCGGCCTCGAAGCGCTCGCCGCGCGCGACGTGCTTTCGTTGTCCGGCGGCGAACGGCAACGCGTCGCGCTCGCAGCCGTGCTGTGCCAGGATGCGCCGCTTCTGTTGCTCGACGAGCCGCTTTCGCATCTGGATCTGCATCACCAGATCGCCTGCCTCGAAGCGCTTGTGCGCTGGGTGAGATTCGAGGCGCGCACGATTGTTTTTTCCTGCCACGATCTCAATCTCGCGCGGCGCTATGCAACGCATGCGCTGCTGCTCGACAGCCGTGGCGGCTTTTACGCGGGACCGGTGGGCGAAGTATTGACGCCGGACCGCGCAAGCGATGCGTTCGGCCATCCGCTCGTGCTGATCCGCGAAGGCGCGCACGAGGCGCTCGTTCCCGCGCTTTCGCGCGAGCCCGCGCCTGGAGCTTCACCGCGTCGCCCGAACTGAATACCGCTTTATCCAATGTGAACTTCAACCCTTTGACCCGAACATGACGTCGACTCTTTCCCAATTGCTGGACATCGAGCCGCTGGACCTTTCGCTGCGCGACGAGCTGCAGCATCTGATCGATACGAAAACCAAGCCGCCCGGCAGCCTCGGCCGGCTCGAGACGCTGGCGCGCCAGCTCGGCATGATCCAGCAGACGACGCATCCCGTCGTCGAGCGGCCCACGATGATCGTCTTTGCGGGCGATCACGGCATCGCCAATGAAGGCGTGAGTCCGTATCCGCAGGCCGTGACCGTGCAGATGGTCGCGAACTTTCTCGCGGGCGGCGCGGCGATCAATGCGTTCAGCGGCGTCGCGGGGCTCACGCTGGAGATCGTCGATGCCGGCATCGCGACGGCGTTGCCGTCGTCGCCGTCGCTCGTCGACGTGGCCATCGCACGCGGCACGCGCAACTTCGCGCACGAAAGCGCAATGACGCGCGAGCAGGCCATCGCCGCGCTCGAA
This sequence comes from Paraburkholderia sp., assembly GCF_024281035.1. GTDB lineage: Bacteria > Pseudomonadota > Gammaproteobacteria > Burkholderiales > Burkholderiaceae > Paraburkholderia. The sequence goes on from NZ_JAMXLH010000048.1 coordinate 154,075, forward strand.
GCGGGCGCGGCGCGCGTGCGTCATCACGCGGCGCTCGGCACCAACGTGATTGGCTTCGGCGAGATGGGCATCGCGAATACGTCGTCGGCTGCGTGCCTGATGAGCCGTCTGTGCAATGTGCCGATCGACGAGTGCGTCGGCCGCGGCACCGGTCTCGACAATGCGGGCCTCGCGAAGAAGCGCAACATCCTGGCGGCGGCGCTCGCGCGTCATGCGGACGTGCGCGAGCCGCTCGACGTGCTCGCGACGTTCGGCGGCTTCGAGATCGCAATGATGGCGGGTGCCTACATCGAAGCGGCGCGCTCGCGCATGACGATTCTGGTCGACGGTTTCATCGCCACGTCGGCGCTGCTCGTGGCCGATTCGCTCGCGCCCGGCGTGCGCGATTACTGCGTGTTTGCGCATGCATCGAACGAAGCGGGTCACCGTCGCATGCTCGATCACTTCGGCGCGCGTGAACTCCTCGCGCTCGATCTGCGGCTCGGCGAGGGCACGGGCGCAGCGCTCGCGGTGCCGCTCCTGCGCGCGGCGTGCGCGTTCCTGAACGAGATGGCGAGCTTCGAGTCGGCGGGCGTCGCCAATCGCGGCGACGACGGCGCGGCTGGTGCGTAATGCGGCGGGCGCGCGGGACGCGGGAGGCAGCGTGCACGTGAGGCATCGGCAATGAATCCGCTTGCGGAGTTGCGTTACTTCTTCACGGCGCTCGGCTACTTCACGCGCGTGCCGGTGCCGCGCTGGGTCGGCTTCGAACCCGCGTGGCTCAACGCCGCCGCGCGCTATTTCCCGCTCGTGGGCGCGGTGGTGGGCGCGTTGGCGGCGCTCGTGTATCTCGCGGCGCTACGCGTCTTTCCGCCTGGCGTGGCGGTGCTGCTGTCGATGACGGCGACGCTCGTCGCGACCGGCGCTTTTCACGAGGACGGACTCGCCGATTGCTGCGATGCGTTCGGTGGCGGCTACACACGCGAGGACGTGCTGCGCATCATGCACGATTCGCGGATCGGCGCGTTCGGCGCGATCGGCGTTGTCGTCGCGCTCGCGTTGAAGTGGCAGGTGCTCGCCGCGCTGCCGCCCATGCGCGCCGCGATGCTGATGATCGCGGGTCACGCCGCGAGCCGCGCGTGCGCGATCAGCTATCTCGTCTCGCTCGACTACGTGCGCGCCGAAGGCAAGGCGAAGCCGGTCGCCCAGCGCATGAGCGTTGCGGCTTTGCTCTTCGCGTGCGTGTTCGGTCTGCCGTGGCTCTTCTGGCCTGGGTGGCACGAATCGCACAACTGGCATGCGGGCATCGCTACGCTCGTCGTGCTCGCCGGACTGCGGTTCGCGCTCGGACGCTACTTCGTGAAGCGCATCGGCGGCTATACCGGCGATTGTCTCGGCTTCGCGCAACAGGTGTTCGAACTCGCGATCTATCTCGTGGGGCTCGCGTGGATTTCGTTCTGATCCGGCATCCCGCCGTGACCGTCGAGCCTGGCGTTTGTTATGGCAGCAGCGACGTGGCGCTGGCGGGCGATGCGGCGCACGAGGCCGCACGGATCGCGCAGCGGCTCGATGCGCTTGGTGCACGCGCACCGTTGCGTATTGAGTCGAGCCCGCTCACGCGTTGCGCGCGGATCGCGCATGCGCTCGCATCGGCGCACGGTCTTGCGCCGCGCGTCGATGCGAGGCTCGCCGAGATGGACTTCGGCGCGTGGGAAATGCGGCGCTGGGATGCGATCGAGCGCGCGCAGATCGACGCCTGGGCCGCGGATTTCGAGCATGCCCGCACGCATGGCGGCGAGAGCGTTGCGCAGTTCGACGCCCGTGTAGGCGCGTGGTTCGACGAGATGCGCGATGCGCGTGAAGCAGACGAAGCAAATGCAGGCAGCACGGCTTGGGTCGTGACGCACGCGGGCGTGATTCGCGCGATCACGGCCCGCGCGCTCGAACTGTCGCTCTCGCGCTGCGTGCGCTGGCCGCTGGAAATGGCCGCGCTCGTCTGGTTGCGGCGCGATGCGGCGAGCGGACAGTGGTCGCTGGTTCGCTGGAACGTCTGAGTTAATTCGAAGCCCGAATCAATGCAAGCCGATGCGAATCAACGGCTCGCGCCCGCGTCACGTGCGCGCGCCTGATCCAGATCCTTGCAGAGCTGCGCCGCGCCCTGAGCGATGCGCGGGGCGGGGCGCGTAAGCAGATCCCCGTCGATGGCGAAGAGGTTGCCGTGCCTGACTGCCGTCAACATCGGCCACGCGCGCCAGCTTTCGAGCGCGGGCAGCGGTTGATCGGATGCGGTCGCGCCTTGCGCGGACGTCACGATCGCATCGGGATTGGCGGCGAGCACGGCTTCCGTCGAAACCGTCGGCACGAGCGGCTTCAAGCCCGCGAAGATGTTGCGTCCGCCACATAGCGCGATCACGTCGCTGATCATGCTCTCGCCGTTGAGCGTCATCAGCGGCCGATCCCACGCTTCGTAAAACACGCTCACAGGCGGGCGGCCCGCGTAGCGCGTGCGCAGTTGCGCGATGTCGCGGCGAAAATCCGCGGCGGCGGCCTGCGCGGTGTCCGGCGTGTCGAACAGCACGCCGAGGCGCGTGAGCGATGTCGCGACGTCGTCGAGGCGGCGGGGCGCGCTGAAGAAGAGCGGAATGTGCAGATCGCGCAGGCGGTCGATCTGCTGCTGGTCGTTGCCTTGCCACCAGACGACGATGAGGTCGGGCTTGAGCGCGGCGATGCGTTCGAGGTCGAGCACGAGGGCGTCGCCGATGCGCGGCACGCGTTTGGCCGCGCCCGGGTAGTCGCTGTAGCTGACCGTGCCGACGAGCCGTGCGCCGCCGCCCGCCGCGTAAATCAGTTCGGTGCCGTGGGGCGAGAGGCTGATCACGCGCCGTGCGGGTGCGGCGAGCGTGACGGTGCGCCCGGCATCGTCGACGACGCTGACCGATGCCGATGCCGATGCCGATGCCGATGCCGATGCCGATGCCGATGCCGATGCCGATGCGGCGCGCGTGGTGGTCGCGGTAAGCGCGGTGAGCGCCACGGTCGCGCCGAGCGCCAGCGCAACGAACATGCGGCGCGTCATGACGAAGCCGCCGTGCGGGGCAGGGTGAGCATGCGCGGCGTCATGGTGTCATGGCGTCTTGAGCGCAAGCGGCAATCCGGCGGCGATGAACGTCGCGCGGTCGGCAATCGCGGCAATGCGCTGGTTCAGCCTGCCGAGTTCATCGACGTAAAGGCGCGTGGCTGCGCCGAGCGGCACGACGCCCATGCCGATCTCGTTGCTCACGACGAGTACCGTGCCGCGCGCGCGCTCGCAGGCGGCGGCGAAGGCGTCGACGCGCGCGGACCAGTCGGGCAGCGGGGTTTCGGAGCCGGGCGGACACAACAGGTTGGCGAGCCAGAGCGTGAGGCAGTCGATCAGCACGCACTGGCCGTTAGACCCAGCCGTATCGAGCGCGGCGGCGAGATCGAGCGGCGCTTCGACCAGCGCCCAGTGCGCGGGCCGCCGCGCCCGGTGATGCGCGACGCGCTCGGCAAGCTCGTCGTCCGCGACGCGCGCCGTGGCGATGTAGGTGACAGGCAGCCCGCTGTCGCGGGCAAGGCGTTCGGCATACGCGCTCTTGCCCGAGCGCGCGCCACCGACGATGAAGGTGAGGTCGCGCGAAATCATCGCGTGATTGTACCGGTGCGGTCGCAGTGCGATGGGATAATGCCGTTTTTGCGCGGGTTGTGCCGTTTTTGCGTTCGGCGCGCGTTCGGCGCGCGACGCGGCCCGCATCGCTCAGTAGAGCACCATCTGCGTGCAGCGGAACAGGGCGATGGTCTTGCCGTCGGGCGCGCTCACGAGTGCGTCCCAGACCTGCGTGCTGCGGCCCAGATGGACGCCCGTCGCGACCGCCGTGATCGTGCCTTCGCGCGCGGTGCCGAGGAAGTTGCTCTTGAGTTCGATGGTCGTGAAGTTCTTCGCATCGGGCGGCAGATGCGCGAGGCACGCGTAGCCGCAGGCCGTATCCGCGAGCCCGATCACCGTGGCCGCATGCAGAAAGCCGTTCGGCGCGAGCAGATCGTCGCGAATGTCGAGTTCGGCGCGCAACAGGCCCGCTTCGAGGCGCGTCGCCCGAAAGCCCAGCAGATCCGGCAGACGGCCGCGCTGGCGCTCGCGCAGGGAGTCGATCGTGACGTCGGTTCGCAGCTTGCTCATGGTCGAACGGTTCCTCGAAAAAAGGGGGACATTGACGGCCGCTTCACGTCCGGGACTTCGGCAGCGCGGGATTTGCCGATATTATCGGACGGTTGGATCACGGCGCCGGCCGGATTCCGGCGCACGGGCATCTCCGCCCGCGCGCGTTCCGGCCGCCGACCCGCAGCCAGGCAGATACCTTGGCAATCCGGCTGGCAGGCGCGTCAGCCATCCTGACAGGAGTATTCATGACGGTAATCGTGGTGGCGAATCCCAAGGGCGGCGTGGGCAAAAGCACGCTGTCCACCAATCTGGCAGGCTATTTCGCCGCGCAGGGCGAGTGGGTGGCGCTCGCCGACCTCGACCGGCAGCAATCCGCGCATTCGTGGCTCGATCTGCGGCCTGCAACGCTGCCGGCCATCGAAAGCTGGGGCGTCAATCTCGACACCCCCCAAAAGCCGCCGCAAGGGCTCGAGCACGCGGTCATCGATACGCCCGCGGGCCTGCACGGCAACCGGCTCGGCGCGATCATCGAACTGGCGGACAAGGTGATCGTGCCGTTACAGCCGTCGATGTTCGACATTCTCGCGACCCAGGACTTCCTCGACCGGCTGGCGAAGGAAAAGGCGGTCCGCAAGGGGACGATCCAGGTCGGGGTGGTCGGCATGCGGGTGGACGCGCGCACGCGCTCGGCGGACCAGTTGCAGCGCTTTGTCGAGGGACTGAATCTGCCGGTGCTCGGCTATCTGCGCGACACGCAGAACTACGTGCAGCTTGCCGCGCACGGCCTCACGCTGTGGGATGTCGCGAAAAGCCGGGTGGAGAAGGATCTGGAGCAGTGGCAGTCGATCCTTGCCTGGGTCAATGGAAAAAAATAGGCAACAAACAGGCAACAAACAGGCCGCAAATGAGTGCCGAATAAGCGACCGCGCGGGGCGCGCGAGCCCACGCCCCGCGAAACCGGACTTCAGGTCCAGTTCTGGGTCGGCACGTGGTCGCGGCTGCCCTTGATGCGGTTGTTCTCGTCGACGAAGACCAGGTCCGGCTTCCAGCCGGCCTTCAATTCCGCCTCATCCACGTTCGCGAAGGCCGCGATGATCACGAGGTCGCCCAGTTGCGCGCGTCGTGCCGCCGAGCCATTGAGCGAAATCATGCCGCTGCCGCGCTCGCCCTTGATCGCGTAGGTCGAGAAACGCTCGCCGTTGTTGACGTTCCAGATGTCGATACGCTCGTTTTCGACGATGTTCGCCGCTTCGAGCAGGTTTTCGTCGATGGCGCACGAGCCTTCGTAATGCAGTTCGCAGTGCGTGACGGTGGCGCGGTGGATCTTCGACTTGAGCATGTGGCGTTGCATGGGGAGTCTCCTCTCGCGGGCGGGCGTTCGGCCCGCCGCTGGTCAGGCTTGGGGCGGCGCGGCGGCCGCCCGTGAAGCACGGATGAAAGCGTGAAAAATTCGCGTGGAAAATAAGCGGGGATAAAAAGCCGCGGATAAAAAGCCGGGTCAGATTTCCAGATTGTCGATCAGGCGCGTCGCGCCGATCTTCGCCGCGGCCAGCACGACGAGCGGCGCATGGGCGTCGGCTGCCACGCCCGGAACGGGCGCCAGCAGGTTCGCGCGCTTGCGGATCGCGATGTAGTCGGGATTCCAGCCGCGCGCGGCGAGCGTGGCCATCGCGTCGAGTTCGAGCTGGTGGAAGTCGTGCCGGCCCGACAGGATCGACTCGCGAATCGCGCGCAGCACGGCGGCCAGTTGCGGCGCTTCGGCGCGCTCGGCCTGCGTCAGATAGCGGTTGCGCGAGCTGAGCGCCAGCCCGTCGGCGTCGCGCACCGTTTCGGCGGCGATCACTTCGGTCGGCAGCGCGAACTGCTGGCACATTGCGCGCACGATCATCAGCTGCTGATAGTCCTTCTTGCCGAACACGGCGACGCGCGGCTGCACGCACGACATCAGCTTCATCACGACCGTGCACACGCCTTCGAAGAAGCCGGGGCGGAATTCGCCTTCGAGAATGTCGCCGAGGTTGTGAGGCGGGTGAACGCGATATTCCTGCGGCTGCGGGTACATATCGTGTTCGGTCGGCGCGAACAGCACGTAGACGTTCTCTTTCTGCAGCTTGTCGATATCGTCCTGGAGTGTGCGCGGATACTTGTCGAAGTCCTCGTTCGGACCGAACTGGAGCCGGTTGACGAAGATGCTCGCCACGACCGGATCGCCGTGCTGGCGCGCGAGCCGCATCAGTGACAGATGGCCTTCGTGAAGGTTGCCCATGGTCGGCACGAACGCGGTGCGGTTTTGACCGCGCAACTGGTCGCGCAATTCCTGAATCGAACTGATGACTTTCATGATCGGATGCGTTATGCCTCGCGCGGGGCAAGACGGGGTTGCAGCCACCGGCCACCGGATGCGGCGGGCCAGTTCGGGGAGCCGGTTGGAGCGGCGGACGTTTTGTCCGCTGACGGCAAGGCAGGCGCGGGCGATTGTAGAGGATTTGAGCGCGTCGCGCAGCCGTTCCTGACGGAGGGGGCATGCGGCGAGGTGCCGGGCGCAAACGCCGGAATCGGGGGTGTGAACACCGCCGCGACGACGGGCGCGGGCGTGCAGAGGGCGGTGCTACGCAGTGCACGGGCAGTCCGCGCGGCGGCTTCGTGGCGCGGGATCGGGCGTCGCGGGATGTTCCGGGACGCTCAGGCCGGCAGGTAGGCGAGCCGCACGTAGATCGGCGCGAAGGGCTCGGCCTGGGTGATCTCGATCAACGATTCGCGCGACAGTTCGAGCATGGCGATGAAGTTCACGACCACGACCGGCACGCCGCGCGTGGTGTCGAAAAGCTCGGAAAACTCCATGAAGCGCGCATTCTGAAGCCTGCGCAGGATCACGCTCATGTGTTCGCGCACGGACAGTTCCTCGCGCGAAATCTTGTGGTGCTGCACGAGCTTCGCGCGCTTGATGACGTCGGCCCATGCGGCGCGCAGGTCGTTGCTGTCGACGTCGGGAAAGCGCGGCGTGATGCTCTGTTCGATGTAGACCTCGGCGCGCAGGAAGTCGCGCCCGAGCTGCGGGAGCTGGTCGAGGCGCTGCGCGGCGAGCTTCATCTGCTCGTATTCGAGCAGGCGGCGCACGAGTTCGGCGCGCGGGTCTTCGGCTTCCTCGCCGGTATCGGCCTTCTTGACCGGCAGGAGCATGCGCGACTTGATCTCGATGAGCATCGCGGCCATCAGCAGATATTCGGCCGCGAGTTCCAGATTGGTCTTGCGCAGCTGCTCGACGTAGCCGAGGTACTGCCTCGTGACATCCGCCATCGGGATGTCGAGGACGTTGAAGTTCTGCTTGCGGATCAGGTAGAGCAGCAGGTCGAGGGGGCCTTCGAAGGTCTCGAGAAAGACTTCGAGCGCATCCGGGGGGATGTACAGGTCCTGCGGCAGCTTGAAGAGCGGCTCGCCGTACAGGCGTGCGAATGCGACGCCGTCAACCGTATCGGGCGTCGAATCCGTTGCGGGCGCGGCCAGCGCCTCGTCCGCCGCACTGTGCGCCGGCGTGCCCGCGGCGTGTCCCGCTTTGGGTGTTCCGGCCCCGTCGGCCTCGGCCATCAGAAGTTCTGGTAGTAGACGTAGGCCGTCTGCTTGACGCGCGATGCCTGCTGGCGCTCACGTTCGTCGAGATCGAGCGGCTGCTTGTCCCACAGGAGCGCACGGCCCTTGCGTTGCTGCTCTTCGAGCTGCGGGTGCTTCTGCTTCAACTGGTTCAGGAACTGCGTGATGTCCGACTGATACATGGCCGACGTCCGTGAAAAATGGCGGGATCGCACCATTGCGAGCCCGCCGCTGTTTATGTCGTCGGCAATTTTACAGCAAGCGCAGCGTGCGCAACATGCGGCCGGGAGGTGCATTGGATCCGCGGGCTGCGCCGGATGCGCCTGCAGGTCGTGCCCAGACAGATGCCGGAGCGGGCGCCGAAGCGGGTGCCAGAGCGGGTGCCAGAGCGGGTGGCACAGCGCGTGCCAGGGCCGCCAAGGCGCGCCGCAGCGGGCCCGGATGGGCGCTTGCGGCCCTTTTTGCGCCGCGTTACGGAGTGCGCGTCCGCCGATGTGGTGAAATAACACGTTCTTGCCGCGCCACGCGTACACCGCCATGGTGCGCGCGTGGCGCGGCACAACCGGTGGCGACCAGTTCTACGAAGGCCGGAGGTCTTGTTTGGCGGGAAGGGTGATCGAAGCGTGGCGCGCGTGGCGGCATCCCTCAAGGGCTGCGCGGCCGGTGCACGCAGCGGCGGCTGGCAGCGTGCCGCGCGCCCGCTGCGGCGTGGCGGCGGCCGGCCGTTTTGCCGCGTCGCTTTCCGCGTCGTTTGCCGGGTTGCTCTGTGCATGGCTCGTTGCCGGCCTGCTCGCCGCGACGCCTGCGCTGGCCGCGCTGGACAACCTGCTGCCGTGGCTGCGCGCGCGCACCTACTACGACGTCGAGATCGACGCCAGGCCGCGCGAGCTGCGCAAGCTGCTCGAAACGCACCTCGACATCGCGCGCTTCGCGACGCGCAACGACGTCAGCGACGATCAGTTCGAATTCCTCGTGACCGCCACGCCGCAGCAGGTGCGCGATCTTGCCTCCACCGACGGCTATTTCTCCGCGGTCGTGCGTACCGACACCGACACCGTGAACGGCAGGCGGCACGTGCGCGTGAGTGTCGATCCGGGGCAGCGCACCATGATCTCTTCGGTGACGCTTACATTTCGCGGCCCGGTGCTCACCGAAGACAAGAAGCAGGAGAACGCAGCCCGCTTCGCGTTCTCGCTGCACGGCGGCGATCCGTTCACGCAGTCGGGCTGGGACGACGCCAAGAATGCGTCGCTCAAGGCGCTGCAGTCGCGGCGCTATCTCGGCGCGAGGATCGTGCAGTCGGAGGCGCGCATCGATCCGCTGCGGCACGATGCGCAACTGACGCTCACCCTCGACAGCGGCCCCACCTTCACGATGGGGCCGCTCGACGTATCGGGCACGCGGCGTTATCCGGCCTGGATCGTGGACAACGTCAACCCGATCTCGCCGGGCGAGTACTACGACGTCAGCCGCGTGACGGAACTGCATCGCCAGTTGCAGAACACGCCGTATTTCGCCAGCGTGGCCATCGACGTCGACAACGACACCCAGAAGCCGCTGCTCACGCCGCTGCACGCCAAGGTGAGCGAGTTCCCGTACAACAATTTCCGCGGCAGCGTCGGCTATTCGACCGATACCGGCGCGCACGTGCAGGGCTCGTACACGTATCTCAACACTTTCGGCGCCGCGTGGCCGCTCCAGTTCCAGGGGCGTCTCGACCAGATCCAGCAGTTCGGCCAGGTGCAGCTCTCGATGCCGCCCGGCCCGCGCGCCTGGACCAACAGCGCGCTCATCTCGTACACGACCACCGATGTGTCCGATACGCGCATCTACAGCTTCCGCTCAGGCTTGCAGCGCACGCGCACCTCGCAGAACATCGACTACTCGTACGCGCTGCTCTACTACCAGGACCGCCTGTACCAGAACGTCGGATCGCCCACGATGGCCCGCGCGCTGGTGCCGTCGTGGGGCTGGACGCGCCGCAACGTCGATGATCCGCTGTTCCCGCGCTCGGGCAACGTGGTCCGCGTGGAGGCGGGCTTCGCCGTGAAGGACGCTGCCTCCGACGCGACTTTCGTTCGCGGCTACATGCGCGGCCAGCAATACCTGCCGATCGGCCACAGCGACCTCGTGCTGTTTCGCGCGGAGCTCGGCGGCGTGTTCACGGGCTCCGGGTCGCGCAACGTGCCGGCCTCGCTGCTGTTTCGCGCGGGCGGTTCGAATTCGGTGCGCGGCTACAGCTTCGAGAGCCTCGGTAACGATGTTGCCGGTTCGATCCTGCCGGCCAAGTATCTCGCGACGGGATCGGCGGAATATCAGCACTGGTTCAGCCACGACTGGGGCGGCGCGGCGTTCTTCGACGTCGGCACCGCCACTGATGCGTGGGGCGAAAAGGTGTTCGACACGGGCGCCGGCGTGGGCGCGCGCTGGCGCAGCCCGGTCGGCCCGGTGAACCTCGATCTCGCGTATGGTTTTCGCAACCGCAGCGTGCGGCCCTATCTGACGCTCGGGATTGCTTTCTGATGACGACGATCACGACCTTGCGCTTCGTTTCGACGCTGCTGCCCGTTGCTGGAGACGCCGCGGGAGCCGCCGTATGAGCGCGCGTTTTGTCGTCCGCTGGCTCATGCTTGCCGCGGCTGCGCTCGATGCGCCAGCGGCGGGCGGCGGCGCACCGCCCGAGGAGCCGCCGTCCGGCCAGGGCGCTGAACCGCCGCCGCCATCACCGCCACACCGTCCGCGCCGGATCGTGCGCGCGCTCGCGTGGACGGTCGCGGTGCCGGTGCTGATCGTCGCGCTCGTGGCGGGGCTGCTTTACGGCGCGGCGACGACCGAGCGCGGCACGGCGCTCGCGTGGCGTGCGGCGGTGAGGGTGCTCGGCGGGCAGCTTGCCGGCACGCTCGACGGCGGCACGCTCGCAACGGGCGTGCGAATGCGCGACGTGCGCTGGCACGACGCGCACGGCGCGACCTTTGCCGTCGATCGCGTAAGCGGCAAGTGGGCGCTCTCGGCGCGGCCATGGCGCTTCGTCGTGGACTACCTGGACATCGGCGAAATCGATCTTCGCCTCGTGCCGTCGACCGAGCCGTCCACGCCGATGTCGCTGCCCCGCGATCTGCAATTGCCGCTCGCGCTCGACATTCGCGATCTGCGCGTGGCGAAGCTCACGCTGCACGAAGGCGCCTCGACATCGGAATTCTCGCGCTTCGTGTTTCACGGGCGCAGCGACCGTCGGCATCACGAGGCCGTGGTCGAGCAGCTCGACACGCCGTACGGCGCGGTGAGCGCCCGGGCGAAGCTCGACGGCGTCGAGCCGTTTCCGCTCTCGGGCGACTTCGGCTACGCGGGCAAGGTCCGCGACGAGGACGTGCACGTGAGCGGGCGCGTCGGCGGAACGCTGGCGGCGCTCACCGCCGATCTCGACGCGAGCGGCATGAAGCTCACGGGCCGCGCGCACGTCGAGGCGACGCCGTTCGCAGCCGTGCCGCTCAGGCGCGCGACACTCGCGTTCGATCACGTCAATCCGCAGGCTTTTTCGCCCGGCGCGCCGTTCGCCGATCTCGCCGTGCGCGCCGATCTTCAGCCCGTGCAGGGTGCCGCTGCCGCGCTCAAGCCGGATGCGGCGGCTTCGGCAGCTTCGGAAACTGCGGCGCAGGCCAGCAAGAACACACAGCAAAACGCGCAGCAAAACGCACGCGCTGCGGGCTTCACCGTCGCAGGCAACGTCTCGATCGTGAATGCGAAGCCGGGAGCGATCGACGCGAAGCTGCTGCCGCTCGTCGAGGCGCGCAGCGACGTCGTGCTCGACGCGCATACGCAGCGTCTTGCGAACCTTGAAGTGCGGCTCGTGAAGGGCGCCACACTGAAGGGCGGCGGCACGATCAGCGGGCGCAACGGGCGCTTCGACCTCAAGGTGGCGAACCTCGACCTGAACGCGCTCGAGGCGCGTGTGCGGCCGACGCAACTGGCCGGTCCGATCACGATCCACCTTGCCGGCGACGTGCAGAGCATCGCCCTCGACCTCGCCGATCCGAAGGCTGCGTTGCGTGCGCAGGGCAAGGTGACGTTCGATCCCGCGCGGCTCTCGTTCAACGACGTGCGCGTGAGTTCGGGCGCGGGCCGTATCGATGTGACGGGCGCGATCAAGCACGACGCGAATTCCACCTACACGCTCAAGGCGGCGCTGACCAACTTCGATCCGCTTTCGCTGACGACCCAGGCGCCCCAATCGCCCCGGTCAACGTCGCGCGCAGCGTCGCCTACCGCCGCGCGCACACCGCCGCAACGCGTCACAGCACGCGTGAACGGCACGCTCAACGCGACGGGCGCGCTCGCGCCCGCGTTCACCACCCGGGCCGAATTCAAACTCGGCCCGAGCGTCTATGCGGACCTGCCGCTCACGGGCGAGGGCCTCGTCCAGCTCGCGGGCTCGCGCATCCTGCCGAGCCGCGCGAATCTCTCGGTGGCAGGCAACGACGTGGCGTTGCAGGGCAGCTTCGGCGCACGCGGCGACCGGCTGCGCTTCAACGTGGATGCGCCGCAGCTCGACCGGCTCGGCTTCGGCGTCGCCGGGCAGATCGCGGCGAGCGGCGATCTCACCGGCACCTTCGCGCACCCGGACGTCGCCCTCGACTACAAGGCCGAGCAAGTCGTCTTCGGCGAGACGCGGCTCGGCCACGCGCAAGGACATGCGGAACTGCGCGACGGCGCCAACGGCGCGCTCGAATTCAGCACCGACGCAAGCGGGATCGCCGTGGCGGGCGTCGATATCGCGACGCTCACCGCGCGTCTCACGGGCACGCGCGCGAAGCACACGCTCACCGCGAGCGCGAAGGGCAAGGTGCAGGGCCAGGCCGTCGACGTGCAACTGGCCGCGAACGGCGGACTCTCCGAGACACGCGACGGCACGCGCTGGGACGGCACCGTCACGCAGCTGCTAAACCGCGGCGCGCCCGACATTACCCTCGCATCGCCGCTCACGGTGAGCGCGGGCGCAGGCAAGTTCACGCTCGGCGCCACGCGTCTCGCGCTGGTGGGCGCCTCGCTCGAACTCAAGTCGTTCGATTTCGATCATGGCCGTATCCGCTCGTCGGGCTCGCTCACCAACGTCTCGCTTGCACGCGTGATGCAACTGCGCCAGCAGTTCACGGGCGTGCAGTCGAATCTCAGGACGGACCTGGTCTTCGACGGCGACTGGAACTTCTCGATTGGCCAGAGCGCGACGGGTTATCTGCAGATCAAGCGCCGCTCGGGCGACATCACGGCCGAGGTCGGGCGCGGCGTGGCATCGCTCGGCATCGGCGACCTCAATGCGCGCGCGGCCTTCAGCGGCGGCAACCGGCTCGATGTGACGGCGCGCGCGCAGGCGAGCCGCGTGGGCGTGCTCGACGTCGATGTGTACACCTCGCTGACGCCGAGCAACGGCGTCCTCACGCTCTCCAACGAAGCGCCGGTCGGCGGCACGATCAAGGCGAATGTGCCGTCGCTCAAGACCACCGGCGGGCTGTTCGGCCCCGGCTATCTGCTCGATGGCCATCTCTCGCTGCAACTGGCGCTCGCCGGAACGCTCGCGCGGCCGAACGTGTCGGGGCCGCTCGTCGGCGACGGGATTTCCGCAACGCTCGTCGATCAGGGCATGCAGCTCAAGGACGGCGTGATCCGGGTCATGCTTTCGCAAAACCTCGTCGAATTCCAGCAGGTGGAGTTCCACGGCGCGAGCGGCACGCTGCGGGCGACGGGCCGTGTGCGCCTCGACAACGACGAGCCCGATCTCACGGCGAGCCTCGTCGCCGACAAGCTCGAACTGTTCGCCGCGCCGGATCGCCGCCTGTCGCTCTCGGGCAGCGCGAGCATCGCGAACGGCGGGCGTCTCGGCGATATGGAGATCGACGGCAAATTCACCGTCGATCACGCACGCTTCGACATGCCCGAATCGCCCGCGCCGGAACTCGGCAACGACGTGGTGATCGTGCGTCCCGACGGCACGACGCGCGGCGGGCCGCCGCCTCTCGATGCGCAGGCCGAAAAGGCCGGCACGCGGCCCGCGCCGCGTTTTGCGCCGCGCGCGCACATCGACATCGACCTCGGCCACGACTTCCGCTTCAGCGGGCGGGGCGCGGATCTCGGCCTCGCGGGCACGATCGCGGCCATGAGCGAGCCGTCCGTACCGCTGCGCGCGGTGGGTAACGTGCGCGTGACAGAAGGCTCGACGTACACGGCGTTCGGCCGCAAGCTCGCGATCGAGAACGGCTTTTTCACGTTCAACGGGCCGGTGGCCAATCCGGGCATCAACATCCTCGCGATGCGGCGCAACCAGCAGGTCGAAGCGGGCGTGCAGGTCACGGGCACGATCCAGGCGCCGGTCGTGAAGCTGGTTTCCGAGCCGAACGTGGTCGACAACGAAAAGCTTTCGTGGCTGCTGTTCGGCCACGGCACCGACCAGGGCAACAACGTCGGCCAGCAGAGCGCGATGACGACGGCGCTCGCGTTGCTCGGCAGCGCGAGCGGCAAGCGCATCGCGCAGTCGGTGGGGCTCGACGAATTCTCGATCGGGCGCAGCGAGGTGGGCCTGACCGACCCTCAGGTGGTGATGATTGCGAAGGCGATCAACGAATGGTTCGTGATCGGCTTCGAGCAGGGTCTGCAGTCGGCGGCGAACGCGGTCAAGGCGACCGTGAACCTCACGCGCTACTGGTCGGTGTCCGCATACGGCGGCACGTTCTACGGCTCCGATGTCAATTACACGCGGCGCTTCGACCGCATCCGGTGGTAGCTCGCGGGGCAGCTTCCGGGCGTTTCGTGTGTCGTGTGTGTTGCGTGTGTTGGGTGTGTTGGGTGTGTCTTGCGCGGGCCAAACAAGGTTCTTCGCGAAAATTCCATCAGGCTCACGAAGCCCGCACCTCACGGACCCCTTTACCTATCCGCCGCCGCAGCAGTGAGCGCAGCGTCACGCCGTCCGCGTAACCGACCTGCTCGGCGATGCGATCCACGCTCAGGCTGCTCGTTTTCAGCAGATGAACGGCGCGCTCGACCCGCAGATCCTGAATGTATTCAACGGGCGTTTTGCCGAGCACCTCGTTTAGACGTCGCGTCAACGTGCGCTTGCTGGTCGCCAAGGCTTCGGCGGCGTCGTCGAGCGTGATGGCCGTGTCGAGGTGTTCGCGCACCCAGCGGTCGAAACGCTCGACGAGCGGGTCCGAATGGGCCAGATGATCGGAGATCGCAAAGGCAGACTGCGAAGGCCGCGAATCGAATACGAGGTACTTGCCTACGAGCGCCGCAAGCTCAGGACTGTTGTTGCGGATCAGCCAGAGTGCCAGGTCGAGATGGCTCAGGGCCGCTCCTGCCGTTACCGTGCTTCCGCTGGGCACGACAATGCGATGGGCATCCAGGTGCACGCGAGGGTAACGTTGCCGGAACATCGGGGAAAGCCACCAGGTGGTCGTGGCTTCGCGCCCGTCGAGCAAGCCGCTTTCGGCCAGCACGAGTGCAGGCTTATGCGTTTACGTTCGGCTGAGTTCGGCTGAGTCCGGCCTTTGCCGCGAGAAGGCCGTCATGCCCCGCCTTCGCACGATAACCGCCTCCACAAAGGCGGGCACATCGCCGCCTGGGCGGCAGCGGCAAGCGTTCCTGGACGACGTTCGCGCGAGGTTCCGGTCGCCGCACTGATATCGAACGCGCGGACGACGCGGTGCGAACGGCGTTCGGCGCGCGTATCGCGCCGTGCCGGTTTTTCGATGTATTTTGGTTTGGGGTGCCGCCATCCTCCCCGCGTGCGCGAGGGGCAAGGAAGCGGGTCAGCACCGTCACGAACCATCGCCCGCGAGGCGTCCCCGAATCACTGATTTCGACTCTCAGGCAAGGAGTATGAAATGAACGGCATCGCACTGGCTTGCACCTGTGTCCTTGGTTTGCTTCTGTTCGTACTTGGACTCTCCGTCACGGTCGTGCGCTCTCGCGTCGGGCTGCTGAGCGGCTATGCGCCCGAACCTGACCTGCTGCTAACCAAACTGGTTCGCGCTCACGGTAATACCGCCGAGTACGCGGCGTTCTTTGCGGCGCTATTTCTGTATCTCGGCGCTCAGAATCCGCCTCACTGGCAGCTCTGGTGCATGGCAGGCGCAATGGCCTGCCGCTTGCTCCTGGTGGTCTCGCTCGTTGCCTGGCCCACCATGTCGAAGCCCAATCCGGCCCGTGCTATCGGGGCGTTGGGAACCTACGTGTTCGGGGCGGCCCTCTGTATTGCATTGCTCGTCGGCCGTTAGCCCTCCGGCCGTGCACGGAAATCCGCGAAGCCCAAAAAAAAAGCACGCCCGCAGGCGTGCTTGTGTGGTAGAAGAAACGCAGCGCGTCAGCGCACGCGCATCCCCGGTTTCGCGCCGCTGTGCGGCTCGAGAATGTAGAGGCCGGGTTCGGCCTTCTCGTTGGCCGACGAAGCCGCGAGCACCATCCCTTCGGACATGCCGAACTTCATCTTGCGCGGCGCGAGGTTCGCGACCATCACCGTGAACTTGCCCTTGAGGTCCTCCGGCTTGTAGGCCGAGCGGATGCCCGAGAACACGTTGCGCGTGCGCTCTTCGCCCACGTCGAGCGTCAGTTGCAGGAGCTTGTCCGAGCCCTCGACAACCGCGCAATCGACGATCAGCGCAATGCGCAGGTCGATCTTCGCGAAGTCGTCGATCGAGATGAGTTCGGGCGTTTCCGGCTCGGCTTTGGCGGCTTCCCTGGCGGCTTCCTTCGATGCCTTCGACTTGTGCTTCGCATCGGCCGCAGCGGTGGCGGCGGGTGCCTCGGCGGCCTGCAGCGAATCGCGGTTCGCGGCGAGCAATGCTTCGATCTGCTTCGGATCGACGCGCGTCATGAGGTGCTTGTACGCGTTGATCGGCTTGGCCGACGAGAGCGGCGTTGTGGCGTCGGCCCACACGAGCGGCACAATCGACAGGAAGCTTTCCACGCCTGCGGCGAGCGTCGGCAGCACCGGCTTGAGCGCGAGCGAGAGCAGACGGAACGCTTCGAGGCTCACGCTGCAGGTTTCGTGCAGCGCGGCCGAATTGGCCGGATCCTTCGCCTGTTCCCACGGCTTCGCGGTATCGACGTACGCGTTGACGGCGTCGGCGAGTTCCATCGTGTGGCGCAGCGCGCGGCCGTAGTCGCGCGACTCGTAGTGCGCGGCGATCTGCGGGATCGCATCGCGCAGTTGCGCCACCAGCGGATGCTGCATCGCGCTGTCCAGTACGCGGCCATCGAAACGCTTGATCAGAAAGCCCGCCGCGCGGCTCGCGATGTTGATGTACTTGCCGACGAGGTCGCTGTTCACGCGCGCGAGGAAGTCTTCGAGGTTCAGGTCGAGGTCTTCCATCGTGCCGTTGAGCTTGGCCGCGAAGTAGTAGCGCAGCCACTCGGGATTCAGGCCCGTCGTGACGTAGCTTTCGGCGGTGATGAACGTGCCGCGCGACTTCGACATCTTCGCGCCGTCCACCGTGAGAAAGCCGTGCGCGAACACGTTGGTCGGCGTGCGATGGCCCGAGAATTCGAGCATCGCCGGCCAGAACAGCGTGTGGAAGTACAGGATGTCCTTGCCGATGAAGTGATACTGCTCGGTCTTCGTGCCGGGCTTCACCCACGCGTCGAAGTCGAGCCCGCGCTGCTCGCACAGGTTCCTGAAGCTCGCGTAGTAGCCGATCGGCGCGTCGAGCCACACGTAGAAGTACTTGCCCGGTGCGCCCGGAATCTCGAAGCCGAAGTACGGCGCGTCGCGCGAAATGTCCCAGTCGGCGAGCTTCGATTCGCCCGCTTCGCCCAGCCACTCGCGCATCTTGTTCGTGGCTTCGGGCTGCGCGAGGCCGCTCACCCAGCCGCGCAGGAACTGTTCGCAGCGCGGGTCGGAGAGGCGGAAGAAGTAATGCGTCGAGGTCTTGCGCACGGGCGTCGCGCCCGAGACGACCGAGTACGGATTCTTCAGGTCGGTCGGCGCGTAGGTGGAGCCGCACACTTCGCAGCTGTCGCCGTACTGGTCCTTGGCGCCGCATTTCGGGCACTCGCCCTTGATGAAGCGATCCGGCAGGAACATGTTCTTGACCGGGTCGTAGGCCTGCTCGATGTCGCGCGTGTCGATCAGCCCCGCTTCCTTGAGCGCCAGATACACCGACTCGGAGAGCGCGCGATTTTCTTCGGAATCCGTCGAGTAGTAGTGATCGAACGAAATGCCGAAGCTGTCGAAGTCGCGCTTGTGCTCCTGCCAGACGCGCGCGATCAGCTGCTGCGGCGTGAGGCCTTCCTTCTCGGCGCGCAGCATGACGGGCGTGCCGTGCGTGTCGTCCGCACCGACGTAGTAGACCTCGTGACCATGCATTCGCAGCGCGCGAACCCAGATGTCCGTCTGGATGTACTCGACCAGATGGCCGATGTGGATTTGCCCGTTGGCGTAGGGCAGGGCGGACGTGACAAGAATCTGGCGGCGGGCCTGCTGAGCCTGGTGTGTGCCGGCGGCACTGAGGTCGGTGGCGGGTGCTGACATAGGGAGGGAGTCCGGTGATGCGGGAGGTCGAAACTGCGATTTTAGCAGGGCTGTCGGAGTGGGCGTTCGGGGCCGGGAGCGATGCGCGCGGCGTGTGGGCAACCCACGGGCAGACCGCGGACAAAAGCGGCGCGCAAAAAAAACCGGGGCACGATAGCCCCGGAGCAACAACGACAAGAGGAGAATGGTGACGCGGCGGCTTCGCCAGCCACGTACCGTAAATACAGACCGCCGTTGGGCGTGAGAGTTCGAAGTTTTTTCGATTCCCTCGCCGCTGCCGCCAGGTCAGGCCTGGGCCGGTGCGGCGGCCGTCCTGCCGTTAGCCTTGATGCTGCGCCGTCGCGCGCAGATAGATTTCCACGCGACGGTTGGCTGCACGGCCTGCCTCGGTGTTGTTGTCGGCGATCGGCTGGGTGTCGCCGCGGCCCTCAGCCGCGAGACGTTGCATCGGGATGCCGCGCGACGTCAGATAATTCACGACGCTCTGTGCACGGTTGACCGACAGCGTCTGGTTGAACGCGGGCTGGCCCGTGCTGTCGGTATGGCCGACGACCTGGGCGACGACTTCCGGGTTCTGCTGCAGCGTCTGCGCGACCTGGTCGAGCACGGGTGCGAACGTCGGCTTGATCGCGTAGCTGTTGGTGTCGAACGTCACGTTGCTCGGGATGTTGAGCTTGAGCGAGCCGTCCGGCTGCTCGGTGATCTGCGTGCCCGTGCCCTTGGTCGCGCCTGAGAGCCGGTTGC
Source organism: Paraburkholderia sp. (assembly GCF_024281035.1). Lineage (GTDB taxonomy): Bacteria > Pseudomonadota > Gammaproteobacteria > Burkholderiales > Burkholderiaceae > Paraburkholderia. Next base: position 173,079 of record NZ_JAMXLH010000048.1, read on the forward strand.
GGATGGCCGACCAGTTGTAGCCGGTGATGCCGCCGACCAGCGCGCCCGCGCCGGCGCCGATCGCCGCACCCTTGCCGCCGCCGAAGATGGCGCCGATCGCCGCGCCGGTGCCGGCGCCGACGCCCGTGCCGACAGCCGTGTTCGTGCCCTGCTGGGTTGCGCAGCCGGCGACGAGTGCTCCGGCAATGGCGAATACGGACAGGCGAGTCATGATTCTTTTGTTCATTTTGATTCCTCACTTGAGTGGAACAAGACTGCCGCCGACGTCGGGCGGACGGCTCGCAGGCCCCGGCTGGAGTCAGGGTCTTCGGGCGGCGCGAGTCGGCAGCTACTACAATGGCGGCTTGAAGGCCTGTATCGCGAGCCTCGCGGCTTCGAATCCGATGTCGCGAAGCGTGCCTTGCCGGCAGGAATATCGCAATCCAGCTTAACAATTTCTTTCGATTTTTGGTGCCAGCGCGGCTAGGCGGTCCACGCGCGGCGGCCTGCGTTTTCACGGAGTATCAATGAGCATAGATCGGGCTTTGGTCGACGCCGCGCTCGCGGCCCTCGCGGATCCGAACACGGGCCACCCGTATTCGACGGGTAAGGGCGTGCGTAATGTCACCGTCGAGGGCGATGGTGTCGGTGTGGAAATCGTGCTCGGCTATCCGGCGAAGAGCCAGGTCGACGCGATCCGCGCGCAGGTCGAGGCGGCGCTCGCCGCCGTGCCGGGCGTCAAGTCGAGCCGCGTCGCGGTGCGCACCGAGATCGCCGCGCACGCCGTTCAGCGCGGCGTGAAGCTGCTGCCGAACGTGAAGAACATCGTGGCGGTCGCATCGGGCAAGGGCGGTGTCGGCAAGAGCACGACGGCCGTGAACCTCGCGCTCGCGCTCGCAGCCGAGGGCGCCTCGGTGGGCGTGCTCGACGCCGATATCTACGGCCCGTCCCTGCCGATGATGCTCGGCATCCACGGCCGCCCCGAGTCGCCGGACGGCCAGTCGATGAACCCGCTCGAAGGCCACGGCGTGCAGGCGAACTCGATCGGCTTCCTGATCGAGGAAGACAACCCGATGGTGTGGCGCGGCCCGATGGCCACGTCGGCCCTCGACCAGCTGCTGCGCCAGACCAACTGGCGCGATCTCGACTATCTCGTCGTCGACATGCCGCCGGGCACCGGCGACATCCAGCTCACGCTCTCGCAGCGCGTGCCCGTGACGGGCGCCGTGATCGTCACGACGCCGCAGGATATCGCGCTGCTCGACGCCAAAAAGGGCCTCAAGATGTTCGAAAAGGTCGGCATTCCGATTCTCGGCATCGTTGAGAACATGGCCGTGCACGTCTGCTCGAACTGCGGCCACGCCGAGCATGTTTTCGGCGCGGGCGGCGGCGAGCGCATGGCGCAGCAATACGGCGTCGAGGTGCTCGGCAGCCTGCCGCTCGACATCGCGATCCGCGAGCAGGCCGACTCGGGCAACCCCACCGTCGTCGCCGATCCGAACGGCCGCATTGGCGAAACGTATCGCGCTATCGCGCGGCGCGTCGCGATCCAGATCGCCGAGCGCGCACGCGACATGACGTCGAAGTTTCCGAGTATCGTCGTGCAGAACACCTAAGCCGTACGTCCTTGCTGCGTGGGGCTGAGCGCGCCTTTTCGGCGCGCGTGCGGGTATCATGTGGCTCCATCGGGTCCGGTACGATGACCGCACGGGCGGCTCCCGGTTGCCAAGAGGATTGCATGGGAAAAGGAAACGACTGGCCAGCAGGGTTGGCCGCCGGGTTCGCCTCGCGGCTTGCCTCGCGTTTTGCATTGCCGTTCGTATATGCAGTACCGGTAGTCGCCGGCTGCGTGCTGCTGAGCGGCTGCGCCAGTTTCATGGGGCAGCAGGACAAGCGCGCGACCGCGCAGCTGCTGCCCACGATGGGTAGCCAGGTGCGCGGCACGGTATCGTTCGTCGAACGTTCGGACGGCGTGCAGGTGAATTACAACCTCGCCGGTCTGCCGCGCAACAGCGATCACGCCCTGCAGGTCCACGAACGCGGCGACTGCAATGCCGCCGATGCATCGAGCGCGGGCCCCGTCTTCGCGCCCGCCGCCGACCGCCTGAAGCCCGGCGTACGCGTGGAGGGCGATCTCGGCAACATTCACGCCGATTCGAACGGCGTTGCCTCCGGCTTCATCGTCGCGCCCGACGTTTCGCTCGACGGCGTGCGCTCGGTGCTCCAGCGCGCCGTGCTGGTCCACCGCGAACCGATCGACCCCTACGCATACCCGCAGCGCGGCACCGGCACGGCGCTCGCATGCGGCGTGATCCGCGCCCAGTGAGCGCGCTCTTTTGTCGCGCTGCGCCCCGCGGCGCGGCGGCAGGGCGGGCTTGCGGCAGGTTCGGCATGGTTGTGCCGGGCGTTGCGCGCCCGGGGCGCGGGGGCCGAGCGTGTTGCGCGGATGCACGGCTGCCGCGCGTTGCCGACGCGCATTCCGGCATGCCAATCCACATCGCGTAAAATAAGCGCCTTTCGTCTTTTAACTGGCACGCAGCGACCCAATATGGCAATCAAATCCGACAAGTGGATCCGGCGCATGGCCGCAGAGCACAAGATGATCGAGCCGTTCGTGCCCGACCAGATCCGCACGTCCGAGGACGGCCGCAAGATCGTGAGCTACGGCACGTCGAGCTACGGCTACGACATTCGCTGCGCCGACGAATTCAAGATCTTCACGAACATCAATTCGACGATCGTCGACCCGAAGAACTTCGACGAAAAGTCGTTCGTCGACTTCCGGGGCGACGTGTGCATCATCCCGCCGAATTCGTTCGCGCTCGCGCGCACGGTCGAGTATTTCCGTATCCCGCGCAACGTTTTGACCGTGTGTCTCGGCAAATCCACGTACGCGCGCTGCGGGATCATCGTGAACGTCACGCCGTTCGAGCCGGAATGGGAAGGCTACGTGACGCTCGAATTCTCAAATACGACACCTTTGCCTGCGAAAATCTACGCGAACGAGGGCGTCGCGCAGGTGCTCTTCTTCGAGAGCGACGAGATCTGCGACGTGTCTTACGCGGATCGCGGCGGCAAGTACCAGGGGCAGCACGGGGTCACGCTGCCGAAAACCTGATCCGGCAAATCGATGTGAGCCGAGACGTTGTGAGCCTGAACTCACCGCTCATACGAAATACGGGGACCGCTGTGCAACACATGCAGCGGTCGTTTCTTTTGGAGAATCGCCCATGAAGTTTCGTTTTCCCGTCGTCATCATCGACGAAGATTTCCGCTCCGAGAACATCTCGGGTTCCGGCATCCGTGCACTCGCCGAAGCGATCGAGAAAGAGGGCGCGGAAGTCCTCGGGCTGACGAGCTATGGCGACCTGACGTCGTTTGCGCAGCAGTCGAGCCGCGCTTCGTGCTTCATCCTGTCGATCGACGACGACGAATTGCTGCCGTACGTCGAAGGCAGCGACGAGGAAGCGCCCGAGCACGCGCCCGCGATCATCGCGCTGCGCGCGTTCATGGAAGCCGTGCGCCGCCGCAACGCGGACATCCCGATCTTCCTGTACGGCGAAACGCGCACCTCGCGCCATCTGCCCAACGACATCCTGCGCGAGCTGCACGGCTTCATCCACATGTTCGAGGACACGCCGGAGTTCGTTGCGCGCCACATCATCCGCGAGGCGAAGGTCTATCTCGACGCGCTCGCGCCGCCGTTCTTCAAGGAACTCGTCAAGTACGCGGACGAAGGCTCGTACTCGTGGCACTGCCCGGGCCACTCGGGCGGCGTGGCGTTCCTGAAGAACCCGCTCGGCCAGATGTTCCACCAGTTCTTCGGCGAGAACATGCTGCGCGCCGACGTCTGCAACGCCGTCGACGAACTCGGCCAGCTGCTCGACCACACGGGCCCGGTCGCGGCCTCGGAGCGCAACGCGGCGCGCATCTTCAGCGCGGACCACGTGTTCTTCGTGACCAACGGCACGTCCACTTCGAACAAGATCGTCTGGCACGCAACGGTCGCGCCGGGCGACATCGTGCTCGTGGACCGCAACTGCCACAAGTCGATCCTGCATTCGATCACGATGACGGGCGCGATCCCCGTGTTCCTTACGCCGACGCGCAACAACTTCGGCATCATCGGTCCGATTCCGCGCGACGAATTCAAGCCGGAGAACATCCGCCGCAAGATCGAGGCGAATCCGTTCGCGCGCGAGGCGCTCGCGAAGAATCCGAATCTCAAGCCGCGCATCCTCACGATCACGCAGAGCACGTACGACGGCGTGATCTACAACGTCGAGATGATCAAGGATCTGCTCGGCGACATGCTCGACACGCTGCACTTCGACGAAGCGTGGCTGCCGCACGCCGAATTCCACGACTTCTACCAGGACATGCACGCAATCGGCGCGGGCCGTCCGCGCACCGGCTCGCTCGTGTTTGCGACGCACTCCACGCACAAGCTGCTCGCTGGCATTTCGCAGGCTTCGCAGATCGTCGTGCAGGACTCGGAAAACAGCGTGTTCGACCGTCACCGCTTCAACGAAGCGTATCTGATGCATACGTCGACCAGCCCGCAATACGCGATCATCGCGTCGTGCGACGTGGCCGCCGCGATGATGGAGCCGCCGGGCGGCCAGGCGCTCGTGGAGGAGTCGATTGCCGAGGCGCTCGACTTCCGCCGCGCGATGCGCAAGGTGGACGCCGAATACGGCGACGACTGGTTCTTCCAGGTCTGGGGCCCGGACGAGCTGGCCGAAGAGGGCATCGGCTCGCGCGAGGACTGGATGCTGCGCCCGAACGATCACTGGCATGGCTTCGGCGCGCTCGCCGAAGGCTTCAACATGCTCGACCCGATCAAGGCGACGATCGTCACGCCGGGCCTCGACGTGGACGGCGAGTTCGGCGAGAACGGCATCCCGGCCGCGATCGTGACGAAGTACCTGGCCGAGCACGGCATCATCGTGGAGAAGACGGGCCTGTACTCGTTCTTCATCATGTTCACGATCGGCATCACGAAGGGCCGCTGGAATTCGATGGTCACCGAACTCCAGCAGTTCAAGGACGACTACGACAACAACCAGCCGCTGTGGCGCGTGCTGCCCGAGTTCGTCGCGCAGCATCCGGCGTACGAGCGCATCGGCCTGCGCGACCTGTGCCAGCAGATCCACAGCGTCTATCGCGCCAACGACATCGCGCGCCTCACGACCGAGATGTACCTCTCGGACATGGAGCCCGCGATGAAGCCGTCCGACGCGTTTGCGAAGCTCGCGCACCGCGAAGTGGAACGTGTGGCCATCGACGAACTCGAAGGCCGCGTCACCTCGATCCTGCTCACGCCGTATCCGCCGGGCATTCCGCTCCTGATCCCGGGCGAGCGCTTCAACAAGACGATCGTGAACTACCTGAAGTTCGCGCGCGAATTCAACGAGCGATTCCCCGGATTCCATACGGACATCCACGGTCTGGTCGGCGAGATGATCAACGGTCGCATCGAGTATTTCGTCGATTGCGTGCGCGACTGATTGCGATGATGAAAGGCAAGACGATGCGCGTCGCGCGGCTGCGCGCCGGTTTGCGCGCTGCATCGCTGACGATGGCGGCGTGGCTGCTTTTCGCGGGCCACGCGCATGCGGAAGTGGGCGCCGCCGATCCGATCGATACGGCCATGCGCACGTGTCTGGCGCGCGCGGACCGCTCGTCGGCGGCGGGGCAGGTGCAGTGCATGGACGACTCGCGCACCGCGTGGCGCAGCGCCGCCGACAGTGCGTTCATGCAACTGCTCGCGAAGCTGCCGCCCGCGCAACGCAAGCGCTGGCAACTGAGCGAAACGCGCTGGGCGGCGTGGCGCGACGCCGAGGACATCATGCTCGCCGCGGCGTTCGATACGTCGAGCGGCTCGTCCTATAAGCTCTACGAAGCGGATATGCGGCTGCAGCCGGTGCGCGACCGCGCGCTCACGCTGCGCGCCGAAGCGCGCGCGCTTGCGGACCAGCCGACGCCGCGCGCGCGCGCGTGTCCGGCGGACGCGCGCTGCGAGCACGTGAGCTACGATCTGAACCGCTATTACCGCAAGCTCTACGCGCGCATGCCCGCGCACGGACGGCCGACCGTCGCGCGTGCGCAGGCCGCATGGCGTGCGTATAGCGACGCGACCACGCCGCTCCTCGACGAACACGCGCGGCTCGATTTGCTGGGTGCGCGGCTCGCGACGCTCAAGCGGCTCTCGGAGACCGTGGGCAATCGCTAGCCTGTAGTGCGAGCACGCCGCCGACGCGGCGCTCAGTCGATCAGGAATTCCTCGGGCGTGCGCACCGGCACGGTCGTGGGATCGCCGAGGAGGTCGTGCAACGCGACCCCGATCTGTGTCGACATCGTCGTCAGCGCGAGATCGTTGTCTTCGGTGCCGAACGGGTCTTCGATCTGCGCGGCAATCGTTTCGTGCGCCATGAATGCGTAGGCAACGAACACCGCGAAAATCGGCGTCGCCGCGCCGATGCTATCCACGAGACCGAACGGCAGCATCGCGCAGAAGAAGTACACGGTGCGGTGGATCATCACGGTGTATGCGAACGGCAGCGGCGTCGAGGCGATGCGCTCGCAACCGCCGATCACATCCGAAAGGGCATTCAGATTGCGCTCGAAGGCGAGCACGGCCCAGCCGTCGAGCCCGCCTTCGCGCGCTTCCCGGCGCATCCATTCCGATGCGCACATCAAGAGCGTGGCCGGACGAAAGCGCGAAGCCATCACGCGCTCGAACAGCGCGGGCGGCAAATGGGCCTTGAGATCGTCGTGCGGGTCGGTGTTGCGCAATTGATGGCGCAAGGCGTGCGGCAGCGCGCAGAGCAGCGTGACGAGCTCGCGCGTACGCGGGCGAGGGTCTTCGTCGTTCGCGAGCGTCAGCGCCTGGCGCGTGAGCGAGCGCGACTCGTTGAGGAGCAGGCCCCAGAGCTTGCGGCCTTCCCAGTAGCGGTCATAGCTCGCGTTGTTGCGAAAGCCGAGGAACACCGCGAGCGCGATGCCCATCAGCGAGAAGGGCACGGTGCTCAGATTGACGGTGACTTTGATGATGTGATCGTGCGAAGCCACCGCGACGATCGAGATACACAGCACGAGGAAGAGCCGTGGCAGCAGCTCGGGCAGCACGGAGCCGCGCCACGCGAGCAGCATCCTGAACCAGTTCAGGTGGGGACGGACGATCATTGGAACACGAAAAACAGTGGAACAAGGCCGGCGGCGCCGGCCGGGACGCACAGGGCGCGGCACAGGCTGCCGCGCCGTGCGTCATGCGCGCAGGCCTTGGTTGACCCGTTACCCGACCCGTTACTTGACGAGCGCGGCGCGCGCCGCTGCGATGGCCGCGCGGACCTGTTCCGGTGCGGTGCCGCCCGGATGGTTGCGCGCTGCGACCGAGCCGTCGAGCGTCAGCACGGAGAACACGTCGTCGCCGAGCAGATGCGACACGGCGGGCAGCTCGCGGCGCATTTCGTCGAGCGTGAGGTCCGCGAGATCGCAGTTGCGGTCCACGCAGATGCGCACCGCGTGCGCAACTGCCTCGTGCGCGTCGCGGAACGGCAGGCCGCGCTTGACCAGGTAGTCGGCGAGGTCGGTGGCCGTCGAGAAGCCTTGCAGCGCCGCCGCGCGCATCGCCTGCGCCTTCACGCTGATGCCCGCCACCATTTCGGCGAAGATGCGCAGCGTGTCCGCGACCGTATCGACGGTATCGAACAGCGGCTCCTTGTCTTCCTGGTTGTCCTTGTTGTAGGCGAGCGGCTGGCCCTTCATCAGCGTGAGGAGCGCCATCAGATGGCCGTTCACGCGGCCCGTCTTGCCGCGCGCGAGTTCGGGCACATCGGGGTTCTTCTTCTGCGGCATGATCGACGAACCGGTGCAGAAGCGGTCGGCCAGATCGATGAAGCCGACGCGCGGGCTCATCCACAGCACGAGTTCTTCCGAGAAGCGCGAGACGTGCGTCATGACGAGCGCCGCGGCGGCCGTGAATTCGATCGCGAAGTCGCGGTCCGAAACGGCGTCGAGCGAGTTCGCGCAGATGCCGTCGAAGCCGAGCGTCTTCGCCACCGCGAAGCGGTCGATCGGGTAGCTCGTGCCCGCGAGCGCCGCCGCGCCGAGCGGCAGGCGGTTCACGCGCTTGCGGCAATCGATCATGCGCTCGCTGTCGCGCGTGAACATCTCGACATAGGCGAGCAGGTGATGGCCGAACGTGACCGGCTGCGCGACCTGGAGGTGCGTGAAGCCGGGCATGATCGTGTCCGCGTGCTGTTCCGCGAGGTCAAGGAGGGCGGTGCGCAGGTCGCCGAGCAGGCCGCCGATGCGGTCGATCTCGCCGCGCAGCCACAGGCGGATGTCGGTGGCGACCTGGTCGTTGCGCGAGCGGCCCGTGTGCAGGCGCTTGCCCGCATCGCCGATCAGCGCGGTCAGGCGCGCTTCGATGTTCAGGTGGACGTCTTCGAGGTCCAGTTGCCACTCGAACTCGCCGCGCTCGATTTCGCCCTTGATCTGCGCCATGCCGCGCTGGATCGCGGCGAGGTCGTCGGCGGCGATGATCTTCTGCGCGGCCAGCATCGACGCGTGCGCGAGCGAGCCTTCGATATCGACGATCGCAAGGCGCTTGTCGAAGAAGACCGACGACGTATAGCGCTTGACCAGCTCCGACATGGGTTCGGAGAAGCGAGCCGACCAGGCTTCGCCTTTTTTGTGCAGTTGGGACGTCATGGTGTTAAGCGATGAGCGGTGGGATGGCGAGCCCCGCGGCGTGGCCGCTTCTCGCGTGCCGGCGGCGCGCGGCGGGGAAAAACGGCAATTTTACCATCGGCGGCTGACGGACTGGCGCAGCGGGCGCTCCTGGTGACGCACGTGACGCTGGCTGGCGGCGCTCAGAGCCGCACCAGCACCACGAGCTTCAGATCTTCCCGGTGCGCGGGCTTGAACGTGATCTGGTCATAGGCGACGCGGCCGTGGCGCGGGTGATTGAACTCGCGCCGCCCGCCCTCGCGCTCGAACACGTCCTGCGAGGCCCAGAAGCGCGTGAACTCGTCGCTCGCGGCGATCAGCGACTCGATCAGCGCGTGCGTGGGCGCGTCGTTCAGGTGCCGGATCGAATCGGCGCGGAATTCGGCGGCGAGCCGCCGGGCGCGCGTGGCCCAGTCGACGATCAGCTCGCGCGCGAGCGGCTCGGTGAACGTGAACCGCAGCAGGTTGCGGTCGCGCTCGCCGTCGAGCCAGCCCGTGAACAGATCCGCCGCGTGCGCGTTCCAGGCGAGCGCCGTCCACTGGCGGTCGAGCACGTAGGCAGGCGCGTTCACGAGTTGAACGGTCTGCAGGAGCGTGGCGGGCGCGTCGGCGGCGTTGGCCGGATCGGGCTCGGCGGGATCGCGCTGCGCGGCGAGTTCGAACAGATAGGCGCGCTCGGCGCGCGAGAGCTGGAGCGCAACGGCGATGCGCGCGAGCGCGTCCGCCGACGCCGACACGGGCCGACCTTGCTCGATCCACGTGTACCAGGTGGGGCTCACGCCGCACAACTGGGCGACTTCCTCGCGGCGCAGGCCCGGGGTGCGGCGGCGCGGGCCGGGCGGCAGCCCCACGGCCTGCGGCGACAGGCGCTCGCGATGGGCGCGGATGAACTCGCCGAGCGCTTGCGCGGGCGTGGCGTCGAGGGTTCGGCTGCTGGCGGCTTCGGGGGCGTCGAAACTCATGATCCGGGACGGGTGCTGGCGATACCAGAATATCCGCTTAACTTGTACTGGTACAAACGGGCCTCTATTGTAGCGTCTGACGTGATGAAAGGCCCGCCGCGTCAGACGCTCGGGGAAATGCCTCCGTGCGTGGGTCGACGCGCGATGGCGCCCCACAATACAGCCGCAAGCCATGAGGAGCATTCGATGAAGCATCACGACCAGGTTGCCGACGCGTTCGGCACGAGCGCCGCCGCTTATCTCACGAGCCAGGTCCACGCGACCGGGGCCGATCTGGAGAATCTCGCCGCCACGTTCGCGGTGACCTGTGGCCACGCAACGGTGCTGGACATGGGCTGCGGCGCGGGCCACGCGAGCTTCGCCGTTGCGCCGCACGTGCGCGAGGTGGTGGCCTACGACATCGCGCAGCCCATGCTCGACACGGTTGCCGCCGCCGCCCGCGAGCGCGGGCTCGCCACGATCCGCACGCAGCAGGGCGCCGCGGAAACGCTGCCGTTTCCCGATGCCTCGTTCGACTGGGCGATCAGCCGCATGAGCGCGCATCACTGGCGCGACGTGCCGCGCGCGCTGGCCGAGGTGCACCGTGTGCTCAAGCCGGGCGGGCGGCTGAAGTTCATCGATATCGCGGGCATCGACGATCCGCTTTACGACACGCACATCCAGGCGATCGAGGTGCTGCGCGACGCATCGCATATCCGCGACTATCGCGCCGACGAGTGGATCGCCATGCTCGAGTGCGCGGGCTTTGCGGCCAGCGTGACGCAGCGCTGGCGTATCGCACTGGAATTCGATTCATGGGTCGCGCGCATGCGCACGCCGCCCGAGCGCGTCGCCGCGATCCGCTCGATGTGGGAGCGCGCGCCCGATGAGGTGCGTCACTATTTCGACGTGCGCGACGATGGCTCTTTCAAGCTCGACGCGGTGATGATCGAGGCGACACGGCGGGACTGAGGCATCGCTGCGTTCTGCGCGCCATACAGACAAAAACGGCGTCGTGCCCGCGAGAGGCACGACGCCGTTTTTCATGGCGCAGAGAGCCGCGTGTTGAAGGCTCAGCCCGTATTGCGCAGGCCCGCCGCGATCCCGTTGATGGTCAGGTGAATGCCGCGGCGCACGCGCGGGCTCGGGTCGCCCGCGCGATAGCGCTTGATCAGTTCCACCTGCAGGTGATTGAGCGGATCGAGATACGGGAAGCGGTTCTTGATCGAACGCGCGAGCAGCGGGTTATCGGCGAGACGGCCGCTTGCCCCCGTGATCTCGTTGAGCACGCGCGTCGTGCGCTCCCATTCCGCGACGATGCGCTCGAACACATGCTTGCGCAGCTTCTTGTCGGTCACGAGCTGCGCGTAGCGCGACGCCACCGCGAGGTCCGTCTTCGCGAGCGTCATGTCCATGTTCGACAGCAGGTTCGAGAAGAACGGCCAGTCCTTGTACATCTTCTTGAACATCGCGAGCCGGCGCGTGCGCTCGGCCTGGCTGCCCGCAGCGTCGAGATACGCCGTCACGGCGCTGCCGAAGCCGTACCAGCCCGTGAGCAGCAGGCGGCACTGGCCCCACGAGAAGCCCCAGGGAATCGCGCGCAGATCGTCGATCTTGCGGTTCGCCGGATCCTGGAGCTTGCGCGACGCGGGCCGGCTGCCGATGTTCAGCTCGGCGATTTCGGTGATCGGCGTGGACGAGAAGAAGTAGTCGGTGAAGCCGGGCGTCTCGTACACGAGCGAGCGGTATGCGGCCATCGCCGCATCCGAGAGCGTCTGCATGATCTCTTCGAACGCCGGCAGTTGATCCGGCGCGTTGCCCGCCGTGCTGCCCGCCGTATTGCCCATCGGCAGCAGCGTCGCTTCGAGCGTCGCGGCAATCACGGTTTCCAGATTGCGGCGGCCGATCTCCGGGTTGCCGAACTTGCTCGCGATGACTTCGCCCTGCTCGGTCAGGCGGATCTGGCCTTCGACCGTGCCCGGCGGCTGCGAGAGGATCGCGTTGTAGGTCGGGCCGCCGCCGCGGCCCACCGTGCCCCCGCGGCCATGGAACAGGCGCAGCCGGATGCCGCGCTCGCGATGCAGCGCGACGAGCGCGAGTTCGGCGCGATACAGCTCCCAGTTCGACGTGAGGAAGCCGCCGTCCTTGTTGCTGTCCGAGTAGCCGAGCATGATTTCCTGCTCCTTGCCCTGGTGCTCGACGATGCTGTCGATGCCCGGCAGCGCGAGCAGGTCGCGCATGATGTTCGGGGCGTTGCGCAAATCGGGGATCGTCTCGAAGAGCGGAATCACCATGAGCGCGGCGCGCGCGGGGTCGTCCGCGTGGCCGAGGCGGCCGCTCAGGAGGCCCGTTTCCTTCTGCAGCAGCATCACTTCGAGCAGGTCGGAGACGGTTTCGGTGTGCGAGATGATGTAGTTGCGCACCGCGCGCGCACCGAATTTCTCGCGCGTCACGCGCGTCATCTCCAGCACGCCGAGTTCGCTCTTCACGCGCTCCGAGTAGTCGAGATGCGGCGAGCGCAGCGTGCGCGGATCGGCAAGCTGCCTGAGCAGCACGATCTGCTTGTCCTCTTCGGACAGCCCGGCATAGTCGGCTTCGAGGCCCGCACGCGCGAGCAGTTCGGCGATCACGGCTTCGTGGACGTCCGAGCTTTGGCGCAGGTCGATCGACGCGAGATGGAAGCCGAATACTTCGACGGCGCGGAGCAACGGCGCGAGGCGCGGCGTGGCGAGCGAAGCGCCGTGATGCTCGGCGAGCGAATCCATGAGGATGCGCAGGTCGCGCGAGAACCCGGCAGCGTCGGCGTAGGGCTGCGCGCGCACGGGCGCGGCGCCGCGGCCCGCGCTGCGCACCGAAACCACGCCTTCGCCAAGCCGCACGCGCGCGCTCGCGGCGAGCCGCGTATAGACGCCGATCAGCGCGCGGCGATACGGCTCGTCGACGCGGTGCGGCGACTGGTCGGGCGAGGCATCCGCCAGCGCCTTGAGTTCGGCGCTCGCGCCCGCGAGCAGGTTCGACACCGAAAGCTCCGCGCCGAGCCGGTGCACTTCGTCGAGATAGTGCTGCAGGATCACGTGCGCCTGGCGCTCGCTCGCTTCTTCGAGCGTGGCGGCCGTGACGTTCGGATTGCCGTCGCGGTCGCCGCCGATCCAGCTGCCCATCTGGAAGAACGCGGGCAGGCGCGCGCTCACGCCGTGCTCCTTCAGCGAGGTTTCGATCTCGCCGTACAGCGCGGGGATCTCGGTGAGGAAAGTCGTGTGGTAGTACGAGAGCGCGTTCTCGATCTCGTCGCCGACGGTCAGGCGCGACGCGCGCAGCATGCGCGTTTGCCAGAGCGACGTCACGCGGGCGCGCAGCAGCGCTTCATTCAACGCGCGTTCGCGATGCGTGAGCGACTGGTCGCGCTCGGCGAGCAGGCGCGCGATGTCGTGCTGCGAATCGAGCGTGCTCTTGCGCTGCACTTCCGTGGGGTGCGCGGTGAGCACGGGCACGATCAGCGCGTCGTTGAAGAATTGCTGGAGCACCGGCGTCGCGGCCGCGCCCGCCTCGGCGAGGCGTTCGAGCGAATGCGAGATGGTGCCCGGTTGCGGCGCCGAACCCGCGAGATCGTGGATGCGGTGACGGCGGTTGCGGTGGCGGTCCTCGGCGATGTTGGCCAGATGCGAGAAATAGCTGAACGCGCGCACGACGCTCACGGTCTGCTCGGGCGAGAGCGTGCGCAGCTGCTTGTCGAGCGCGAGCGCCGCAGTGTTGTCGTCTTCGCGGCGAAAGCGCACGGCGGTCTGGCGGATCGTCTCGACGACGTCGTACACCGCGTCGCCTTCCTGCTCGCGCACGACTTCGCCCAGCAGGCGCCCGAGGAAGCGGATGTCTTCGAAGAGCGGCTGGTCCTTGTCGTCGCGGGTGCGGCCATTGCGCGCGGGCTGCGGCGTTTTGGCATTGGCTGCAGGGGGGATCTTCGTTTCCGGAACGGCGGATTTCGATTTCGCAGTGGCCGCTTTGCGGGCTTTTTTCGTGGCGGACGCGATGGCCGCACTTGCCGCCGCCGTTGCTGCCGCTGTTGCCGCTTTCATGGCTTTGGATTTTTTGTCGGCATGCTTCTTCGAGGTGGTGTCGGCCGTCGAAGAATCGTTCTGCGATGCGTTATTGCGGCGCTCTGCGCGCGCCGATCCGGAAGACTTCACGATGATTTCCTTGATGCTTGCAGGGGGTGAGTCGGTTAATCGGGGGAGACTGCCAACTGCGCGAGCCCCGGCCTGAACCGGGTTCGGTACTGCGGGTGCAACCTGGAGCGGGTGGGGGTGTTACCCGGCGCAACTGCGGCGAACAACGTCGATGCGGCGCGATGGATGCCAAACGCGGATTCAGCGGAAAGAGCGGGACTAGCAGCAAAAAACGCGGCAAAAAGCGGGCGGCTTGCGCACCGTCGTCGGAAATCCCCGTGGGGACTGCCCTGACTGGGGCGCGTGCTAACATTGCCTGTTATCCGAATCTGTTCTCCGAACCCGTCATTCGACTTCCTGGCCATGAACTCCGAGATGTTATCCACGCCCACGCCCCGTACGCTTGTGATCGTTTCACGGGAGAGCCGCCTTGCGATGTGGCAGGCCGAGCATGTGCAAGCTACGCTGCGCAAATTATATCCATCCTGTGACGTGAAAATCGTCGGAATGACGACGCGCGGCGATCAAATTCTCGACCGCACGCTCTCGAAGGTCGGTGGCAAGGGGTTGTTCGTGAAGGAACTCGAGCAGGCGCTCGCCGAAGGCCAGGCCGATCTCGCAGTCCATTCGCTCAAGGATGTGCCGATGGAGCTGCCCGAAGGCTTCACGCTCGCGGCCATCACGGAGCGCGAGGACCCGCGCGACGCGTTCGTCTCGAACGACTTCGATTCGCTCGCGGCGCTGCCCGCGGGCAGCATCGTCGGCACGTCGAGCCTGCGCCGCGAAACGATGATCCGCGCGCGCTATCCGCATCTGGAAATCCGGCCGCTGCGCGGCAACCTCGATACGCGTCTTGCCAAGCTCGACCGCGGCGACTACGCGGCGATCATTCTCGCGGCGGCGGGCCTCAAGCGCCTGGGCCTCGGCGCACGCATCCGCTCGCTGATCGAAACCGGTGACAGCCTGCCGTCAGCTGGCCAGGGCGCGCTCGGCATCGAAATCCGGGCTGACCGCGCCGATGTTGCGGCGTGGCTCGCGCCGCTGCACGACGACGCAACGGCGAAGGCCGTCGAGGCCGAACGCATGGTGTCGCGCGCGCTCGGCGGCAGCTGCTCGGTGCCGCTCGCGGCCTATGCGCACTGGCGCGACGGCGCGCTGCACTTGCGTGGCACGATCGCCACGCTCGATGCGAGCCGCGTACTGGCCGCCGAGGGCGTATCGCCCGCCGCGAGTGTCGAAGACGCCATCAAGCTCGGCCGCGAAGTGGCCGACTCGCTGATCGCGCAGGGCGCGCTCGACATCGTTCGCACGCTGTCCGAAGCAGCGCTGGCCGAAGGCGCGCCGAATACGCCGCCGGGCACCGAGCGCAATACCCCAGGCAATACCCCGGACAACGAGGCGGGCGGCACCCCGTCCGACATGTGATGACCGGCGCCGCGGATCAAAACGCGGCCCGACCGGGCCAGTCCGACGAGTGGGGCGGCCCGGCGGAGCGTGCGCCAGCTTCCACGCCCTTTACCGCTGTCATCACCCGGCCGTCAGGCCAGTCCGAGGCGCTTGTTGCGCGCCTCGCCGCGCGCGGCATCCGCACGCTCGATTTCCCGCTGATCTCCATCGAACCGGTACGCGACGCCGCACCGCTCGTCGCGGCGCTTGGCGCGCTCGACCGCTATGCGCTCGTCGTGTTCGTCTCGCCGAATGCCGTCGACCGCGCGTTCGCCGCTTATGCGCCGATTTCCTCGATCTGGCCGTATGCGCTGCCGGTGGCCGTGGTCGGCCCGGCGAGCGTCGCGGCGCTGGCGCGGTACGGCGTCGCCGCGCCCGCATATCGCGTAGTCAGCCCGGCGGGCGGCGCCGATGAAGAGGCCGCGCGGTTCGATTCCGAAGCGCTGTACACCGCACTCGAAGCGCATTTTGGTGCCGACGGGTTCGCGGGCAAGCGCGTCCTGATCGTGCGCGGCGACGGCGGCCGCGAATGGCTCGCCGACCGTCTGCGCGAAGCGGGCGCTGAAGTCGAGCACGTCGCCGCTTACCGGCGCGTCGTGCCCGAACCCCCGATGACTGCCTGGACCCAGGTTCACGCGTTGCTCGCGGGCGCGCCGCACGCCTGGCTCGTGACGAGTTCGGAGGGCGTGCGCAACCTCGCCGAACTGGCGCGCGAGCACCTGACAGCAGGCGAACTCGCCGAACTGCACCACTCGCCGCTCGTCACGCCGCACCCGCGCATTGCCGAGACGGCGCGGGGAATGGGTTTTGATAGGATTACGCTGTCCGGCGCGGGCGACGAACGAATCGTCGAGGCGCTGGAGCGACTCGCTTCTTCCGTTGTTCAACCGGTTCAGAACAATCCGGCCCCAGGGCCGGCACAATCACGCATGACTGATTCGAACAATTCCGGCAACGTAGCGCAGCCTGGCGCCCCGTCCGCGGGCGCGACATCCGGCTCTTCACCTGTACGCCCAGCCTGGGCCGCCGCGCCTTCGGCGCAGACTTCCGGCAAGCGCGGCGCAGGCACCGCCTTGCTGTGGCTCGTCGTGGCGCTGGTCGCGGGCGGAGCGGGCGCGGGCGGCTTCGTGCTCAACCGCAAGCTCGATCGAGTCGATCAACAACTGGCGCAGCGCCAGCAGGCCGCCGACCAGCAGATGGCCGCGCTGCGCGCGCGCGCCGATCAGGCCGCGGCGGGCGCGCAGCAGATCGACCGGCAGATCGCGCAGCTCGAAGGCAAGATCGCCGACGCGCAGACCGCGCAGCAGGCGCTCGCGCAACAGTACGCGGACCTCGCGAAGAATCACGACGAATGGACGCTCGCCGAAGTCGGCCAGATGCTGTCGAGCGCGAGCGAACAGCTTCAGCTGACCGGCAACACGCAGCTGGCGCTGTTCGCGCTGCGCAGCGCCGACACGCGCCTCGCGGCCACGGCCAGCCCGCAGGCGCTGGTCGTGCGCAAGGCCATCGCGCACGACATCGAAAAGCTCCAGGCCGCACCGTCCACCGATCTCACGGGTCTTGCGATCAAGCTCGACACGGCGCTCGGCGAGGTCGACTCGCTGCCGCTCGCGGGCGAGGAGATCGTCGCGCGGACGAAGCCGCAAGCCGGCGCGCACCCCGACATCGAGAAGATCGCCGCCGAGAACCACGAGCCGCGCTGGAAAGCGTGGCTCAATACCTTCGTTGCGGGCATCGGCCACCAGATCACGAGCCTCGTGCAGGTGCGCCGCGTCGATAACGCCGACGCCATGCTCATCGCACCCGAGGAAGGCTACTTCGTGCGCGAGAACCTGAAGATGCGCCTCGTTTCGGCGCGCCTGTCGCTGCTCTCGCGCAACCAGGACGCGCTCAAGTCCGACCTCGCCGCCGCCGACGCCGCGCTCGCGCGCTACTTCGACAGCGCGTCGAAGGACACGCGTGCCGTGCGCGATCTGGTGACGCAGGTGAAGGATGGTTCGAAGGCGGTCGTGCTGCCGAACCTCGACGCGAGCCTGCAGGCGATCCAGCAATACAAGAGCCGGGGGTAAGACATGGGCATCCGTGGACTCCTGTGGCTGGCCCTCCTGTTCGCCGTCGCCGTTACGCTCGCGACGCTCGGCCGCTTCGACGCCGGTCAGGTGCTGTTCGTCTACCCGCCGTATCGCGTCGACGTTTCGCTCAACCTCTTCGTCGTCGGCGTGGTGGTGGCGTTCCTGCTGCTCTACGCGCTCCTGCGCTTCGTGCGCAACATCGTGACGATGCCGCGCCGCGTCGCCGCCTACCGCGCGCGCATGCGCACGCAGCGGGCGCATTCGGCGTTGCGCGACGCGGTCAGCAATCTGTACGCGGGGCGCTTCTCGCGTGCGGAAAAAGCCGCGCGCGACGCGCTCGCCGACAAGCGGAACGCGGGCGTCGCCGGTCTTGTCGCCGCGAATGCCGCGCACCGGCTGCATGAGTACGCGCGCCGCGACGAGTGGCTCAAGCAGGTCGAGGATCCTGAGCTTCAGGAAGCGCGCCTGCTGGCGACGGCCGACATGCGCGCCGATGGCCGCGATGCCGACGGCGCGCTCGCCGCGCTCACCGAGATGCGCTCGCAGGGCGGCCGCCGGATTCACGCGCAGCAGATCGCGCTGCGCGCGCAGCAGCAGCTGAAAAACTGGGGCGAAGTGCTCAAGCTCGTGAAGACGCTGGAAAAGCGCGAGGCGCTGCATCCGGCCGTCGCGGTGCGTCTGCGCCAGCTTGCGGCGGAAAACCTGCTGCGCGACCGCCGTCACAACGCGGATGCGCTGCTCGAATTGTGGCAGTCGCTTTCGCCGATCGAGCGTTACTCGCCGCGTCTCGCCGATTGCGCCGCCGAACTGCTGATCGCACTCGATCGCCAGAACGACGCGCGCAAGATCGTCGAAGAAGCGCTCGCGCAGAACTGGGACGCGCGTCTGTTGCGCCGCTATCCGGACACGGCGGGCAGCGATGCGCTGCCGCTCATCCAGAAAGCCGAGGCATGGCGCAAGGAGCGGCCCGAGGACGGCGACCTGCTGTTCGCGCTTGGCCGCCTGTGCCTGAAGCAGCAGCTTTGGGGCAAGGCGCAGTCGTTCCTCGAAGCGGCGCTCAAGTCCGCCCAGGGAAGCGATAACGAGCCGCTCAAGATCCGCTCGCATCGCGCGCTCGCGCGCCTGCACGAGGAGCTTGGCGACCGCGAGAAGGCGGCGGGCCATTATCGCGAGAGCGCGCTGTCGATGAACGTCGTGTGATCGGGCCAACGCCCGCGTCAACATGAAATACGGCCGCTTTACGCGGCCGTTTTTCATGGCGCTGAGAACGCGCGGCGTACGGGTGCCCGCAAAAGCGCGCAGCGGTTCACGCGCTTCGCAGCCGCGCGTGTGCTGCCCGCACCGTCAGATCCGCGGTCCGGCGCATCCGATTGGCTATAATGGCGCCATCCCTTAACGTCCGGTTTCCGCGCCGGCGCGCTTCGTCCCCGAGGCGCGCGCGAGGCAGGTTGTGCGCGGAGTCGCCGGTTTTCATCTGAACTGAGAGCGCACATGAGCTTCGCAAACGTCCCCGCAGGCAAAGATCTGCCGCAAGACTTCAACGTGATCATCGAGATCCCCGCGCAGAGCGACCCGGTGAAGTACGAAGCCGACAAGGAACTCGGCCTGCTGGTCGTCGACCGCTTTGTCGGCACGGGCATGCGTTATCCGGTGAACTACGGCTTCATCCCGCAGACGCTCTCCGGCGACGGCGATCCGGTCGACGTGCTCGTGATCACGCCGTTCCCGCTGCTGGCCGGCGCCGTGGTGCGTTCGCGCGCGGTCGGCATGCTGCAAATGACCGACGAGTCGGGCGTCGACGCCAAGCTGATCGCCGTGCCGCACGACAAGGTCTGCCCGATGACGGCCGGCATCAAGTCGATCGACGACGTGCCGCAATACCTGAAGGACCAGATCAAGCACTTCTTCGAGCAATACAAGTCGCTCGAAAAGGGCAAGTGGGTCAAGGTGGACGGCTGGGTCGGCATCGAAGCCGCGCACAAGGAAATCACCGAAGGCGTCGCGAACTTCAAGAAGTAAGCTGTTCGTTGAAGTATCGGACGTAGTGGAAGCATCGCATCGCGCGGTGCTGCAAGGAAAGCCGCATGAGCCACACTGGCCGTGCGGCTTTTATCATGGTGCGGGCGTGGCGTCCGGCTCGGCGGCTTCGTCCCTTTCGTTCACTTCGTCCGCTCCGTCCGCTTCGTCCACCTCGGCGGGCGCTACGACCGGCAGCACCGATTCGAGCGTGCGCGCCCCGGCTGCGAGCGCGCGCTTTTCACGCGCGGTCAACTGCTTGACCCGGTATTCGGCGCGCAAAGCGTGCGCGCGGTCGGCAAGTTCGAACGACGCGAGCACCTGCACCGGCTTGTGCGAGCGCGTATAGCGCGCACCCGTGCCGTTCGCGTGTTGTGCAAAGCGCGCGGCGACATCGACGGCAATGCCGGTATAAACGCTGCCATCAGCGCATTCGAGCAGGTAAAGGAACCACGGCATGGCGCGTTCGTTATCGCAGGGACGAGTCAGGGCGAGTCAGGGGCGAAAGGGATTATGCTCGTTCAGCTCGTCGACGTAAGCATGAATGTGGTGTTTTTCGCTGTCGAGAAAGTGGGCGACGGCATCGGCGAACGCCGGGTGCGCGAGCCAGTGCGTCGAGCGCGTCGCGCTCGGCATGAAGCCGCGCGCCATCTTGTGCTCGCCCTGCGCGCCGCCTTCGAACACGGCGAGCTTTTCCTCGATGCAGAATTCGAGCGGCTGGTAGTACGCCGTTTCGAAATGCAGGCACGGCACGTGCTCGAGCGCGCCCCAGTAACGGCCATAGAGCGTGCCGCCGCCGTGCTCGCCGCGCTGATACACGACGAGCGAACTCGCAATCGGCTTGCCTTCGTATTCGGCGATCACGAGCAGCAGGTTCTCCGGCATCGACGCGCCGATCATGCGGAAGAAGTCGAGGTTCAGATACGGCGTCGAAAAATGCTCGCGGTAGGTCTGCCGGTAGCAGCGGCTGAAAAAGCGCCACTCGGCATCGCTGATGTCTTCGCCGCGCACGCGCCTGGTCGTCACGCCCGCGTCGCGCACCTTGCGCCGCTCCGCGCGAATGTTCTTGCGCTTCTTTTGTTCGAGCGTCGACAGGAAGTCGTCGAAGTCGCGGTAACCGTCGTTGAGCCAGTGAAACTGCACGCCGTCGCGTTGCATCATGCCGAGCGCGGTCATCGCGTCCGCTTCCTCGACGGTCGGAAAAAGCACGTGCAGCGACGACACATCCGCCTGCTCGGCGAAGGCCAGCAGCGTTGCGGCGAGGTGGCGGCGCGCGGTAGTGTCCGCCGCGATCAGGCGCGTGCCCTGCACCGGCGTGAACGGCACGGCGCACAGCAGCTTCGGGTAGTAATCGAGGCCATTGCGTTTGTACGCGTCGGCCCACGCCCAGTCGAACACGTATTCGCCGTACGAGTGGCTTTTCAGGTAGACGGGCGCGGCGGCTGCGAGCTGGCCCGTGCGCGTGTCGGTCAGCGTGACGAACTGCGGCGCCCAGCCTGCCTCGGACGTCGCGCAGCGCGTGGCGTGCAGCGCCGAGAGGAATTCGTGGCGCAAAAAGGGCGTGGGCTGCGCCTGCTGCGCGAGCAGCGCATTCCAGGCGGCGCTATCCACCTCGGCCGGTGAGCCGAGAATGCCCGTGCGATAATCGAAACGTTCCTTATTCAACTTGCGTGCCAGTCCGATAAGGCATGCGCCGGCTTCCGGGCGCCGACCGAAATTGCGGCAAACGGTCATGGTAAAGCAAACGCCCCGAACGGGTGGGGACCGCACCGCATCGCGTCGTGCACCGGTCCGCTATCGACGCAGGCCGCCGTGCGTGCCGCGAGGATTATCAAAATGAAAGAGCGCTTCTTCAACCTCTATACGCATGGCTTTGCGCGCGTGGCCGTGGGCGTGCCGCGCTGCCGCGTAGCCGACCCTGCGTTCAATGCCAGTGCGACGCTGGCGCTCGCGCGCGAGGCCGCGGGCCGCGGCGCCGCGCTCGTCGCGTTTCCCGAGCTGGGCCTTGCGGCCTATACCTGCGACGACCTGTTTCGCCAAAGGGCGCTGCTCGATGCGTGCGAGCATGCGCTTCAGTCGATCGTCGAGGCGTCGACGTCGCTCCCGCTCGCGATGATCGTCGGCCTGCCGGTGCGCGTCGGCCAGTCGCTCTTCAATTGCGCTGCAGTGGTCGCGGGCGGACGCATCGCGGGCCTCGTGCCGAAGAGCTATCTGCCGAACTACGGCGAGTTCTACGAGCCGCGCCAGTTCAGCGCCGCCGATTGCGCGCGCACCGATACCGCGCGCCTGTGCGGCGAGGACGTGCCGTTCGGCGCTTCGCTGCTGTTCGATCTGCCGCAGGTCGAAGGCTTGCGCTTTCATGTGGAAATCTGCGAGGACGTGTGGGTGCCGATTCCGCCGTCATCGTTCGCGGCGCTCGCGGGTGCGTCGGTGCTCGTCAATCTTTCGGCGTCGAACGTTGTGGTCGGCAAGGCCGGTTACCGCCATCAGCTCGTTTCGCAGCAGTCGGCGCGCTGTCTCGCCGCGTATCTCTACACCTCGGCAGGCAAGGGCGAATCGACGACCGACATGGCATGGGATGGCCACGCGCTCGTCTACGAAAACGGCGAGTTGCTCGCGCAATCGGAGCGCTTTCACGACGACTCGCAGCTCATCTTCGCCGACGTCGATATCGAGCGTCTCGCGCAGGAGCGCATCCGCCAGACCACCTTCGGCGATTCGATTCGCCGCCATCGCGACGAGATCGCGAAGTTGCGCGTGATCCGCTGCGAGATGCCGCATGCGGGCGCCTGGAGTGTGCCCGTGCTGCCGCTCGATCGCCGGGTCGAGCGCTTCCCGTACGTTCCCGCCGATCCGAAGCGCCGCGACGAACGCTGCAACGAGGTCTACAACATCCAGGTGCAGGCGCTCGAACAGCGCTTGTCGCAGAGCGGCATCAAGAAGGTGGTGATCGGCGTGTCCGGCGGGCTCGACTCCACGCACGCGCTGCTCGTGTGCGCGAAGGCGATGGACCGGCTCGGGCTGCCGCGCACGAATATTCTTGCGTACACAATGCCCGGTTTCGCGACGAGCGAGCGCACGCTGCGCCAGGCGCGTCAGCTGATGGAGCTGGTGGGCTGCACGGCGTCCGAAATCGACATCCGCCCGAGCTGCATGCAAATGCTCGAAAACCTCGGCCATCCGTATTCCGAAGGCAAGGCCGCCTACGACATCACCTTCGAGAACGTCCAGGCCGGCGAGCGCACGAACCATCTGTTCCGTCTTGCCAACTTCAATCACGCCATCGTGATCGGCACGGGCGATCTCTCGGAACTCGCGCTCGGCTGGTGCACCTATGGCGTCGGCGATCACATGTCGCACTACAACGTGAACGCGAGCGTGCCGAAGACGCTCATCACGCACCTCGTGGACTGGGTTGCGCAGACGGGGCAGATCGGCGAAAGCGGCTCGGAGGTGCTCGAAGCGATTCTCGACACCGATATCAGCCCCGAACTGATTCCCGGCAAGGCGAACGGCGCGCCCGAGCAGAAGACCGAAAGCGTGATCGGGCCGTACGAGTTGCAGGATTTCAACCTTTACTACACGCTGCGCTTCGGTTTTGCGCCGTCGAAGGTCGCGTTTCTCGCGGAGCACGCGTGGGGTGAGCGCGAGCGCGGTGCGTGGCCGGAGCATACGAGAGGCGAGCGCAATCAATACGATCTCGCCGCGATCAAGCGTAATCTGGGCATCTTCCTCGACCGTTTTTTCCGCCAGAGCCAGTTCAAGCGCACCTGCGTGCCGAACGCGCCGAAGGTCGGCTCGGGCGGCTCGCTTTCGCCGCGCGGCGACTGGCGCGCACCGAGCGATGCCGAATCGGCCGTGTGGCTCGCGGACCTCGCGCAGGTGCCGAATCTGGCGCCCGTGCGGGTTGCCGCGTCATGAGCGTGCGCCGCGCAGCGTAGAATTCCCGTAACGAACCCGGTTATTTCGCACCCGGTTTTCATACAGACTCCAACCCGATTCCAATCCGCGATTCCAATCCGATAAGAGACGAGGTCCGCCATGAAACGCATTACTGCCGTTATCAAACCGTTCAAGCTCGACGAAGTGCGCGAGGCGCTCGCCGAAGTGGGCCTCACGGGCCTGACCGTCACCGAGGTCAAGGGCTTCGGCCGCCAGAAGGGACACACCGAGCTCTATCGCGGCGCGGAATACGTGGTCGATTTCCTGCCGAAGGTGAAGATCGAAGTGGTGGTGGCGAACAGCCAGGCCGACCAGGTGATCGACGCGATTATCGGTGCGGCGCGCACCGGCAAGATCGGCGACGGCAAGATCTTCGTGACCGACGTCGAACGCGTGATCCGCATTCGCACGGGCGAAGAGAACGAAGCGGCTGTCTGACGCGGCCGCTATCGTCGTAACTTCGCCGCACAAAAAAGCACACGGGCCGCGAACGGTGAGTTCCGCGGCCCGTGTCGAGAATAGAAAAAAACGGTGCGGATGTCCTTGCGGACACCGCACCGATACGCGCCTCTCGCAGCAGCGTGAAAACTTCGATGTAGCTGTTCTGTCTACACCCGCCGGTTAGAACGAGTGCTGGATACCTGCGTACACGCCGGTCTGGGTCGCGCCCAGCAACGGGTTGCCCGTTGAAGCCGAAGTGCCGAAGTTGTTGGCGTTCAGACCGAAGTTGGCCGTCGAACTGTTGCGCACCGTTGCAGCCTGGATGTCGAACAGCGTGCGCTTCGAAATGTTGTACGAGCCGCCGATCGTGTACATCGTGGCGTTGCCGCCGCCGTTGTTCGCGTTGACGTGATAGACCGCCGCGATCAGGGCTGCAGCCGGCGTGGCTTGCCACGTTACGCCGCCCCATTCGTGGTTGGCGGTGGTCGGCTGGCCAGGCAGCTGGCCGGTCATGCCCGACGAACGGATGGCTTCGAAGCCGCCCTGAACCTTGAACGCGCCGAGGAACACGTTGACCATCGCCATGTAGTCGCGCGAGTACGCGAAGATGCCGTTGACGGTGCCGAGATTGTTCGTGTTGATCGCGTCGTACGGGCCGCTCAGCCTACCATTGGTCGGGTTGCGGATTTCGTCGTACAGGCCGCGGACCTGGAACAGCGAGCTCGTGTACGTCAGCTGAATACCGGCTTCGCGGCCGTTGTTGAAGCTCGTCGAGTTGGAGAACGCGTACTGGCCGTACACGTCGAAGCCGTACCAGTTCGGCGACTGATACGAAATGTTGTTGCTCGACTGCGGCCAGTTACGGCCGCGGACCAGCGAGGCCGACGACCAGTTCGACTGGCCGAACGGGTCGAAGTCCCAAATGCCGTTGGAGATGAACAGCATCCGGCCCAACAGCAGGGTACCGAACTGGTCATTGGCCATGCCGATGGTCGCCCAGCGATTAAAGAGCCCGTTGTCGCCAGGGCCGGTGCCGTTTGCCGTGCTGAAGCTGCCTTCCAGGTGGAACAGAACCTTGTTGCCGCCACCGATGTCTTCAACGCCCTTCATGCCCCAGAGGCTGGTGCCCCAGTAGCCGCTTTCGAGCAGGACCTGGCTCGTACCGCGCGTTGCCTGGCCATTCGGGCCAGAGCCGCTGCCGATGCCGTTCATATAAGCCACACCTGCATCGAGGCGGCCATACAGCGTCACGCTGCTCTGGGCATGCGCGACTACGCCAGCCGACATCAGAGCTGCGGCAAGCAAAGCTTTCTTCATGTTCTCCTCCATACCCTGTCAAAAAGAAAGTCAACCTAAGTACTGCGAAAGACGTCCGCGCGTGTGAATTCACTGCGAACAGAAACCGTCGCGTGCGAGAGGACTACCTCGGGGATCGGCGCAAAGGCCTTAAAGCGGGCGGACAACCCGGCTGTGTTGTCTCGCAGATCCCGTTGTTGACTGGCATCCCTCATTTCTTTTGAAGTGAAACTACTTTTAATCAACTTAGTTTTGCTACTTTGGTTACTAATCTATCAAAAAAAGGTCGGCGATGGCGAACGAAATCGCTTGCGGCTTGGCCTGTGTCGTCAAATTGCAATATGACGTCCGGAGGCAATAACGGCCTGCTTTAAAAAAAGTGGCCTAACGCCTTGTCCGACAAGGAACACATGAATGTGCTCAAACGGCGTCAAGAATTGTCACTATTGACGGCGCAACGTCGCGGGAGTAAACGGAAAGGTTAATTGCGGCGCGGGGAATGGGGCTCCGGAGAGTTTCCCGAGGGTTTTCCGGGCGGCTTCGGAATTGCGCTGCAATAAAAAAGAAAAGGCGCAGAAAGCGCCTTGTAAAACTACTTTTACTACATCGCTGCGTTATTGATTATGAGCGTTCATGTCGCGGCGATGCGGGGCATTGCGCCTATTTGAGGCTGCCCGAAATGAACTGCCGCAGCCGCTCGCTCTTCGGATTGGCGAAGACCTCGGAGGGCTGGCCTTCTTCCTCGACGCGGCCCTGATGCAGAAACATCACATGATTCGAAACGTTGCGCGCGAAACCCATTTCGTGCGTCACGACGATCATCGTGCGGCCTTCCTCGGCGAGCTTTTGCATCACTTTGAGCACTTCGCCAACGAGTTCGGGGTCGAGCGCCGAAGTCGGCTCGTCGAACAGCATGACGTCCGGCTGCATCGCGAGCGCGCGCGCAATCGCCACGCGCTGCTGCTGGCCACCCGAAAGGTGCGACGGATATTGCTTCTCCACACGCGGCAACAGCCCGACCTTTTCGAGGTATTCGCGCGCGCGGTCCTCGGCCTCGCGCCGCGGCAGGCCCAGCACGTGCACGGGCGCCTCGATCACGTTCTCCAGCACGTTCATGTGCGACCACAGATTGAAGTGCTGGAACACCATCGCGAGCTTCGTGCGCACGCGCTGGAGCTGCTTCGTGTCGGCCACCTGCAGTGCGCCGGTGCGCGCGTCGGCGCGCGTGAGCACTTCTTCGCCGTCGACGACGATGCGCCCGGCGTTGGGCTGTTCGAGAAAGTTGATGCAACGCAGCATCGTGCTCTTGCCGGAGCCGGAAGAGCCGATCACGCTGATGACGTCGCCGGCGTTCGCCGTAAGCGAAACGCCCTTGAGCACTTCATGGTCGCCGTACCGCTTGTGCAGGTCATCGACGCAAAGCTTTTGTTTCTGGGAATTCATCGGGGTCCTCGGTGCGGGCTCACTTGCCTTGCGGCCGCAGATACGCGAGCCAGCGGCGCTCGGCGCGGCGGAACAGCCACACCAGCGTGAATGAAATGATCAGGTACAGCATGGCGGCGATGCCGAATGCGGTGAACGTCTGGTAGGTCGCCGAATTGACGTCGCGTGCGATCTTGAGAATGTCCGGCACGGTGGCCGTGAACGCGACGGTCGTCGCGTGCAGCATCAGGATCACTTCGTTGCTGTAGTAGGGCAGGGCCCGGCGCAGCGCCGAAGGCAGGATCACGCGGCGATAGAGCGTGAACGACGACATGCCGTACGCGCGCGCGGCTTCGATTTCGCCGTAGGGCGTCGACTTGATCGCGCCCGCGAAGATTTCGGTCGTGTACGCGCAGGTGTTGAGCGTGAACGCGAGCAGCGTGCAGTTCATGCCGCTGCGAAAGAACGCGCTCGTGAGTTCGTGGTTGCGCACGATTTCGAGGCTGTAGAGGCCGGTGTAGCACAGCAGCAGCTGCACGTAGAGCGGCGTGCCGCGGAAGATGTACGTGAAGAGCCACACGAGGCCCGCGAGCCACTTCTTCTTCGAGACGCGCGCGACCGCGAACGGCACCGAAAGGCAAAAGCCGATGCCGATCGACACGACGAGCAGCCAGAGCGTGATGGCGACGCCGGTGAAGTGATAGCCGTCGGAGAAAAGGTAGTTGCGCCAGTATTGCTGGATCAGCTGGGTCAAGTCTTGCATTGTCGTTGGCCTTGTCTTGCGGATCCGCTTAGAGGTCTGCCTTGCGCACGCCGGTGGAGTAGCGCTTTTCGAGGTACATCAGCACGAAGTTCGAGATCGTCGTGATGACGAGATAGATCGCGCCTGCGAGCAGCGTGAAAAAGAAGAACCGCAGCGTGCCCTTGCCGGCGTCCTGGCTCGCCTTGACGACGTCGGCGAGGCCGATGATCGACACGAGCGCCGTCGACTTCACGAGCACCTGCCAGTTGTTGCCGATGCCGGGCAGGGCGAAGCGCATCATCTGCGGGAACATGACGCGGCGAAATACCTGCCAGCTCGTCATGCCGTACGCGTGGGCCGCTTCGAGCTGGCCGCGCGGCACCGCGAGGAACGCGCCACGGAAGGTTTCCGTGAAGTACGCACCGTAGATGAAGCCCAGCACGATCACGCCGGCGAGAAAGGGATCGATGTCGATCTGGTCCCAGCCGAGCAGGTCGGTGAGATCGTTCAGCCAGATCTGCAGGCTATAGAAGAGCAGCAGCATCAGCACGAGGTCGGGGACGCCGCGGATCAGCGTGGTGTAGACCGTGCCCGCGCCGTTGACGACGCGGTTCTTCGAGAGTTTCGCCGCCGCGCCGAGCAGTCCGAGCACGAACGACAGCACGAGCGACAGCACGGAGAGCTGGACGGTCTGCCAGGTACCGGCGAGGATCAGCGGGCCGTAGCCTTGAAGAAACATAGATGGGTCCTTGACGAGGCGCGTTGTGCGCACCGCGAAAGGCGCGGCTCGGCGAGCCGCGGTTCAAATCCGTTCATGAACGTCCAGCCTGGCTGGCCGGGTTGCGCGGGCATCCGCTGCAACCGGGGCGTGCTTCTCGCATCGACCGGGGTCGCCGGCGTTGGCTTGCGAAGGTTCGTACAGGGCTGGGCATCCGACTGCGGGTGAAACTGCGCGTGGTCCGCGGGTCTCACTGTATATAACGAAGCGCGGGCTCGGTACATCGGGTCCGTCCCCGGGGTTCGCGGCGCGTGTGTGTCTCGTCTCGTTGCTACTTGCCTTTATAAATATCGAAATCGAAGTATTGCTTCGCGATCCGGTCGAACGTGCCGTCCTTGTGGATCGCGGCCAGTGCGGCATTGAATTTTGCCTTCAGCTCGGGGTCCTGCTTGCTCAGGCCGATTGCGGTGCCGTCGCCGATCGTCTTCGGATCCTCGACCGCCGGGCCCGCCCATGCGAAGCCCTTGCCGCGCGCCGTCTTCAGGAAGCCAAAGTCGGCCTGGACCTCGTCTTGCAGCGTCGCATCGAGCCGACCCGACATCAGATCCTGATAGACCTGATCCTGGTTCTGGTACGACACGACATTGATGCCTTTGGGCGCCCAGTAAGCCTTCGCGTAGGCCTCCTGGGTCGAGCCCTGCTCGACGCCGACATTCTTGCCCTTGAGCGAGGCCGCGGTGGGCAGGAGCGGCGAGCCCGTCTTGGCGATCATGCGTGCGGGCGCGTCGAACATCTTGTCGGAGTAGTCGATCTGCTGGCGGCGCTGGTCGGTCACGCTGAGCGACGACACGATCGCATCGAACTTGCGTGCCTTCAGCGCGCCGATGATGCCGTCGAGGTCGCTCTGCACCCAGACGCACTTGACGTTCATGCGCGCGCACAACGCCTTCGTCAGATCGACGTCGAAGCCGACGATCTCGCCGTTGGGCGCTTTCGACTCGAATGGCGGATAGCTCGCATCGACGCCGATGCGCACCGTATGCCATTCCCTGGCGGCGGCACTGCCCGCAAGGAGGGCGAGCGCGACGCACACTGCGAACTTCTTCATCTTTCTCCTGGTACGGCGGCGCTCACGCGCCCCGGCCTCTGTGTCGTTCAGGCGCCATCGCGGACGAAAAAATGCGGGCCTGATGCCTGCGTGGTGTTCGACCGGCGCCCGGCCGGGGTCCGCCCGGGTCTGCCTGGTGTCTGCCCGGGTTTGCCCGGGTTTGCCTGGTGTTTGCCTGGTGTTTGCCCGGGTCTGCCTGGTGTTTGCCTGGTGTCTGCCCGGGTTTGCCTGGTGTCTCTGCATCCGGCCGGCAACGCGGTTTGCGCTCTCGAGACCCAGCCGGTGGGCGGGGCGGGAGCAATGGCAAGACGCGCTGGCCGAAAAGCGCGATATTTTACCCGAAGGCGGGGGCTGCGCCAGATTGTTGAGGGCGATTGTGGCGGGAGATAAACGTCGCAGCGCTTTGATGTTTCTGGTGAAACGCTGCGGTGCGCGCTTGCGCATTGTGAGATGGAGATGCCGCCATTATCTTCAGGTCTTGCAACGAATCACGGGAGAATCCGATGCTCGCCATCCGCCACGCCGACGAACGCGGCCATGCCAACCACGGCTGGCTCGACACGTTCCACAGCTTTTCTTTCGCGGACTACCACGATCCGGAGCACGTCCACTACGGCGCGCTGCGGGTGCTTAACGACGACCGCGTCGCGGCCGGGCAGGGCTTCGGCGCGCACGGCCACCGCGATATGGAGATCGTGACCTATGTGCTGGACGGCGCGCTCGCGCACCGCGACAGCATGGGCAACGGCTCGACCATCCGTCCGGGCGACGTGCAGCGCATGAGCGCGGGCACCGGCGTGATGCACAGCGAATTCAACGCCTCGAAAGAGGACGAAGTGCATCTGCTGCAGATCTGGCTGCTGCCGCTGGAACAAGGGGGGGCGCCGGGCTACGAGGAAAAGCGCTTCTCCGACGCGGACAAGCGCGGGCAACTGCGCGTGATCGCGTCGCCGGATGGGCGCGACGGCTCGGTGACGGTGCGCTCCGATGCGTCGATCCATGCGGCGCTGCTCGACGACGACGAGCGCGCGCAGTACGCGGTTCCGGCCGGGCGGCGTGTGTACGTGCACGTTGCGCGCGGCGCGCTGGAGGTGAACGGCGAGCGGCTTGGCGCGGGCGACGCGGCGATGATCGCGGCCGAGGACAGCGTCACGCTTGCGAACGGCGACAAGGCCGAAGTGCTGCTGTTCGATCTCGCCTGATCGTGTCGCCGTGCGCCGGGCTCGCGAGGCCGGTGTATGGATAGATCACTGCCTGAAAAACACAAGCGCCGCGGTGCAAACCGCGGCGCTTCGATTTTGGGCGGCCGGGCGAGGGAGACCGATGTCTCCCCGGGCCCGACTCGCCGCTCACTGCCTACTGCTTACTGCGCAGCGGCGGGCGCCGACGCCGCGCCGCGATGCTGCTGCCAGTGCTCGCGCATCTTCTCGCGGCGCTGCTCCATCTTCGCGAAGTGTTCCTTGAACGCCGTGCTGACGGTGGTCTTTTGCTGGTCGTTCAGTCCGTTATAGAACGTGAGCCAGGCCTGGGCGGTCTGTTCGTGCTGCTGCGCGCGCGCCTGTTCGATCTTCTGGTGCGCCGCGTGCAGCGCGTTCATGTCGAGGATCGGCTGCTTCATCATCGAATCGAGCTGCTGCTTCATCTCTTCGTGACTCTTGCGTGCCTGCTCGCGGCCCTGCTTCATCGTGTCGAGCGCAGCCTGCCATTGCTTTTCCTGGTCGGCGTTCAGGTTCAGCTTGTCGTGCAGCTTCTTGACGCCCATCATGAAATCGCCGTGCATCTGGTGCATGCCCGGACCGCCCTGCGGCGGCATCTGGGCGTGCGCGGCGCCCGTTGCGAGGGCGAATGACGCAGCGGCAATGGCGAGAATGCGCGTAGTCTTCTTGTACATGGTGAGGCTCCTGACAATTCCGTGATGGGTGTTATCCGGTGAGGCCCGACTGCTCATCAAAGTGCCTGTTGCCGCATCCGGTGTCCCTAGCCTATCGGGCGCTACCGGGTTGCGTGTTACGCCGCGGGCCGTTGTCGTTACGTCAGATTACTGGCAGCTTTCGCCGTAACACCTCGTAACCCAAACTGCCGGACGGTAAGGAAACGGCTCGCACGCGCGCGTTAAACTTCGTTTCATGGCTACTCAAATACTTGTTGTCGACGACGACGTCGAACTACGCGACCTGTTGCGCGATTATCTGGCGCGCCAGGGCATGGAAGTGTCGGTGCTGCACGACGCGGGCTCGCTCGAGCGGCGCCTCGAGCGCGAGCGGCCCGATCTGATCGTGCTCGACCTGATGATGCCCGGCGTGGACGGTCTCTCCGCGCTGCGCAAGCTGCGCGCGTCCGGCGACGATATTCCCGTCATCATGCTCACCGCACGCGCGGACGACGTGGACCGCATCGTCGGCCTCGAACTCGGCGCCGACGATTACCTCGGCAAGCCCTTCAACCCGCGCGAGCTGCTCGCCCGCGTGCAGGCCGTGCTGCGCCGCCGCCGCACGCCGCCGTCGGCCGCCGCGCCGGAGCAGCGCGAGCCGTTCTCGTTCGGGCGCTTCACGCTCGATTTCCAGTCGCGCACGCTGCACCAGGAAGACAAGCCGCTGCTGTTGTCGGGCAGCGAGTTCGCGCTCCTGAAGATCTTCGTCAATCATCCGATGCGCACGCTCACGCGCGAGCGCCTGCTCGAACTGCTGCACGGCCCCGAGTACGACGGCACCGACCGCGGCATCGACGTGCAGGTGTGGCGTCTGCGCCGCATTCTCGAAAGCGACCCGTCCACGCCGCGCTTCATTCAGACCGTTCGCGGACGCGGTTACGTGTTCGTGCCGGACGGCGAGCAGGGCAACCATGCGCCGGCCGGTTGATTCCCTGTTCGGGCGGCTTGCGCTGCTCTTTATCGGCGTGCTGCTGCTGTCCCACGTCGCGTGGTTCGCGCTCGTGCGTCTCGAGCGCACCCAGACTCAAACGCGCTATGCCGTCGAAGAAGCCGCGTTCCTCGTCGACGCGGTGCGCGAGCACGTCGCGCGCGCGCCCGACCAGCCGCTGCCGTCGCGCGTGCAGCTCGTCGATCCGGCGAGCGCCGACGTGCCGCCCAGCAGCGAGCGGGCACCGGCGGCGCTGCGCCGCTTCGTCGACGACGTGCGCGACCGGATGCCGCCCGGCACCGACGTGCGCCCCGGCGCGCCCGGCTTTCCGCCCACGATCTGGGTGCGCGGTCCGCACGACGCGCGCTGGATCGTCGTGCCGGCGCACGCCTTGCGCATCATGCGGCCGATCCAGCGGTTGATTCCGTGGTTCATCATCATCTTTTCGGCGGCGGTGTTCGCGGCGCTCGTGGCGGCCTGGATGCTGCAAAAGCCGTTGCGCTCGCTTGCCCAGGCCGTGGGGAGCTTCGGCCGCGGGGAACCGGTGCCGCCGGTGCGCGAGAGCGGGCCGCGCGAACTGCGCCTGCTCACGCGCGGTTTCAATCAGATGGTGAAGGAAGTGGGGCGCACCGAGCACGACCGCGCGGTCATGCTGGCCGGCGTCGCGCACGATCTGAAGACGCCGCTTGCGCGGCTGCGTCTGCGTGCGGAAATGATGGATGAGGCGCGGGCACGCGACGGCGTGGTGCGCGATGTGGAGTCGATGGCGCACATCGTCGACCAGTTTCTCGTGTTTGCGCACGACGGCGCGGACCGCAGCGAACCCGTCGAAGTGGACGAAACGTGCGAGCGTATCGCGCGCAACTATCGGGCGATGGGCGCGATGGGGGCGATGGGCGATTCTGCGGCCATTCAGTTGCAACTCGCGGCCGGCGGCGATTTCAGGCTGCCCGCCGCGACGCTGGAGCGCGTGATATCGAACCTGCTCGACAACGCCCGCGCGTATGGCGCACCGCCCGTCGTGATCGAGACGGCGCGCGGCGCGGACGGTTACGTGCTGATCGTGCGCGATCACGGTCAGGGCATCGCCGCGCAGGATCTGACCCAGGCGAGCCGTCCGTTCGTACGGCTCGATCCGGCGCGCGGCGGCAACGGCCACAGCGGTCTTGGCCTCGCGATCGTTGAGCGGCTGGTGCGCCGCGCGGGCGGCGAGCTGCAGATCGGGAACGGCGACGACGGCGGCCTCGCCGTGCGCATGACCTTTTCGTTCGATATCGTGCAGCGCACCGTTGCCGAAGCGGCCAGCGCGTGGTGACGGCTCGCGCCGGCGCCGAAAGCCGGGCTTGAAGTCGCTTTAAAGTCGCGCCTAAACGGCGAAAAGCGTATCGAGCGCCGCGGCGGCTTCGCTGTCGACCGTGTTGTACGTGACACTGCCGGCCTCGAAGATGTAGTGCGTCGTGTACCGGCCAATGCGCGCCAGAATCTCCTCCTGAATCAGCTCGGGCGCGACGTCGAGCTTCAGGTACCAGGCGGTCGAGGACAGGCGCGTCTGAAACGCGCCGTATTCGACCATCAACTGGTCGAACGCGTGAGCATCCTGATCGCGGCAGATAATGACCAGATTCCCCTTCATGCATACCTCCGGCGTGAGTGAAACGTTACGGTGTTGATGATGGAGCGCGCCGCACAGTGCGGCGCCAATCGCGGTGCCAATCGCGGTGCCAATGTCCGGTGGATGATACCGCGCATGCCCGGCATGTCCAGGGCGGCTTGCCGCACGCGCGTGCCCGTTTCTTGCCGCTACAACGCTTCGGTTGCCGCGCGCGGCGGCAGGGCGCCGTCGGCGGGCATCACTTCGCAGCGGTCGCGCCCGGCCGCCTTCGCCACATAAAGCGCAAGATCGGCGCGGCTCAGCAGCCGCTCGGGCAGATCCTGCGACACAGCCAGTTCCGTGATGCCGATGCTTACGCTCAGATTCGCGTCCGGGGGAAGCTCGCCGCGTGCGCCGCTCTTGACCTTCTGGCGCAGGCGTTCGACCACCTCGCGCCCCGTCGAAAGCGAGGTCGCGGGCAGCAGAATGCCGAATTCCTCGCCGCCGAGACGTCCCACTTCGTCCTCGGCGCGCAGCCCGCTGCGGCAGGTTTCGACAAAATGCCTGAGCGCGTGGTCGCCGGCCGCGTGACCGAAGCGGTCGTTGATCTGCTTGAAGTAGTCGAGATCGGCGATCGCCATGCACAGCGTCGTGCCGCTCGCGTAGGCGCGGTCGATTTCGCGGCGCAGCAGATCGAGGAAGTAGCGGCGCGAGAGCGCGCCGGTCAGCGCGTCGTGGCGCGCCTCGGCGGCGAGCTGCGCGTTGGCCGACTGCAACTGCTCGGCGAGGTCGCGGCTCGCGCGGTGCAGACGCCGCTCGCGCACCCACGACACCGAGATCACGGCGGCCAGTGCGGCCGAGCCCGCGAGCGTCAGGAAGATCATGAGCTGGTCGCGCCGCCGGTTCGCGAGCAGTTCGGGCCAAGCCTGAAGCGGATCGACGAGATGAGCCGACAGCCCGGAATTGAGCCCGCCGCGCGCCTCATACAGCGCGGGCACGTGCAGGCCCGGCAATTCGATCATCTGGGCGGCGTCCGCGGGCGGCATCCAGGGGGCGCTCGCGAGCGCGCGTTGCGCAGCGGAACGCAGCCCGATTTCCGAAAGGCGTTTTTTCGCCGCTGTGCCGATGCCGGTGCTGGCGTTCGTGTGCGCGACGGGCGAGCCTCGCGCGCCTGGCGAACCTGGCATTGCGAGCCCTTCGAGCGCGCTGTCGTGCGCCATGATGATGACGCCGTTGCCGTCGGTGACGAAGGTGCCCGGATGCGTCACCCAATGCCGCAGACGCGCAATGCCGACTTTCGCCACGACGGCGCCGACCAGCAGACCGTCGTTGTAAGCGGGCGCGGCGACGACGATGCCGGGCTCGCCGCCCGGAACATCCTCGCCGTAGGTTTCGGAGAACGCGCCGAGCAGCGTGTTGTTCAGATAGGTGCGCCCGCGCATGTTCGCGCCGACGTAGGTCGCCTTGTCGGACGCGTTGCTCGATGCGACGCAGACGCCGTTGTCGTTGACGAGCCAGATGGCGTCGAGGCCCGAGAAACCCTGGGCGTCGTGCAGGAAGCGGTCGGCCATCAAGAGTGCGGGCGTGCGCAGCAGTTCGTTGCGGCGCTCCGGTTGCGTCAGCTGGGGCGTTACGGCGTATTTCTCCGCAGCGCTGAGCGCCCGCTGGGCGATGCCGGTTTCGGCCATGGTTGCGGGAATCGCCCGCAACATCGCGAGATCGCTCGCGATGACCTCCGCCATGTTGTCGACGACCGAGCGCGTCATCTGGCGCTGTACGTGCAGCGCCGTGCCGAGTTCCCGGCGAACCATGCGGTCGGCGAGCAGGCCCGCCACGAGCCAGCAGCCGAGCGCGACTGCGACGACCCCGACGGCTATGGCGGTCTGACGCAAGAATCTCCTGTTCATCGGCCTTCGAAATCGTGGGTGGGCGTGGGCGGTGGCGAGCGGCGGGGCCGGTAGGCAGTGCGGCGGTCGCCCGTCTTGCTGACGGGCGGGATCTGACGCCGAGCAGGGATTTTACCTCTCGATAACGTGTTGCGAGCATTGGTGTTTTGATGCGTCGGGCACTGCCGGACGGCGGACCCGCATGCCGCGCCGCCGCTGACGCGTGACAGGGGCGAGGTTGTGCCTGTCATACAGGTTGTAGTAGTGTCGTGCCGATTAGCCCCAGGCAAGCCAAAGGTAGCTGCCCGCCCGGACATGCGCACGCTCGTGGAAGTATCCGGGCGGCATCCAGGCAGTATTCAGGTAGCACGGGCGACACCAGCGCCGCCCGCGTCTGATCAACGCCAACGAGTCATTGCACCCATGCGCCTTGCCTTTATCTCTGCGTCCCGCCCGGGACGCGCGCCCGGATTCGACGCCGCCCGCGCGGCGGCCTGCACGGAGGGCGCCTGAATGGAGTTCGGCTTCAACCTGAACCGCACGGCCAACGCTTCGGCGTGGCGGGTGCTGCCCAATCGCTGGGACTTCGTCGCGTTTCCGCTGATCATCTGCCTGATCGCGATGGCGGCGATCGGCTTT